>NZ_CP035490.1:1567500-2859166 GCF_004135205.1 Hahella sp. KA22 | reverse complement strand
ACCAGGCTGCCTTCCTTGCCCAAATCGATAACCTGACTGTTATGGCCGTCTTCAATTACGTCCGCAGAGAAGGCTTCTTGAATAACCTGAGGACCACTGAAAATGCCTTGCCCGCCTTCTCTGGAAAAAGGCTCGGAAGTCTGTACTGTCAGGCCAAGCTCCTCGGCCGGTCCCGCCAAATCATCCGCGGTATAAGTGATGTCTTTCAGCTTAGCGTTGATTTCAACGAACAGACTATCCGCTTTCTGCTCCTGCAACTCTTTGACTATGCGGTCTTTGGACTCTTCCAGGCTTGGCATTTCAACCGCTTTAACGTCATTTAATTTGATGATGTGGTAACCGTATTCAGTCTTAACCGGTTCGGAAATATCGCCCACATTCATAGAAAACAGTTTTTCTTCGAAAGGCTTAACAAAAGCGCCTTTCTGAGCGTAACCCAGGTCGCCGCCGTCGTTCGCTGAGCCTAGATCGCTTGAAAACTCTTTCGCCAGCGCAGCGAAGTCGCCACCATCTTTCAGCTTCTGCTCAACTTCTTGAGCTTTAGCCAACGCCTGCTCTTCAGAGACGTCATCAGAGGTTTCAATCAGGATATGGGAAGCACGGCGTTGTTCAGATGGATGAAACTCTTTCTTTTCTTCCTCATAACGCTTGCTGATTTCGTCATCGCTAACTTCTGCACGATCCGCCAATACATCTCGCGTCAGCTCAATGTAGTTGACGATGATACGCTCAGGCAAAGTAAATTCGTCTTTATTAGAGTTGTAGTATTCCTCGGCCTCTGCGTCGCTAATTTCAATATCTTTCGCAACGTCTTCAGCGTTAAGACGATAGTAGCTAAAACTGCGAGTCTGACGTTCCATTCTCAGCAGTTCATTCAGCTCTTCCCCAATAACAAAAGAAGTTTGAGCAATCCCGGACTGCAATTGTCCTACCAGCAACTCATCAGATAACTCTTTACGGAACTCCATAGGACGCATGCCAATTCTGCGCAGTGCTTCCATAAACTGGTTGTTGTCGTATTTACCGTCTTTCTGGGCCATTGGCCACTGAGTGATAAAGTTGTTGATGGTTGCATCAGAAACAGTGAAACCAGCCTCCCGCGCAGCCTGTAGCTGAACTTCGCGAGTAATAAATTCGTCAAGGGTGGTTTTACGCAGTTTGTTTTCATCGATTTTGCTGGGATCGTAATTCTCTCCCATGCTGGCGATAGCCTGAAGGCGGTTTCGCTCGAACTTGCGTTCGAACTGAGACTTAGTGATAGGTTCGCCATTAACTGACGCAACTTCGGGCTCGCCGCTGAGCCCTCCAACGATAGACTCAATGCCGAAGAAGGCAAACGTCATGACGATTAGGCCGACAATTACCTTGGCGATCACGCCCTGGGCGTTATCCCGAATATTTTGAAGCATGCGCCCCTCTTAGAATTCTAACTTCCAAATCTGGTTGTACTGTTCTAATGAAAAAAGGCGCTCTTAGGCGCCTTGGATCTTGGCGGAGCGGACGGGACTCGAACCCGCGACCCCCGGCGTGACAGGCCGGTATTCTAACCGACTGAACTACCGCTCCTTCGATTGCATTGCGTCCCTATTTTACTAGGGACACAAGATGCTAGTTGACTGCGTCTTTCAGAGCTTTACCGGCTTTAAAGCTGGGAACTTTGGCTGCGTCGATTTTAATCGTAGCGCCAGTTTGCGGGTTGCGACCAGTGCGTGCAGCGCGCTCTTTAACAGAGAACGTACCAAAACCGATCAAAGTAACCTGCTCACCCTTTTTTAATGCTTCAGTAACTGACTCAACGACAGCATCAAGAGCACGACCAGCAGCCGCTTTTGAGATGTCTGCAGATGCAGCAACAGCATCAATCAATTCTGACTTATTCACACTAAACCCCTTAGATCTTTTTGAATTGATTAATTGACTGGTGATGAAGGAATTCAGGTATACATCACACTTAAAACTTTAGAGCGTGAGTACATCCTTTTTCTTCTTTTAATTGGCCGGCAGCCCTTGTGGGACGCTGCCTGACAACGCGATCATTTATACCAACACGGATAAAAGCGTGTCAAGCAGCTTCTTCCACTAGTGCGTATTTATACGGTCCGCCCCATCAGAAGTTTCATCACCTTTATTTATGGAGCTTTTATCTTTTTCCGATACGCCCCCTTCAGCACTAGACAACCTATTTGCAAAGTCATCCCCCAGTGCAATATTCCAAACTTCATCTATCCATGTAACTGGAATAATTTCCAATTCATTTTTGATGTTATCCGGAATCTCCTTTAAGTCACGAACATTTTCCTGTGGTATCACCACCGTTTTAATACCGCCACGGTGCGCGGCCAACAACTTCTCCTTAAGCCCGCCGATAGCCAGGACTTCACCACGAAGGGTAATCTCTCCCGTCATCGCCACGTTAGCCTTAACCGGCGCGTTGGTCAAACTCGACACCAACGCGGTGCACATTCCAATCCCTGCGCTAGGGCCATCCTTCGGCGTCGCGCCTTCGGGAACGTGTACGTGAATATCATTCTTCTCGTGGAAATCAGGAGCTATGCCCAGCACGTGAGAACGCCCTCTCACCACCGTCAAAGCCGCCTGAATAGACTCCTGCATGACATCACCAAGCGAGCCTGTTTTCACCACCTTGCCCTTACCAGGCACCGAGGTGCATTCAATTGTCAGCAGTTCGCCGCCGACCTGAGTCCAGGCCAAACCAGTAACCTGCCCGACACGATCTTGAGACGACGCTTTGCCGTAGTTGAACTTGCGCACTCCCAGATAATCTTCAAGATTCTCTTCAGTAACGCGACGAGCTTCGCCTTTCTTACCTTTCAGCAATACATTCTCTTTTACCACTTTGCGGCAAATCTTTGCGATCTCGCGCTCAAGTCCACGAACGCCAGCCTCTTTCGTATAGTATCGAATGACTGTACGAATGGCCTGCTCATCCGTCTCCATCTCGCCTTCCTGCAAGCCGTTGTTCACCATCTGCTTGGGCAGCAAGTACTTCTGAGCAATATTCACCTTTTCGTCTTCCGTATATCCCGGAATTCGAATAATTTCCATACGGTCCAGCAAAGCAGGCGGAATATTCATTGTATTGGAAGTACAAACGAACATAACCTCAGACAAATCGTAATCCACTTCCAAATAGTGGTCGTTGAAAGTGTGGTTCTGTTCCGGGTCCAACACCTCCAATAAAGCAGACGCTGGGTCACCGCGATGATCCATGCCCATTTTGTCGATCTCATCGAACAAGAACAAAGGATTCTTCACGTTAACTTTCGCAAGCTTCTGCAACAGCTTCCCAGGCAAAGAGCCGATATAAGTCCGACGGTGACCGCGAATCTCAGCCTCGTCACGTACGCCGCCGAGAGCCATACGAACATACTTACGGTTCGTAGCTTTTGCAACCGACTGCCCCAGCGAAGTCTTACCTACACCTGGAGGACCAACCAGGCAAAGCACAGGCCCCTTCATCTTCTTGACCCGGCTTTGTACTGCCAAATACTCAAGAATACGCTCTTTAACCTCTTCCAGGCCGTAGTGGTCTTCATTCAGGATCTTACGCGCCGCATCTAAGTCATGCTTAACACGACTGCGCTTTTTCCATGGAATATTCACCATCCAATCGATATAGCTACGCACAACGGTCGCTTCAGCTGACATTGGCGACATCATTTTGAGCTTGCTTAACTCAGATTCCGCCTTCTTGCGCGCCTCCTCAGGCATGCCTGCGGATAGAATACGTTTTTCAAGCTGCTCCAGCTCATTACCGCCATCACCCAGATCACCCATTTCCTTTTGGATGGCTTTCATCTGTTCGTTGAGGTAATACTCGCGCTGGCTCTTTTCCATCTGCTTCTTAACGCGGCCGCGAATACGCTGCTCCACTTGCAGAATGTCAATCTCATTCTCTAGTCGCTGCATCAGCGCTTCAACTCGCGCCTTAACATCCACCACTTCAAGTAACTCTTGCTTGGACTCAAGCTTAAGCTCCAAATGCGCCGCGATGGTATCGGCCAAACGTCCGGGCTCAGCAATATTACTTAATGAGTCAGATAGTTCATTCGGAATTTTCTTACTCAGCTTCACGTATTGTTCGAACTGAGAAAGTAAAGAACGAGTAAGGACATCGGCGGAACGTTCAGACAGAATCGGCTCAGGCAATTCACTAACTTTCGCGCTGAGATAGTCATCGTTTTCTACGCGATCAATATGGGCGCGATAGTTGCCTTCAACCAGCACTTTTACAGTACCGTCAGGCAGTTTGAGCATCTGCAGGATAGTTGATACGGTGCCGATTCCATATATTTCAGACTGCCCCGGATCTTCGTCAGCAGGGTCACGCTGAGCTACCAGCAGGATTTCCTTATTGCCTTCCGTTGCTTCTTCGAGAGCTTTAATAGATTTGGCTCTGCCAACAAACAAAGGGATCACCATGTGCGGGAAAACAACAACATCACGCAATGGCAGTAAAGGGATTACGATAGGTGATGAACCCTCAACCATATAACACCTCAGAACTTGATGGCGCTTCTAACACGCGCCGTATGCTGGTCACTATCTTTCACTTGCTATAGATGATGGGGACAATGGCCGCAAAATACAAATGTAGGATGATTACAAGATAGGAATATTTTAGAAAAAAGGGGCTGAACGCCCCATTTTTTACAAAAACCTTCAAAAACAGGCGGTAATTTAACCATTACCGCAATAGAAGCTATTCGTCAGCAGCCAATTTGGCCTGTTCGCTGTTCTTGTAGATTTTGATTGGCTCGGACTCGCCGGCGATAACGCCTTCGTCGATGACGACTTTGCAAACATCCTGCTCTGAAGGAATGTCATACATAGTCTTCAGGAGAACCTGCTCAAGTATAGAGCGTAGCCCCCTCGCGCCGGTTTTGCGCTCCATGGCTTTCTTGGCGATAGAGTGCAGCGCGTCCTCACGAAAGTCCACTTCAACGCTTTCCATTTCAAACAGCTTGGAATATTGCTTGGTCAAGGCGTTACGCGGCTGAGTCAGAATCTGAATCAACGCCGCCTCATCCAACTCGTCCAAAGTAGCGATGACAGGCAATCGGCCCACAAACTCGGGAATCAAACCAAATTTGATTAAGTCCTCGGTCTCTACGTCCTTTAACGTCTCGCCAACAGATTTAGAGCTTATCTGACTCTTCACTACGGCCGAAAATCCGATACTGCCCTTCTCTGCGCGATCTCGAATAATCTTCTCAAGACCAGCAAAGGCGCCACCGCATATAAACAGAATATTCGAAGTATCCACTTGCAGAAATTCTTGCTGCGGATGCTTACGGCCACCCTGAGGCGGCACGGAGGCGACAGTGCCCTCAATCAGCTTCAACAACGCCTGCTGAACACCTTCGCCAGACACGTCACGCGTTATAGAAGGATTATCGGATTTACGCGAAATTTTATCGATTTCGTCAATGTATACGATACCCTTCTGCGCCTTCTCGACGTCATAGTCACACTTCTGCAACAGTTTCTGAATAATGTTCTCAACGTCTTCGCCGACATAACCGGCTTCCGTCAATGTCGTGGCGTCAGCAATGGTAAACGGTACGTTCAGCAATCTCGCCAGCGTTTCAGCCAACAAAGTCTTACCGCTACCGGTGGGCCCAATCAGCAAAATATTACTCTTGCCTAACTCGACTTCACCTTTTTTGTCTTCGTAACGTAGGCGCTTGTAATGGTTGTAAACCGCAACAGCCAACGCAAGTTTGGCTCGGGTCTGACCGATTACATAGTCATCCAGCGTTTCCTTGATTTCGTGAGGTGTGGGCAACCTGTCGCTGCTGTCACTGGTGGTCGCTTCCTGAATCTCTTCGCGGATAATGTCGTTGCACAGATCAACGCACTCATCGCAAATAAACACAGACGGACCGGCGATCAGCTTGCGAACCTCATGTTGGCTTTTCCCGCAAAAGGAGCAATACAGCAACTTGCCGCTGTCTTCGCCCTTTCCGCTTCTTTCATCAGCCATCAAACTACCCCTAAATTAATTCAATATATGCAAGACGGGTTTAGTTAGTCTTACGTATTTACCATACACCAAGTATGCTAACCAACTACCCGTTTATCAAGCACAGAGTCTATCAAGCCATAATTTTTAGCCATCTCAGCGTCCATGAATTTATCGCGGTCAGTGTCACGAGCGATGGTCTCAATGTCTTGCCCTGTGTGCTTGGAGAGAATGTTGTTCAGCTTCTCGCGCAACAACAGAATTTCCTTCGCATGTATCTCTATATCAGAAGCCTGCCCCTGCAGACCGCCCAATAATGGCTGGTGAATCATCACGCGAGAGTGCGGCAGACAGTAGCGCTTTCCAGCGGCGCCGCCGCTTAATAGTAACGCACCCATACTAGCCGCCTGCCCGATACACATTGTAGAAACGTCAGGCTTGATAAATTGCATGGTGTCGTAAATTGACAGCCCCGCGGTCACGGAACCACCAGGAGAATTGATGTAGAGATGAATATCTTTGTCCGGGTTCTCTGACTCCAGGAACAACAACTGCGCCACCACCAGATTAGCCATATGGTCTTCAACCTGGCCGACCAGAAAAATGATCCGCTCTTTCAACAGCCTTGAGTATATATCGTAGGATCTTTCGCCACGCGCGGTTTGCTCAACCACCATGGGCACCAGAGCATTGGCTATTTCTAATTTATTCATCATCGTTGCGTTGTCGTCGCGAGCCATTTTTATCAGAACTCCATTGCTATCTATAAAAGACAAACAGCCGGACGTTACCGGCTGTTTGTCATTCTAGCTTAATTTGCTGGCTTTTTTAGCGCAAGACCGCGTTTTTTATTCCGCGCTTTGCTCAGCTTCTTCCGCTTGATCAGCTTCCGCAGCTGGAGCAGTTCTTGGCTTGACTGCGTCCTCATATGATACGGACTTAGTCTCAATCTTCGCTTTATCAGCCACGAAATCCACCACTACATCTTCCAGAACTACGGACTGCATCTGAGCCTTCTGCTCAGGATTGCTCATATACCAGCTAACCACTTGCTCAGGCTCTTGATAACTGGACGCCAGCTCACGAATTTTCGCTTCAATCTGCGCTTCAGACGCCTCAAGGCCGTTATCTTTAACCACTTGAGCAAAAATCAAGCCGGTCTTAACACGTTTGACCGCTTGGTCCTTAAACAGTTCCGCAGGCAATTGCGAAGCCTTCATTTGACCACCGCCAAAACGCTGGGCGGCATCTTCACGCATTCTGTTAACCTCAGAGTCAACCAAAGCGGAAGGTACTTCGAATTCGCTCAAGCCCAACAACTGATCAACCACTTGTTGCTTCACTTTATTTGCGATTGCAAATTTCGCTTCGCGCTCCATGTTCTTGCGAATTTCGACTTTGAAAGCCTCTTCTCCGCCTTCCTGCACTCCGTACTGCGCGAAGAACTCATCATTGATTTCAGGCAGCTCAGAACGCTCAACCTTGCTCACTTTTACTTCAAACTGAGCGGGTTTACCTTTCAGGTTTTCAGCGTGATAGTCTTCAGGAAAAGTCAGATCCAGCGTTTTTTCATCGCCAGCCTTTAAACCTACCAAACCGTCTTCAAAGCCAGGAATCATGCGCTTGGAGCCGATAACGATCTGTGCATTTTCCGCAGAACCGCCTTCAAACGCTTCACCATCAATCATGCCTTTGAAGTCGATAGTCAGACGGTCGCCTTCAGCTGCCGCGTCTTCGCTATCTTTCCATAAAGAAGATTGCTGACGCAGCTTTTCGATCATGCTGTCTACGTCAGCATCAACGATTTCAAAGTCTTCTTTTTCAACGCTAATGGAGGAGAGGTCGCCAATGGACACTTCAGGATAGATTTCGAAAGTAGCAATAAATTCCAGATCTTCGCCATCTTCGATTTTCTTGGGCTCAAATTTGGGGTAGCCGGCGGGGTTCAGGTCTTCTTTCTGAAGCGCCTCAACATAAGCGTCGCGCATCATTTCGCCGATAACTTCCTGGCGCACGCCTTCTCCGTAGCGCTTTTTGACTACGCTCATCGGTACTTTGCCGGGACGGAAACCATTCATGCGGACAGTACGAGCAGTTTTCTGCAAACGCTTCTCTACTTCCGAGTTAACTTGAGTTGCCGGCACACCAATTGTCATTCGACGCTCGATAGAAGAGGTCGACTCTAGCGAAACTTGCATGATAATCCTCGATTCTGATACGCAACTTAAAAAAGTGGAGGCAAATATTACGGAGCCCCGACTGCTTTAGCAAGTAGAGAATATAAACAAGGAGCTTCGCAATTATTAAAAATCAACATGGTGCGAAAGGAGAGACTCGAACTCTCACATCTTTCGATACTGGAACCTAAATCCAGCGCGTCTACCAGTTCCGCCACTTTCGCACTATAAGAGGTAGTTTTTCTGCAAAACACATCAAAACTTTTTAACAAGCCCTAAAGCTTGAGAGGAATGGGGTGGACGAAGGGGATCGAACCCTCGACCGCAGGAATCACAATCCTGAGCTCTACCGACTGAGCTACGTCCACCACAAATGCTTCGCTACCTAAGGCCACCACTTTAAGGCATGGCGCGCCCGGCAGGACTCGAACCTGCAACCCTCGGCTTAGAAGGCCGATGCTCTATCCGGTTGAGCTACGGGCGCTCTATATTCGCGACTCCTTGCGAACTACCACCTTAAACTGTGATTACTCACCGAGTAAAGTGGTCGGGGTAGAGAGATTCGAACTCCCGACATCCTGCTCCCAAAGCAGGCGCGCTACCAGACTGCGCTATACCCCGCTCTTAGTGAGACAAGGCGCCTCAGCGAAAGCTGGCGCGAATAATACTCGCGGCGCCCACCATCGTCAACCATCAATTTGAAAATACTTAAAATATTTTCCAGCACGAGCCATTTAAGCGGTGAGCGCGCCACATAATACATGTAAATGAGAGGAGCATCCCAAAACACTCCCGAACCACCCCCCCCCCATCAACAGGATACTACCACCAACCACTTAACTTTTATTCTCCCAATAGAGAGACGCCTAGCCACCAGACTCAAACAATCAACCAAGCCCCCTACCAGCCCTGATGCATTACATTAAACAATTGAGCTATAGCGCCATTTCAGTAAAATGTGGGCCCCTATTCCCATCAGTTGGCCATGACTATGACTCACGCCCAGAACAACCATCACGCTAGGCTGATCGACGGCAAGCAGGTCGCCGCGGACGTTCGCAAAAATGTTGCAGAAGGCGTAAAAGCCCGCCTCGACAGCGGCTTGCGCCCACCCGGTCTCGCCGTTGTATTGGTGGGAGAGGATCCCGCCTCCCAAGTTTATGTGAAGAACAAAACCAAGGCTTGCGAAGAAGTCGGCTTTCTCTCTCAAAAATACACCCTGGAAGAGAGCACGACGGAGCAGGAGCTCCTCAAACTAATTGACACCCTTAACGAAGACAACGCTATAGATGGCATACTCGTCCAATTGCCCCTCCCCGCGCATATGGATGCAGACAATATATTAGAGCGCATAAAGCCAGACAAAGACGTCGATGGCTTCCACCCCTACAACCTTGGCCGACTGGCGCAGCGTATGCCCGTGCTACGCCCCTGCACCCCTAAAGGCATCATGACTCTGTTAGCCCGCACTGGCGTTGAACTACGAGGTAAAGATGCTTTGGTGGTCGGAGCTTCCAATATTGTCGGACGCCCCATGGGGCTGGAGTTATTGCTGGCGGGCTGCACCGTCACCATTACTCATCGCTTTACGGTCAATCTTCCAGCCAAAGTGAGCCAGTCCGATATCGTCGTTGTCGCAGTAGGACGCCCAGGCATTGTAAAAGGCGAATGGATAAAGCCCGGAGCCATCGTGATTGACGTAGGCATCAATCGCAAAGATGACGGCGCGCTAGTTGGAGACGTCGAGTTTGATGAAGCAGCGGAACGCGCCAGCTGGATTACGCCAGTACCCGGAGGCGTTGGCCCCATGACCGTCGCCACCCTCATGGAGAACACGCTTTACGCCGCCAACCATCTACACAAAGGTTAGCTCCCACTTCATAGCAGTCATTCACTTAGCTAGCACCACATAGAAAAGCCCCGGCCACTCACATAAATGACCGGGGCTTTTTAAAATTAAATGGCCGAGCTACGCTCTCTGCCAGGTCGTACCCTCACGTGAGTCGTTAAGCAATACGCCTTTATCCTTGAGCAAATCTCTAATGCGGTCAGATTCGGCAAAATCCTTATTGGCGCGAGCCGCATTACGCCGGGCAATATAGCCTTCAATTTCATCCACACTCAGACCCCCAACTTCCTCACCCTCCCCCTGCATCAGCGATTCAGGGTTCGCCTGAAGCAGGCCAAGCACCTCAGCCAGATCAATCATGCCTTTCGCCAACGACAACGCCGTGGCGCGATCTTCCTTTTTCGACACATTTACTGCTTTCGCCATATCAAACAGCACTGCCACGGCGGAGGAGGTATTGAAGTCATCATCCATTGCCTGATGGAAGCGTTCTCGATACCCCCCAATCAGAGATTCATCTACTGAAACCGCACTCAATTCTCCATAGAGTTCACGGATGGAGTTGTATAGACGCTCCAACCCGCTCCGCGCTTCTTCCAAGGCAAGATCAGAATAATCAATCGCGCTACGATAATGACTAGAGGCGAGGAAATAACGCACCACTTCAGCCGGATACTTATCCAGAATTTCACGAATTGTGAAGAAGTTACCCAGTGATTTAGACATCTTTTCCTTGTTAACCCTTACAGCTCCGGCATGCATCCAGTAATTGACATACTTACACCCCGTAGCGGCTTCCGACTGCGCTATTTCGTTTTCATGGTGCGGGAACTTAAGATCTGGTCCGCCGCCATGAATATCAAAGGTATCGCCCAAGCATTGCGTAGACATCGCAGAGCACTCAATATGCCAACCAGGACGCCCCTCACCCCATGGAGAATTCCATGACAACTCGCCCGGCTTAGCCGCCTTCCAGAGCACGAAATCTGCAGGACTACGTTTTTCTGCATCCACCTCGATCCGGGCTCCCGCACGAATTTCATCCAGCTTTTGCTTGCTGAGCTTACCGTAATCCGCAAACTGCTCAACGGCATAGTAAACATCGCCATTGGACGCATGGTAGGCATACCCTTTATCCATGAGACGCTGAATCATAGCGATGATTTCGTCGATATGGCCGGTTGCACGCGGCTCTGAAGTTGGAGACAACACACCCAACGCCCGCTCATCCTCGTGCATCGCATCAATAAAGCGAGCCGTCAACGCATCAACAGACTCCCCGTTATCACGCGCCCGATTCAGAATCTTGTCATCGACGTCAGTAATGTTGCGCACATAATTGACGTCGTAGCCTTTCGCGCGCAGATAACGGGTAATTATGTCAAAACACACCAGGACCCGGGCATGCCCGAGGTGACAGTAGTCATATACAGTCATTCCGCAAACGTAGATACCGACCTTACCGGCCTGAATGGGTTTAAACTCTTCTTTTTGCTGAGAAAGGCTACTGTATATCTTCAACACGACCTATTAGTCCTAATGTTACCGTTAACGTTGCTTCCGGCGTAAAGGCGAAATTATTCGCCCTTCGCCTCAATTTTCGCCCAGGTGTCACGAAGTGTGACTGTGCGATTAAACACCAACTCACCCTGAGCCGCCTTGATTGGGTCAAGGTAAAAATACCCTTCCCGCTCAAACTGATATGGAACTTCAGAACCCGCCTGACGCAGACTCGCCTCCGCCTTGGCTCCGCTCAAGACAACCAGAGACTCGGGATTCAGGAATTCGGTAAATTCCACTTCTTTTTGGGCGTCCGGGCTTTCATGATTAAAAAGGCGATCATAAAGCCGCACTTCCACATCTACCGCCTGATCCGCGGCGACCCAGTGAATAACGCCCTTAACTTTGCGCCCTTCCGGATCTTTACCCAGCGTATCGGGATCATAGACACAGCGTAACTCAATAGGTTCACCCGCCTCATTTTTGATCACTTCATCGCAACGAATCACATAGGCGTTACGTAAGCGCACTTCCTTCCCTAACACTAAACGTTTGAAGTGCTTATTGGCGGACTCCCGGAAATCCTCCTGATCAATATAAATCTCTTTCGCAAAGGGTACTGTACGGGTCCCCATGGATTCATTTTGAGGATGCGCCGGCGCAACCAACTCCTCAACCTGCCCTTCGGGATAGTTGGTAATCACCACTTTCAATGGGTGCAACACGCACATTGCTCTTGGCGCACGCTCATTCAGATCTTCACGGATCGCGAACTCCAGCATGGCCACGTCCACCACGCCTTCGCTACGCGTCACGCCGATTGCGTTACAAAAGCTACGAATTGAGCGAGGCGTATAGCCGCGACGACGCAACCCAGCCAGAGTCGGCATGCGTGGATCATCCCAGCCTTCAACATACTTTTCGTCTACCAGCTTCTTCAGCTTACGCTTACTGGTGACGGTATAGTTGAGATTTAAGCGCGCAAACTCAATTTGCTGTGGATGGCAATCGATACTGATGTTATCCAACACCCAGTCATACAAGGGACGGTGGTCTTCAAACTCCAGCGTACACAGAGAATGCGTTATCCCTTCCAATGCGTCTGAAATCGGATGGGTATAGTCGTACATCGGGTACACGCACCACTTATCACCAGTCTGATGATGGTGAGCGCGACGAATGCGATACAAAATCGGATCGCGCATATTGATATTGGGCGACGCCATATCGATCTTAGCGCGCAGCACATGAACGCCATCCGCAAACTCACCTTTCGCCATACGATGAAACAGGTCCAGGTTTTCCTCAACGCTCCTGTCGCGATAGGGACTGGGTTTGCCCGGCTCTTTCAGTGAGCCGCGATACGCTGTCATTTCGTCTGGAGTCAGGCTGCACACATAGGCTTTGCCTTTGTTTATCAGCTCGATAGCGTACTCAAACAACTGATCAAAGTATGAGGAAGCATGTCTGACAGGCTCTTCCCACTCGCATCCCAACCACTTAACGTCAGTGGCGATCGAATCGATGTATTCCTGGCTTTCTTTTTCAGGATTGGTATCGTCGAAGCGTAGATTGCAGCGGCCGTTGGCGTAGGTTTCAGCAACGCCAAAGTTTAGACAAATGGACTTCGCATGACCGATATGGAGATATCCATTCGGTTCCGGTGGAAAACGGGTATGCACTTTGCCGCCATGCTTGTTCGCCGCCAGATCTTTATCAATGATCTGGGTAATAAAGTTGGGCTTTATGGCCTCGCCTTCACTCATAAAAATGCTTTCTCTACCATCAATGTTTATTGCGCTTAAGGCTGATTCCCAGCCTTGCAAAAGAATTCGCTTTTAATATTCCCTAGATTATACGTACAGGGGATAAACCGGCAATTATAGGGAAACTTTACCTTCGTCGCAGCGCAAATTACTGAAATGGTCACTGCTTTTTGGCTAAAATGACGTTTTAACCGTTCAAAAGCCTTAAAAGGTAACTACATGATTCTTTTGCAGACAAACTTCGGTGACATCAAAATCGAGCTCGACTACGAAAACGCGCCTATTACAGCGAAAAACTTCGAGCAATATGTCCGCGACGGCTTTTATGACGGCACCATCTTTCACCGCGTCATCTCTAACTTTATGATTCAGGGCGGCGGATTTGAACCAGGCCTTACCCCCAAAAAAGCCCGCGCGCCGATTAAAAACGAGGCGAACAATGGGCTCAGCAACATGACAGGCTCCGTCGCCATGGCCCGCACAATGGACCCCCATTCCGCCAGCGCCCAATTTTTTATTAACGTCGCAGACAACGGATTCCTGGATTTCACATCGGAAACCACTGAAGGCTGGGGTTACGCAGTGTTCGGTAAAGTCACCGAGGGCATGGACGTCGTCAATCAAATTAAATCCGTCGCCACCACTTACAAGGGCGCACACGAAGACGTTCCAGCCGAAGACGTGATTATCACTTCCGCCACCATCATCGAATAGATCATGCCAACGCTGTTTATTTCCGATCTACATCTGGAAGTGGAAAAACCGGAACTCACCCGGTTTTTCTTTAACTTTCTGGACAAAATAGCCCCGAACGCGGAAGCCCTGTATATACTCGGAGACTTCTTCGAGGTCTGGGTTGGCGATGATGAGCAGACTCCTCTGCAAGTAGAGGTGGCGCAACGGCTTCACAGACTGGCGGATGCCGGAACCCGCATCTATCTCATGCATGGCAATCGCGACTTCCTCATCGGCGAAGCCTACGCCAAGCAATGTGGAGCGACCTTGCTGAAAGAGCCTCATGCCCTTGACCTGTATAGCGCCTCGTCACTACTCATGCATGGCGACTCACTTTGCACTTTGGACGCCGCCTACCAAAAGGCTCGCGCCACATTTCGCAATCCAGCTTTTCAGACACAGTTTCTCTCGCGCCCCCTGGATCAACGCCAATTAACGGCTCGCCAAATGCGGCAGATCAGCATGGCGAAGAATCAAGGAAAAGCGGAGGAAATTATGGATGTCGCTCCGGACGAGGTAATAAGCACCTTCAACACCTATAAAATTGAGCTGTTGATTCACGGCCACACACATCGTCCCGACACACATTGTTATAACCTACCCCAGGGTAAGGTAAAGCGCATTGTTCTGGGAGATTGGGGAGACGAAACCTGGTACGGCAGAGCGGACGCAGACGGCTTCCAATTACTGAACCTGAAAGCTGAGGATATAGCCTGACGCAAGCAGCGTCAGGTCCTCAACGCTTTAAGCGGGAACACCGCTATGGAAGCGAAACTCCGAGTCAGGCGAACGAATCAAATCCGCCTCCACCTCACGGACATACGCAATCCTGTCCGTTATATCGGCTGGAGAACGCTCTTTGGCCAATTTCAGATAGTTTCTGTAATGACGCCCTTCCGACTCAAGCAAGCCTCGATAGAAAGCAGCCAATTCTTCATCCAAATATGGAATTAATCGAGCGAATCGCTCACAGGAACGCGCCTCTATAAACGCCCCTATGATTAGCATATCCACCAATCTGTGCGGCTCACCTTTACGAACACAATCGCGCAACGCAGAAGCATAACGAGACGCCGTCTGCTTACGATCAGACACTTCTCGCCCCTGCATGATCTTCACCACCTGCTCGTAGTGGCGCAACTCTTCACGCGCAAGCTTCGACATCCGCGTCGACAACTCGATATCCTCAGGGTACCTGAACATCAATTGCAATGCTGAAGAGGCCGCCTTCTTCTCACACTGCGCATGATCCACCAACAATAGCGGCAGTTCCGCTGCAGCTTTACGCAACCATGCCTCCGGCGTTTCACACCCTAAAAAGCTAACGATATCTTCAGGAGCCGACACAGACATATCCACTATAATTTCCGCACTAAAAGTCAAAATTGATCATCAAAATTTAAGCCGCGCAGTATATCAGAAATACCCATATCTCCGCCCACCCCGGCCCACCAATAACACCATTTTGAATAAGCCGCTCACCCTCCTACATTCACGAAAGTTTATTACGACCAATGGCTACATTTTTCAAATTTATATCGACTATCAACAGGGCTGATAGGGCGTTTGCTTAACTTTGCACTATCATTGGCATAGAATATTGCGTCTTTATATATGGAGCGAAGTAACCTCTCGCCCAATCAAAAACACCGCCCCATAAGGGCGGATACAGGAAATGATGAGGGTTCTACCGTGCTAGAAGCATATCGTAAACACGTTGAAGAACGAGCCGAACTAGGCGTCCCACCCAAGCCACTTAACGCAGAGCAAATGGCAGGGTTGGTGGAGCTATTGAAAGCCCCCCCAGCCGGTGAGGAAGAAACGCTAGTAGACTTGTTGGAAAATCGCGTGCCCCCCGGCGTAGATGAAGCGGCATACGTTAAAGCCGGCTTCCTCACCGCCATCGTTAAAGGCGAAGCCCAATCCCCCCTGATCTCCAAGGAAAAAGCCGTTCAATTATTAGGCATGATGCAGGGTGGCTACAACATCTCCACACTGGTTGAACTGCTTGACGACGCCTCTCTAGGCCAGCTTGTCGCAGAACAACTGAAGTCTACGCTCCTGGTTTTCGATACTTTCCACGACATCAAAGAAAAAGCGGACGCAGGCAACGCCAACGCAAAAGCAGTCATGGACTCCTGGGCCAACGCTGAATGGTTCCTGCAAAAGCCTGAAGTGCCTAAGAGCATTGTTGCAACTGTTTTCAAAGTAACGGGCGAAACCAACACCGACGACCTTTCTCCTGCGCCTGACGCCTGGTCGCGCCCAGACATCCCTCTGCATGCCAAAGCGATGTACAAAATGCCTCGCGAAGGCATCACCAATGCCGAGCAGCAGATCGAAGAACTGAAGAAGAAAGGCCACGAAGTTGCTTTCGTCGGCGACGTAGTGGGCACAGGATCTTCTAGAAAGTCCGCCACCAACTCCGTACTTTGGTACATTGGCCGCGACATGCCGGGCGTACCCAACAAGCGTACTGGCGGCATCTGTATTGGCGGAAAAATCGCCCCCATCTTCTTCAACACTATGGAAGATGCCGGCGCTCTGCCTTTTGAATGCGACGTATCCCAAATGAACATGGGCGACGTAATCGAAATCCTGCCCTTCGAAGGCAAGGTCAAAAATCACGAAACCGGCGAAGTCATCGGCGAATTCGAATTGAAATCTGACGTTCTGCTGGACGAAGTTCGCGCAGGCGGACGCATCCCTCTGATTATCGGCCGCGGCCTGACCGACAAAGCTCGCGAAGCAATGGGCCTGGAGCCATCCAACGTATTCCGCCGCCCACAAGCCGCTAACGATTCTGGCAAAGGCTTCACTCTGGCCCAGAAAATGGTCGGAAAAGCCTGTGGCGTTGAAGGCGTACGCCCTGGTCAATACTGCGAACCTCGCATGACCACTGTCGGCTCTCAGGACACCACCGGCCCAATGACTCGCGATGAGCTGAAAGACTTGGCGTGCCTGGGCTTTTCCGCCGACTTGGTTATGCAGTCATTCTGTCACACCGCCGCTTATCCCAAGCCGGTTGACGTAGAAATGCAGCATTCTCTGCCAGACTTCATCATGAACCGCGGCGGCGTGGCGTTGCGTCCTGGCGACGGCATCATTCACAGCTGGCTGAACCGCATGCTACTGCCTGACACTGTCGGTACCGGCGGCGACTCTCACACCCGCTTCCCTATGGGCATCTCTTTCCCTGCTGGCTCAGGTCTGGTCGCTTTCGCCGCAGCTACTGGCGTTATGCCTTTGGATATGCCTGAATCAGTACTGGTTCGCTTCAAGGGCAAAATGCAGTCCGGCATTACCCTGCGCGACCTGGTTCACGCCATCCCTTATTACGCGATTCAGCAAGGCCTGCTGACCGTTGAAAAGAAAGGGAAGAAAAACATCTTCTCCGGTCGCGTACTGGAAATCGAAGGCCTGGAAAGTCTGACTGTCGAGCAAGCGTTTGAGCTTTCCGACGCGTCGGCGGAGCGCTCCGCTGCGGGCTGCACCATCACCCTGTCTGAAGATTCTGTCGCCGAATACCTGCGCTCTAACATTGTTATGCTGCGCTGGATGATCGCTGAAGGCTACGGAGACGTCCGCACCATCGAGCGCCGCGCCAAAGCCATGGAAGAATGGCTGGCCAACCCAAGCCTGATGCGCGGCGACTCCGACGCCGAATACGCAGCAGTTATCGAAATCGACATGGATGAAATCAAAGAGCCTATCGTTTGCTGCCCGAACGATCCAGACGACGCCAAGAAGCTGTCGGAAGTGGCGGGTGATAAAGTTGATGAAGTCTTCATCGGCTCTTGTATGACCAACATTGGCCATTTCCGCGCCGCCGGCAAACTGCTGGAGCAAAACAAAGACGCGCTGAAAACCCGATTCTGGATGTCTCCGCCCACCAAAATGGATCAGGCGCAGCTGATGGAAGAAGGTTACTACAACATTTACGGACGCAATGGCGTACGCACAGAAATGCCAGGCTGCTCACTCTGCATGGGCAACCAGGCTCGTGTAGCTCCCGGCGTAACCGTACTGTCTACATCCACTCGTAACTTCCCCAACCGTTTGGGCGACGGCGCCAATGTCTACCTGACCTCCGCAGAACTGGCGGCGGTCGGGGCAGTATTGGGCCGCCTCCCTTCCGTTGAAGAGTACATGGACTATGCGAAAAATATCGACAGCATGGCTGGCGACATTTACCGCTACCTGAACTTCGACAAGATGGATGCATACACCGAGAAAGCAGCTAACGCGAAAGCGGAAGCCTAAAACAAAACGCCCCGCAAATGCGGGGCGTTTTTTATTACTTACCATTCAAAGCTCAAGCATAGGGCTAACCAGCTAGCTTCGCCGTCAATCCCTGAGCAATTGCAGCCTGCACATCTTCCAACGACTGCTGCGCATCCACAACCAGAAAGCGCCCAGGGTCTTCAGTCACCCTCTTCATATAACCTTCCTGAACACGGGAATAAAACTCCAACTTCTCCTGCTCAAAACGATCCAAGGCTCCACGCTTTCTCGCCCTTGCCATCCCTGCCTCAGGATCAATACGCAATAGCAGAGTAAGATCCGGCTTGAAGTTCGCTTGAACAAGCTTTTCGAGATCGTGAATCATTTCCCAGGACAAACCACGCCCCCCACCCTGATAGGCATAGGTTGCATCGGTAAATCGGTCGCTCAACACATGCACACCCCGATCGATAGCAGGCCGAATCTTCTGTTCTAAGTGCTGAGCTCGCGCAGCAAACATGAGCAGTAGCTCAGCCGTAGACGAGACTGTTTCTTCACGAGGGCGCAACAGCAATTCTCTGACCTCCTCAGCCATCGGCGTACCGCCAGGCTCTCGAGTCATAATCACCTCCTCACCGCTTCCCTCCAATATAGAACGAATGAAGTTGAGGTTTGTGGTCTTACCCGCCCCCTCAATACCTTCAACGGTAATAAACAGCCCTTTCTTCAACGTTTACCCCATAAATTGTTTGAACTTAAACCAAATTTAGCACGCCCCGCATCAACTCTCGATTACTGCGTTGAGCGATAATCTTCTCTGCGACGCAGTTGGTACTTCCTAACTGCTTTTACATGCGCATCATGTGTTTTAGAAAACTCGTGCGTGCCGTCACCACGCGCCACAAAATAAAGATCCCCCGTCTTCTCGGGATGCAACGCTGCATGAATGGAGGCGCGCCCAGGCATAGCGATCGGCGTCGGCGGCAACCCCTTTATGACATAGGTATTGTAGGACGTCGCCTCGCGCAAATCCTTGCGACGCAGATTGCCTCCGTATTTATCGCCCATGCCGTAGATCACCGTGGGGTCTGTCTGCAGACGCATCCCTTTCTCCAGCCGCAAAGTAAACACCCCAGAGATACGTCCTCGCTCACTATCGACACTAGTTTCTTTTTCGACAATCGAAGCCAGTATCAGCGCTTCGTAGGGAGTCGCCGCCGCACTCCAGGCGCTCTTGCGAGACCATTCATCCTCCAGAATACGCACCATCCGACGATGAGCTGTAGTCAACAAATCGATATCGCGGGTCCCTTTCTTATAAAAATAGGTATCAGGAAACAGAAGACCTTCCGCATGCGGATAGTTCATACCCAACAACTTGGCGAGCTGAGCCGGATCTTGCGTATCGATGGTTTTTTCCAGTTTTGGATGATTTCCTAGCTCACGCAGCACATCCTTCAGATTCCAACCTTCAATAATGGTGAGCGCATAATTCAGAGTATTCCCGGAAGTCAGCAAAGCGAACAGCTCAATGGTATTTTTACCAGGCTCAAGCAGATACTCACCAGCCACTAGTTGCTTATCTTTTCGGCTAAGCCGACCGTACCAATAAAACCATTCCGCGCTTTCCAGCACACCCTGCTCAGCCATCCTGTCGGCGACTTTCCGCAAAGAATCGCCACGCTTGACTTCAATCGTGGTGGTGGCAACCACCGGCAGGGGCTGCAATAACAAATAACGCCCGTAATAGTATGCGCCGGCGACAACTGCTGATGAGAGAAGAAATACAGCAAGAAGGGTCTTGAGAACGAACTTTCTCAAGCTAAAACGGGATTTTTTGGTGGACTTTTTCTTGGAGTTCTTTGATGACACAGTCGATATTCAGTAATTTACCATCTAATTGATTAACCGGAATAACTCCCATCACACTATTGACCAAAGCCATCCCCTTGATTTTTTTCAATTCTGCCCGAGTAATATCCACCTCATCAATATGCAAACCCCACTCAGGAGCGCTATTAAGGATATATTGTCTCAGTACGCCCTTCACCCCCGATCGCGCCAATGTCGGCGTGAAGATTCGCCCCTCATCCCAGAGAAAGATATTCGTCCGAGTCCCTTCAACTAAACACCCAGAAGCATCAAACATCAATCCCTCGAACGCACGCCCATCCAGTTCAATAGACGCCAGCACTTGTTCAAGTCGATTAAGGTGCTTAAGCCCTGCGCATTCGCCATATTCCACAGCCTGCGACTTTAGAGTCCGCACACTGCCGCCAAGCGCTTGAATAGAAACCACATCCGGTGCAGCAAACAAGCCCAGTATCTCCACCGGACACTGCTTCTCGGGCAGCGCATACCCTCTACCGCCACCCCCTCGGGTCACGATAATCTTCAATATACACTTGCAGCTCATATCTTTATTCTCGGCAAGCAGCTCGTCCAATCGCGCCAGCAAAGAATTGCCGTTCACGACATAGGGTATTCGCAATAGCTCACACCCCATCCGCAAACGCGCCAAGTGCTCATTCCATAAAACGGGACGACCATCTACCACAAGAATAGTCTCAAAGAGACCATCCCCGTAGGCCAACCCTCGATCGGCGATCGATATATGATCCGCTTTTTCGCCGTTTAACAGATACATGCATCAACCCAAAAAAATCGCAAACCCTAAAAGCAAAAAACCGCCCGCAAGGTGTACCTGCGAGCGGTTCTTCGGCTTGGTCTGAGAAGGTTACTTCTTATTGATTAGCCAAGATGTAGTCGATGGCGTCTTGAACAGTTGTGATCTTCTCTGCTTCTTCGTCTGGGATTTCGGTCTCGAATTCTTCTTCAAGCGCCATTACCAGCTCTACAGTATCCAGAGAGTCAGCACCGAGATCTTCAACGAACTTGGAAGTCAGTTGAACGTCGCCTTCTTTAACTCCCAACTGCTCACAAACAATCTTCTTAACGCGCTCTTCGACAGTACTCATAATTTCCTCACTCTTATTTCATAACCAAGCACTTAATCGCGTGCTAGTCTAGTTGAACCCTATTTAATTAATCAAGCTAAAGTTCACGCACCGCATAGCGCGGCGGCACAAACTTAACCCATATACATGCCGCCATTTACATGGATGGTCTCACCGGTAATATAGCCGGCGGCGTCAGAAACCAAAAATGAAGCCACTTCAGCAATTTCAGATGGCTTACCAAGGCGCTGTAAAGGAATAGCGCTCAGCAAGGCCTCTTTCTGGGCTTCAGGCAATTCGCTGGTCATATCCGTCTCGATAAAACCAGGCGCAATCGCATTAACCGTTATCCCTCTGGCGCCAATTTCTTTTGCAAGAGAGCGAGTAAATCCTTCAATCCCCGCTTTGGCGGCGGCATAGTTAACCTGTCCCGCATTCCCCATTGAGGCGACCACGGAGCTAATGTTAATAATTCTCCCCCAACGCGCCTTCATCATGCTTTTCACTACCAGCTTGCTCATGCGAAAGACTGAACCCAAGTTGGTCTGAACCACCTGATCCCAGTCCTCATCTTTCATGCGCATGATCAAGGTATCCCGGGTAATGCCTGCATTATTAATCAACACAGCCGGAGCGCCAAATTCTTCCTCAATTGACTTGAGGCACTGAGCAATAGATTCATCTGAAGCCACGTCCAGCACTTTGCCCGCACCTTTTCCAATAGCGCTCAAGCGTTCTGTTATCGCCGCCGCGCCAGATTCAGAGGTGGCCGTACCAATTGTGATATAACCCGCTTTCGCCAACGAGTCCGCGATGGCGCTGCCGATACCTCTGGAAGCACCAGTCACCAAAGCTACTTTATCCATTATGGGAGTCCTTCTATAACGCGTTCCAGACTTCTGGGTCTGATAGCGATTGAATGGAAGCGGCGCGATCAATTTTCTTAACCAGGCCCGCCAAGACTTTGCCTGGACCGCACTCTACGTAGCTGTCCACGCCTTTCTCACTCATATGCTGAACGCTCTGCGTCCACAAAACAGGAGAAAATAATTGTTTAATCAGATTGTCTTTGAGTTCAGCAAGATCATCGACCGACCTCGCTCCTACATTCTGGACAATAGGTATAGACGGCTTGTTAAATACCATAGAGCCAATATGCTCCGCCAATTGCTCCGCCGCCGGCTTCATCAACGCACAATGGGACGGCACGCTTACAGCCAACTTCAAAGCACGCTTCGCACCTTTCTCCTTAAGCGCCACAATAGCCCTTTCCACAGCAGACTCCGCTCCTGCTATAACCACTTGCCCTGGGCAGTTGAAATTCACAGCCTCAACACACTCTCCAGCCGCCGCTTCGCGACAACCGTCAATCACGGCTTGGTCATCCAACCCCAAAATAGCCGCCATCGCCGTCGCCTGCCCTTCGACAGACTTCTGCATAAGCCGTCCACGCAATTGAACCAGCTTCACACCCTCTTGCAGCCCGATGGCGCCAGAGGCGACCAAGGCGCTATACTCACCAAGACTGTGACCCGCCATAAAAGCAACAGAAGGATTCACTTTCCGCTGATATAGTCGCCATAGAGCTACACTAGCGGCCAGGATAGCCGGTTGCGTAATTTCGGTTTTATTGAGTTGATCTTCGGGTCCGTTTTGAGTCAAAGACCAGAGGTCATAACCCAAGACGTCGGACGCCTCCTGAAATGTTTCGGCAATTGATGGAAACGCTTGATTGAGATCAGATAACATCCCAATGCTTTGCGACCCTTGCCCTGGAAATAAGATAGCAGTGTTCATCGGCTTAGAATACTCAAATACAGTTAAACGGGGTAATTAGATCAAAGTTGTATTACAACTTGCATCAGAGCGTCATATAAGCTCGTCAAGACGGGCGTTTATCATCTCGGGCACACCTTTCTGCGCCTCAAAAATAGCCTGCTCCAGCGCACTAAGGAACCCTATCTCCCGCGCATTGCCATGACTTTTAATCACAGTCGCCTGAAGCCCAATTAGACTTGCACCGTTATGACGAGAGGGATCCACTAAATCGCGAAGTTTGCGCAACATTGGCAACGCCGCATACCCAATCAAACGACTGTACCAGTTACGACTAAATACGCTTTTGACCATACCGATCATCAGCTCCACCACCCCTTCGCCAGCCTTCAGAGCGACATTACCGACAAAACCATCACACACCACCACATCAGCAATGGTTTTAAATATATCCCCGCCTTCTACGTAGCCAATGTAGTTAACCGACTCACACTCCGCCAGCATACGGGAAGCCAACCGCACCTGCTCATTCCCCTTGATTTCCTCTTCTCCCACATTCAGAAGCGCCACCCTTGGCTCTGGCTTGCCTTCCAGCGCCTCAACCAAAGCAGACCCCATAAGAGCGAACTGATATAAATGCTCAGCCGTACAATCAACATTGGCGCCCAAATCCAATACATAGCAGCGATTTTTAGGCGACGGAATGCGTTTCACAATAGCGGGGCGATCCACCCCTGGATGCGTTTTCAGAATCGATCTGGCCAACAACATCAGGGCCCCAGTATTACCCGCGCTCACACAGGCATGAGCAGCCTTTTGTCGCACCAATGATAGCGCCACGGCCATAGAGGACTGCTGCTTTTTCCTAAGCGCATGACTGGGACGGTCATCCATTCGGACAACATCAGGAGCATGAACGATTGATATACGGGGAGAAGTAGGCTGATTGCGAAGCAGGCTTCTTAACTCAGCCTCATCGCCAACCAAAATCAAACTTACGAAGGGATTATTTTTGATGCATTTTAATGCAGCAGGAATCACGATGGAGGGACCGAAGTCCCCACTCATCGTATCGACCGCAACTGTTATATTGCGTTCCAAGACAGGGCTTCTTAGTCCTGAGAAACCTCAACCACTTTCTTGCCACGATAGAATCCGTCTGGAGTAACGTGGTGACGACGATGCTTCTCGCCAGTAGTCGGGTCGATGGACAACGCCGCTGAAGACAATGCATCATGTGAACGACGCATACCGCGACGTGAACGGGATTTACGATTCTGTTGAACAGCCATTGCAATTCTCCTGAGCTAGCTCTTTCGCTAAAACTAATAAAACAGGTCTACTTTTTTAACAGGTCGCCCAGCACCGAGAAAGGATTATCAGCCTTTGTCTCGAACGCCTGCCCCTTAATTTCGTTTAACTCACCGCTACAGTGCTCATCTTCATGATAAGCGAACATGGGCAAACTCAGCAGCAGCTCGTCTTCAATTGCCTGGAGCAGGTTAACCTCGCTCCCTTCCATAAGGACTGGCTCATAGGAACGCGGTAACTGATCTAATTCAGACTCGGAACCTAAAAAGGCGAAGGTAGTTTCACCGTTAATTTTCAGCCCAACTTCACCTAAACAGCGCTGGCAGGTTAGTCTCGCCAAAGTAGAATATGCGATATACGCCACTCTGGAACCCTGCTCATCACGCTTAAAACGAGCCGACGCTTCAACTTGATCACTATCAGTTGCGCCGCCCGCCAGCTGATCCGCGTATCTGGGGAGTTCTTTAGCCAAAATAATCCCTTCAAGCGTGAGTTCTTTCTCACACATCTTGTTGGGATCTACCAATTCCGGAATACCAGGCTTTTTCATAAGCGCGCAATTCTAGTGATGCGCCCAAACAAAGTCAAAGAGATGATTGCAAAATCACGGAATTAAAGCGATAAAAGAGCCGCAAAGCGATTATTCGCCCTGAACCACAAAGATTAAGCCCCAAAAATGACGAATAGAAACACACCTCCTTCTATTATATTAGGCTCAACTTCCCCTTACCGGGCCGCATTGTTACAAAAACTAAACCTGAGCTTCCAACAAGCCGCCCCGCCCTTTGACGAAAATACGACACCAGACAGCCGCCCCAAAGATATAGCCATCAACTTCGCAAAAGGAAAAGCAGAAAGCCTTCGCAAACAGTTTCCAGACCACCTAATAATTGGCTCCGATCAAACGGCCGCACTTGACGGACAGTTACTCAGGAAGCCAGGCGACAAAGCTAACGCTATTAAACAGCTAACCGCCTGCTCCGGCAAATCAGTGACCTTTTATAGCGGGATGGCGCTAATAAACACCAGACTCAACACCATAAGAACATGCGTCGATTGGCAAACCGTTTATTTCAGAGAATTATCTAAAGAGGAAATCGAGCGCTACCTTGAACTCGAAGAGCCTTACGACTGCGTCGGCAGCTTCAAAGTCGAAGGCCTAGGGATTAGCTTATTTGAAAAAATAGAAGGAAAGGACCCTAACACTCTCGTCGGCCTCCCCCTAATCGACCTTATCACTCTACTAAAAAAAGAAGGGTTACATATACCGTAACCCTTTCATTGCAGTGTTTACTACACCCCAACCAAAACGCTACTGAAGCTGAGGCCCTGAACCCAACACCGCCTGAGCCACTCCTTTACCGACACTTACACCGAGCTTTCCGAGCAGCTCATCAAATGGATTGCGCTTCGGCGTATAGTTAATAAGCTTTTCCGCTTTCACAACCTCTCTGGCAACATAACCAGAGCTGCCCAGACCATCAATCAAACCCAAGCCCAAAGCCTGCTCGCCACTCCACACCATTCCGGAGTATAGCAACGGATTATCTTTATGAATGCGATCGCCCCGCCCCTTCTCAACCTGTTCAATGAACTGCTTATGAGTTGTATTTAATACACCCTGCCACAGTTCGCGCTCATCCTCTTTTACCGGCACAAAGGGATCCAAGAATGACTTGTGCTCACCTGCAGTAAAGATTCGGCGCTCGACACCCAACTTATCCATCGCATCAACAAACCCAAAGCCGGAGGCTGTCACACCAATAGATCCTACAAGACTCGCTTTGTCAGCATAAATCTCATCCGCCGCGGCCGCGATGTAATAAGCCCCACTGGCGCCAATATCCATAATCACCGCATACACTTTCTTATCTGGATGCTCACCTTTCAGGCGCCCGATCTCATCATAAACATAACCCGACTGCACCGGACTTCCACCCGGGCTATTGATACGCAGGATAACCGCCTTTGCCGCATCCTCTTCGAACGCATCCCTTAAGGCCGACACGATGGCGTCAGCATTAGCCTCTTCAGTAGCAGCGATCACACCATTCACCTCAATGACAGCCGTATGAGGCTCCGTACGCGCGGCAACGTTTTTACCTACTCCTGGACTGATAGCGATCACAATGAAAAACAGATACAAAAAAGTCAGCGACTTAAAAAAGATACCCCAACGACGCGCTTTGCGCTGCTCATTGAGAGAGCTCATCACCATTTTTTCAATAAGACGCCATTCTTTTTGGTTTCCTGGTTGCCCAGTAGATTCGCGCATGACTTTATCTTCAGAATTTTCAAACATATTCGTTTTTACACACCTGCTAGCTTGGTCTTAACATCTATAGTCACAACTACAAGGCTATCACAGGAACAATTCCTGCAATTCAGCCACATTATTCGCGACCGCTACCGGCTGATATTTTTGCAACCGGGAAACTTGATGGGCGCCATGAGACATCGCCACACGATCCATACCCAATCGCATAGCCATTTCCATATCATATTCCGTATCCCCCACCATCACCGCTTCATGCGGCTGCAGCGAAAATTTTTCCAACAATTCCTGCAGCATAAGCGGGTCCGGCTTGGAACGAGTTTCGTCCGCACATCTGACAGCATCGAAGTAAGCACACATTTCCATTGCTTTGAGCGCCCTGTCCATTCCGCGCCGACTCTTGCCTGTTGCGATCGCAGTCAAATATCCAGCCTCACGCAAACCAACCAGCATATCGATAACGCCCGGATACAACCCGCTTCGAGTTATCTCAGCCAATAGAAATTGCGCCGAATACGCTTCTTTAAAGCTATCGACAAACAATTCATCCTCGATGCCAAATAACTCGATAATCGCCTCAGACAAACCAAGCCCGATTATATTCTTGGCCGCCTCTCTTCCTGGAAAAGGGGCCTGCATTTTATTACTAGCAGCCTCCAGACATTCCACAATATGAGAAGTGGAGTCAGCCAAGGTTCCATCCCAGTCAAATATCAACAACTTATACATATGATTCAGACTTCAGCTTCTCAGCACAGGAGAATGATCCTCATCCCACTCACATACAATTTTTTGCTCTGGGCGATCAGGCCAACTCAAGCGTAACGAATAGGCATGCAGACACAGCCTTTTAACACCCATATCCCGATAGACCTTATTCGTTTCCGAGTCGCAGTATTTGTCATCACCGATAATGGGATGTCCGGCAAATTTCGCATGCACTCGAATCTGATGCGTTCGACCCGTAATTGGCTGCGCTTCAACCAATGACCGCCCCGCCCCGGAATACAACACTCTAAAGCGCGTCTCACTGGCCTTGCCATCTTCACTTACACTCACCATCCGCTCGCCTGAGCGCAGAACGTTCTTTTTCAACGGAGCGGTTATCACTGACTTGTGCTTGGGCCATTTACCACACACCCATGCGTGATAGATTTTCTCAACCCTGCCCGCTTTCAACATACCATGAAACTGCACCAAGGCCCGGCGCTTTTTCGCCAACACCAAAACACCAGACGTATCACGATCAAGCCGATGAGCTAACTCTAGAAAACGCAAGTCCTGGCGCGCAGCGCGAAGTATTTCAATGACGCCGAAGCTAACGCCGCTTCCGCCGTGCACAGCGACGCCGCATGGCTTGTTTATGATAAGCAGTTCGTCGTTTTCAAACAGTGTCGACTGTGAAACCAATTCAATCAAGCCAGCAGGAATAGCAGGCTCCGAGTTATCGCTTTCCGACACTCGAATCGGAGGGATTCTGACCTGATCCCCATCTTTTAATTTGGTCTCGGGTTTGCATCGCCCTTTATTTATCCGCACTTCCCCCTTGCGAATTATTTTATATATCTTCCCTTTCGGCACGCCCTTCAGCTCCCGCACCAGGAAATTATCCAGACGTTGGCCATCAGACCCACTATCGATAGTAACAACTCGGGCGCCAACGCTGGCCCCGCCATCTAATTTAGTCACAAATATTTAACTCTGGCGTAAACCGCAAATATTCTTGGATAAAAACCGGACAAAACAAACGTGATTGAATGCCAGGGGTTTAACTGCTATATTTTCAAGGCGCTAACTCGGCGGAAAAAAGGTAGGCGATTTAGCATCCGAATAGCCGAGCGATGACATAACATCAAGCGCGAAGAGATTATACAGAGTTGAACACGGGTTATAAACCGAGCGTTGACTCCAAGCCTATATGCTGTAATCAGACTGGCAACCGATAAAACGGCGCCGAGAGACGCATATCCAGGCGGAACGAATTCCCGCGGTAGGGTCAATCACCTTCCCGCCCATCCTCTGATTATAAAAGAGGGTGGAAAACTAGTGACGACACGGCGCACGCATAGATAATGTACGGCTCGCACAATAGAGGCACAATCTGTAACTCTATGGTTGACCCGGATGATCCCATCCCATGGTCCACCAGCACACCTTCGCTGTGGCCTCACGCATCACCGTTCCGACTTGCTTAAGCGGTTTTTGGCGCCCACAGAACACTGAGTGGGACAAAAACATAAATGAAGCGAATGTTGATCAACGCTACTCAACCAGAAGAGTTGCGTGTAGCCCTCGTTGACGGACAAAAACTGTACGACCTGGACATTGAGTCCGGCACCCGCGAGCAAAAAAAATCCAATATCTACAAAGGCAAGATTACCCGCATAGAGCCCAGCCTTGAGGCCGCCTTCGTAGATTTCGGCGCAGAGCGCCACGGTTTCCTGCCCCTGAAAGAAATTTCCCGCGAATACTTCAAGAGTCAGCCGCAAAAAGGCGGCAAGATGAACATCAAGGATTTGCTGCAGGAAGGTCAGGAAATCATTATCCAGGTGGACAAAGAAGAGCGTGGCAACAAAGGCGCAGCACTCACGACCTTTATCAGCCTGGCTGGCCGCTATTTGGTGCTAATGCCAAACAACCCTCGTGCGGGCGGCATCTCTCGTCGTATTGAAGGCGATGAACGCGACCAATTGAAAGACGCCATGTCCGGCCTGACAGTTCCCAAAGACATGGGACTGATTATCCGCACTGCAGGAGTTGGTCGCTCCTCCAAGGAGCTGCAAAGAGACCTGGACTACCTGCTGCAATTCTGGGACTCCATTCGTCACGCATCGGATAGCAAGCCAGCTCCTTTCCTGATCTATCAGGAGAGCAATGTAGTTATCCGCGCCACTCGCGACTACTTACGTCAGGATATTGGCGAAGTTTTAATCGATCATCCACAAGTGCATCAGGACGCGCTTAACTTTGTAAAAGCGGTGATGCCGAACTTCGAAAACCGCATCAAGCTGTATCAGGATGATATCCCGCTATTCAATCGCTACCAGATTGAAAGCCAGATCGAGACCGCGTTCCAAAGGGAAGTAAAACTGCCATCTGGCGGCTCTATTGTTATCGACCCTACCGAAGCCCTGGTTTCTATCGACATCAACTCTGCTCGCGCCACCAAAGGCGGCGACATTGAGGAAACTGCGCTGCAAACCAATCTGGAAGCAGCGGACGAGATCGCCCGGCAACTACGCCTGCGCGACATTGGCGGCCTGATCGTTATCGACTTTATCGATATGACGCCCAACAAGAACCAGCGCGAGGTGGAGAACCGCCTGAAAGAAGCACTGGAGTTGGACCGCGCTCGCGTGCAAATCGGCAAAATTTCCCGCTTCGGCTTACTGGAAATGTCGCGCCAGCGTTTGCGCCCATCATTAGGCGAAACCCGCAACGAAATGTGCCCGCGCTGTAAAGGCCAGGGCTCAATTCGCGGAGTCGAGTCTCTTGCCCTATCCGTCATGCGCCTGATCGAAGAGGAAGCATTTAAAGAGCGTACGGCGGAAGTCCGCGCAATATGCCCTATCAGCGTCGCCACATACCTACTTAACGAAAAACGCGAGAACTTGGCCAAAACGCAAAAGCGTCATGGCGTAAAAGTGATTGTGGTGCCCAACTCGCATATGGACACCCCTCATTTCGAAGTTCAGCGCATCCGGGATGACAACGCCAATGTCAGCGAAATCAGCTACAACGTTAAGCCCGAGATGGAAGAGAAAAACCCGGTTGAAAGCCTGCTGCACAAAGAAATTGTACGCCAGGAAGCCGCGGTAAAAACTATTGTTCCAAGCTCAGCGCCTGCCGCCGCGCCAAGCGAAGAAATTGGCCTACTGAAACGTCTGCGACAGAAAGTGTCAAAAATGTTCTCCGGCGAGAAGAAGGACAGCGATCTCAAGATCACTGTTGCAGAGTCTCCGCAAGCGTCGCAAGACAAAGACGCTGGCCGCAGAAAAGTTAAAGTACGTGACCGCCAGGATGGCCAACGCGACAATCAACGCCAGGACAACCGTCAAGCCGAATCCCGAGATGGCGGACAGGATAATCGTCGCAGCAACCGTGGCCGCAATGACGACCGCAACCAGCGCCGCAACGAACGCAATGAGCGTAACGACGGACAGAAAGATAGACGTCAACGTGATCGCGACTCCAGCAAAGGCGACACTCCGCGTGAGCAAAGAGGCCGCAATGAATCAGCGAAAGCAGAGTCAGGCAGCCAGGAAAAGTCGGAGTTTAGTCGCCCGAGACGCGACCGCTCCTCCGGCAAGCCAGTTCCTCGCCCACAGCGCCAGGATAGACCTGAGCGCCAAGACAAGCCCGAAGCTCAGGAAAAAGTAGCCGAAGAGGCCGCAGAACGTCGCACTCCTGACGCAGCCGCCAACATCGCAGATGAGCCCGTAAAGTCTGAAATCGCTAAAGAGGTGTGGAACAAATCTGTAGAAGCTATCACTGAAGCAGAAACCACCGACAGCGCGCGCCCATCGCAGCCCAAAACGGAAGAAAAAGACGCAGCGCCTGCTCAGCAGTCAGCACAGCCCAGTGAAGCCGTCGAGCCTGGCAAAGCACCACAGGAACGCGCAGCAGAGCGGCCGGCGAAACAGCTCGATGCAGACACACGTCAACGCAAACACGATGTCGCCGAGGCCAAACAGCAGGACGCAAGCGAAGGCGAACAGGAAAAGCCTGCGCGCAAAGCCCGGGCGGATAACGATCCCCGCAATAAAACACGCAGACCCAAGCGTGATGCTGTAGAAGCAAAATCAGTGGAAGCGCCCAAAGAGAGCCAAGTAGAGAAGCCTGCCGCACGCGCAAAAGTAAGTGCGCCAAACGCAGACAGCCCCTCTGTGGAAACCAAGAGCAAGGAAGACAAAAAAGAGGAGCGCGCAGCTAAAGCGCCTGCTGTTGAGCAACCAAAGAAAGAGGCGCATACAGAGGCCAAGGACAAGCCAGACACGGCAACGGATAAAGGCGCAGAAAAAGCAGCTTCAGCACCAGCTGCTGAGAAGAAAGCTTCTGACAAGCCAGTTGCAGCTGCTGCGCAATCCGAAGAGGAGCCTAAGCGAGCCTTCAACGATCCTCGCGAGGTGCGCAAGCGCATACAGGCTCAGAAAACTCAAACCAGCAGCAACTCGACTAGTGCTTCCGCCCCTCAGCCAATGGCGGCCCCCAAAGCTCCCGAAGCGGCGACCATCGAATCCAAGGTGGAAGCGAAAGAGCCTGAGCAGCCTCCAAAAGCGCCAGTTCCAGTGGTGGAGAAAACTCGCGAGGAGGCCGAGCCTCCCAAGAGCGCTCCCAGCGCCCCAGAGGCGACTGTCGCTGACGTAAAGGCTGAAGACAAGCCTTCATCTCAGGACAGTAAGGCGTCACAAGCCTAAGCTGGCGCAACGACGCCGACGGCAGGCAACAGCGCCCGCCGTCGGCGTCTCGCTTTTTGCCCCCAGACTCAGACCGAGACACAGTGAAAACCGTTATAAACGGGGCGCTTATGTCAGTGCAAAATGCGGATATTAATACTTCACATTTTTGCTGTAGCATCCGCTATCGGCATAAATTAGACTGATTCAAAGCGTCCTCTAAGGAACCCGTCATGCAATCCGAAGCTTTTCCCTTTACCTCCCAGGAAATCGACCATCTTGAGTCACTGTTGTTCGACAACGACCAAGAAGAAGAAAACCTGGATCTATTTGGGATTCACGGTCTCTTGAGCGCATTTGCCGTTGGTCCGGCGGACGCGGACGTCAATGAGTGGCTACGCCTTATCCTCGACGGCTCCTGCCAGCTGGAAAGCCAAGAGCTTGAGGAAATCAAACAAGCCATTCTGAAGCTGTTCAAACACATCGAACAGCAACTTCACAGCGAGGAAAACGTCTCTGTACCAGAGGAAATTTTTGACGACGAGGACGCACTCGCCAACTGGTCTGCAGGATTTATTGAAGGCTTTCTGAGCAATGAAAAGCAGTGGTTTGAAGGCTACGACGAAGCCGCGGTAGCCTCGCTATTACTCCCGATGATGGCGCACTCTGAACTCTTCGAAGATGAAGACTTCGAGGATATCAAACACAATGACAAGCTGATGGCGGAGATGGCGGACCAGATCCCAGAAAATCTGACCGATCTCTACCTGCTCTATCACGCAAAGCAATAATCTTGTTTTTAGGCAGCCCTCAAACCTTAGTGAGGGCTGCCCTATCTCAGAAATCGAATCAGCAGTTCGTCTAGCTTCCCCATCAAATAGACCATCAACCGACTATACCAACCCATCTTATTCAGAGAGGCCAAGGTTACCGCCCTGCTCTTTCTACGACACTGTTCGAAAAAGCCCGCCACCTGAGTCGTAAATTCTGCATTCCATACTTCCTGATTCGCTTCCAAATTCCAACGATATGTCCAGTGATCAAGATTGAATGACCCGACTGAACACCAGTCGTCGCAGATATACACCTTGGCATGAATAAACGTCGGCTGATATTCAAACAACTCCACCCCAGCTCGCAACAAAGAACGATAATGGCGCCGCGCCGCGTAGGTCACCCCCGGGTGATCACTCGTCAGTCCCGGAACGATAATCTGCACCTTTACCCCTTGTCGCGCCGCCCAACGCAGAGCGCGCCTGACCCGCCAAGACGTAACAAAATAAGGCGTGATGATCCGCAAGCTTCCGTGTGAGCGCTTAATACGACGCAGTAATTCACGCACAATGTCCTGCTTTCGCCACCCCCAACCAAAGGCGGCGCGTCCAGCCATCTCTCCACCTTTAACTGCTGCACGACCCAGTGGGAGCACGATCTCACTGCTTTCACGCCAGATTTCCCGAAACCCCCTGTCCCAGTCCACCAACACAGGACCGGAGGTGGTCACCGCCACATCCAACCAAGCCGCCCTGTCTTCTTGACCAGTAGACTCAATAGTCTTTTCTGGCAAGGGCACACCAGGATCTGGAACTTGCGGGAAAAAGTCATCCGTAATTCCAAAGCCACCCACCAACGCAACCTCGCCATCCACTAACACCAGCTTGCGATGATCTCTATGGAAGTTTCGGGTCCAACGTCGATAATTTATGGGGTTGTATGCAGCGACATGAATATTCGACGGCAAGGCATGGGACAAAAAGAGATCGCGTAAGACAGGGCGGGAGCCGAAATCGTCCAGCAGTAAAAACACCTGCACACCACGCTTCGATGCATCTTCCAATAAGGCATATACCCATTGAAAGGCCCGCCCTCTCTCCACCAAATACATTTCAATAAATATGTAATGACGAGCGGAGGAAAGCGCCTTGTGCAGCGCATGCAAAATTTCAATGTGCCCGATACTGAAACTAAAAGCGTTGTCTCCGACAACCTTGCATCTATCCATGAGCGTTCATTTATTGTCGAGCGCGCAAGACGTCAATGAGACTGGGTAAAGACTGAGCCATTTTGGGAAATCGGCCCAATTGACGCCAAGGCATCATAGCGCCGTGATAGTCGCTACCAGCGGATTGCGCCAACCCAAGCTTTCCTGCCTCTTGCTGAATCCAGCCAAACTCGCCAGAGTTGATGTCGGGCACCGAGATCTCTACCGCATCTCCGCCACAGGCTTTAATTTCCGCCATTAGACGCCGCAGTTTCGTAGCCGTCATTTTGTATTTGAAAGGGTGCGCCAAGGAACTGTATCCCTTGCTACGCTTCACCGCAGTAAGAACCTCTTCCAGATCCGGCCAATACAACTTCACATCGCCAATTTTCCCTGCGCCCAAATACTTCTTGAAAGCCACATCAATGGATTCAACCGCCTCCATTTCCACCAACGCTTGAGCAAAGTGCGGGCGAGCTGGCACCCCACTTTCCGCAAAGGTCTCCGCCCTGGCGTACAACTCGCCAATTTTCAGCTTCTTCTCCAGCTTATCGGCGATCACTCTGGCGCGATCCAAACGACGCGTTTTCTGCTTTTCCAACAGCGCAGCGACTTCACTGCCTTCCAGATCAAAACCAAACGCCAACATATGTAACGTCATCCCTTGCCATAGGCATGAGAACTCCGTACCGGCAATCAACCTGATCCCTTGCTCCTTATCCAGTGACGCATTCATCAATGAACGCATCCCTTCCACTGTATCGTGATCAGTAATCGCTAAAGTTGTCAGCCCCCGGCTTGCAGCCAACTCCAACAGCTCTGCTGGACTTCGGGAGCCATCCGAAGCGGTGGTGTGACAGTGAAGATCGAAGTCATGATTGACAGTCTGCATAAATGGTTACAAAACCCTAAAGTACAACGCTAGTAGAAAATACAGTATCATCTCGTCTAATTTAAGTTCTAATTAAAAAAGTTCTCCGCGCGCCTAAACTTGCGTCATTCTAGGAGACAACAACGCCGACGGTCCTGACTGATCGTCGCCAAACGACACGGCTATCTATGAAACTGTTATTTGATTTTTTTCCGATCATTCTTTTTTTCGTGGTCTATAAAGCGACTAACGATATCGTCACCGCTACCGCCGCGCTTATCCCCGCTACTGCCGCACAAGTCGCCTTCTCCTGGTTTAAATACCGGAAAGTGGAAAAGATGCATTTATTCGCCCTAGTTATCGTTGTGATACTGGGGGGCGCTACGATTCTATTTAAAGACGACACATTTATTAAGTGGAAGCCCAGCGTAGTGTGCTGGCTATTGGCCGTCGTATTCCTGATTGGCGGCTGGGTAAGCAAGAAAAACCTTTACCAACGCATGATGGAGGCGAACATCAGCCTGCCGCAGCACGCATGGTCCAAGCTGAATTATTCCTGGGTAATTTTTAATGCCCTATTGGGGGGACTCAACCTGTATGTCGCCTACCACTACACCCAAGACCAATGGGTTAATTTCAAGCTATTCGGCATGCTCGGTTTGTCCCTGGTTTTCGCATTGATGCAGGGCGTTTACATCAGCCGCCACATGGAAGAGGACGAGCCAGCGCCATCCGATAGCGCTACAGGTAATGGCGATAACAAGTCCTTTTAGTTAACAAAGAAACTTCCAACATACTTCAAAGAATCAAGAGTCGCACAATGCTCTACGTCATTTACGCAGAAGATAAAGCTAACAGCCTGGAAGACAGAATGCAGGCAAGACCGGACCACCTGCAGCGTCTGGAAACACTGAAACAGCAAGGCCGCCTCATCCTCGCCGGCCCCACTCCGCACATTGACGCCATGGACCCGGGACCAGCCGGTTTCAGCGGCAGCGTAGTGATTGCGGAGTTTCCGTCACTGGAAGACGCTAAAGCCTGGGCGGACGCAGACCCCTATATAAAAGCAGGCGTGTACGAAAAAGTCACCGTCAAGCCATTCAAAAAAGTATTGCCCTGAGAACAGCCAAACGCTCCGGGCGCTTGCACTACCCTGTCGATATAGTTTAAAAAACATTCGACTAATACTTCCGCTGTTAAGAGCGGAAAGCAGAGTCAACTCAAACTGAGACAATGATACAAACGCGCCCGGGCTTTCCAACAATGTCACCGCATACTACTTAGGAATAACAACGTGGGAAAAAAAGCGCTTTTATTAGCCGGTTTGCTAATTTCCTCATTTGCATTTGCAGATACGAAATACATTGACGACACCATGTACGCTCCACTGAGAAGCGGCCAGGGACTGGAATTTCGTATCGTTCACAAAGGCGTCAAAAGCGGCACGCCGGTGGAGCATCTGCAAACCAACGCTGAGTCTGGATACAGCCTTATCCGCACCCCTGAAGGCATTGAAGGCTGGCTGCCCACCCGTTTTTTGATCAATGAGCCCGTCGCCAGAGACAAGCTCAACAGAATGACCCAGCAATATACTGCGCTACAGCAGAAATTTAACGACCTACAGAACGAATACAACCAGATCAAGGGCGAAAACTCCAACCTCGGCGGCGCTCGAGAGCAACTGGAAAAGTCCAATAAAGAACTCCAATTGGAGCTTAGCAATATCAAACGCATTTCCGAGAACGCCATTGCTCTGGATACCCGCAATCGTGAGCTCAGAGAAAGCAATGAGAAGTTGAAAAACGAAGTGGAGTTGCTCTCTGCAGAAAATTTGCGCCTGAAAGACAGCGATGAGCGCGACAAGATGCTATTGGGCGGCGGACTAGTGTTGCTTGGGGTCATTATCGCCCTGATTGTCCCCATGTTCAAAAGAGAGAAGAAAGCAGGCTGGTAACGCCAGCCTCCACCCCTCCTGATAATTTGTCCGCAATAACATCCGGGTATGTTTGCGGACGAGTGCTACACTATTCATATATAAGGAAGCAGGCGACCGTTTGCTTCTTTAAAATCTTTTATAACCGGATACTTTCATCACTATATTTTTTATACCACAGTGAGCTGAAAACGCGTCCGGAATAATGGAAGCGGGTGTGCTTGAAAGGGGGGAAAGGTTTTCATGCTATCAATATATAGTGCCTTGATTCAATAGCACATACCAAATGTTCTACCAATAGGCCAACTTATAACAAATCCAGCTTTGACAGGTCCTTTTTAGCAGCGTATAAAACTAAGGACCCAATAACAATAAGTGAGGCCGCGATGAGACTGACAACTATGCGCGATTACAGCGAGAAACGTGATTTCATCCGTATGAAAGTCGACTCAGAAATTGTGTTGACTATCGCCGACACTGGCAGAAGCTTAACAGGGGTTTGCAAAGACCTAAGTGGGGCAGGAATGTCCATCGAAATTGGTGAACCGTTCGCCGAGGGCGCGGAGTTCCAAACGTCCCTCCCCTCGTCCAACGAGGCATTTCCTTCTTTTGAGACCATCGTCAGAGTGATCAGATGTACGCCTGTATCTGAGGACAGATATGTCATAGGCGTAGAGATCACCAAGGTCGTCAATTGATATCCATGAAAGGCGTCATTCGACGCCTTTTTTGTTTCCTTTGGCTCAATTACTCTTGAGGCATACTTAGCTGCTCAGGAGATACAATCACGCCATTATTGTCTGCATAGATATAATGGCCTGGCTTAAATGTGACGCCGCCAAATGTAATGTCCACATTCAGATCGCCAATTCCCCTCTTATCCGTTTTCATGGGATGAGTACCTAATGCCTGAACGCCAAGTTCAGTTTGGCGAATCACATCAACGTCGCGAATGCATCCGTAGATAATGATCCCCTCCCATCCATTGGCCGCCGCCTTTTCCGCCAACATATCTCCCAACAGCGCCGCCCTTTTGGAGCCGCCGCCGTCCACCACCATAACCTTACCCTGTCCCGGTTGATCTACCTGCTGCTTGACGACAGAGTTATCTTCGAAACACTTAACCGTCACAATCTCTCCGCCAAATGAGCTCCTGGCGCCGAAATTCTGAAACATTGGCTCCACCACTTTAACCAGCTGTGGATATGCGTCGCATAAATCCGGAGTGACATATTTCACTTATTCGTTCTCCCTATTTTTATGAAAGTGCAGAGGCATTATTAAAAGGCTTTTACCAAAAAACTTAAACGGCCAAGGCCGCCTTTTAGAGAACCTTTTGCAGGCAATCGGATTCAAGCGTCAGAATAGGTGGTCGGTTTGTAGTTAAAGCTTGTTCCACTTCATGAACCATACGGTACGCCAGTTTGTTTGCATCCAGTCCGGCGTACTTTCTGAGCGGCCCTTGCATCAGCGGGTTCAACCATGCCGCCGCCTTCATACCTATTCCCTCCAAAAATCGAGACTCGTGACGCTCACCAAGCAACAACGAAGGCCTGAAAATCGTCACAAAAGGAAAACCCTCTTCCAATACCGCCCGCTCAACTTTTCCTTTGACGCGATTATAGAAAAACAGCGACTTTTCTGACGCCCCTAGAGCCGACACCAGCAAGAAGTGACTGGAGCCATTACGCTTCATCGCATGAGCCGCAGCAGCAGGGTATTCATAGTCGACTAACTTAAATGCATCCTGACTACCCGCCTTTTTCATAGTTGTACCCAGACAACAAAATACGTCATCTGCACTTATATCCGCCAGCTCTTGCTCCAACCAATCAAAATTGATCACTCTCTGATCTAACTTTTCGCATTCCATTTCAAGAGGACGACGCACAATCGCAGTAACTTGCTCATAGCACGCTGACGCAAGCAGGTGACGAAGACAAAACCCACCGACAAGGCCACTCGCCCCCAATACTAAAGCACTGCGCTTCCCATCCACCATTCAGTCTCCTTTATATTCTTTTCCGATCCGCACCTGACACAACAACAAACAGTCACCTAAACGCAAAAAGCCGGCATCAGCCGGCTTTGCAAACATACCCAACGCTGTCGTTACGCGTGCTTTTCCGCCAGGAAGAACCAGGTATCCAGCACAGAGTCAGGGTTCAAAGAGACACTATCGATACCCTGATCCATCAGCCACTTGGCGAAATCAGGGTGATCGGATGGACCTTGCCCACAAATACCGATGTATTTATCCGCGTTCTTACAGGCCTGAATAGCCATGGACAGCAGGCGCAATACCGCATCGTTACGCTCATCGAACAGATGCGCCACAATGCCGGAATCACGATCCAAGCCCAGGGTCAGCTGAGTCAGGTCATTGGAACCGATAGAGAAGCCATCGAAGTATTCCAGGAACTGTTCGGCCAATAGTGCATTGGCGGGCAGCTCACACATCATGACCAGTCGCAGACCGTTTTCGCCGCGACGCAGTTCATTTTGCTCAAGCAGTTCAACTACCTGTTTGGCCTCGCCCACAGTCCGCACGAACGGAACCATGATCTCCACGTTGGTGAAGCCCATTTCATTACGAACTTTCTTCAGCGCGCGACACTCCAGCTCAAAACAGTCGCGGAAAGAATCCGAAATGTAACGGGAGGCGCCACGGAAGCCCAGCATGGGGTTTTCTTCTTCCGGTTCATAGATGGTGCCGCCGATCAGGTTAGCGTACTCATTGGACTTGAAGTCAGACAAACGCACGATGACGCGCTGCGGATAAAACGCCGCCGCCAGTGTGGAAATACCCTCAACCAGTTTCTCAATGTAGAAATCGACAGGAGACGAATAGCCGGAAATACGCTTCTCCACGACCTGCTTAACATCGCGTGGAAGTGTGTCGAAGTTCAACAGCGCCTTGGGATGCACGCCGATCATACGGTTAATGATGAACTCCAAACGCGCCAGGCCCACGCCTTCGTTGGGCAATGCCTGGAAGTCAAACGCGCGATCCGGGTTGCCGACGTTCATCATGATTTTGAACGGCAGTTTAGGCATGGATTCAACACTGTTTTTCTGCAATTCGAAGTCCAGCAAACCTTCATAGATCATACCGGTATCGCCTTCGGCGCAGGATACCGTCACATTGACGCCGTCCTGCAACAGCTCAGTAGCGTCTCCGCAACCGACGACCGCCGGAATACCCAACTCACGGGCGATAATCGCCGCGTGACAGGTACGACCGCCGCGATCTGTCACGATGGCGGAAGCACGCTTCATTACAGGCTCCCAATCCGGATCGGTCATATCAGTGACCAACACGTCGCCATCCTTAACCTTATCCATCTCGGAGATATTGGTGATGACCCGAACTGGGCCGCTTCCAATTTTTTGACCGATACTACGCCCTTCACAAAGCACTTTACCCTTCTCTTTCAACAGGTAACGCTCCATGACGGCGGATGCGCGGCTCTTAACGGTCTCCGGACGAGCCTGTACGATATACAGCTTGCCATCGTCGCCGTCTTTCGCCCATTCGATATCCATCGGACGGTCGTAATGCTTTTCGATAACTAAAGCCTGACGCGTCAGCTCATAAATTTCCGCGTCAGTCAGAGAAAACTTACCGCGATCTTCCTGATCGACATTCACTGTCTGCACGGACTTGCCGGCGGAGCCGTGATCGCCATACACCATTTTGATGGCTTTACTGCCCAAATTACGACGCAATACGGCGGGACGACCGGCTTCGAAAGTGGGCTTATGGACATAGAATTCATCAGGGTTCACTGCCCCTTGTACAACCGTTTCGCCCAGACCGTAAGATGCGGTGATAAACACAACATCCTTAAAGCCTGACTCCGTATCCAAGGTAAACATAACCCCACTGGATGCGGATTCGCTGCGCACCATGCGCTGAATGCCCGCGGACAACGCCACGTGACTGTGCTCAAAACCATGGTGGGCGCGGTAGGAAATAGCGCGATCATTAAACAGAGACGCAAAAACTTCTTTCACTGCGTGTCTGATGTTTTCGACGCCGACGATATTCAGGAATGTTTCCTGCTGGCCTGCGAATGAGGCGTCCGGCAGGTCTTCTGCAGTAGCGGAGGAACGAACCGCCACCGCCATATTCTGATTGCCTTCCTGCAGTTTAGCGACGCCAGAGGCGATCGCATCATCCAACTGCTTAGGGAAAGGAGTGTCAGTGATCCACTGGCGAATACGGGAACCGGTTTCCGCCAACGCTACCACATCGTTCACATCCAACTTGGCCAGCTCATCATGAATACGCTTATCCAATCCTTCGGTTTGGAGGAACTCACGATAAGCGTGAGCGGTAGTGGCGAACCCCAACGGAACGGTAACCCCGGCGTGAGCCAGGTTACTGATCATCTCGCCAAGTGAGGCGTTCTTTCCCCCCACTTTGTCGATATCGCCCATACCCAGGCTTTCAAACCAAATGATGTAATCTTCCAAGGTGCTTCTCCCTAGTCAAATCATAGCGTTTGGCGTCAAACTACGAAGCATGTCGCAAATCATAGCTCAGCGGCGCCACACAGTTGTAACCGTTTACCGAGATAACTACAAGTAGCAGCCATCCCTATGATGTTTATGCCTAATCTTATTTGTGATTCACTTTATAAGCGACTTATCCGGCGTAGTCTAGCATCTGTATACTGGGCTCTGCACCCAACAATACAGGAAGACAATTAGCAATTAGGCGATTACGATCAAGTCTTGCGATTGCAGCATTCCAAGCCAGTCTTGTCGGCGGCGGGACTCGCGACAAAGGAAACGCACAAATACATTTAAATCATAACTAACTATTACTTCCGCCTTTTATATGCTTTGAGCAGGTTAAACTTCATGAAAAGAACCGCATTTTTTATATCCGACGGCACCGGTATTACCGCCGAAGCCCTGGGACAGAGTCTGCTGGCGCAGTTTGAATTCATAGAATTTGAAAAGATCACCCTGCCATATATCGACTCACTGGAAAAAGCCCGCAAAGCCGTCGCACGCATAGATAAAGCATCGGAAATAGACGGCAATAAACCCGTCATATTCGACACCATCGTCAACAGTGAAATTCGCGCTGAAATACGCAAAAGCCAGGGGTATATGATTGATATCTTTGGCACTTTCCTGGAGCCGCTGGAGCAGGAACTGGGATCAAAATCCACTTACACTGTCGGCAAATCCCACTCTATCGTCAGCAACTCCTCTTACAACCGTCGTATTGACGCTATGAACTACGCTCTGGAGAACGACGATGGCGCACGGGTCCGCTACTATAATGAGGCGGACATCATTTTGGTCGGCGTCTCTCGTAGCGGCAAAACGCCCACTTGTATTTACCTTGCGCTGCAATACGGCATCAAAGCGGCCAACTTTCCTTTGACCGAAGACGACATTCTGGACCAGCGCCTGCCGGAATCACTACGCAGCTATCGCGAAAAGATTTTCGGCCTGACCATAGACCCCGAGCGTCTCGCCGTCATTCGTAATGAGCGCAAGCCCAACTCCAAATACGCCTCTATCAAGCAGTGCAATTACGAAGTAGAGGAAGTAGAGCTGATGTACCGTCGCGAGCGTATTCCTTACCTCAACTCCACCGACTATTCCGTCGAAGAAATATCCACCCGCATCATGATGATGACGGGCATAGAGCGCCGCATTCGCTGATAAAAAAGCCCCGACGATCTGCATCGTCGGGGCTTCTGTGTCATGACATCGCCGTGAGGCGAAGCAATTTATATCTTGTGAATAGCCAGATTCAGCTTGGTGAACGTGTCTTTGGCGTTCTCTCCACTCACCACCGCTACACTGGCCTCTTTGTTCAGCAGATAAGTGCTGGCCACTCTCTCCAAATCTTCCATCGTCACAGCAAGCACACGACGACGGAACTGCTTCCGCTGCTCAGCCGTACGTCCGAACAACTCACTGTGGAAAGCGGACTTCGCCTCGCCAGCAGGAGAGCGCGGTTTATCAATGTTGCTCACCACTCCCAATACCGCCTGCTCAAGCTCAGCAGGATCGTGCTCACGATTCAGCAGCCAAGTGACTGATTCGTCAAAGTCGCTCAACGTTCCTTCTATCCGCGGGTCGCGGTAAGAGTAGAAACGGAATACGGAGTTGGCGTTATCCTGGCCCGCCCCTGCTCCATAGGCGCCGCCCTGCTCACGAATCGCCCGATGCAGGAAACCGTTGCGCAGATAGTGCCCCAATACAGTCAGTGCAGCAGCATCACCATGTTCACTGGGAACCGTCGCATAGACTTTGGCGCAGAAACTTACCTGGCTATTGGTGATCCAGCCCACCTGACAATGCTCTCGCGTAGCAGGCAAGTTAAGCAGACTGACGTCAGAATCAGACGCAGCCTCACCCCATCCAGTAAATGCGGCCTGATTGAACGCATCCAAATTGGCGGGCTCTGCAACGCTCAGGAACTGCGCCGGATTGGCGACAAGCTTCTGGTGCAATTGCTTCAAGCTATCTGCAAACGCCTGCAGCTTCGCTTTATCCGCAAAGGATTTATCCAGCGCCTTAATCCACTGGATGCCAGCCAAACCGCCAGTGCGGTGACCAATCGCCCCTGCAGGACTCAGACGACTGGCCGCCGCCATCATCGCCATACCGTGACCATTACTGGTAACGCCCTGCTCCCGCCTGGAAGCCAGCAGCGCCACAAGCTCTTTGATACGATCAAGCTCATCAAAACGCGGTTGATATAAAAACTCTTTCATCAGGCCAATCAACTCGGCTTGATTGCGCTGCAAAGCCTTACCGGAAACTACCAGAAAGCCCTTACACTTCTGCTCATCCGCCACTTCGCCGCGAATCTCCCAATAACAGGAAACGCCGCCGGTGTAGGCGGACTGACGCTCTTGCATTTCCAAGTAAGAGCGCTCACCAGCGCCGACTTCCGCCAGACAGAAAGTCAGCAGCGGCAACAGCGACAATTCCTCATCACTCAGATCCGGCAATGGCAAAATAGCCTGATGGTAGATTAGGCCGTTAGTCCCCTGAGCATACGCCGTCAGCGGCAGAGCGCCTTGAGCCTTGACCGGCTCAGGAATCGCGATATCCAGAGGAACATCATCCAACCCTACTTTAGGAAGAATATCTTCCGGGTCTTTTTGGTTCTGGCGCTCGTTCAATGCTTGCGCCTGAGCGACGATTTTCTGCTTTTCTTCATCCGACAAACGGCTCTTAACCGCCTGCAATTTCGCGTGCGTATACTTTTCCCGTTGAGCTTCCAGTTGCGCGTCTGGCGCCAATGTCAGAGTAATGCGATGTGGATTATCCAGCAGTAGCTCTTTCACCAGGGTCTTAATGTATTCAGGGTTCTTGATGCGCTCACGCAACTTCACCAGCACCGGATCGATGTCCAATAATTCCGCGGGATCTACGCCTTGCAGCGCAGGCGACATCGCCGCCAGAATCAATTGCAGACCATAAGGATAGGAATCTCCGGAAATCTCACGCTGACTCAGTTCCAACTGGTGCAACACAGCTTCCAGTTTCTCCAGAGGCACGCCTTCCGTTGCTACTTTTTCCAGCACGCCCACGACCAAAGACTCAAACGCCGCTGCGCGCTCAGGCTCAGAGCCCTCTATTCCGCACACAAACGCCATCTCTTTATAGGAGTCTTCCAAGCCGCAAAGTCCGGACGGCGAATGGCCCAAATCCGTAGTCTCCAATGCATGCATTAATGGAGATGCGCTGTTTTCCAGCAGAACATTGGACAGCAGGTGGGCTTCCAAATTGCGCTCGAGATCGCCGCTCGGCGTCAACAGCCAGCCCATAACAATATGTGACTTGGAAGCGGACTCTTCTTCCGCCGCCAGCGGATAGGCCTCTTGCACACGAATTGGCGAGAAGTAGCGTTTTTCATCACTGATGACGGGAATATCGTCAGAACGATCAAACTGCTGCAGCGCCTTGTCTTCAAACACTTTCTGCAGCTCATTCGCCGGCAGGTCGCCAAAAGTCATGAACACCGCATTGCTGGGATGATAATGCTTACGATAAAACTGCAGCAGTTGCTCGTGAGTCAGGTCGGGAATATGGTCAGGCTCGCCACCACTGTTGTAGTGATAAGTGGATGTCGGGTACAGATATTTGGTGACCGCCCCCCACAACTGCGACATCGGCGAACTCATTGCGCCTTTCATCTCATTGTAGACAACGCCTTTGTAGACCAGGTCAGAATTGGGATTTTCCGCTTCTTCAAACTCAAAGCGGTGCCCTTCTTGCGCAAAATCCAGCTCATTCAGATTCGCAAAAAACACGGAATCCAAATAGACATCCAGTAGATTAAAGTAATCTTTGCGGTTCTGACTGGCGAACGGATAAGCCGTCCAGTCACTACTGGTGAACGCGTTCATGAAGGTATTCAGTGAACGCCGGGTCATCATGAAAAACGGATCACGCACAGGGAAATTCTTGCTGCCGCACAGCGTCGTATGCTCAAGAATATGGGCGACGCCAGTAGAGTCCGTCGGCACCGTGCGCAACGCCACCAGAAAGACGTTTTCTTTTTGCTCGGAACTCAAGTGAAAGTGCCTGGCTCCGGTTTTCAAATGCCGGAATTCCTGAAGCTCAATTTTCAACGCATCTATTTTGCGTCGGCTAATGCATTCAAATGTGGGATGGGCGATATCCAAAGACAACGAGTCAGACATTTATTTCCAGCCAATCTTTACGAGTGTCGAGTTAGTTTTAGTTCCTTGCGCCGCCCTCCTGAAGACTGCCGGCACGCTCAAAACCGCGCCTACAGAGAACGACAATTGAAACAAGTGTAACAGAGAGAACAGATATTTACCGAATACCGCACCAGACATATCTTTCTATCTCCTCGATTGCGCATTCCTATGGCAGACAATCATTTACCAAGAACATCCCGGTTGAGATAGGAGTCGAAATCCGGACGCTGCGGCAGAAACTCCTCAAACAAGTTTGAGTTGACCAAAAAGTCAGCGGTCGCCGAATTGCAGGCGCTGGGCACATTCCATAAAGTCGCTAAACGCAGCAGCGCCTTGATATCCGGATCATGCGGCATCGGCTCCAACGGGTCCCAGAAGAATATCAGCAAATCAACTTTTCCCTCTGAGATCAAAGCGCCTATCTGCTGATCTCCGCCAAGTGGACCGCTATGGCAGCGCCTGACATCCACTCCCGTTTTTTCAGCAATTAATTTTCCCGTCGTGCCTGTCGCGTAGACTGTACATTTGTTCAGTTTAACGCTATTTTTTTCCACCCAGGCAATCAGGTCGGCCTTTTTGTTATCGTGAGCGATAAGAGCGACACTGGTGACGCCCTTGGGGCGATTTACTTGATCTGTCATGTAGTTACATCCACTATTTCAGACTTTATTCTATACATGCTAAAACGCTGACATCGGCAGATCGGATGTAGCTTTTTATACGAATATGTCAGAACCCAAAGGCAAAGACCAGACTCTATGACAAGCGAAAACAACAACGAAACGCCGACCGGCGAGTCTCCAGCTCCAGCTCCAGCTCCAGCTCCAGCTCCAGCTCCAGCTCCAGCTCCAGCTCCAGCTCCAGCTCCAGCTCCAGCTCCAGCTCCAGCTCCAGTAGAGATTGAAGCCTATTGGGTGGAACGCAAGCGCTATTTAAATGAAATCAAGAAAATCCCGGAGCTGCGCACCCGTTATATGAAATCAGCGCTCATCTACCTGCTACGGCGCTTTTTATGGTCATTCACGTTCTTTCCTGTATTCATCGCATTCTGGGTGCCTCTGGTGCTGTCCCGATTCAACCCGGTAGCGATGGTTCAGGACATTCTTCCCAGTTTGCAATCTTTTGTGGAAGCCAACCCGCAAAGTCAGGCGGCGACAATAGAAACTTTATTTATCGCCTGGTTTTCAATCGGCTTCACCTTCGCAGTTTTTGACTTCATACTTACGCCCTTTAAAAGCCCTTATGAATATGAGGCGGATGTCCACATGCGCGCCTGGGAGGAGTTGCAAACTCGCAACAAAACTTAACAAGGACAGATATTTAGCGTGAGCCAATACCAACAGCAATGTGACACTATATGCATTTAATAGAAGCCGTGACCTATTTGGTTACAATCAGCAGGATTAGGGGCTAAGATGAATTACAATTTACACATGGGTTGGTAGGCAAGGTAGTAATAATGGTCGATCTGAGACCACTTTTATTTATCAATGCGCTTGTCCTGATGCTGCTGGTGACCGCCGGCTTCGCCCATAGGCAAGATATCAACATACCGGTGCTGGCGGATACCTTATCCCCCGCGACCGAGCGCAGGGCAGGCGATATTAAAACCACCGATTACGGCACGCCCATCGGCAGTGCGGATCTCAGCGCCCAGCTGGAAAGTTTCCGTTCTACTGAAAACGCACCAGGGGAATCGCTGGAAGAGGCTATCCTGTTCGTCGATCAGTTAACGCCGGAACAACAGCAGGCGCTTGAAGCATCGAACGCCGCACAAGATGCGGAAAACGGCGCGCTAATGGCCTCAGCGGACGCGGACCAGACGCTCTCCTTACCACAGCAGGTTGTTGCGAAAGAAACCCAACAGTCGCCCTCCCCCACTATGTCGGATACCGGCAAACTGTTTATCCGTTCGAATGTCGCCAATGATAATGTCCTCATCAATGGAAAACCCTATGGAGCCAGCGCCGTCGAAGTAGAGTTGCCAGCAGGCGAATACGACATAGAAGTCAGCAAAGAAGGCTACAAAACCTTTCGCAATAAGATCGACCTCGCCCGAGGCGACTCTCGCACCATCAGCGTAACCCTAGATCGCATCACGGTTGTGGAATACAAAGATGGCGTCTGGAAACACGGCGTGGTAACTGGCGAAGGAACCTATGTCGGCAAAGACGGCTCCCGCTATCAGGGAGAGTTCGTCAACAAGCTGTTCCATGGCAAAGGCCTGCTAAAAATGGCCAACGGAGCGGAGTACAACGGGGAATGGTATGAAGGTCGCAAGCACGGACACGGCTCTTTCAAACAGCCGAACGGCGACCTGTATGTCGGCGATTTCAGAGACGACCAGTTCAATGGCGAAGGTACGCTGACGCTGAAAAGCGGTGATATCTACACAGGCTACTGGGTTGATGGAAAGCTGAACGGCGAAGGCACGCTGACCGGCAAAAACGGCATGCTCTTTGTTGGCGGTTTTTCCGAAAGCAAATATCACGGCTCCGGTTCGTTAACCTATCCGGACGGAACTCATTACGAGGGAGGTTTCGCCAACGGGCAGTTCCAGGGCAAAGGGGAACTCATCTATGCGGACGGCAAAAAGTACACCGGACAGTTCTTTGAAGGGAAGTTTCATGGACAGGGGGAATTACTGAACCCCAATGGCAGTAAGATCAGCGGTACATTTAAATTCGGTAAACCATATGGACTGGCGACGCTGACGACGCCGGAGGGCGAGATCTTTACCGCCCGCAGCAGTAACCCCGGCGTTTGCTATCGCCTGAAAAGTTATAGAGCAACTCAATGCCCGCCTTTAGAAGGCTGGTAACAAACACCCAAAGTCAGCTATGTTAGCCCGCTGTGACGGTGACATTGGTATTTGAGGTACACCATGACAATTAAAACTGCGTTACTCGTTGACGACTCCAAAGTAGCGAGGTTTGCGCTCAGCAAGCTACTTGAGAACGTCAGCATGAACGTAAATCTGGCCGGCTCTGCGGAGGAGGCGCTCGATTATCTGAGCAAGAACTCGCCGCCCGACGTGATATTTATGGATCACCTAATGCCGGGAATGAACGGAGTGGAAGCCTCCAAGGCGATCAAGTCCAATCCGGATACCGCCGCCATTCCGATCATTATGTGCACGTCGAAAAAGTCCAAGGAATTTGAGGACGCAGCAAAACGCTTCGGCATTTACAACATTCTGACCAAACCGCCGCAAACTGATGGCTTGCACAGTATTCTGGAGCAGCTTAACCGGGATATTGAAGCCGGCAGTCTCACTTCAGCGCCTATCGATCTGACCGCCATGGATTTCGCCTTCAGCGACCATGACGTAGATGATGCTGAGGAAACCGCCGTCACGAAGGTCAAGGCTAAAGAAGAAGAGCAACCACCCTCTCCTCATGACGCCTTGCCCGTAAACGGAAAAGCCTTCAGCCTGCCAATAGAAATGATTGAACAGGTCGCGCGCTCTACAGTGAAAACCAGCTTGAACACGCGCGTTCACGAACTATTAAGCGACCTGTTCGATGAGCAGTACGCCCACCTCAAGCGCTTATCGGAAGAACTACAAAACAGACATGATGAGCGTATAGAAACTTTTTATAGCCGCATTGAAAGCCAAATTACCACCAGCTTCGCAGCACTCAAAGAAGAGGTGTCCGCTGAGCTGGCCAGAGAAATCAGCCAAGAGCTGAATGAAATCAAGGAAGAGCTTAAAAACGCCGCGCCGGCGGCTCCCGCCGCAGGCGCTTCACCCGCCATCACTCAGAAGCAATTGGATGAACTGAAGGACCACATGACGACAGTGCAATCCATTGACACCGAGTTCTGGCAAACCCTGCAGGCGGAAGCCATCCAACAAGCGCATGATATCTCCCGGGAAACGGCGGAAGACATCGCTCAGCGCACTATTGAGCTGTATGGGGAATCACAGCGTAGCGCCAGTAATAAAGCTTATATGATTGCTTTATCTATCAGTATCGGCGTTTTCGCCGCCGGCGTCGCCTTTATCTCCGGCATATTTGGCTGATTGCTCTCCCATCATCTCCCGCCCCCATTCATTGATTGGCGAGGCGGGAGAAGTCCCAGGAAAATACTCAACTTTACTGGACTTACACGCTTTTAAGCGATATAACGCAGCATTAATTTCGCACACATAGCTCATTTTATAGCCACCCCTTATGAATCGTCTGTTTGTTGATCACCTTACCGTTCTTGATTTCTCTTACCTTCACCCTCTCCGCGGCATCGTTGGAGAAAGCTGGATTATGGATATTGAGCTTTCCGGCGACCTGGACGAACAAGGCATGGTGTTCGATTTCGGCGACGTCAAAAAAATCCTTCGCCAGGCTGCGGAGGATATGATTGATCACAAACTGGTGGTGCCTCAGGATCTGCTGGACATGAATGTCGAGCAAAAGGGCGAGCGCATTGAAGTCAGTTGCAGCTTTCCCGGCGACGCGCAGTTTCACATCTCCTGCCCTACTGACGCCATCGCCGCCCTGCCTCTGACGGAAATTGATATCGAGTCGGTAGAACCTTTATTGACTAAACACCTGCAAAGCGTGGTGCCGGACAATGTAAAGAAGGTGAAAATCCGCTTGCGTGAGGAAAACATTCAGGGCGCTTACTACCACTACACCCATGGTTTGAAAAAGCACGCCGGTAACTGCCAGCGCATCGCTCACGGTCACCGCTCCAAACTGGAAATATTCGCAGACGGACAGCGCAGCCAGCTCACCGAGTATCAATGGGCCAAAAAATGGAAAGATATCTATATCGGTAGCTGGGAAGATGTCGCTCAAGAAGAGACTATCAATGGCGTTGAGCACATACGCTTCAAATATGTCGCCTCGCAAGGTGACTTTGAGCTATTGATGCCGAAGAAGCGCGTATACATGATTGATACTGATTCCACCGTCGAGTGGATCGCTGAACATATTGCGCAGACCCTGAAAAAGCAACGCCCGCAAAACTGGTTTACTGTGCGAGCGTACGAAGGCGTAAAAAAAGGCGCTATCGCTGAACGTTAGCGCCTCTATATACCGAAAAAGCGGAGCGGGCTAAGCCCACTCCCCTCTCAAAGCCTTAACTTTCTCTTCCAGCGCCTCGGAACTGACCTTTTCAGGCTCCCAACTTGCGTCTGCGACCAGTTCAACTTTAGACCAAAAGCGCCGGGGCAGTTTAGCTAACGCCATGCCATCTTTATGGCTGAAGAATGAACCCCACAACCCTCGCAGCGCCATTGGCGTTACAGGCACAGGGTTACGCTGGATAATCAGCTCAATTCCCTTTCTAAACGCGTCGATATCCCCCGTCTTTGTCAAACGTCCCTCAGGGAAGATACAAATCACCTCACCATTCTCCAGCGCTTCGCTAATCGCCTCAAAAGCGCGATGGTAGGTATCCTGGTCTCTCTTTTCGGAAGTAATAGGGATGGTGCGCGCAAGCTTGAAAAACCAGTGCAGCCCCGGCATTTCGTATATGCCTTTATCCATGACAAAACGCACAGGTCTGCGCACGGCGCCGCCAATCAGCATTGCGTCAACATAACTGACATGGTTGCATACCAGCACAACAGGCCCTTCTTGAGGAATATTGCTCAAACCTCGATGCGTAACCCGATACATCGTGTGACCTAACAACCATATGCAAAAGCGTAATGCGAATTCCGGCACTTGCTTGAATATATACACTGCGACAACAGCATTCATAATCGCCAGCACCAGGAAGTATTCAGGAATGGTCAACCCTATTAGCGTCAGGAAAACTATGGCGAAGGCTGCGCTGAACACCATAAAAATAGCGTTCATTACATTATTCAACGCAATGACCTGCGCCCGTTTCTTTTCTTCTGAGCGCTCCTGAATCAATGCATACAAGGGCACAATATAAAAGCCGCCAAACAAACCTATAAACAATAGATCCAATAACACGCCATAACCGGAAGGATCAGCCAGAAATTCTCCAAACGTTCTTAGCTCTATGACATTAACGTCAGGCGTAGCAAAGTAGAGATGAGCGCCAAACAGGGTAAGACCCAGTGAGCCGATAGGAACTAGCCCAAGCTCCACTTTGCCGTCGGACAATTTACTGCACAGTAACGATCCCGTCGCAACGCCGATAGAAAACAACGTCAACAGCCCCGTAGCGACGGCAGGATTCCCCAGTAAATATTCTTTGGTGAAGAGATTGAATTGAGTCAGGTAGCTCGCCCCTAAAAACCAGAACCAGCTGATGGCCATCACCGAGAGAAACACCGCCCGATTGTCTTTAACATCTCGCACGGTTCCCATGGTCTCTGTAATCGGGTTCCAATTAATTCTTAGCTGCGGGTTGACCGAATCCGCCTGCGGTATCGAACGACTTGCGACATATCCAGCGATCGCACAGACAATGATGCCGCCGGCGATCAGATTTACGCCGCCCTGATGACTAAACAAAACGCCAGCGAGAATGGTGCCGAAAAGGATCGCCAAGAAGGTCCCCATTTCAACCAGCGCATTTCCCGCCAATAACTCTTCGTGCTTCAAATGCTGCGGGAGAATGGAGTATTTCACTGGACCAAACGCTGCCGACTGCACGCCCATCATAAACAACAAGAACAACAGCAGGACTTTGGACTCAGAGATAAAAGCAAAGGCGGCCAGCGACATGAGCGCTATTTCCACCAACTTGATGACCCGGATAAGTTTCCCCTTCTCAAACTTATCGGCGAGCTGGCCCGCCAATGGTGAAAAGAGGAAAAAAGGAAGGATAAACAAACCCGCCGCCACATTGACCAGCGTTGCGCTTTCTTCTTCGCTAAGCCTGTATGCGAACAGCAGCAGGATACCCTGCTTGAAAAGGTTGTCGTTAAAAGCTCCAAACGCCTGCGTCAAAAAATACGGCAGAAAACGAATGGAGCCGAGCAAATTAAACACGCCTTTATTAGCCATGAAGGAACTCCGCAAGGGCGAAACGCGATCGGATAACGGGACGTTATCCGGCGAATTTTTTATAACATTTTGTTTTAGCGAAGATTAGCAGCAGCGCTACCAGTACGCCATGCAACATTCGGCAGGTTGCGAATAATTGCCCATCAAGTATCGATATACGCATCATTCCATTAATACATCAACTTGTTACAACCTTCAGAAGCCAAGTCCATTCCATTATCGCCCGCGTCTCTACGAGTTGCAGGCGCTCCAAGAACATTCATCAAGCCCTTACATTCTGTAATTTTTTGTTGAGAAACAATTCGTTACCGAAATAAACAGAATCCCGTCACAGGCTTGGTTTAAACTCCATCGCAAAATTAGGAGTTGGTATAAGGCGGTACCTACAGTGAAGTCCAAGTCATTTGCAGGATTTGCATCAATTTTATCTGCTTGCGTACGTAATAAATCCTTACCCATATTCACAGGCATTTTCTTTCTGACAACCTTGGTTACCGGTTGTGGCGGAGGGGGAGGAAGTTCACAGTCATCGTCAGGAGCCAATGGCGTATATGTATTCTGGGATGCTCCCGTTACTCGGGAAGATGGCACGCCATTAGCTGCGTCAGAGATATCAAGTTATCGGATTTATCACAGTTTCACTCCCCCCAAAGCATCCGGGAGCAACAAAGCAGCGAGCAACGACGAGTGGAAGTCAGTCAAAGTTCCAGCCGACACGGATTCCTATTACTTTGATAATCTTGAGGTGGGCGACCACTATTTTGCAGTCACCGCCGTAGATACCTTTGGAGTTGAAAGCGATCCTTCACAAATTCTCCCCAAAACCATTCACTAACCAGTTTTACACACCTTCCCCTTAGTCCTTGTGTAAGCGCCGCTGAAGTTTTCGGCGCTCTTCTTCCATTCGCGTTAATAGTTGCTCAAGCGGCGATTTAAATTTCACTGTAGCCGGAGCCATCGCTTCCAAATATTGCTTCTGCTGCTCTCTAAGCTCATTTAGCCTCGCAAGCACATCCTGCATACCAAGTACAAAGCTTGAGCCTTGTACGTCATCTGAGACCCCCTGAGCGCTCTCCAAATTAAGCTCAGCCCGAGCTTCTTCAATTACTTCTGCAGAAAAGGGCCTCATACTGGCTGGAGCGGAGTGCGCAAGGTCAATTTCCTGCAAGGTGCGCACATCGCCATTTTCCATCAACATGATGCCCGTAGACTTAGTGCGCCCAAGCACCCGACCATAATCCCCCACCAATTCAAACGAGTCCGAAGTGGAGCCCAAATAGATTGCGCCCACACCCACTTCCTTCAGTGACAATAGTTGCTTATCGCCATTTTCCGAAGCCGCCCAAACGCGCAAGCTGGAGAAGACTGGATCGGATTCGTCAATCCAGCGATTGCCGTCCGCATCATAACGAGAGAGGTCACCAAGACCATCGCCGCTATAGGCGCCGAACATTTCACCGCCATCATTAATTTTTCCATCGCCATTTACATCCAGCACCAAATAGCCGCTGCCAACGCCCAACTCTGCAATATCTTCCTGCCGCCCATCTCCATTTAGGTCAAAGCTGAAGGATGTATTACGCAACGTCGCTGTCTCCGCCCCAAAGTTAAGCACCAGCGGGTCAGTCATTACTCTGGCGCTGACCAAAAGGTTAGATTGGCTTTCAACCACACTCGCACGCTCACGATTAAGATATAAAGTGAACGCAATCTCCCTGCCATCTTCCAGATTGATCACACCGGAAGAAACAGTTGTGGAGCTTTGTGACTCAGAAACAAAGGAATAGCGACTGAATGCGACAACCGCCTCTCCCGCGACGGTCACGCCACCTGTCGCGCCGCCTGAGATCACCTGCACAGCCTCCTCTCCCTGCACCCCAACCTGAACGATCTGCGATAAGGCCGAGCTTCTATCCAGCACCTTTGCCTGACCGTCGCCAGAAAGCACCCTGGAGTATACCTGAGCGCTTTCAGACTGATTGGCGTCATAGTTGAAATAAGACTGTCGCTGACTAAGCAAATAAGAACTGGAAGTATCTACCGGCGAAGATTGCGAGGAGACAAACAAAAGCCGTTCGCGCTCCAGCGTTTTTTCCTGTGAAACACTCTGATTGGTCAACTGAATGGAAGAGGATTGGATCTGCATGAAGCCTCCGCTCAACAAACTGCAGTCACTAACAGTTTATCGGCGGCGATGAGAAAAACTTCAGCCTCGAAAGCATAAAAAAAACCCTCATATCTTTCGATATGAGGGTTTTCGATTTGGCGTCCCCTAGGGGATTCGAACCCCTGTTACCGCCGTGAAAGGGCGGTGTCCTAGGCCTCTAGACGAAGGGGACTAGAAACTTGGTGGAGCCAGACGGGATCGAACCGTCGACCTCAACGCTGCCAGCGTTGCGCTCTCCCAGCTGAGCTATGGCCCCGTGTCACAACGGAGGCGTATGTTAGAGAGATCCCCCCATTGAGTCAAGCGTTACCTTTGAAAAAATTCTAATTTTTTTCAGCCGCGTCGATAGCGGTTGAAATTTGAGCGAACTCTTTCTCCGCCGCCTTCAGCCCCTTCTTGGACAGCCCACCCAATACTTCCAGCGCAAAACGCAGTCTGGCGCGCGTCATATCAGGCCCCAGAGTTTCCATGGAGTCCACTACTGACCAAGAATTTGGCGTGCCCGCGATAGATACGAAAATCGGCATCATGAAGTCGCCCATTTTCACACTCATTGCTTTGCTGAGCGCTTTCAGGTCAGCGAAGATATTCTCTTTGCTCCAGTGACGCTGCGCTTCCAGTCGCCACAGCGAATATTGCAGCACCTTCTTGAGCTGTTCAGCCTCCAATTTAGAGGCGGCGAAATCTTCCTCTTTAATCGGCAAATAGCCACTGAACATAAAAGCCGCCAACGGAGCTACATCGGAAAATGTCTCCGCTCTGCTTTGCACATGAGGAATCATCTTGGCGGCGTAGTCGTTGTTGTAAGACCAGCGCACCAGACGCTCCAGGAACTGAGTTTCGCTCAGATTCTCTCTCATCCAGAGCCCATTCAGCCAACGCAGTTTCACTATGTCAAAAACCGGTCCACCAAGCGAAACACGCTTAATGTCAAAGTTTTCGATCATTTGGTCCAGCGTGAACTTTTCGCTCTCGTCAGGCATGGACCAGCCCATCCGGCCCAGATAATTCAGCAGCGCTTCCGGCATCACGCCCAAACGCTCATAGAAGTTGATGCTGGTTGGGTTCTTGCGCTTGCTCAGCTTGGTTTTATCCGGGTTGCGCAGCAACGGCATATGGCACAGCGTCGGCATTTCCCAGCCAAAATATTTATACAGCAGCATGTGCTTAGGCGCCGAGTTGATCCACTCTTCGCCGCGAATGACGTGGGTGATCTCCATCAGATGATCATCCACCACATTGGCCAGGTGATACGTCGGCATACCGTCGGATTTCAATAGAATCTGACAGTCAACCTGCCCCCAATCGATTTCGATATCCCCGCGCAACATGTCCTTCACAACGCACACACCTTCATCCGGCACTTTCATCCGGATAACGTGAGGTTCACCAGCAGCCAGGCGACGCGTCACTTCATCTTCAGGCAACTCAAGATCGCCTTTTATGCCTGGCGGCAAGCCTTGCGCTTTACGCTCTTCACGAATGACATCCAACTCTTCTGGCGTGCGGAAACAGTAGTATGCATGCCCTTTAGCGACTAATTCTTCAGCATAAGCGCGGTAACTGTCCTTTCTTTCGCTTTGACGATAAGGAGCATGAGGACCGCCCACATCCGGGCCCTCATCCCATTCCAGCCCCAACCATCTCAAAGCGCTCAGAATGTCTTGTTCCGATTCTGTCGTACTGCGAGTCTGATCAGTATCTTCAATACGCAGAATGAATTTACCGCCGTGCTGACGAGCGAAGCACAAATTGAAAAGCGCAATATAAGCGGTTCCTACGTGAGGATCGCCGGTGGGAGATGGTGCAATACGGGTTCTTACCGTCATGGTAGCAGTTACCTGTTTTATATCTCAGTGAATCGGGCCCGATTTCAGGCCACAGCAAAGTGAACAGGCATTATAAACATGGCGACGGCGACTGCACACACCCCCGAGGAAGGTTAGTCGGGGAAGACGTTAAACTCTTACCCCCCCACGCTCGCCAGTGGGCAGATCAAAAATTTTAATGCGGAAATCCACCCTCACATCGTCAACAGGAACCGCTTCTGAGAGGTAGTGCCCCTGCGCCTGATCAGCGCCGACAGTAAGCGCCTGCTCCACTTGCGCACGGCTCTCCACGCCCTGCACCACCACTTTCAGCTCAAGACTACGCGCCAGATCGCAGATCGCCTTAAGAACAACCGGGCTTTCTTTATCCACATATAATTCCTGCATAAAGTTTGGCGAGACTTTCAGCGTATCGATAGGCGCACGACGCAACGCCGACAGTGAGGAATCGCCAGAGCCGAAATCATCCAGCGCCACAGACACTCCGCGCTCACGCAATCGATTCAAGAGAATCAAGGCGTCCTTGTTTTCCGCTTTCAGCAAGTCTTCTGTAATCTCCAGCTCTAGGGTTTCCCCCGGCAGACCGTAACGCTCCAGGCAATTACTGATCTCGCTGAGCACTTCGTTCATCCTTAAGTGATGTGGAGAGAGATTAAATGACACGGTCACGTCCTTACCGACGCTTTGTTGCAGACTCTTTATCGCGCTGCAAACGGCCTCCAGTAACTGTTTGCCTAGCTCAATAAGATGGCCGGACTCTTCCGCCACAGAAATAAATTGCTCAGGGAGCAATATACCCAGGCGCGGATGATTCCATCGAGCCATCGCCTCAAACTCCGTGGCGACTCCAGTCTTTAAATTAACGCGAGGCTGCAGGTGCACCGTAAATTCTTTTACGATCAGGCCATCCTGGATATCCCGTTCCAGCTGCAACCGTTTCTCAGCCGAAGTATTGAGGGCGTGCGTAAAGAAACGGAAGCACGCCCCACCGGCTTGCTTGGCTTCATACATGGCCAGGTCCGCACTTTTCAACAGCAGCTCCGGCGACTGGCCGTCCACAGGATACAAGGCAATGCCAATACTGACGGACATGGAAACGCTGTGCTCATCCAAGGTAAACGGGTGATCAAATGCAGCGAGAATTCGGGAGGCGACCAATGAAACCTGATGCGCCTTGCGGATATCTCTCAGCAGAACGGTGAACTCATCCCCTCCTGTGCGCACCAGAACCCTGTCCATATCGCCAAATTCCGTCATCACCTGTCGCGCCACCTCATCGGAAAGACGCAGGCTGGCGCTGATTCGGTCAGCCACCTGCCGGAACAACTCATCGCCTACCTTGGAACCATAAGTCTCATTGACGCGCTTGAAGTGGTCGATATCGATAAACAGCACCGCCAACGCCTGATCCTGCCTGCGGGTGTAACTGACCGCTTTTTCCAAAATGCCGGAAAAGGCGGTGCGATTAGGTAAGCCCGTCAGCGGATCTAAATTCGACATGCCCTTCACGCGCTCAATTTGCCCGCGCTGGGTTGAGGCCATTTCCTCAAACTCCGCGCTGAGACGACTTAGCTCATCGTTACCGTCGAACACCCAGGCGATTTCAGCGCCACTGCGAAATGCGGCGATTTGGCGCTGAAGGCGATTAATCGGTTCCAGCAGCAGCTTGTTTAGTTTCGAATAAACCAACAAAAACGCCACTATAACCACAATCACCACAAACCAGCCCAAGGCAATCAGAATTGGCGTCACCATCCGGTCCACCACCTCCTCGGTGACGATACCGGTAATAAAAAGCTGCTCATTAACGCGATAGAAGCCCCCAAGGTAATCCTGATCCTCCAGAGTAAATCCTCTCAATCGTCCTATGCCTGAGGTAATAATCTGCTTTACCAGAGGGCCCCATAGCTTCAGTTCCTTATCGTTAAGAAAGTAAGATTTTCCCTGGGGATCGCTGACCACAACGTAGCCTTCCGGATTATTCAGCTTTTTGCGCAGCATCTGCATCACATCCTCAATCCGCATGACTACCAGAAGATAGCCTTTGGTCAGATCTGTCGTGCCCAGATACTCCACCGCCTCGTTGCGGTGATCTATTCGTTGCGCCTGCACATATTCGATGTACCCCCCCTCTTCCACGAAAAACAATTGTTCCGCGTAGCTCGGTCGCTGGGCCGCCACTCGCTCGATAAAATCGTGGTATTTAGGCGGAGCCTTGGGGTCTTCCGCGTCCCTTGAGTCAATACTGCCGTCCGGCAATAACAGGGCAATATCGACATATGATGGAAAGGCTTTACGGTAGTCGGCGAATAATCCCAGCAAGGCGGGCTGCATGACTTTATAGCGCACCGTATCAGGGAGATTCAGGTAGCGGCGAACAATGTCATTGGAGACGAACAACTCCAAATTGGCGCGGGCGGAGCTAAAATCCTTGTTGAGCTCATCACGCCCACTGCGCAAAGAGAGATCAAGCTGATGCTCCAGTATGCGCATGGTATTCTCGCGAATATAAAGGTAGGAGAGACTGCCGAACATGAGCAGCGGCAATACGATAAAAGGCAGGACAAATAGAAAGATGCGCGCTCTTAACTGCAGTTTTAGCATGGCGGCGTATCCATTCTAGCGCTTAATCGAACGAAACATCTGATTGCGCAACTTTAACACCTCCGGCGAAATGACTTTGTAAGTATCCGCCTTATCCATCACGTTTTTAGGCGGGTAAATGTCAGGATTTTCCAGGTGCTCCTTTGACAACTTGGAGGCCGTCGCTTTATTCGCCGAAGCATAGTGCAGAAACTCAGACAGTCTGGCGGCGTTTTCTGGACGCAGTAAAAAGTCGATAAACTGATGCGCCTCCTCTTTATGTTGGCTTTTTTTGACGACGCCAATGTAGTCCACCCACAAATTCGTGCCCTCAGCCGGCGCCACGAACTCCACTCTTGGGTCCAGTTCGTGCAGGCCTACCGCATCTCCGTTGTACATCATGGCCATTACAATATGGCCTTTGATCAGTTCAGAGTTCTCATCAATAAGCGGATAGGCGTAACCCGCCACATAAGGCTTCTGTTGTTCCAGCAGTACGCCAGCCGCTTCAACCTGAGCCAAGTCCGTCGCGTTCATGGAATATCCCAACGCCACCAACGCCATACCAAATGCGTCGGCGGAATCGTCGATCACCATGATTTTTTGTCGCAGGCTATGGTGGGGTTTAAAAAAGTCCCGCCAACTGGAAGGCGGCTGTGGAAGCTTGTCACTTCGGTAGGCGATGCCGATGGTTCCCCACAACAAGGGCACACCGTAACCCTCCACCTCTCCAAACATTTTCATCCAATGTTCGTCCACATTGGGTAAATGGGGCAGTAGCTCCGGCTGCAACGCATCAATCCATTCTGGAATCACATATTCACGCATTGATGCGCCAGCGCTGATAATCAAATCAAGCCCAACGCCCTGGGTTTCCGCCAGCAAGGCTTGCTTACTTTCATCGGAGGAGTAATAAAGTTCCCGCACCTGAACCCCCGTTTCCTTTTGAAAGGCGTCCAGTAACTCAGGAGGCATGTAGTTCGCCCAGTTATACAAAACCAGCTCAACACTATCCGTCCCCCTCGCCGCGAGGGGATAGAGAAGGCTAACCCCCCATATGGTCAACCATAGAATCAGTCGATGCTCCATGTCGGCGGTGTCTATCAGTTGTCCGATATCCGTGTTTTTGCACTACGCCGGGGATATGACGGTATTTGCCGGAAGCCCTGGCCACTCTCTTTGAGATTAGCAGAAGCCTCGGATATAGAAAGAAAAAAGCCGGGAGACTCTCATCACCCGGCTTCTTTAAAAGATTCTTCCATTAGGCCTTGAATTCAGCGACCCATTCGCCGTTAACGTCAGGCCAGCATTGAACCAGCAGCACTGTGTTGGCTGCTATGAACGCGTCCAGTGCGCCATAAGATGCAAAACGTCTAATCACAGCTGGTACCTATTTTCATTTTTTCATTAATACAACTTTACTTCTTTAGCCACCCGGTTAAAGAGCCCGGCATGACTCGACTTCCTGACGACGATCAGCCAATCACCGACAAGTAAAGATGAATTTTAGTCATCTCTATAGGAATAAAAATCCGAGAATCTCCTTATCCTAAAGGGCATACAGAGATTTGCGGGCGTTTGGGACAGGAAGCCTGACAACATCGCCTGCTATAAGCGGAACCTCACCATGTCGTCTTCGACCGTAATTTCTCGCACAGCGCCAACAATTTTACTTGCAATGCTAACAGGCTCTTTCAGCTTATAGACTGGATAGGCTCCATAGTACGCGTTCAGCCAATCGCTAATGCTGCTCCACAACGGCTTACGAACCCCGTCGGGCACGAAACGATTAATAAAGCGAGACTCTACGTTCAGCACTTGAATGTTATCCAGATACAGAGCGCCTGAATCCGCCTCCCACCTTACCGCCGCGCTTCCGGTAATTCGGAGCGGTTCCTCAATACCGACGCCCAAAATTCGGGTGGACAACATCGGCTCGGCATCTAACATGACATAACCACCTTGATCACCCAACAAAGCAATATTCAGTCTCTGCAGGTCCAATTGAGCCTGAACGGACAGGCTTTGCCGCATGAGGTCCGGCAGGATGCCGTCCAATCCACCCAAACCTTCCGGCGCACGAACCTGCACATTGATAATGCCTTGAATAGGGAGCTGCTTGTTAATACTGGCCTGAATTTCCGCCTCCCTTACCGTAAAAGAATCACAGCCGGATAAAACGAAGCTCAAAGCGGATGAAAGCAGGGCAGCAAAACGCATAAAAGTTCACCAAGAATTCGAGATAACTTTGAAAAAGGAGTCAGGCGCTTAACTATAACGCCCAAGTGCGGGAGGACAAATGCTTAAGGGTTGACCGAGTTGTAGGAGCCGCTGCGTTTCATATTGCGCAAATCCGCAGGATTGATCGCCGCGAATCGATTTCGTCCAGATTCCTTGGCTTTATATAAGGCTTCGTCCGCCAATCGAATCCACTCCTCTTTTGTCTCGTCTTCGCCAGGAGAACCTGCCGCGACGCCACAGCTTACGGACACATACTGCGCGACTTGCGAAAAGTGGTGAGGGAGTTTCATTTCATACACGCGTTTAACCAGGCGCTCCGCCACCTGCTCTCCAATATGAAGATCAGCGCCTGGCAACACGATTAAAAACTCTTCCCCTCCATAACGGGCGACTAGATCAAGGCGCTTGTTAGCGCCTCGACGCAACGCCGAGGCGACCTCCTTGAGCACTTCATCGCCCATGTCATGACCATAGTGATCATTAAAGTCCTTAAAGTAATCAACATCGCAGATAATAACAGCGATATCCGACTTCTGCTCCAAAGCCAGTTTCCAGCGCTCATCCAGATATCCAATGACCGCTCTACGGTTCGCCAGCCCCGTCAACTCATCACGAAAGGACATCTCACGCAGCTTTTCACTTTGCTCCTGCAACTGACATAACAACTGATAGAACGCCCTGCCAAGCTTCCCTATTTCGTCTCTAGGCAGCTTGGGTAGATCCAGTTTTTCCAGTTGCGGCTGACTTTGAACACGCCTGACATAGGCCTCCAACCGCGCCAATGGGCGCAGCACCAGCATCAAAACAAGGAAGGCGAAGATGCCCAATACCGCCGTCAGTAAATAAGAGGCGTAGCTCATCGCCCGGTCAAACGTCGCAGCTGTGAGATTAAAAAAGTCGCGGTCGGCGTTGATGCGTACCAGAATACTAAGGTCGCTCTCAATATCGGGAATCAGCGTGTAACCCTCCAACTTGGAGTTGCTGACTTCCCGGGTATAAATAGGTTCATCCACCGTCAACCTGTCGGCGATATTGCGCAAGCCATCATTGAGCTTTGGGTCATGCATCCAAAAGACCGCGAATGGCACTCCCACCAACTGCTGCAGATTCTGTAGCAATCGCCCGCGCACTAAACGGCCAAACAACAACACGCCATTCGCCGGTCCAGTCAGGTTGGAGCGAAACACTGGCCGAACACTGACAAACATCAGCCCGGATTCAGTCCCCATAATCCCGGAATATCCCGAATACGGGTCCTTAAAATCACCGAGCGCCACCCCCAGGATAAAACCAGGATCAGGCGGGCCGTCCAAAGGCAGCTCTTTAACATGCAGCGTTTCCCCAGTTTCCTGATCCAGTGTCTTTCCCCAAACTACCTCGCCGTTGGGCTTATAAAGCATCATCGCGTCGATCTTGAGATTAACGAATGTAGCGTCGCCGAGATTGGACTCTATGTATTCAGGATAAGGAGATTCAACAAAGCGATAGGTGTCGTCCCAAGCAGCCCAGTCCAGGGTATATTGATGCAGATTGGTTAGTTCATGGAATAAAGCGCCAGTCACCCGGTCTATATCAAGACGGGCGCGCTGAGATTCCAAGTCCCTGGCCATTGGGGCAAAAAATACCTGCAACCCCGCCATAAAGATCATGATCAAAATCACGGCGAAGCAGACACAAATTGCTCCGAATTTGAACCAAAGCGATCTCAAATTCATGGCGGATTGTTCTGGTGAGTCTAAATTCACCATAGCATAGAAAATGCAAACCCGCCGGGCTAAAGTATGTCGGCATAAATAGTTAAGACTGATCAAAGCTGAGCTGAGAAAAAAGGGAGGAGTTACAATGGCTAATATTGCTGTGGTTTTGTCAGGCTGTGGGTACCTCGATGGCGCAGAAATCTACGAGTCTGTCATCACTCTTTTGGCGCTGGACAGCAACGACGCGAAATATCAGTGCTTCGCTCCAGATATTAATCTGGTGCAAGTGGTGAATCACATCAGCGGAGAGCCTGTTCCTGAAGCGTCACGCAACGTATTACTGGAGTCCGCCCGCCTTGCGCGCGGCGACATCAAAGAGCTTTCGGAGCTTGATCCCGACGAGTTTGACGCACTGATCTTTCCAGGCGGATTCGGCGCAGCGAAAAACCTATCCACCTTCGCTGTCGACGGCGTTGACATGAAAATTCTCCCGCAGGTGGAGCGAGTCGCCAAAGCCTTTGCCGAGTCAGGCAAACCTGCCGGTTACATCTGCATCGCTCCAACCATGATTCCTCATATTTATGGAGACGGCGTCAAATGCACTATTGGCGACAATAGAGACGTCGCCGGAGCAATTGAAAGTATGGGCGGACAGCACGTGAACTGCGCCGTAGACGACATAGTCGTGGATGAAGGGCGTAAAGTCGCCTCCACGCCAGCCTATATGCTGGCGGGCCGCATTTCAGAGGCCGCCACAGGCATTGAAAAGCTGGTTCGCCAGATTCTAACCTGGATCGACTAATCCCTTGCTCTGCTTCCGCCGGCTTCAAACCGGCGGATTTCCTCTCCTTAAACCTCCTGTCCGAATGCCTGCAAATTAGGATGATTATTCTAATTTTTGCTTCTAGTATTTGATTCAAATTTAGCCATATAACCCGATTTCAAGGCGCTAAAATGTCGGCAAAAAACTCAAAAAGCCAAGTGGACCGGCTAACTACTTTAAAGGACCAGCTACAACGCCAACTGCAATCCGGCCTGAGCACGGTTGAGCAGGAAGGAAAAAAGGTACTGAATCAACTAGGCGCAGATCTGGATAACGAAGATAAGAGCCTGAAAGCCGTCGTCACCCGAATCCGAGCCAAAAACAACACCCTCAAAGACTTCGCCCGCAACATCGACGCAGCCACTTATGACGTACGCGGCAGAATACGCTGGAACGCAACAATGATGTCAGCCTACGCCAAAATGCAAGCCGAAAAAGCCATGGACAAAGAAGTCAAACCACGGCTCGAAACTTACAAGCACAACCTCGAAAGCAGAATTAAAGATCTTTTGGACAAGGTCACCCTGCTCAAGGAAAAGATTTCACACTGAGTAAACCTCACTAGTTTAGAGCTAGAGTAGACTCAGCCCCTTCCCCAGGGGCTTTTTTTAAAAAAGCCCCAAATAAAAACTTTTAAAGTCAAAAAATTCAACACAAACGCCCACGCCCCCTTCCCCACAGAATAGTTAATCGCCACAAAGGTGGCAGGCAGCTTTGAGCTTAGGAAACAATCCTGCTTCTATTGCGAGTAGTAGGTTGACGCTCGATGATAAGGCACCCCAAGAACCAAGAGTTTTCTTGCGGTACTTCTCGAGTACTATCGTTAAGGAGAGAAACCAACCTTTCACGAGATACGCGCATTGGGTGAAAAATTGTACAAAGACCAAGGAAAAGACCCCAAGCAACTGGGCGGATGGGCTTCAGAAAAGATGGTGAAGAACTACGATTCCGGACACAGCGAAATTAGGTGGATAAATGCCGTCGCGGACCTAAAAATAGCTGAAATTTAACGGGAGGTTTTGCAAAACATTTGCAAATCTTTTGCAAGAATAAAATTTAACCACAAGAAAATAGTGGTGTAACTTATTGATACTAGAAAGGAAAATTGGTCGGGACGGAGTGATTTGAACACTCGACCCCTTGCACCCCATGCAAGTGCGCTACCAGGCTGCGCTACGCCCCGACTCGAAGAGGTGCGTATGATAGATAAAAACACCGCACCCTTCAACCCCTAAAAAACCAAATAATTCAGTTTTTTACTTTGATGTGACGGTCCTTGAAACCTATTAGGCTTCAAGGACCAACAACACTTCTTCTAACTCAATAATCATCTGACGAATGAGTTGCTTGGCCTGCGTAGCGTCTTCCTTGGTTTCGGAGCCCGCCAATTTCTGCTTGGCGCCGCCGATTGTGTAACCTTGGTTGTATAGAAGGTCTCGAATCTGGCGAATCATCAACACGTCCTGCCGTTGATAATAGCGGCGATTTCCGCGCCGCTTTACGGGAGCGAGTTGAGGAAACTCCTGCTCCCAATATCGCAGCACGTGAGCCTTAACACTACATAGATCACTAACCTCACCGATGGTGAAGTAGCGTTTTCCTGGAATGGGTGGGAGCTCGTCGTTATGACTGGGTTCCAGCATAAGCTTCTACTTTAGCCTTTAATTTTTGACCTGGTCTGAAAGTAACAACCCGTCTGGCGGTGATAGGAATCTCCTCACCAGTCTTAGGGTTGCGGCCAGGACGCTGTTTTTTGTCCCTCAGGTCAAAATTGCCGAATCCTGACAGCTTTACTTGCTCGTTGTGGCTTAATGCATCTCTGACCTCGTCAAAGAAGGCCTCGACCATTTCTTTAGCTTCACGCTTATTGAGACCCACTTCCTGATAAAGCCGCTCAGCCATATCTGCTTTCGTTAAAGCTCCCATGACTAACTCCTCAAAGACGCACCGAAACGATTACCAAGTTCTTTCACCACGTTGTCAAATGCCTCCGTGATTTCTTCGTCGCGTAATGTTCTTTCAGGATGGCGCCACACGATACTGATGGCCAGGCTCTTCTTGTTCGCACCGACCGATTCCCCATGATATACATCGAACAGCTCGTGGTGAACACGCCACTCCCCTGCGCTCTGAGCAATCGCCAGGGCGACATCCGCGTAAGGTGTTTGTTCATCTATTACAATAGCAAGGTCTCTTCGGATCTCCGGGAAGCGGGAAACTCCTTTAAAAGAAGGCACTTGCCCGTCTGCTATTGAATTTAAGCATAGCTCAAATAAATAAAGTGGGCCATTTAAATTCAAAGTTTTAGCAATTCTGGGATGCAGTGCGCCTAACACACCAATAGGTTGCCCATCTTTTAGAACTTCAGCCGTCTGTCCAGGGTGCAATGCTGGATGCCGAGCGCCTCTGAAACTCAAGTTACAGCCAGGAATTTCCAAAAGCGACTCCAGATCTCCCTTCACATCATAGAAGTCTACCGTGCGCTTTTTGCTTTCCCAGCCTTCCGGCATACTGGCGCCCATAATCAGCCCCGCCAACATCGGGTCTTGTTGAATTTGCCCGCTCTTCTTAAGGAAGCGTAGACCAGATTCAAAAAGACGAATGCGATTTTGTTGGCGATTTTGATTATACAAAGCAGTCTGCAAAAGGCCCGCCCAGAGCGTCGTACGCATCGCAGCCATATCGCTGGCGATAGGATTCGCCAAATTAATGGTATCTTCCTCAGGAGTCAGCAGATTCAACACTTTCTGATCTACGAAAGAGTATGTAATTGCTTCCTGATAGCCTCTCGACACTAAGTGCAGTTTCAAGCGACGCAGAGATACCTTACTCTCTGGCAACGGCTTGATTCCCAACGGCGCCATCGGCTCGGTGACGGGCAGCTTGTTATAGCCATACAATCTCGCCACTTCTTCGATCAGATCAACCTCAATACTGATATCGAAGCGATGGGTCGGGGCGCTGAAAGTCCAGCCGTCTTTAGCAACCTTATGCACGCTAAGACCCAACCTCGCGAGCATTTCCTCTACTCTGGTGCGATCCAGGTGAACGCCAAGCAACTCATCAACACGAGCATGGCGCAGATTGACCAATGCTTTGGCAGGCAAGTGCTCTTTGCTACAGACTTCAGTAACCGGGCCAGGCTGACCGCCCACAATCTCAAGCAACAACTCAGTGGCCCGCTCTATGGCGCGCGCCTGGTGAGCATAGTCAACACCACGTTCAAAGCGATGAGATGAGTCCGTATGCAAACCGTATGATCGCGCCTTCCCAGCCAAATGTAATGGAGCGAAGAACGCGCTTTCCAGGAATATGTCCTTGGTTTTTTCAGAAACGCCGCTGTGCTCGCCCCCCATAATACCAGCCAAGGCTAGAGGCTTTTCTTTGTCGGCAATGACCAAGGTATCAGGATTAATAGTTATTTCCTGCCCATCCAGCAGAACCAACTTTTCACCCGGCGCAGGCATCCGAACCACGATGCCGCCCGCAAGCTCGTTAAGGTCAAACGCATGCATAGGCTGGCCTAACTCGATCATGACGAAGTTAGTGACGTCCACCACTGCGTCAATACTGCGAATTCCGCTACGGCGCAGCTTTTCAACCATCCACTGAGGAGTAGGCGCGGACAAATCCACCCCTTTGATAACGCGCCCGACATACCGCGGACAGGCATCCGGAGCGTCGATTTGGACAGGAAACACGTCGTCAGTAACCGCCGCCATTTTCTTCACTTCAGGCGCTTCAAAAGGAATCTTGTTGAGAGCGGCCACTTCCCGCGCCATCCCCAGAATACTGAGGCAATCGCTACGGTTGGGAGTCAGATCAACATCAATAATATTGTCATCCAGCTTCAAATAGCTGCGAACGTCAGCTCCAACAGGCGCATCTGCGGCCAACGGCATTAAACCATCGGACTTCTCCGCCAGAGTTAGCTCCTCTTCTGAGCACAACATGCCCTGAGACTCTATGCCTCGCAACTTAGCTTTTTTGATTTTGAAGTCGCCGGACAACACAGCGCCAATTTTAGCGAACGGAACTTTCATTCCCGCTACGACATTGGGAGCGCCACATACTACCTGAAACTGCTCTTGACCATCTGAAACCTTACAGACACGAAGCTTATCTGCATCGGGGTGAGGTTCGACTGACAGCACCTCACCCACCACGATTCCACTAAAAGGCTTGGCTACGCGCTCAGCAGCGTCCACTTCCAGGCCCGCCATAGTGATTTGCTGAACCAATGCCTCTGAGCTCAGCTGCGGATCGACCCACTCTCGTAACCAATATTCACTGAATTTCATATCACAAAGCCTATTATTAATCCTTACCGTGTTTTAAGGGGTAATCACGTCTGAGGTTAGAACTGGTCAAGAAAACGCATGTCGTTTTCGAAAAACATCCGCAGATCGTTCACGCCGTACCGGAGCATCGCCAATCGCTCAACGCCCATACCAAAGGCAAACCCTGAATAGGTTTCAGAGTCAACGCCCGCGGCTTCAAACACTTTAGGATGAACCATGCCGCAGCCCATCACTTCCAACCACTTGATTGAACCGTCTTCATTTCTTCCCCACTCAATGTCCACTTCAGCGGAAGGCTCCGTAAACGGGAAGTAAGAAGGACGGAAACGTACTTCAAGGTCTTTCTCAAAGAACTCGCGCAGAAACTCAACGATTGTGCTTTTCAGGTCGGCGAAGCTGACGTGCTTATCCACCATCAAACCTTCTACTTGGTGGAACATGGGCGTATGAGTCATATCCGAGTCACAACGATAGACTCTTCCAGGGCAAATCATGCGGAATGGAGGCTTGCTTGACTCCATTACCCGAATCTGCACTGGGGATGTATGCGTGCGCAGTAATGTCTTGGGATCGAAGTAAAAGGTATCGTGCATGGCGCGCGCCGGATGATGAGACGGGATATTGAGGGCCTCGAAGTTATGATAGTCATCTTCGATTTCAGGCCCCTCTTCCACGGTGTATCCAGATCGCGCGAAGAAGTCTTCTATACGTAACATCGTCCGGGTGACAGGATGAAGAGTTCCCAGTGACTCTTTACGTCCCGGCAGGGTTACGTCGATTGATTCCGCTGCCAGTTTGGCCGCTTCGTTTTTGCTGGAGAGCTCGCTTTTGGCTTCGTTGATAAGGTCTTGCACCAACAGCTTGGCTTCATTGATCTTTGCTCCCGCCGCAGGTCTCTCCGCAGCGTCAAGACGCCCCAGTTCTTTCAGAAGTTGGGTGATTTGCCCTTTCTTGCCAAGGTAGTCAACTCTTAGTTGTTCAAGGCTCTGTTCGCTCTCCGCCTTGGCGACGGCGTCTTTGGCGCGATCAACAATGCCTTCAAGATTCTCCATTTTTCCGCTCCGAGAAACAAAAATAGGGGAAGAGCAGCCCCTTCCCCTATCAAATATTAATCAACAAAATCAAGAATTTGCTGAAAAGTTAGATTACGCCAGGGCCTCTTTAGCTTTCTGAACTACAGCAGCAAAAGCTGCTTTTTCGTTCATAGCCAGATCCGCCAAAACCTTACGGTCAATTTCGACGTTGGCGCGCTTCAGACCAGCGATCAAACGGCTATAGGACAGACCGTTGTCACGCGCACCGGCGTTAATACGGGCAATCCACAGCGCGCGGAATTGACGCTTACGCTGACGACGGTCACGGTAAGCATATTGTCCGGCTTTGATAACCGCTTGTTTGGCTACACGGAATACACGACTACGCGCTCCGTAGTAACCCTTGGCTTGATTCAGAACTTTCTTATGGCGACGGCGAGCCGTTACACCACGTTTAACTCGAGGCATATTTCAATCCTTCCGTATTAATTACTGGCAGAGCATACGCTTGATCAATGGAACATCCGAAGGGTTCACTTGCTTCTTAGGACGCAGGTGACGCTTACGCTTGGTGCTCTTCTTGGTCAAAATATGACTGGTGAAGGATTGGCGGTGTTTAAAGCCGTTAGCGGTTTTTTTGAACCGCTTCGCCGCCGAGCTTTTGCTTTTCATCTTAGGCATATGAATACTCCGCATTCATTTAGATATAAATGAGCAGCCTCTATATTGCTGACAAGGCTACTTTTTCTTTTTCGGGGCTACCACCATCATAGCCTGACGCCCTTCCATCTTGGGCCTTTGCTCGACGACGCCGAACTCCTCCAGGTCTTTCTCGACCCTTTGCAGTAACTGCAGCCCGAGCTCTTGGTGAGCCATTTCCCGTCCGCGAAAGCGAATGGATACTTTGGCCTTGTCCCCGTGCTCTAGGAAACGTATCAGGTTGCGCAGCTTTACCTGATAATCCCCTTCTTCCGTCCCTGGTCGAAATTTCATTTCTTTTACTTGCGTCTGCTTCTGCTTCTTCTTAGCAGCAGCTTTCTGCTTCTTCTCTTCAAAAATCTTTTTCCCGTAGTCCATTATGCGGCAGACTACCGGGTCAGAATCCGCGATCTGCACTAAATCCAAGCCTTCCTGCTCTGCTTTTTCCAAGGCTTCTTTTATAGGAACTATACCGACCTGCTTCCCGTCGGATGCTATCAACCGAACTTCGGGTGCAGTTATGTTCTCATTTATTTTTGGACGATCGGATTTGCCTTGTGGCGTATTGCGCTTAATCGTGTTTTCTCCGTGTTAATTAATCATTTCTAGCTACGGCTGCGTTTGGCTTCTTCTTTTTGAAGCAATTCTTCAAACGCAGAAATGGACATCACGCCGAGGTCTTCGCCTTGACGAGTCCGGATAGCTAAACATTGAGTTTCGACTTCTTTGTCCCCGACCACTGCCAAAAAGGGGACTCTGTTCAAAGTATGCTCGCGAATTTTATAGTTGATTTTTTCGTTTCTCAAGTCCAGACGCACCCTAAACCCTTTATCATTCAGGATTTCGCCTATTTTTTTACAATAATCCGCTTGTTTATCGGTAATATTGAGGATTGCCACCTGAGTTGGCGCCAGCCAGGAAGGGAATGCACCTTCGTAATGCTCAATGAGAATACCAATAAATCTCTCAAAAGAACCCAAAATCGCCCGGTGCAACATGACTGGCGTTTTTCTGACCTGCTCATCGGATACGTATTGCGCGCCCAAACGGCCTGGCATAGAGAAATCCACCTGCACAGTACCGCATTGCCACAAGCGTCCCAGGCAGTCTTTCAGTGAAAACTCAACCTTCGGACCGTAAAACGCGCCCTCACCGGGCAACTCATCCCAGGGCAAACCTTTTGCGTCCAGCGCATCAGCCAAGGCCTTTTCCGACTTATCCCAGATTTCGTCTGAACCTACACGCTTCTCTGGACGTGTGGACAGCTTGTAGATGATCTCAGAGAAGCCGAAGTCCGCATAGACCTCATGCAGGAAGTCGATAAACTTACCGACCTCTTCCTGGATTTGCTCTTCAGTACAGAAAATATGCGCATCATCCTGCGTAAAACCACGCACTCTCATCAGACCGTGAAGCGCGCCAGAAGCTTCGTTACGGTGGCAGGAACCAAACTCGGCCAATCGCAACGGCAGATCACGGTAGCTACGAAGCCCTTGATTGAACACCTGAACGTGACAGGGGCAGTTCATCGGCTTGATGGCGAAGTCGCGATCTTCAGACTGAGTGGTGAACATATCGTCGCGGAACTTCTCCCAGTGTCCGGACTTCTCCCACAAAGTGCGCTCAACTACCTGAGGCGTTTTGATCTCTTTGTAGTCGTGCTTGCGCAATTGCTTACGCATGTATTGCTCGATTACCTGGTACAAGGTCCAGCCATCAGAGTGCCAGAACACCATACCCGGCGCTTCTTCCTGCATGTGGAACAGGCCCAGCTTTTTACCGATTTTACGGTGATCGCGCTTTTCCGCTTCTTCGATTCTGTGCAAATAGGCCTTGAGGTCCTTTTTATTACCCCAGGCGGTGCCATAAATTCGCTGCAGCATGGCGTTGTTGGAATCGCCACGCCAATATGCGCCCGCCACTTTGGTCAGCTTGAAGGCCTTGATTTTGCCTGTGCTGGGAACATGGGGGCCGCGACACAAATCAATAAAGTCGCCCTGAGAATAGAAAGACAGATTTTCTTCGGTAGGAATACTGGCGATGATTTCGACTTTGTATTCTTCACCCATTTTCTTGAACAGCTCTACCGCCTCGGAACGAGACATCAACGAGCGGGTGACCGGCAAGTCGGCGTCGGACAGCTCCTGCATTTTTTCTTCGATCTTAATCAGATCGTCTGGAGTGAAAGGGCGCTCAAAAGCAAAATCGTAATAAAAGCCGTCTTCGATAACTGGACCGATAGTTACCTGCGCACTGGGAAAAATGCTTTGCACCGCCATCGCCAGCAAGTGGGCGCTAGAGTGTCTGATCACATCCACGCCTTCAGGGTCCCGCTCCGTTACAATCGCCAGTTCGGCGTCGCTATCAATAACATGAGAGCAGTCGACCAGTGTTCCATCCACTTTACCCGCCACGGCGGCTTTGGCCAATCCAGGACCGATGTCGGCAGCAACATCCAGCACAGTGACAGGGTTGGAAAATTCTCTCTTACTGCCATCCGGCAATGTAATTACGGGCATAAAAAACTATCCTTCACCAGTGGTGGTCCATACCAAAGACCACTTGCACACACATTTCAGGGGCAGAGATTCTAGCAACTATGGGGCTGCGTTACTATGGCAAAAGCGCCTCAGCATGCGATTGTTTCTTGATTTTACAGTTAAAGCCTATATAACTCTGACAGAGTAACCGAATTATAAAACCCTGTCGGCGAAGCCTGACTGTTCGCACTCACCGGCGCTCCAAGGAAGTATGACGTCATCGCCGGTTAATAAAGGCCCCAGCCGACCATAACAACAAGGCGCCATCAGACTCCATGAAAACCATAGCGGTATACAATCTCAAAGGCGGGGTTGGAAAAACCGCCACCGCCGTCAATATTGCCTATCTCAGCGCCGGAAGCGGCCAGCCTACGCTACTGTGGGACTTTGACGCTCAAGCGGCGGCGAGTTGGTATTTTCAGGTTGAGAACAGCAAGCGCAAGAAAGCCAGCAAACTGATCAAAGACAAGCTCGCGCTGGGCGAACTGATTCAGGGCACCGGTTATGACCGGCTGGATATCATTCCATCCGACATGAGCAACCGTAATATCGACGTCAACCTCACCGGCGTCAGCGGAGGCAAGCTCGACTCCTGGCTATCCATGCTGAGCGAGACATATGGCGTATTGGTTTTGGACTGCCCTCCCACCTTATCGGAGCTGGCGTTGCGCATACTCAAGGCCGCCGACGCTGTATTAGTCACAATGATACCGACCCATCTGTCGTTTGAAACTTATCGTCATGTGACGGAGATGATGGAGCAGAAGAAAATCGATCAGGCCAAGCTGTATCCTGTGTTGACCATGATTGATCGCCGTAAGAGCATTCATCAGGAGTTCACCGCCAGCTGCAAGAAAACCCTTGGCAAGACGCCGATCGGCTTTATCCCCTACTGTAGCGATGTGGAAAAGATGGGGGAATTCCGTGAGCCCTTGCCGGTATTCGCGCCAAGGTCGCCGGCCACCCTCGCCTATCAGCTGCTCTGGGACAACATACGCAAAAAAGCCCTGCGCCGACGCTAAGGTCGGCCATACAGGGAGCATGTTCGACGATCAATTACCAATCATGCCCATTTCCCGATAGTATTTTTCAGCGCCGGCATGCAGCGGCGCGGTCAGGCTATCGAAGATCATCTGCTCTTTCTTCAGGTTAGCCAGCGCGGGATGCAGGCGTCGAAACAAGTCGAAGTTCTCAAAAACCGCCTTAACAACGCTGTAGACCACCTCATCGGACACTGCCGTAGTCGTCACAAAGGTAGCGCCAACCCCGAAGGTGTTCACGTCTCTCTCATTGCCCCGATACATTCCACCTGGCACCACAGCGCGGCGATAATAGGTGTTAGCGCGGATGAGCTTGTCGATTTCTTCCCCTTCCACTGACACCAGCACGCTGTCGCACAGAGTGGTCGCCTCTTTTACTGCGCCGCTTGGGTGGCCCACGATATATAACATTACGTCAATCTGGCCTGAACATAACGCCCGCGGCTGTTCGATCGCCTTGATTTCCGAAGCGGATTTGAAGTCATTGAGGGACCAGCCATACGCATTCATGAGCACTTCCATCGTGCCACGCTGGCCAGAGCCTTCATTACCCACATTGACCCGCTTGCCCTTTAAGTCCTTAAAACTTTTCACATTGGCGTCTTTACGCGCCACGATGGTAAACGCCTCCGGGTGGATAGCGAATACGGAGCGCAGTTCTTTATGAGGCCCCGCCTCTTTGAAAATACTGCTGCCATGATAGGCGTGAAATTGCCAGTCGGACTGTACAACCGCGAAGTCCACTTCACCGGCGCGCAATGCGCGCAGGTTGTAGGGAGACCCGTCCGTACTTTCAACAAAGCAGCGAAAGCCATACTCCTTACTGGACTTGTTCACCAACCGACAAATAGCGCCGCCGGTAGGAAAATACACTCCGGTTTCATTGCCGGTAGCGATACTGATGTGAGAAGGCGTGTCTGCGGAATACGTCAATGTGGCGCATAGAGCTGCAATGCTCAGAACCAAGAAGCGCAGCATAGCGTTAATCAATGGCATTGGGAGATGAGTACCTGCTTTCAAGACTGCTTTACGCAAACCGGGTGATGTATAGGCCCGCAAGCCGCTTTACAACCCAATTTACTATTCAATTCCAGACGCTTACCAATTAATTATAGTCAAAGAAGGGCCTTTGACCGGGCCCTGCTCGTTACAGAGATATACGGCGGCAAACTTGCCTAGCCTGTCAGACTCCGCTTTCCGCAGCTTTCGCCTTGGCGAGCATCTTTTCTGGATTAAGCAGAAAGCGAGCCAATGCCGGCAGCAGCCACAATGCGCCAACCATGTTCCAGAGGAACATAAAGAACAGCAACAGCCCCATATTCGCCTGCAGCTTGATGGGCGAGAATATCCAGGTGCACACGCCAATCGCTAGCGTAATCCCCGTAAACATGACCGCCTTGCCTGTGGAGCGTAAGGTTTCGAAATACGCATCCTGCAAACTTTTACCTTCAAGAATGTAGTGCTCAAACTTGGTGTAAATATAGATGCCGTAATCCACGCCAATGCCCACTCCCAGTGCAATAACCGGCAAGGTTTCGACTTTGATGCCAATCCCCATCTGCGTCATCAGCGCTTCGCACAGGATTGAGGTCAAGCCAAGAGGCACAACGATACACAACACGGCGCGGATAGAGCGGAACGTGACAAAGCACAGTACGCTGACCACTGAGTATACGAAGATCAGCATCAGATCCTTGGCTTTGGATATAACCTGGTTTGTGGCCGCATCCACGCCGGCGTTACCCGCCGCCAGCAACAATTGGTAGTCTTCACTGGCGTTCTCCCGGGAGAATGCCTCTATGGTGTCCACCACTCGCTGTAAGGTTTCCGCCTTATGATCCTCCAGGAAGGCCAACAAAGGCGTCATACTGCAGTCGGAGTTCACCAGCCCGGACGGCGCACGCTGGATGGAGGAATTAATGATCTGCTGATTACGGGACAGTTCGTACCACTTGAAGTTACCTTCATTCAGCGCCTTGGTGACAATTTTGGATACGGTCGCCAACGAGGCGGTCGACTCGACGCCAGGCGTGTTCTCCAACACCCACTGCAGCTCATCCATCCCTTTCATGACTGGATAACTGGAGCATTTTTCCTTATCCGTCTTCACCATCACCACCATCACGTCGGAGCTGGTGCTGTAGTTATTGATGATAAAGTCATTGTCCTGGTTGTATCTGCTGTCAGGGCGCAGTTCAGCAGCACCCTTGTCCAGATCGCCAATCTTCAGGTCCTGCTTGTAGTAAATTCCCAGGCCCGCGCCAACCAATGCAATTAACAAAGAGACTCGTGCCACCGAGGGATGGGCGAAATAAGACATACGCAGCCATTTACGGTCGCGCTCTTCGCCCCGATTCTTCTGATGCTTGATCCCAGACTTGGTGATGCCCACATAGGAGAGAATAATCGGGTGCAGCACCAGATTGGTGATAATGATCACCGCCACGCCAATGCTGGCGGTGACAGCGAGATCCTTGATGACGTCAATCTTAATGAACAGAAGTGTCAGGAAGCCCATCGCGTCGCTCACCAACGCCAGCATCCCAGGTATATACAGCGCTCTGAACGCCAGACGCGCGGAAGTGGTTGCGTCAAACCCGCGAGCCGATTCGATGGACATTGCATTGACGATTTGTACGCCGTGGCTGATGCCGATTGCGAATACCAGGAACGGCACCAGAATAGAGTAAGGATCTATCCCATATCCCAGCAGGCGCAATATCCCGACCTGCCAGATCACCGCCACGACGGAAGCCAGAACCGGCGTCAATGTGCCGGACCAGCAGCGCGAGTACCAGTACAACAGCACGATGGTAAGAACAATAGCGACCAGGAAGAACACCACGACAGAGCGCATGCCCTCAATCAAATCCCCCAGCTTCTTCGCAAATCCAATGGCGTAGATGCGAATATTGGGGTTTTGCGCCTGAAACTTCTCCCTGATATTCGTCTCCAGATCACGAGAGAACTGTTCGTAATTCAGGGATTGTCCGGTATCCGGGTCGACCTCTAGCAAAGGCGCGTAAATAATGGCGGAGCGGAAGTTGTCCGCCACCAGTCTTCCCACCTCGCCAGAGCGCAAAATATTCTGGCGCAGCTTGTCCAGGCTTTCCTGACCGCCGTTGTAACCATCCGGAATAACAGTGCCGCCCTGAAAACCTTCCTCGGTGACCTCCACCCAGCGCACATTAGGCGTCCATACAGAACGCACGCCAGAGCGGTCCACGCCGCGCAGATAAAACACTTCATCCGTAATCAGCTTCAGCGTTTCCATGTAGGAATCAGTGAAGATATCCCCTTCCTCGACCGCCACCGCGATACGGATGGAATTCCCAAGATTCTCCAGATCGTCGCGATTCTCCAGCATATTCTGGATATAAGGATGCTCCAGCGGGATCAATCTCTCAAAGCTGGAGTCAGGCTTGATTTTCGCCGCGCTGAAAGCCATGAAAACGGTAATCGCCAGGAAAGCGATAAGAATGATCAGGCGGTTGTTAAACACCAGCCGTTCCAGCCACGGCTCCGCCTTCGGCGTTAAAATGAAGTGATCGCCTTGATCGTGCAACTTGTTCGACATTCAAGTTTCCCCTGTCTGATTGTTCTACTGTGGGTTGCTATCGAACTATGGCTAGTTCAGCTTACTTATGCTTTTGAGGACGTTCACGCCACCCTCGCCGACTAGCAACAATTGGTCGGAAGACAGGAATGTCGCCGCCAATAATCCCTGGCGGTTCGCCTGCGGATGCACCTTGAAGTCCTCGCCGAAGTTCTGGCTTAACAACATAACGCCGGAATTACCCACAACCGCCATGCGCCCGCCCTCGCCTACCGCAGCGCCCATCAGCGATTCTTCCACATCTACGCCCACGCGCTCCCATGTAGAGCCTGAGTCCTGAGAGTAAAACAGGTGCCCACGCAGACCGAACACAAACACTTCATTAACATTGCCATTGCCGCTCACGCCGAACAGCGAGCCGTCATAGGGCGACTCAAGAGTTTCCCAGGTTGCGCCAAAATCCGTCGAGCGGAAGACATAACCCGCCTCGCCAACAATAAACATGGCGCCGCCGGTGATCTGCGCAATCGCATTCAAGTGAAAGCGCTCGGTGTTTTCCAGCCTGGGCGCCCAATTGGTCCAACTGGCGCCGCCATCTTCCGTATGAAAGAAAAATCCATAAGCGCCGACGACAAAACCTTCCTGCGCATTCTTAAACCAAACGTCGAGCAGAGGCTTGCCTGGGCCGACTTCCGCGTCCGCCATAGCGTCTTCAAGAGCAAAGTTGGCGTCTTCCAGCTGATACTCCAGATCTGACGCCTCCTCTTCCGGGGCCGTTTCCAGTTGTTCCTTCAAATTCGCCACGCGCTTCTGCGCCTGTGCGATAACCATCTCATTCGCGGCCACACCGTCAAACTGCTTGCTCCAATTGACGCCGCCATCTTCGGTATGCAGCACCACAGCGCCATGACCTACCGCCCAGCCTTTCTTATCGTCCACAAAATACAGGGAGGTCAACAATGTCGAAACAGGCGAGTTGGCTTGCGTCCAGTTTCCCCCCTGATCATCGGAATAAATGATGTGCCCCCGCCGCCCAACCGCCACAAGACGCTCACCTGCCTTCACCACATCCACCAGCAATGTGGACGGCGCCAATTCAGTTTTCATTGCCGGAGTGCTGAGCACATCGCCCGCCAGCGACCAAGGAGAGTTCAGCGACGCACATAACGCGCACGCGAACATCATTTTCCGCAGAACTGTCGTTAACTTCATTTATTCCTGCCTTTTTCTGAGCCCATCACTGTCTATGCCCACTTCTTCCTTTTGCACATTGCGCCTCACGGCGCCCCTTAAAAAATTAGCCGCTATCGCGCCAACTGCAAGCGCTCTAGCGTATTCCGCGCCGTCGCAGCGACTGCGGACTGAAGTAACGGCGATCCGGCACCTCACTGGTGAATACCCGCGTGGAGCGCTCTTCGCTGTCCAATCCCTGTACGTGATACCGGCGCGCCTGCAAATCGTAAAACACGTCCAACGCCGTCCATGTGGAAGGCAGCTCGTAGAAGTTTTTCAGGAACGCCATACTGACTCGCCATAGCTCGCCACGGCCATCGTATTGATCAACCAAAGCGATATTCCAGCTGTCCTCATCGATATAAAACACGCGTCGGGAATAAATGTGTCGCTCGCCCGCTTTGAGCCTGGCTTCAATGACATGCACCCGATGCTTTTCAAAACGGGTGTAATCAGGATTGATATGAGAAACGCCCAATACATCCGCATATTTCAAACCGGCCTGGGATATTTGGTAGCTGTTATAAGGTATATACATTTCCTTCAGCCCCAGATAATTCCAGTCGTATCGATCCGGAGCGCCGTTGTACATATCCGTGTCGTCCGCCGTGCGCAGATTATCCGAGGCGGCGATTGGCGAGTCATAAGCCAGATTCGGCGCTCTTCTGACACGTCGCTGCCCAGCGTTATAACCCCATGCCTGGCGGGGCTCTTTCACCTGATCCAGCGTTTCATGCACCAACACCGCTCCGCCAGCGAGGCGCGCAGGAGAAATGGTGAACGACAGATAATAGAAAAGGATATTCTTCAGATCCTTTTCACTGCCTTCCGGGTTATAAAAATTCCAGAACACTTCCTGCTGAGAATTGACCAGACTGAACTCGCCGTTGCGCTGCACCGCTGTTTCCGATGCGCGACGGGTGACGAAAACGCCACGCCAGCGTGTAAGATGATTCCAGATCGCCTGCAGCGCCTTGCGCTCGTTCGAACCATGCAACACGGGGAATGGAATGCCGCCATAAGCGCCGGTAACGCCATTTCCATCTCTGGTCAGATCAGCTTTGACGGCATTCTCGTAGGTGTTCTGGTTCACCCAGTCCGGCGCGGAGTGCGAACGCCGGGTAACATACACAGGGATCTTGAATGTGGTGGGATAAGTCTTAAACAGCGCCTTTAACCCTTCACTCAGATACTTTTCGTATTTGGTGAAGTTCTGGGCTGTAATTACTTCTTTAGGTTTATCACTTCTAAAGGGGTCCGGATGGTGCTGCCCCTCGCGCTGATACTCTTTTGGAGGCTGAGTAATCCCCCCTTCCCAACGGGGAATGTCCGCGCCATTACCTTCGCGGATTGCGCCAAAGGGAGTGAGTTCTCCCGTTAGTTTTTTGGCTTCAGCGGGACTGACGGCCGCCCCTGCGCATGCGGCGTATAAGGAAAACAGCAATAAGCTTCCAAGCAGTACTTTTTTATTCTGCATCATAGATACTCTTATTCCTAATCGAAGACAGCTGGATTATTGAACGACTCTTTCGGCGGACGCGGCGCTCAGCTGAGTGATTGAGCGCCGGACTTAGAGGTCATCTCCTGCTTTATTCTTATTTTTGCTCTGCTTCAACAGGGCTTTATTGTATGTAAAAGCTTAGTTCAGCAAGTAATTTTGTCTATTCCTCCGGGACTTAACGGACTTTTATCGACATTTTCTCTACAAGTTACGCCTATTTCAGGCTCTTTGACACCACTTCGTACGCATCTCTGGACAAGCCGGGGTGCGCCATGATTTCCTGCAGCTCTTTCTGCATGAGCGCAGAGCGCTGCGGCTCCAATTTACGCCAGCGAGTCAGAGGCGTCAGCAGACGGGAAGCGATCTGAGGATTCAGACCGTCCATCTTTATGATCCACTCGCGCAGGAAGCGATAGCCGGTGCCGTCTGCGGCATGGAAGTGGCGCCAGTTCTGCCCGCCAAAGGTTCCAATCACGGAACGGACCTTGTTTGGATTGCGTTCAGAGAACAACTCATGGGCCGTCAAAGCCTGAATGCTTTCCAGTGCGCCATGATGCTCGCTGGCCGCCTGCACGCTGAACCACTGCTCCATGACCAACTGATCTTTCTTCCACTTACACAGGAAGTCGGCCAAAGCGGATTGCGCCGCCTCAATATCCGGCCCGTTCACCAGAGCGGCCAGAGCGCCGAATTCGTCTGTCATAGTCTGCGCCTGCTGCATCTGCAGCTTCGCCAGGGAGACGGATTCTTGCGCGCCACCCTGAGCGAGCAGCATCAAGCAAGCGTTCTTATAGGCGCGCAACCCCATGGAAACGCTGTCCAATGCATTACCCGACTGAGCATGCAGCTGACGGTATTTGCTCAACAACAGCTCCGACAAAGAAGCGCCGATTCTCTCATGCACGCGCTGACGAGCGTTGAGGATGGCGTCGACATGGACCACCTCGGCCTGTTCCGCCAGCAGCGATACGCCGGGCGCCTGAACCATCTTCGCCAGCATGGCGTGGTCGCCTTTGTCATCCAGCAATACCTGACGCATTGCATCGATGTAGCGTTCATCGATTTCCGCCTGTTCGCCTTTCAACTCGGCATTTATCAGTTCATTGAAGACTGAGACAGCCAGTTTCTGTCCCGCGTCCCAACGGTTGAAGCCGTCGCTGTCAAAAGACATGAGGAAAGTAAGCTGATTTCTGTCGTAGGGATAATTCAGTCGCACTGGCGCAGAGAAACCGCGCAACAGCGAAGGCGTCGGTTTTTCCGTTACGCCAGTGAAAACAAAGCTTTGCTCGGACTCCCGAACCTGCAGGACTCGGGTGAAATCGCCATCCGCGCCGAAGGCTTCGCCCTGACCGGCCTTCAGCGTCAAGGGCATGTCTTTACCCGAACTGTCCAGCAAACCAACCGCCAGCGGAATCTGGAACGGCTGCTTTTCCTGTTGTCCTGGTGTGGGAGGACAGCTTTGTCTAACGTCGAGACGGTACTCTTTCGTCTCCGCATCATAATGATCCGTCACTGACACCACAGGCGTTCCGGACTGACTGTACCACCGCTTGAACTGCGTAAAATCTTGTCCGCTGACTTCTTCCATACAGGCGACAAAATCATCGGTAGTCACGGCCTGACCGTCAAAGCGGGAGAAGTAGAGATCAGAGCCCTCGCGGAATTTCTCGGCTCCCAGCAGTGTGTGCAGCATACGCACCACTTCACTGCCCTTCTCATATACGGTCAGCGTGTAGAAGTTGGAGATTTCCATGTAGGAATCCGGGCGCACCGGATGCGACATTGGACCCGCATCCTCGGCGAACTGCATCGTGCGCAGCAAGGCGACGTCTTCGATACGCTTCACGGCGCGCGAATGCATGTCCGCAGAAAATTCTGCGTCTCGGAACACAGTAAAGCCTTCCTTCAGACTCAGCTGAAACCAATCCCGGCAGGTCACCCGGTTGCCGGACCAGTTGTGAAAGTATTCATGAGCGACAATCGCTTCTATACGCTGAAATGCACTGTCAGTGGACGTTTCCGGGTTCGCCAGCACACAGGAGGAGTTGAAGATATTCAGCCCTTTGTTTTCCATCGCGCCCATGTTGAAATCGCTGACAGCGACGATATTGAAGATATCCAGGTCATATTCACGACCATACACTTCTTCGTCCCAGGTCATGGATCGCTTGAGAGAGTCCATGGCATGGCTGCACTTATTCAGGTCCTGCGGTTCGACATAGATACGCAGTTGCACTTCGCGTCCGCTCATGGTCGTGAAGCTGTCCTCCACCCACCGCAGATCGCCGGCGACCAGAGCAAACAGATAACAGGGCTTCTTGAAAGGATCTTCCCATTTCACCCAATGACGATCGCCGCTTTCACCAGAAGCGACGGGGTTGCCGTTGGACAACAGCACAGGATAGCGCGCTTTCTCCGCTTCAATCGTGGTGGTGAAGGAGGACATTACATCCGGGCGATCCAGATAATAGGTAATGCGACGGAAACCTTCCGCCTCGCACTGAGTACAGAACATTGAACTGGAGCGATACAGCCCCTCCAGGCAGGTGTTTTCCTGCGGCTTGATCCAGGTGACCACGGTCAGCACGAACTGCTTGGGCAAGCGCTCCAGTCTCAACGACTCGTCGTCCAGTTGATACTCATCCGGGTTCAGCGTGCGCCCGTCCAGCAGCAAACGCTCCAGTTGCAACTCAACGCCATCCAGCTCCAGAACGTCGCGAAACGCATCGGCGTCAGGGTTGCGTCTGATATGCAGCTGAGAAGTGACTCGGGCCCCGTCTTCATAAAGCTGGAAGTTCAGGTCCGTGGCGTCGATCAAAAAGTCCGGTTTACGATAATCTTTCAGGTAAATAGTGCGAGGTTGACTTTCTTTCATAGTAATTATGCTCAAGTTTTCCGTAGGCGAGCTTCCATATACGCTCAAGCGGCGACTGAAACTTCGTATGACGTAAATTTGCGAATGTTGATGCAGCCAGTATCCAGGATCAGATACTGCCCTTTGATACCGAGTAATGTACCACTAATTTCCGGCTCTTTTTCCGGATTCAGGCTAACCACCTTCTGCGGATACTGCATCACGGGGAAGGCGATGTCGACCACCTCCGCAGACGTCAAAATTTCCATGTTATCCGCTCCCTCGGCGCAGCGTAAACCTTCCAGCGCCCCTTCCAGCTCGGCCAGCAAACGGTCTCTTTCCGCGACCAGGTTCAAAGGCTCAGGATCGCCCTTGAGCATTGCGCGCCAATTGGTTCTATCTGTCACTGATTGCCGGAAGATCTCTTCCACCAGCCCGGACATCCGGCGCGTGGTAACTTCCATAATGGGTAGAGCCTGAATTGCGCCCTGATCGATCCAACGCGTGGGCGTCTGGGTTTTACGGGTAATGCCGACTTTGATTCCCGATGAGTTGGCCAGATACACCACATGCGGAACCATACAATGGGTCTCTCCCCATTCAGGCTCCCGACAGGTGCCGGCGAAAAAATGGCACTTTTCCGGGCTCATAATACAGCTGTCGCAACGCGCCAGTTTTCTGAAGCAGGGAAAACAGAAGCCCTGACTGAAGCTCTTTTTAGTCGAGCGGCCGCAATGATTGCAGACAATCTTACCGCTGAATTTAATCTGAAGTGATTTGCCGAGCAGAGGGTTTAATTCCACCCGTTCATCGCCAACCACCAGGCTGTAGTTGACGGGGTTATCGAGCTGGCTGAACATTTTCTCCAGACAGCCTTGAGCTACTTCCCTCAAGTGAGTCCCCTTGGTTCTAAATTCATCTCTCAATTATTGTTATTGTCGAAACGCGCACTCCCGTCGCAACGGAAGCGAAGCTTCGATCAATGCTTGGAAACGCCGCTTTCGGGCGTCCATACGCCAGAGGAGGATTCAACCGCCGCCGCTTTCAAAGCGCAAGGCGTCGGCCGATCTCTTTCTATATACCCCACCCGCTGCTCTTCAGGCACATTGTGGGAAATTTCGTAGGTGATGAGCGCTTCCATGCAGAGCTCTTTCTGTTCCATTGATAATTTTTTGCCGTCCGGCCACTTCCCCAACTCCAAGGCTGTCTTCATGGCCTCATAGATCTCCGGAGTCAGGTTTTTTACTGCATTTTCAAAGGACATAAGGGGTCTCCAGCACAATGTTGCGGACTATAACATAAGGGTGATCCGACATTTCAATAAAATTCCAGTGAAAAAGTGTTGACTTACAAATGATAATCATTATCATTTGCATTGTGTGTTTGATCCCACACAGCTCTCATCAGAGTATTCACAGCTACTTGGGGGATGCGCATCAACGGAGGCTGGATAAACCAGCTCTGCAATTTGGTTTACCCGTTATGCTCCGCTGATGCCTTCCCCGTCTTTTTTTCCACTTGTTTTTAGCCACAACGCCATTGACGTCAAGCCAAACCAAAAGCCGACGAAGTGCGCGGTATTGGCGAACGACACGCCAAATTGATCAGAGACGCCCAACATCCCCGCCAACATCCACACAATACTGAAAATCACCATCGCGGAAGGCGCCCACATCCGCATACCCGGCGCTAACGCCCAACCCGCCGCATGTGCGCCAACCAAGGCGTAAGCAACGCCGGAGAAACCTCCAAACGCAGGCCCCGCCACCAGATATTGAGCGAGATTACTGAAGATCGCCGCCCCCAGAATGAACGAAACGAATCCGCCTCGGCTAAACAAGACTTCCAGAGAGCGCCCGAATATCCACAATGCAAGAGAGTTAAACAGCCAGTGCGCCAGCCCCAAGTGCAACCATGCGGGAGACAGCAGACGCCACCACTCCCCTTTCTGCAGCGTAAACAACAAGGACTGCACGCGGGAGGGCAAGTCCCCATAGGGCAACTGGAAACGATCAATAATGAAGAAATAACGACTGCTCTGAAAGTCGCCGAAGCCAGTATACAAAGCCGCCGCCAGCAAGGTCAGCAGTAACCACGCGATACAGGGAAAAGGCTTAAACTGCATTGTCAGACTGTTGCCATTGGGCTGCGGTTGCCCGCTTACAGCCTCATCCAGTCGCTCGCGAACGCCAGGATCTTCTTTGAAGCGCTGATAACAGTCCAGCACGACAGGTTTGGCGGCGGGATCTTTAACCCATATTTCCTGCCGGCCTTCATTCTCGGTGACCCATATCGCAACGCCCCTGCTGCGCAGATAGCGATACAACGACTCAATGTCTTCTTCGATTGGGATATCGCAAACTTTCTCCATATGCTCAGCGCCCGGCGGCGCCCCCCGCTTCACGCATGACATCGACCCAGACAAAATTGTCCGCCGTCAGTTTGCGGGCTCCCGCTTCGAGCCGATAGGACACCAGCTTGCCGTACTTCACTGCACTGTAATCCAGGCAGGCGATATTGGGACGAATAGGACGCGGCGCGCCTTGCAGCCAGTAATGTCCGACGAACAAGGGCGGCTCTTCCAGACCATAAAACAACAGCATGCGCCGCTCTCGCTCTGACAAGCGTCTTTCCGCCACTTCGTCAGGCAGAGCGTCCGGCTGAAACACGACGTCGCCGTAGGTTTCAGGCTCCGCCTTCCAGAACTTGGTGCGAAATGCGGTGCGAACGAAGCCATCACTGCTGCGAATAGACATACCATCCGGAAGTTTCATATCCGTGCCGCGCAACAAACGGTCCATCACATGGCCGGCAAAACTGTCGCGCACGGTGGAGGCATGCAGAAAGTCTTCCGTGATAAGACCATCAGGATGATGCTCCAGGAACTGTGAAATCAGATCATGATCCCAGCATGCGTGCACAACCCGAAAACACTGATCGTCAATCACCAGCGGCAGCGTCATGAACCATTCAAGAAACTCATTCCATTCATGCCCGTAATTTGCGAACTGATCCAGCGTTTCCCGAATCAAACGCTCATGACGGGGCGTATGCTCACGCAAATAGGTATGAGCGCTGCCCGGGCGGGCCCGGGTGCAATAGCCCAGGGCGTTGTACTCATGATTTCCCATGACAATGCGCGCGCTGCCGTGCTCCACCATATCCCGCACAATATGCAGCGCCTCTCGGATACGGGGGCCGCGGTCGACGATATCGCCAACGTAAACCGCCTGACGATGCTTATGACTGTATACGCCGTTGATCTTCCGGTAGTCGAGCTTCTCCAGCAATGCCTCCAGCGTTCTGGCGCATCCGTGGACATCGCCGATGAAGTCAAAGCCTCGGTACTTCTGGCTCTCGGACATTAGACTACTGCCCTCCCTGATCTCTACTGCTTGACCAGCCCAGTTTATCCCGGCAGATCTGATAGAAATTATGGTTCATGGGATGAATCAGACGCAGCTTCTGCGGCTTCTTACAAATCGTGACCGTATCCCCCGGCGCGCACGTGACGTGCGTCTGCCCATCGCAACTGACATGAGGATAGGTTTCGTTGTAATCGCCGATAATGATCTTAATTTCGCTGTTGCCGTCCACCACAATCGGACGGCTGCTCAGGGTATGGGGAAACATGGGCACCAGCACGATAGCGTCCAGACGCGGATGCATGATCGGACCGCCTGCAGACAACGCGTAGGCCGTGGAGCCGGTCGGCGTGGAAACGATCAGTCCGTCGGAACGCTGGCTGTTGACGAACTGTCCTTCAATATAAAGATCAAACCCAATCATACGGGTGGACTTGCCAGGGTGCAGAACAATGTCATTCAGGCCGCATCCATAGCCCACAGGCTCGCCATTGCGCTTGACGTAGGCGTCCAACAGGAAGCGTGATTCTTCGACATACTTGCCAGACAGCACTTCCGCCAGCTGAGGCTCCATTTCCGTCGGCGTAATATCAGTGAGAAAGCCCAGCCTGCCGCGATTAACGCCGAGCACCGGCACATTGCACCCGGCCAGCGCGCGCGCTGCGCCCAGCAAGCTGCCATCGCCGCCGACCACAATCACCAGGTCACAGATTTCTCCCAGCATTTTCTTGCTGGACACCTGCACGTTATGTCCTGGCAACACCGCTGCGGTAGCTTCTTCCAGGATCACCGCGTAACCTTCGCCGACCAGATAGTTTTTGAGCCGCTTCAGCGTCTCCACCACCTGTACGCTGCCCATCCGGCCCAGCAAACCGATATTACGAAACTGTTCCATACATGCCCTTAATCAAGCGTTTTTGTTATGTTACCCAAACTGCCCCGGCTTGTATGCGCCCAACGGGCGGTTTTTGTCTTTTTCCTCACCCGCGCGCCCCGCTGCAGCCCAGTCTGTGACTGCGCTCGACGACCAAAGCGCCGACAGGGGTACTAACGGAAGTTTAATTTGTGAAGCGAACGCCACAACAACTGCTCAGAGATTTACAGTGGACTTGTAATAGCCCGGTGTTGGCCGCCATTCCTGGTATGGAGCCAACACAGTTTGACCGCCAGGCGCCCATAGCGCTGAACGGCGCCGACCGGACGCTGACCATGGACCTGCTAAACATGGAGAAAGCCTTAAAAAGCCGCTTTCTGGGCCCTTACTTTGAATCGCTTTGGCGCTTCGGCGTCGAGCGACTTAGCGCCTGGCGCGTGATTGCCCACGGCTTGCAAGTGAAAGACCGTAAGAAGACTTACGGCGAGTTTGATTTTATCCTGCAGAACCCCGAAGGCAATTATGTCCATCAGGAAGTCGCCATCAAATATTACCTCGGTTTATCGACGCCCTCGGCGAAAGGCGGCGACGCCCATTGGTTCGGCCCCAATTACCTGGATCGACTGGATCTTAAGCTGGACAAGCTGCTCAGCAGCCAGATTTTACTCTCGGAAACGCCCGAAGCCAGGCAAGAGCTGGCGCATCTGGGCATTAACGAAATCGGCCGTCAGATCGTTATGAAAGGCTATCTGTTCTATCCCCTAATTGACCCAGACAGCGTGACGCCATCCACCCTCGCCGCCCCTGACCACTTACGCGGCGGCTGGCTGCCTGTCAGCGCCCTGCCCCAATTGGAGGAAACAGCCACAAACTGGATACTCACTCCAAAATCACACTGGCTATCACCCCTTGCAATACACCCCGACGACCAGACCCCAGCCATGAGCTGGGAACAGTTATACCGCGAATTGAACTCTACAGAAGGGAACAATCGTCCACAGATGTTGATCGCATTGGCTGAATCGCCGGCGGGAGGATGGCTGGAAACCGCCCGATATTTTGTCGTTAGCGACAACTGGGCGGAATCAGCAAGAACTACATTGAACAACTAGCAGAAGGAGTTAAAGTTGCTCGACAAAGCCCCGCGCGCCTTGCATGCCACCGGTATGCACCAGCACAACGTCTGAACCTCTAGGAGCCTCGCCTCGGCGCAACCACTCCAGCGCCGCATACGCCATCTTCCCTGTGTAGACAGGCTCCAAACCAACGCCTGTGTGATCGAAAAATGTTTGAATGAAGGCCATCAGCTCGGGGCTGGTCTTGGCGTAGCCGCTAAACTCATAACCTTGCATAAAGCGAAAACAGGTTTCTGGTTGCTGGTTATTCAAAACCAGCAACTCATCGATCTTAGCTGCAATAGAGTCGCCGGCGCGCAACACAGGCACACCGACCACCTCATGATGTGAGTGAGCGGCGACAAACCCCGCCATCGTACCGCCGGTGCCGCAAGGCAAGAATATGGATGCGGGAGCCGAGGGAAAGTAGGAATAGATTTGCTGCGCCCACTCAGAAACGCCCTTTAACGCCAACGTATTGCTCCCGCCTTCAGGGATAACCATCAGCTTTTGCGTAGCGATAAGCTCTGACAGCTTCCAGCCCGCAATGCTTTCCTCCACCCAGGCAGGATCATCTTTGCGGCGATACGCCTCGTTGCTAACGAACAGCAAGCGCATCCCCCACTTTTGGGCATCCTGCAGAGTTGGCGTCAGCTCACGCCGCCATGCGCCGCGCACAACGCCAAAGGTGGGGATATTCAGCATACAGCCCGCTGCGGCGAGCGCATGCAAATGGTTGGAATAGGCGCCGCCGAAGCTCAACAATCCCGACGCTTGGCTTCGCTTCGCTTCCAGCAGGCTGTATTTGAGTTTGAACCACTTGTTGCCGGATACCGACTCATGAATCAAATCGCCCCGCACCATCCACAGGCGAACGCCAGCGCGCTCAGCCACAGGGTGACTGAGCGGTTGAATGACGCAATCGGGTTGATACTGCAGAGAGGACACGAACTATTCTTGATGCTTCTCGCAACGGTTGCTTTCGCCTGCAACGAACTCAGCGGGCACAGTCACACGAGGGACGCTCTCGCCACACAGTCCCTTACCGGGAATTTCGTGTTCGCATACTGCGTTTTCGTAGTGGTCCAACCACTCTTTGTAGTGCCGCTCCGTTACAAAGCAACGCTCCGCCGCATAGGAGACTGGATTCTGTATGTAGCGCAAAACATCTTTCGCCGGGATCGTAATATGACCCGCACCAGGGTGATACACCACAAAGACCACATCCAGCTCGGACAGCTTATTGAGAATATCTCCACCGCCATCCTCAGATTCATCCTTCAGGGTTTGAATCTCCTGGCGCAGCTGCTCCTCACGCTCATCGCGATACACCAGCTCCGCCTCGCGACGCTGTAATTGCTCTTTCACAATCGTCAGTTCGCTTTCCAGACGCTGACGCAGGCGCTCCGCTTCTTCGCCACCGTCTCCCTTGCTGAGTTCTTTCTCCAGCATGGATTGACGCTTCTTGAACTGCACCATTTCCTCTTGCAAAGACAGGTATTGATCGCTGCGCTTCTGCAGTTTGATTTTGGTCTGATCGTAAAGCACCTTGGTGTGCTGGAGGCTTTGCTCCATATCCTGCACTTTGGTCTTCAGCGCCTGCATCTCCAACCGGTGCTGCCGGTTGAGCTCTTCAATTTCCGCTTCGTGCTGACTGTTCAACGTCTTGATGCGCAAGCGCTGCGCTTTCAGCAAGCGCGCCAGTTTCGTACGATGAATACGCTCCTGCTCTTCCAGCGCAGACGCGGACGCCGCCGGTTGCGACGCAACCTGAGTGGGAGTCAGGACAGGAATATCCTCTTCCTCCTCAACCACTTCACCAACTACTTCAAAGCCCAGGCGGTTTTCCTGCAGGGATTTTTTAATCACCTGAAAGTCATTGCCGCCCGGCTTCATGTCCGGGTCCCACAAATCCCGCTGATGCCAGGAGATAGCGCATTGACTGCGACACGCGAGCCGTATAGGACCTGCGCCGAGATCCGGGCCGGAACCGGAAATTTTCGCCAACCGCTTCAGCGGCACGTTCCACTCCGAATCCGCGATGCCTTCCTCGTCGAAATAGACCGTAAAAAATACCAGCGCTCGTGGTATCAACTGTTTGTTCAGCTCTGCATAGACCGCTGTTATTTCCGTATCAGCCAGATCATTCAGAGCAACCACGCCGTCCAATATGGCCTCAAATTCCGAATAGCGCATTTGCCGCGCTACATACTGATCCTCCAAGAAGAGAACCGCTTCGTAAATATCATCTTTTTGAGGTTTGGGCATGCCAATGTCCTAGATAATAAGCCCTTCTTTCTTTGCTTGTTGTTTAAGCTGCGTTGTCCAGAAGCCCATTGTCGATGTTGTTATTTTTTGTAAGCGCACCAAAATAACAGAAAATTGTTTCGTTAGCGCTTACCAAGCGTTTAAACACCAACATTTTTTTGCTCCCGGGCCATTTAAAACGGCTCCGGCGCATACGTTGATTATTAATGAAGCTGTTGAAAACTTAGCACGCAACCTTGGAAATGTCAGTTGGGCAGGTCGCGCTCAGAGGGGGAAAGGGCGCACAAATCAGGCCAATCGACCTGATTTGCACCAAAAAATGAAAGGCTGGAATGGACTCAGCGCTCACTGAGTCCAGAGAAAGGAGATCAGATTTCAGCGGCCAGTCGGCTACCCTGATTTATCGCTCGCTTAGCGTCCAACTCCGCCGCCACATCAGCGCCGCCAATCAGGTGCACCGACACGCCCGCCGCTTCAAGCGGCTGCTGCAGCTCACGCAAAGGATCTTGTCCTGCGCAAATAATCACGTTATCCACGGGCAACAACTTGGCTTCGCCATTCACAGTCACATGAAAACCGTCGTCATCTATTTTGACGTACTCGCAGCCAGCAACCATGCGCACATGTTTATTCTTCAATGAAGCGCGATGAATCCAGCCCGTCGTTTTGCCAAGATTTTTGCCGGGCTTTGAGGTTTTCCGTTGCAATAGATAGACCTCTCTGGGGGACGGCTCAACATGGGCTTCTACGCCCTGAACGCCGCCACGATGCTCTACACCCAGGTCTACCCCCCACTCCTTCATGAACGCAGAAACGTCCAGGCTGGGCGACTTGCCTTCATGGGTAATAAACTCACCGACGTCAAACCCGATACCGCCAGCGCCGACAACGGCAACCCTCTTCCCTATAGGTTTACGTCCTAACAACGCATCCAGATATCCCATCACTTTTGGATGATCAATCCCTTCTATCTCGGGTATGCGAGGGGAAACGCCGGTAGCGAGAATCACCTCGTCGTAACCGCCAGCCTTCAAGTCTTCAGCGCTCACACGGGTATTAAGGCGCACATCGACATTATGTTTTTTCAGCATACGGTCGAAGTAACGCAAGGTTTCATAAAACTCTTCTTTACCCGGAATCAGTTTGGCGACATTGAACTGACCACCAATCTTATCCCCGCCGTCAAACAGTGTTACATCATGACCTCTTTCCGCCGCCACCGTAGCGAAAGCCAAACCAGCAGGTCCGGCACCGACAACCGCCAACTTTTTCTTCGAATTGGTTTTCACGTAGACCAACTCAGTCTCATGACAGGCGCGAGGATTCACTAAACAGGAAGTCAGTTTCATCTGGAACGTGTGATCAAGACAGGCCTGGTTACAGGCGATACAGGTATTGATTTCATCCGCCCGATCTTCTGACGCCTTCACCACAAAATCTGCGTCCGCCAGGAAAGGGCGAGCCATGGAGATCATGTCCGCATCGCCATCCGCCAGCACTTTTTCCGCCACATCCGGCATGTTGATGCGGTTAGTGGTCACCAGCGGAATATTGACGTCTTTCTTCAGTTTCGCGGTTACTTTGGTGAACGCCGCGCGTGGCACCATTGTCGCGATCGTGGGGACGCGCGCTTCATGCCAGCCGATACCCGTGTTGATGATGGTGGCGCCCGCCTCTTCGATCTTCTTGGCCAGTAACACCACCTCTTCCCAGTTACTGCCGTCGTCAATCAGATCAAGCATGGAAAGGCGGTAAATAATGATGAAGTTCGGCCCAACGCGTTCACGAACGCGACGCACCACCTCTATCGGCATGCGAATCCGGCTCTCGTAGTCGCCGCCCCACTTGTCAGTCCGCTTATTGGTGTGACTCACGATGAACTGATTGATGAAATAGCCTTCCGACCCCATGATCTCAACGCCATCGTAGCCCGCCTGTTGCGCCAGAGCCGCACAGCTTGCGTAGGCGTCTATCTGCTCATCCACTTCGTCAGTGGACAGTTCGCGCGGCTTGAACATATTGATCGGCGCTTGAATGGCGGAAGGCGCCACCAGCTTGGGATGATAGGCGTAGCGTCCCGCATGCAAAATCTGCATACAGATCTTGCCGCCAGCTTCATGCACGGCTTGAGTGATAATCTTGTGTTTTTCCGCATCCGCATCAGAGTCCATCTTGGAAGCGCCCTGAGCGACCGCCCCCTCAGGATTCGGAGCAATACCACCGGTTACGATAAGACCCACCCCACCTCTCGCACGTTCAGCGTAAAACGCCGCCATACGCTGGAAGCCATTCGGCGACTCTTCCAGCCCTGTGTGCATGGAGCCCATTAGAGTCCGGTTGGCGAGGGTGGTGAAGCCCAGGTCCAAAGGGGCCAACAGATGCGGATACTTACTCGCGCCAGATGAGTTCTGTTGCATGAAACACTCCTGAATATTCACTTTAATGAGCGAAATGCCGGTAATTAAGCGGCTTCCGCCTCGAGTTATACGCAGCAATCAAGGCTACGGGATTTGCCGTATAAATTAGCTCTGTCATGCAAGACAGCCAATACCCTTGGATAACATTTTTTTATCTATAAAATACACCCATTCATCACTTTTAACACACCAAAGGGAACTCCATGCAGCTCGGCGACATATCCGTCAATTTCGTAGAACTAATGCGCGAAGCCTGTCACCGACTTAACGTTGACCCAATGCCTGTCCTCAATGAATACGGCGTTACGACAGAGACTCTCGCCTCCCCCAAGGCGCGCATTAGCATATCCCGCTTCATGCGTATTGGGCAGGCCTTGATCAGCACGGCCAACCAGCCCGCACTGGGATTATTCATGGGGCAAGCGCTACGCATCTCCCATATGGGCCTATCCGGCTATGCCGCCATGACCAGTCCCAATCTTGAGCGGGCGATCCGGCTATGGATTCACTATGAAAGCCTGAGCAGCGTAAATAAGCGAGGCAGCAGCCGGTTTTATCTGACAGAAGAAAGTGGCGTCGCACAGTTTTATTCCATCAGCCCCTATAATGAGTTCAACTATTTCGTAGTGGATTGTCTGCTCAGCGGATGGAGCGCGCTGGCGCACTGGATTACCGGACAGGAGCGATTACTGAAAGAGGTGGAAATCGAGTTTGAGGCGCCGCCTTACGCTCAGCATTATCAACGAGCTTTCAATTGTCCCGTTAAGTTCGGGCGCTCACGTAACGCACTGATTTTTAGAAAAGAAGCGCTGTCACTCCCTTCTATTTACGCCAATCCGGCGACACATAGCGAAATTGTCAGTATCTGCAACCGGGAGCTCACCACCCTGGTTGGGGCCACCAGCCTGACCGAACGGGTCAAGCAGATTATCACGCCAATGCTGCAAGGGCGCGAAGTGGGCCTCACCGAAACAGCCAAGCAACTCGGTCTATCGGAGTGGACGCTACAAAGACGATTAAAAAAGGAAGGCGTTCAGTTTCAACAAGTTCTGGACGAGACTCGCAAGCAGGTTGCGGCGACCTATCTCAAAGCCACAGACTTAACGATTGGCGAGATAGCCTATCTACTGGGCTTTTCCTCACCAGCAGCATTTCATAGGGCATTTAAGAGGTGGTTTGGCGTCAACCCGAAACCGTTCAAGGACCAGCACACTTCTGGCCGAACGGACGGAGATATAGCTGCAGACGAAGATGCCTGAGCGAGACTAACAAGAGACTGAATTAAAGCTCTACGGCGTCATCGACGAATTCGTCGTCATCAAACTCTTCGTAGTCAACATCAATGAGGTCGTCGATATATTCTTGCACGGTTACGGCTCCTTGCTAATGGTTATCGTCCAAGGTATCAAACAGGTATGTCAGGATGATGACAGAGAAAAAACAGAATAATTCTGAAAGGAAAACAAATGAGTGATTGAAATCAGAAAATTAAGATATGAAGTTAAAACAAGAGGAATATGAAGGGAAGAGTTGGCGGAGCGGACGGGACTCGAACCCGCGACCCCCGGCGTGACAGGCCGGTATTCTAACCGACTGAACTACCGCTCCGCGAAAATCCATCTTTGGGGAAGATGGTGGGTGGTGCAGGGATCGAACCTGCGACCCTCGCCTTGTAAGGGCGATGCTCTCCCAGCTGAGCTAACCACCCAGTTCCAGATGAACTGGCTCTTGATCAAGTAGAAATTGGCGGAGCGGACGGGACTCGAACCCGCGACCCCCGGCGTGACAGGCCGGTATTCTAACCGACTGAACTACCGCTCCGCGATCTCTATTTCAGAATTTGGTGGGTGGTGCAGGGATCGAACCTGCGACCCTCGCCTTGTAAGGGCGATGCTCTCCCAGCTGAGCTAACCACCCCCACGTCACTCTGAATCAAGAGGCGCTTCCGAATCAACCTTGCGAACCGCTTGGCTGCCCCGTGAAGACGATGCGCATAGTACTGATCACCCCAAGGAGTGTCAAGCGCAATGTTTAAAAAAGTTTTTCTAATTTCTATTTAGCTGAAAAGTCGATCAAAAGCGCCACATTACGGCGCTTATTCTATTAAGAAATAAGCGTCCGTGCAGGCAGAGCAAAAGTTAGCGCTGGATCAACTCAATCATATAGCCGTCTGGATCTTTAACGAATGCAATCACGGTAGTTCCGTGCTTCATTGGGCCCGCCTCCCGAACCACCTGCCCGCCTTTTTCGCGAATAGCGTCGCAGGCTTGATAGGCGTCTTCCACTTCAACGGCGAGATGACCGAACCCGGAGCCCAGCTCATATGCAGCGGTATCCCAGTTGTGAGTCAACTCAATGACGGCGTTTTCCGACTCATCGCCGTAACCGACAAACGCCAATGTGAAACGGCCTTCCGGGTAATCTTTGCGCCGTAACAGACGCATACCCAGCACTTCAGTGTAAAAACCGATGGAACGATCCAGATCCCCGACCCGGATCATCGTATGCAATAGCCTCATGATTTTCTCCTAACAACACAGTGTGAAAAATAGGGCTACCTTACCATATCCGAAAGCGCGATGACTTTGCGGGCTCGATCTCAAACATCCTGACGCGATGCGCCAGCGTCGCTGATTCCATGTCGCGCTGCGCAGGACTTTTCCTCCAGGCGAGCGGACTCGACATTAGAACGTCGGCATTCGGGAATGGCTTTATCCGCCAGCGATTGATTGATACCGTCAAAGAAATGATGGGCCGAGTCGATACTTTGTCGCACTTTGGGCTCAAGCGCCGCACTGATGCGTGTCGCTCCAGCCAAGCCGCCTTTTCCCGTCTGCAAGGCCTTATCATAGGCTCTGCTATATACATCCTTCACACGGTCAACAAAGCTTTTGGTCTTTTGCACATGATCTTGAAACATGGTCGTCACGCTCATAGTTCAGTAAGTCCTTTTTCTGTTTCCTGTCCGCCGTTGATTCGCCGCCGCTTACACCCAAAATTAAGCGGCTGAAAACCTTACCCATATTTCAGAAGCGCGGCGTCGCCGCGGCCTCTGCTTCAATCGAAGCCCTTACAGTAAATGATAGATGTTAAACCCAGATGTCACCCTATAGAACCGGGTGACAGTACAGAATTGAAAATTTAATGTGATGATCGCGCCGCCTTTAGAATGGCCACCACCACGATGCCCCCTCACTTTCCGCCAGCTGCGCCTCGTAAGCGTTTTTACGCTTGTCCAGCTCACGCTGCATACGATCCGTCTTCAGCCGCTTGGTCGGCCCCCCGCCGCACATATACATACACCACCATTTATCGGGGCGGTAATATCCCTGCTCCTTCAACCTTTCTATTTCTTCCTCGCGGGCGACCTCAATTTCTTCCTGCTCACGTTCAAATGAATATTCGATATTCTCTTTCACAATAGAGGTGGCGGCATGATTAGGCGCCAGCAGATCGCTATTCAGAAAGCGGGTCTCTACGATTTCGTTATAAGCGAAGTCAGCGGCCACCAACTGTAAATCCCCTTCCGCCCAGGGCGAGTCGGTTTCGATTTCCGGGTTTGGATCGGGTTTGCTGATTTCGGAATAACGCAGATAGTATATTTTGCCCGCATCGACACTGAGTATCTGATCTGTCATATCGCTCAGGGTAAAGCCGCCGATGCCTTCGAAGCCCAGCAGAGGCCTGCGCATAGTGACGCGTCGCTCGCCCGGAGCCACCTGCAGCCAGGTATAGCTGTTGTCGCGAAAGTTGAAATATTGACTGTCATCGACATAAACGCTGGGAGACTCGATCTCTTCTGACGCCCAGTCACTGTGAGGCCGGTAAAAATATATAAGCGCAGAAGACGCACTATCCCACTCCGAGTCAGGAATATGCACGAATTTAGGGCCGCTGACCGGATGCACAAAGGCTCCTACGCTCTTCCCCATGGATTGATAGATCTTACATCCACTCATCCCCACCGCCGTCGCCAGCAGTAGAACAAGCGTTCTGAGGCTAGGATATCGCTGCATACTCACTCCCCCGTCTATAAAGGGCGTCGCTTTCATGACCATTTCACAAATCATGGCTCTTGTTTATTGAGGCGGAGGGTTTTGCGGGACGACTCCCTTGGGGTCTAGCCCTCCAGACTGGGGATGATTCTAACAACCGTATGCTTCGCCAGCTGAGAATTGGAGCAAGAATTCGCTACAACGCGTTACTTTGAACTACATTTCTTTACAGTTATTTTGCCTGCAAGCAGGCGTCACTCGACGGACAGGTTAAATTTTCAACAGGGAACGGCGAATGACAATAATTAAGCCGTATTTTGAAACGGCTCCACATTCCCGCTCGACTGAATTGCTACAATCAGTCACAACCAATTATAAAAAATGCGCAAGGGTCACTACTCATGAACGACTCGGATGTCCTCGCCACCGCGCCTGATCCGCAAGCGGGTCGCTTGTTCACACCTGCTTTGATAGCGCTACTGCTTGGCGCAGCCCTCAGTATTTCAGCAGAAGAACTTCCCTATGAGATGGAATGGAAAGCTCTGGATGAGCCCTCTACTGAAGCCAGCGTGCATATTGAGCTCGATGACGGACAAGCGCTCGATATCACCTTCTCCGAAGCGCAAATTAACTACATCCCCATTGCAGATACCGTAGAGCGCTCCACCTTGGACTCGATTTCACTCGCTCTACTTCAGAATCCACAGCTATCGAGTATTTTTGTTCCAGGCCTGTTCTCTCCGCCAGCGGCGGGCGGCCCGGTTTATGAAGAAGCGCAACGAGCGCGCAATGATGAAAGAGAGGCCGCACTATACGACCCCAACAAATTGGCGACGCTGGAAACCTCCGTCGCGGCGGCGCTACTTTTTCGCCAATATGTAGAAGTAAGAATCGAGCCGCAATTTCAAGCGGTGGATTTCGACGCGACCACAATCGTCAACACGCCGCGCCCGTAAAAGCCGTAAAAGAAAGAATAAAGGTTGATGCATACGCAGCAGGAGCGCGCCTAAGACTCACTTAGGCGCAACAGCGCAGGCTATTTATTTCTGTATGGCCTTCAATTGCAGACCGATTTCATTCATGCGACGATCCAGCTCAACGTAGCGTTGCACCAGTTGATTACGGGTGGCGTCGATGGCGCTGACTTTCTTCTCAAGCTCTTTGAGATTGCCGTCCAGGTTCTGCTCATTCATTTTGCCGATCATGCGCTCAAGCTTGGCGACAGCCACGGTTTGCTCAGAGATGGATTTCTCCAGCTTGTCGGAGCTTTGTTTCAGAAGTTGCGTCAACTCAGCCTGCTTCCTCTCCAACGCTTCATCAGTGCGCCCCATATCATCCGCCAACGCGGAAATCTGCAGCGCCTGGGCTTCTTGAGACTTGCCAAGATTTTCACCGATGACCGTCAGGCCATTTATCTCACCGCTTAGCGCTTTGATCCTCTCCTGCGACTGCTTTAAATCGCCCTGCAGGGCTGTCAGCGCTTTCTGATTTTCCTCAATCAACTGTTTGTTGCGCTTATTGGACACATCCCACAGCTTGCGGATTTCAGAGTCCAAGGTCTTCAATTCCCTGGCCATCTCGTTGCCGCTTTGCGCCATGGTGGCGTCGGTCTGGTTGATTTGACCTTCAAGGCGCGCAGTCACCAGCTTACTTTGGGATATGTACTGAGTCGCCTGCTGCAGTTGGGTTTGCAGGGACAGAATGGTTTGTTGCTGGTTTTTGACCTGCCAATATCCAATCAGCGCGAAAGTCAGCACCAATATGAATACAAAGACGATCGCCCATTGTGCGGGACGGGACAGTCTGACATAAGCCTCCACCGGGGCCTCCGCAACCGGCGCAGCCTTTTTAGGCTCAGCAGGTTTCGCCGCAGGCGCTTTATGGCGCTGTGATTGAAATCGATCAACCTCGTCTTTCTCGGGCTTAATTGTCTCCATGTAACCTCGCTAATGGACTGTATTTATATAGTGTATCGGCAAACGCCCGATTCTGCGCGGTTGCGCCATGGCATTTTAGACAATGCCGGAGTTTCCGTACACGCGCCCTTTCCAGCTTTACCGTATTTGCGACAGAACAGGCATGAAGCAACCCGCTATTATTCCGTTTTTCCTGAGCCAGATAAAGGCTCCGCTCGCGCCTGATCGCCTGGGCCTGCGGCGGGAGCCGGCAAGGGTCCGCTTTCGTTTGCATCCCATGTACCGACTCACTAAACTATGCGCCTCTTTTTTAAACAGTATGCCTCGACCACCCGCAAATTCGCGCCCCATAGGCGAATTTATCCAATAATGACAGGGTTACTAAGGAGAAATCATGCAGCCTTTAGTTGGCATTATTATGGGCTCCAAATCCGACTGGCCTACCATGGAGCACGCCGCCGAGATGCTCGACAAGCTGGGCGTTCCCTATGAAGTGCAAGTTGTTTCCGCTCACCGCACGCCGGACCTGCTGTTTGACTACGCCAAGTCCGCCGAAAGCAGAGGCATCAAGATAATTATCGCCGGAGCTGGCGGCGCCGCCCACCTGCCCGGTATGGCCGCGTCACAAACCTCGCTACCGGTGCTGGGCGTTCCCGTGCAGTCCAAGACGCTGAATGGCCTGGACTCATTATTGTCCATCGTACAAATGCCTGGAGGCGTCCCCGTAGGCACGCTGGCGATCGGTAAAGCCGGAGCCACTAACGCTGGCCTGATGGCGGCTCAGATTGTGGGCTTGCAGGACAGCAAAATCATGGACGCCGTCAAAGCGTTCCGCAAACAGCAGACAGACACGGTTCTCAATAACGCTGATCCAAGGCAATCATGAAAAGAATTGGCATTCTCGGAGCCGGCCAACTTGGCCGCATGATGGCGCTGGCGGGTATGCCGCTGGGCTTTGAATTTGCGCTTTACGATACCTCCGGGGCCCCTTCCGCAGGCCTCGGTACGATTTTCAGCGACCCCGAAAACACTCAGTCGGAGCTGGATCGCTTCCTTGATTTCGTTGATGTAGTGACCTACGAGTTTGAGCACTTACCCCTGGATCTGGCGCAAAATATCGCCGCTCGCAAACCTCTGTATCCAGGGGTGGAAGCCTTGCGCGTATGTCAAAACAGAGAGCACGAAAAGGCGCTGTTTACCCAATTGGGCATCCCCACTCCCAAATATCGCCTGGTAAACAGCCCGGAAGAATTGGCTGAGGCAGTTCGCGAACTGGGAGCTCCCGTCGTGGCGAAATCCATTACGGAAGGCTACGACGGCAAAGGCCAGGCAGTCCTGAAATCCGCCGAGGAGGCGGAAGAGGCCTGGAACAGCATTGGACACCCCCGACTGATTGTCGAGTCCTTCGTCAATTTCTCCCGGGAAATATCCATCATCGCCGCCCGCAGCAGCACTGGTGAAACCGTCACCTACCCCTTGGCGGAAAACATTCATCATGGCGGCATTCTGCGTTACACCATCGCCCCCGCGCCGCGCATTAGCGATGATCTGGCGCAGAAAGCGGCTGAGTATATTGAAAAGCTGATGGCGCATCTGTCTTATGTGGGCATCCTGGCTCTGGAGCTGTTTGAAACGCCTGAGGGCCTCCTGGCCAATGAGATGGCGCCGCGAGTGCACAACTCCGGTCACTGGTCCATGAATGGAGCGCACACAGGGCAGTTTGAAAACCATTTACGCGCCGTCGCCGGCTTACCTTTGGGCGATACCCAGCCTGTCGGCGTCAGCTGTATGATCAACCTGATTGGTCGTCATGCTGACCGCGAAAGCGTATTGACGCTCAGCGACACGCATCTGCATCTGTATGGAAAAGAAGAGCGCGCCGGCCGCAAGCTGGGGCATATCAACATTGTCGCGGAAGACTACAAAGCGTTGATCGCCAAAGTGGAGAAGTGCCTCCCTTTCGTGCCGGAGCACTCGCCTTTCACTTCCTCGCTGGCTCACTTTGACTAGCGTTTTGTCGGTCCATTTTTATGGGCCGACATCCCCAACAAACCATCTGTATTTCTTATAACCAACTGATCCGGTCCCTCGCCTAGCTTATTAATTTTATTAATAAGTCTGATTAATAATCTTGAAAAACCCTTGATAGAACTCCATATATGCGGGTGATATCATTCTGCGCGATCAACCAAAAGAATTCTGTCGGTCGCCATCTGACCGGCATCAATACCCAGGGTGATACTGTGATGACCCTGAGCCTGCAGGCTGAATTTCCGGAGATTCGGAGCTATCTCTTCTTACTCAGTCTGTATACTCTAGAATCAGAGACTTACACGGGATTACACACTTAAAAAGACGGAGAAAATCTCATGGCATTTGAACTTCCTGCCCTCCCTTATGAAAAAAATGCGCTTGCGCCGCACATTTCCGAAGAAACTATCGAATACCACTACGGTAAGCACCACAAAACTTACGTCGATAAGTTGAACGGTCTGGTGCCCGGAACTGAGTACGAAGGGAAGTCTCTGGAAGAGATTATCATGGCTTCCAAGAGCGGCCCCGTTTTCAACAACGCCGCCCAGATCTGGAACCACACTTTCTACTGGCACTGCCTGAGCCCTAACGGCGGCGGCGAGCCTACTGGCGAGCTGGCGGACGCCATCAACAAAACTTTCGGTTCCTTCGAAAGCTTCAAAACCCAATTCACTGACAAAGCCGTTAACAACTTCGGTTCCGCTTGGACCTGGTTAGTCAAAAACGCTGACGGCTCACTGGAAATCTTCAACACCAGCAACGCAGGCACGCCAATGACTGACGGCAAAACCGCACTGCTGACCGTTGACGTTTGGGAACACGCTTACTACATCGATTACAGAAACGTTCGCCCTAACTACATGAATGCGTTCTGGAATCTGGTGAACTGGGATTTCGTCGCCAAAAACCTGGCCGCTTAATCCGTTCCAACGTCGGGGCCCAGCGCCCCGGCGTGATTCATCTCCAGACAGCCCCCACTCTCCCGCTTTTTATCTCACTCACCAGATATTCAGTTTCTCTCCGCCACGCCCTCTGTACCCGCGCGCCTAAGCTGTTACTTTGCCCCGTATATAACTACACTTTCTATAGCAGGGGATAATAAGATTGACACAAACACCACCGTCGGCGTCGAAGCAATCAATCAGCATGGTTCAAGAAAAGCAAAACGCTCCAGTAAAATGGCGACATAGTCTGTCCGCCAAATTAATGAACTGGGTGTTGTTTACCGCTTTGGCGGTAGGCGTTTTACTCAGCATTGGTCAGATTATTTTTGAATCCATGCGCGCCGTGGAGGAAATGGACAACGAGGCCAGACAAACCCTGGCCATTGTGCGCGACCCCGCCACTCAGGCGGTATACAGTATCGACCCCGACCTGGCGCAACAGGTTCTGGAAGGCCTGTTCGAAAAACCGTCCATTCGCTATGCAGCCATCGCTCATCCCAATCAGACTATTCTGGCTGAACTCTCCAAACCCCTGCAGGAAACCCAAAGCCGCTGGATGACCGACGCCATCTTCGGCAAAGAGCGCGAGTACGCCATCTCTTTATTCCGCCCAACGCCGCAACCGACCTACTATGGCGAGCTAAAGATCGTCGTAGATACCGCACCGAAATCGGCGCTGTTTTTGGAGCGCTCCATACTGATTTTTATGACCGGCCTGCTGCGCGCCCTGCTCTTGGCGTTTGTCCTGCATCTGGTTTACCACTTCCTGTTAACCGCGCCGCTCAAGGCCATTATCAACTCCCTGCTGCGCATCAACCCCGCTGAGCCCGGTTTACAGTCGCTTCCGGTTCCCCGCCAACATGAAAGAGACGAACTGGGCAGCTGGGTGCGGGCCGCCAACAGCCTTTTGCAGTCTATAGAAGAGCACCAACAGAAGCGTCAGGCGGCGGAAGCGCGGATCATCAAGCTATCCCAGTACGACTCCCTCACCGGCCTGCCAACCCGCTCCCTGTTCAGTAATTACATTGCCGCAGCGGTGGATGACTCTGAGGCGCTGAACCAGAAATTTGCGGTTTTTTGCGTCGGCATCGACGACTTTAAGTCGATCAACGAACAACTGGGCTATAGCCAGGGAGACAAGTTGCTACAAGCCTTCGCCGAGAGACTGCTGTCGCAGCGGGACGGCGTGCATACGGTCTGCCGGCTCGGCGGCGACCAATTCGCCCTGATCCTGTTTAATGTCAGCAGCAGTTACCGGGTGGCGGCTTTCGCTGAGTCACTGCTTCGGGAAATCAGTCGTCCGTTCGAGATTGAGGACCAACTGACTCCCGTATCCTGCACCATCGGCATCGCCATTTACCCGGATGACGCCCGCGATGCGGAGAAAATTCTGCAAAAGGCCGAACAGACCATGATGCTGGCCAAGTCTGTCGCCAATAATCACTTTCAGTTCTACGTCGCCAGCCTGGACAGCGAAATCCGCGAACGTAAAAAACTGGAGAAAGATCTCTCCAGGGCCATACAAAATAACGAGCTGTTTTTGGTCTACCAGCCGCAAATGGACCTGAATTCAAAGCAGGTTGTAGGCTGTGAGGCGTTGCTGCGCTGGCGTCATCCAGAACGCGGCCTGGTGCCTCCTGATGTCTTCATTCCCATTGCTGAGGCCAATGAGACCATTCTTGAAATTGGCGACTGGGTGCTGCACGAGGCCTGCGCTCAGGTTAATCAGTGGCGCAACCAGGGCTTCAACATCAAAGTGGCGATAAACCTGTCCGCCAACCAGCTCAGGCAGAAAGAGTTCGCGCCTCATGTTCTGAAGATCATCGAAAGCCGCCAAATCCCTACCTCGCTCATCGAGCTGGAGGTCACGGAAACCAGCTTCATGGAGAATCTGAATCAGGCAATCACTTCCCTGCGCCACCTGAGCGAATTCGGCATACAATGCGCCGTGGATGATTTCGGCACCGGCTATTCATCGCTCAGTTACCTGAAGCAGCTGCCTATCCGCAAGATCAAAATCGACAAACAGTTTGTCCGCGACCTGATGAAAGACGAAGACGACACCCAAATCGTGCACGCCATCATCCAGCTGGGCAAAAGCCTGCGCCTGGACGTCATCGCCGAAGGCGTGGAAACGCCACGGCAGGAGCGCTTCCTGAAGCATGACGGCTGCACGCTGGCGCAGGGCTACTATTACAGTAAGCCGGTGCCGCCGGAAGAGTTCATTGAGTTCATGAAAGTCAGTCACGCGCCGCAGACCTGACCACCAACTCATCACGTCTGACGCCGCGCATAAGGGTGGAACTTGCGTAACACCCTCATTTAACATGCGGGAAAACATTCTTTTACGGGAGTCTATTAATGAGCATTTCCGCGATTATCGGCATTGTCGTCATCATCGCCGTCGCCTTCTATCTGATATCCATCTACAACAAACTCGTGTCTCTGAAGAATCGCTTCAAGAACGCTTTCGCCCAAATAGACGTACAGTTGCAGCGTCGTCATGACCTGATTCCCAACTTGGTGGAGACCGCCAAGGCGTTTATGAAGCATGAGCAGGACACGTTGGAGAAAGTCATGCAGGCGCGCAACCAGGCGATCAATGCGCAACAGGCGGCGGCGCAACGTCCTGAAGAAGGAGACCGCATCAAACAGCTGTCTCAGGCCGAGGGCATGCTGAGCCGCGCTCTGGCGAACTTCTACGCCGTGTCTGAAAACTATCCGGACATCAAGGCGAATCAAACCATGCAACAGTTGATGGAAGAGCTCACCAGCACGGAAAATAAAGTTGGCTTCGCCCGTCAGGCTTACAATGATGCCGTAATGACCTATCACACCTATCGGGAACAGTTCCCCAGCAATCTTATCGCCGGCTTTTTCGGCTTCAAAGAAACGGAGATGTTTGAGGTTGAGTCCGCGGAGGCTCGTCAGGCTGTAAAAGTCAGCTTTAACTAATTCCTGACAAGTCATGGATTTTTTCGCCAAGCAAGAGCGCGCGCGCAAGCTCTCCGGTCTACTCCTGCTCCATTTCGCCGCCGCTTTGATCGGCATAGCGCTCGCCATTAATATCGCCGGGTTCATCGCTTACCACCAGTTCGTGGACGCGCGCATGACCCCAAACATCTGGCTGGCTGGCCCAGCCTGGTGGGTCGCACTGGCTGTCATCGCCATTGTCGCATTGGGCGCAGGAAAACGCTTTTTACAATTGAGGAGCGGCGGACGATCCGTAGCGCAGATGGTCGGCGCACGCCAGATCAACGCAGCGACCCAAAATCCAAACGAACGCCGCCTGATCAATGTCGTGGAAGAAATGAGCATCGCTTCCGGCGTGCCCATCCCCAGCATTTACATTATGGACAAGGAAGAGGCCATCAACGCCTTTGTGGCGGGCTACACGCTTGAAGACATGTCTCTGGTCGTCACCGCCGGTACGCTTAACTCACTCAGCCGGGATGAGTTACAAGGCGTTATTGGCCATGAATTCAGCCATATTCTGAACGCAGACACTCGCTTGAACGTACAGATTATCGCCGTTCTCGCGGGCATCCTTCTGATAGGCTCCACCGGCGCCTTTCTGTTGCGAATGTCCAGTCGCAGCGGCGGTAGGCGCTCACGCGACGCGCGTGGGGTAATCATTGTCTTGGCGGCAGGATTCACTCTATTCGTATTGGGTTATATTGGTCTGTTTTTTGGCCGCTTAATTCAAGCTGCGCTTTCCCGCCAACGGGAATATCTGGCGGACGCGTCGTCGGTGCAGTTTACCCGCAATCCAGAAGGTATCGCTGGTGCGCTTTTCAAGATCAGGGAAAGCCAGACACACTCCTACCTGGGACATACGTCCAGCGCCCAGGAGGTCAACCATATGTGTTTTGGCGAAAGTCTGAAGCTGAGTGCCTGGTTCGCTTCCCATCCGCCGCTGGACGAGCGCATTCGCGCTGTGGACCCGCTTTTTCTGACCAAGCAGCGCGCGCGCCGCAACCAAGGTCAAGCGCAACAAACTGCAGCAACAACCTCAAGAGCTCTCCCGGCCACATCAGGATTCGCTCCAGAAAGCGCGCCGCCCTCCACGGAGCAAATCAAAAGCGCAGGCATCGCCAGGCAAGTTGGACGTCATACGCAGGCGACGCAAGACTGGAGCCAGCGAACACTGCAACGGTTGCAGACCACCTTTGGCGACGCCCTGCATACGCCAAGTCAGTCGGAAAGCATGATCTATACTCTACTGCTGCTGGAGTCGCCAATCAGATTGCCCGTGGGCGACACCATCCTGCACTCATCGGGAATCCCGATAAAAAGCACACCAGATTTCGACAGTCTTGAACGCAAGATCACGACATTACCGGCCAATCACCGTTTACCGCTTTTAGAAGTCTGTCTTGGCGCGCTGAAAGGAGGCGACATCGCCGCTCGCTCCCACGTCGTCGCTACGGCGCAGCAAATTGTCGCCCTGGACGAACGCACGACACTTTCGGAATTCGCCATCCTCGCCCTATTACGCACGCAGCTGGATGAGAACTTCGCTCCACAGCGAGAAACGCTGAATCGCTACGAACAGGCCAGCAATGAAATTGCACTGATGCTTTCCGCTTTTGCTCGTCTGGGCGTCGCAGCTGCAGGCGCAAGCCCGGAAAACAATCCCAGCCAGTTCTTCAAACAAGTGATGTCGCAAAACTTCCCTCACCTGCATGCAAGCTTTCACTCCAGACTGGTTTCCGATCAGCTTGCGGATGCGCTCAACAGACTGTCACAGTTGTCGGCATTGCTTAAACCCGCTGTGGTCGAGGCTTTCGCACAATGCGTCAGTTACGATGGCTATGTCAGCTTGAAGGAATATGAGTTGCTGCGCGCCGCAACGGCGGTAATGGGGTGTCCGATGCCGCCTCTAGAGCCCAGCGACGAGTTTGATAATTAGGAGAGAAAAGGAAGGAATCAGGAGCGAGGCGGCGGAGCCTGTCCGCCGCCTGAACTGAGAAGTATTACTGCTCGAACGCGTTCTCTCTGTATACGCTGTCCATAGAAGGCTTGATCATGGTCTCTGCATGCTTATCGCCTTTATGATCGCGTTTGATGCTCAGGTTAAGCTCCCACAGTTGATCATACTTATCCTGGCTCGCCTTCTTGGCTTCTTCCTTGTTGCGCAGAATAGTCGGGCGCAGGAACACGAGAAGGTTTTGCTTGTCTTTTTCGCGCTTGGTGCTGCGGAACAGCGCGCCTAACAGCGGGATATCCCCCAGCAGCGGCACCTTGGCTTCTGACAGCTTGTAGTTCTCGCTCATCAGACCACCCAGCACGATAGTTTCGGCATTGTCCGCCAAGACGGAGGTCTTGATCTGACGCTTATTGGTGATGATGTCCGACGCGCTTTCGTTGGAAGGCGCAATGGAAGAGGTTTCCTGTTCGATTTCCAGCCTGACCAGATCGCCGTCACTGATGCTTGGCGTCACACGCAAGGTCAAGCCTACGTCCTGACGCTCAATAGTAGTGAACGGGTTGCTGGTGCCGTCAGTGCCAGTGCCGGTTTGCCCGGTACGGAATGGCACGTTCTGACCAACGATAATTTCAGACTGCAGGTTATCCATAGTGATGATGCTTGGCGTGGACAGCAAGTTCGCCTGCCCGCTGGTGCCCAATGCCTGAATCAACGCGCCCCAACCTTTCTTGCCGTCAGCCTCGCCAATCGCCACCGCAGCGATATCGCCGCCAATGGAAGGAGTTGAGTTGCTGGCGATCGCCGCCAGTATCGCCGAGGCGGAAATGCCCACGTTAGTGAAGTTAGTAACGGTGGCCGGGCCAGACTTGCCAGTCAAATCCCCAGCGGCCATTTGCACGCCCAACTGACGACTCAGGCCATCGCTGATTTCCACAATCGCAGCCTCGATCAATACTTGCGCACGACGCACATCCAGCTGCTGAACGATCGCCTCAATCTCTTTCATCATAGAAGGCTCCGCCCGCACTACCAGCGCATTCAAACCTTCATCTGGATAGATGCTGACTTTGCCGCCGCCAGGAGCTGCTGCCGCGCCTTCGCCTTTTGCAGGCGCAATATCGCCCATCAGGCCTTTCAGCAATTCAGCCAGAGCTTCTGCGTCAGCATGACGCAAATTGATCACCTTGGTGGTGCCGCTCACTGCTGCAGGCTGATCCAGCTTGGCGATAAGGAGGCGCATTTTATCGCGGAAGTTCTCATCACCTTTCAGGATCAGACGGTTGCTACGCTCGTCGGCCACAACGCTGAACTTGTTGGCGGGCCCTTTTGGCGCGCCTTTACCCAGCTCGGAGGGAGCCAGCTCTTCTAACAGCTTAACCATGTCGCCAACCCAGGCGTCTTTCAACTGGATGACTTCAAGTTGATAGTTAGAAGGGCTGTCGAGCTCACTGACGATGCGCTCAATACGGGCGATGTTATTAACGTGGTCACTGATAATCAGGGCGTTGGCGGCGGCGACGCCGGCAAGGTGTCCATACTTGGCCACCATCGGACGTAGAATCGGCACCAGTTCAAGGGCGTTGGCGTTCTTGACCTGTATGACCCGGGTCACCAACTGCTCCTGCGGCACCGTCTTAAAAATCGAGGTGTTCTCCGCGGTTTGCTTGGCCTCGTTCTGCTGCACAATTTTGATGATTCCCTCGGAAGGAATCGCCGCGAAGCCATGCACGTTCAACACGGAAAGAAACATTTCGTAGACTTCATCACGCCCCATGGCGGCGTTCGACACCACAGTGACTTTGCCTTTCACCCTGGGGTCGACTACAAAGCTGTAACCGGTGATGTCGGCGATTTGAGTAATGAAGGCGCGGATATCAGCGTCTTTAAGGTTGACCTTCCATGTCTGATCTTCGGCCCCCGCCACGCCGGAGAAAAAACCCGCAATCAACAACCAGGCAAATGTAAAGGCTCTAAAATGTTTCATGTCCATTCAACAATCTTTTTTTGATTTTCATTACTTTGAGGAAGTCGCTTAGCGCAGCGGGTAACTGGCTCAGCGTAATGGGTAACTGATAGTGAAAGTCGCCCCATCCCGTTCTATTTCCACCTCCAGCATGCCGCTTTCATACAGCTGCTGAATCATCTGTCTATCCTGCTCGATGTTGCCAAGGGTATGACCGTTCACTGAACGAATCACATCCCCTTTCTGCAGGTTCATGGCGCCCAACATTGGGTTATTGCCATCATACTGGTAGCCGGACGCTCCTTCGCCGCTACTCACTGGCGCCAGACCCACCGAAGCCAAGGCTCCCCGCGGATCTTCCTCCAATCTCTTCTGCGCGACGTTGACGAACTCTTCAGGAGAGTCGATCGCGCCCGTGTTTTTGGGTCTCGCCACCTGTTCGATGGCGCTGCCCGCAACAGCGACGGAATCGTCAAACGCCAGCTTCTCCAAGGCGCCATTCCGACTGATCAACACATGATCAGGAAACACTGCTGACAATTTGGCTCCGCCGGGCAGCATTTCATTAATACGATAATATTCGGCCGATTTTCCCTTTTCCGCAATGATAGCGCCGGACCCGCCCTCTTCGCCGCCGACTACAACCCCATACAGGTCCAGTCTCAACGCAGTAATCGGCGCATCCACTTGGCTCAACGCCTTTTTAGCGGAGTTATCTTCCGCCTTGCCGAATAAATTCCACGCAGGATAGTTTGCCTGCGTCGCCTGACTCTTGTTTGCATTCGCCACGCCGCCGACCGGCATGACGATAATGTCCGGGGTTCCCGCCCAAACGCCCCAGGTCACCCTTGCGGCCTGCCACGCCAGCATTACGACGATGGCGAGCAAGAGCACCCAGGTTATCTTAGTAATATGGCCTGTCAACATGGGTCGTTAAAGTATCCGTTGCTGTACCCGGAAAACAATGTCGTCAGGATTCGCCTGTTTACTCCAGGGCGCGCCCGCCAAGTCCAGCAACCGTTTGCGAATTTGTATCTTCGCTGTGCCGTCCCGCGTTACCTGAGCGCTCATAACAGGTTTGTTTTCCGTGCTATCCAGTACTTCCAGGTGAATTTCCTCACCCTCCTGTTTAATCAGCCCCTGCAACGGAGGCATTGTGGCGGTCTTATTTTCCCGGCCCATCGGATAGGTAACCGGCCCGCCCGCCCACTGCGCTCGCCCTGAAGCTCGCACAGGAAGACCCGTATCGGTGTCCAGCGTTACGTCCAAGCCACTGATCTTCAGCTCTCCGCTCAGATTCAGACGATGGCGGCGCAACGCCGGCGCCAGCGCCGCCAGATCCAAAGAACCGTCAGCAAGCACCCGGACCTGATCGAATCCATCCAATGCGGCTTTGGCGTCTATATCGATTTTGTTGGCGCGAAAGTTCAGCGCCAGAGCGTCGCCCATCTGCAGCAGACCGGATGGATATACGTCCCAATCCAGCACGCCAGTGGCCCAAGAATGAGAAATCAGCGCTTTGCCTTCCCAAAGCGTACCCTGCAGCTTCTGCACACGCACGGGAAGTTGGTTGGCGGGAACGCCGGCCTGACGCCACACAAACTCCACGGGCACGAGCAACACCAGCCCCGCCAGATAGGTCAGACCGCCAATAATAACCAATCCCACAATTTTTTTTATCACTTCTTTGGCCTACAACCTTCCCAATCAACCACTGAGCATATGCATATGCGCAATGGACTACATTCTAATTGTTGAATCGACAAACCCTACTACGCCAAGCCTCGGCGGCCATTGTCACTGACCGGGCTTCGCCTCCGGGAGGTTTAAGACGACTGTCGTGAACAGCAGAATTCTTTTATCTTCGCCTCAAAATGCAGGCTATAAAATTTTTACATGGTAACAAAAGCATAGCAGTGTTTTCTAAAGAATATTTGCAACATTGGCAACGAGTTTGAGGTTAAACATTCTTAATAGACCCCGCCGTCCGCTTCAGGTTCTTCACGCCATAAAAAAACCCGGCCGAAGCCGGGTTTTCCGCGGGAGCGTTATCGGGGGATGATTACATCATGCCGCCCATTCCGCCCATTCCGCCCATGCCGCCCATGTCTGGCATGCCGCCTTTCTTGTCGTCTTCAGGCAGGTCAGAAACCATACATTCAGTAGTGATCATCAGACCAGCAATAGACGCAGCGGACTGCAGTGCGGTACGGGTAACTTTCGCAGGGTCCAGAATACCCATCTCCAGCATGTCGCCGTATACTTCAGTGCCGGCATTGTAGCCGAATGCGCCTTCGCCCTGACGGACTTTGTCCACAACTACGGAAGGCTCGCCGCCAGCGTTAGCGACGATCTGACGCAGAGGAGCTTCCATCGCGCGACGCAGCAGGTTGATGCCGACGTTCTGATCAGCATTGTCGCCAGTCAGGTCAGAAACGGCCTGCAGTGCGCGCACCAGCGCTACGCCGCCGCCAGGCACCACGCCTTCTTCAACCGCAGCGCGGGTGGAGTGCAGCGCGTCTTCAACGCGGGCTTTCTTCTCTTTCATTTCCACTTCAGTCGCTGCGCCAACTTTGATAACGGCTACGCCGCCAGCCAGTTTAGCAACGCGCTCTTGCAGCTTCTCACGGTCGTAATCGGAAGAAGTTTCTTCGATTTGACGACGGATTTGCGCAACGCGCGCTTCGATGTCGCTCTTAGCGCCAGCGCCATCGATGATAGTGGTGTTTTCTTTGGTGACAACAACGCGCTTAGCGGTGCCCAGGTCATCCAGAGTAGCGCCTTCCAGGTTCAGGCCAACTTCTTCGGAGATAACGGTGCCGCCGGTCAGGATAGCGATATCCTGCAGCATTTCTTTACGACGATCGCCGAAGCCAGGCGCTTTAACCGCCGCAACTTTTACGATGCCGCGCATGTTGTTAACAACCAGAGTCGCCAGCGCTTCGCCTTCCAGATCTTCAGAGATCACCAGCAGAGGCTTGGAGGACTTGGCTACTGCTTCCAGTACAGGCAGCATTTCGCGGATGTTGGAGATTTTCTTGTCAACCAGCAGGATGAAAGGATCTTCCAGTTCAGCGCTCATACTGTCTTGGTTGTTTACGAAGTAAGCAGACAGGTAGCCACGGTCGAATTGCATACCTTCAACCACGTCCAGCTCGTCTTCCAGACCACTGCCTTCTTCAACAGTGATAACGCCTTCCTTACCAACTTTTTCCATCGCTTCAGCAATGATGTTGCCGATGCGCTCGTCGCTGTTGGCGGAGATGGTGCCAACCTGGGCGATGGACTTGGAGTCTTCGCAAGGACGGGAGATGTTCTTGATTTCTTTAACCGCAGCGATAACTGCTTTGTCGATGCCGCGCTTCAGGTCCATTGGGTTCATGCCCGCTGCAACGGACTTCAGGCCTTCGTTCAGGATCGCCTGAGCCAGTACAGTTGCAGTAGTGGTGCCGTCGCCCGCTTCATCGTTGGTTTTGGAAGCAACTTCCTTAACCATTTGCGCGCCCATGTTTTCGAACTTGTCTTTCAGCTCGATTTCTTTAGCTACGGACACACCGTCTTTAGTGACGGTAGGCGCGCCGAAGGACTTGTCCAGAACCACGTTGCGGCCTTTTGGACCCAAAGTGACTTTAACTGCGTCGGCCAGGGTATTAACGCCCGCCACCATGCGCTTACGCGCGGAATCGCCAAATTTAACGTCTTTAGCTGCCATAACAAAATCCCATTACTTGTTAGTTGATGACAAAAGTCTTTAGTTTCGGAGTGTTAGCCTTCGACTACGCCGAAGATGTCGCTTTCGCTCATGATCAACAGCTCTTCGCCATCAATCTTAACGGTGCTGCCGGCATACTGGCCGAAAACCACCTTGTCACCGACTTTGACCGCCAACGGACGGACATCGCCATTATCCAAAATACGGCCTTCGCCCACAGCCAGAACTTCACCCTGTGAAGGCTTTTCTGCCGCATTGCCGGGCAACACGATACCACCGGCAGTTTTGGTCTCTTCTTCCTTACGGCGCACGACAACACGTTCGTGTAACGGACGAATTTTCATTTCGCTTTTTCTCCCAGTTAGAACATTTAACTAGCTGACTTTTTGGTTTTAAACAGCAGCCGGACATCCGGGTTGGACCAGGAACGCCGAGTGCTTAAATTGTGGAGGTTTAAATGGGGCCCGGGGCGAGGATTTCAACACCCCGGCTATAATTTTTTTAAATTTTTTTCCTAGTCCTCTCGGGTGTACTCGCCTTCAATCACTTTATCCCCGCCAGCGCCTTGTCGTGGGCCGCCAGAGGGATCTCCGCGGAAAGGGCCGTCTCGTTCAGAGGTCGAAGAATAGGTCGTTTGACTATAACTGCGGCTTACTACTCGCCCGCTACGCAACAACGCGCCGCCAATACGGCCGATGAGCAACTTGCGCGTCAATGGCGTCAACAGAAGAAACCCCATGAAATCGGTCAAAAAGCCCGGCGTCACCAGCATGGCTCCGCCAATCAGCAGCGCTACGCCTTCCAGCATTTCTCCCGCTGGAGTCTCGCCCGCCTGCATTTTCGCCTGCAGACTGCTCAGCAGAGAAAATCCCTGCCGTCGCAGCATGGTCACGCCGACAAATCCAGTGACGATAAAAATCGATACCGTCGGCCAGAAGCCAATGGCGCCGCCGACTTCAATGATCAGATAAATCTCAATGAGCGCAATGAGGGGGATAAGAAAAGGTATTCTGCTTAGCATGATTCCGTCGTTACATCAGCCAGTGTTATGCAGGTGGAAATCGGTTTCTGGACCGTTTGGTGGTCGGCGAAATTACTGCCATAATACTGGCTTTACGAGCGCCTCCCGGCGCAGCCGCAAACCCTAGAACACCATATAATTCAATATAGTAAGCGGTAATTCAGCGTGGAGGAGTCCCGCCCCTGGCGGTCCGCTCCCCTCTATGAAGCGTATGTATCTTCACCTGTCGTTACTATAGATGGAGTTGTTTATTTCTATTTCAACGCGACGGACAAAGATTATTGTTTTTTCACTATCGAGAGAGTGGGACAAGTTATGCAATTGAAAGATTCTGTGGTTGTGATTACCGGTGGCGGCCAGGGCCTGGGCCGCGCCATGGCGCTGTATCTCGCCGAAAAAGGCGCCCGTCTGGCGCTGATTGACCTGTCAGAAGAAAAACTGCAGGAATGCGTCGCCAAATGCGAGGAGCTGGGCGCTGAAGCCAAGTATTATCTGTGCAACGTCGCCAAAGAGGCGGATGTTGAAAGCGTGTTCGCCAAAATTGCCGAAGACTTCGGCGGCGTCGATGCGCTGATCAACAACGCAGGCATCCTGCGGGACGGTATGCTGATCAAATATAAAGACGGCCAGGTCACTCACCGCATGAGCCTGGAGCAATGGCAGTCCGTTATCGACGTCAACCTGACCGGCGTGTTTTTGTGCGGACGCGAAGCCGCCGCCAAGATGCTGGAAAGCGGCCGCAAGGGCTGCATCATCAACATTTCCAGCATTTCCCGCGCCGGCAACATCGGCCAGACCAACTACTCAGCCGCCAAAGCCGGCGTCGTGGGCATGAGCGTGAGCTGGGCGAAGGAATTGGCGCGCTTCGGCATTCGTTGCATGGCGATCGCGCCCGGCTTTATCGAAACGGAAATGACCGGCTCGATGAAACCCGAAGCGCTGGAGATGATGACCAAGCAAATTCCTTTGCGTCGCATGGGCCAACCGAATGAAATTGCGCAGACAGTAAGCTTCATTCTGGAAAACGACTACCTTTCCGGTCGCGTCATCGAAGTAGATGGGGCGCTGCGAATCTAGCCAAAAGGGGCTTCGGCCCCTTGCTTTTTTACCTCACCGTGAAGCAGAACCCCGCTTCTTATCACCAAAAGCTTCATTAACCAATCAGCGCCGCGACCATGTCTGAACTCAGTCAACAGGAAAAACTGCAAGCTATCTGGTTCGTTGTCAGCCAGATTCCTCCTGGAAAAGTGGCGACCTATGGGCAAGTCGCCAGTCTCGCGGGATTGCCTGGTTTATCCCGCTATGTGGGATACGCCATGAAACAGCTTCCGGACGGCTCCAGCATTCCCTGGTACCGGGTTATCAACAGTCAGGGGAAAATCTCCTTCCCCCCAAAGTCCAAAGCGTTTTTTCGTCAGCAAAGCGCATTGACGCAAGAAGGCGTCGAGGTTCACAACGGACGCATCCCCCTGAAACGCTTTCAATGGGCGCCCTGACCTGAAGCCGCCCTCACCGTCATTTCAAAACGGCTTCCAGACGCACTCTCAGGAAGGTTAAAAAGATCAGGCTCGGTGTAATCATCAGCGTGGTAATGATAAAGAACACCACCCAATCGCCATTGAGACTATCCACCAACGCGCCGCTATATGAGGCCAGCAAGGTTCGCCCCAAGGTTCCGAGGGACGCCATCAGAGCATACTGCGCCGCCGTGAAAGCGCGGTTGCACATGACGGACAAAAACGCCACAAAGGCGACCGTGGACCAGGCGGACGTAAAGCCATCCACCACCACCGCGGACACCAGCATGGGTACGCTCGGCCCTACCATCGCCAGCGCTGCGAACATCAGATTGGAGGCGGCCATAGCGATACCGCCGATCATCAGGCCTCGATATAACCCATAGCGGATATTGACCAGACTGCCCAATATTGAGAACACGATGGTCACCCACCAGGTAACCGCTTTGGAATAGATGCCAATTTCTTCGTCCGTGAAGCCCACTTCTTTATAGAAAACCACCGACATCTTGCCGAGAAAGGCCTCGCCGATCTTGAACAAGAAGATAAACAACAGGATCGACGCCGCCAACTGCACGCCATTGCGACGGAAGAACTCCGCCAATGGCTCGATAAAGGTGGTCAGCAGCCAAACCAACGCGCGCTGATCCCAGCGAGTTGTGGGACTCTCAGGCGCATCCTGCGCCGCTTGCGACTCCCAACGCCACAGGGTGCGGATCATCCAGGCCAACGCCGCCAGATCCGCCATGGCGATAAACAGGGTCAACGGCGTGGAGGCGCGCCACTCTTCCGCCAGCCCTGGCTTGCCGATAATGGACCACACCGCCAACGCGATCATCACCATCAGTGCGACAAACATAGCGAGCGGCTTCGCCTCGCCTTTTGACCCCAGCACCCTCGCATAACGGGATTCCGCCGCCTGCTGGCCGCCCTCGCGATTGTTGTTAGGCTCGATGGCCGCCAGCCAGGTGAACGCCATCAGCAGAACGACTACAGCCGCCATCAGTACATACATATCGGCCCAGCCCCAGTCCCAGCGCCCCACCAGAATAAAAGGCGCAGCGCCCAGACCTGCGTAGCCCGTCCACCAACCGGCGGTGGCCATAGCTGACGCCGCTGACATCATCTTTCCGTCCCCTTCCGGGACGACATCGATGCGATAAGCGTCGATGGCGATATCCTGCGTCGCCGCGAAAAACGCCAGCGCCAGGGCGATGGACTTGGCGAGCAGCAAATCATCCGCCAGATCCACTCCCGACATCGCCCAGCAACATACCGCCACTAAAGCCTGCATCATCAGCACCCAACTGCGACGCTGCCCCAGCGCGCGCGTCAGCCAAGGCAAGCGCACGCGGTCCGCCACTGGCGACCACAAAAAGTTGGTTGAGTAGGCCAGGAACACCAGACCAAAAAAACCTATATCCGTGCGCGAATAGCCCACGTCCTTCAACCAGGCTGTGACCGCCGAGCCAATCATGACAGCGGGAAAGCCGCTGGAGATGCCAAATACAAAAATGGTCAACAGGCGTTTGTCGAGGTAATAGCGCACCCCATCGCGCCAGGAGGTCGGCGTTTCCAAGTTTCACAACCTTTTGTTTGCGGGAGAAATTCTGGCTCAGGATATAGTCAGGCGAGGCAAAGCTCCAGCATCCTGAAGCTTACTATGTAGTAAGAATATGCGGTGAGAAATGGCCGGTGAGAAACCGGCCCTGAAAAATCAGTCGCGAAAGTTATTGAACTGCATTGGGACATCCAGGGACTCGTCGCCACGCAGCAACTGGATGGCTTCTTGCAAATCATCTCTTTTCTTGCCGGTAATGCGCACCTGGTCGCCCTGGATAGAGGCCTGCACTTTCATTTTGCTTTCTTTGATCTTCTTGACGATGTCTTTCGCCACTTTCTGCTCCAGGCCTTCTTTCAGCGCATAGGAGCGCTTCACTTGCTTGCCGGATTTTTGATCTGTTGAGTCGCCCAGTACGCGCAGATCAACTTTGCGCTTGGACAATGTGGTATTGAGGATCAGCAGCATCTGCTCCAGTTGGAACTCCTGCTCCGCCGCCATTTCCACCGATTTTTCAGCCAGAGTGAATGAAGCCTCGACGCCCCGGAAGTCATACCGCATTTCCAGTTCCCGATTGGCCTGGTCCACCGCGTTGGTGAGTTCGTGACGGTCTATTTCTGAAACAATATCAAACGAAGGCATTCAATTCTCCAAATAGTCATTAACGTTTGCGCCCATCATACCCGCCCACGCAGTAAAGGTCGCGCCTGGCGAGCGTGTTTCGTCGGCTCCGCGACGAATACGGACATTCAACAGCATTCCTGGCCGCCACACTAACAAATAGCTTTCCCGGCATACCCTGCGGACGCGATCCTGACGCGGCTGCATGCAAAACTGTAAACACAACGTTACACCTGGGTGTGTCGGCAAGATCCGCCATGTGTCCGATAGCAATAAACTACAAGCCGTTTATTATAACTCGCACGAAAAATGCAGCTATACTTCTGACAACTAAGTTATTTCAAATAAAGTCTTGCAAGAACGCACGTCCAGACCAACCGCCCAGGCCTGACGGCGGGGCAAGCCCGGGCCGATTATCGCGGCCGGTTACGAAAGTTCTCACTTCATACAACCCATCCCGGCGATCCCATCCGCCGGAACGTTTATTGAACTATCGAGAATTTTTAAATGTATAACCAATAAGGTTGAACTGGACTTATTCCATGCCGAATCTAGATTTATCCATCCTTGTGGTCGACGACGCCAAATTCAGCAGCGCCATGATCGCCAAGACATTGAGAAACTCCGGTTATCACGATGTGCGTATCGCCCACAACGCCCCCTCCGCTCTACAAATGCTTGAAGAACGCGCCGTCAGCGTATTGATCGCCGACTGGCTGATGCCCGAAATGGATGGGTTGGAACTGACGGCCAAGGTTCGGCAACTTGACGAAGCCAGCAATCACTTTACCTACATCATTCTGCTGACCGCCAAAGAAGGCGTGGAAGCACTGGCCGAAGCCTTTGATCGCGGCGTCGACGACTTCGTTTATAAATCAGAGATGAACAAACAATTGTTGCCCCGCGTGTTCGCCGCAGACCGGATTTCCGATATGCAGAACACTCTGCTGGTGGCCAATCAACTGTTGATGGATAACATCAAGGAACTGCAGGAACGCAATGTGCTGGATCTGGCGACCGGCCTGGGCAATCAGGTGCTGGCCCGCGAGCGCCTTACTGATACGCTGCGTCAAATGGAGTCCCGCGGCGGCGCTGCAAGTTATCTGTTGCTGGGCATCAAGAACTGGCAGACCATCAAAAAGCACTTCAACCCGGCCATTCTTGAAGAGATCGCCAACGGCGTGTCCCGCCGCCTGCGCCACCTGACCCGACCTTTGGATACGGTCTGTCGAATCTCCGAGAATCAGTTCGCGGTCATTGGCCAGTTTTCCAGTCTGGAGCAGTGCACTACCAGCTGCTATCGCCGCATTCACGACGGCATCAATCTGAAAGCGTTCAAAACCACCGCCGGCTTCGTTTCCGTTCAGGCAGGCACCAGCGTATGCGCCATCGACGGCAGCACGACAACGCCAAAGGCCCAGCAAGTGGAAAAAGTCGCCTTGCGCCGCCTGCAGTACGCCTATGAAACCGCCACTATTGCTCTGGCCCTGTGGCCGGAAGTCAGCGACGAAGCCAAAGACGCAGAATAACCGCGTCTCGTTATCAGTCCTCGAATGATCTGAGGCGTCACCATTAAAAAGCCGGGATAGTCTTCCCGGCTTTTTAATGTCTGCTCGTCAATCTACATCACGCCAAATCAAAACTGCCAGAACACCGCTCTTTACGCAACCCCCTTATTCCAATCGGGTTATAAACTTAAAGCCCTTTCTGGCCCGGCATAACAAATACTTACGTCAATAACAGAAATGTTTCAGCAGCCGCTCCGTTATATTCTTTTGTTACAAAAGAAAAACAACCCATTACTCAAACACAACTGAGATTCGGGCCGGCGGACACTAAGATTAAATCGTGGATTTGAGTAGTATCCCCCACTTAGAGCAGGGGGGGTTAAGTAGTACCCCCTGCTTCTTTTGGGATTCAGATCTCCAGGTTTCCTTGCCTTTTTGTTTCATTTTTATCCTTAGCAGGTTTCTTTGGGGTGACGCAGTTTGTCGCCCCTTTTTGTTTATATCCCCCCCCGCTAATCTCCATCGTCATCTCGTCGCACTCTATCCCGGATAGCCCGTTATCTCCCTGATCGATTGATAGAGAGGCTGCAACTGCCGGTACATTTTTAAGTACACCTCGGAATATAAACGCTCGTATACGCTTACCACCTCCGGTCGCGGCTGAAAGGTTTTCCCTACCCGGGTCATGGCGGCGAAGGCGGCATCAAAATCCCGATGCACCCCCAGTCCGACCATGGCGTCGATAGCGGCGCCCAGCGCGGAGGTTTCATAGGTATGAGGACGCTCTACAGGAAGGTTGAAGATATCCGCCGTCAATTGCAGGGCGGCGTCGCTCTGCGAACCACCGCCGGATACGCGCAACACGCGCATTTTGACGCCTGACTTCTTCTCGATTTTTTCCCGCCCTTCCCTCAGCGCATACGCCAGTCCTTCCAAGATCGCACGATACATGTGAGCGCGAGTATGCACGTCGCCAAAACCGATAATCGCTCCTTTCGCCTCCGGCCCAGGGCTGCGCACGCCGGGGGACCAATAGGGTTGTAAAGTCAGCCCCATAGAACCTGGCGGTACCGCGTCGACCAGTTCGTCAAACAATTGCTCCGGCTCAATACCCCGTTCTTTCGCCACGCCTTCCTCGCGCAGACCAAACTCCTTCTTGAACCAGCTCACCATCCAAAAACCACGATAAATCATAACTTCCGTACAGTAGCGTCCGGGAATGGCGGAAGGATACGGCGGCATATAGGGAATGGCTTCCACATACTTGGCGTTAGTGGCGTTGATCGTGGCGGTGGTGCCGTAACTCATACACCCGATGTGAGGAGCGGAGCCACCCGAACCAATAATCTCGCAGGCCTTGTCAGACGCTGCTGCGATAACCGGCAGGTCAGCGGGCAACCCTAGCCAGGTCGCGGCGTCAGCAGTCAACGTCCCTACCGACTGTCCCGGCTCAACCAAGTCAGGTAGTTGCTCCGGGCATACCGGCATCGCGCGCCACTTCCAATCTCGCGCCGGCGCCCAGCGTAGCTTTTTATAGTCGAAGGGGATGTATCCCACCTGACTGCCGATAGAATCCACATAGTTTCCGGTCAAACGAAAATTCAGGTAACCCGATAGCAATAAAAATTTGTGCGTGCGCCGCCAGAGATCCGGTTGCCGTTGCGCCAGCCAGTTGGCCTGGGTCTTTTCCCGAAAGCGCTTGACGGTCTCCTTCACCCTGGCGATTTTGAACAGCACATCCCAGACGCCGCCTAATTTGTCCTCCGCCTGCGCATGGCGCTGATCCAGCCAGATGATGGCGGGGCGTAAAGGCGCCCCATCCCGATCAACGCAAATGACCGTGCCGCGCTGCGTCGTCACTGTGACCGCCGCGACCTGTTCAGGCGCCACTGGACTGTCGCGCCACATCAGACAACAAGCCTCTCCCAACGCTTCCCAATAGTACTCAGGATGCTGCTCCGCCCAGCCTGGCTGCTCTGAAAAATAGGGCTCGATAGGCTGTTTGCCTTTGGCGGCCACATTACCGAGGTCGTCGATCAACAGGGCGCGCACGCTTTGAGTGCCATTGTCTATGGCCATGACGTAAGTACGAGCGGAAGCGGCCGTGGTCATGCCCCGGTCTCCTCAGTTTTACGCTGTGCCTGAGCCGCATCATTATTAATAATGGTCACACCCGGCACGCCAAAATGGCGCTGAAACAGATTCCGGTAACGATTCGCCTCGTCACGCCAAACCGCCTCCGACCAGCCGAGATAACGCTGGCAACGCCGGCCGATTTCCTCCAGCATGGCTTCCGCGCCGTTCGGCGCCAGCAGGCCCAGACGGGTACGCCGCAACATCAGATCGTCCAGATGAACCACGGATTCGTTTTGCAGCGCGTGATCAATCTCCCCCCAGAGCAGATTGGTTCCGGTAATGGGCCGCAGGCGCTCTTTGTCCTTCTCCAGCATAGAAGCTCCGGCAGAGCCGTAACGTCCGCATAACCGCCGATACACCGACGCCGATACGCCGCATTCCTGGCTGTAAGGCGGCGCGCCATTGGCGAATACCCGGGCGTCCGAAGCATTGAACGCCACGCCATCGAGATAGCGGGCCGCTTCCTGCAACACATCCAAAGCAATCAATCTGAATGTGGTCAGCTTGCCCCCGGCGACGGAAATCAGTCCATTATCATTCCAGATCGAATGTTCGCGCTTTTCCTTGGAGGGGTCCGCCGCGCCGCTTGATACGACAGGGCGAATGCCGGAGTAAGTACACATGATTTCCTCCGGCTGCAATCCCAGGGACGGAAACATATGGTTCACACCGCGCATCAAGTAATCCATTTCGGCGGCGCTGATGCTGACATCCTGCTCCATGTCCTGGGTATGATCGAGGTCCGTGGTGCCCACCACGGTGACGCCTTCCCAGGGAAACGCGAAAACGGGACGCTTATCATCCGGGTGAAATCCGCTCACCGCGTAGGCGACCGGCAGTCGCCATTGGGGCAAGACCAGATGGCTGCCGCGTAGAGGGCGTATTTGCGCGCCAACGCCTTCCTGCATGCGCAATTGATCCGACCAGGCGCCGGTGGCGTTCACCACTACCCGCGCACGCACTTCACAATTGCGGTCGGCGATAGCGTCATGGAGCACCACGCCATGCAGACGTCCATTGACGCGCACAACTTCTCTGGCGCCGCAGTAATTCACCGCCACGCCGCCTTCCGCCACGCCCTGGCGCAGGATTTTCAACACCAGTCGGGCGTCGTCAGTCACTGCGTCGCCAAAGCGACTGAGACTGCGCAGTCCCTCAGCGTTTATGCCCGGGGCCAGATAGGCAGCCTGTTCCGGCCTAAAGGCTTCGTGATTACGCGCGCCCGCCATACGGTCGTATACGTCCAGCACCCGCTGAAAAATAAACCCCGGGGGAAATTCACCCCGATAATGCCCCATCAAAAAGTTAAGCGGCTCCACCAGCCCAGGCGCTTCCTCCAATAGACGCTGCCGCTCGCGCACAGAGTGACGGGTCAGAGAAAGCTGCCCCGAGGCGAGATAACGCAGCCCGCCATGCACCATTTTCGATGACTTGCTGGAAGCGCCCCAGGCGAAGTCGCGCTTTTCCACCAGCAGCGCCTTCAGGCCGTATCTTACGGCTTCCCTCAAAATACCGGCGCCGGTCACGCCACCGCCGACAATCACCAGGTCCCAGACATGCTTGCCGGATTCCAGCATGTCCCAGAGCTTTTCTCGTTGCTGTGGCCGCCAGTAGCTCAGGTTGTCCATACATCACCTCGTTTGGCGGCTTTTTTAGCAGCGATTTGCGGCTCCTCCACGCTGGCGATCAGGGTTCCCGGATTCATCAGCTGTTGTGGGTCGAACTCCCGACATAACGCCGCGATCGCGCACATGCCCAGCTCCCCTTTCTCCACCGGCAGGTAAGGCACATGATCTTTACCCACGCCGTGCTGGTGACTGATGGTGCCGCGATTGTTGACAATCATGTCGGAAGTGGAGGTTTTCATGCGCTCCCAACGCGCCAATGTTTCCTCATAGCTGGAGCCTGATTTAAAAACATAGGTGGTGTATATGGAGCAGCCCTGTCCGTAGAAATGCGACAAGTGAGTGAACACATGCACCTGCTCCCCTTCCCGCTCCAGACCTGCCCGTAGATTGGCTTCGATTTTGTTGAGCAGGTGATCGACATTATCCCAGTCGGTGGCGGTTTCCAGGGTGTCCACCACATAGCCGTCACGCCATAGCGCTTCGCGCAGGTATGGCATCAGGAAGCGTTTTTGCGCCCATTTACGTCCCAGCAACGTACCCGTGTTGACGCCCTGCCGACGCTTGATCAGCGCATTGAGCTGGCTCCTGGCTGCGCGGCACTGTTCGGTGGTCCCGGTCACGCCGACAGTCATCATGCACTTACCTGCGCCAGCCCCGCGCCACTTCAGATAGCGCTCCAGCCATTCGATCTGTTTGGGATGTCCCGCCAGCGCCAATTGTGTTTCCGTCTCCACCGCGTTGCTGACGCGCAGCATGGACAACTGCACCTTGCCCTGAACCAGCTCGCGGGCGGCGGTTTTGGCCTGAGTCCAGGAAGGGAACACGATGACGTAGAAATCTTCTTTTTCCGCCAGGGGCGTCACTCGCACTTTCACTTCCGTGAGCACCCCCATGCGCCCTTCCGACCCCAGAATAATTTCACGAATATCCGGTCCCGCCGACGAGGCGGGAAAAGTGGGGATATACATCGTTCCCCGGGGCGTCTCGACGCGGCCGCCGGCAAACAGTTGCTCGATACGGCCATAACGCAGGGACTGCTGCCCGCTGGAGCGGCTGGCGACCCAACCGCCCACCGTGGACAGTTCAAAGGATTGGGGGAAATGTCCGAGGGTGTAACCCCGCGCCCGCAATTGCGCTTCCAGATGCGGGCCAGGCGTCCCAGCCCCAAAAGTGGCGAGCTGACTCTCTTCATCCAACTCCAACAGACTGTTCATGCGCCCCATATCTATCGTCAGGATAGGCTTGTCCGAGTCAAACGGGTTGATGTGTCCCGCCACGCTGGTGCCGCCGCCGTAGGGAATGACGACAATGTCCCTCTCCAGGCAGAAGTCCAACAATTCGCGCACCGCCTCTGAGCTTTCGGGAAAGGCCACGCCATCAGGGAAAAATTGAAAATCGCCGCTGCGCATGGCCAGCCAGTCCGGCAGACTTTGCCCCCGCGCATGTCTGACGCGGGTCTCGGCGTCAGTGGTAATCAGAGGATGCGCAGGCAGACGTGACAGCGGCGTTCGCGCCAGCACACTCTCCAGCGACGCGTCAGCAAGCGGCGTCGCCTTACCAACGCGCTCATGAAGAAATCCAACGCCGCCAGGCGGCAGCTCCATCCCATTATTTTCATCGCCCCAGCCATTCCAACGCCGCATACGTGTCTCCCGGTGTGAACCTGTTTCTTACGCTGTCTGCGTCCGTCGATAGCAGCGTCGCCGCTGTAACGGACCTCAGCCCTATGATCTGTCGCCATTTCGGGCCTGTTCTCTGCGGCATATACTAATTAAAATCCGTCGTCAGTCACTGTCGGATTAAGACAGCCCCGGTATCATTTGGCGACAAACGTCAATAAACGTTGTAATAGACATAAAAAATGAACGCCAACCAGCACTTGGGATTCGCCTCCGTTCCCGCCATCAATCAATATTTGCGCTTCGCCGCCGACTCCGGTCTGGACTGCGATCGCGCTCTCGCCGCCGCCGGCGTTGATCCAGCTATTCTGCAAGGAGGGCAGCATACGCGCATTAATGGCGATCAATTTCAGGCCTTGTTGCGGGATCTCACACAACAGGCGCAGGACCCGCTATTGGGATTGAAAAGCGGCGCTTATGTGCAGCCGGGTTCGTATAGCGTGCTGGGCTATCTGGTCATGAGCTGCAGCACGTTGCGGGAAGCGGTGGAGCGCATCATTCCCTTTGAAAAGCTGGTTGGCGACATGGGGGTCACCAGTCTGACGCAAGAAGGCGGGCAGACTCTGATTCGATGGGACTGCGCCTACCCTGATCCGGATGTGCGCCCGCATATGATCGCCAATGTGCTGGCGTCCTGGGTCAACTTCGCCCGCTGGCTCGCGAATGCGGACAACGCCGCCCCCTTGCAGGTGCTTTTTGAACATCCGTCTCCCGGCCCTGAATTTAAACCCGCCTACCAGCGCGCTTTCCAATGTGAGGTCATCTTCGACAGTCCAGTGAGCGGGCTGGTGGTGAACGACAGACTGCTGGACACGCCTTTACGGCAACCAGATCTGCTGCTGCGGCAAACATTGGAAAGCCACGCCAGCGCCCAGATCAAAACGCTGGACGAGGAAGACCTGAGCTTATTGACCCGGGTGAAGAACGCCATTCGCTATCAATTGCGCCATGGCGTCAGCCGCCAGGATATGGTGGCGGAACGGCTTGGCGTCACCGCCCGTACGCTGCAGAGACGGCTGAGCGAATCCCATAGCAGCTACCAGCAGTTACTCGACGAGGTACGCCTGGAGATGGCGCAGGATATGCTGGCCCACTCCGACATCCCTATTCCAGATATCGCCCGCCAGCTTGGATTCGCGGAAGTGCGCTCCTTTCACCGCAGCTTCAAGAGCCATACGGGGGTGACGCCCGGCGAGTTCCGCGACAACGCCGGCGCGCCTTCTTGACTGCCTCAAACCAAAGCGCGGACTGAATCCGCTTAATTTTCCTGTTTCGGTATAGCGGCCAAAGCATCCTCAGGATTGACCTCTAACTGCGCAAACCAGTCAAAGGGGCTCAGACACAGCGTCCATTTTACCGGAACCAGCTGATCCGCCGGCAGCAGCCGCTCGTCCTGATAGGCGCTGCGCCGCACCTGGCGGACCAGCTCTTCCATCTCCCGTCGCCAGCGCTGCAGGGTGCTTTGCGAGACGCGCCGAAACCCGCTGTCGAACAGTCGGTCTTCCTGCTCATATTCATCCAGAACCTGTGACAGGAAACGGCTGTTCATGCTTTTAATATGCTCATGCAACGCGCCTCCCAGAGGAAAACTCAAATGCCCTTCCACTCGCAGCCGAATCTCCAGGCCCTGCTTGATATCCAGAAAGCGCCAGACTTCCAGCGCGCGTAGAAAGGCGTACATCTGCGCCTGCGATAAACCATGACGCGCCTGAATATCAGTGACGCTGTATCCCTGCGTGAGCAGAAATAAAATATTGAAATGACTGATATGGGACGCCAGAAAGCGCTCCTGTTCCGGGGTGATCCGGGTGAGCGGCTCCTGACGATTACGCGCCACCAGCACCAGATCGAGGAGAGAGACGCCAATCGCCTCACAAATTTTCTCCAGCCTGCTTAAAGAACAATCCTGATCACGAAAAAGCCGCTTAACGCTCTGCTCCGAAACGCCTAATGTTTCCGCTAGGTCGCGGTAAGTGAACCCTTTGGCCTTCAATGCAGTTTTAAGTACAGCGATTAGCTCTGATCGATCGCTACCCTGATTAACGGCCTGCTCTTGCTTCATATGTCGCCATCCTTCATATGTCGCTTCACGCAGCAAAAAGATACATATATTGTCACTTCAATATCCATAAATTTCAAAAAGTCACATAAAAACATAACCTGAGCGCATTCAAACGACAACCTAATTGTTCTGTCTCAGGAGATAACATGCATTCTCGACTTCTCAGCCTGCTCGCACTCGCCGCCCTGCCCTTCGCCGCGTCAGCGGAGACTGCTGCGCCTACACAACCCTCTCTCCAAAATGTCTGGACCGCTTCCGGCTTCGACCAGCCGGAGTCGGCGATTTACGACCGCAAGCGTCATCAAATTCTGCTATCCAGCATGAATGGGGGCGCTGGCGCCGCTAATGGACTGGGTTATATCTCCGTACTGACGGAGAGCGGAGACATTGTGAAAAAACACTGGGTGCAAGGCCTGAATGCGCCCAAGGGTCTGGGCGTCTATGGCGACCACCTTTATGTGGCGGACCTGACCCGTGTTCTGGACATCGACATCACTACGGGAAAGGTTGCTCATACCTATGAAGCGCCTGAGGCCCAGTTTCTTAACGATGTGACGGTCGCAGACAACGGCGACGTTTATATTTCCGACCTTTTGAAGCAGCGTATTTACCGCTTGCGTCAGGGCGTCCTGGAAATCTGGCTAAGTTCTGCGGAACTGAACTTTCCCAATGGTCTGTGGGCACAGCGCGATCGCCTGCTGGTGGCCGCCTGGGGACAGGATCTGCAGGCTGACTTCAGCACACGCATCCCCGGCCGCCTGAAGCAGGTTCAGCTATCCGACAAACACATCAGCGATTTGATTGACGACCAGCCTCTTGGCAACTTGGACGGCGTCACCGACGATGGCGCAAACGGCCTGCTGGCCACGGATTTCATGCGTGGCCGTCTGTTCTATTTCAACTCCCTGAACACAGCGCCGGCGGAATTCGAACTTCCCCCCGGCAGCGCCGACCTGGACTACATTCCAGAACAAAAACTGGTGCTGATGCCGCTCATGTGGAAAGGCGAACTGGCTGCCTATCGACTGCCTTAAGCCTCATTTCCCCTCCCGTCTGGTTGCGCCAGGGCGAAAACCCTGCGCAACTTTGCTTGAGAAAGCGTTACCCAATGCAGACAAATAGTCAGTATGAGGGAACGTCCAAGATGGTTGACCAAACCGGCCAAACTAAAATCAACTCTTTCCTGCGCCAACTAGGCCAGGATTACAACCTGCCGTTTATGAAGCTTGATAATAACGGCGTCTGCTCTCTCTCTGTAGATGGCCATCTCTATTCCATTGTACAAACCCATGACAGCCCCTGGTTGCTGCTACATGCGGATTTCGGCCATACGCCTGACGCGGAAGCAAGCAAAGCCGCCCTGCTGGAGAAATTGCTTGAGTGGAATTTCCTGGGCAAAAGCACCCGTGGCGCCACCCTGTCTATCAACCCGGAAAGCCATCGCCTGACGCTCCATATGCAATATCTGACAGAACAGGTTAACGAGGCGGTTCAGTTAAACAACTTACTGGACTTCTTTATTGAAAGCGCCACCCAAATCCGCGAGCAGATGGTAGACGCCATTGGCTCTGGCCATAAAGCGCCAACCGCATCCACTACCGCTCAGCCGGTACACCCAAATAGCTTCATGCGAGTATAGGAGTCGTAAGATGACCAATATCCATGGCGTATCATCCGCCAATCAAGTGCAACCAACCCAACAACCCAATTCGACGAATCCATCGTCGAGCCTGAACCATGCCTCGCCCTCTAACGACAGTGGGCGACTTGGCGGCTCAGATCTGGGAGGAGGCTCATCCTCTCACCCAACTGCTTCGTCAAACGGCCGAGCTTATCTCGCGTCCAGCACCGAAGGAGCCCAAACCTACTATGGCCAGGCGGTCAACGGCGTAAACAGTTTCCTGCAACAAAACGGCGTGCCATTGCCCAACGACCAGGCGCATAGCATCGCCAATAACGTGTCCGAGCATGAGAGAGGCACATTGTCCCAGGGCGAAGCCCACATGCGGGAAGCCCGAATGTTCGCTGGCAGCGCCGTTCAATACGCGGCCCAAGGCGATTTCAAAAATGCTGCAATCAATGGCGTCGGAGCAGTAGCCAACACTTTGGGCGCTGGCATCGTGGCGACAGTAACAGACCAATCTGATGCAGGCAAAAAGTTAGAAGAATTAAATAACGCCGTCAGCGGCACATTCTAACTTTAGTTGAACCGTTTTTTCGGCGATGAGGAAACCCCCTGTTCCATCAGGGCGTCTATCTCAGCGTCGTTAAAGCCCAACTCCGTCAATACTTCCCGGCTATGTTGGCCCAATGCGGCGCCAGCGCGACCAGGAACAAAGGCGTCTCCCTCAAATTTGATGGGGGACGCCAACTGTTTTCGACTCACGCCCTCAGCATCACTCACTTGGCAAAACATTTCCCTCGCGTTGAAGTGTGGATGCTTTTCCGCTTCGGACAAAGTTAAGACCGGTTCCACGCAGGCCTCGATCGATGCGAATACCCGTTCCCATTCCGCCAGAGTTTTACCCAGAAAAATTTTTGTTAGCTTTTTCTTGCTGGTCTGCCGATCCCGCTCACGCGGGCTTAACATCAACGGCAGCATCTGGGGAATATCCAAGACGCGGCAGAGCGCCTCGGCGAATTGCGGCTCCAAGGCGCCAACGGAAAGGTAGCGCCCGTCCTGAGTGCGGTAATAGTCGTAGCAGCCTCCGCCGTTTAGAATTTCCTCCTCCGGTTGCGGATCTTTCGCGGTCGCCAGATAGCCCGCCATCGCCATATGGTTCATCGCCAGGGCCGCGTCGCTCATGGAGATATCAATACACCGCCCTTCCCCGTTCACTTGGCGCTGCACAACCGCCGCCAGAATCCCCATCACTGCATGATGGGAGCCTCCCGCCACATCCGCCGTCTGCACGCCAAACGGGGCTGGGCCGCTTTCCACTCTTCCGCTGTAGGAACTGACGCCGGCCAGAGCCAGATAGTTAATGTCGTGACCGGGCCTGTCCCGATAGGGGCCGCTTTGCCCATATCCAGTGATGGAACAATAAATCAATCGGGGGTTAATCGCCTTCAGGGTTTCATAGTCCAACCCCAGACGCTGCATCACTCCCGGTCGAAACTGCTCCACCACTATGTCGTATTCAAGAATCAGCTTTCTGACGATATCAACAGCCTGCGGCTGTTTCAGGTCCAGGGTCAGAGAGCGCTTCCCCCTATTCAGATAAGCGTGACTGGCGGAGACCTCTCCCACCATCGGCGGAACAACTCTTAGCAGATCAGTACGCGTGGGCGATTCGATTCGCAAAACCTGCGCGCCCATGTCCGCCAGCATCATGGTGGCGCAGGGACCGGGCAACAACGTGGAGAAGTCGAGTATTTTCAGGGAGGATAAGGGCGCAGACATATAGAGAAACCACCGTTTTATTTTATTAATTCAGGTAGACAAATAACTTCCTTCTATATTGTCTACAACGATCAGATAGCCGGACGCATCGCTTCAGCCCCCATTATCATGTCCCTTGATCAAACGCCAATGGGATTCCGCGCCAAATCCATTGGCGAAATCATCCTTGATCATGACAGGCAATTAGTTAAGACTGAGCAAATCAGAGTTTCTATAGATTCCAATAGGTTAGCGCCCCACAAGGGCATGACGAACAGTATTCTCCGCCGGTATATCCAAAACATGGCAAAACTTACGGTTTCCAGTCATTTTGTTCGCGCTGCGCTGAGCGGCGCCGAAAGACAAGGCAAGGACGTTGCCGAACTATTACGCTGCGCAGGCATCCCCCTGCAGGCGTACCAGAATCCGCGCAGTCGTGTGGGCGGCCCGCAGTACACCAAACTGATGCAATGCATCTGGAAGGCTTTACAGGACGAATTCATGGGGTTGACGGACACCGTCTGTAAAACCGGAACCTTCGCCACCATGTGTTATCTGGTGGTGCACTGCAATAACCTGGAAAGCGTGCTGCGTCGCGGCCGCATCTTTTATTCTCTGTTCGACAAGCCGGTGACCTTGAAGCTGGAAGTACATGGAGATCAGGCCGTGCTCATCGTCGACGCCGAGGCGACTTTTCACGATCCCTACCACTTCTTTCAGGAAAGTCTTTTGGTTATCTGGCATCGGTTCGCCTGCTGGCTGACCGGGCAGCGAGTGGCTTTGGACGAAGCCCGCTTCAACTACCCCGAGCCGGAGCACTCCAGTGAATATCGCCACCTGTTCTATTGCCCACTGCAATTCAATCAGCCGGACACGCGCATTTACTTCCATAAACGCTATCTGCAGTTACCGGTGATCCAGGATGAGCCTTCTCTCAAGGAGTTTTTGAAAACTTCCCCCGCCGATTTGCTGGCTCGGCCGGACGACAGCAACACCTACACATCGAAAATCCGCGCACTAGTGGGGCGTGACCTTAGCCAGCAAATGCCGGATTTTGAGTTTATCGCGTCCCAGATCAATGTCAGTCCGCAAACCCTAAGGCGGCGCCTGAAAGAGGAAAACACGTCGTTTCAGGAGATTAAGGACAATATGCGGCGAGACGCGGCGATTTATTATCTTTCACGTCGGGAAATGTCCATCAACGAAATCGCCTTCAAGGTGGGATTCACCGAGCCCAGCACCTTTCATCGCGCGTTTAAGAAATGGACGGGGGTTACGCCGGGAGAATACCGGGAAAGCGTGCTGCGAGAGCGTCAGCACTGATCCTGAGACGACAGGCGCGCCGCCGCGCAGGGCTTGCGTTTTTTCTTTTCGTACAAACGCTTGTCCGCCAGCTTTAACAGCGAACGCGCGCTTCCCGTCCCGATTTGACTGGTGGACGCTACGCCAATGCTGACTTTGACAGGAATACGCATATCGTCAATGACCAGCGGGTTAGCGTAGAGATAATCGCATAGCCGCTCTGCAATTTGCTCAGCGCCCTCTTGATCCTGATCGGGCAACAGCACCACAAACTCATCGCCAGCGAAGCGAAACGCCTGATCGGACTTACGCAGCATCGCACACAGGCCCTCAGCGACATGTTTCAGATATTCGTCGCCCACGTCATGACCGTAAGCATCGTTGACCAGCTTAAAGTCATCGCAATCAATAAACGCCAGCGCCAATGGCTGATCATTACGCCCCGCTCGACTGATCTCCACCTCCAATGCGTCTTCCATTTCCCGGCGGTTGCGCAATTGCGTCAGCGGATCGCGGGTGGCGAGATCGGCGATTTTCTCCCGCGCCGCCACAGAACTCAGACATAGCGACGCCTTGACGCTCAGCTGGCGCAAAAAAAAGCATTCTTTATCGGCGCGATAACGTTCCTGGTCGTCGGCCGCCAGATTCAGGCTTCCCGCCAGACGTCCTTCAAGAATCAAAGGCAGTATCGCTATGGAGCGAATTTGGGTGCGGATTTCCGGCGGCGTCATAAAGAAGAAACGATACAGATCGGCGTGATCCATCAGCGGCTCCCGCGCTCCCTTCGTCGCCGCCAGATACTCAACGGAAGGCGCACTCACCCACTTTCCCGCCAGATCCGGCGAGGCTTTCAGGGTTTTTATCAGGGATTCCGTATGGGCGCTTTCAACCATGGCGTACCAGACATGCTTGACGCCGAATTTGACCTGCACGGTTTGCAACAGATGTTCAAGAAACGGCTGCACCTTGGCGACATTAAGGATCGCAACCTCAATGTCGAACAGGTTACGCGCAATCTCTTCATTTTTACGCGCTCGGGCGAACAGCTCTTCCAGGGAATCCATCGAAGTTCTGACTCACTCTCTCAAATGCCCTATCGGGCTGTTTCTTGAAATTACTGATTTATTATTGGCTCTAGGGCTGCGTCCAACCTCTCCTCTATGCGAGACGCCGAACAGCTCCGCTCATAAGAGAGACTGTTGGCGTCCGAAAACACAGGCTTGAGCTAAATAATAGTCAAACATCTGGATGTTTGTTCACGCCGGAGCCCAACTCCGCGTAATATTTGACCACGCCGTTAAGTTTTTCTCGCAAGGGGTTGACGGATGCAAACAAGGTCTTTAGTATACGCACCTCGTTGTCGCGGGGTGGAGCAGTCTGGTAGCTCGTCGGGCTCATAACCCGAAGGTCGTAGGTTCAAATCCTGCCCCCGCAACCAGCATTCTTAAAAGCCAGCTTTTTAGCTGGCTTTTTTATTGTCTGAAAAAATGACCTCGGCGGTCGTATCCGGGTGGCCGGCCCGTTCAAATCCTGCCCCCGCAGCCAGTATTCCTAAAGCCAGCTTTTTAGCTGGCTTTTTTATTGCCAGAAAAAACGCCCCCTCTCTCCAGACAACAAGCCTACGAAGGCCACGGGTAGTCCACGCCAACTTACGTAAGCTCCCGCACGCACCATATTTCATAGCGAATTCGATATACCATTCTTTGTTGAACACGGATCATTCAGGCTTCAAATAATTAAAGCCTGCTTTTTGGCTGATGATCGCTAGCCGACCACAATGTGACGATAAATAATGAAGGCGTTATAAAGCTCGCCCAGGCAGCCCTCTCTAAAAACAAAATAATATTTGGCGGCTTCAGAACAGAAGAAATAGAGCAGATGACCCAATACCAGCACATTATCAGCGAGACGGAATATTAGAAAAAAAATAAGTCGCTGCGTAGGCGTCACCTCTATCCCTGTATATATTTCAAACTGGAGTAGACGATTAGCCAAGAAGTGGAAAGCAACAAATTCCGTTGCCGAACCCTGAAGCGTACAGCTAATAGAAGGATGCCCTTCTGTTATTTGCGCAGGAAAAGCCTTGTCCACTGGGGCTTCATCCGAAGCCAACCGATAAATAGCGATTTTTTCAAAAGTTTTTTAGCAATTGCCATTGACGTGCGCCACTCGGATCTTTAGTATACGCCCTCGTTGTCGCGGGGTGGAGCAGTCTGGTAGCTCGTCGGGCTCATAACCCGAAGGTCGTAGGTTCAAATCCTGCCCCCGCAACCAGCATTCCTAAAAGCTCGATTTTATATCGGGCTTTTTTATTGCCTGAAGGACGACCTTAGCGGTCGTATGCGGAGGCCCGCCGCGATCAAATCCCGCCCCCGCAACCAGCATTCCTAAAAGCTCGATTTTATATCGGGCTTTTTTATTGCCTGAAGGACGACCTTAGCGGTCGTATGCGGAGGCCCGCCGCGATCAAATCCCGCCCCCGCAACCAGCATTCCTAAAAGCTCGATTTTATATCGGGCTTTTTTATTGCCCGAAAAAAGGCCTTGGCTGCCGCATCTTGTACACAAGCGATCTATTTCACCTTATTATCTCAAGTCGTTTACCCGCCAGATTTCATTAGCAGTGAATCAGATCCCCACCCAATTGAGATATAAAATACCCAAAGACCATGCCTTTCCGTTAAACAGCAAAGCTTTATCGGAGGCTCTTATCGATGTACCTCAATATAGCGAGTTATCGGCGATTTTTAGGTTCGGAGACGAGTACTCACTGAGCTCCTATCGCTACAGGCTCCGTATGCAGGAGCCGGTCACCATCCTGAAAGCCACGTATTCTCGCCTGCGTACTCGCCATTCATCGCCTAATAAGTTTATCGTGCAAGGTTTATATGAGCCGAAATGGACAATCACTTTGACTGCACTGCCAAAGGAATATTTATCCATTTCGAGCTCTCTGTTAAAGGAAGAAGCGCTTCCCAAACTGCAAAGGTGGTTCATTAAGACAGGTCCGCTGACGGGCTATGAAACCCACAGCATCGCGTTTATTTTTGATCTTTATAAAAAGAAGCTAACTCACAGAGAAGGTATCGGTAGGTGACCATAAGAGCGGGCCTCACACTGCAGCTGAGATTGGCTCTGGCCGCTTGACTCAATCAGTCACAGCTCACACTCCACCACAAACAGTCCGCCTTGTTTCAGCCATGTCTTTCTCTCTTCAGACCGGTAGAAGGCGTCGGCCACTATTTCCAGCACCTGTTCCGGGGTGATTTTGTGGGAGCAGAATTCCAGTTGTTCCGGGCCGTTGGCGTAGTCTTCAAGGATGGTGGGGGTGAGTTCATCGTGGCGGTACACGCCGACCACGGCGTCAGCGGCGAACTTCACGCCGCCCTGCTCCAGTTGACGCTTGACGTCGCCGAGGGAATGCAGCATTTCGTATTCAATCGCAGTTTTCAGCATCGCGATCAGATCGTCGGTGATTTGAGAATCCTGTAGCGCCGTGAAGTCGTCGGATGCGCCGATTTTGTGGGCGATTAACGCCGCCAGGTTGAGAATGAAATGGCAGTGATGGCCGTCATCAACCCTCTCCGGCAAGGCTATCGCCGCGCCATGAGGATCTTTATCTGGCAGACCAATTAGAGCCGCCCTCTCCTCGCCATCGCAAATCCACTCAAATCCTCCCAGACACATCTCCACATCGTCGCCTGTGGCCAGCAAGCGAGAGACCAGTTGTCCCGGACTGATTTCAATTGCAAGGGCGTTATACCAATGCGCCGCCAAAGCGGCCCCAATCTGCTCGACACAGTCGAATTGCGGTGCGTTCATGATTTCTGTACGTCTCAAAGCAGTTACCCAAGGCAAGTCGAAGTTCCGGCATCGTCGCTGATGATGGGAATCTTCGCCTCCTTAGTCTCACGCCTGATTGAACAGGCCCAACTCAACTTGTCATCCCTATACAAGCAACATACTCTCTTTAATCCCAGCACACCGGCAAGCGGATCACAAATTTCGCGCCTCGTCCCGGTTCCGATTCACAGGTTATTTCTCCCCGATGCGCCTGAATGATCTCGTACGAGATGGATAAACCCAGGCCTGTGCCCTGCCCCGCAGGCTTGCTGGTATAGAAAGGGTCAAAAATATGCTTCATCCTGTCTGGCGGAATACCCGGCCCATTATCTTCGATAACCATGCAAAGAGCGCCCGACTCAATCCGACTGGAGACGCTTATCCGCCCCCGATAGCCAGTCTCGGCTTGAGGGTCTGCGCGCTTTTCTTCAACCGCCTGACAAGCATTGATCAACAGATTCATGAATACCTGCCCTAATTGCGCGGGAAACCCCAGGATCTTCGGGTCCGCCTGCAGATCCACGTCAAAGTCGATGTCGCTGCGATGGGCCGACTGCACCAGCCGCAAAGTTCCCTCCAATTCCGACATCACACGCGCTTTGCTTTGCTCCGCGCCTTCGATCCGGGAAAAGTCGCGCAGGCTGTCCACCAGACGTTTAATGCGACTGGAGCCTTCCGTGATAATGGAGAGATGGCGATAGAGCTTGAGGAAACGCTGATCAAACTCATCCTGCACTGCGCTTTCTCCCTCGGAAAGCTCAAAAATCAGTATTTGCAGGTCGAACAGTTCCTTCAGCAAATTGGACGTGCTGACATGAATGAAGTTATTAGGATTATTCACTTCGTGCGCCACCCCGGCAACCAGGCTGCCGAGGCTGTTCATCTTTTCCGCCTGCACCAGCTGGGACTGCGCGGACTTGAGCTCTTCGTTGCGCTCAGTCAGCTCATTAACCGCGGACTGCAGCAAAGCGGTCTTATGACCGACCTTGCCTTCCAGCTCTTGCGTGGTCTGCACATTCTTCAGAGTCAGCAACACAAACTGCATCAGCGTCGGCAACAATTCATATTCCTGCTCGGCCTGAATGCGCGCCGTATCCACCCCGATGAGTCCCAGATAGAAAACAGGCCGGCCCTCTTCTTCCCAGGACAACTCCACCGCATCGCCGCTGATGCGAATACCCGCCCCTTCAGGCATCCACTGAAAGCCGCCAAAGTCCTCGATAGGCGAGTGATCCAGATATTCCACGCCGAAATCCGCCGCTCCGCGCTGCAGCGGCGCCATTGCGGTTAAACGCTCAAAACGCATGCGCCCCTGCTCGCCTTGGAAAGGAACAAACGCCGCAACCCTGGCGCCTTCGCGCGGATGCGCTTTGCGCAGCAGGTACTCCGCCGCACAGGCAAGCACCGCGCGCTTGTTGTCCAACCCCGCCATTTCCTGCGCCAGCCGAATCAAGCCTTGCTGGCGCTCCATATCCTGCAGCAGGTTCGACCGCATGGCGTTAATGGCGTCCACCAGCGATTGCAGCTCATCGGGAGCTGCTTTACGCCTTAATAGCAGCGGTTGATGCAAGCCGTCCTTACTCAGGCTTTTTGCGTAGCGCGCCATTTTCGCCAGATGCCGCGTCACCAATAGCTGCGCAATAAACAGGAAGAAGGCGGAAGTCAGGAACGTCTTTACCCCCTGGGAGCCCAGAATCACCAAAACACGACTGAACAGGCGCTCATAAACGCCTTCCAAAGAAGCGCAAACGGTCAGCTGCCCGAGGATGACCGTGCGGTCGTCGCGATGTAGCTCCAGCATGAATGACTTAACTATGGCGCTACGCTCCGCCTCCGGCGTCGCCCCCCTCGACACCAGCACTTCCTGATCCTGACGCACCATCGCGCACACCATATCGGGCAGACTCAGGATAGCATCCAGGTGAATTTCCGCCGCCTGGTAATTAAAATTCCAGATCGCGTCGGCAATGGGTCGCAAATAGCTGCGTTCTACCTGGTCAAAGCGGCTCTCTATGAGTTGAACATCCGTCCGAAAATCCAGATATAGCTGCAGTGAGGTCACGATAAGCGTAATCACCGAACTGCATAACAGAATATAGAACAGCAGGCGGAATCGCAGAGAGGTATAAAACGAACCTTCAGTCATACCCACTCAAGGCCCTTCACTGGCGCGCAACAGCTCATCCAGACTGAAGCGATACTGCGTCAACTCAGGGTGATGGAAACGGGAAAATCGCCGGAAATCCACTTTCTTCCAGTCCATATCACCGAATAGCTTCAGATAGCGCCTGACATTGCCGGCGTTCAGCTCGTCCATGTGCGTGCTCAAACTCACATGCTCGCTGGCGGGCGCCGCTCCTCGCAGGTAATCGAACATCACGACAATGGACCAGCCCGCCTCCATGAAGTGACCGCCGTAACTGGCCTCGATTTGATGGTCAGCAACCGCCATCAAGGCCTCTCCGGCCCAGTCGATGCCTCCCGCCAGCAGATCCTCCCCCATGGTCAGTCCATGTTCGCCCGCCCAGTCGACGACGCCCAGCGCCATAGAGTCACTGGCGGCCCATACGAGTTTGACGCCTGGGTAGCGCTTATATAGCCCATCCATTTTCTGCATCGCTTCCTCTCGCCGCCAATTGGCGGCCAGAACCTGATGCAGGATGACGTCCGGATTGGCGGCGACATAATCCTGTAACCCACCAACCCGGCGCAGCGAGGCGCCAGAGGAAGAAAACCCTTCCAAAGCCACAACCTCAATCATTCCCTGGTCATTGCGCATCCCCAGGCTGCGGGCGCGCTCCACCAGAGTCTGCGCCAGACTCCCGCCCGCCAGGCCTCCATCCGGAGTGACTTCCCCCACCCAAAAAACGGAGCCGGCGACCTCGTCCATCATATTGACGTCATTAAAAAAGAACATGGGCGTCTTATAGCGCTCGCCAATACTGACGTAACGAGCGCCGCCGCCTTTGAAACTTTGCAGAATGATGGCGTCCGCGCCCTCTTCCCCAGCGGCTTTCTCGATGTTGGAGGTATATAGAATGCGGTCGTCATGGGCGTAATAGACCTTCAGGGTGACGCCAAGATCTTCAGCCACGGCTTCGCTAAAGCGCACCAATGGCTCATAAAACAAATCCCCTTCGCTACGAGACACCATCAGGGCGAAGTTCAACTTTTCCTGCGCGAGGGCGATAACGGAGAAACCAGCGGTCAGCATCCCCAGTACAAGCAAAGTGATTGCGCGCAGCCTCATCGCGCGTCTGATCCAAACCAGCGCTGAAACCCGGCCGCCTCAGAAGAGGAGATCACCTTCGCCTCCCCCCGGCTCAACATATCGTCAGGACCGGCCTTGAAGCGACTGAGCCAGTCTTTGCCGGAAAGTTCCGACCAGGGCTCCTCGGCGTTGTTGCTGAACACGCCCACCCAGCTATTGCGGCTACTGCGTTTGGCCGCATATAAGGCGCAGTCGGCGATATCCGCCACCTGTTCCCAGGACAAGTAGCCAGGGCGCTGAGTAAAAAACGGATAACAGGCGAAGCCTATGGAGCAGGTTTTGTTGACGCTTTCATCCAGGCCGATTTCAAACGTCGCCTGCTCCACTTCCCGGCGAATTCTCTCGGCGATGAAGCAGGCTTGCTCACGACTCACAAAGCGACTGACCACCAGAAATTCCTCGCCGCCCCAGCGCACCAGATAGTCGGACTCGCGAAACAGCGACGCCAGCAGCTGACTGAACCCTCTTAACAGCTGATCTCCCGCCATATGGCCATATACATCGTTGACCTGCTTAAAATGGTCAATGTCGATCAGGTAGAACAATAGATCGCGCCGGGCGCCACGCACATCTTCACTGATTTTCCCTTCCGGTGGAGAAATGGGGCGATTTTCCAGATTCAGGCTTTCCCGTGCGGCGAATGCGCTGTCCTGGCGCAGAACGCTATGGATAAAGCGGCGGTTTTTGAGTCCCGTCAGAGGGTCGGTGACGCTGAGCGCCTCCAGTTTGTCATAGGCTTGCCGCAGCTCCGTATTCTTGCGCTCTAACTCCTGGGTGCGCTGGGCCACCTTCTGTTCAAGCTTATGCACATAGCCGTTCAGCTCCTGACGCAAGTCAAAGTGCTCCGTCGCCCGCTTGACGGTAAGGAGAAAGTCATGCCGGTCAAACGGCTTGATAATAAATTGATAAATGTGGGCTTGATTCACTGCTTCCAAAATGGCGCCCACATCCATATACGCGGTGAGAATAATGCGCACCGCATCAGGAATAATAAGACGAATTTTATCCAGAAACTCCACGCCGCTCATTCCCGGCATGCGCTGGTCGCTGATAATAAGACTGATGCTGGATGGGTCCTGTAGTTCCTGGGCCTTATCGAGCGCTTCCGCGCCGCTGCGGGCTTCGATAAGCCGATACTGATCCGCTAACAGGCTGGCGAGCATCTTCAGGTTGGCGGGCTCATCATCCACAACTAGAACAGTATGTCGCTCGCCAGGGTCGTTGGGTCGCTCTTCTTTCCTTTTTTTGATCGCATCCAGCTTTATGATGGAAAAAAGCGCCATAATCTGCTCAATTATTAGCCACAACTTTTCTTCAATGTAAGACTAACTTATTGCAAATAGCAAACATTCGCCCTTGCCTGAGGCGACCTTAAAAAACTTTTTACATTGTCGTCCCAGTGATCATATTTTGGACTATATTTAATACAGAGGGCCAACCGCCGCGTTCGCGGCTCCTGGACAGGCCCCTTGCGACTAGCCGGCAGTATCCGGGAAGCGGGTGAGTTCAACCAAAGCGCCTGCGCCGGGATTACGGTGGAGATGCTTCGCGAGGACGGTCGGTTAGTGAATTTTCCACACATTGAAAGTGCATTGTGTTACAGAGGATTGTTCCGTCCGCTGGTCTAATAACTATTGCAATTTCAACGCTGATCCAGATTTTCAACTTCCGAGAGTAGTCGCAACTACAAAAAGAGCCGTCCTATGAAAGTCTATATTGATGCGCCACTCGTCGCCGTCGCCCTCTTTTGCGCCGTCGCCGCAAGCATCGCCTTTGAAAGGGTGTCCATCAGTGACGATAAACATCCTCCTGTAATCCAGACCAACGCTTCCGTACTGGAAAATGTAATCGACCAGGACAAAGCTCCCGGCGTCATCCCGGGCGTACAGCCCGGACTGCGACCGGTCGCTTTAACCACCGATTATCTACGCTATCCGCCGCTGATCAGTGACGAGGCCATTCTGGAGCTATGGGCGCAAAACAAAAGGACCGCCACCCCGCTAATAACGCCTTGAAGGACGAGGCGCTGCGCGCGCCGACTCAGTAGTGAGCCGGCAGCGCGTCGTTAATGACGATTTTCTTTTTCTCCACCTTGATATATCCACCTATCTCAAGATCTTTCATGATGCGCGAGACCATCTCCCGACTGGCGCCGACTCGATTGGCGATCTCCTGCTGCGTCAGCGGAATCTCCGTAATCAGGCGATCGCCTTTGCGCTCCGACAGCTGCAGCAGAGTACTGGCGACCCTGCCGTAGACATCCATCAGCGCCAGGTTTTTCACATTATTGGTCAGTGCGCGCACGCGTTGGGTGAGGTGGATAATCAGGTTGTAGGCAAGATCGGGCGTCTGCCTGAACGCTTCCAACAGACTGGATTTGTTCAACATCAGAAAGCGGCAGGGTTCGGTAGCCATCACCGAAGCTGAGCGTTCTTTGTCATCAAATAAGGCCAATTCTCCGAAATATTCGCCGGCTTTAAGATCATTCAGAGTGACCTCTTTGCCGTTTTCATCGCTACAGAACACTCGGACCCGTCCTGAGACGATGATATAAAGGGAGTCGCTGCGGTCGCCTTCCGTAATGACAATACTGTTTTTCTGAAAACATCGAAAAACAGCATGCTTTTCCAATTGCTGGAGTTGTTCAGCGTCGAACCCGGAGAAAAGTGGAATCTGCGATAAAAGACTCATACTGTATTAGCTCCGACATCATTTTTTCTTATTACGCCGTCCCCGGCTATGTTTTATATGTTACGCGCTAGTGAGTGATTTTTCCGTAAAAATTAACCAGATGCCCGAACTAAGACAACTCCGTCCGCCCCTTCGACAGCACTTAAAGTTATGGCTGCCGCCCTTGCTGCTGAGCCTGCTTCTGGCTCTGGGTCTGTTGACGCCGGTCGGCCAGAGCATGGAAGAAGGCTTCGGATTGGATACGCTGTTTCATCTGCGTGGCGGGCGCGCCCCTCCTCCCAAAGTAGCGGTGATAGCGATCACGGAAAACACCGCTGCGTACCTGCAGGTCCCGGCTCGGCTCACCGAATGGCCCCGGTCGGTTTACGGGGAACTGGTGGACACGCTGGAAAATCAACAGGTCGGTTTGATTGCATTCGACATCTATTTCAGAGAAGCCCGGGATACCGCCGCGGACGCACGCTTTGCCGACGCCATGGCCCGCAGCGGTAAGGTCGCGCTGTTCGCCTTCAGCATGCGCCGTATCACCAACGTCGATGGTCGCCGCATTGTCGCGGACAGTGTCAGCGAGCCGCTCCCCCTGTTTGCAAACGCAGCGACGACGACAGCGCCTTTCGCACTGCCGAAAGTGTCTTCCAAAATCAGTCGTTTCTGGTTGCGACAACCCGCCAACCCACCGCGTTGGGCGATGCCCGCGGCGGCGCTGTTGCAACGCGCCCCTGACCGCGACGCCGCCATCGCCCGTTTGCAGGGGTTGCGGCCAACGCAGCTGTATAATTTCTATGGCCCGCCCCGATCCATTCCCACCATTTTCATGGAAGACCTGTTGGCGCGCCCCGGCGACTACACCGAAGTTCTGCGCGACGCTACCGTCTTCATCGGCTATGCGGCGGAATATCAGCCTGATCAGCGTGATGGCTTTTATACCCCCTTCACGCCAGACACCGGCCTGGATATCAGCGGCGTAGAGCTGGCCGCCACCGCTTACGCCAATCTGCTGGAAAACAGCGCCGTGCGTTATCACTTGGGAGTCTGGTTCATCGCAACGCTGTTTTACGCCACGCTGGCGTTCGCATTAAGCAATCTCAGTGCTCCCGGACGCGGACTGCTGTTGCTGTGTTTGCTTGCCGCAAGCTATATGACGTTGACGTACGCGTTGTTCGTACAGAGTTACGTCTGGCTTCCGTGGATGACGCCTATCCTGGGACTGACTCCCGCTGCGGCGCTGCATGGAATATGGCGGCGCGTGCAGATTATCGAGCAGCAGAAGCGACGTCTGGAGCTGGCCTTTGGCCGCTATATTCCGGCGAGTGAAATTAAGCGTCTGGCCAGTCAACCGGGGCTGCCGCAACAGCAGAAACTATTCGGCGTGTGCCTCTCAACTGACGCCGCCGGCTATACCGCGCTGTCTGAAAGCGTGTCACCAGAGCGGCTGAGCCAAATCATGGATAACTACTACCAGGCTGTGCTCACGCCAATTCGCCAGCACGGCGGAATCATTTCCGATGTGGCGGGCGATGGGGTAATCGCACTCTGGCCGCATATCCCCACCGATAAGACCTGGACGACAATCGAGCCTGCCTTGAAGGCGTTGCGCGCATCCATAGATCTGTTCAATCAACAGTATCCGGACTCGCCGCTACCCACTCGCATCGGCCTGCACGCCGGCGAAGTGGTGCTGGGCCATTTCGGGGCTTCCGACCACTTCGAATATCGGGCGATGGGCGATATCGTCAACACGACGTCGCGCATCGAAAACGCCAATAAGTTACTGGGGACGGACACACTGATCAGTGAGACCTGCGCTGATAGTCAGTCCAGCTCTCTACGCGCTCTGGGGCGATTTCTACTGCAGGGCAAACAACGACCTGTCGCCTTGTTCAGCCTGATGCAGGATAACTGGAGTCATGACAATGAGTTCGCGTTTCGGCAAGCGCTGCACTGCCTGGACCTGGGAGACATTGCGCAAGCCCGGGTTACTTTCGCGCGTCTGCACGAAAATAGCGCCGATTCCGTATGCAAATTTTATCTGCGCCAATGCGATGCAATATCTTCACAGTCAACATACAAAGGCGCACCGGAGTTTGTTTCCCAGCTTAGCAAGGTCTAGTCCATTTATATGAGTTTATTGGAATTTTTCCACTGAATTACCGGCACTAATGCCTGGATTTATTGCTAGAATCCTCTCAGAATAATTACATGACTATGCGGCACTTTCGTAAGTGTTGAATAAGCCAAAAGACAGATGACTCCTCTGTGTCCGAATTTAATCCTCAGGGATAACTTCCAAACACTGGAGCCACATCGATATAAAAACATAGTCATATATCTGGGCGGATATTGAGCTTGCCGGAAGCTGTCTCTCAAAACCGGCGCGGTGTCCTCACGTAGTTGTCAGCCTGAACATCAATAATAAATGCGGTACCCGTTAAGGAGATCGCCGTGGGCCTATTGCTGCGTGGCCAGTTGCTGTGTCGTGTTTTATGCGGAACATTGTTTTCCATTAGCCTGACGCTGTCGGAAGCGTCTGTCGCCGCGCCTCCCTGCGTGGACTGGATGGGCAAAGTTATCGCCGTCCAGGGAACGCTGGAAAAATCACTCCCCCAACAATCCTGGACCTCGTTAAAGCCGGAGCAGTATCTTTGTCCCGGCGACACTCTGCGTACGGGCAAGGATAGTCGCGCCTCCATTTATCTGCGCAACAACACTTACATGCGCCTGAATCAGAACGCAATCATGCGCTTTCCCGACAACGCCGAGAAAGAAAGTTTCTGGGTGCAGCTCAAGCAAGGCGTCGCCCACTTTCTGAGCCGTATTGTCAATCGCTTTGAAGTCGACACGCCTTACGTGAACGCCATGGTGGAAGGCACCGAATTCGTCGTGGAAGCCACGCAAGGCGGCTCCGTCACGGTGATCGAAGGCAAAGTGCTGGCTTTTACCGACACCGAACGCCTGCGCCTGACGCAGGGCGAACAAGCGCGCAGCGATACAGGCGCGCACCTGCGCAGTTTAAAGGTCAATACGCAGGACACGGTCGCCTGGGCGATTTATTACCCTCCGGGCACAGTGCTGAAGGAGTTGGCCGCTATGAGCGATGGCGATGGCGATGGCGTCGCCACGCTATCCAAAGTTCAGGAGATGATTGATCACAATCGCCCAGATGCGGCGTTACAGGCGTTACGCGCCGATTCAGACAATGGGCCCTCCTTAAGGCTTGCGCAGGCGGCGATATTATTAACGTCCGGCCAACAGCAGGAAGCAGGCAGCCTGTTGAAGTCCCTGCAAAATGACCAGCGCCTGGGACATCTCGCCCTCGCCATGCAAGCCATACTCGCTGCGGTCAACAGTCAGTCTCAACAGTCATTGAAACTGGCGCAGGACGCCGTCGCCCGGCGCTCCGACAGCCCGTCCGCACAGCTCGCCCTCTCTTACGCCTGGCAGGCCAACTTAAATCTGCCAGAAGCCATTGCCGCCGCCGAAAGAGCGACAGTGGCCGCGCCCCATAGCGTCATCGCATGGACCCGTTTGGCGGAGCTTGAGCTTACTTCCGGCGCATATCGCGACGCCAAATATGCAGCCGGACGCGCAACGGAAATAGCCCCGACTCATCCTCAAGCGCAAATCGCCGCAGGGTTTATCGCGTTGTTCGAGCACAAACTGGCTAACGCTGACGCCCATTTCCAAAGCGCGATCAAGGCGGCCCCTGGGGTTCCTGACGCCTGGCTGGGTCTGGGACTGACCAAATTGCGCGGCGGCGATCTGGAGGGCGGACGCAACGACCTCGAAGTCGCCGTCAGTCTGTCCCCCAACAATGCTGTCTTACGCAGCTATCTGGGGCGCGCCTATTTCGAAGAAAAGCGCAGCGACGACGCCAACGAGCAGTGGTTGCTGGCGAAAGAGCGCGACCCTCAGGACCCGACGCCGTATTTCTACGATGGCGTCAACAAACTCTTCAGCAACGACCCCGTCGGAGCCATAGAGGAATTAGAACACTCCAAACAACTAAACCGTAATCGCGCCGTCTATCGTTCAGATGGGCTGCTGCAAAGCGACTCCGCCGCCCGTAGCGCGGCCTTGGCCCGCGCCTATGGCGAAGCGGGCTTCGATCAGGCGGTGCTATTGGAAGGCTGGGAGGCGCTCAGACAAGATCCGACCAGCGCCGATGGCCATCGTTTGCTCGCGGATCGCTACCTGTCGCAGCCCAATCATCAGGCCGCCCGGGTTTCCGAACTGATGCAGGCGCAGCTCTGGCAACCCATCACCGCTTATCCGCTGCAACCGCAACTCTACGAGACAGGACTGCCTATCGTGGAAGGGCTTGGCCCGTCCCGTAGCGGCGTCAATGAATACCATCCATTGTTTCTACAAGATGGCGTTTACGGCCTCACCAACGGCTTTGTCGGCAGCGACGATACCTGGGGAGAAGACATCGTCGTCTCCGGTCTACAAGGCCCGGTGAGCGCCAGCTTCGGCCAGTATCACTACGAAAGTGACGGCTTCCGCAACGGCTTGGATCAGGAACAGAATATCTACAATGGGCTGTTGCAGTGGCAGGTCCATCCGTCCTTCAGCATTCAGCTGGAGGCGCGTAAGGCCGAAAAAGATGATCATCTGTTTAAACTGAAAACCATCGCTCCAGACGCAGAGCCCGAGGACCGGAGTGTCGACACGAAAACCTACAGAGTTGGCTTAGCCAGCCGCCTGGACAATCACAACAGTTGGCTGTTCTCCGCTATTCACCAGGAGTTTGAGGAAGAGCAGGCGCTGGCTGCTGCAGATACCCTTTCAGACCGTAAGCCACGCACTTACGAGGCGCAGTATATCCATACCGCATCAAACTTTTATGCCCAAATCGGCGCTGGAAGAGCTTCGATTGAAACGAAAACGAGCATTCAGAATGCTGATGGATATATCAATAGCGACGACGACATAGCCCACCGAAATATATATACCTATTTTGGAATCCAGCCGACAGAATCAGTATTTCTATTGGTCGGCGCCGCCTACGATAATTTACAGCTTGAGCGAGCGCGCAACACGTTCTTTGATCTTCCGATCCCTCTCCCGGATATCGATATTAGCGACAGCGCCACTGACGAAATTAAACAATGGTCCCCCAAATTCGGCATCGAATTCACGCCAACTGAACAGCTTACCTTCCGATTGGCGACATTTAGATCCCTCAAGCGCGATATTGCCGCTGATCGCACCATCGAGCCGGCGCAAATTCTCGGTTTCAATCAGTTGTATGACGATCCCAACGGTTCAGATGTGAAGACCTACGCTGCAGCAGCGGATTACAAGTTGGGCGGCCGCTTCGGCGCTGGCTTGGAAGCGATGCGGCGCACCGTGGATATCCATCCCAAGCTTCTGCAGGCAGAGCCTGAAAGGCCGCATCATGAATTTGAAAATTACAAACTCTACTACTTTGGCGTCCTCTCTCCGTCCGCGACGGTAGATGTCGCCTACGAATATGAAGACCAGGATTTAGAAGACAAGCAGTTTGGCACAGGATCTATTTACCGAGTGAAAACACATAGTCTTCCATTAGGCGTCACACTCTATCTCCCCAGACACTTATCTATGCGAATGGAGAGCATATACACCGACCAGAAAGTAAAAGCGTCTTTCGCCTCAGATGACCAAAGAGACTTTGACGCCAATCTTTGGACTTTCAATATTCGCCTGGATTACAAACTGCCGCGCCGCTTCGGAGAGTTGCAGTTTGGCGTTGATAACCTCTTCGATAAAAACAAAGAAATTCTGAACAGTGAGCTGGATTATCCAGGGTATTACCCGAAACGATTCCTATACAGCCGCATACAGCTGTCTTTCTAAATAAAAAATGCAAAAAACAAGGAGACAATAATGAAATTGATGAGTTTGCTTTACACCCTCGCGTTAGGATCTTCCCTCTCCCTCAGCGCCTGCGCTCATAGTCCGGGAACCAAGCCCAGCGACGGAGATCCAAACTTCCCCAACCATCCGAATACCGGGGAAAGGCATGATCCCAAGAATGTCGGCAAATACGCTTCATTCAGAATTACGATGACCAATGACGGCAGGATGGTCGTACTGAACGAAAAAGGCGAGGAAATGCGCCCCAACGCAAAACTGCCCCTTAAAGTGGAAGCTCACTATATTGAGTCAGCCGAATCCATGATGATTATGCGCTACAGAGGCTCACCAGAATATTATGTGCTGGAAGTAGGTGGCGATATCTATCACGTTCCCATTCCTCACACTCATTGATATTAACCTGACAGGGATATTGGCTGGCGCATAGAGACGCGCCTGCGCGTCGGAAAAACCACGGGAGAACAGGACCTGGCATGCGCAGGTCCTGTTGATGTAGACAAAATCAGATCATATCCTCAACACGCTCAATATGTTCCTTGCGCCCCGCAGGCATCGGCAGCAACAAATTCAGAATAATGGCGACGAAAGCGCAAAGTGAAATACCTTTAAGCCCCAGGTCTTTATCTCCGATCACCATGCCGCCAATCCCGAACACCAGCGTGACGCCGACGATCACCAGGTTACGGGCTTCACTCAAATCCACCTGATGACGAATCAGTGAATTCATTCCCACCGCAGCGATAGAACCGAACAGCAAACACAATATGCCGCCCATCACCGGGACGGGAATCGTCTGCAACGCCGCGCCGAATTTACCGATAAACGCCAGTGCGACAGCGATCACCGCCGCCCAGATCATGATTTTGGGATTGTAGTTTTTAGTCAGCATGACAGCGCCCGTCACCTCGGAGTAGGTCGTGTTGGGCGGCCCGCCAAACGCCGCCGCGACAGAGGTGGCCACGCCATCGCCGAGCAGAGTGCGATGCAAGCCCGGCTTTTGCAGGTAGTTTTTACCAGTGACCGAGCTGATCGCCAGAATGTCGCCGATATGCTCCACCGCTGGCGCCAAGGCGACAGGTATCATAAACAGGATCGCCCCCCAACTGAACTCCGGCGCCACAAAAGCGGGCAGCCCGAACCAGTCGGCGTTGAGTACTGCCGTCATGTCCACCACGCCAAAAGCCAACGACAACGCATATCCAAACGCCACGCCGCATAATATCGGCAACAAACGCAGTAGCCCCTTGCCCATGACCGCCACTATCAATGTCAACGCCAGCGCGGGTAGAGAAATCATCAACGCCGTTTCATAGGGAACCAGTTGCAGGGCGCCATTGCCGCTTTTGCCCATCGCCATATTTGCGGCCACCGGCGCCAACCCCAAACCGATGGACATGATCACCGGCCCCACCACCACTGGCGGCAATAACCGATCCAAAAAGCCGGTTCCTCTGAACCTCACCGCTGCGCTCAAAATCATGTAAGTCAAACCGGCGGCGATAAGCCCTCCCATGGTGGCGGGCAAGCCGAAAGTGGATTTCGCCGCCATGATCGGCGCGATAAAAGCGAAAGAAGACGCCAGGAATATAGGAACCTGGCCGCCAGTAATCAGGTGGAACAGCAGCGTGCCTACGCCAGCGGTGAATAATGCGACATTGGGATCAAGTCCGGTAATGAGAGGCATCAACACCAGTGCGCCGAATGCGACAAATAGCATTTGCGCGCCAGCCAGCGCCTGTTTCCATAGCGGATCGGTCGTACTCATCATGGATATTTTCCTACCTGAAAAAGCGAGTGTGTTTTTTGGCTTAAGCAAAACCCGTGCAATATAACGAAAGGCGCGCACAAGGTCACGGCGAAACGCCTCTCCAACAAGGACTTTCCCGTTATCGGGCATTAACATTTCGCTTGCCAAACCCCAAATTCACTATAAAATCTGCGCACCTTTTATCTGATCAATTATTAAACTAAATGTCAGCCGCTGTTCCGCTGCATCCTGACGCTGCTTCTAAGCGGGGCGATCTGGATCTAGTTCAACGCTTCCAGTCCCTCGACGCACTGCTCGCCGAGCACGACTATTTTTGGAAACCACGCCCCTTTGAAGCTGCTCACCCAGGCTGGCGCCATTTGCATCCAGAACTCTATAAGGCGATCAAAAGTCTGTCGGATGCAGAGGTCGATACTTGCTCCGCCGAGCCAGCCCGGTTTCGGGAAATCGCTCAACCCTTTCTGCCCTGGCTGCTGGAGTTGTCGCAGGCCAGTGAGTTAGCCGCTGCGTCAGGTCGTCCTTTGACGTTTTCACCTTTTGACGCCTTGCATGCGCCCGGACGCAAATGGCGTCAGGTCACCGCCTTCGCCGCCGCCCTTCCGCCGCTGAGCGGACACGTCCACGACTGGTGTTCAGGCAAAGGCCACCTCGCTCGCGCCGTAGCCGGCGCCAACGACGTGACGCTGAGCTGTTTTGAACTCGACGCGCAACTATGTGAAAGCGGACAGGCATTGGCGGATAAACAACACCTGCCGATCCGCTACATTCGACAGGACTTGCTACAGCCGTTTGATTGCGGCCAGGAAGCGTATCGCGGTGGGTGGCGTCTGGGCCTGCACGCCTGCGGGCAGCTACACGTCAATCTGTTGCGCGCCGGTGTCGACAGCGCGGCGGATGGCGTCGCCATCGCGCCATGCTGCTACCACAAACTCTGCCTCGGCGAGCAATACCAGCCGCTCTCCACAGCCGCCCGCTGGGCCAGACTAACCCTGTCCTTGAAAGACGTATCCCTGGCGGTGCAGGAAACAGTCACCGCCTCAGCGAAAGAGCGCGCGCTGCGAGAGAAAGAAAGCCAATGGCGCCTGGGGTTCGACGCACTGCAACGTCAGTTACGCAATAAAGACGAATACCTTCCCACGCCGACGCTTCCCAAAACCATGCTGAATGGCGACTTTATGCACTTCTGCGCGTGGGCGGCGAAGGAAAAACAACTCGACCTGCCCAAGGATATCGACTACCCCCAATTCGCAGCAGCCGGCCGCTCACGGTATCGCGAAGTACGCAGAGTAGAACTGGTGAGACATCTGTTTCGCCGCCCACTGGAAATCTGGCTGGCGCTGGATCGCGCTCTGTTTCTGCAAGAGCGGGGCTATGAAGTGACAGTGCGGGAATTTTGTAATCGCGAGATAACGCCCAGGAATATTTTGCTTGTGGGGCGCCTGCGGAAAGTCTCCCCCAATGAATCGGGACTCAGCGTCTGCTGAGCCCCAGAGACGCTCAAACCGGCTTCAATATAGTCAGCAGGGCCTGGGCGTGTTCCGCCGCGTCGTGGCCGAGGCTGGTCAGGTAACCGCCGTCCGCCTGGGTGATCAGCCCTTTCGCATGCAGCCTTTTCGCCGCCGTCACCATTTTCTGCCCTGCAGTCTGGTGCACTTTTAACCCTTCCTGGGTCGTGGTGAGATTGTATTTAGCGAGGATCTCGATTTCATCAATCAGCTCGGGCGTGTAGGCCATATAAGCTCCTGGTTATTATCATTCAGCGCAATTGCGGGGACCGGTTTTCCGGATAATACAACGAACTGCCTGAAGTGAAAAACGGTCTGTCGGGAATGAAAAAACAACAGTTCCGAAAATGGCGAGACAGGCTTCGTGTTGAGGATTAGCATAGCCTCTATGAAGACAAACGCCAACCTCGACCACGACACCTGTTACAACGCTCTGATCAGCAGAGATCACCGCTTTGACGGCTGCTTTTTCGTCGGCGTCACCAGCACCGGCGTATACTGCCGCCCCGTCTGCGCCGTCCGCAAGCCGAAAAAAGAAAACACGCTGTTTTTCCGCAGCGCCGCAGCAGCGGAGAACGGCGGCTTCCGACCCTGTTTGAAATGCCGGCCGGAACTCGCGCCCGGGCTCGCGGCGGTGGATAGCAAGCGGCAACTCGCCCGCGCCGCCTCCAATCTGATTGAACAAGGTTTTTTACGTGGACGATCACTGGCGCAACTGGCTGCGCGGATCGGCGTCAGCGATCGCTATCTGCGCGACCTGTTCCAGAGCGAGTTCGGCGTATCGCCCATTCAGTATTCGCAAACACATCGCCTGTTGCTGGCCAAACAGCTCCTGACAGAGAGCGACCTGTCCATGACGGATGTGGCGCTGGCGGCAGGATTCAACAGCACTCGCCGCTTTAATGACCTGTTTCAAAAGCACTACGGTTTAATCCCATCCAAAGTGCGGCGTCGTTCCGCGCCGACACAGACCGAGATGATCAGCTTTGAGATGCCCTACCGTCCGCCTTACGCCTGGGACGCCCTGCTCAGCTTTCTCAGCGCCAGAACCATTGCCGGCGTGGACGCTGTCATCGACGGACGTTATCGCAGGATTGTCCGAGTCGAAGCGGGAGAGGACTCCGCCGTGGGCTGGTTTGAGGCCAGCCACGAAGCAGACGCCGCCCGCATCCGCATACGCCTGGATAGTGCGCTCAGTCGCCACATTGGCTACCTCATCAATCGCCTGCGCGCCTTTTTTGATGTTTCCTGCGTCCCACAGGAGATCAATAAAGTGTTGGGGACGTTAGCGCAAAACGAGCCTGGGCTGCGTATTCCCGGCGGCATGGACGGTTTTGAAATCGCCGTGCGCGCCATTCTCGGACAACAGATAACCGTCGCGGCGGCTCGTACATTGCTTGCCAGGCTGGTGGACAAATTTGGCGAGCCTATTGAGACCCCGTTCCCGGAAATTCACCGCGCCTTCCCCAGTGCTGCGACGCTGGTCGACCTGCCCGTCGAGGAACTGGCCTCTCTTGGCGTGATCCGAACGCGGGTTCGCGCTATTCAGGAAATCGCCGCTGCGATGTTGCGAGGAGAATTGACCCTGACTCCAGCCACCAATGTGGAGCAGGAAATACAACGGCTGCACGCCATTCCAGGCATTGCCGACTGGACAGCCCAGTATATCGCTTTGCGCGCCATGTCCTGGCCCGACGGCTTTCCCGCCTCCGATGTGGGCGTGCGCAAGGCCCTGGGCGGCGTGGACGCTAAACTGGCTGCGCTGACAGCGGAAGATTGGCGGCCATGGCGAGGTTACGCCGTCATGCATTTATGGAGAAGTTTGGAGACACCCCATGATTGACTATATCGATATCGGCTCGCCCTTGGGGCGCGTCCGTCTGGCCGCTCAGAATGGCGAGCTTACCGGCTGCTATTTCGATGGCCAGAAATATTACCCTGAGCTGACGCCAGCGTGGCGTCTCCATCCTGATTGCGCCGTTTTGCAGGAAGCGGCGCGACAGCTCGAACTCTACTTCGCCGGCCAGTTACAGCGTTTCGATCTCCCCCTGGCGCCCAAAGGCACCGCCTTTCAGCAGGAGGTATGGCGCGCGCTGTCGGAGATTAATTCCGGGCGACTTTCCACCTACCAGCAGATCGCCAACTTGCTGGGGCGCCCCCGCGCCACACGAGCGGTCGGCGCGGCGGTGGGACGCAACCCCCTCTCCGTCATTATTCCCTGTCATCGCGTCATCGGCGGCAACGGTTCATTGACCGGTTACGCCGGGGGATTGAATAGAAAACAGGCGCTTTTAGAGCTGGAAAAAGCACCGCTCTGAGCCCTCTCAAAAACCGGATATTTCCACCTATATCACTGGCTTGCAAAAGAAGGCATGTTGTCATCTTTAGCCGTATCAGCATGAGCGTCGACTATGGAAAAGAAAGACTTGATCAACCTGCTCGCCCTCGCAGGATTATGGGGAGCCTCCTTCCTGTTCATGCGTATCGCGGCGCCGGAATTCGGTCCGGTGGCGATGGTGCAGTTGCGCATCACCATCGCCGCGCTCTGCCTGACGCCCATTATGCTGATCAAATATCGACATCAAGTACGCTGGGCCCATGTGCCCCACTATCTCTTTCTGGGAGTGAGCAACTCCGCCCTGCCCTTCGTCCTGTTGGGATTCGCTACGCTGCATGTAAGCGCCGGCTTTACCTCCATTCTGAACGCCGCCGTGCCTTTGTGGAGCGCAATTATCGCCGCGCTCTGGCTGGGGGACTGGCTTAATCGCTGGCAAACAGTAGGGCTGTTGATCGGCTTTCTTGGGGTATCCATCCTGATCGTCAGCAAAGGCGAGTTCTCGTTGACCGGTCCCACTCTGGCGATTATGGCCGCGTTGACCGCCACCCTCAGTTACGGCTTCTCCGCCAATTACACCAAGCGTTTCATGACCGGCGTGCAGCCCATGGTATTGGCGGCCGCCAGCCAGATCGCCGCCGCCCTGGCGCTGGCGCCGTTCACCTGGAATTACATGCCGCAAGGGGACATTTCCGTGGCCGCCTGGACTTCAGTGATCATCATGGGCGTCTTCTCCACAGCTCTGGCGTACATTATTTTCTATGGCCTGCTATCCCGTATCGGTCCTACCAAGACGGTTACCGTGACCTATTTGATTCCGGTGTTCGCCATGTTTTGGGGTTATGTCATTCTCGACGAGCCAGTCACTATTTATATGCTGAGCGGCTGCCTTGTGGTGTTCGCTGGCACGGCGCTGACCAACAGTTTGATCAAGCCGAAGCTGGCGGCTGCGCAGTAGAGATTGGACTTGCCTCCGGGCGCTCGCAAGCAGCGCCCTCTGGTTTTATTTTTCTCTCTTCTTTTATTTTCCGACCCTACTTTCCTGTCTTATTTTTCTCTCTTATTTTCCTCTCGCTTTCTTACATCTCCTCACGCTTTGCGACTTTCCGCGCTTATCTTTCCAGTTCTCTGGCGTTGACATATATGAAATTTCATATATATGATATTCCACATATATAGTACAGGAAATCGCCATGTCTCCCGTCTCATTCTTTAAGTGTCTGGCGGATGAAACCCGACTGCGTCTTATGCTTCTGATACAGAGCGAAGGCGAATTATGTGTGTGTGAATTGACTCACGCCTTACAGGAAATTCAACCGAAAATCTCCCGTCATCTGGCGCAGCTCCGCAAGTCCGGCCTGCTTTTGGACAGCAAGCGCGGCCAGTGGGTCTACTATCGTCTGAATCCAATCCTGCCCTACTGGATAAAAGCCACCCTGGAACATACCGCCTCCGGTAATGAGGCGTTTATGCAGGAGGTCAGGCGCAGACTCGCCGACATGTGCGCAAGACCCGGCGTCAGTTCCGCCTGCTGCGACTAACGCCCGTTACTATTCAGACAAGCATATGTTTTTCTACATATGATTTTACATACATAAGGAGAGCGACATGAAACGACTGCATGTACACCTGAGCGTCGAAGACCTGCAAGCCAGCGTCCGCTTTTATTCGCGCCTGTTCGCGGCTGAGCCGACTATCCTTAAAGACGACTACGCAAAATGGAAACTGGATGATCCCCGGGTCAACTTCGCCATATCCAATCGTTCCGCCAAACAGGGGTTGGACCACCTGGGCATCCAGGTGGAGAGCGAAGCTGAGCTTGATCAGGTGCGACAGGTAATGGAAGACGCCGGACGCCCCATGACGGAGGAAGAAGGCGCCGCTTGTTGCTACGCCCGCTCCAACAAACACTGGACCATCGACCCAGACGGCGTCGCCTGGGAAGCTTTTCATAGTCTGGAAGACATTCCCACCTATGGCGACGCAAGCGCCGCCAAGCAGGAAGCGGCGGCTACATCAGCGCAAAAAAGCTGCTGCGCCAGTACGATAAAACCCGACAGCGCCCGTTCCTGCTGCTAAAGTCTGCAGACATCGCCATACCGCTGGATAAACAACACAAACAGGAGTTGGTTATGACAATAAAAATCGGCATCAACGGCTTTGGCCGTATTGGTCGTCTGGCGCTTAGGGCCGCCTGGGATTGGCCCGAGGTGGAGTTTGTAAGGATCAATGACCCCGCCGGCAATGCGGCGACTCACGCCCACCTGCTGAATTTTGATTCCGTCCACGGCCGGTGGGCGCACGAAGCCGTAGCGAGCAATGATGGTATCGACATCAACGGCAAGCACATTGCTCTCAGTGCGGAGAAAGCCATCCCCGGCGCTGACTGGTCCGAGTGCGACGTCGTGATTGAAGCCTCCGGCAAGATGCGCAAGAAAGAGTTACTGCAGGCCTACTTCGCTCAGGGCGTCAAACGCGTCGTGGTTACCGCGCCAGTGAAAGAAGAAGGCGTCTTGAATGTGGTGATGGGCGTCAATGATCACTGTTTCATTCCGCAGGCGCATCGTATCGTCACCGCCGCGTCCTGCACCACCAATTGCCTGGCCCCCGTGGTGAAAGTCATTCATGAAAACCTGCATTTACGCCATGGCTCCATCACCACTATTCATGACATCACCAATACTCAAACCATTCTCGACGCAGCGCATAAAGATCTGCGACGCGCCCGGGCCTGCGGTATGAGCCTGATTCCAACCACCACCGGCTCCGCCACCGCCATAACGGAAATTTTTCCTGAGCTGTCGGGTCGCCTCAATGGGCACGCCATTCGCGTCCCGCTGGCCAATGCTTCCATCACTGACTGCGTATTCGAAGTAGAAAAACCCACCACCGTGGAGGAAGTGAATGCACTGTTTAAAAAGGCGGCGGAAAGCGAACTGAAAGGCATCCTCGGTTATGAGGAGCGCCCGCTGGTGTCCATTGATTACCGCACCGACCCTCGCTCCAGCATCATCGACGCCTTATCCACCATGGTGGTGAACGAGACGCAAGTAAAAGTCTACGCGTGGTATGACAATGAGTGGGCTTACGCCAACCGTACGGTGGAGCTGGCGCGCATGGTCGGGGCAGCATAACAGAGGCATTGGGAGCAGAAGTCGTTATGTCCGTCATCGCCAGCCTGTCGCCGCAGGTGCGTCAGTATTTATTGATCACCGGCAATTACTGGGCGTTTACGTTGACCGACGGCGCGTTGCGGATGCTGGTGGTGCTGCATTTTCACCAGCTCGGCTATGCGCCCCTGGACATTGCGCTGCTGTTTCTCTTTTATGAGTTTTTCGGCGTCGTCACCAACCTGATCGGTGGTTGGCTCGGCGCCCGCATCGGCCTTAACCGCACTATGAATCTGGGGTTGGCGTTACAGGTCATCGCACTGGCTATGCTGACGGTTCCTTCCTCCTGGTTAAGCATTCCCTGGGTGATGAGCGCCCAGGCATTGTCCGGGGTCGCTAAGGACCTCAACAAGATGAGTGCGAAGAGTGCAATCAAGCTACTGGTCCCCGCCAACGCCCAGGGCAAACTCTATAAGTGGGTGGCGCTGCTGACTGGCTCCAAAAATGCGCTGAAAGGCGTCGGTTTTTTTCTTGGCGGCGCCCTGCTGGCGCTGGTCGGATTTCGCGGGTCCGTAGCGGGCATGGCGATAGCGATCATGGTGATCTGGATCGCCAGCCTGTATTGGCTGAAACAAGACATGGGCAAAGCGAAGAACAAACCCAAGTTCAAAGATATTTTTTCGCAAAGCCGGGCGGTTAATATTCTGTCCGCAGCGCGCTTGTTTCTATTTGCTTCGCGGGATGTGTGGTTTGTGGTCGCCCTGCCCGTTTTTCTCAGCGAGCAGTTGGGATGGGACTTTTGGAGTGTTGGCGGTTTCCTGGCCGCCTGGATTATCGGCTACGGCGTCATTCAATCCGCTGCGCCCAGACTCACCGCAGGCAAAACGCCTGACGGCGCCAGCGCAACCGTCTGGGCGACCGCATTGGCGGTAACGCCTGCGATTATCGCTACAGGACTATATTTCCAGCTCCCGCCTGGGCCAACCGTGGTCGCAGGTCTGCTGGCCTTTGGCGCCGTCTTCGCCGTCAATTCATCCCTGCACAGCTACCTGATCGTCAGCTACGCCAAAGAAGACGGCGTCTCCCTTGATGTCGGTTTCTACTACATGGCCAACGCCCTGGGACGGCTATGTGGAACCCTCCTGTCAGGCTGGCTGTTCCAAACCGCCGGACTGGCCGCCTGCCTGTGGACCTCCGCCGGCTTTATCGCGACGACTGCGGTGATATCACTGTGGTTACCGAGACATACCGACAAAAGCAGGACGCAAAAGAATGAGCAGCCTTTCTATATAGACTAAAGCCCATCATTTAGCTTTCCATTCGGCAACTTGAACAGACCCTGGAACTTTAACTTCGGGTAGACCCTTAAATACAGCTGTATCAAGCTTTTCCACAGCGTTCTTAGCGTCTACATTCATTCCAAGCGCACCTTTTTTCGCCAAATGAAGGCATATCAAATCTTTGAACTCAGTGGGAGTTCCTTTAATTGCTACTGCTGAACCGAGATCACGCTCATCCAGTAAATCCTTCGAAGCCCATATCTCTCCTAATGATTTCGCACTATCACTCGATAGATCTATCTCAGCATAATGAGTGCAGTTATCCAAAAATTTTGCTTTATCGCTTACTTGCCCGTCGATACTAACAAGAAAGAAAGTAAATGCTGTGTTACCGCAATGAGTCCAATCCTTTTGATTCGTATTTGAAGAACTTCCACCCGACAGTTCTTTGACTCCGTTATGCACCAGCTCAAAGTTTGAAGCAATGCTTTTAAATGGCGGTTCTTGGCCTTTTGTTTGCTGATTAGTAGAATAATGCCTTAGTGTCATAGGCATATTTTTTAGCGCTTGATATGCTCGATTCTGAATCCCATTAAGGCTTGGCTTTTCAGTGTCGAAACTAATTTTATCTTTGGTAACTTCTTTCATAATTTCATAAGGTTTACTTCTATCATCACTCTTATAGTCACCTTTGAAATGATCATAAATTTCTTGAGCAGAAGGTTTTGCCTTTAACCCCGTTGGAGCCTCAGCATGAGACGTCTCCAACGACGCGACATCTCCTCCCGCGCTATGACCTCCCTGACTTTGTCTAGTAGTAACACTCTGACCACCGACAACGCCTTGGGCTGGATTTGCAGTGTTTACCTGATGACTTGAACTGGCAGCGTTCCCAACGATAGGATCCATTGACTTCTCCTGGCTATTCTAATGAATTTTATTGATATGGACTTATACGAAAGAAGCAAAGTTTGGTCGGGACACCTCTTTTTCCTTTGCGCCCGATTTTTTACTTAATTGAAACTCTAACTCTTCTTTAATGTCAGCACTGGACTTCATAAAACCGAGCAACAATGACTCAAAAGAATATTCATCCAGATAAATAATAGGTCTACATATACATAGCAAAACCATTCCAGAAGAGGCATTACGAGAGAACCATGCGCCTTTTGTTTTATTTAGATTAAGATTAAAGTCCAAAAGGGAAATAGCCGAATTGCCGTCCTGGTCACTTATTTTCATCATTTCGCATGAAATCAGCACCTCATCTCCTAAGACTTCAAGTTGCCAGACGAACCCTCTATCATCCTCTAACAAACAAACCCCGTTTCGATCCAAATTTAATTCGATTGCACTTTTTTTACCTAAAGCAGATAAAAAACTCTGTACGGTCTCATAGCCATTCGTCATCAATATGTCCCCACTAGAAATTTGTATTATTCTCTTGGTGACGAAATATACGATTAAGTTTCAGTTTTTTTCTAATGCGGGATAAAAATGGAGAGACGCGGTGATATCACTGTGGTTACCGAGACATAAATCCTATAAGGCGGGCAACGTGGGTTCGGGCGTATCGGAGTGATCAGTCCTCCATACCCAGCCAAAATTTGAAAACATTCAGGCTGATTCTTTCTCTTTCTGTCAGTTCAGTTGCAGCCAGTTCATTCACGACCATCACAACGCGTTCTATGCCGCAGAGCAAGACCAGGTATAGCGGCAGCTGTTCCACACTGATGTAGTAGGTCGCTAAGCAGTCTTTTATCACCCGCCGCAGATCTAGGTGCAACCGGGGGTATAGCTTATACAGCAGCCTGCCAGCCAGTTCTTGTCGATTTTGGTAATTGCTGTCGTCGGATAGAAACAGGCTATACAAACCATTAAATAACTCGGAAGGATCGCATGGCGTCAGCTGCGACCGCAGCTCTTTTATTAATAGGCGATCGGTGAAGCCTCTGGCGTCGGCGGATTGAATAATCAGCTGGCGGATTTCGTCTTGATTCATTGCTTGTCGCGTACAGTTGAGTGCTTACTAAGCTGTCACGAGGCTTGTGCTCAGAACCTGTGACAACAGAGCGGGCAATATACCCGCTACAGGCTCAACTTATCCACCAGTTGCTGCAATTGCCCGCTGATGGCGACCAGTTGTTCGCTGCAGCGTTCGCCTTCTTCGGCGGCGCGGCGGCTTTCATCGCTGAGGCTGGAGATTTTCTGGATGTGCTGGTTGACGCTGTCCGCCACGGTGGACTGTTGCTCGGTGGCGGAGGCGATGACAGTGCTCATTTGATAGATCGTGGCGACGGCGGTTTCGCCCTCGCGCAACTGATGACCGGATAACTGGTTTTTCTCCGCTGCGGCGCGGGAAATATCTCCCTGCCTGGAAATAAGTTCAACCGTCGCGTTAGCGCCGCGCATAACCTTGTCGATAATGCCGCGAATTTCGTCGGTGGAGCTGGAAGTACGCTGGGCCAACTGGCGCACTTCATCCGCTACGACAGCGAAGCCCCGCCCCATTTCGCCTGCGCGAGCGGCTTCAATCGCCGCATTTAACGCCAAGAGATTCGTCTGCTCGGCGACGCCCTGAATGACCGCCAATACTTTTTCTATATCCTGGCTATCCTTCTGCAGCTGTGCGATGACGGCATTGCTATGACCGATGCTGTCCTGCAGGTCATTCATTCCCTGGATCGCCGCCGTCATGGCGTGCTGCCCCGCTTTCACCGTCTCCGTCGCGCGGGAGGCGGAGTCGGAAGCTTCCTGAGTGGTCTGCGCCACGTCGCGAATGGAGGCGCTCATTTCGTTGACCTCCGTAGCGCACATGGCGGCCAGGTCATTCTGCGCATCGATTTTATCCGTCAACGCGCTGGACAACGCCTTCATCTGCGCGCTGACCGCCACCACACTGCTGGCTTGATCTGTAATGGTCCGGGCCAGTTGCGACAGGTAATCGCGCAACTCACTGCTGGAGCGGCCCAGGCTGTCAATTTCCTTCACTCTGGAAGCAATCCGTTGTTTATCCGTGAAGTCCCCATTGGCCAGCGCCCTGAGGGACGGGGTAATCGCTTGAATGCGCCGGGCGATGCGCGCCTGAATGAAAGCAAACACTAATGCGAGAATCATTACTGTCGCTACAGAAACGCCCAGGGCCCAATACACCGACTGCACAATGCGTTCGCGCTGAGCGTCGATAACCGCGCGAACGTCGCTGATCGCCGAGGTTAGCGCGGTCAGCAGCTGTTCCGCCCGCACATGCGAGTTATGGATGTTCTCAATGATCTGACGGGTATTATCCAACTCTCGCAGATAGCGTCCGGACAAACTTTGCAGCTCACTGCGATAGTCCTCCACCAGATCGTATTGCTCTGCATCCGATCCGCTCTCGCCCGTCAGCATACTGAGAAAGTCGTCTTCTTCCTTCTCACTCATCACGCCAAGGGGCTCCAGTCCAGAAAGCGCAGCAATGTTATCCACCAATTGGCGATGGCTGCTGGTAACCGTCTCATACAGGCTGGCGTCAGAGGTTCTGAAGTAGTTTTCGCGCTTCTCGCTCAGCCCCAACAGGCTTTCATAAGCGGCGGCGATCTTGACGAAATATTCCCCCGCCGCCTCTGGCTTGTCTTCCATACCCTTACGGGCGTACCCGGACAGCAGTGACAGTTGATCGGATATCTCCCGCTCATTCTGTTGCAGTAATTGCTGGGTATTGCCGGAAAGCTTCCCCGAGGCCCGCAAATCCGTGCGCATGAATTCGAATAGCGTCTGCAACGGCGCGGCAATAGCCGTCTGGATATCCTGAGGGAATTGCGCCAGCTTTACCTCATTTAGCTCGCGGACCGTGTCTTCCATGGCAGTCAGCAGCGTCGCCTCCCCCGTGGAAAGATAACCGTTGAGTTGTCCCGCCAGGGTCTCATTCACCGTGGCGCGGGTATCCTGATAGGCCAGATTCAGTTGCTCAGGCAGAGACAGCCGATACATGCTGAAAGCCAGCACGCCAGCCATCGCCAGCAACACCACGATTAACACAAAGGTGTTCAGTCTACTGATGAAAAGTATGGAAAATTGACGACCAGGCAAAACAGCGCCCCTATGAACAAGCACAAGATAAGACCGCTTTCCTGAAGATTACCTGTCACATCAACCTTCAAAGTTGCGGCGTATTGGACATAAACAAGAGTACAAGCGAGCCCACATAAATATACAAGCGGATTATGATAAATGGATTACATAATTTCTTAATCCTGCCATTGCCGACGACTTCCAGGCCAAAGACAAGCTCTCCATCACCTGTTTGCAACCACAGCGTCCGATTGAATTGCGCCTGGGTTGACCTAGACTTTTAAACACATTCAAGGAACCCGAGAAGGTCGCCCTCATGCTGAATACGATCTCCGTGCGCCAGAAAATGTACGCCCTTATCGCAATAGCCATCACGGGCACGCTCATCCTACTGATCCTGGCGCTTTACACTCAATACAAAACGTTGGAAGAAGCCCGTAAGAAAGAACTCCGCAATCTAGTGGAGAGCGGATATTCCATCATTGAGAGTCACTACCAGTCTTTCCAAAATGGCGTACTCACCGAATCCGAAGCAAAGTCACGGGCTCTGGAAGACATATCCAAACTACGCTACGACAATGGCAACTATTTCTGGGTGAATGACTACCACCCTCATGTGGTAATGCACCCCATCAAACCCGAACTGAACGGCAAAGACGCCACGGGCGTCAAAGATCCCAACGGCAAGGCTCTGTTCGTGGCGTTTGCGGAGAAAGTGAAGGCGGATGGAGAAGGCGTGGTTGATTATTTCTGGCCTAAACCTGGCTTCGACAAACCCGTGGAGAAATTTTCCTTTGTGAAAGGGTTCGCTCCCTGGGAGTGGGTATTGGGGACCGGCGCCTATTTAAACGATATCAAAGCGGAGTTTCAAACCAGCCTGGTCGCGGGCCTGATCATCGCCTTTGCGATCATCGCACTGGTTATCGCCTGCTCGCTGTTGATCATACGCAGCATTACCCTGCCCTTGTCTCAGATTGAAAAAGTACTTTTGGATGTAAAAGAGAACGGCGACCTGTCCCGTCGTATTGAGAGCGTGCGAGAGGACGAACTGGGCAGAGTGGCCAACGCCACCAATCACTTGTTCGATCGATGGCAAAAATTCATCGGCGAGGCCGGGGATTCCGTGAAGAAACTCGGCGACGGCGACTTCAATTCCCCTATCACCTCCGAATACAAAGGGGATATGCAACAATTGCGCGAGCACATCAATCACTCCATCGCCGTCACCGGACGTTCCATGGGCCGCATTAACTCCGTCATGGAAGCCATGGCCGCAGGCCGCCTGACCACACTTGAAGAAGACCATCGCAGCCAAGGCGAATTTGCGCGTACACTCACCCTGGTCAACAAGGCCGTGGAGCAGTTTCAACACACGATTCACATCGTACAGGAGCGACTGCAGGCTATGCGCGAAGGAGCTTTTGACGACCGTATTGAAGAAACCTTTCCCGGCGACCTCAATCACCTGAAGATAGCGATCAATGACACACTGGAGACACTGGCTTCCAGCTTCGCCAGACTGGAAGAAAGCTTCCGCCGTCTAAGCCAGGGACAGCTGGACCTGAAGACCCGGGATAACCAACCCGGGCAGTTCGGCGAGTTGCAGGACCACCTGCGTCAGACCATCAAATCTCTGCATGAGATCGCCATTCAATGTCGCGCCGACAGCAAAAATCTCACCGCCAGCACCGGCGAAGTCTCCGGCGCCTCCAGAGATCTATCCCGTCGCACCGAAGAACAGGCCTCTGCGATTGAAAGCGCAACACGTCTGATCGGGGAGCTGCGTGAGGAGCTGGACAACACCTTCGAGCTGGCGAAGGCCACGCGCAATGTCTCCGAAACCGCCGCCAAAGAGGCCCAGCTTGGTCTCAGCGTATCCGCAACCACCTTGGAGGCGATGTCTTCCATCAAATCTTCCAGCGAGAAGATCAACAATATTATCGGGGTTATCAACGATATCGCTTTCCAGACCAATCTGCTGGCGCTGAATGCTTCCGTCGAAGCCGCCCGGGCCGGCGAGCAAGGCCGGGGGTTTTCAGTGGTGGCGGCGGAAGTGCGCGCCTTGGCGCAACGTTCCGCGGACGCCGCCAAAGACATCAAGAGTTTGATCGAACTGGCGGTGACTGGCGTGGGCAATGGCTCCGATCAGGTCTCGCAGATGGCGGAGCAATTAAAGACTATCGCAGCAGGCATTGAGGAAGTCAGCGGCAGAATTTCCAGCGTGTCGCAATCGAATTCGATTCAAACCACGCGAATTCGAGATGTGTTTACTCAGTTGGAGCAGTTGAAGGACATTACCCATCGCAATGCCTCCATGGCGGAGAAAACCGCCGCCACCAGCGAGTCGTTGGTGAATATGGCGGACTCGCTGGATGACAAGCTCAGTTTCTTTAAGACTTAGTTTTTCAAGGCCCGTTATTCAAGACTTGGCTTTTTCGGGACGTGTTTTCCCAGTCTAGCCATAGGCTGGCGCCCAGGCGTCAGCGCTGATGTCTCTCGAATAAGCGGGTCTGAAAAAGCTGCCAGAGGCCGCTGACCAGGCAGGCGATAATCAACGCGATGGAAAGCGGCAGTTTGAACTGCGCGTATCCGGTAAGGAAAAAACCGGCGTGAATCAGGAACGTGAGCATGCCGAGACCCGCGCAGACATAGGAAAACAGGGGCGCATTGCGTTTTTTCAGCAACCCCTGTCGATATCCGTATAACAGGGCGGGCAACGCCAACATATTGAAAATCAGGTATCCCTGTACGCCTCCCGGAAGTTGAAACATCTCCCACTCTTTCCAGTATGCGGCGTCAATCTGATGGAAAATCAACAAACATAAGGTCGTCAGATAACTACGCTCCATGCTCTATCCTCCCGCGACGGTTGCCGTCCCAGTTTTATTTTTATTGAATCTCTTGTTTGCTTTACACGCTGAACGTCAATAACCAGCGCCGGATAGTGTATGGCCGCCGGCTCGGCGATAACAATACTTGATTGATTTATCCTGCGAACCGCCTTATAACTGCCGGATTCCCGTCCCTGGGAGCTTATTACTTCACTTGGCCAGCCGTTCCGCCTATGCAAGACGATTTCGTTTACTCTCCCCCAACCGAACCCTGGTTGGAGACGCTGTATGAAGACAAGGACATTATTGTCGTCAACAAACCCAGCGGCATTCTTACCACTCCCGGGCGCGGCGCGCATTTGTATGACAGCGTCTGGAGCCGGGTAAAGGAGAAATATCCCTTATCTCATGTGGTGCATCGGCTGGATCTCGCGACCTCCGGCGTGCTGGTGCTGGCCCTGAGACGCAATGCGGAAAAAGAGCTAAAACGGCAGTTCATGGAGCGCGAAGTGCGCAAAACCTACATCGCCAAAGTCTGGGGCGTGATCAAGGAAGACCAGGGCGAAGTGGATCTGCCGCTGATCTGCGACTGGCCCAACCGTCCCAAACAAAAAGTCTGTTTCGAACACGGCAAACCGGCGGTGACCGGCTATCGCGTGTTAGCGCGGGAAGATAACGCCACCCTGGTGGAGCTATACCCCGTTACTGGCCGCTCTCACCAACTGCGCGTACACATGCTGTCCCTTGGCCACCCGATCCTGGGAGACCGTTTCTACGCGTCTCCGGAAGCGCTGGCCGCCAGCGACCGCCTGTTGCTGCACGCGCAATCACTGAGCTTTAAGCATCCCTATTCTGGCGAGGACATGACTTTCCAGGTTCCTGCCGATTTCGCCTGAAGCCACCAACAGCAATTCTAACCCACAAAAACCCTTTAAAATCAACCACATAATCATTTCACTCTCGCGCCATGCTAAACTAAGGGCGCGCCAGACTGCGTCCCGCCATCGCGGCGAAACAATTTGGCGCCGAGTCCCTTAACTTCACATCTTCGGAGTCCATATGCCACATCGCGCGCATTTGCGTTCGGTACGTTTGGCTAGCGCCTTTGTCGATAGCTGCATCAAAGAACCCTATAACCTCCATCGCTTTCGCAAGGACCTGATCGCCGGCGTGACCGTGGGCATCATCGCCATCCCTCTGGCCATGGCGCTGGCTATCGCCAGTGGCGTGCCGCCGCAACACGGTCTTTATACCGCCATGATCGCCGGGTTCCTGATCGCGCTGACCGGCGGCTCCCGCCTGAGCATATCCGGTCCCACCGCCGCGTTTGTGGTGATCCTGTTTCCCATCGCATCTGAATTTGGACTCGCAGGCCTATTGATGGCGACGCTGCTGTCCGGCTTCATTCTGGTCGGACTGGCTTTGGCTCGCCTGGGCAGGCTGATCGAGTACATCCCGGAACCCGTCACCCTGGGCTTCACGTCCGGCATCGCCATCGTCATCGCCACGTTGCAGGTGAAAGACTTTTTCGGACTCAGCCTCGCCGAAATGCCGGAAACCTATATCGGCAAAGTCCATGCATTAGCGCTGGCGTTCCCGACGCTGGACTGGGCGAACGTTCTGGTGGCGTCTCTTACCCTGGCGTTGCTGATACTGTGGCCGCGCCTGAAAATGCCAGTCCCGGGCCACCTTCCCGCCGTTCTGCTTGGCGTCGCCGTTTCCCTCGCGCTGGCGGCAGCGGGCCATCCTGTAGACACCATCGGCTCCCGTTTCACCTACCCGCTGGCGGACGGTGGCGTGGGCCACGGCATTCCCAGTTTATTTCCGGATTTCACCTGGCCCTGGCTGCAACCGGGCCCGGACGGCCAGCCGCTGGCCTGGACCTGGAGCGCCTTCGAACGGCTTCTGCCAGCGGCGTTCTCCATCGCCATGCTGGGCGCCATTGAGTCGCTGCTGTGCGCCGTGGTTCTGGACGGCATGACCGGACGCCGCCATCAGGCCAACGGCGAGTTGCTCGGCCAGGGCATCGGCAATCTGGTGGTTCCCTTTTTCGGCGGCATCACAGCGACCGCCGCCATCGCGCGCTCCACCGCCAACTACCGCTCCGGCGCAGAGTCTCCCGTCTCCGGCATGGTGCACGCAGCCGTGGTCCTGGCCGGCCTGATCGCCCTGGGCCCCCTGCTCGCCTATCTGCCGATGGCCTCCATGGCGGCGCTGTTATTAATGGTGGCGTGGAACATGAGCGAAGCGCATAAAGTCGTCGCGCTGATCAAGAAAGCCCCTACCGGCGATATTCTGGTATTGATGACCTGCCTCACGCTCACCGTGCTGTTCGATATGGTGTTGGCGATCTCCGCCGGTATCGTCATGGCGGCGTTGCTGTTCATGCGCGATATATCCATGATGACCAAGGTCTCCGATATTTCCAGCCACCCCAAGCTGATCTCCACGCCGCTGCCGGACAATTGGGCGGTGTACAAGATCAACGGCCCCTTATTTTTCGCTGCGGCTGACAGGGTGTTTTCCGAACTGGACATGCTCACGGAAACGAAACAGGGGCTGATTCTGTACATGGACGCGGTATCCCTGCTGGACGCCGGAGGGCTTTCCGCCTTCAACAAGTTCCTCCAGTCGCGCCAAAAACGAGGGGGCCAGCTCATTCTGGCGGACTTGCAGTTTCAACCTTTGCGCACTCTTGCCAAAGCCAACGTCAGACCGATCGAGGGCGCTCTGGGCTTCGCTCCAACCCTCAGCGACGCCTTGCAATTAATTAATAATCCCTCCACCTGACTCCTGCTTCTTGTGCGCCGGGACTTCCCGGCGTTCACACCAGACGCGACAAGTGGTTAAATTTCATTAATTTTGCTCGGTCGCGGTATTTTTTTCTTATATTTAAGCCCCTATTTTAAACGCGCCCGGGAATTGGGCTTATTGGCGTTTCGACGTCGAAAAGTCAAAAGCCCACGCCCCCCCGGAATCATCTCGGCGCAATGCCGAAACATAATCAATAAGCATTATTCGTTGTAAATGTCAGAAGGGAGACATGATTCCATGATCAATGTCCAGAACCTCAGCCGTCATTACGGCGACTTCACCGCCGTCAATAACGTGAGTTTTAATATCGAAAGCGGCCGCATCGTCGGTTTACTTGGCCATAACGGCGCCGGCAAAACCACCATCATGAAAATGCTGATGGGCTATCTTGAGCCTTCGTCAGGCGACATCCGCATCGACGGCAAAGACATGCGCGAGCACTCACTCGCGCTACGCGCCAATATGGGATATCTGCCGGAGAATCCACCCACTTACCCGGAAATGACGGTGGTGGATTATCTGGACTACGCCGCGCAACTAAGAGGAACCCCTGCGGACAAACGCCGCCAGGCGGTGATAGACGCCGTCGCCCGCACCGATTTACGGGATAAGGCGCTCAACCCCATCAGCACCTTATCCCGGGATACCGGCAAAGAGTCGGCGTCGCCCAGGCCATCATCAACCGCCCCAAAATCCTGATTCTCGACGAACCCACCAACGGCCTTGACCCTTCACAGATACAGCACATGCGCGACCTCATCACGTCATTGCGCAGCCATTCCACCGTGATACTGTCCACCCACATCATGCAGGAGGTAAGCGCCATGTGCGATCGCGTGCTGATGATCCGTCACGGCGAACTGGCGCTGGATTCCTCTCTGGCTGACCTGCAAAAGTCGCAACGTCTCTTGCTGCGCAGCAGTTCAGGCCAGACGCAGATAAAGAGCGCACTGGCGGATCTGGGCGCCTTGCGGGATATCCAACCCATCGCCACCGATGGCGACACGACGACCTACGCGCTCAGTACTTCTCTATCGCAGGTGGACGAGAGCTTTGTGTCCGACGTCGCACGCAAGCTTATTAACGCCAATGCGCCCATCCTGGCGCTGCACCCGGAAGTGCGCGACCTGGAGACCGTGTTCAAGGAAGTGAATCAAGTTGCGGAGGTTCCCTATGCTGCCTGAAAAAAGCGTATTGCGGATGGCCGGTAAGGAAGTCTCTCAGTTTTTCTCTTCGCCGGTGGCGTTTGTTTTCCTGGCCGCCTTTCTTGCGGTTAACCTGTTTATTTTCTTCTGGGTGGAAGCCTTCTTCGCCCGTAACATCGCTGACGTGCGTCCCCTGTTTGAATGGATGCCGCTGCTGCTGATCTTCCTGGTGGCGGCGCTGACGATGCGCATGTGGAGCGATGAGAGGCGCATGGGCACCATTGAGTTTTTGATGACGCTGCCGGTGACGCCATTGCAATTGGTGCTGGGCAAATTTATCGCCTGCTTCATTCTGTTGCTCATCGCCCTGGCGCTGACGCTGCCGATTCCCTTCACCGTGTCTTATCTTGGGCATTTGGATTGGGGTCCGGTTATTGGCGCCTATGTGGCCACCCTGTGTCTCGGCGCCGCCTACCTCGCCATTGGCCTGTATGTCAGCGCCAAGAATGAGTCGCAAATCGTCAGTCTGATCGTCACGGTGCTGGTTTGCTCGCTGTTGTATCTGTTGGGCTCAGACACCCTGGTGGATCTGTTTGGATACTCAACGGGCGAAGTCCTCAAGCAACTGGGCACCGGCTCCCGTTTTGAGTCCATCACCCGCGGCATTATCGACATACGCGACCTGTACTACTACCTCAGCCTGGTCGGCGTATTCCTGGCGCTGAACGTACTGGCGCTGGAAAAACAACGCTGGTCCAACAGCCATGGCGCCCGCGCCAACCATCGCGCCTGGTACGCCGTCTCCGGCCTGATGATCGCCAACCTGTTCGCCGCCAATCTGTGGCTGAGCGAAGTCAAAACACTGCGAGCGGACCTCACCGACGGCAATTTGTACTCCATTAACGACGCCACCCGCGACTATATGAATCAATTGCAGGAGCCCCTGCTGATTCGTGGCTACTTCTCCGCCAAGACCCACCCTCTATTGGCCCCGCTGGTTCCCCAGCTGCGGGATCTGATCAAGGAATATGAAGTGGCCGGCGGCGGTAAAGTGCGCGTGGAGTTCGTCGATCCACAAAGCAATCCTGAGCTGGAAGACGAAGCCAACAACAAATACAGCATCCGCCCGGTGCCTTTTCAGGTATCGGACAAGTATCAGGCGTCGTTGGTGAACTCCTACTTCAACGTACTGATCAGCTACGGCGATCAATTCGAAGTATTGGGCTTCCGCGATCTCATCGAAGTGAAGGATCGCAATGAGTCGGACCTGGACGTGCGCCTGCGCAATCCGGAATACGACATCACCAAAGCCATCAAGAAAGTGCTGTACGCCTACCAGAGCCAGGGCGACCTGTTCGCCACCATTAACACCCCGGTAAAACTGAACGGTTACGTCTCTTCCACCCAGCAGCTGCCGAAAGAACTGCAAACGTTAGCGCAGGATTTAAATGACGTGCTGGCGGAAATCAAACAGGAGTCCAACGGCAAGTTCAGCTATGAGCTGCAGGACCCGAACGCAGGCGACGGCTCTCTGGCGCAGAAGATTCAGCAGGATTTCGGCATGCAACCGATGGCCACAAGCCTGCTGTCCAATGACCGCTTCTATTTCTACCTGTTGATGAACGACAGCAAACAATACGTGCAGATCGCCCTGCCCGACTCCCTCGACAAAGACGGTCTCAAGCGCAATATTGAAAGCGGCCTGAAACGCTTCTCGGCGGGTTTCACCAAAACGCTGGCGCTGGTGGTTCCAGAAAGCGACGCCAACCCTTACATGCAGCAGTTCGGCCAGCAAAGCTCGCCCAGCTTTAAAACGCTGCGCGACAAGCTAATGGAAACCATGACCGTTAAAACTGTCGACCTGAAGGACGGTCTGGTTCCTGAAGACGCCGACATTCTCATGCTGGCGGCGCCGGAGTCCCTGTCCGACAAGCAACTGTTCGCCGTTGACCAGTTCCTCATGAAAGGCGGCACGGTCCTGCTGTCCACTTCGCCCTATCAAACCCGCATGACCTCCAACTCTCTCACGGCGGGCAAACATACCTCCGGGCTGGAGACATGGCTGCAGAATTACGGGATCAACCTCGCTCAGTCCATGGTGCTGGACCCTCAGAACGCCAGCTTCCCCATTCCGGTCACACGTAATGTGGGCGGCATGTCGTTCCGGGAAATACGCCTGTTGGATTACCCTTATTTCGCTGACATACGCGACACCGGCATGAATCAGGATTCCGCAATCACTTCCGGTCTGCCTAACGTCACCATGAGCTGGGCTTCTCCCATCGAGCTGGATAAGGAAAAAACCAAGGCCCTGCAGGTCACGGAATTGCTGCACTCTTCGCCGCAGTCCTGGGTCTCCGACAAGTTGGACGTAACGCCTCGCGTTTCATCCGACGGCAGCGTCAGCCCCTGGACCAGCGAAGGCGAGCCAGAGCCCTATCTGGTGGGCGTCGCGTTGGAAGGGCGTTTCGAGTCCTCGTTCAAAGGCAAGGAGTCGCCCTTGTTGAGCAAAGCCGACGACGCGCAAAAAGCGGATCAGACCTCCACTGACGGAGATAAGTCCGGCCAGAAGGAAGAGAAAGCGCATTTCGGCGGCGTCATCGATAAATCGCCGGAGTCCGCACGCATCATTCTGTTCTCCTCCAACGAGTTCCTGAATGATCAGACCATCAGCCTGATCAGCTCCACAGAACGAGCGCCTTATCTCAACTCCATACAACTGGTGCAAAACGCCGTGGATTGGTCGCTGGAGGATCGCAGTCTGCTGCAAATCCGCTCACGCAGCCATTTCGCCAATACGCTCTACCCCATGAGCGCAGAGCGTCAACAGTTCTGGGAATACCTGAACTATGGCCTGGCGATCGCTGGACTGGCGTTGTTGTACGCATTGTTCCGCTTATGGTTCAACCGTCGGCAGAGCTATTACGCCGGCATGCTGGAATTAGGGAGGGCTTGATAGATGAACGCCAAGTGGACCAAATTACTATCCATCGCGCTGGTGGCGCAGGCGGCGATTATCATCGCCCTGCATTGGCCTGGCTCGCAGCCGGCGTACACCCACACTGATCAGGCGCTGCTTGACCTGGAGTCCAAACAGCCTGGCGCCATTCATATCTACGGCGAAGAAACGGCGAAAGTCGACCTGAAAAAAGAACAGGACGGCTGGGTGGTGGCCAGCTACTACAACCTGCCCGTCGCCAACGACAAAGTGGACGCCATGCTGGCCAAGCTGAAAGCGCTTAAGGCCAGTTGGCCGGTGGCCACCACCGCTTCCGGCGCCAAGCGCTTTGAGGTCGCCGAGGATAAGTTCCAACGCAAACTGGAACTGGCCCAGGGCGACGATACGCTGGCCACGCTCTATCTGGGCACGTCCCCGGGATATCGCAAAGTGCACGCGCGCCTGAATGAGCAGGACGCCGTGTTCGCGGTCAATTACGCCACCCATGAGCTTCCCATGGCCGGTAAAGACTGGGTGGACAACAAGCTGACCGCCGTGCCCGAAGAGAGCATCAATCAAGTCAAGATCAAGGATATCGTGCTGAACAAGAACGGCGATAAATGGGATCTGGAAGGCTTGCAGGAAGGCGAAATCACCAATGAGGAAGCTGCTCACAAACTGCTGGCGTCCCTGGCGGATATGCGCTTCGAGGATGTGCTGGGGGCGGAAGTGAAGCCGGAATATAACCTGAGCGAGCCCAAGCTACGCTTTACCCTGCAGTTAAAAGAGAAGAACGCCCAGGGGGAACAGTCTCTTGAGCTGAATTTCGGCAAACCGGCGGAAGGCGACTATTACATCCTCACCCGCTCCGACCGCCCGCAAGTGTTCAAGATCGACGCCAGTCATGTCGACTCACTGCTGGATCTGGAGCGCGCCCGCTTCGTCAGCGCCGCGCCGGTGACCGAGCCGGAGCAAAGCGAAGTCAACCTGGGACAGCAAGGCGACGCCGCTGAGGCGCCGGAAGCGCCCGCCTCTTCCTGATCCGCAAGCTGCTACCATAAAAAAGGCCCCGAATTCGGGGCCTTCTCTCATCGTATTTTATTCACAGCCACTGACTGTTTTTACTGGTTACGCCTGCGGTTTGCGACGCAGTGCGCCAGCGCCTACAACCGCTAACGCGGACAACATCAGGCCAAAGGTCGCCGGCTCAGGCAGCTCCACGTTGTGCTCATAAGGACGCCAGTTCAATTGATTGGCGCCTTGCCAGGAGTGCGCGATCACCTGGCCGTCCACATGGCCGCCATTAGCGAAAATATCCGCGCCCGGCGCCAGAATGGTTCCATAGAAGCCTGCAGCCAGGTTGATCTGCGTCGCTTCATAGAAGTTGAAGATCACGCTGGTTTCATTACCCACCCAGGACCAGTCGCTGGCTTTGATTTTGTAGTCGGCGGGATCAATATCGATGACGTCGCCCGCCACGTTGATGATCAACTCCTGGTGCTGACCGATATCTTTGGCGAAGAAGCCCCAGACTGATTCAAAGTCCTTCTCGCTGATATTGAAGATCTGCTGACCGCCGGAGCCATCGCCATTGAAAGTCAAAGCGCCCCACTGCTCAGTGACGCCAAGGGAATCCGCCAAAGACAGCTCTTTTGACAGTTGCGTCAGCTTGGCGAATTCGGCGTCAAAGTTAATCGGCAGCACCGCATGGTCTTTCACGGTTCCAAAAATGCCTGCGCTGGCGGTGGTGAACTGGCCGCCAACCAGAGCGTCGCCATGGATATCGCCGCCAACTTGGCTGTAATCGCCGCCGACGACAATCGCCAGTCCATCGTTTTCGCGGAAAGCGTTGAGCGTATAACCTGTAAGGCTGGCGTTACCGCCCACCGCCAACGCGCCTTCACTGTCATTTGGGGAAGACGTGAAATCGCCATGGAAGAAGCCGTTGTAGTTCGCCGCCGCGCCAAGATTTACCTGCGTCGCGTAAGTGTTAGCGGAGATAGACGCACTGAAACCGACAAGCGTGATTGCGTAAAATTGTTTAACTGAGATCATTGACCACCCTGACACATCAAAAAGAAATCCATATAAAAAAGAGGGGAAAGCGCCTGCGGCTAAATGTTTGACACTTCTAAAAGAAACTACCTGTCACCCTTTGCGAAGGCATGCGCATCATACCGGAGTCAACCCGCCAAACCCACGAGGAAGCCGTTCCCAAGGGTAAACAAATGTAAAAAACTGTAAGTGATTTCAAAGCCTTAAATACCCCTGGGTTATATCCGGTCTCCGTGGCGCAAACTTGTGTCTATAATCAGAATGGCGCTGATCATTTTTCAGCCCAACAGGAGGTTGCTCGCGCTCATGGCGAAACATCAGTGGCCATCGAAGCTCGGCGTTCTGGCTCCGGCGTGCGCACTGGCGATAGCCTATTTCCTCACCGCCCGCGCCGGCTTGCTACTGTCGCTGTCCGGCAGCAACGCCAGCCCGGTATGGATACCCGCCGGCATCGCACTGGCGGGTATGGTCCATTATGGCCGCAGCATCTGGCCCGCTATCTGGCTCGCAAGTTTCGCCGTGGAGCTGGTGTCCCAGCAGGCGGATTCCTTCAGCAAGGCCATACTGGCGCTCGCCATCTCTATCGGCGCGCCGCTGGAAGCGGTCATCGGAACCACCCTGATTCGTATGCACGCAGACTTCAGCCCTTCACTGGAAAAAAAAGAAGACGTAGCGCGCTTACTCATTCTCGGCGGTCCAGTGGCCTGCGTCATCAGCGCGACCCTCAGCATTGGCCTAATGAGCAGCCTGGGCGTCATACACGTCCAGGACGCCGGCGCTCACTGGCTGGCGTGGTGGTTTGGCGACACCTTCGGCGTATTGATCTTCGCCCCGATTCTGCTGCTGTGGCTGCAAAAGGAAAACAGCACACTGAAGCGGCGATTATTGGTGACATTGCCTGGCCTTGCGTCTTTCATTCTCGCCGTGATTTCTCATTATTATCTGGTGCAGGCGGACCAGAAGCAGATTAAAGAAGACGTGCGCCAGCAGGGCGTGCAACTGCGCTGGTCCACTTTCAATCAAGTACAGGGGATCACCAACGCGGTCAGCGCCCTCGCCCTGTTGTTTGAAGGCTCCAAGGTCATCACGCCAAAGGACTTCGAGCGTTACGCCTCACAGTTTCGCAACTTCCATCGCGATATCAGCGGCCTGGGTTGGGCGCCCTATGTTGATAAAGCCAGTCGCTCTAATTTCGAGCATTGGGCGTCGTTGCTGCTGGAGAAGGACTATCAAATACGTGAAACCCTGGGCCAACTGCAGATTCCCGCTTCGGAGCGCGATTTCTATGTCCCTGTGTTGTATGTCACGCCCAATACTGACGTCACCCGCGCCGCACAAGGGTTCGACCTGTATTCCAACGACATACGCCGTAGCGCTATTCTGGAGTCCATGCGTAAGGGCGACCTGACGCTGACAGCGCCAATCACGCTTGTCGGAAACTACGGCAAAGGCGCCATCTGTATTGCGCCGGTTTACTCCAGTCCGCCGCAAAGCGCCAACTCCGATCAGGCGCGCCAAATCATGGGATTCGTCGTAGGGTCGGTTCAGATAGGCAACCTGATTGATCGCCTATCCCAGGACATCAATCTTGAGCTGTTTCATATCGAGATCTTCGATATCACTGAACCCGAACAACCCGAGGCGCTGTTCATTTCCCGCCAAAGCGCACCGGACAATCCTTTACAGGATATGTTCACTCAAACCATGCAGATGGATATCTCTGGACGGGTCTGGCGAATATCCATAACGCCGACGCATTTATTCATCAAACAGGACGCCTCCATTACCCCCTGGATCGCATTGATACTGGCCGTCCTGTTCGGCAGTCTGCTTACCGCCGTTTTACTGCTGGAGACAGCCCATACCGTCAAGATAGAGAAAGCGGTCATTGATCAATCGCAACGGCTGGTCAAAGCAGAAACCCGTTATCAGGAATTATTCACGGGGTTAAAACAGGTGATCTTCCAGGCCGATAAATCCTATCAATGGCGAGTGCTTAACCCCGCCTGGAACGGGCTGACCGGGGAAAACCCTGAAGACGCCGTCGGCCGTGAGATGTTCCACTACTTTCACCCCGATGACTGCGACAAGCTGCGGGATGCGCTGCAGAAAATCGCCCGACTGGAAGAATCCAGCCTGTTTCTTGAACTGCGCCTCAACGCCCTGCAACTGGAACGGGCGCCCTGGGTGGAAGTCCATCTGCAGCGCAGCAAAGACGCCAGCGGAAAATTGGACGGCTATAGCGGCTTCATCGCCGACATCAGCGAACGCAAACGCCTGGATATCCTGAAAACTGAGTTTATATCCACAGTTTCCCATGAACTGCGCACGCCATTAACCGCCATCAACGGCTCACTGGCGCTGCTGGATTCCGGCCGCCTCGGCCTGCTGCCTGATCAGGCCAGGCAAATGCTGCATATCGCCTACAGCAACTGTGAACGCCTGCTGCGCCTGATCAATGATCTGCTTGATATCCAGAAAATAGAGTCCGGCGGCCTGGAATTCAGTTTCGAACGCCTCGACTTGCGAGACCTCATCGGGGAGGCCTTAAGCGCCAATCAGCAGCTCGCTGAAAAAGCGTCCGTCACCCTCGCCTTTGAGCCGCCGGCATCGCCCGCGCTGGTGAAAGCAGACCGGGATCGTTTGCGACAAGTGCTGGATAACCTGATCTCCAACGCCATCAAGTTCTCTCCCGCCGATAAGACCGTATCGCTGACGCTAAATGCTCACGCTCACTATTGGGAAGTCTCCGTGCAAGACCAGGGGCCGGGAGTGCCGCCGGAGTTCCGCAACAAGATTTTCCAGAAATTCGCCCAGGCGGACAGCTCCGACACCCGCCTCAAAGGCGGCACCGGCCTGGGATTGAGCATTTCCAGAGAAATCGTTCAGCGCCATCATGGTCAGATCGGCTACCACTCCGAACCGAACTGCGGCGCCACGTTTTACTTTCGCCTGCACGCCTTAACTAACGGCGCGGTGTGGGAAGCCCAAGCGTCCTCCTAGAGCTAAAGTTTCTTAATATTCTTGCTGAAACGACCTTTCTTTGACTTTCAAATGCTTTAATTTTCTAATATTTCCCTTTTATCAGCCCAATATCGAAGGATAGGCCGCATGCCGTGGACTTGGGGATTTCTGCGTGTTTCTTTTTTCGTCTGGATTGCGTTAAGCGTCGTGCTGATCGCTATGATCGTCAGCATTTTCAGTTCGCCGCTGCAAGATATTCTGCATCCGGAAGCCGGCAAAAGCTGGATCGCCGCGATTGATCCTCGCATCGTCGCGGTGGTGCTCGGGGCGATCCTGATTCAGATTCTGATTCCCGCCGCCCGCTACTACCTGACCTTGATCAATGCGCAGCAACAGGCGCTGGCGCAAATGGACGCGTTGGTGGAAATGCTGTTCGAAGACTTCGGCCTGATGTTGTCCACCCGCAAGGAAATCGACGAGGCGGTGAAAGCCATCGCCCGCAAGTTACAGGTCAGCCGCTGGCGACGCTGGCTGCCGCTGGGCCTGACGCGGCCGTCGGAAGACCTCAACATCGACAGTAAACGCGCACTGATGAACGGCTATCTGCAAACCCCTTTCGATAATTACGTGCGCCACATTCGCTCTCAGTTCGAAGCCTTTCGCAACGAACTGCCGCAATACCAAAGCGACGCCAGCAAAAAGCACAAAGGACTGCCCTATCAGTACTATCTTTCCACCTCAGAAGGCCTCATGGACTCCTGTAACCTGGAAAGTCTGCCCAAACACCTGAAGCCGGCGGCCATGCAGTTCATCGCCCATGACAAATACTGCATTAAGTCCTGCAACGACCTTTACAGCGACCGCTACATGAAAATATCCATTGAGACGGGCGACTATGACCGATTCGAAAAGGCTCAGGTCGGTTTTATCGAAATGGAATGCCGCAAAGTGCTGGAAACAGCAGTTTACCTAAAGGCGTTGATCAAACTGGCGAGAAAAAGATGGACGCTGTTTCTGGACTGAAACGCGAAAGTTAAAGCCAGATTTATTAACAAGCTAAAGCAGTATCAATTAATAAGGAGAGGCCCTGATCATCAGGGAAAACAAGAATAACTCGGCTGGCGGAAGCAGGATGCTTCAGTTTATCTTTCACGGGGCATGCGCATAAATCAGCTCCAGAAAACGTCAAAACCTAAGTTCTTAAGCGAGTATATAAGCATGCCATATGATCTTCAATGGCTCGCACAAAGAGTTACAACTCTGTTTATTCGCATGAATCAGTTATCGAACCATGAATGACATCTCCTCCGGCAGCATCGACGCAGCTAACGATGAAATGTTTTTCATTCGCCCAGATGGCGGCCTAAAGGAGCATTCAGGCTGGAAGTGTGAATTCAACCGCCAGCGACCGCATGCCAGATAAAGACGGCGTAGGCGCCAACCCAGCTCAACGGCAACAGCAGTCCTGGCAGGATCAGCCAGAGCATCCATTTGGGTTGTGTTTCCGTTTGACGAGGCTTGCACAGCGCCATCAACGCCTGTCCGCCGTTCATATGAGGCAGCGGCAATAGATTGCAGGCGGATAGCTTGGTCGCCACCAAAGCGAATAGCAGGATAAAGTTATTGCTGGCGGCGAAAGCGGCGCCTTCGCGTAAATATTCCTGGGCAACGGACAAGGGACTGAGCGCCCCCAGAAAAATCTGCGCGAAGGCAGCGAAGAAAGCACGCCAACCGTCCTCGTACACGCCCAACGCGAAAGCCAGTACAAAGAAGCATCCAGAAAGCGGGATTACCGCCCGGATCCATGCCGGTTGGCGATCATAAGCGTCAGGCGCCGGTTTAACGTCATCCCTTTCGCCTTTTTCATCTCGCTCTTCTCGCGTGTCTTTGAGTTTGACGTAGCCCGCGAGAAGAATCGCACGAATGCTGACAATGCCTGCCTGCAGCAGGAGAGGCCCGGAACCGATGCTGATCTCCCTGACTTTGACGCCAAAGGCTCTTGCGCACACCGCCATCAAGGTCAGGTGTAGAGGCATGTACAGCAGAACGGCGAGTAATAGAGCTATCTCAGGCGGCATCGACGAACTCCAATCATAATTTTATTTATGATCGGCTAGAGTACCGTCCTGGCTGACCAAAGCAACCCGAGAATGGCCTCCTCTACTGAGTGGCGGGCCCTGCGGCGGGAGCTTGGGTCGGCGTCTCCACCAGTCGGAACCCGTTCACTTGATAGCGGACATCAACGCCATTGGCGTCGCGACTGACCAACTGCATCGACTTGGGCGGACTATACCAGGAGCCGCCACGCAGGACGCGGCGTCGACAGTCTCCCGCCGTGCGCGCGGAGCCATCCGCCGGCACGCCTTTCATGGACTCACTCCAGCAATCCTGCACCCACTCCCACACATTGCCGTGCATGTCGTACACGCCCCATTGATTGGCCGGGAATGAGCCAACTGGCGAAGTGAATTGCCATTTATCGGCGCCGCTCACCAATCCGCCACAACAATCGTCTTTGCCGTAATTGGCGAATTTGTGGCCGACCTGATCTCCCCAGGAGAAACGCTTGCGGCTGCCTGCCCGCGCGGCGTATTCCCACTGCGCTTCCGTGGGTAATTGAAAGCTTCTGCCGGTTTTGGCGGAGAGCCAGGCGGCGAATTCTTCCGCGTCATTCCAGCTCACGCTGATCACCGGATTACGCCCCCGGCCCCATCCGCGATCATCGGCTTTGTTCGTACAACCGCCATCGGCGACGCAGGCGTCCCACTGCTCGAAGGTCACTTCATAGGCCATAATCTTGAACGGCGTCAGCGTCACTTCCTGCCCCTGATCGCCGCCCCATAATACGCCGCCGTCATCAAAGCCCATGCGATATTTGCCGCCGGGAATATCGACAAAGGCGATATTCAGAGATTCCAGCGCATCCTTTTCAACCAAAAACACCTGTTCGGTAAACTGCTCTCCGCTGATTTCCGTCCACCGGGTCAGCTTCTCATACCCCGGCGCGCTGACTTCCAATAAATAACGACCTGGGTCCAGCGGAATACCCTCTTCGTACTTGGGCTGAATATTGAGAATACGAATTTTCGCATCCACAGGCGTCACATCCACCGTAAAGGCGGTTTTAGCCGGCTTCAGCGAAACATAATGCGAACGGTGGTCGGCGCTGTGATTCAACGTAAAGGTTTTCGGCCAGAACCCTTTGGCGGTCACTTCAACCTCATAGTCACCCTCAGGGAGCGGCGCGCCCGGCGTATAGGCGCTCTCCTCGCCGGCGAATGTCACTGTCGCCCCTACCGGCTCCGTCACCACGACAAAGGGAAAGGTCGGCGCGGGTCGGGTCATATTTTTATAGGCCCCATATCCCACTACCGCAGCAATCATCAAGGCGACGCCTAACGCGCGCCAGACGCCGGAAGACACAGAGCCGCCCCGTTCCGTTCTGCGAGTGGAGGTAGGACTCTCCTGCGCCGCCGTTTCACCATGAGCCGTTTTTAACGACTCGACGGTAAACAGACAGGTTGCTTCCGTATCCACCGGGACATTCTTAATCGCTTCCAGGTGCGCGCGAAACTCGTCCAACGACGACAATCGACGCTCCGGCTCCTTCGCCAGCAACAAGTCCATCAACTGCTGATACATCCGCAGGTGCGCCGGCAAGGGCGGAGGCGGTTCCTGTTTATGCTTGATGCCCAGACTGATCGGGTCGGTGGCCTCGAACGGCACGGCCCCCGTCAGCATCTGATAGAACACGATGCCCAGACTGTACCAATCGGCGCGATGATCAAGCTGTCGTCCCATGGCCTGCTCAGGGCTCATATAAGGAGGCGAGCCCAATATCGATCCGGTCGTGGTGAGGTCGCCACGATGATACAGGGACTTGGCGATGCCGTAGTCCGACAGCACTGGGGTATCATCCGCGCGAAACAGAATATTGCCCGGCTTGATGTCGCGATGGATATAGCCCAGCTTGTGGGCGTAATTCATGGCCTCCGCCAACTGCAGAATAATGCGCGTCGACTCGTCTCTGGTCAGGCGGCCGGAACGGATGCGCTCCGTCAGTGAACCGCCTTCCATGAACTCCATGGAAATAAAGAAGGTGTCCTCAAAAGGCGCGATGTCGTATATCTGAATGATATTCGGGTGATTCAGCTTGGCGGTGATTTGCGCTTCCTGAATAAACCGTTGACGAAACTCTTTGTTGAGACAGATAGCCGGAGAAATAATCTTGATGGCGACGATGCGGTCCGCGAGAAGCTGCCTGGCCTTAAACACTTTGGCCATTCCACCTTCAGCAACTTCATCAAGCATTTCATAATTGGGAATTTGAGGAGATACGGTGATCACGCTGCAGCTCCAGTCCATTAGTCACATATCGGTCATTCGATGTTCAAGCATACCGTCGTATACGGAGCTTGAGTCCTTTCCTTCAGAAAGCGCGTGTGCACGCATTTTCAGGGCATGTCGGGCGCGAAGCGCGCCGCTGATGATCCGCGCCCTTATTAAGGGCGGCATGTCCGCATTATGACAAACAGAATTTAGAACGTGAAGCATTGCGCCTGAAAGCCCTCCCATAATTAATGCAGTGATAATTATGGCGACGGAAATTGACTGGGCAGTTAGGACCCGCATCCATAAGCGACAATATATCACTATTACTTTCAACAACTTGGACAACGCGTCGCGGGACGTTCCTCCGCACGCTATTACAAGGCCGACACCTTAATCAGTTTCGGCGCTGAGCTCGATTGGCCGTTTACCCTAGGGACTGTGGACAATCGTTAATTCCGTCGTCATATCCAACAAAAACGAACTTATTGCTTTCGTTAATTGGACATTTAATGGCCATCTGCTATCCCTTATAACTGTGATGCGACTATCAGTCATGTTTTCTTCATCCGAAGAAGCGTGAGTCAGATGTAATCCCAAACGACCGGATCGAACGACCGGCCGGACAGGGACCAGCGCCCTGCCCCGCCCAAGGATATGCATATGGATAAGTTGGATGGCCCCATCGCAATACCCACTTCGCGTCGCCTCGCCCGGATTGAATAACTACGCCGCCTACTGACAACGGAGAACACTATGCCTTGTTCATAGGACGCCCAGCCTTTTTTATTTAACGCCGTTCATATTTAACGTTTCTATTCATAACGCACAGGGAAAGAGCATGAATCGAAGAGATTTCATCAAGACCGCCGGAGCCGTTTCGCTAATGCCTAATGCGGCGCTGGCGTACTACCCTTCTTTGCCGGAGTCTTCATTTCCGACTTCAATTATGCAAGGAGACCTGACCCCATCCGAGGGGGTATTGGACATCATCGCCGGCGCCCTGCCTGGCGACATACATGGCCATGTGTTTATGGCGGAAGGAATTCCGCTGGAGCGTAATCAACTGACGCCCACGGGCAAAGGCGCGCTTACCCGCCTCGACTTCGGCCCCAATGAGACCGCTTTCAAACGCAAAATGATCGAGACCCATTCGTCCATCATGCAGGAGCATGTCAGCGGGTTATTCGACAAATTTTATTTACTGGGAGGTACGGTCTACTACAGCCCCAACCTGGGCTTCATGAACTATTGCAACACCGCGCCGAATTATATGGGAGATAACCGCTTCGCACTGAGTTACGAAGGCGGCACTCCCTATGAGTTCGACGCCATGAGTCTGGACTTGATTACGCCTGTCGGTAATCCCGGCGAGTGGCGCACCAGCCTTCCACCCATCGCTGACGCTCTGACACCAGACAAGTGGCTGTTCCCTCAAGTGCGCACCACCGGGCATCCGTTCTTTGATCTGGAGCGCGGCGAATGCTTCACCATCAATTACGGCGGCGTCATCGGCGAGCTTGGAACTTCCGACGGTTATCTACGCCTGATCAGGTGGAATATGCAAGGGGCGCTGGAAGCCTGGAACGTAGTCAGTCGCCAGGGCGCCAACGCTTATCTTACCGCCACCGCCCACTCCCTTGGCGTCACTCGCAACCATATTCTCATCTTCGAAACCGCGGCCAGAGTGGAGGCCACCCGCATCATGGGAACCCGCATCGTCATTCCGCAGAAGCACCGCACTCCCGTGTGGATCATCCGCAAGGCGGACCTGGCCAGCGGTGCGGAACAGGTCGTGGCGGACTATATCGAGCTGGACTTCGATACCTCCGACATCATGTGCAACTACGACGACTACGACGGTGAAGTCACACTATACGGACAGTATCTGGGAGCGATGGATAAGTCCGAACAGCAGTTTTACCTTGAGTTGCTGCACTTCGGCGGCTGGGTCCCTTCCGACGTAGCCGGATATCCCACAGCGCCGGTGGATGTCGGCGGACTGGTGCAGGCGCGCATTAAAGTCAGCACCGACTCCGCCTGGGAGATCAAAGAAGACTTCCGCCTTATCCGCGACGAATATCTGTTATGGGACATGAACGATCCCGCCTATCGCGGACATTTCCAGTTCCCAGAAACTTTCGACCACATCTACTGGGCCGCCATCGGCTACCGCCCCGAACATCTGGTCAAGCGGGTGGCGGATGCCTATCGCAAGTATCCCAACCGTCTCTTCAATAACGACAGCCTGCCGCAAACCGCCATTCCCTCGGCGCTGGTGCATATGGATTGCCGCAACATGCTCATTGCGGACGCTTATCAGTTCCCCGAAGACTGCGTTATGCGCACGCCGCAGTTTATGTCGCGACCAGGCTCTCTGGCTCAGGACGACGGCTATATCTTCACCGCAGTCGTTCGCAAACACCCCAGCGGTCCACAGTCCAACGGCAAAGAATTCTGGCTGTTCGACGCGCGCAACTTGGCTCAGGGCCCGGTATGCATACTCGGACATCAGGATCTGAACTTCGCCACCACCAACCACGCCTTATGGCGACCGGAAATCGGACCGCGCCCGGCTGACGCCTACAAAGCCGATTACGCCGACTTTTTCCGCGAAAAAATGCCATGTCACTCACAACAAGTCAGGGAGGTCCTTGAAACCTACATTCTTCCGAGATTCAGCTAGACGCATATCAGGCAGTTCATGAATGCGCTGGTTCGGCCCACAAAAAATAAGCATAAGTTTTTGGAGAACGAACATGACGCGTATAAAAACCAGTCTTTTATTGCTGATCCTAATTCTTGTTTCCGGCTTTTCCGTATCCTTGTACTCCCGCAATCAGGAGTCCGAAAAACTTCAGAACTACCAAGGCACTTATGAGTGCTCGCCAGGGGCCATTTATGATCCCGCATCGATAGAAGAAGTGCAGGACATCGTCCGTAACGCGCTGGCCGAAGGCCACACTGTCATGACCGGCAACCGCAAGTTCGCCAGTCAAATTGACGCCGCCTGCACCCAGGACGGTGAAGTTCAGATCACCTTGAAAAATATGGACAAGGTCGTCTCCTTCGACGCCAGCTCCAAAACCGTCACCGTCCAGGCAGGCATGCGCTTCAATGACTTGAACGAATTCCTGCGCAGCCAGGAGTTGGCGGTGAACATGGTGACGGAACTCGGCACGTTCACCATCGGCGGCATGCTCGGCAGCGGCACCCATGGCTCAACGCTGGCGAAACCCAGCAATATGATCGCCGATTATGTCACGGAGCTGAAAATCGTCGACGGGCTTGGCGACGTGCGCACGCTCACAGGCGAACAACTTAACGCCGCCCGTGTGAATCTTGGCGTCCTTGGAGTGGTGGTGGAAGTGACCATCCAACTGGAAGACGCCTTTAAAGTCGCCGCCAGCGTGCAAGGCTTTCGCTTCGACGACAAGCTGGAAGACGTTATTCTCAATATCGCCCGCAGCAACTATTCCGCCAATATCGCCTGGTTCCCCGGCCTCGGCAGATACACTGTGACCACCTACAACCCCGTGCCGCTGGATACTCCAGGAAACGCCTATAACGCACAGGCCGACGTCTCCGATGCGCAGGAATTTTTCTTCGGATTGCTATTTGACGCACTGCACGAAGTGCCAGGGTCCGGCTTGCAATGCCTTGCGGCGGCGGTGAGATTCAGCAGTCGCTCCACCTCTTATTATCACGATGTAGACACTGGAAAAGTGCTGGAGTCTCCCATTGGCTACTCTGATCGCATGCAGTATTTCAAATGCAGAGACCCCAACAAATGCATCTGGGATCGCTTGCCAATCGCCCTGCAGGAAGTCGCTATTCCTATTGACGACTTACCTTCCTGGATCGCTGACGTTAGAAAAATACTCGCCGCACATCCGCGCACCTGCTTTCCTCTAAACGGCATTTACTTTCGTTTCGGCAAAGCCTCTCCAAGTTATCTCGGCATGAATGCCGGACGCGACTCCGCTTATCTCGGCATCGAATACACGCTGAGACAGGAAGGCGCGGCGGTCCCCAAAAACTATTTCGTTAACCTTGAAATAGAACAAATGTCCTTACGTAAGTATCACGCGCGACCGCATTGGGGGAAAAACTCCGTGGCGATATTTGAAGATATGCCGACTCGCTACCCAAAATGGAATGACTTCGTCGCGTTTAAAGCGGAAGTAGATCCTTACAATATTTTCACAAATCCATTCTGGCGCAGAATCAGCGGTGAGGATCCCCTCGACAATTATTTAACTCCAGGCTGCAATGCAAGAGGCGAATGTTATTGTCAATCCGATGAACATTGCGCAGCGGGAACCTCCTGCACCTCCGGAGCCTATTACGGCGACGCCAATATATGTCGATAAAGAAACATATATAACGATGTATTAATTAGGCAAAAAGACCGCCGGTTACGTCAGATCAATATATGTACGCCGGCGGTTTTTCAACCCACCCAGAACTAGACCAAAAGATATAAATCTTTTTATGGATAGCAATTTATCCGGAGATTGAAAATGATATTACGCGCCTTAACCGTATTAATGACTTTGTTCATTAATTATGCTGCCGCCACCACTTTGGACGATATTAAGCCACATTCGCCAACACAAAGCCCTTGGAATGAGCAGTGGTTTTATTACATAAACGATCCAGCCGTGGGCTATATAAAGGTGAGCCTGCAGACTTACATCATGGGCGACGCACCCAGCCTGCAGGAAAAAGGCTATATTCACGTGGTATATACGCCTCAGGTGGGCGCGACCAGAGTCTATGACTATTTTTTTGACGATGTACAGCTATCCGACGGCGACCCAGAGGAACCCTACGCCTTCAGCTATAGTATCCCTGGCGTGGTGGAAGCGAATCAGAATCGTATTGAACTGACCCTTCCCGATCTCTACTTCACGTCAGAAAGGCTTGGCGCCCATGATCATTACTGGGGCTGGCCAAACCCGGGCGCCACTCCATTCGGATTGATCGGCGAACTGCCATTTATAGAAAATCGCTGGTTCGTATTTAGCCTCGGCACCCTGACCCGTTATTCATATAGCGATCAGTACGTTTCTCATGAAGGCCAGGCTATCGCTTACATCGATAAGTTATGGACCCGGAATCAAGGAAAAAGCTTCGCTTATATCATGGCGACTTCAGATAACGTCAGACTGATGTTTTCAGGGGGAGAGGACGGCGGAGTCCCCATAGAACTCTGGGCGGGCAAGTATAAGTCACCGACAGAAAACGTGACATTTTATCCATCAATAGAAGGTTTGAGCGTACATAAGACTCTGGATGCCTGCTCAGGTGAAATAACAGTTGAATTTAGTAAACTTACGCATAAACTTGTGCTCCACGCCAAGGCCGACCAACAAGACTTTTACGACTCAGAAATGCCGTCAGTCATCGTTTTTAAGGCGGATAGACCTGTCATGAAAACGATGAATGCAAAATTAACGGTCGACTTATACCGTTTTAATAAACTGGTGGAGCAAACACATTTGCCGCAGGGGATTTTAGAGTTTGGCGGAGATTGGTATTGCCGTCGCAAATAAACAATCTAATTGAAAATATGGCTAAATGTCCGATTTACGGAATACAAAATAATCGTTAGTTTAGTCGCCGATCCTCGTTCTTAGCTTTATTTAATAAAAAATATGTAATCTGATCACTGTATAGTTAGCCGAACATGTACGGAGTTGGGTCACAACGTAATAAGCAGTCACCAAATTAGTGCATTTATAGCACTGCGGAATGTACGCATATATATAAGTAAGTACAGTTTATGTTGTGGCCCAAAAAATGCCTTTATAAAGAGAGTCTAGCAGGCCGGAATCCTGTTTCGCCGGCGTCCAGGAGGAGTTACTGATCATGGGAATCTTTCAATTTAGCGGTTCGAAGACTGAACCGGAGCTAAGCTCTGGCATGTCGCCACTTATTCGGCCGCAATATTCAAAAATTCTCGCTCTATTTCGCGCAATAGATAGCATAGCTATCCATTTTTGCTTGCTGGGAACGTTAGCGCTTTTTGACGTGGCCTGGAATGAATCTTATTCCTGGCTGAGCATCATGTTCGTTATTACGTTCGGCTTTTGTGCTGAAATTAGCCAGATTTATTATCTTATGCGCGGCCTGACCACCGGCAAACTTGCATGGTATGTCGTCAGATCCTGGATGTTCGCATTGGTGCTGATCTCGCCTTTCGCCATCTTGGGCCTGCTGCCGAATATTAATTTGGAAGCGCTGGCGTATTGGGCGATCGCGGTGCCGACTGGCCTGGTGAGTCTGCACTTGCTGCGGCGCGTAGCGTTGTTCAGCATCCGCAGACGCAACGTCAGCTCCAAACGGGTAGGCATCGTCGGGGCCACAACCCTGGGCGTCAGACTTTATGACTCTTTGAGCAACATGCCATGGCTTGGTTATAAAATCGCCGGCTTTTACGATGACCGCATAGATATGACGGATTTGACCCGCCGGGTCACCATTGAAGAAAAAGCCCTGTGCGGCGGCTTCGATAAGCTCTATGAGGATGTCCACAGCGGCAAGGTGGACACCATTTACATCACTCTGCCCATGTGCGCGGAGCGTCGAATCAAAGACATGATGGACCGGCTCGCAGACACCACCGTTACCGCTTACGTCATTCCTGATTTCTTCAGTTTTAACCTGCTGTATTCGCGACTGACCACCATACGCGGCATTCCCGCTATCAGCGTTTACGATTCTCCGCTGGTGGATCACGGCTTCGCCAAGCGTATGACCGACATCGCTCTGGGTCTGTTCTTTATATTGGTGACAGCCATTCCGATGCTGATTATCGCTGCGGCGGTGAAGCTGACTTCGCCGGGCCCTGTGCTATTCAAGCAAACTCGTTACGGTATTGGCGGCGGCCCGATCAAGGTTTGGAAATTCCGCTCAATGACAGTCTGTCAGGACGGCGACAATATTCAACAGGCCACCAAGAATGACTCCAGATTGACCAAAATTGGCGGTTTCTTACGTCGCACTTCTCTGGACGAATTACCGCAGTTTTTCAATGTTCTTGGCGGCAGCATGTCTATTGTCGGCCCTCGTCCTCATGCCGTTGCGCACAATGAATATTATCGCCAACACATTAAAGGCTATATGCTGCGCCACAAGGTCAAACCCGGTATTACCGGTCTGGCCCAGGTCAACGGCTTCCGCGGCGAAACAGCAGAAATGAAAGACATGTCCGGCCGCATTTGGTATGACCTGGAGTACATTCGCCATTGGTCCCTGGGTATGGATTTCAAGATTATATTCATGACCGTCTTTAAAGGTTTTGTGGGCAAAAAAGCTTACTAAGAACACTCCGGATTCAGGCCTTTCCCACCAACCCGGGAAAGGCCGCCCTCTCCCCTGCCTCCGCGCCATTTCCATTTCTGCAAAAGCTTTGTAATTTCAACAAATAAGCACAGATTCATAACGCCACACGGCAGGCCTAATGATGGGCCGGATAGACAGACATTATCCACCAGCTTAAGCTCACGCCCCCCAATCACCACGTCAGCCCCGACATATCTCAACATCTCCGTTCAAGCCAACCAGTCGTCAAACAACGCCTCTCTTATTTCTGCCCCCACCTTCTCCACCCCCACCTGTTGCTGCGCAAATAAAATGACAACGACAAGGCGCAAGCAGGGTTTATAACACCAGTTTTCAGGCCCCACCGACGAGCATGAGGCAAACAATACTATTAATCCGGCAGACAAATAGCTTCCTTCTATTTGTCTGCAACGACAGGGCCTGCACAGGTCAGGCCCTGTCTCCCGCGGCTTGTCGCCGCGCAGGCGCGTCCATGCGCCTGGTGATTAACATGCCAATATCATTGCCATGTTAATATTAGCGCCTTCCTCTATATGAGATATATCAGAAAGGACAAATGAAGAGGGAGCGACGAAAATCCAAGCTCCCCGAAACCCAACCCATACATAGACACGGATAGATAGAAAGCAAAGCGCAGCGCGGAAGCAGAAGCAGAAGCAGAAGCAGAAGCAGACTTATATCTCACGCACAAAAAAGCCCGCATAAAAGCGGGCTTCGTGATTCAGATTACTGGGGCAACTACACTCCGGTTGGTTCAACCCGACGTTTGGTTTTCGCCGCCGTCACGCTCGTTTCCTTAAGCGGATAGGTGTTGTAGGAAGAATAATGAATGTACTCATGCTGATTCTTACGCTTCGCTACATCAATCTGATTCAATACCGCGCCGACAAGGTTGGCGTTAACTTCACGCAGACGCTTGATACCTTTTTGAATGAGCGGCGCCGGCGTATCTTCAGACCTGATGATATAAACCACCGCGTCGGAGTAAGAAGACAATACCAACGAGTCGCTCACCGCCTGAGTGGGCCCAGAATCGATGATAATGCGATCGTAACGCTTCTTGAGAACAGCCAAGACCAGGTGGAAACGGTTGCTGGAAATCATCTCCAACGGATTAGTGGGCTGCGTTCCCGCAGTCAATACACTTGCCTTGGTGCCGTTGAGACGATGTAAACATTGCTCCACTTCTGCTGTGCCTGCCACCAAGTCCGACAACCCAGGGGTATCTGGCGACAAACCAATCGACTTGGCCAGCATAGAGCGGCGCATATCGCCGTCTATCAACAGCACTTTTTCAGTCTGCCCGAGGGCTTCCGCCAGATTCAACGCCACGGTGGTTTTACCCTCTCCTGGAACCGTAGACGTCACCAGAATCACCTTATACGGCTGATCTACACGGGACAGAATCAAACTCGTGCGCAAGCTGCGAATGGATTCCGCGAAGTGACTATGCATTGAGGACAGGAAGCCCTCAAACGCCGCTTTCGACTTCTTACTTTTCACCAATGGCAACAGCCCCAATACCGGCAAACGGAATTTTTCCTCGATATCAGCGGTGCTGCGAATAGTGTTATCCAGAGCGTCACGAATAAAAGCGCGCACAACACCCAAGCCAAAGCCGGCCATGACCAACATCAGGAAGATCATTTTCTTGTTAGGCTTGTAGGGTGAGCCAGGCGGAATGGCCGAATCGATGATGCGCGCATGCGCCGCCTGCAGGCCCGTCGCTTCGTGAGTTTCTTTAGCACGCGACATGAACAGGTCGTACAGCTTGCGGTTGGTCTCCACCTCTCTTTCCAGTTCACGCAGCTGGAACTCCTTCCGGTTTACACCCTGCAAACTGTTCTTGGCCTGATCAAGCTGTCTGGCGATAGAGCGCTCGTTTTCCACAGAAATCTTATAGGCGGACTCGATGCCCCGCGCAGCGCGCTGCAACTGGGTTTCCAGCTCTGATTTAACAGACTTCAGCTCCGCCATCGCGGAGATCATTTTCGGGTGCTTCTCGCCGTAACGCTTACTCAGCTCATCTACTTTACGCTGCGCATCGTCCTGCCTTTCCTTCAGGGAGCGCACCAACGGGTTCTCCAGAATCGCCGGCAACTCCAACAGATATTCAGGGGGCGGCGTTTCACCAAAAATAGTCATCTGTTGATACACGTTGGCGGCTTCCATACGCACCCGACGCGCCTCAACATTACGTTCGGTCAGTTTGGACAGCTCTTCCGCGTTCAGGGTTTTAACCCCTCTTACGTCCACCAGTTTTTCCGCCTCACGGAACTCCTGCAGACGCTTCTCCGATTCACGCAGCTTCTCACGCAACCCTTCCAGGCTCTCGCCCAGCCACATGGTCGCCTTCTCCGTCAGCGCCATTTTCGCCGCCAGATGACTTTCAATGAATTGTGTCGCCGTAGCATTGGAGATCAACGCCGCCAGTTTGGGATCTCTGGCGTCAAAACGAACTTTAACCAACTGCGTGTTGCGCACAGGATCAATCGTTAACCGCGACATAAATATGCCGACAACGGCTTCAAACTTGGCCTTTTCAGACAGGGGCTTCTTATTAATGCGCAGGAAGTCGAGCGTATCCGGCTCAAATGGCCACACGGACTCAATCTGCTCCAGCGGCACCCACTCTTTCCAATTGAAAGCCTTTTGGCGGAATGGATCAAACTCCGGCATATTGACCAACTCCAGCCGCTTCACCACTTCTTCAGCCAGACTGCGGGAACGCAGAATCTCGTATTGGGTTTGCAGGTATTCCTGGTTATTGCTGTTCAGGCCATAAACATCCTGAATGTTAATAACTTTAGGCTGGTTGTTTTCGATCAGTACAGTTGTGGTCGCCTGATACATCGGCTTGATGTACTTGAGCGCCACATAGCCGGCGCCGCCCGCCAGCAAGACCAGAAACACGATGCCCCACTTGTATTCAAGAATAGCGTTCCAATAACGTCGAAGATCGATGATCTCTTTGTCGCCGGGCGTGTCCGCCAGATGTCGCGGCGGCGTTGATCTTAAGTTATCCATTTAAAAGAAACTCTCTTCCACAATAATAATGTCCCCTGGATGCACGCGCGTGCTCTGGTCCGCAGGACGCTGGGTTTGATTCGGATCGTTTTCGGTAATGATAAAAATCTTGTTCTTGTTTGCGCGGTTGGTGAAACCGCCAGCCAATGACGCAGCCTTACGCACGTTCAATCCAGGCTGATAGGAAAATCCGCCTGGATTCTTTACTTCGCCGTTAATAAAAAACTTCCTGTATTCCAATATGGTGACGCTGACCTTGGGATCGACCAAATACCCGTCCCTCAAGCCGTTTGCAATCAGCTCCTGCAATCGACTCACCGTCAAACCAAGCACCTTGATCTCGCCCAAAAAGGGATAAGAGACCGTACCTGCATCACTGAGCCGCGCCTCCAGCGTCAAATCGCTTTCGCCATACACTTGAACACGCACATAATCTCCAGAGCCAAGCGTATACTCAGACAACCCTTCTTCCGCAAAACTCCGTTGCGCCGGAATCAATATTGAAGCCAGCAGCATCAAAGCGGATAGAAACACACCGCTGACCATGGCTACCCAATGCTTCCTGTAATGATTCATCCAAACACCACACCTGTATAAATTTCGACACGAACAAGATACTTTATCCGCATTTAACTTTAAAACCCTGCATTAACGTATATGGTCGCCAAATTGCGTGTATGCGAATAGCTGTCCAATGTTGAATCTCTGTCTTTAAAGTTCCATGACGCGCCGACGTTCAACCATTCCCTGAATGCGTAATCCAACGCCAACGTCGCTTCGGAGGTATCGTCCTTACGGGACTCGGGGTCATTTTCGTACACATCGCGGGTCCAGTTGTATCCGACCTTGCTCGTAACCCGATCGTTCCAGTTGTGCGTCCAGGATGCGCCGACGCGCTTCTCGTCAATAAAGTCGCCTCTCCCATATGACTCCTCAGCGCTACGCTCTACTGTGAAACGCAGCTTTGAATAAGGCTTTAGCGCCCAGTCGACAATGGTCTCCCAACTGGCGCCGGAGAAATCTTCGCGACTTTCATCTTCAAAGCGCTTTTCGGCGCGGCCGACTTTAAACGTCGCCTTGGTGATATCCGTAGCGGCCCAGGAAACCCCGGCCAAAAACTTGTAGTAATCACTGTCTTTGCTGCCGCCGGCGCCATCTGCAGGAGATGGGTCATTCATATAATCCGTGTGCGTGCGCGACACATCCAGCACCAGACCAGTCTTGTTCCCCACCCGCCAGTAAAAGCCAGCTCCGGTTTCGAGAGTGCGACGATCACGCAAACGGGTTTCGTCCCGCTGATTCGTGTACTCAGTCTGCGCGCCAGCCAGTTTCAGCGTCAGGCGGCCATCGGAGGTCTTGGAGCCGAAAGTATAGGTCAGCGCAGCGCCGGAGCGGTCATACTCAATCAGGTCTTCCAACGGTGCGACGTCAGGGCCCTGCTTAATACCGGTGCCTCGATCTTCATGCCCTGCTTCAAAACGGCCCAGCAACTCCAGCGTATTGCGATGATTCAAGGTCCAGAACGCCTTACCGTTGACGAAGTGGTCGATATAATCGTCAGTGTGAGCACTGGCGTAACTGCCTGAACTCATCTTGTATCCGAGATAGTAGCTATCATCACCTTTCAGCGCCTCCAGCATTACGCCAGTGGAGACGATAGTGACGAAGGACTCTTTCTTGTCGTCCTTCTGCAGGTAGATGTTATCGTTATACTTTTCTTCGACCTTTACCTGTGGGTAAACATTGACCGGTCCGGCGGAAAAAGAAAACGGCTCGGCAGCCGCCCACGCGGAAGAACCGCTCAGTGCGGCGACGCAGGCGGCCAAAATACGAAGCTCGCCGCGACGATTGCGGACGGTTTTTTTTATATGCTTGTTAAAGTTAAAAAGAAGTTTAGATTTGGTACTACCGCCAACTGTCATTCTTCATAGTCCTTTAGCATTACTTGAGATTGTTAGCACTTAAGAAAAACATGATAATTCGTTTCATCTTGGTCATCAGATGACTAAGCAGGAAGCATGCCTGCGACAAAAAAACGCCGCGCGCATTAAAACATGTCCACTCTTAAGTTCATTATGAAAAATTTTATAAGGTTCCACTTCTGTGAGTGGGCCGCATTATATCGTTTAATACGGATGAAACCTTATAAAATTCAGCAAGAATGTACTCCTATACGTATAAAATGCCGGAAACGCGCACATATATTTCCTTTGTACTAGCCAAAAAGTTCTATAAATAACATGGCATTACTTCTGGTATTGTAATAGGGGTCTGTATTCGTCCGTGAAGCAGCTTTTAACACAATAATGTTTCGGAAAGACAATTTCATTTCATGAAAGGAATTTAATGTATCTTCGCGTATTACAGCTTGGTTACGGCGGCTACAGGCCCCGCGCCGCCCCAAAGAGGAGCGGTCGCGACAGAATGTATTCTCCGGGGCTCCATTTTGATGCAAAAAGAGTTTACATCTCAAATTCTTTAAGCAATTTTATGGCGGCCTCAACCTGATACAACCCCGACTCTACTATTCCGGGGTGCGATTAATGAACAATTTCATGCTGTAAGTAAAACCTGTAATAAATCTGGCGTATTTTTTGTAAGTCTTCATTTAAGCGGAATGTCGAATATTATTTGCGCGCCGCCGAATACAAAAAACAGCCAATTGCTGAATTAATCTTCAAGGAGAAGAGAATTGAAAGTAACAGTATTTGGAATCGGTTATGTAGGCCTTGTTCAGGCGGCCGTGCTTGCCGATGTCGGACACGATGTTATGTGCGTCGATGTCGATGAGGCGAAAGTTGAAAACCTGAAGAAGGGAATCATTCCAATTTACGAACCCGGTCTGACGCCTATCGTAGAGGCTAACTTTGAAGCGGGCCGGCTAAAATTTACGACAAACGCCAAGCTGGGCGTCGAGCATGCTGAAATTCAGTTCATCGCTGTTGGCACGCCGCCGGATGAAGACGGCTCCGCGGACCTCAAATACGTTCTGGGCGTCGCCGCCACCATCGCCAGCTACATGACCTCGCCGAAGCTGGTGATCAATAAAAGCACCGTTCCAGTCGGCACAGCGGACAAAGTAAGCGCCGCCATCGCCGCGAAATTGAGCGAGCGTGGCGAAAGTATTGAGTTTGACGTCGCTTCTAACCCTGAGTTCCTGAAGGAAGGCGCGGCGGTCACCGACTGCATGAAACCCGACCGTATCGTTGTAGGCTCAGAGAATCCGGGCTCCGTCGAAAAGTTGCGCGAACTCTATGCGCCTTTCAACCGTAACCATGATCGTATGATTGTTATGGACGTACGCTCGGCTGAACTGACAAAATACGCCGCCAACTGCATGCTGGCGACGAAAATCAGCTTCATGAATGAAATCGCCAATCTGGCGGAAAAGCTCGGCGCGGATATAGAGAACGTACGTAAAGGCATCGGCTCAGACCCACGTATCGGTTACCACTTTATCTACCCAGGCTGCGGCTACGGCGGCTCCTGCTTCCCTAAAGACGTACAAGCCATGGTTCGCGCCGCAGACAGCATCGATTTCGACGCGCAGTTGTTGAAGGCGGTGGAGTCGGTTAACTACCGTCAGAAAGAAACGTTGTTCAAAAAAGTCAGCGCCTATTTTGATCACAAGCTGGAAGGCAGAACCATCGCGTTATGGGGACTGTCTTTCAAGCCCAACACCGACGACATGCGCGAAGCCTCCAGTCGCGTGCTGATGGAAGCACTGTGGCGCGCTGGCGCGAAAGTCCGCGCATATGACCCTGAAGCCATGGAAGAAACCCAGCGTATTTACGGCGCCCGCGACGACCTGTCTCTGGTGGGGACAAAAGAGTCCGCGCTGCAAGGCGCCGACGCGCTGGTGATCTGCACCGAATGGAAGTCTTTCCGAGCGGCGGACTTTGCAATGATCAAACAAACACTGCAGAGCCCGGTCATTTTCGACGGTAGAAACTTATACGATCCTGAAACCGTGAAAAAACACGGACTGGATTACTACGGCGTCGGCCGCGGTCTCAGCATCGCTCGCTAGTCGTATACGCTCACGCCGCCTGTAACAGCGGCGTGGGCGCGGTTCGCCTCAAGGTGGCGACACCGGCTTGTTATTAACTCAAACACCAGATATTGATCTCAAAGTTTTAAGGGACTGTCAGAATGCTTAACGAAGCCACAACCACCAACGTCGGCGGAATCAGGACCAGTTGTCTCGACCGCAAACAACTCGCGTTGCTGGTGGGGGAAATCTGCCAAAACTACACTCCGGACCAGTCGGCGTTTTTGATTTTCTCCTCGAATGGGCAAGCGATTTCATTGGCGGGCTCCGACCCCGCTTACCTTGAACTGATGAACAATGTGGATCTGGTGCATGCGGATGGACAAAGCGTCGTAACTTTGTCCCGTTGGTTCTCTGAGCGTCCTATCGCAGAACGTTCGGCCACTACTGACATGATTCACGACATCCCCGTTCATTATACCCCTACTCTCAAGCATTTCTTTTTGGGCGGCCTCAAGGACGTTGTGGAACAGGCGGCGAAAATCTACAGCGACACCTACGCCAACGCAGAAATCGTAGGCATACGCGACGGTTATTTCTCAGCGGCGGACGAATTGAACATCTTGGAAGAGATCAACCAGTCCGGCGCAGACGTGCTTTGGGTTGGTCTGGGCAAACCCAAAGAGCAAGAATTCTGTATTCGCCACAAAGACAGATTGAAAGTACCGGTGGTAATCAGCTGCGGCGGTTGCTACAACTTTTTAACCGGACACTATAAAAGAGCGCCGGAATGGGTGCAGAACAACGGTCTGGAGTGGGTGCACCGCATGGTCCTCAATCCACGCAAACTGTTCTGGCGTTACTTGATCACTAATCCTCATACGATTTATCTGGCCTATAAAAACCGCTACCGTGGCGACAGAGATACGGAAAGCAAGAAAGTACTGTTTCTGCTGAAGACGTTCTCCAAAGGCGGCGGCGTGGAACGTGTATCCGCGAATCTGGCCACCAGTTTGAAAGCCCAGGGATACGATCCAGAGTTTTATGTGTTCTTTTCAAAAGAAGAAGACATCAGTCAATTGCGCCAGGATTGGCCCGTCACCTTGGTGGAGCCAGGCCGCAAGAGCCCGCTTAAACTTATCGGCGAATTTTTGAGATTTCGCCGTCATGTGAAGAATAATCACATTGGCGTCGTTATCTCATCAAAAGAGACCGCCAACCTGATCAGTCTGATTGCGCTTATGTTTTTGCCGCGGGTCATGAAGCTATTCACCCGCCATTGCGCCTTTGACGTCTCAGACCAAAAACTGGCGCCGCGCAGCATCAAAGCGCTGTACTGCATGTACGCGCTGACCCGCAGCCGCATCGTTACCGTCTCCGAGGATCTCGCGCACCAAATCAAGGCGTTCCTGCCCTATAACCGCAACAAGGTCGTGGCGCGGGCCAACCCGATTATTGATGAGCGCATCTTTACTCTGGCGGAAGAGTCCGCGCCGATTCAGGGCGACTATCTCTGCGCAGTGGGCAGACTGTGTGAACAGAAAGGCTTCGACTTACTTTTGGACGCATACAAACAAGCGCTGACTATACAGCCGGCGTTACCCAAGCTGGTTATTGTGGGCGAAGGCGATGACCGCGCCGCACTGGAAAAGCAGGCGGCGGATCTGGGGCTGACCGACAAAGTGATTTTCTACGGCTTCACTCCCAATCCTTACGCGATCATCAAACACGCCAAACTCTTTGTCATGTCTTCTCGTCATGAAGGCCTGCCTACGGCATTGGTGGAGGCGATCGCCCTGGGCGTGCCAGTGGTTTCCAGCGACTGTGAAACCGGCCCCCGTGAGCTGCTGGACAACGGCCGCTACGGCGGCCTGGCGCCCAACCAGAACCCGACTGCATTAGCACAAGCCATTGTTGATAACTTAACGACGCCTATAGCGCCCGAAGCGGAAGCGGTAAGCAAATACCGTTACGCCGACGCCGCCGACGCTTACATCAAGCTGTTCGGAGAGCGGATGGCATGAAAACCCAAAGCGTAGCCATCGTCCTGCATGACCTGCGGGGCGGCGGCGCTGAAAAAATGATGGTGCGGCTCGCCAATGCGCTGGCGGAGCAGAATACAGCGGTGTCCATGGTCTTGCTGACAGAAGGCGGGGTAAACAAGGCGGAGCTATCCTCAGCCGTAAAGCTGGTGGAACTTGGCTCCCCCCGCACCTTGAGCTCCGTACCCAGATTGGCGGCTTACTTGCGTGAAGCGCGACCAGACAGAATTCTATCCGCGCTGACCCATGTGAACGTGGCGACCGCCCTGGCCTGCGCCATGACAGGCATGCTGCGTCGTCTGGTAGTGAGCGAGCGCAACACCTACTCCCTGGACAAGAAGGTCAACACTGGCGCGGTGATGAAATTCACCTACTGGCTGGCCCCCAAAATTTATCGTCGCCTGCCAAACCCGATCATCGCGGTATCCGGCGGCGTCGCACGCGACCTGATTGAGACTGAGTCGCTGCGTCCCAAAGACGTTGTCGTCGCGCCCAATCCGGTATTAACCGCTAAGGTTCTTACTATGATGGACGAGCCCGCCAGCCACCCGTGGCTGCAAGATCCCGCCATGCGCGTCGTCGTCGCAGTGGGAAGGCTCAGCCATCAAAAAGGGTTCGACACCCTCATCCGCGCCTTTGCCCAAGTCGCAGATATCGCCAACCTGAAACTGGTCATCTTTGGCGAAGGCGAACTACGTGAGGAGTTAAGCGCGCTCGTCAGCCAACTGCAACTGACGGAAAAGGTCGATCTACCTGGTTACGCCGCCAATCCTTTAGCGGAAATGAAAGCGGCGGATTTGTTCGTGCTCTCTTCAAGGTTTGAAGGAAGCCCCAACGTCCTGGTGGAAGCCATGGCCACTGGCGTTCCCGTACTGGCGACCAACTGCCCCTCCGGGCCGGATGAAATTCTGGACCAGGGACGTTTGGCCCCGCTGGTGCCGGTTGACGACGTCAACGCCATGGCGCAGGCGTTGCGCAAGTGCATGGAGCATCCCAGCGACAACGCTGAATTGAAAAACCGGGCTGATCGCTATCGCGACGCCCTATCCGCTCAAGCCTACAGTGCGGTATTAAACGGTTCTGTCACTGTCTGGGGGCGTTGAATTCGGATGTCATCGGTTAACTGCGAAAACGGGCGTATCTTGTGACGATTACGCGCAATCAGTTAAGAGATTTTTTTCTCGGCCTGGTCATGTTTTATTACTCGGGCTTTATGTCGTTTCTGACCGGATTAATATCCGGAGGCGGCAGAAGCGGGCACGGCGGCGCGGAAATGATCGCAGAGTCAGCCAGCGGCAACATGGTGCGCCAATTGGTGGGACTCAGCATACTGGGCATAGGCGGCTATTTCGTCCTGCACCTGCGTGACCGCTCTCTGGGCACCTTTGTGTCCCGCCATATTTACTGGCTGATATTGCTCGGTTATATCGTGCTGTCCATCCTATGGTCGGTCGAGCCCAGCGTGTCGGTGCGACGCATCATCAGCCTTATGATCGTCTTTGTCGCAGCGCTGGCGCTGTTGCAAGAATACACGCCGGAATACCTGCTCAGTCTCATTGCGAGAATTCTGGGTTACGCCGCCATCGCCGGGTTGATATACGCCGTGATATCTCCCCAGAACGGCTTTATTCAGGGCGGGCTGCGGGAAGGCGCGCTACTGGGCATCTTCGGCGACAAAAACGCAGGCGCCCGCTGCTACGTGTATGCGCTCATGACTTTTTACGGCTTGCGTATGTACGAAACCCGCCAGGATAGAATCCTCATCGGCGGCCTAGTCGTAGCGATTATTCTGAGTAATTCGGCCACCGCGCTGGCGATGGTGTTTGGCGGCATGGGTCTGACCACCATTTTTAACGGCAGTCGGGTGATCGGCAACTCTCAAAAGACGTTCAACCGCCTAATCGTGGTGACAGCGGGTCTGTTGATCGGCGCCGTACTGGCTAACTATTTCTATGAACTAATCCTGCTGTCCCTGGGACGCGACCCATCGCTGACCAACCGCACCATCATCTGGGAGCTGTTAGGGCCAAGCCTGGATGACCGCCCTACTTTCGGCTACGGATACGGCGCATTCTGGGCGAGCGTCTATGTAGAATCATTCGTCAAAGTCTGGGGCTTCATCGGCAACGCCCACAGCGGTTATGTGGAGACGCGCCTCAACGGCGGTTACGTCGGGCTGATCATTTTGATCGCCACCTTTGTGATGTCTTTCTGGCGCATCGCCCGCGCCTTCACCTTCCATCCCGAGTCATCCGTATTCGCATTAATGGCGAGCATTCTGCTGATTCAGGCGGCGGTGAACTATATCGGATTCATCATCCCCAACCACGTGAGTTTCGACATGTTCATGTTCTCGATCATTGTCATCGTGGCGGGCAAATACGGGCTTTCGCGAGAACTCTCGCCCACTCCGCTGTACGAAGTGCAGCCGGATCCAGCGGAGGCGCGCGCATGAGTCGCGTCATCCACAGCTGCGCAGGCTTGCGCAGTCGCGTTTTTGATTTGACGCCAGAATGGAGTTAGTCATGGTCTCACATGAATTCAAATGCATTTTTATCCATATCCCCAAGTGCGCCGGCACCAGCATTGAGAGCGCTTTGGGACACCTTGACGGATACCAGGGACGCAATGGCCAGGATCACAGATCAATCAGGCTGATGGCGAAGCCGCGACTGAGTCTGCGCACGCTGACGTCCAAAGCGCGCCTGCTGGATATGGCGCGCAGCGTGAGACATCAGCGCCGCAGCGACATGAACCCGAAGAACAAAATCACCGTTTCCGACGAGCAGTACAAAAACTATTTTAAGTTTACTTTCGTTCGAAACCCCTGGGCGCGGGCGTACTCCATGTACAAGAACGTTATTCGCGATGAAGCCCACAAACGCACTTTCGGCATCGAAGGCGACATGTCGTTCAAGGACTTCATGCACTCCTTCGCCGGCAAAGGCATGCTGCGTCCGCAAACCTATTGGCTCAAGGACGACAATGGCGACATCTCCCTCGACTACGTCGGACGCTTTGAAAACCTGGAGGAGGATTTCAAAGAAGCCTGTCAGCGTATGGGCGCTCAACACATTGAGCTACCCCATAAAATCAAAGGCGACGGCGAAGATTATCGGCAGTATTACGACGAGGAAACCAGACAGCTGGTGAGTCGGATATACAGGGACGAGATCGAGTACTTTGGCTACACGTTTTAAGAGCCGACGGCAGCAATCAGGAATACTATCGTGACAACAGCAAACTCCGACATGACCACAGAAGCGCCACTGGTCTCCGTCATCATGCCCGTCTACAACCGGGAGAAAACGGTTGCTCAGGCGATAGAGAGCGTGCTGGCGCAATCCTTCACTGACTTTGAGTTAATTGTGGTCGACGACGGGTCTACGGACCGCTCAGCGGAAGTCGTTAAGGGCTTTTCGCAGGACGTCCGCGTGCGTTACCACCTGCAGGAAAACTCCGGCCGCCCTTCCCTCGCCCGCAACAGCGGCCTGAAGTTGGCGCGAGGACAGTGGGTGGCGTTTCTCGATTCTGATGATCGCTGGACGCCCACCAAATTGGAGCGTCAGATCGCACTACTGGAACAATGCGCGGCCCAGGGCGTCAGTCTGGATCTGGTGATCAGCGACTACGAGGTCATGGAGAGCGAAGTCGTGAAACATTCGTCTTTCTTCAAAGCCTATAGCGTTAACAAGCGTCTCGCGGGAGCTGTCGAGCAAAGCTTTCCAGACGGCTGGACTTATCGTCAGCGCCCCTTCCTGCAAGCTCTGTACGGCCTGGGTTTCGCCGCCACGCAAGCGGTGCTGGTGCGCAGATCGCTACTGGAGCGAGTCGGCGGCTTCGACAGTGAACTGGTGTTCGCTGAAGACAATGACCTGTGGATGACCATCTCTGAGCAGGGCCGGGTTGGCTGCTCCAAAGGCATAGCCTATACCTACGTGCATCACGGCGACAACATCACCAGCGTTAAATCCGACCGATTCTATACCGACACCATCAACGTGTTGTTTAAACATCTGGCCACCGCCAGAAAGTTAGGGGTGCCAATGGAGCCCCTGAAAGAAAGATACGCCAATTACTACTTATCTCTGTGCCGCAACAGATTGCGGGAGCAGCGCTGGAAGGAAGCCGCTTCGGCCTTTTACAGCGGCCTGCCCGGGCTGACCAGTAAACGCAACTGGAAAATGACCGCGCGTATTGGAATCACTGCATTGCAGAGTTTAACGACGAAACGCGCGCGACGTTCGGCGCAGCTGAGTTGAACGTGGACATGACGCATCACAGCCAACAAAAGCAAATCAGCGTAGAGAAACCTGGTATACGGAATGCCTGCAAAAAGGCTGTTCCGCTTGAACATTTTAGACAACCTCACACCATGGAGCTGGGCGACTTATGACGACAGTGGACATAACCATACTATCCTGGGATCGGCTGGAAGACACCAAAGCCGCCATCGCCAGCGCACTGACGCAAACCGGCGTGGAACTACGCGTAATCGTTGTGGATCAGGGCTCTAAAACGGAGAGCCTGAATCAATTGCGCGCATTCTGCCGCCAATATCCAAACGTGGACCTCGTTTGCAACGTTAACAACCTGGGCGTTCCAGGCGGGCGCAATCAGGCCGCTTTTCAGGGCTCCGGCGACTATATCGTCGCATTGGACAACGACGCGGAGTTCACCGACGAGCGCCAAATCGCCAACGCGGTGGAAATCATGGAGCGACAAAAAGATCTCGCCGCCATCGGTTTCCGCATCTTGCGTTTTGGCACCCGCTGCGAAGACCTGAGCAGTTGGAGCTACACCCAGAATGCGCACGAGTGGGGCGACAAGCCATTCTACACCACGCACTTCGTTGGCGCGGGCCATATGATTCGCCGTAGCGTATTCGATCAGGTAAACGGTTACGACGATTCGCTGTTCTTCCTGCAGGAAGAAGCAGAGTTGTCACGCAAACTGATCAACTCCGGCTACAAAATCCGTTATTCACCGGAAGTAGTAATCGGTCATAAAGTCGCCGCGGAGCGTCGAGTTAATTGGAACGGACCTCGCTGGCGTTTTCATGTGCGCAACCGTTTCTATATGGACGTTAAATTCAGAACGCCTTTCGCCTCTTTGTGCCTGAGCACACTGCTCACATTGTACAAAGGTTTCCGCGCCGGGTTGATTCTCGACTCCACTATTGGCTTCATGCAGGGTCTGAGCATGCTGCCGCAAGCCATTGCCTCCTGGAAGCTGCCCGGCGTCGCTTCTACGCCCGCGTCCAAAGCCTATATCGCTTCCTGCTCTCAGAACAAAGGCGCATCTCGGTGGAGCCGAATCAGACATCGATTCAAGAAGGCTGGCGTCGCGCCAGGCCAGCAAGCAGCGGAGAGCAAATAATGGGACAAATGATGGAGCCAACCGGAATCAATTCACTGCAACCAAACCGGGCGCGCTGGCGCGAGTTGAAGACTCAGCTGCTTGAGACCTTCGGCCCGGAGTTGCGCGGCAAGAAAGTCGTCTATCTGGATTATCCGTTGCACCTGAACCTGGGCGACCTATTGATTTACAAAGGCACGCTGACGCTGCTGGAAGAGCTGGGCGCGCAAGTGGAGATGAGCTTCTCCACCAGCAATGTAGACCGCTTTTTCCGCACGCGCATTCCAGAGGACCGGGTGTTATTGCTACATGGCGGTGGCAACTTTGGCGACATTTACAGCATTCACCAGGCGTTGCGGGAAAAAGTAATAAAGCAGTTTCCCAACAACCCCATCCTGATCATGCCACAGTCCGTGCACTTCAATGAGCCGGAGAAGTTCCTGCAAAACTGCGCGCTGTATCGCGAGCATAAGAACCTCAAAATGTATGTGCGCGATCAGGAGTCCTTTAATTTCATGTCGCAGGCATTAGCGCCAGATCAGCTGTTCATGGCTCCGGATTTGGCCACCATGCTGATCGACGAATGGACCTGGCCGCAGCAAATGCCGGAACGCACACTGATGTTCCGCCGCAAGGATTGCGAGTCCGTATCCAACGCAGCCGCGGCGGACGCTTTCGACTGGAACTCTTTGTACACCTCCATGGATATGAAGAAGTTTCGTCTGTTCAATCGCGTTTCAGGACTGGAGCGTAAGCACGACGTCAATCTGTTCACGTCGTCGCTGTGGGTGCGCTTCAGCGATGCGTTGATCAATAAGGCTGTGAACTTTTATCAGAGTTATGGGCAGGTCGATACGGATCGTCTGCATGGCGCAATACTGGCTCTGCTGTTGGGCAGACCTGTGCTTTTATCGGATAACTGTTACAACAAAATCGACCGCTACGTGCGTTGTTGGCTGGTGTAATGGCGTTTTCGTCAGTTTGTAATACGGAGTCAATAGTGTGTTAAACCATCGGGCATGGAAGTTGATGTGGGTTTTCGTTGAAAAATTCAGCATCGTACTCATTTCCGTTTTCACTTTCTTCATCTACGCCAAGCTGCTGGGACCCGGCGAGCTCGGGTTGGCGCTGTTCGCCCTTTCCATCGGGCAAGGCATCGGCGTTATTTACGTGGCTTTTCTGGAAGACCCGTTGGTGCGGCAGAACGATGTTCAGGCCGCTCATTTTGACTCCGCCTTCTGGGGCGGATTAGTGGTGAGTCTGGTCACCGCCGCGGCCGTCATGATAGGGAGTCTGTTCGCCAGCGATGATGTGCGCTTTCAATGGCTGATGTTTATCTCCGTGCTGCATATTCCGCTGCTGACCACCGGCCATATTTATGTCGCAGATCTGCGCCGCAAGGGCAAGTTCAAGTCTCTGGCGAAACGCACCATGGGCGGAAAGCTTATTGGCGCGGCAGTGGGGCTGACTCTCGCCTGGACCGGATACGGCAGCTTCGCCATTATCGTCCAGAGTGTCATCATGGCGCTGGTAAGTCTGGTGATCATGATGCGCACGAGTGAGCTGCATATTGGCTCCCAGTTCCGCATGTCCGTGTTTAGGGAGCTATTGTCCGTGGGCTGGCCGCTGGCGTTGCGAGGCGCCAGCTGGGACGCCATGAACCGTGGTATCGCCATCATTCTGGGTCTCACTGCCGGCTCTGCGGCGGTAGGCGTATACGGCCTCGCCCGCAGAATGATAGACATGCCTCGCAGCGCCATTTACGGCGGCTTGCTCAGCTACGCCCTCCCCGCGTTCTCTAGAAATCAGCATGACCTGCCCAATTTACAGAAAATGTTCTGCTTCACCACTCTCACCACCTGCTTCATCGTATTGCCGATGTTCGTAGGACTGGCCCTGGTGGCGCCGTACCTGATTCCCACGTTGTTCGGCGAAGAGTGGCGTCCGGCTGCGCCGCTGATTCAGATTCTGGCCCTGGTGGCGGCGGTGGGCAACACGTTGATCTATGTTCCCACGGCATTGACAGCGGTCGCCAAGAACAAACTGACGCTGCCGTCTGAGTTAATCGCCGCCGGTTCCGCCCTGGTCTTTACCGCTGTAATGGGGGCCGAAATGGGCGCCTTGGCGGGTGCTTGCGCCTTTATCGTGCATACACTGATCGCCTCGCCGGCAAAAGTAATTGGATTGAAGAAGGCGCTGCATATCGAGCCCAGCGAATGGCTGCGGACAGTGTACAAAAGCATCGTCGCCGCCACCTGTATGGTGGGTGCGGTATACGCTTTCGTCACCTATTACTCCACACTGCATCCAGCGTTATTGTCAGCCACCATTATCGCCATCGGCATGGTGACTTATCTGACCATGTATACGCTGTTACACAAAACCTGGGTCTCCGATCTGAAAGCCTTCCTGATGAAGTCTTAACGATCACGCTCAAGGGATACAAAAAAGCCGTTCCGGGATAATCCGGAACGGCTTTTTATTTGGGGCTGACTCGTGCTGAATACGCTTAACTTTTGCCTGTGATCGCCAGCAGCTTCTGACGTCCCATCACCAGAGCCATGGCCGCCAGGGCCTTTGGGTGTGAAGCTAGAAGGTGCAGATCTCCACATGCCCACATCTTGCCGCCCATTTCCGCCGACTTCACATAGTTGCCGCGACGGCGGTACGCCATGAGAAAGTCAGCGAACATCCATAGCTTCATCTTGGCCACTTCCTTTTTGGGCAGCTGGAATTCGCGCTCCACATGACGAATAAACTCCAGCTTGTGCTGCAGATTTTTCTCCATGTCGTCAGTGAGGTTGTCGCCTTCGTGGTTTTTGATCACCAGAATTTCCGGGACGGTATAACAACCACCCGCACGCGCCAGCGCCAGCCAGACAAAACGGTCTTCAGCGAAACGATAAGTCTCGGGAAATCCACCGACCTGCAGCACTGGGTCTTTCTCACAGATCACGCTGGAAGTGCCATTAATGGTGTTCTCCAGAATCAGCCCCTCAAAGCTGGACCCCGTCTTCACGATTTTTCTATGCCACTTCACCACACCGTTACATGACGATGACGTAAAGGTATCCAGCATCACGCAGTCTTTGCCTTCCCGCACCAATTCATTCCACTTGGCGATCTGCATCTCCAGCTTGGCCGGCAGCCAATCGTCGTCGGAGTCCAGAAACGCCAGAATACGGCCGGTCGCCATCGCCATCGCGGTATTTCTCGCTGCGCCGGGACCGCCGTTTTCCTGACGTTTGAACTTGATGCGCGGATCATTGAATTCTTTTACGACCGCTTCCGGGTCGTCTTTCGAACCGTCGTCCACCACCACAATTTCACCGGGCAGGACGGTTTGCTTATAAATGCAGTTAAGAGCTTCTCTCAGCTTATCAGCTCTGTTGTAGATGGGAATAATAACGCTGATATCAGCGGCGGATATTTCCTTACTCATGCAGCTCTCTCGTTTCCGTAATTCATGCTTTACCGGAATGCAGTTTTGTCGAATGGGGCACACTTTAAGTGCATTAACGATAATTTTCTAATGTTTCATTTCGCGTAAAAAAGTGACGACATGGAATCTATTAACAAGTGAAACATTAGAAAATCCAGCATTGGCGCGGCGGGCTTGGGGTTCTTAAGCAAAATGCGCATAGATTCTCTTACATAAATTTAAGTTTCAACAAGCCTTATACCCTAGGCTTACTGGCCAGGACTATGCCAAGAGGGAAATTTAATTATTTTTATCAATGGCTTATAGTAATTTCCGAAGCAATAAAAACGCCATACATGATACCGCGCCGGAGATTTTTTCGTTGTACTCGTCGCACCTGTCGGTTGACGCCCGCCACATGGCTGGCGTGATAGGTCGCGCATTAAGCTCCTTGTTAATGTTGTCACGTGGAAAATCAGGTTTTGGCGTCCTATATTGACTGAAGGTTCTGTTTTTGCAGGTAAGTCGGGAACCAGCCGGTTCCTGTTTGATCGTTCCGCCAATGAAAGCCGGGCTCAACCCCGGCTTTCTACATTCACCAGGGAGCCGGCCGTCTTTTCGACCGCCAGCTTCGGCATAAAGGGATATTTGATCATGAGACATCGAGTAAACAGCTCCTTCCGTCAAACGATAAATTCACATCGTTTTCGCGGTATAAGTATGTTGTTGAAACTGTTTTACATCGCAGCCATTTGCACTAGCTGCGCATCGCCACCACTCCAGGATGAATCGACGGACAAGGAAACCGTCCCTCCTGTCGTCATCGACGACCTTGAGCCGCCCTCCGCCGGGCTGGATGCGACTATTACCGCAACGCCTTTGTTGGAATCCGTCAGTCTGGTTCTGGACGGCAGCACCGATCTACAACAAATGAATAACAAGGTGTACTACCGCAAAAAAGGAAACGGGAACTGGCATGACGCCTACTCTCTCGTTGCGGACCCTACTGATGACGCACTTGCCGGCGGTATTATCGGCCTGGAGGAAAACACTGAGTATGAGGTGAAGGTATCTTTGCTGGAAAACGGCTCAGTTATTCAATCCTTCCAGGCGGAGTTTAAAACCTGGCCTACGGACCCGCCCATCAATCCGGACAAGGTGTATTCCATTGCCGACATCTACGATGGCGGCATGCTGGATCTGGAAGCGCTTAATATCTCCGGGACAGCGGATGGATGGGCCAAGATTGTCGGCGATGGAAAAACCGTCATTGATGGCGGCTACGACAATTACACCGCGATTAAAATCGGCGACGCCAGCTACGTGATGTTTGAAAACTTGAAAGTCAAAGGCGGTAGACTGCATGCAATCCACAGCCTGAAAGCGCATCACCTGCGCTTCCGCAATCTCGACGTCGCCGGCTGGGGTCGCACTTCCGGGGCGGTCAACGACGGCATCTCTTATGAGAAGCCCAGCGACGATGATCCCATCAATTACGATTCCGCGTTCTGGTTGGAATCAACAGGCGTCGTCGTTGTTGAGCGCAGCTATGTGCACGACCCAAGAACCGGCGCCAACACCTGGGAATTCGGACATCCCTCCGGCCCCAATGCATATCTCGTTTCCACCAAACATTCCGAACCGGCCTATCGCGGACAAGTCGTACTGCGTTACAACGACTTCGTCGGCGGCGACAAGCATCGCTTCAATGATGTAGTGGAAAGCCGTTCCAACGGTTCCCGGGACGGCGGCTTTATTCGCGACAGCGATATTTACGGCAACTATTTCGCTTTCAGCAACGACGATCTGGTTGAGCTGGATGGCGGGCAGCACAATGTGCGCTTTTACGGCAATCGTTTGGAAGCGGGTTATAACGGCGTCAGTATCGCTCCCAATATGCGCGGCCCCAGTTTTATCGCCGGCAATCTGATCCACGACTTGGGCGACGAACGCGGCATGGCCTGGACCGCCTTCAAAGCGGGCGGGCTGACGGTCAAACCGGAAGGCACAACCTACCTGTTCCACAATACTGTTTACGCCAAGGCCAATAGCCTGCACGGCACCGGTTACTCCGGGGATCGCGCCTTCAACGCCGTCACTCGCAACAATTTGCTGGTGAGCAGCGCCGGGTGGTCAGAACGTCAATACAGCATTCGCGATATTGCACAGGAACCTGGTTCCGACTTCGATTTTGACCTGCTTTACAGCACGCAGGCGGCGACGGGCGTAGTACAGGCCTACGGCGGCGCAGAGGCGAACGGCGTAACCAATGAAACGCCGCATTTCCGTGATGCGCCCGCCGGCAAGTTCAATTTACTGGAAGAAAGCGCAGCCATCGATAAAGGAACATATATCGCCAACTACTCCAACGGGGTCGTCGGAGCCGGCCCCGATATTGGCGCCTTCGAGTACGGCGTGGCGAAAGTGATCCCGGTGCGCCCAATCAAAATCACGTCGGACGCATATCGCGTAGATCTGGACGCCCAGTCTCCCGGAGCCAAAACCATCCAGCTTAGCAACAGCGGCTCGGACACTGACTTCAAGATATTGATCAATCAGCACGCCGACTGGATAAAAGTAACGCCCGCCAATGGGACGATATCCGGGGATGGAACTAAAGAGCTGGAAATCAGCATTGATTCGCAAAAGATGGGTGGCTCGGATTCCAGAGCTGGCGCCATCATTATCAAGTTTGATGACGGCTATTCAATTCCTGTATCTGTATATGCGGATTAACATGACAAGTTAACAACTTTTAATATATAAATTTTGCGAACCAAAACAGGGCGTTAAATATATAAAATGCGCCCTGATTGCACGCTTAATTATGAAAGTCTTCTCACTCTTTGATAAGTGAGAGGACTTTTGTCTCTAATGGTCTTTTTATTGCAGCAATCTACTCGTAAACTAACGCCCGTGACGCATTCCTCACGCCGCCGCACAAGAGGAAAAGCGGACACTTTGTTATTAATTTCATAAGGCGCGGAGCAACAGGCGGCGCTCTGCTCAATCAGAACAATACCAGGATTTAATCCAACTTCCGCAACCTTCAAACCTTGTTTTGACGGCGGCTTCTTATGGATTGAATTTGCTATTGTTTCTGCCTGCGCCCAATTAAATAATGCAGGGACGTTATTTAAGTATGCTATTTAATTCAAACGAATTTTTATTTGTATTCCTGCCCCTGTCGTTGTTGCTGTTTTATCTGGCGCGTAGAGCGCTGGGGAAACGCCCGGCGTTTATTGTCCTGTTCATTCTCTCCCTCGGCTTCTATGGCTGGTGGGAATGGCGCTATCTGCCTTTACTGATCGGCTCGCTGGCGGTCAATTTGTGGATCGCCGAACGCATACGCACCCGCAAACACCGCAGCGACCTGGTCGTCGGGCTGTGCTTTAACCTGGGTTTGCTGGCCGTTTTCAAGTACCTCGGATTCATCGAAGGTAATATCGAAGCCCTGTTCGGCATTGAGCTGGACTGGCCAAAACTGGCGCTGCCCATTGGTATTTCCTTCTACACATTCCAGCAGATCGCCTTTCTGGTTGACGTCGCGCGCAGCGACAGCGATGAAGCCACCGACCCCGCGCGCTATGGCCTGTTTGTGAGCTTCTTCCCACAGTTGATCGCCGGCCCCATTGTTCATCACAAGGAGATGATGAACCAGTTCGAAGCGCCGCCGTCCAATGACAAGTTAATGCGGCTCGCCGCCGTCGGTCTGGCGATCTTCGCTATTGGTCTGGCGAAGAAAACCATGATCGCCGACCCCCTGGGCGCATTCGCGACGCCATTCTTCGCCCGAGCTACCGAAGGGGGAGATATTCACTTCTTCATCGCATGGGCCGCCGCCCTCGCCTACACATTCCAGATCTACTTCGATTTCTGCGGCTACTCAGAAATGGCGATAGGCCTGGCGATGTTGTTTGGGGTAAAACTGCCCGCCAACTTCAATTCGCCTTACAAGTCACGCTCTATTATCGATTTCTGGCGCCGCTGGCACATGACCTTATCGCGTTTTCTGCGGGACTATCTCTATTTCCCACTGGGCGGAGGACGCGTATCGCGCTGGCGTCGTTACATCAACCTGATGATTGTCATGCTGGTGGGCGGACTCTGGCATGGAGCCTCCTGGACTTTTGTCATCTGGGGCGGCCTGCATGGCTCCTATCTGATGATCAACCACGGCTGGCGGGCCATTGCTGACAAACCAATGCTGAAGCCTCTGAAAGGCCTGATCAGCAACTTGTCTCTGCCAATCACGTTCTTTTCCGTGGTTATCGCCTGGGTGGTGTTTCGCGCAGAAAGCTTTGACGCCGCCATGGCGTTCTATAACGCCATGTTCGGTTTCCACGGCCTCTCCGCGCCGGAGGAATTCCGCCCGCTGATTGAAGCATTGGGACTGCAGAACTCCGTTTTCCTGTTCGCAGAAAACTACCGCACGGACTTCTACATGGGACTGATCTGGACGTTTGGCGCCGCCGTCATTGCATTCTTTGCGCCCAGTACTTTAGAACTGCTGCGCTCGGAGCGCCCCACAGCGGATTTCGACGAGATCGAAAGATCCCTGCCGGCGCCGCGCCGCTATCTGCCATCGCTGGTCAGCATGCGGGCGTGGAGTTCCGTCGCGGTAGGCGTGCTGCTGTATATTTCCCTGCGCGCCATCAATGCTGCAGCGGAAACCGAATTCCTTTACTTCCAGTTTTAAAGCATCAGGACTCGTAACACGGAAACGACGTAAATCATGACCAAGATGAGTAACGAGACACCACGCTCGCACGTACAAACTGATTCGCAACAGGAGCGCGGCAACCCGCTTAAGTTTATCATCGGCGCGCTGGCGACCGCGGCTGCCCTGATGGCGATAAACACAGCGATTACAGCCAGCACTATCGGCCGTCCGACCGCATCGTCGCAGACACTGTGCGATCAAGTGAACGCCCGCATAGACCTGGCTGAGCGCATGCAAGGACCCAATCTGTTGCTTATCGGAGGCTCCGGCGTACGCGCCGGGTTTTCCGCGCAAATGCTTAGCGACGAACTCAATCTCAATGCGCTTAACTTCGGCTTGCAAGCCTCCATGGGACCAGACCTGACGCTGAGCGAAGCCAAACGCGCGCTGAAGCCCGGAGACACGGCATTACTGGCGTTTGAGTACCCCCAGTATAAGCATGACAGCTGGAATCCTATCGAACTTAACTACGGCTTGGGGTGCGCAGCGACCTGGTTCAAACAGAAGCCGCTGCCGGAGATTGTCGAGGGACTGATGGCCACGGACCTCACCCGAGTTATTGATGTTTGGCGCTTTGCCTCTAAAGAGAACCAGCCACTTAATGCCTTCGATTCCAACGAGCATGGCGACAGACTGCCGGAAAGCTTTCCCGCTGTTTCAGACAAAGTGAAGCGCCGGTTGTCCCTGTATCAGCCGGTGAACATTGGTATTGATACGGAATCCCGCGGCGCGCAGGCTATCAAAGCGTTCGTTGAATACGCCAAGGCTAACAACATCAAGGTTTACGCCACTTGGCCAAACACTATTGATTTCCCCGAGTACCGCAAGACGTCCGGCTTTCAGCAGATCAAAGAGTTTTACGCCAACTTGGGCGTGCAGATGATTGGCGAACCGCAGCTGGGTCTGTATCCCACCACCGCCTTCTATGACACCCAGTATCATCTGGATTACGCGTCAATTAAAAAGCGTACTCAGGATTTCATCACCGCACTTAAACAAGAGCACATTAATTTCTCCGCCGCACAGGGCGGTTAAGCTCCCCTATTCTTCTATCCGCTTCTCTCTGGCTGTATGGCTTGCTTAATGCGGCTGGAGAGAAGCTTGACCTCTTACCGTCACGCCACCTTACCCACTCACTAAGCCACCAAAAAAATGCATAGCGACATGGCCACCTGAGCTGCGTCACTCCACGTGATATTAGACCAGCGAAGATTAGTTCCATTTAAAAAACCTATTCTCAGGCTATGCGCAATCAATTGGAGCCTCTTTTTTAACGATTTTATTCTTGTGCCTGATAAGCCGCCGTTTGTTTTTATTCTGCCGCGGTCACGCCAGCGACGCGGAAGTCGCCCTATCCCATAACAAAAAAAGGAGCTCCTGATGACGCTGAAGGAACTGGCCTACATCGTAGCGGTCGCAGAGGAATTACACTTTCATCGCGCAGCAGAGCGCTGCCATGTCACACAATCCACTCTCAGTATTCAGTTGAAAAAGTGCGAAGATTACCTCGGCGTCCAGATATTCCGACGTAACCGGCATTTAGTGGAAATCACACCAGAAGGCAAAGAGATTGTGCGTCTTGCGCAGAAGGCGTTAGCAGCAGCGGAACAGATACGCAGCCTGTCCAGAGACCTGCGCGCAATACGGTAATTTAGACAATCAATCACGCGATTTGAGGGCAATGTGTAGACTGACTTTCACTGGTTTGGATAGGGGATAAGTCATGAAAAAACACAATGGATTCGCCTTTGCCGCGAGCCTTTTAACCTTAGCGTTGACCTCACCGTTAAAGGCCGCGGTAGGAAACTCATATGCGCCAGTCGTGGACTCAGAGTCCTTCGACAGCGTCAAACAGCGCATGGAAGACGCCAAGGATGAAGTCGTCAAACGTCATAAAACATTGCTGGAAGAACGTTACGATCTGGCGGACAAACCTTCATCAGAGATAACCATGTCCAGAGGCAAGCCAGTGCAAACAGGCGTGCGGGTGAAGCTGGCCAATGGCGTGACCTGGGAGCAGCTCACCACGATGACGCCGGCGCAGATCAAACAGAAAGGCGTGTTTCCAAAAGGATTCCTACCGCTGCCGCATCCGAATCACAGTGAAGGTGGCATGCTGTTTCCGCAGTTTCATATTGATGAAATTAAAAAGCAGGAGGGTCGAGATCTGACGCGTTTCGATCTGGACTTCGTCATGCCTGCTCATTTTCTACCGGAGTTTCCTGCGCCCATTTACCTCACCACCCGCCCGGACCTTGGCGATGTCTCTCATGGCGAAGAGGTAACCCTGCAGAACTACTATGAAATGTTTTCCGGCGTTCTCAATCCCAAACAGCTGGAAGGGTTGCGCTTATTAGTCACGCCTTTTCCGCAACAACAGTTCAACGCCACAACGGATCGACGTTCCGCTCAACCCAGCATGGGCGTCGCCTGTTTTGACTGCCATACCAACGGGCATACCAACGACGCCACTCACTTAGTGGGCGATATACGTCCGCAGGAGCGTCGCCATCGCATCAACACACCCAGCCTTCGCGGCGTCAATGTACAACGCCTGTTTGGATCGCAACGCGCGCTGAAGACGGTCGAGGATTTTACCGAGTTCGAACAACGCGCCGCCTATTTTGATGGCGATCCGGTCATCGCCACCAAGAAGGGCGTCAATATTCTGGAACGAGGCAGCCAGGTTCATTTCATGGGCGAGTTTCAGGCGTTACTGGATTTTCCTCCTGCGCCCAAACTGGACCTGTTCGGCAAGCTCAATCCTGACAAGGCCACGGAGTCCGAACTTCGAGGGCAGGAAATCTTCTTCGGCAAAGGCCAGTGCGCGGCATGCCATGTACCGCCCTACTACACCGACAATTTGATGCACAATCTTAAAGTGGAGCGCTTTTACAACGAAGAGGTGATCAATGGCATGCTTGCTGGCGCAGATGGCCCCATCAAGACTTTTCCGCTTCGAGGTATAAAAGATTCGCCAACCTACCTGCATGACGGCCGCCTTCTGACATTGGAAGACACAGTAGAATTTTTCAACCTCGTGCTCGGCGTTAAATTGAACAAGCAGGAAAAACAGGATTTGACGGCATTTTTATACACCCTGTAAGAACCTTGCAGTTTTCGCTTAACCGATCAATGGTTTATAGGGCGAACGCCTCCGCTACTTAAGAGTGTTTACGGTGGGTAATCTCAGTGCGGAGGCGGTTATAACTGGACTCTGGCCTGCGATGAGGGGTACAGTACCCCCTCCCTCTCATTAACCCACCGTGGACACCACACCTATATGGCAAGAGAATTCCAAGACACCCACTTCCGCGTAAAAAAACTGAATGGTTATAAAGTACGAGAATTTAAGGCTTTATTGGAAGCCGACAGCACCGACGATACGCCGGTTCTACTCAACCTGAAAACAGACCACAAGCTTTGGTTCCGCTTTTTCCTGGATGAAGGCAAAGGTTTTTGGGAAGAGTGGGAAGATTTTGACGATAAGCCAGGCGAAGGCGAAAGAGAAGTGGACTATGCGTCTCTTTTCAACATCAAATCCAAGACTATCAAAGATATCTGTTGTGAAAACGCCAGAATCAAAATCAGATTCGAAGGCGGCGGCGAGTTCTGTCTGAAATCGAAAGACGAGAGCAACCACGACGCCGAAAGCCAGGCGACATTCCGTCGCTAAGCGGTTAAACAGCACTTCTGTTCGATCCCTTTCTTTTTAGCGCTTTCCGCCCACCGGGCGCGCGCCCTACGAAATTCCGGGATAAATCAGTCGCCCACCGTCACACAATACCGGTTTGTATCCGGTATGACTTACATTAAAAATAAATCGCGGCCGTTAAAGGCATGAGCGTATTTGCACGCTCTACACACTGCTCTAAACGGCCGCCAGACTCTCCCTTTGGCAGGACGCAGTCGGCTCCCCGCAGACGCAAGTCAGCAGACTCGCTCATTGGGGCATGAGTTAAAGCGACTACGGAAAAGAAAAGTGCTAGAAGGAGTACGTAATGCCGGTAAGAAAGACGTTAGAATGCGAGCCTTTAGGCAAGCCGATATATTGGTATTCCAAAATCGTAACCCCGAAACCGCCTTCTTTTCTCTTCCAGTTGAGACCTAAACCACCATATGGGCGCACGCCAGTGTATGTCTTGTCTTCATCCTGCTTATCGCGATCCTTATAGTCGATACTCACGCCATAATCAGTGTAAGCGCCGCCCACTTTGGCAAATGCATTAAATCTCTCTGAAAGCGCCGTCTCGCCTTTGATGCTCAGAGCAAAGCCATCATATTCGGTAGATTCGGTATACTCACCAAGGCTGCCAATATAAGAAGTAAAGCCGGAAGTGATATTTTGCTGGGCGAACCAAGTAGCTTCCACCGCCAGGGACGGATGGAAATAATAGCTATAGTTCAGCTGTACGTGAAAACCGACATCAGAGTTGTCACCACGGGTATCGCCAAAGCCCAGAGAAGCGCCTAACTGGTGCTCGTAAGCGTTCGCACAAGCTGAACTTAAAGACATAACCACGGCGAAAACCACGCTTGTGGATCTAGACATAAACATCCTCAACATAAAAATACAATCAATACAAAGACCTGGCGGTCTACGCTCCATTAAGCGCAGCATTTTAACCTAACGCCACAGGCGCCACCGTTACTGTATTTTACCTACGCTCCCCTGCGTGAATTACGTACGCCCCGGCGAAATGAGAACGAAGCACGCCCAGCTATTCCTGGGTTAGAGGCCAGAAAACAACGTTAAAATAACTTATCGAGACCTTTGTCAATCGGGGCATGTCCTCTGCTCAAATGATGGTCCTAAGAGAACGCTTACTGTAAGCTGCACATCCGCCAGCGAGGCTGGCCCCAACACTGTATCAGCAAGAAGAAGTTATCCTATATGAGCTTTGCCTCCCTCGGCTTGTCCGCCCCCATTCTCGACGCTATTTCTGAACAAGGCTACACATCGCCCTCCCCCATCCAGCTGAAGGCGATACCTGTCGTACTAGAAGGCAAAGACGTCATGGCGGCCGCGCAGACGGGAACCGGCAAAACCGCCGCCTTCACGCTGCCCATTTTGGAACGCTTGTCTAAAGGCGAGCGGGCTCGCTCCAACCAGGCTCGCGCCTTGATCCTCACGCCGACGCGGGAGCTTGCAGCTCAAGTCGGCGACTGTGTGTCCCTTTACAGCAGCAAACTGCCTCTGCGCTCCACCGTGGTTTTTGGCGGGGTAAAAATTAATCCGCAGATGATGCGCTTGCGTCGCGGTGTAGACGTGCTGGTGGCGACGCCTGGACGCCTGCTCGACCTGTACAATCAAAACGCCGTGCGCTTTCAGGATCTGGAAGTGCTGGTGCTGGATGAGGCCGACCGCATGCTGGACATGGGCTTTATCCACGATATTCGCAAGATTCTGGATATTTTGCCGAAACGTCGGCAAAACCTGATGTTCTCCGCCACCTTCTCTAACGATATTCGCAAGTTAGCGAAGGATCTGGTTAACAATCCGGTGGAGATTTCCGTGAGTCCGCCCAACACCACAGCCAAAACAGTCAAGCAGTGGATTCACCCGGTTGATAAAAAGCAAAAATCCGCGCTATTGGCGCAGCTCATCCGCGACAATAACTGGGACCAGGCTCTGGTGTTCAGCCGCACCAAACATGGCGCAAATCGCCTGACGCGGCAACTCAGCGCCAAAGGCATCAATGCCGCCGCCATCCACGGCGACAAAAGCCAGAACGCCAGAACCAAGGCGCTGGCGGATTTCAAAGCAGGCAGCGTACAGATTCTGGTGGCGACGGACATCGCTGCGCGCGGCATCGACATCGATCAGCTGCCGCAGGTCGTGAACTTTGATCTACCCCAAGTGGCGGAAGATTATGTACACCGCATCGGACGCACCGGCCGCGCCGGCGCGGAAGGGCAAGCAGTATCGCTGGTCAGTGCGGACGAGTTTAAATTACTCGCCGATATCGAAAGGCTGATTCAAAAGCGTCTGCCCCGTGAGGAAATCGAAGGATTTGAGCCTGAACAGCGACTGCCTGAATCGCGTCTGCCGACTCAACCCGTGAAGGCGCGCAAGCCGAAGAAACCTAAAGCAGCCAAGAATGGGGATCAGCGCGGTCAAGATAGAAAGGGCGAGAAAAAAGGCCCTCGACAAGACGGCGCAGCGAGAAACAGTGCGAACGCACCTCGCAGACAACGCAGAAGAGGCGCTGGTGGCGCTGGAAAACCTGCGCAACGCAAAGAGGCCAAGGGCAACTAATCGCTTCCTAGATCTCAGACTTCGGGGCTGACTTGTAATAGTAAGCCCCGTCTCATCATCAGTTCCTGATCTTTCTGACCCGAAACGACCGCCCTTTCATTTTTCCTTTGCCCAGTTTATCCATAGCAAGTTTGACAGCGCTTCGCGCGACGGCGACATATGCGCAATTGTCAAAGATGTGAATTTTGCCAACCAGTTTGCCGTCGACCCCGCTTTCCCCTGTCAACGCGCCGAGAATATCCCCTGGACGCACTTTCTGTTTCTTACCGCCATCGATCTGCAGAGTTTCCATCGGCGGCTTATATGCCGGGTTCTTCAGTAGACTGGTTGCAGGCGCCGGTTCAGCGCTGACAATAATCTCTTGATACTCTTCCAGGCAGGCGATTTTGTGCATCTCTGACTCACTGTAGAGAGTGCACGCAACGCCACTCGCGCCAGCGCGACCAGTGCGCCCGATACGATGCACATGAACCTCCGGATCGCGGGCGATATGGAAGTTAATGACGGCATCCAGAGCGTCAATGTCCAGGCCGCGGGCGGCGACATCAGTAGCGACCAGAATAGAGGCGCTTTTGTTAGCAAAGCACACCAGCGTTTGATCACGATCTCTCTGCTCCAGATCGCCATGCAAGGCGACAGCGCTGAAGCCATGGCTCACCAGCGTATCCGCCACTTCCTGCGTCTCGCGCTTGGTGTTGCAGAATACGACAGTGGATTCCGGCTTGTATTGCAACAGTAGCAATCGCAATACTTCCAAACGATGCGCATCGCCTTCCACCTTGTAGAAATACTGCTGAATACTGGTGTCGTCATGTGAAGACTCCACCTTGACCATCACGGGGCTGAGCATGACTCGCTCCGCGATGGACTGAATCTGGTTCGGATAGGTAGCGCTGAACAGCAGCGTTTGCCGCTGCGCCGGCATCTTCTCAACGATAGCGTCCAGCGCCGCCTGAAATCCCATTTCCAGCATACGGTCCGCTTCATCCAGCACCAGTGTGTGCAATTCGTCTAGAACCAATGTTCCTTTACGCAAATGCTCTTCAACGCGCCCTGGCGTCCCCACAATGATGTGCGCCCCATGTTCCAATGAACCAATTTGTGGTCCAAACGGCATGCCGCCGCATAGCGTTAATACTTTGATGTTATGAATTGCTCTCGCCAAACGACGGATTTCTTTGGCGACCTGATCCGCCAATTCCCGCGTGGGACATAGAACCAGCGCCTGGACGCAAAAGCGTTTTACATCCAGTTTGTTCAGTAGTCCCAAGCCAAAGGCTGCCGTCTTGCCAGACCCGGTTTTACCCTGAGCGATGACATCCTTTCCCGCCAGTATCGAAGGCAGGCTTTGCGCTTGAATAGGCGTCATAGAGTGATACCCAAGCGTGGACAGGTTCTGCAACAGTCCTGGATGTAATGAAAGAGAGGAGAAAGCGGTGGCGCTCAAGGTGAAATTCCTTTGGATGGTATAACTGCGGTGCGTCGCTGGCGTCGGTTATTCGCCGCGCGATGTGATGTATCAAACAACAAAAAAGGGCAAGGCTACAAGCCCTGCCCTTTGTGTCTCATCTGTCGATCAGACGGCGATCCCTTTGCAGTATTTGCTCAGGTTCGCCAAAAATACGCCGCTTACAGCGGAACGATGTTCTCTGCCTGAGGTCCTTTCTGTCCCTGAGTAATTGTGAACTCGACTTTCTGGCCTTCGGTCAGAGTTTTGAAACCAGAACCAGTGATGGCGCTGAAGTGAGCAAAAACGTCAGGACCGGATTCTTGCTCGATAAAACCAAAACCTTTGGATTCATTGAACCACTTTACAGTGCCGGTAACAGTATTGGACATAGTCATATCCTAAATAATCTTGGGTAAATCAATGCCTTGCATAAGGCCGCTTTGCTGGAAGTTTTTCTATTACTTATGAAAACAGGACGAGGACTATAGACAGGACTTCGAAATGGTATTGCATAAATATCAGATTTACTTACAGACTGCTCAAAGTATATGCAGGGCGATTTCGGTGTCAAGATGGAACAGACATATCCTTTCGTCTTCGTGGCCAAGTTTTCTAATTTTTGATCTATTTATAGCAAACGAGACGGAATTCTCCCCACTTTTACCCCGGCGCGTCGCCCTTGCCAGGCAAATAATCGCAGCGACCAGCTCATGATCAAACTAAATACAATCTGGATTGTCTGACATTCATGCACAGAGGCTTCAGAGGCAAGAAAGTATTTAGTCGTCAAGAAACAATTCTACTCTTCAAATAATTGATCGCAGTTCAAATAAGTAAGGATTTCCATTTCTTGACCGACTGGACAGATATAAATAGAAACAACGTCAACGTTTGTTGTTATTAATCCGGCAGACAAATAGCTTCCTTCTATTTGTCTGCAACGACAGGGCCTGCACAGGTCAGGCCCTGTCTCCCGCGGCTTGTCGCCGCGCAGGCGCGTCCATGCGCCTGGTGATTAACATGCCAATATCATTGCCATGTTAATAAGAATAAATTTCGCCAAGCATTCCTGCAGCCTGAGCGGGCTGAATTGCGTCGGTGGGGATATAAATAAACGGACCGTAGTTTTCCATGCGAACAAACATACCCGTTTCGGTTTTAAGCACCGACTCAGGCCACTTTTTCTCATCGCCTACGCCAAAACCGATCCCGTCTTTATAGAAACGGATTTTGATTTCAGCGACGCGTTTCCCGCTCTTCATTCGATGGTTTATCCATCGTTTTTTCCGAGCGGGAATCGCAATGAAAGCGCCCGCGCCATAAATCAGCGCAACCACGCCAAAAGATAAAGGGTAAACGCCGCCAACAACGCAAGACACAGCGCCTGCCGCAAGCAGGAAGCCCGCCCATAGAGGGGCGTACTTCCTCCAACGGTCAATATGTTTGAGCCACTGACTATATTCTTCTTCGTAATAGCGTTTTGACTTGCTGAAATGCGCTTCGGCGATCATTTACCCAACTTTGCGAATTAATCGGCGTTCTGCTGCTGGGTGACGTCATAGCAGTTGGGAGCGGAAGCGCCGATATAATCAACAGAGATAGTGACGCCCTGCATGCAGAATGAATACTCCGCCGCTTCGCCCGTGACATACACATCATCTCCCGGACGATATCCACTCAAGTCACCGCCCAGTGTATAAAGGCGACCTTGTGAGTCCCTGAATGCAGGGCACTCAACACCCTCCTCTGTGAGCCGCCCTTTCAGGCAGACCTTCTTGGATTGCGACACGTCAGATTCCCCCAGCATGGCCGCCTTCGAGTTACTCTCCGCGTGCACGCGGACGCCTTTCAAGCCATCCGGTATCACCGCCATACGGTATGTCACGCTCATGGAGGAGATGACTTCCGCGGCCGGCTGATCCGGGGGCATGGCGACAAACCCAAAGTCGTAGATTCCGTCGGGCGGCGCCTGTATGTATTGAAAAGCAACCAGCTCCGCATTGCTCCAGCCTGCGGTAGGAATCATCCCTTCCGCCCGAATCTCCAGCATAGGCGGATAACTTTCCAGTATGTTCACCTGTACGTTATCAACCCGGTATACCATGGATTTCGCAGCGGATTGTTTTTGGTCTGTGGCGTCCCCATCCGCCCAAACCTCCGCCGGAGCCGCCATAAATAACGGCAAACAGACGGCCATATGTTTCAGATTTACTCGCGCCCCAGTAAAAAGACTGACGCCTTTATTTATTCCATTCATTTTTTCGTCCTTTTTGAGTCAGTATGAAAATACTCTTTCATTCCCGCCAGGTTCTCGTCAGATCTTCAGAATAAAGAGCGATGGCTCTTCGGTACTCCTGCACACAGGGGTCTCCGGAGGTAGCGGCGATCACTTTCAGCAACGTTTCAACGGATTGCCTGGATTCCCCTACATTGAACAAAGCCATGGCTTTGAAGACATGCAACTCATGCGCTTCGGGAAACTGCGCCAGCCCTTCATCAAAGGTATTCAGCGCCAACACATATTCCCCCATTGCGCGATAAGTGCTGCCCAACCCCAAATATGCGCCTCGCAGCAGCGTCTCCGATAACTCTCCAGAGATTGCGTTGAGGTAGAACGGAACAGCTTCCGCCTCCAATCCTAAATAGTCATGAACGCAGGCGGCTTCGTACTGTAGCTCAGCGTCGGTAGGAAAATCTTCCGTCAATTGCACGGCAAGGTTACGCGCATCTTCATGACGCCCCTGCTCCCGTAGATATCTAATAGACTCTGCATTCATCATACTTTTTACTGTCACTCCGTCTGAAAACTCCCCTTCACATCCCGGAAGGAGATTACAATCACCCGGCTTCACGCCGCATTCTGCTGTACTTCACTTTTCCCAGAACTGACTGGGAACAATTCACGCTTAAGCATGAACAAAGTTTTCTTTCCGCAATACCGACTCACCACTCCAGCGGTACGCCACCAATTTCCCCTGCTTGGCCACGGAATAATCGAGGCAGGCCACATTGGAAGCCAACGGCTCGGGTTCGCCCGCCAGCCAATAATGGCCAACAAAGCAAGGGGGCTGCTCTTCCCCGTATCTGGGCATCGTTTGCGGCGCAGGAAGCTGTGCGGCGGCGCCGATATCCAAACCAATGGGCAATGCCACCTCGCCTAAAGTCTTCGCGTCGCGCCGCCACCATTGCACGCGAATCGCATCCCTTTCAGCTCCATCTTTATCATGAAACACAATTCCATCAGGCAGCCCTATCTCTACTCCCTTGATCAGCGTTTCAACAGCGGCGAACATCAGATGCCCTTCAGTGGAGGCGTCAATCAACATATCCAAATCCAGCAACCCCGAGGGCGAGCGAGCACGAACAATGTCGATATAGTCATGATGCCAACAGGCGTGAATCACCCGCAGACCGTCCAACTCCAACCAGAGTGGCAGGCTGTGGAAAAACGCCAGCACGTCTTTTTTCAATTCAGGCTCAGATTCAAACTCGTTCAGAAAAGCCTGATGCTGGCGGATATTCTTTTCACTACGACGGCGCAGATACTCTCCCTGGTGCAAGGTATGGAACGCCAGCGCATTAAATTCGTGATTCCCCATCACCGCCAAGGCATGACCATTCCTCACCATTTTCATGACCAGCGCCAACAGTTTACGGTGTTGTCGCAAGTGTTCTCCGCGGTCAATAAAATCTCCGAGAAATACGACTTTACGCTCAGGATGCGCGTAACCATCGCCAGCGTCCGCATAACCAAGGAGCTGGAGCAGCTTGATCAATTCATTCGCATGGCCGTGAATATCGCCAATAATGTCGTAATACTGCCTTTCCATATTCATTCTCCAGTTGGGTAACGGTTCGCCTTTCGCTCCCTCTCCTGCAATAAATCAATAAAAGCCTTTACCACGGTCGATTCTCTGTTGTCCGGCGAGCATATCCAAGAGAATTGACGCGTCAAATTAAGAGGCGTATCCAGCTCAACCAACAGCCCCTCGCGCACTTCGTCCACAATCGAAAGCCCTGATAGACAGCCTACGCCCAACCCTGCCCGTACAGATTGCTTGATCGCCTCCTGCCGGGATAACGCCAATGCAATACGCGGCCGCACGCCCATGGCTTGCATCGCCGCATCAAACACCGCACGCGTACCAGACCCAGTCTCGCGCACAATCCACGGAAACTGCTCCAATGCCTCAGCCCCAATGCGATCAACCTGCGTCAAAGGATGCCCCGCCGCACAGAATATCGCCAACCGATCAGACAGCCAGGGTGCGATGTGCAATGTGGGATGCAGAGCCGGCCCCTCAATCAGGCCAATATGCGCACGCCCTTTTTCAAGTAAAGAAAGCACCGCTTCAGTATTGTGAATCTGCAAATCGGGCTCTACTTCAGGATAGCGTTTGACGAACTCCGCCAACAGTGAAGGAAGCAGATAAGATGCAATTGTAACGCTGGCCGCCACACGCAGAGGACCAGCCACCCTTTCAATATCAGGCAGCGCCAATCCATCCACCAAACCAAGAATTCGTCGTACGCGCGGCAGCACACGTCTGCCAGCGTCACTCAGCTCCAGTTCCCGCCCCACCTTATTGAGTACGGCGTAACCCAGCGCCTTTTCCATTTCCCGAATGGACTGACTCGCCGCCGACTGACTGAGACATTGCTCCTCAGCCGCCAGAGTCAATCGCCCCAACCTGGCGGTAGCCTCAAATACTCGCAATTGCCGCAGACTTACATTCATCGATTTCTTTAAACTATCACTTAAAAAACATCCAATATACTTATCATAGGTGTTTTCTTAAAGTCCCCTTAACGAAAATACAAAGGGGCTCACGCCATGCTAGTCCACCTGATCGCGCTTGCTGTTTGCGCTATCCTACTCGCTCAAATTCCCTTTATCGCCGCTTTAGGGCTCAGCGCCCTCCCAATGGCCTCACTGCTTGGTCTGCTTTATGGCGCAGTGACAACCCATAACCCCCAAGGCGCCGCTATAACCCTCAACTTCTGTCAGCAGAAACTTCTGCGGTTGGGCATCATCCTGTTCGGCTTCAACCTCAGTTTTCAGCAAATAGCCGCTATTGGCTGGCGCACCGTATTGCTGGACGCCATCGTTATTATTTCTGTGCTTTCTATCGGCATCTATCTTGGGGTAAAGCTGCTGCGTCTGCCCAAGGAGATTGCGACGCTTACCGCGATAGGCAGCGCGGTTTGCGGAGCTGCCGCCATCATGGCCGCCGAACCCGTCGTTCGCGCAAAAGAGCAAGATGTCGCCGTGGCGGTTGGAACCGTGGTGGTATTCGGCACAATGGCGATGTTTATCTATCCCGTCATATATCACTTCACCTTGATGGAGCCATCCCTATTCGGGATTTATATCGGCAGCACTGTCCATGAGGTCGCCCAGGCCGTCGCGGCGGGACAATCCATCAGCGGAGAAGCCATGCAGTTCGCGGTAGTCGCCAAGCTCATCAGGGTGATGTTGCTGGCCCCGGTCATCATCGCCCTTAGCGCCCTGCTATTCCGTGCCCCAGCCGGCGCTAACACTCAAACCAGGATCGCCATTCCCTGGTTCGTCTTCGGCTTTATCGCCGCCGCAGCCATCAACAGTTTGATCACCTTACCTGAGCTTGTATTGGAAGCATTAAAATGGAGCTCCCAACTCGCTCTGACCCTAGCCATGACCGCCCTGGGCGTCAAAACCCGCTGGAGCGCAATTCGCCAAGCCGGAGTCCGGCCAGTCGCACTGTCTTTTATTCTGTTTATCGTATTGCTGGTCGGCGGGTTTGGATTGAACACATGGATGCTTGAAGCGACGATCTAGAGGTTGATTTCGCCCTCATGCACATCAGTCATTACAAATAATTATTTTAAGCCGATTTACATGCAGGGCGGAGCTCGCCTGCAGTTATACTCCAGACTTCGCCTCGCAATTCCGCTAACACAATGGTGGCTCACAGGCAGTGAAGCCAGCGCCCAAACACGACTCTGACAAACTTGCATAGGTTCATCCAACCAGTAACCCACTTTACGCGCGCCTGGGAGTCGTATCTTATTCCATCCTTGGCATTTCTTACTCTTCCTTTACTTTGCTCTATTGCATTGAAGGCCTGTCCAGCCTGGCGATTGCAATCAACCCAATTACCGCCAGATTAGTCATTATGCTGGCAAGAAGCCGTTATGTAAGCAGACTTTAATAGAATCTGACTGAAGCCTTCGCCCACATGCTTTCCTTCGCTGCGGATAATCACTAAGTAGTACGACCGGACCTTCCACTTCGAGTAACCAGAGCCCCCCTCACTGACTTGACCAGCATACTCCAATATTTTGACTACTCCGGCCTCATTTTTATCCGGGTTAATTCCAGCCCCAAATAAATCAAGCAACGCGCATCCAAATACCCTCTCGTTGTCGTCATTAAGATTACAAAGATTGGCACATACGAATGCTCATTTAGGAGGCAGTCATGATTTATGGTTTAAATAGTTACCTAAGAAATACCAGCGCCGCACAGTTTGGATTCAAGAATTTCCAATGGGTTCTGCCTGGCGTTCTGGTGCGTTCATCTCAGCCAAATTACGCAGGGCATGATCAGCCCCATACGCTTAGCTTTGTGCAAGTCGACTTTTTGAAAAAGAAAGGCGTCACCTGCATTATCAGTTCTAATGAATATGCGCTGGCGGAGCACTCAAAGACGCTACTGAAAACTTACGGCATTTCTTACTACCATTTCAAAATTGCTGATTTTAAAGCGGCTACCCCTGCGCAACTTGTTAACGCAGCTGAGATAATTGAAGCAAACAGGAAAAGAGGAGCCACTCTCGTGCATTGTGGTTTCGGCGAGGGCCGGACAGGAACCATCGTCGCCGGCTGGGCGATGACCAAACACATGCAAACCCAAGCAGGGGCGGACATCAATACGATGTGCAACTCGACAAGCTTACAGGCAAACTTTGGCGTCGAAACGGCAGACCAGGTTGAATCAATTCGAGCAGCGGCAAAGCTACCGAGTAATCCTGCGACAACGCCTCTTACTCTGGGGTTAGGTTCAGCCGCCAGCTTTGGCGCACCAATGGGGTCTGCCCCAAGCTTCACGGCCCCAAATGGATCAGGCGCCGGATTTTCCGGCCCGTCAGGATTGGGCATGCCTGATGACGCGAGCACGCCAGGGTTCTTTTTCGCCAACTTTAGTTCGGGCAATAGCGACGGCTTTTAAGGCTTACTGACGCGCTATTGGCTAGCCGCCAATCCGGGAATATTGCGGGACTTATCGATTAATGACGTAAGTCCCTTCCCCGACACTTATAAGCTTTCCACCATCCTTGGCGTCACGCCACTTTTCACGATTTTTGTAGCCGCACTCACACATCAGACGGTAATTAAGCTTGTCTCGCGAAGGCTGGATTCTTTGAATAGTCGCCCTTTCACTAAATATTTCTGTCTTGGACAGCAACTTTAATCTTAGCGTCGCCAGCTCAATTTCACTGATTAAGCCATGCGAAATGGCGTCTTTAGGGTTAAGAGCGATATTTTTGGATAGCTCTTGCTTCCACCGGTCCAGGTGATTGATAACATTGAGGGTTTGACGGTATGCGTCGAAACTTTCGTGAATTTTCATGATTCCTTAAAACAAACTGCCCAGATCCGCTTCACCTGCAGTACGATGAGCGATAGCCAATGACAAAAGCTGAAAGCAATGATGCACAGGATAAGATGATTCCCCCCCCAGCATGGCCCGCTGGGTGTCAGAAAAGCTCTCAGATTCGCCCAAAAATAGCCCAGAAAAAAATCAGATTTTTTCTTAGCAATCAGTAGGTTATATGGGACATAGGAGATCTAGAAACTTGCTGTATTAGCCCAGAACTAGCCCAAGCCGCATGCATGAATTTCTAAGTGATTGATTCAGAAGGGAATTCAATGGCGGTGAGGGAGGGATTCGAACCCTCGATACGGGGTGACCGTATACACGCTTTCCAGGCGTGCTCCTTCAACCGCTCGGACACCTCACCAGAGAACCAAAACAGGATTGTTGCAACCCGTGTTTTGAGGTGCGCTAATTTATACGAATGCCCCTGGAAAGGCAACCTCTAATCTTCCCTATCGCGCAAATATTTCACCGAGGCTTGGCGGGGAGCTATTTCGCTCTATAAATGATGCCCGGGCTGCAGTGCACCATCTCGAACTTATCCGGGAGATTCCCCAGGGACTCCGAGGCGCCGAGTATCAGATAGCCGCCCGGCTTCAGAGCGGAGTGCATACGGGACAGGATGTCCTTCTTCAACTCGGCCGAGAAATAGATAAGCACGTTACGGCAGAAAATCACGTCGAACTTTCCTAGCAATGAGTAGGAGTCCAACAGGTTCAATGACCGAAACTCCACGCAACGGGCCACCTCCGGCTTGATTTTCCAGGAGCCGTCAGGCGTCTTGGTGAAGTAACTGGCCATGCGCTCCTTGGAGAGTCCTCGGCCGATAGCCAGCATTTCGTACTCGCCTTTACGCGCGGCGCTGAGCACGCTGGCGGACAAGTCCGTCGCTACAATGCTGAGGGCGGCGCGCATACCGCCCAGGTTTTTACGTCGGTATTCATCCGTCACCATGGAGATGGAATACGGCTCCTGCCCTGTTGAGCAAGCCGCCGACCAAATACGAATTTGCGTGACGCCTTTATTGGCGCTCAGCTCTGGAAGTATTTTTTCTTCCAGAATCCGGAATGGATGAACATCCCTGAACCAAAGGGTTTCATTGGTGGTCATGGCGTCGACCACCGCCTCCCGTAAGGGTGAGCGCATGGATCGACTCATTTTGTCGACCAGCTCGCCCACGGTTTCAATCTTTTCATCCGCCATAATTCGCCGCAGGCGGCTTTGCACTAAGTACTGCTTATTATCGCCAAGTACAATGCCGCATGCTTTTTGGAGGAAATCCCGAAACTTATCGTAGTCTGCGTTATTAACCAGAAAAAATCCTGCCCTGACCGGTTATGCGCCAAGCGCGTCGACAGCTGAAGGTAATTACGCCAGCCGGTGTTATTGTCTTCTTTCTTCTATTGTTTTCAGCACGGATGTCACTCGCTGCGCCAACTCATCGGGGTTGAACTTGGCCATGAAATCATCTGCGCCGACTTTCGCCACCATCGCCTTATTAAAAACACCGCTTAAAGACGTGTGCAGCATGATGTACAAGTCCTTCAAGGAAGGATCGTTTTTACAGTTGGTCGTCAGCGTGTAGCCATCCATTTCAGGCATCTCTACGTCTGAAATCATCAAACTAAGATGATCGTCAATGCGACTACCGTCGGCGACCAGCGAACGAAGATAGTCCAAAGCCTGACGACCGTCATTCTTGGTGACCACCTCAACGCCCACCGCATCCATACAATGTACGATCTGCCGCCGCGCCACAGTGGAGTCGTCCACCACCAGCACTTTGTGCTCTATCGCTTTGGCGGCCAGTTCCTTATCGATGAATTCATCCGCGACGGTATCCCGTGTTGGAGAGACCTCGGCGAGAATCTTCTCCACATCAATAACTTCAATCAGCTTGTTTTCCAAGCGGGTCACCGCCGTCAAATAATTGTCTTTGCCTGCGCCTTTTGGCGGCGGATGCATATCTTCCCAATTCATATTGACGATACGCTCCACTCCGGACACCAGAAAGCCCTGGGTTTTACGGTTGTATTCCGTGATGATGACAAAGCAGTTATTGACGTCTTTTTCAGGAACAGGCATTTGCCCAGTGGCCATTCCCATATCAAGAATAGGAATGGTTTCACCGCGAATATGAGCCACGCCCCTGACCACCGGATGCCGTTTAGGCATCATTGTCAGCTTCGGGCATTGCAGAACTTCCTTAACCTTAAAAACGTTAATTCCGTATATCTGCTCACCCTGCAGCCGAAACAGGAGCAACTCCAGGCGGTTCTGTCCGACTAACTGAGTACGTTGGTTTACGCTGTCTAATACCCCGGCCATAAAGGGCGCTCCGCTGTTTGTTGTAGATTACCGAGCTATCGGATCGGGGCGCTGACGAGGTGGCGCCCCGCATGAGCTCGCCAGCCCGGCACAGACTTTGCGTGCCTTGTCGCACACCGCCATTTTATTGGCGACGCGCAAGCGGCTACCCGGTAGCTAAGTAAAGCATAGGACAAAAAATGAAAATACGCATAACCGGCTTGATGTATATCGGCATTCTCGTTTTTTCAGCCCCGGCCTTATGCAATTCCATTCCGGTCTGGCGGCAACAAACTTCCGTTGCAGTGGAAGAATTTATGATGCGGTTCGCCGCAGCAGCGGCTGAACAGCTTCAGGAGCGGGTTGTTTATGAGGTTTCCGAACCTGACTCCCGCCTGAACTTCTCTCCTTGCGAACAGACGCCAGCCGTCAAGGAAGCCAGCTCCAACGGCGGCAGACTGACGCTAAAGGTAAGCTGCGACACTCCGAGCCCCTGGCAGATCTACGTCCCCGTACAAATGGAGCGGTACAGACAAATCGTGACCATCAAATCCGCCGTGCCGCGGGATTACGCCCTGGCGCCGGAGGACCTTGAAACCAAAGAGCTGAATATCATCGACTTACGCTATGGTTTCTACACAAATACCGAAGACGTGGTCGGCATGATCACGCGGCGCCCAGTCACAGCAGGCTCTGCGCCCTATCCAAATATGCTGGAAGCGCCTAAACTTATTAATAAGGGCGACATGGTGGTAATAGAAGCGGCCACTTCCCACTTCAGTGTGAAAATGCCGGGGGTCGCCATGGCGGACGGCAGGCGCGGCCAACAGATCATGGTCAAGAACAGCTCCAGCAACCGTATGGTGCGGGCGGAAGTCATAGGATCAGGCCACGTCAGAACGCCCCTGTGAACGTACAGGTCGCGCTGTTTCAGGTAAAATGGCGACGTTCACAAAATAATTCTGAAAATCTCGCTAAAGTTTCCCTGCATTGAGCCGATAAGTTAGGTAATTAAAGTTTTTAAGAGAGTAAGGCCATGAATATCAAGGGTGTCGGTTCACCTCAAGTGAACGATATCAAGTCCCGGGAAAATCTGCAGAAGACTGAGAAAGTCGATGTAGACGCCGGGAAAAATGCGGCGGCTCCCGAAAAAAGCGGAGATTCCGGGGACAAAGTCGTCCTCAGTTCGCAGGCTCAGAACATCAGGAAAGTCGAACAGCAACTGGCGAAACTGCCCGACGTGGATAACGAACGGGTGGAGAAGATCAAAAAAGCGCTGGACGACGGGTCCTATCAGATCAATTCACGCAGTGTGGCAGAGAAATTGCTTAATTTTGAGCAAGACTTCTGATAACACTGCGAGGGCATCATGTCCGCCGATCTGAAAGTATTTATTGATCTGCTTAAACAGGATCTACAAACTCTCTCCCAACTTGAAGATGTGCTGCAGCAGGAACGCGACTCTCTGGAGCAAAGCGATATTGAAACGCTGCAGCGCATCATCGAATGCAAACTCCCCCTCCTGCAACAAATCGAAAGCCACGCGCGCACTCGTACGCAGTGGGTCAGCCAAACCGGTTTGCCCATTGAGCGCTTTCTCTCTCTGCTGAAGGAAAAGGCGCCCCCGGTGATGAAGCTATACCGCCAGTGCGAAAGCAGCCTCGCCAATATACACAAGCTGAATGAAGTCAACGGACGCATTATCGCCCGCTCACAGCAGCGCACGACCAAGATGATGCAGATCATCCGCGGCCAATCCCAGCAAATGCAGCTGTATGGCAAAAACGGCACGGAGAAAAGCGTTGGCGAAGCCCAGGCCATAGCGCAGGCCTAGATTCCTGGACATAAAAAAAGGCCGCAAATAACGCGGCCTGAAACAACATCGTCTAAGGAAAAGATCCGCAACCGGCGAAGCGCACTAACTACCTCGCCCACCGTGCGGAGGAACCGTCTACTCAGTAGGGTTTCACCACGATATACGAGTTATCGCTGAACTCGATCCCTTCCAAATGAATACTGCCCATGGTAGGACCATCCGCCGACACCCCCATCGGCCGAATATTGTTGAAACTGACTCCCTCGATATGATTTGGAAGCGTCACGTTCATGCCGCCATCCTCATTAAACAAGGGCTTAATGCGAGAAGGATCTATTTGCACGCCGACCACTTCAACTTCGGCGTCCAGGACATTAGTGATTGGAAGCAATAGTTTTCCGAGAGACCCGAGCACCTGGACCCCGTCCAGACCTGTTAATTCATCAGGATTATCGGAATTCTGACCTTCCAGTTGGGCCTTCGCGGCCATGTTGTAAAATTGCTGGAATTCTTCAGTGAAGCCCTGCGCGCCGACATTGCTCATTTCACTGTCATCCAGCGCCTGCAGCCCCGACGCATTTTGATACAGGGTTTCAGAGGCTACCGGTGAAGATTCATTTTCAGACTGGGAGGCGGCGAACGCCACCATGGGCTGGAACGGCGCCACGGCCATAGCGACGAACGCCGCGGCGTAGCGATACCGGCTTTGGCGCCGGAGGGTACGTTGCAGCTCCTTGTCAGTTATCCAGCCAAAATCTACTAACAATTCACCAAGGCGTTGACCATTAACGGTCTGCGCCGTTAATGCTTCATTAAGCTGACCTTCGGTAATGTATCCCCGGTTCACCAGGAGGCGACCTAGGCGGGATCTTTCAATAGCTTGCTGCTGAGTCGCCATGACTATAACTCCTTTTTTATTGAGTAGTAGCTCTTTAATAATGGAAGATGTTTAAAACTTGTACACCTGAGATAGGTTAATTTTTGTATGGGTTTTGCTATTGCTTACAACCAAGTATTAATGACTTACTATCAAGTATTAGCGGCTAAAGCCGCAGCCTCTCTCGCTATAACGTCTAGATGACTGAAACTTTTAAGGAATTTCTAATCATTTGTCGCTGATAACGCTGGCGGTAAAAGCATGGTTGGTTACACTTTTATAGAAGAGCCGGTTCTCAATATCTGAGACGCTTGCAGCAACCACACCCCAGGGGGCGGATTTGTCATTACCGAACAGTTACCAGGATATGTCCGCAGATACCGCGACCTATGTGCGCAGGCTGCTGGACAACGGCATGCACGGACTGCAATTCGAAGGAGAACTGGAAAGCGAGTTTGAGCGTTATCACTTGAACCGTTATGTGCACCTGAACCGGGTATACCCTCTGCTGGGGGCGCTGGTGCTGGTTTTCTTCATATTCGCCGATCATTTGGTGATTCCCGCTCTTTTTGAGCAAACCCTGCAAATCAGAGTGGCTGACGCTCTCGGCATCATCCTGGTGACGCTGGCCAGCCGACTCGCCTGGGTGCGCAACCGTTATCAGATGACTCTGTGCCTGGGAGCGCTGTGCATTCATCTGAGCTTGATCGCCATAGCGGTGAAGGCCGCCGCCATTGATCAGTTTCATTACCAGACCGGGTCAATCATCTCTGTCATATTCGTCTGCACGGTGTTACGCCTGCAGTTCCACTACATTTTTCCTTTCGCTCTATTAATGTGGCTGTCCCAGGTCCTGGCGATGCACTTTCTCATGCATCTGCACGCCTCACAGTTCACTGAGCTGCTGTTCCTGCACACCTTTGTCACGCTGATTTCAGTATTGGTGTGCTACCGGGTGGAATACGAGACCCGTAAAAACTTCCTGCAACAATTGCTCCTGCTGTATGAGCAAGAAGAGCTGCGCGCCGCACATGCAGAACTGGAACGACTTTCCTTGATGGACAGCCTGACCCAGGTCGCCAATCGCCGGCACTTTAACAAGAGCCTGGAGACGGAATGGAATCGGTGCCTCCGCGACGACAAACCTCTGGCGCTGTTGATGGTGGATGTAGACTTTTTCAAAGCCTATAACGACGCCTATGGACATCAGCGCGGCGACGACTGTCTGATTAACGTCGCCGACTGCCTGACGCAAACGTCTCGTCGCGCCGCCGACCTGGTCGCCCGCTACGGCGGCGAAGAGTTCGCCGTTATCTTGCCTCATGCGGATCAGGCGTCAGCGCAGCGCCTGGCGGAACAGATTGTGCGCCAGATCTACGAACTCAACATAGAGAACGAAGGCTCACCGGAGCTGAAACGCCTGACCGTCAGCGTAGGTTTCAGCGCACTTGCCCCTGCTCAGGGCGACGCCCCCAACACATTGATTTCTCAAGCCGACAGCGCGCTTTACATGGCAAAACGAAAAGGTAAAAATCGTGCCCACGGTTTTCCCGCCAACGAGACCTCTGAGACAGCGGAATCCGCCGCCTCAGAGGGCGAAGGCGAACCGGACATCCACGACGAATCCGAAAGCAATGGAGAAATCTAGTGAGACACAGCGTAAATGCGGGCAAAAGAGGATTACTTGGCCTGGCTTTCTGGGCGATCAGTTTGACGGCGATGGCCGCCGACCTGCCGACAGCCACCATCAGTACTTCCGAGGGCGACATCAAAATCAAGCTGTTCAGCGACAAGGCCCCTGTCACCGTTGAGAACTTCGTCAGCTATATCAAAGACGGCTACTACGACGGCTTGATCTTTCACCGTACGATTCCCCAATTCATGATTCAGGGCGGCGGCTTCAAGCCCAACATGGAGAAAAAAGACACCAAAGCGCCGATCAAGAATGAGTCCGATAACGGCCTCGCCAACGATCGTGGAACCTTGGCCATGGCCAGAACCAATGATCCTAACTCTGCTACGTCGCAATTCTTCATCAATGTTATCGATAACGCCTATTTGAACGGCGCCAAAGGCAGACCGGGCTATGCGGTATTCGGCGAAGTCGTCTCTGGCATGGACGTAGTGGACAAAATCGCTAACACCCCCACGCAGAATACAGGTCCTTATCAGAACGTGCCTGTCAAAACCGTCACTATCAACTCCATCAAACTGGATGAGGTTGCAAGCCAGCAGTGAAAGGTCCGCAACTTGATTACGCAGACCTTTCCTGGTCCGACAGCGGCGCGCCGATCTCCAACGCTTACGGCGACATTTACTTCTCTAAGGAAAGCGGCCCGGAGGAAACGGATTACGTTTTCCTCACGGGCAACCGCCTGAGGGAGCGATTCAGCAGAGCACAGCCAGGCGCCAACTTCACTATTGCGGAGACCGGCTTCGGCAGTGGCCTCAATTTCCTTATGGCCTGGGCGCTCTGGCGTGAATGCGGGCCTGCGGACGGCCACCTGCATTTCACTTCCGTGGAATTTTGTCCGCTGGCGCTGGAAGATCTGGCTCGATGCCACCAGGCTTGGCCGCAACTGGCGGAATTCGCCCGGCAGCTGCAAGCGCAATACCCTGCTCCCATGCGGGGCGTACACCGTTGTCGCTTCATCGATCAGGGCGTCACATTGACGTTATACCTGGGTGATGTCGTGGACTGGCTGACCGACTGCAGCTTTAAAGCAGACGCCTGGTTTCTGGACGGTTTCTCGCCAAAACAGAATCCCGAAATGTGGAGCGAATCGTTGTTTCCGCTGATCGCCAGCCACGCGGCGCAAGGTTGCACCGTCGCTACGTTCTCCGCTGCCGGCTTCATCCGTCGCGGCTTAAAAGAGCACGGCTTCAATGTCAGCAAGGCGCCTGGGTTCGGCTATAAAAGGGACATGACTGTCGGCGTCTTCCAGGCGGAAGAGCCAAGCCAGCCCACGGCCCTTCCCTGCAAGGAAGCCGTGGTGATCGGGTCTGGCCTGTCTGGCGCCAATGTCGCCAATGCTCTCGCCACTCGCGGCTGGAAAGTAACAGTGCTGGAAGCAGGTGATCAAGTCGCCCCGGATGCATCAGGCAACCCGCAAGGCGCGTTGTACATAAAGCCCGGCGTGGAGTGGAGCATCAACACACGTATCCACGCCAATGCCTTTTTGTATGCCGAGCGTTTTTACTCGCAGATCGCCAACCTGCCTGCGCCTATCTGGAATCCCTGTGGCGTGCTGCAGCTTGCGCATAACGATAAGGAAGCCATCAGACAGCAGAAGTTCTTCCAACACAATCGCTACCCTGATCGGGTTATCCGCCCACTCAGCCAACAAGAAGCATCGGAGCTTGCCGGCGTCAGCCTGCCAGCCAGCGCCATGCATTTGCCCGGCGGCGGCTGGTTGATTCCGCCGCAGCTATGCGCTCACCTGTTGCAACACCCTGACATTGAGGTGAGATTGAATTCGCCGGTCAGCGCATTAGAGCGCGCCAATGAAAGCGACTGGCGCATTCATATAGGTTCTGGTGAGTCCGCACAGGAACTGGAATGCGCTACCGTGATATTGGCCACCGCCAACAATCAGGCCATGCGACCAACTGCCGCGAGCGCCCTTCCCCTCAAACCCATTCGCGGCCAAGTCACCACGTTACAGGTGGAGCCTGCCGCATTACCGCAGCTGAATACCGTCTTATGCGGCGAGGGTTATCTGATGCCGCCTATTGAAAACCGGCTGGTTACAGGCGCCACGTTTAAACCCAACTGCGCTGACGCACAAGTGACCGAGGCGGATAACGACGCCAATCTTGAGCAGCTGTTCCAGCTCACTCCCGCCTTGCGCGACGAACTCGCCCAAAACCCGCCCCCCCTGCAAGGTCGCGCCTCCGTAAGAAGCGCACTGCCGGATTACCTGCCCGCCATCGGCCCATTTATCCCAGAACAGGGAGAGAAAGGTTTATTGATCGTGACCGCAATGGGCTCCAAAGGTCTCGCGCTGGCGCCGCTTGCAGGCGAACTGATAGCAGACAGGCTGGAAGGAACGCCGGCGCCCATCGAGGACAGTCTGATCCAGCGTGTTTTGCCAACCCGCTTCAGCCAGGAGTAGACTGATTGCATTGGGGCGCCAAGCATGGCGCCCCGTCGCAAGGAGCTTCGTTCATGCCGATCTATCTGGTCGACGCCGGTCACCGCATCATCACACCGTTGAGTGTGGACCCTCGGGTCAAATCCGTGGAAGAGCTTAAATCCATATCCGCCATTCACCCTATTGGCCCTCAGGATCAGGGAATGCGAGAAGACTTCCCCTATTCCGGAAGCGAACAGGATAGCGCCCCAGAGGGCGATATCTCTCGCCTCAGCGCCCAGGACGTCATGTCATCGCCTGTGCTTTACGGCAAGCAGGACTGGAGCCTGGATGAAGGATTGAGCTTTCTGCGCGAGCATAAAGTGAGACACCTGCCAGTGCGGGACGACCAGGAGGTCGTGGGTTTTCTGATTGAGCGCGAGCTGCTGCAGGCGAAACTGGAGCAGCCAGAAGCAACACTGGCCGCATTATGCGCACCCTACCTGATGGTGGGCGACGACGCCGACCTGCGCCGGATCTCCCTGGTCTTAGTGGAAAGAGACCTGGACGGCGCTTTGGTGCGTAATGTTCAGGGCGATGTGATTGGCGTACTGACCGCCACCGACATCCTGAAAGCCATCGCCCATTTCGAGGTGGAAGCCTGGGCTTAACCCAGGCCGACCATCAACAGTCTTCGTTAGGGTCCGCCCGGCAGGCGGCGTTCAAGTCCACGCCGTCAACGACGGAGAGCGGCTTCAGGGTTACCGTCACGCCACTGTCAGTTTGGGCTTCTTCCACCGAAATCAGTTTAGCGCTGCCGAAGGTGGCCAGATTAGAAAGCTTTTCGTTGGCTGCAGCGCCACGCTGGAACCGCCAGATATTCTTCAGCTTGTTCACCTGCTCGCCTTCGCCCGGCTCTTCCCCTTCATCCAGCACTTCTTCTTTCACCACGTCATAGCGCGCCAACCAGCCATCCTCGCCGCCCTGAGCCGCGCCAGCGTCAAAAATGTCCCCCGCCGTCACACCGGACACATACACCTCATTGCCCAGAGACTTAACATCCAGCACAGAATCCGCCGCCGCACCGCCGATTTGCGCATAGGCCGTAATCTCACTGGCGTTTTGATGGTAAGCAAGGTATCCGTCCTGACCGCCACGGTTGCTCTCTCCACTGACCAGCACGCCATTCGTGTAGCCAGCGGAGACGAAGCCTTTGCTGACAGTGCTGACATCAAGCGCCGCATCGTTAAAGCTGGAGCCGATCTGAGCCACACGGCGGGGATCGCCATCGTCGTTGTATGACACAATGACGGCGTCATAACCGCCGAGACTGGAGCCATTATCCTCCACCGCGCCATCGCTGAAACCGACGACATTATGATTGGAGGAAGACTCCGGCGACGCTCCCAGCAACACATCGTCGCCGGAAGAACCAAAGGTCTTGGCGAACATGAGTGCGCCGTTTTTATCAAACTTGATCAGCATGGCGTCACGACGCCCGGAGTTTTCTCCTTCGCCGACCAAACCTGACGTAGCGCCAACTACCAGCACTTCCTGACTGAGATCGACGGACAGCGCGCCGGGCTCATCATCCCAAACACTGCCGATCTGCTTGGCCCACTGTAATTCGAAGGCGCCGACATTGTTAATGCGCTGATACTTCTGCACCACCACGTCTTTACCGCCCAGGTCGCTTTCCTGCAGAGGCTCCACCGGGGGTGCGAATAAACCGCCCACTTCCAGCAAGGCGTATATATCCTGGGTGATCTCATCTGCGTTGGCTGGATTGATCTTCTCGTATAACCAGATGTCTTTAATGCGCACTGCGTAGGTCGCCGCTTCCAGCTTAATGCTCTGATGCAGAACGCCGAAGCGGTCATAGATCATGATGTCAGAGTTAGCCGGTTTACCGCCCGCGTCACCATTCACGCGTGCGAGAAACAGTTCCGACTGCGACCCCGATATCGCCTCAGCGACGCTCGCCCCGCTATTGAGCGGCAGCTCCACCGCGTTCAACCACTGGTTTATGTAGACAGCCAGAGGCTCTTCGCCTGGATTCACCGTGCCGCTGCGTCGCCAATTAAAGGTCACTTTCTCATCCCGCAACGTGGCGTCGCCATTAGCGGTCGCCTGCAGCTTGACGGTTTTACTGGTTTCGCCCACCTCGAAAGGCACGCTGACGCCATCTGTGATCAGGCTGCCGACACCTCCGTCTCCGGTATAGAGACGTAAATCCGCATTGGCGCCTTCGAAGTCGCCGTCGCTGTTGTCCCCATCCACGACAAACTCCGCATAAACGGTCTGTTCCGGCGCCTTGTCCAAGGACACTTCCACATTCAGGTAGTTACCTTCAGACACCGACGCCTTGGATACCTTAAAGCTGGCGACAGGTTCATTGTCAGTGATGGAGATAGTGGTATTGACCGGGTCAGCGAACTCAAGCAGCCCACCTTCGTAATGAGTAATCGACACCGCAATATTCTCGGTTTTTTCCGCATCGCGATCGTCATTGATAAACACCGGAATATGGCAATAACGCACACCAGGATCATAGGTGAGGAAGCCGTCCGCAACCGAGATGACCTGTCCGTCTTTCCTTGCGGTTTCAACCAGAAAGTCGCTTCCTGGCGTTGCGCCGTCACCGGAACCGCTGGTCAGGGAGTAGCGCAATATGACGCGCTGAACCGAGGGCTGCTCCAGAAATACCGGTAAGTAATGAAGCTTGGGACGCACCGCCAGTGAATCATCATGCTGACGCTCTTCAAAGAAAGCGATGTCTTCCTCAGAGAACAACGGCGTTCCTTCCGCGTCGGTGAAACACAGCGGAATCACTTCTTTCTCTTCGCCCTCGTCTTCCCGGCCGTTATTGTTGGCGTCAATCAGCTTCGAGGGACGCTCGCCAATATCGTTTTCCGCCACCGTCAGCGACTCGGATTCATAAGTGTTCGTGTCGACGAAAATAGAAAAACGGGTCTCCCCTACGCTGGAGCCATCCGACACCGTCAGCGAGACTTCCTGCGCCTCGCCAGGCGTCAACGCGTCTTCCGCCGTTCCGCCCCCGTTAACGCCGGGAATCCCGCGCATGATAATGCCTTTACGGAAGGTGTTGTCGACGTACTCCAACGCCAGCCAGCGCGGCTGGTTGGTCATGGAAAAGTCCACCAGACCATCGCCGCCGTCCACGCCAAACTCATAGGTGTATTCAACACCCAGATAAGCGGTTCCCGGTGGTTTTCCCAAAATGCGAATGGCTTCGGGCGGCGCTGTATCGCTGCCGCAGGAGGCGAGTAGTAGAGAAGTGATAACCAGCGCAGGCGTTTTCAGCGCCAACTTAACTCCGCTGCGCTGGGCCAGACCCAGGTGACCCATAGATGTGCATTCCACGCTTTATTATTCAAATTTTACAAAATCTTATAAAACTTTGTTTTTTGTAACCACAGCAGGGGGCCAGAAACCCAACCGGGATCACACTGCCGCCTTTTTATTTGCATCCGATTATTTGTATCCAACAGATAATTCTATTTCTTTGAAAGCGACTAGCCCTGTGCTTATCACCCTCTGGAATGCAAAACGGCCGCAGAAGCGGCCGTTGCAGTAAGTCAAAGATCAGCGCAATCAGGCGTCGCCGCCCAAATGCGCCTGATGTTCTTCCAGTAGCTGCTTGAATGCGCCTTCATCCAGCACCTTCACGCCAAGATCCTGCGCCTTGGTGAGTTTGGAGCCCGCCTTTTCTCCCGCCACCACAAAACCGGTTTTGGCGGACACACTACCAGACACCTTGGCGCCGAGACGGGTTAATAAATCCTTCGCCTCGTCGCGGCTGTATTCCGCAAGCGTGCCGGTCACCACGGCAGTCTGACCGGATAACGGCAGCGTCTCCGTGCTGCGTACGACCACTTCAGGCCAGCTCACGCCCTGATTCAGCAGCGCGTCAATCGTTTCCAGATTGTGTTCCTGTTGAAAGAAGGAACGAATATGGCCCGCGCTGATAGGACCGATATCCGGCGTCTCCACCAAATCCTCTTCGGTGGCCTGTTTCAGCAGCTCCAGAGTTGGGAAGTGCTGCGCCAGCAACTTGGCCGTGGCTTCCCCCACTTCCCGGATGCCCAAGGCATAGATAAAGCGCGCGAATGTGGTCTGCTTGGAAACCTCAATCGCATTAATCAGATTTTGCGCCGACTTGTCGCCCATGCGCTCCAGTCCCGCCACATCAGGGGCTTTCAGCGAATACAGGCTGGCGGGAGAGTCGATTAACTCTTTTTCCACCAGCAGCTCAACCAGTCGGTCTCCCAGGCCGTCGATATCCATGGCTTTGCGGGATGCGAAGTGCTTGATCGCCTCTTTCCGCTGAGCGGAGCAATAGAGCCCGCCAGAGCAACGCGCCACCGCTTCGCTCTCCAGTTGCAGCACGTCAGAGCCGCAAACCGGACAGTGTTCGGGACGATCCACCGGGACGGCGTTTTCCGGGCGACGATCCTGCACCACGCTAACAACCTGGGGAATGACATCTCCCGCACGACGAATGATCACCGTATCGCCAATATGCACATCCAGGCGACGAATCTCATCCATATTGTGCAGGGTAGCGTTACTGACCGTGACGCCGCCGACGAACACCGGCTTTAAGCGCGCCACCGGGGTTACGGCGCCCGTCCTGCCGACCTGGAAATCCACCGCCAGCAGCTCGGTCATTTCCTCATGGGCGGGGAACTTATGCGCGATAGCCCAGCGCGGCGCTCGCGAGACGAAGCCCAGCTCCTGCTGCAGATCAATGCGGTTAACCTTGAACACAACGCCATCGATTTCGTACGGCAATTGGTTACGAACGTTCATGATATGGCGATAATAATCCAGGCACTCCTGCGCCCCTGACGCCAACTTCATCTGGCTGTTGATCCTCAGTCCCCACTGCTGCAATTGCGTGAGAATATCGTGCTGCGTCCCCGGCAATTCACCTTCAAAATACCCAACGCTGTAGCAACACATTTCCAACGCCCGTTTGGCGGTGATGCGCGGATCAAGCTGGCGCAGACTTCCCGCGGCGGCGTTGCGCGGGTTAACGAACGTTTTCTCTCCCTTCGCCGCCGCGTCTTTGTTTATGGCGTCGAAGGCGGCCTTGGGCAGATAAATTTCACCGCGCACTTCCAATTCTGCGGGATAGCCTTCCCCACGCAATTTAAGCGGAATATTTTTTACCGTCTTAACATTGGCGGTAATGTCTTCACCCGCGGAGCCATCCCCACGAGTCACGCCACGCACCAGGTATCCATCGCGATACAACAGACTGATGGCGATGCCGTCCAGCTTCGGTTCGCAACAGTAGTCGATGCGCGCGTCTTCCGCTTCCTTGAGCCGCTCACGCACGCGACGATCGAAGTCCAGCAGATCCTGCTCTTCAAACGCATTATCTAAAGACAGCATGGGCAGACGGTGGGATACGGTCTCAAAGCCATTCGCAGGCGCGGCGCCCACCCGTTGCGTCGGCGAGTCCGGCGTAATCGTTTGCGGAAATTCCGCCTCGATTTCACGCAGTCGACGCATTAGTCGGTCGTACTCCGCATCGGGAATCGAGGGATCATCCAGTGTGTAATAACGGTAGTTATGATCGTTGATGGTTTCGCGAAGCGTATTCAGCTCTTCCTGAATGGCGGCAGGGACTTCCGACATGAGTTCATTCTTCCGAGGCAGATTATTGAATAATTATCAGACGACTCCGCCGCATGGGAACTCCAATGCGGCGGAATTGCTAAGTCTTTGATTCGGATTAAAGTATAGCGAATATAACGACAACATTATTCGTTACAGGCCAATACTCCGGGATATTCCCGGAAGCGGCGCCCCGGGTTTATACCCGGGACGACAACATGCGACGTTCAAACTCCCTGACGCGCTGACGGCAGTGCTCGATAGTCTGCGCCGTCATGACGCTGCGATTTTCATCCTTGAGTTCGCCGCCCAGGTTACGCACCAGGCATTGCGCAGTCTCCACCATGTAGTCAAAGGCGCGCATACTGTTATCCGGTCCAGGCAGGCGCACGAAGAAACAGACGCCAGGAAAGCGCTGCGACGCCATATCTTTGCCGAATACACCGGGCTCCATGGCGTTCGCCATACTGAACTGAACAGGCCCTTCATCGAAGTCATGCTCGTAACGATGAAAGATCGCCATATCGCCCATTTGCATACCGCAGGCTTCAACCAGATTGCGCAATGCAACGCCTTCGAAGCCTTCTTCGTCCTTGCTCAGTACATTGATCACCAGTATCTCTTGTAACGTCTTGGACGACTTTCCTGGCGAGCCTGACTTACTTCCTTTCTCCTCGCGACCTTTAGGCGCTTCATCGCTACGCTGGGAACCGCCGTGGAGGCCAGCTTGCTGCTGAATCGCGCTGATTTTCTTCAGAAACTTGTCTTTAAACGCAAGCATAGATTCATGTTGGGATTCTTCATGGGCGACCGGCCTGTCTATCGGCTCCGCATGCAGATCCTCTTCCTTTTCAACTTCATCCTGTGGCTCTTCCTGCTCGAACTCCACCTCAGGCTCTGGCTCATGTTCATGCAGACTGTCGTACCCGCCCTGATATCCCTGCACGCGGAAATTATCCCGCTTCAGAAACTCTTTGTAGGGGCTGTCTCGGTAAGGGCCGTCGTCATCCGCTTCCGCGTCCTCTTCGACGTACTCCTCTTCATATTGTTCATCCCTAACCTGCTCGAAGCGCTGATAAGGCGAGAAGCTTTCCTGCTCTTCCGGCAGACGCTCTTCCATCTCGTCCTCTTCAACAAACTCCGGCTCTCTGCGTCCATACCCCTGTTTGGACATGGACTCTTCCAACGCTTCATCCACTTCCAGAATCGGCGGTTCCGCCATGTCCTGGTCGTACTGATCTTCGTCCTGCAGACGCTCTTTTTCTTTAAGCTTCTCGTAGGGTTTGAAGGTAGGTTTGTATTTGACTTCCTTAATCGGCCGAGTGTAGTTCTGCTCCGCAGCTGGCTTGCCGTCTTTGATCACCCTGAAGCCAGTACCTGGCAGTTCAGGATTAAAGTCATCATCGATAGGCGTATTTTCGAAGTTGCCTCCCATACCCTGGGAGATTTCCAATGAATCCTTGCGCGCTCTTCTGACTCGGCGAAAACCATCTATAACCACGCCCAGAATTATGAGCAGGCCTATCATGATCAGCCATTCACGCAAACTGATATCCATTAATTTAATATCCCCAACTAAACATCATCATGGTATTCGCCAACCTGATCCCGCCTTTATTTCTTATCGATTGGCGAGTTAATTTATTCAATTCGCCGCTGCTTTACAATGCAGCGCGCCCTTACAATGCAGCCATTGCGGCAGCTTCTTCAACATCCACGGAAACCAGTCTCGACACGCCGGGCTCATGCATGGTGACCCCCATCAAGTGATCCGCCATTTCCATGGCGATCTTGTTGTGGGTAATGTAGATGAACTGCACCTGATCCGACATTTCTTTCACCATTCGAGCATAGCGCCCCACGTTGGCGTCGTCCAATGGCGCGTCCACTTCGTCCAACATACAGAACGGCGCGGGGTTGAGCTGGAAGATAGAGAAGATCAGCGCAATAGCGGTAAGCGCCTTCTCTCCACCCGACAACAAATGAATAGTGCTGTTTTTCTTGCCCGGAGGCCGCGCCATAATGGCGACGCCGGTTTCCAGCAAGTCTTCCCCGGTTAACTCCAGATAGGCGCTGCCGCCGCCAAAGACACGGGGAAACAAATTCTGCAGACCTTCGTTAACCTGATCGAAGGTTTCCTTGAACTTGTTGCGGGTTTCGCGATCGATTTTACGGATCGCGTTCTCCAACGTCTCCAATGCTTCCTGCAAATCCTCATGCTGACCATCGAGATAAACTTTGCGTTCGGACTGGGCTTCATATTCCTCAATCGCCGCCAGGTTAATGGCGCCGAGACGCTCCACTTTACCGACGATTTGCTCAATGCCCCGTTGCAACTGTCCTTCGTCCGCATCTTCCGCCAGCAATCCGATCACATTCTCGAGATCGTACTGGTCCTCCGCCATTTGGTCCCGCAAGGCGTTTTTACGAATATCCGTTTCCCGATGCTGCATGCGTAAAGATTCAATCCGGCTGCGCATGTTCTGGATCACCATTTCATTGCGCTGCCGGGACGATTCATCGCCCTGCATCAACTGCTCCAAATCCGCGAGGCGGTTACGCTCACGAGTCAGGATGTCTTCTTGCTGCATGCGCAACTCAAGATAGCCTTCCAGGCGCTCCTGCAGGGCGTCATCCGGATCCTGCAGGGTCTGCAGGCTTTCCTCCACCCATTGCATGCGTTCACGGTTGCGCCGCAAGTTGGCGTCGCTTTTTTCCAGCGCCTGCCGTATCGACTCTCTCCGTGTAGTGAGCGCACTGGCGCGCAACTGCATCTGGTGAGCATGCTCCCTATCCAGACGCGCCTGCGTGCGCAGGCTATCCAGTTTCTGGCGCACGTCATCGCGGCGATTGAGCAACAGCTCCTTCTTTTCCACGCTGCCTTCCAAGTCCATCAAGGCGGCGTTCCACACACCTTTGCTTTCCTGCAGTCCCATCTGCTCTTCGTCAATCTGGAACTGTATCTCCGCAATCTCTGCAGCGATAGACTCCACCCTGCGCTGTACCTGCTCACGTCGCGCTTCTTTAGCACTCAAATCGGATTTGGTCTGCAACAATTGCTTGTTGATCTCAACCGATTCCTTTTGCAGCGTTTCCCTTTCTTCATCAAAACGACTCAAAGCCGCATCAATGGTTTCCTTATCCTGAGACAACGACGCCAACTGCGCCGCGACCTCCTCCATTTCCTGTTCGATTTCCGCCAACCGACGATTGCGCGCAAGCAGGCCGTCGCCAGTCTGCTTCGCTGGCGGGGCCATAATCCAATCCTGGCCCACCTGCATGCCATCCGGCGTCAGAAAGAAGGCGCCGTCAGACAGTTCACCACGACGTTCAATCGCCGCAGAAAAACTGTCTGCAGAGCGAACGCCGTCCAGCCACGCCGCCACCGCACTGTTGACGGAACTGGCGCTGGCGAACCGCAACGCCTCGCTGTCAATTTCATCCTCACACACCAGCGCCACACCTTTGGGCGGGGCGTCTTGCAGGCGAGTCAGAAATTCGCGACTGACCACGCGCGCGGACAAACGAGCGCCCAGCACCGCTTCAAGCGCCGGCTCCCATTGCACCGCAACGCTCAATCGCTCTCCCAGCGTCGGAGCGTTATCAATCTCATGCAGCGCCAACCACTCCAGCGCCTCCTGTCGGGAAGCCTGGCTGTCGTGCTTTTGCAATGCCAGCAGCGACGCCTGCTCCCCCTTCAGGGTTTGTTCACGGGTACGGGCGTCATTGATTCTGGCGTTGAGCAATTCTTTACGCTCCTGCTCGCTCTGCTCACGCGCCCTCATCTCCTGATGAGTCAGCGCCTGTTGATCCGCATGCATTTCCAGCTCCAGCATGCGTTCACGCAAGATCTCCAAATCTTCATCATCATAAGCGCCGCCAATGAGGCTTTGCTCATCCGCCAGCTTACGTTTTCGCTCCATCAACTGCTGAACCAGCTTCTCCGCCTGCTGAATGCGGGACTGCTCCACTTCCGCCGTTTTCTGCAAATGCGCGGAGCTACGGGAAAAGTCATCCCACTCCTGTTGCCACAATTGCATAGCGTCTTCAGCCTGAGCCAACAACTCCGTAGACTCTTCTGATCTGGCCAGATGCTCTTCCAGCTCCGGCTCAATCATCATCAACTCTTCTTCCAGCTCCTGGAGATGTTGCTGCTCGCGTTCCAACTCTTCATTCAGTTCGCGATTGGTTTCCTGCAACTGCTGCATTTCCGCCTGCAATTGCTGCTCGCGTTCTTTCGCGTTACGAATCTGCTGTTCCAGCTTGGCGATCTCAGCGCCGCTGCCGTAATAATCCGCCTGCGCGCGATTCACAGCCTCATTGGCGTCCGCCCGTTTCTCACGAAAACCTTCCAGACGGCTGTCGAGAGAGGTGCGTTCGTATAGCAGGCGCTCCAGCTCAACCTCCTGGCCGCGTAACTCTTCCTGCACGCTGGTGGCGTCTTTATCCAGCGTTCGCCATTTCAGAGCATTCAACAGCGCACGCTTGTCACGCTCTTCCGCCTTCAGCTCTTTGTAGCGCTCCGCCGCCTTGGCCTGGCGATGCAGATGCTGCAGCTGTCGATCCAGTTCTTCCCGGATATCAGAGAGCCGCTCCAGATTTTCCCGCGTCCGCTTCATCCGGGACTCGGTTTCCTTGCGGCGCTCCTTGTACTTGGAGATCCCCGCCGCCTCTTCGATGAAAACCCGCAGCTCTTCCGGCTTGGATTCAATCAGACGGGAGATCATGCCCTGTTCGATAATGGCGTAACTACGCGGCCCCAGGCCGGTGCCGAGAAACAGATCCGTAATGTCTTTACGACGACATTTGTTGCCATTGAGGAAATAGAGAGACTGCGCGTCACGGGTGACTTTGCGCTTGACGGAGATTTCGTTGTAGCGGGAGAACTCGCCCTGCAGCACGCCGCCGGCGTTGTCGAAGATCAGTTCAATGGAAGCCTGCCCCACCGGCTTTCGGGTGTTGGAGCCATTGAAAATGACGTCCGTCATGGACTCGCCGCGCAGGTGCTTGGCGGAACTCTCCCCCATCACCCAACGCACGGCGTCAATAATATTAGATTTTCCGCACCCATTAGGCCCCACCACCGCAGCCATATTGCTGGGGAAATGCACGGTTGTCGGGTCTACGAACGACTTGAAACCGGCAAGCTTGATGGATTTTAGTCTCATGATGCGGAGGCTGCAGGAGCTGTCACAGGGTTTGTCCAGATATGGAGCGGGAGTTTAACGGATTAAACCCGGACGGACCAGCGCGAAACGCAGTGCTCCCGCGGCTCTAGGCTAAGCGCTTGTATCCGCTGAAGTTGTGATGTGACAAGGGCTCAGCAGCAATGATGGGACAGAGCGTCGCAAAAATTATTGATTGAAAATCAGTCAACATGTCACTAAATTAATCTTTAGTCGAACAGGAGTTGTACGCAATGGAAATCAGCAAACGTAGTAACGACCAGCAATCGAACAAACATCACCGCTCAGACCGCTTCTTCGCTGTGGAAGGCAAGTGGTACTACCGCACGCGGGAAAAAATCCATCTGGGGCCTTATGAGGCGCTGGAGGAAGCGGAAGACGGCCTGATCGCCTATCTTCGCTATCTGCATGTAGCGGAACGCAGGGAGTAGTTCACCCAATTATCGGGGGTCAGGAGGATTCCTGCAGAATACTGATCACCAGATTCTTTTGATGCTCCGCAAAGCTCTCGATAACCAGCTTCACGCCAGCGAAATCCCGCTGCTGCACGGCTTGCAATAAGCCGTTGTAGAAGTTCATTGATTGATAGAGCTCCCCTTTCTTGCGCCTGATCGCCAAATGGTAAGTGCGACTGATCGCCGGGCGCAGATTTTCGAGGATTTCCTCCAGATAAGGATTGCTCACCAGCGTCAGGCAATAACTCATCACCGCAAAACCACTGTCGATGACCGATTCGAATGACGCTTCCTCATTCATCACTGCGCGGTTGATTTGCTGCACCTGATTCATCACCGGGGCCAAGTCGCTCTCCCGCCAGCTCTCCGCTACTTTACGAGCCAACATCACCAACAATGACGCATACACGTCATACAGACTTTCCACCTGGTTAACGGTGAGATCCGACACCACTGCGCCACGGCGCGGATAAATTTCGATTAAATGACGACGCTCCAGAATCAGCAACGCTTCGCGCACTGAGCCGCGACTGACTTCCAGGTCGCCAGCCACCTTAAGCTCCTGAATACGCTCATTGGCCCGCAACTCTCCGGTAATAATCAATCTACCTAAATGTTGCGCAATTTGTTCGGCCAAGCTTTCCGGCGCTTGAAACTTCATATCGGTGTGTTCCTAAAAACTCAGTTTAAGCAAAGAGTTGCGGTAAGAGACACGATTCTAGCACACCCCCGCCCAATGAAAACGGAGGAGTAAAAGTAAAAATCGCTTGATCAAATTGTTGGATTGTCCAACAATAAAACAAAGTCATAACACAAATAATAAGAATTAAGGAGCCACCAATGTTTGGATCTACTCGCCCACAAATCACGCTGCAAATAAAAAAGTGGGGAGACCTGATTTTCGTGATTCCCCTGAGCCTCCCTATCCTGAGTTGGATACTGACCTCCCAGTTCGGCCTGGGCGATGCGAGCGCCTGCATGACGATTCTGTTTGTATTCGGGGTTGTTCCGGTTTTAGACATCCTTATTGGCAAAGACGCCAGCAATCCTGACGAACAGCATCACACGCCCTCTTTGGAGAAAAGTCTGTACTACCCCCTGCTGACCTTATCCTGCGTCCCAGCCTATCTGTTTCTGATCATTTGGGGCGCACACATATTCAGTAGCGATCTCTATCATTGGGCGGGCAAAGCCGGATGGGTGATTTCCATAGGCGTCGTCGGCGGCCTGGCTATCACCGTCGCTCATGAGCTGATCCACAAAAACTCCATTCTGGAGCAAACAGCAGGCGGATTATTGCTCGCCATGGTGGGTTATGGCGGGTTTAAGGTGGAGCACATTCGGGGACATCATGTAAATGTCGCCACTCCAGAAGACGCCTCGTCGTCCCATTACAACCAGTCCCTCTATCATTTCCTGCCTCGCGCTATTTTCTCCAATATCAAGAATGCGTGGAGGCTGGAACAACGGCGGCTGGCCAGGAAGGGACTGTCGTCTCTCTCCCTTCACAACGAACTGATCTGGTGGTATGGCGTCAGCGCAGCTCTCTTGGCCGGTTTTACTTCAGTTTGGGGCTTAATGGGCGCGCTGTTCTTTGTAGGTCAGGGAGTAGTCGCCATCCTTTTATTGGAAACCGTCAATTATCTGGAGCACTATGGCCTGCATCGATGCGCCAAAGACGATGGCGGCTATGAACGCGTCACCCATCAGCACTCTTGGAATTCCAACTACCTGCTCACCAACCTGATGCTGTTTCAACTACAACGGCACTCAGATCATCACGCCAACGCCAAGCGTCGTTATCAAGCGCTGCGGCATTTCGAAGACTCTCCACAACTACCGGCCGGTTACGCCACCATGGTGTTGCTGGCGCTGGCTCCGCCCCTCTGGCGCCGGGTTATGAACCCCAAAGTGAACCATTACTATCAACAGGACACAGGCGCAGCAGAGAATCCTCAATAAAGTTAAGGTTTTTCACCCTCTTGCGACCGACAACAATTTGACGCCCATTGCCGGTCGCCCCCTGCTCAACGCCGAATCCCCGTCACACCGGCAAGTTTCTGCCTAGGTTCAATTGACTACATATTGCTGTTTTTCAAAGAATTAAAATCCGCTGGCATTGAAATGGCAGAGTTAGCCTTGCAAGCGCCGTTTTCGCCGCTGACGGCGGATATCTCAAGGCATACGCAACACGCATGTAGTATCTATCGACGGGAGCATTCCATGTCCAACCTGACCACAGAACGAATGAGCGCTGATAACAAGGTTGTTGCCCTCGCCACTTCTAATGACTCGCTGACTCTGCGACTGGAGCATGTCGCCGGGACAATGCTGCGCAAGCTGCAAACGACGCTTGAAGTTGAAGAGTTACTGCAGATTTTCGTGGGTGAAGCCAGAGCATTGGTCGCCATAGACGGCTACTCCCACGTTTACAACAATCGTACTTGTGGAGCGCGTAAGCGGGGAACACCGCATCAATTGAATTATCGTCTCACGCTGGCGGAAGAAGCGCTGGGGGAAATCACTTTCTATCGGGGCGATCGCTTTACAGATGGCGATATCCATATCATCGAAACGCTGCTCGGCAGTCTGGTTTACCCTTTACGCAATGGGCTGCGCTATCAGGAAGCGATGAACGCCGCGCTGTCCGATTCTCTGACTGGCGTCGCCAACAAACGGGCTTTTGATTATCAGTTGCACAGAGAGGTGTCTCTGGCGACCCGTTACAAGTACAAGCTGTCGATGCTGTTTTTCGATATCGACTACTTCAAGAAGGTCAACGACACTTATGGACACGCCGCTGGCGACGCATTACTGCAGCAGCTGGCCAAAGTTGTCCGGGATAACTGCCGTGATTCGGATCTTTGCTTCCGTTTCGGCGGTGAAGAGTTCGCCATGTTGCTGGCCAAGACTGAGTCAGAGGGCGCTTACGCCATTGCAGAGCGTCTGCGCGAGGCTGTCGCGAACACCACATTTCAATATGAAGGCCACGATATCTCCTTCACGATCAGCATTGGCGTAGCGACCTATGATGGCGTTGAGAATCGGAATGATTTTCTGGAGCGCGCGGATCAAGCTCTCTACGACGCCAAGCATGCGGGCCGCAACAGAACCAGGATTGCGTCACAGGATCAAGAAGAAGCGCTCAACCAAGCGGCGAACTAAGTTCGCCGCGGTTTCAGGCTTGACTAAGGCTTACGTCTGCTTGGACCGGGTTTACGGCCGGCGGGGTTGCGCGAGGGCTTGGCTCTGCGCTCGTCTGAGGCAGCGGCCGGTTTGCGCGCTGAAGCGCGAGTTCCCGTACGGCCTGTGGAGGGTTTAGGCTTGGATGCGCCGCTTTTACCTTGTTGGCGCTGCAACTTTTCCCGTGTTTGCGGCGTCAGGGACGCCACTGTCTTCGGCTGCATTCCCGCCATTTCATACAACACGTTGACGTCTTTTTGTCCCGCCATTTCCCAATTCCCCAAACGAACGCGGCTGGGAAGGAACATGTAGCCGTAGCGCACCCGCTTCAAACGACTGACGGTAACGCCTTGAGACTCCCAAAGGCGACGCACTTCGCGATTGCGCCCTTCCTGCAGCACAACGTGAAACCAGCGGTTGCTGCCGCTACCGCCCGCTTCCTTGATGTCCGAAAATTTGGCGAGACCATCTTCCAACAACACGCCATCCCGCAAGTGGGTCAACATTTCTTCAGTCACTTCACCATGCACGCGCACTGCGTACTCACGGTCGATTTGCGAAGAGGGATGCATCAATCTGTTGGCGAGTTCGCCATCTGTTGTGAATATCAGCAACCCTGTGGTGTTGATATCCAGACGCCCCACCGCCACCCAGCGGCCGCTTTTCAGCTTGGGCAAGCGCGCAAACACAGTGGGACGGCCTTCCGGGTCCTTGCGGCTGGTGACCTCCCCTTCTGGCTTGTTGTACACCAGCACCAGAGTTTCCTCGGCGTCCACCATGGCGATCTTGTGGCCGTCGACCGAGATCTTGTCCTCAGCGGTGACGCGGTCACCCAAATGCGCCACTTTGCCGTTGACGCGCACGCGACCGCCGCTGATCCACTCTTCAGCCTCTCTGCGGGAGGCAAGCCCTTGCCGGGCGATCACTTTCTGAAGTTTCTCGCCCTGCGCCTTTTCACCGGAAGGTTCTATCATCTATTTCGCCTTAACTGTAATCACCAACGCACACATCAATGCAATGTGGCGTCGGAGGATGGCGGATCGGCTTCCATCGTTTCGGAAGCGTCCGCCGCATTTGCTTGCAGATCCAGTTCCAGAGCCCGGCCTATTTCTTCCAGGCTTCTGACCTCCGCCAAGGGCGGCAACTGATCCAATGTCTTTAAATTAAAATAGTCGAGAAACTGGCGTGTGGTGGCGAATAGCGCCGGTCTGCCCGGCACGTCTTTATGGCCAACAACGCGCACCCATTCTCTTTCCTGCAGCGTTTTCATGATCTGGCTGCTGACCGCCACGCCACGAATATCTTCAATGTCGCCTCGTGTTATGGGCTGCCGATAAGCGATGATCGCCAATGTTTCCAACATGGCGCGCGAGTACCGCTGCGGACGCTCCTCCGTCAGACGGCCCACCCAGGGCGCAAACTCATCACGCACCTGGAATCGATAACCGCTGGCCACTTCCACCAGGTTGACCGCGCGATCTGCATAAACCGCCGTCAATTCTTTAAGCGCAGCCTTAACCTCATCCCGTTGCGGCGGCGTAAAGTCCTCGACGAACATCGTCATCAACTGGTCTACCGTCAGGGGTCTATCACTGGCGAACAGCATCGCCTCGATCAACTGCGTCAGATTAACCGCCATCGTCACCTTCGCTCGTTTCCGCCTCAGGTTCGTTCTCCACTTCCCCTCGGGCGCGTACATGGATTTCGCCAAACATTTCGGTCTGGACCAATTCCAACAAGGACTCTTTCACCAGTTCCAGCACCGCCAGAAACGTCACCACCACTCCCAACTTGCCTTCATCGAAAGGAAACAAGTCTGTAAACAGAGTGAAGTGATCCGCCGAGACTCTTTCCAGCACCTGGGTCATGCGCTCCCGGGTGGACAGCCTCTCCTTTTCAATCTGGTGATGCTCAAACAGCTCTGAGCGTTTCAGCACTTCCTGCAACGCCAGCAACACTTCCGTCAGCGTCACATCCGGATGCTTTTTTTCACGCTGCAGTTTGGGTATTTCCGGGTTCGCCGTATAGAAATCGCGATCCATGCGCGGCAGTTCATCGATACGCTCCGCCGCTGTTTTGAAACGCTCGTACTCTTGCAGGCGTCGGATCAATTCCGCACGGGGATCGTCCTCTTCCTCATCGTCGTCCTTGCGCCGCGGCAACAGGAAGCGGGATTTTATCTCCGCCAGCATCGCCGCCATCACCAAATACTCCGCCGCCAACTCAAAGCGCATATCCTCCATCACCCGGATGTAGTCCATATACTGGCGGGTGACGTCCGATACATTGATATCAAGGATATCCATATTCTGCCGACGGATCAGATACAGCAATAAATCCAGAGGGCCTTCAAACGACTCCAGGAAAACTTCCAGCGCATCGGGTGGAATATATAAGTCCGAAGGCAACTCGGTAAACGGACTGCCCCCCACCATCGCCAATGGCAGCTCCTGCTGAACCGGAAGCTGCTCTGTCTGGCTGTCCGAGAGGGCGTCGGCGTTTTGCATTATCAGTCGTACGCCAGACCTATGGCGCTGCGAACTTCTTCCAGGGTCGCCTTGGCGGCGTCTCTGGCGTGATCGCAACCTTCTGCGATGATGCTGCGCACCAGTCCGGGGTCTTCTTCATAGCGCTTGGCGCGCTCACGCATTGGGCGCTGTTCTTCTATGATGGCGTCGGCCACCGGCTTTTTACACTCAATACAGCCGATACCGGCGGAGCGACACCCTTGCTGCGCCCAGGACTTAGTGGCTTCGTCGGAATACACCTGATGCAACTGCCACACCGGGCATTTATCTGGATCGCCTGAGTCCGTGCGACGCACCCGCTGAGGGTCCGTCTGCATGGTGCGGACTTTTTCCGAAATACTGTCCGCGTCTTCACGCAGACCAATCGTATTGCCGTAGGACTTGGACATCTTCTGACCATCCAGTCCCGGCATTTTCGCTTCGGGCGTCAACAACGGCTGGGGTTCGGGCAGAATAACTTTACCCCCGCCTTCGAGGAATCCGTATAAACGCTCCCTGTCGCCAAGAGATATATTTTGCTGCTCACGCAGCAACGCCCGCGCCGTCTCCAGCGCCTCGGCGTCGCCCTGCTCCAGGTAACGCTTGCGCAGACTCTCATACAATTTGGAGGTCTTCTTACCCATTCTCTTGATAGCCGCTTCCGCCTGCTCTTCAAAGCCCGGCTCACGACCATAAAGGTGGTTGAAACGGCGCGCCACTTCGCGCGTCATCTCGATATGGGACACCTGATCCGCCCCCACCGGGACCCAGCCCGCGCGATAGACCAGAATATCCGCGCTTTGCAGCAACGGATACCCCAGGAATCCATAGGTGGCCAAATCTTTTTCTTTGAGTTTTTCCTGCTGATCTTTATAAGTCGGCACTCTCTCCAGCCAACCTAAAGGCGTGATCATGGAGAGAAGCAGATGCAGCTCCGCGTGCTCCGGCACACGGGACTGTATGAACATAGTGGCTGAACCCGGATTAATGCCCGCGGCCAGCCAGTCTATCACCATTTCCCATACGGACTGTTCAATGTCGTAAGGGGTTTCATAGTGAGTGGTCAGAGCATGCCAATCGGCGACGAAGAAAAAACATTCGTACTCATGCTGTAACTGCACCCAGTTTTTCAGCACTCCATGGTAATGACCCAGATGGAGTTTTCCCGTCGGTCGCATTCCCGACAACACACGACGCTGCGAATCCACAGAGGCCAAGTTATTTCCCCAAGTTTTTATTAAAGCACCAATTATGACGGCGTCAGAAATTACGCCAAAAATGAGTCTAATTGCGTGGGATTATAGCGTTAAAAGGGCGGGAGTGAAATTTGGGAGTGGAATGCCAGCCTTTATACTGACTGGGTTGAAGGCGATAACCATCGCCACAAAATAGAAAAGCCGCCATATGGCGGCTTTTCAGACAGGCGGAAAACTTATTTCCAGCCAGTCACTTCAGCCAGCGCCTTGCCGATATCGGCCAGACTTCTAACTGTTTTAACGCCAGCCTGCTCCAGCGCCGCAAACTTTTCAGCCGCAGTGCCTTTGCCGCCCGCGATGATCGCGCCAGCGTGACCCATGCGCTTACCAGCAGGCGCAGTGACGCCGGCAATGTAAGAAACAACAGGCTTGGTGACGTTATTCTTGATGAACTCCGCCGCCTCTTCTTCCGCTGTTCCGCCGATTTCACCGATCATGACGATCGCTTCAGTCTGAGCGTCTTTCTGGAACATTTCCAGAATGTCGATGAAGTTGGAGCCAGGAATCGGGTCGCCGCCGATGCCCACGCAAGTGGACTGGCCGAAACCAAAGTCGGTGGTTTGCTTAACCGCTTCATAAGTCAGGGTCCCGGAACGGGAAACGATACCGACTTTACCTGGCTTGTGAATGTGACCAGGCATGATGCCGATCTTGCATTCGCCAGGAGTGATAACGCCTGGGCAGTTAGGTCCGATCAGACGCACGCCCAGCTCGTCGCACTTCACTTTTGCATCCAGCATGTCCAGAGTAGGAATGCCTTCAGTGATGCACACGATCAGTTTGATGCCTGCGTTTGCCGCTTCCAGGATGGAGTCTTTACAGAAAGGCGCAGGAACGTAGATAACAGACGCTTCCGCGCCAGTTTGCTCTACAGCTTCTTTAACTGTGTTGAACACAGGCAAACCCAGGTGAGTCTGGCCGCCTTTACCAGGAGTCACGCCGCCAACCATTTTGGTGCCGTACGCAATCGCCTGTTCAGAATGGAATGTGCCCTGGGAGCCAGTGAAACCCTGGCAGATTACCTTGGTATTTTTATCGATCAAAATACTCATTATTTACCCTCCGCTGCTTTAACCACAGCTTCAGCAGCATGAGTCAGACTTTCCGCTGCGATAATGTTCAACCCGCTGTCGGCAAGTTTCTTAGCGCCCAGCTCGGCGTTGTTGCCTTCCAGACGTACGACCACAGGAATCTTGACGCCAACTTCTTCTACAGCGCCGATGATGCCGTCAGCAATCAGGTCGCAACGAACGATGCCGCCGAAAATGTTGACCAGAACCGCTTTTACGTTGTCGTCGGAGAGAATGATTTTGAACGCTTCAGTAACACGCTCTTTAGTCGCGCCGCCGCCTACATCCAGGAAGTTAGCGGGCGCGCCGCCGTGCAGCTTAACGATGTCCATGGTGCCCATGGCCAGGCCTGCGCCGTTAACCATACAGCCGATGTTGCCTTCCAGCGCAACATAGTTCAGTTCCCACTTGGCTGCGTGAGCTTCGCGCGGATCTTCCTGCGAAGGGTCGTGCATGTCGCGAATGCGCGGCTGACGGTACAGAGCGTTGCCGTCTACAACCACTTTCGCGTCCAGACAGTGCAGATTGCCATCTTTAGTGATAACCAGCGGGTTCACTTCCAGAAGCGCCAGATCCAAGTCTTGGAACAATTTCGCCAAGCCCAGGAAAATTTTGGTGAACTGCTTGACCTGATCGCTGTTCAGACCCAGTGCGAACGCAAGTTCACGCGCTTGGTAAGGCTGTGCGCCCACCAGCGGGTCGATAACAGCTTTCAGGATTTTTTCAGGAGTCTCTTCAGCGACTTTCTCGATTTCAACGCCGCCTTCGGTAGACGCCATGAACACGATGCGACGCGTGCCGCGATCCATTACCGCGCCCAGGTACAGTTCCTGATCGATGTCAGTGCAGGACTCAACCAGAATCTTGTTAACAGGCTGACCTTTCTCGTCTGTCTGATAGGTTACCAGATTATGACCAAGCCACTTCTCAGCAAATGCCTTAATCTCTTCCTTGGAAGATACTAACTTAACGCCACCCGCTTTACCGCGGCCGCCTGCGTGAACCTGCGCTTTAACCACCCACTGGCTTCCGCCAATGGAGTCAGCGGCAGACATGGCCTCTTGTGCGGACTCACAGGCAAAGCCCTTGGAGACGGGCAGACCATAGTCCGCAAAGAGTTGCTTAGCTTGATACTCATGAAGATTCATAACGTTTTCCGCTTTTTAGTCAGCTTTCGACTTATTTACCACCGTGCAAACGAGCACAACGTTTCACGTTCTCGCGAGCAGGCTTCCAGCATGAGACTCAAACTTCTCAGCCTGCGCGCAAAACTGCGCCATGTCCGCTTAGGTGACCTCTCTAACACACTCTTTAAATCGAGAGCCCAGTTTTGGCGCCCTGTCTCTTCAACGACGGCCGGCCAGACGCTTTGACGTCTCACCTACGCCGCGTTCGCCGAAGGGGCGGTCGCGCTCCTTCCCGACGCTCTCAAAACAAAAGGAGGGGCAATCCCCTCCTTATTCAGCCTTAGCGCTTCTTGCGCTGGGCAATGTGGATGGCTTTGCCTTCCACCGCCAGAGCCGCTTCGTGCACCGCTTCAGAAAGCGTTGGGTGCGCGAATACAGTCATGGCCAAGTCCTCGGAGCTTGAGCCGAACTCCATCGCAATCACGCCTTGAGCGATCATTTCTGACGCCTGCGGACCTACGATATGCACGCCAAGAATACGGTCAGTGTCCTTATGAGCCAGGATCTTCACCATGCCCATTGTCGCGTTGGCGGCCATTGCGCGACCGCTTGCGGCGAATGGGAATGTGCCGACCTTGTACTCTTCGCCTTCCGCCTTCAACTGCTCTTCTGTCTTACCAACCCAGGCGATTTCCGGATGAGTGTAGATAACCCAGGGAATGCAGTCATAGTTGACGTGGCCTTTGTGGCCGGCGATACGCTCCGCCACAACGATGCCTTCTTCAGACGCCTTGTGCGCCAGCATGGGGCCACGCACGACATCGCCGATAGCCCATACGCCCGGCATATTGGTCTTGCACTGATCATCAACAAAGATGAAGCCGCGCTCGTCCAGGTTTACGCCAGAATCAGCGGCCAACAGATTGTCGGTGTTCGGCGCGCGGCCGACTGCGACAATCAACTTGTCCACTTTCAGTTCGTGGTCGCCTTTGGTGTCGCTGTAAGACACTTTCACCACGCCACGCTTCACTTCAGAACCAGTCACCCGGGCGCGCAGACGAATGTCCAGACCCTGTTTGGTGAACTGCTTGAGCGCTTCTTTAGCCAGTTGCTGATCCACTGCGCCCAGGAAAGTATCCTGCGCTTCCAGAACCACGACTTCAGAACCCAGACGCGCCCAAACGCTACCCAGCTCCAAACCAATAACGCCAGCGCCGATAACGCCAAGACGCTTGGGAACTTCGCTGAATTCCAGCGCGCCGGTAGAGTCGACAACATGCTCGTTAAGCGGAGTAGGAGGAATTTCGACTGGACGGGAGCCCGTTGCGATGATGACGTTTTCTGCGTCATAGACGGTAACATTGCCCGCGTTGTCAGTGACTTCCACTTGCTTGTTGGCCAGCAGCTTACCTGCGCCATGAATGGAAGTGACGCCATTGGCCTTGAACAGAGAAGCGATACCCTGAGTCAGGTTCTTGACGATGTTGTTCTTGCGACCCTGCATTTTGGCTACGTCGACCGTTACGTCTTGCGCCATGATGCCGTGGGTTTCAAAGTCGTGTTTGGCTTCTTCAAATTTGTGTGAAGACTCCAGCAGCGCTTTGGAAGGGATACATCCCACGTTCAGACAGGTGCCGCCAAATACTGGCTTGCCTGCTTCGTTGCTCCATTTTTCTACGCACGCCGTTTTCAATCCGAGCTGCGCCGCGCGTATCGCAGCGACATATCCACCGGGACCCGCACCGATGACGATTACGTCGAATTTATCTGCCATATTACTTTCCAATTCTTAGTTATAGGTACATAAAAGATTTTCCGACAATGCCCCTCCGCAACCGCGCGGAGGGAGCATGACGCGCCGGAAAACTCGGCGGCGAAAGCGCTGAATTAGATATCCAGCAGAATCCGCGCAGGATCTTCCAGCAGATCCTTGATAGTCACCAAAAACTGTACCGCTTCCTTTCCGTCGATCATGCGGTGGTCGTATGACAGCGCCAGGTACATCATCGGCAGAATCACCACTTGGCCATTTACAGCCATCGGACGCTCCTGGATTTTGTGCATACCCATAATAGCGGTTTGCGGCGGGTTCAGGATCGGCGTGGACATCAATGAACCGAAAACGCCGCCATTGGAAATGGTGAACGTTCCGCCAGTCATGTCTTCGATTGACAGCTTGCCGTCGCGCGCCTTCTTACCGAAGTCGCCGATGGTGGATTCAATTTCCGCCAGACCCATTTGATCCGCATCGCGCAGGATAGGCACAACCAGACCGCGCTCAGTGGATACGGCTACGCCAACGTCCTGATAACCGTGGTAAACGATGTCGTTGCCATCGATGGAGGCGTTCACAGCAGGGAAACGCTTCAACGCTTCACAAGCCGCTTTAACGAAGAAGGACATGAAGCCCAGCTTCACGCCGTTATGACGCTTCTCGAACAGATCTTTGTATTGCTTACGCAGATCCATGATCGGCTTCATGTTGACTTCGTTGAAGGTAGTCAGCATTGCAGAGTTATGCTGAGCATCCAGCAGACGACGCGCGATGCTGGCGCGCAGACGAGTCATCGGCACGCGTTTCTCTGGGCGCGCTCCCGCTGGAGAGTCGATAGCAGGCATAGTCGGCGCCGCTGCCGGTTGAGCGGAGGACTTCACTTCAGCAGTAACGCTGGTAGTGTTGGAAGACAAGTGGTTAATCACGTCTTCCTTAGTCACTCTACCGCCTTTACCCGTGCCCTGAATGTCAGAAGGATTCAGGTTGTTCTCTTCCGCCATTTTGCGCGCGGATGGGCTCAGAATCGCTTCCTGACCAGCCTTGGCTTCAGTCGCCGCAGGAGCAGCCTGTGGCTTTTCTTCCGCTGCAGCAGGCGCAGCCGTTCCAGCCGCGCCTTCTTTAAATACTGCAATAACTTCTTCGCTAAGCACCGTCTCGCCTTCGCCTTTGAGAACTTTCTCAATGACGCCAGCTGCAGGCGCTACAACCTCGAGCACCACTTTATCCGTCTCGATATCGACCAGTAGCTCGTCCCTAGCCACGGATTCCCCAGGTTTTTTATGCCAAGTCGCCACTACGCCGTCCGCGACGGACTCTGGGAAAGTAGGAGCTTTAATTTCGATCGCCATCTTTTATCCTTTGTACTAACTAAGCGCCTGTTTAAATAGTAAAGGCATCGTTAACTAATTTAGCTTGCTCTTCCGCATGGACATGGCCATAGCCCGCAGCAGGAGCGGCGGAGCCTGGACGTCCAGCGTACTCGAGATAGAGTTTCGGGTGCGTCTTCGCGAGGACGTTACGCATATGGTGCTGACTGCAGTACCAGGCGCCCTGGTTCATTGGCTCTTCCTGACACCAGACGATATTGGTCAACTTCTTGTACGCTGACAAAACTTCTTCCAGATCGTCTTCGGGGAACGGGTACAACTGCTCTATGCGGATAATCGCCACGTCCTGTATGTTTTCATTACGACGCTTATCCAACAAGTCGTAATACACCTTACCGCTACACATAATGACCCGACGAACCTGCTTCGGATCGATATGGTCGTCGATCTCGCCAAGGACTGTGTGGAAGTGTCCTTCGGCAAGCTCCTCAACCGTAGAGACCGCGTCTTTATGGCGCAGCAGACTCTTAGGACTCATCGCCACCAGAGGTTTACGCAGCGGGCGCTTAACCTGACGACGCAGCATATGGAACACCTGCGCTGGCGTGGTCGGCACGCAAACCTGGATATTGTGCTCAGCGCACAACTGCAGATAACGCTCCAGACGCGCTGAAGAGTGCTCTGGTCCCTGCCCTTCATAGCCGTGCGGCAGCAACATGGTCAGACCGCACAGACGGCCCCACTTGTGCTCGCCACTGGTGATGAACTGGTCGATAACAACCTGGGCGCCGTTAGCGAAGTCGCCGAACTGAGCCTCCCAAATCACCAGGGTTTTCGGGTTAGTCGTCGCGTAGCCATATTCGAACGCCAACACCGCCTCTTCAGAGAGGTAGGAGTCGTAGATATCGAATACCGGCTGACCTTCCGCCAAATGCTGTAACGGAATATGCAAACCGCCATCCTTCTGATTGTGAAGAACAGCATGTCTATGGGAGAAAGTGCCGCGACCAACATCCTGACCGGTCAGACGTATGCTATGGCCCTCATGCAACAAGGTCGCATACGCCATAACTTCTGCGTAACCCCAGTTCACCGGCATGGCGCTTTGGGTCATTTTCTTGCGGTCTTCCAAGATTTTGGAGACCTGACGCTGAGGCACGAATCCGTCAGGCAGCACATCCATTTTCCGGCCGAGCTTCTGCAGCGTTTTAAGACTGATGCCAGTCTTGCACTTGGCTGTCCATTTGTGGCCCAGGTAGGGAGACCAGTCAACAAACAGCTCTTTATTAGGCTCTTTCACCAAGCTTTTAACGACGTGATCGCCTTTATCCAGCAGATCGCGATATTCGTTTTCCAGGCGAGCGGATTCTTCCTCGGTGATAACGCCTTCGTTAATCAGCCGCTGAGCGTAAATCTGGCGGGTGGTTGGCAGGCTTTTGATGCACTGATACATCAACGGCTGAGTCGCAGAAGGCTCATCCGCTTCGTTGTGACCGCGGCGGCGGTAGCACAACAGGTCGATAACCACATCTTTCTTAAAGGTGTTGCGGTAATCCATCGCCACCTGTGTAACGAACAGAACTGCTTCAGGATCATCGCCGTTAACGTGGAAAATCGGCGCTTGAACCATTTTCGCAACGTCGGTGCAATACTCAGTGGAACGCGCGTCTTCACGGCGGTGAGTAGTGAATCCGACCTGGTTATTAATGATGATGTGGACCGTTCCGCCAACGCCGTAGCCACGGGTCTGGCTCATCTGGAACGTTTCCATCACTACGCCCTGGCCAGCGAACGCTGCGTCGCCGTGCATGATCACAGGCACAACCGCATCGCCAGCAGTATCGTCACGACGATCCTGCCGCGCTCTTACAGAGCCTTCCACAACGGGAGAAACGATTTCCAGGTGTGAAGGGTTGAACGCCAACGCCAAGTGGACCTCGCCGCCTGGAGTCAGAACGTTGGAAGAGAAGCCCTGGTGATATTTCACGTCGCCGGAGCCTTCATCAGACAGACGCTTGCCTTCGAATTCATCAAACAAGGCTTTGGGGTTTTTACCCAGGGTGTTGACTAACACGTTGAGACGACCACGGTGCGCCATACCGATGACGATTTCTTTGGCTCCGTAGCTGCCCGCTCTCTGGATCAACTCATCCAGCAGAGGAATCAAGCTCTCGCCGCCTTCAAGGCCAAAGCGCTTGGTGCCTGGATAACGTGAAGATAAGTATTTTTCGAGACCTTCCGCCGCGTTCAATCTTTCCAACAGGTGATAGCGACGCTCTTTCTCATATACAGGATGCGAGCGCACCGATTCAAGACGCTGCTGAACCCAGCGTTTTTCTTCAGTGTTAACGATATGCATGTATTCGGCGCCGACGGTATCGCAGTACGTAAACTCCAAACCGCGAATAATTTCGCCGAAGGTCATGGTCTCTACGCCGAAGCACAATGAACCAGTCTGGAATACAGTGTCCAGGTCCGCTCGGGTCAAGCCGTGATATTCCAACTCCAAATCCGCGACATGCTCACGCACCATCAGGTTAAGAGGGTCCAGTTTGGCTTTTTGATGTCCACGAAAACGGTAGGTGTTAATCAGCTGCAGCACCTTGACCTGTTTACGTTCATGCTCAGTGCTGACCAACGATGTTGGACTGGCTTCGACAGCCGCTGCGCGTCTGCGCGACAGTTTCAGGAACTGCTCTTTAATGACCGAGTGAGGGATGTCCTGACTGGGCAGTCCTTCCTCTTTTGGCAGTTTGTCGAAATACTCACGCCAGGCCTGGGGTATGCCGTTAGGATCGGTGAGATAGGTCTCATAGAGTTGCTCAACATAGGCAAAGTTCCCACCTGCCAAATGGGAAGTCCGCCACAGCTGCTCCATCGTGCTTTCGTGCATATAGCTCGCCTTGGTTGCATCAGGGAACTATCTGCTTAAGGCCACTGATTACGGCTCGTTCCAGCGTCGCAAAGGCGTGCCAAACCACAGATAGCGCAGAGGACATCTGCATAACCCCGTAGGTTTACAACAGTAAACCACCCCGTCCTTTCAATAGAGGGAGTGGATTTCCTACCAGTTCAGTTTGTTTATGTCGCGCGCATGTTCTGCAACACGCGCGCGCTATTAGCTTCTTAGTATAGACAGCTAATTCAGCAACGACCGTAACAGTGTAATTTTTTAAATTATAGTTTTAAGTAGCACGCTGTAAGAGCATATTGCGTATGTGGCCGATGGCTCTGGTTGGATTCAGACCTTTCGGGCAAACGCTTACGCAATTCATGATACCCCGGCAGCGGAATACGCTGAACGGGTCGTCGAGATTCGCCAATCTTTCTTCGGTAGAAGTGTCGCGACTGTCAACCAGGAATCTGTATGCCTGCAACAAGCCTGCGGGACCAACGAACTTATCTGGGTTCCACCAGAACGACGGGCATGAAGTAGAACAGCACGCACAAAGAATACATTCATACAGGCCGTCCAGCTTTTCACGCTCTTCGGGTGACTGCAATCGCTCAATCGCCGGAGGCGGATTGTCATTCACCAGGAATGGCTTAATTTTCTCGTATTGCTTGTAGAAAATCGCCATATCCACAACCAGGTCGCGAATAACCGGCAACCCTGGCAACGGACGCAAAACCAGCTTGTTGTTTTTCACTACCTGAGAAAGAGGAGTGATGCACGCCAAGCCGTTTTTGCCGTTCATGTTCATGCCGTCTGAGCCGCACACGCCTTCACGGCATGAGCGACGATACGCCAGAGTCGGATCTTTTTCTTTCATCAGTCCCAACACGTCCAGAACCATAAGGTCCTTGCCCGCAGGAACTTCCAGCTCCACATCCTGCATGTAGGGAGCTTCGTCAACTTCCGGATTATAACGATAGATGCTTACCAACATAACTCTGTCTCCCCAACGACACTAGTAACTACGAGCTTTTGGAGGAAATGGCTCCACAATCTTAGGCGCGAAGTTCACTTCCCGCTTGCTTACCCGCTTGTCCACAGGGTGGTAAAGAGAGTGCTTCAGCCAATTGTCGTCGTCCCGTTCAGTGTAGTCGTTACGGGCGTGCGCTCCGCGGCTTTCCTTTCTTTCTTCAGCCGCAACCGCTGTCGCATAAGCGACTTCGTACAGGTTATCCAGCTCTAAAGCTTCGATGCGAGCGGTATTGAACGCCATACTCTTGTCTTCAAGAACAGTGTTCTTAACACGTCCGCCCAATTCTTCCAGCAGCTTCAGACCTTTCTGCATGCTTTCGCCATCGCGGAATACACCGAAATATAGCTGCATCGTGTTCTGAAGGTCTTTACGTACTTCCGCCACTTTTTCAGAGCCGGAGCCGCTGTTCAGTCTGTCCAGACGCGCCATGGTTGCATCAATATCAGATTCAGAAGCATCGTCCACACCGTAACCGTCCTTCAACATCTTCTCGATGTGAAGTCCCGCTGCGCGACCAAATACCACCAGATCCAACAGCGAGTTGCCGCCCAGGCGATTTGCGCCATGAACGGATACGCATGCGACTTCGCCGCAGGCGAACAGGCCGTCGATGACGATGTCGTTGCCGTTAGCGTCCTGAGTCAATGCCTGACCGCCGATGTTGGTCGGAATACCGCCCATCATGTAGTGACAGGTTGGAACAACCGGAATAGGTTCTTTTGCAGGATCTACGTGCGCGAATGTTTTCGACAACTCCACGATACCTGGCAAACGCAGGTGCAGCGTCTCTTCACCCAGATGATCCAGCTTCAGCAATACGTGGTCTTTGTTGGGGCCGCAACCTCGACCTTCAAGGATCTCCATAATCATGGAGCGGGCGACTACGTCACGACCGGCCAAATCTTTCGCGTTAGGCGCATAGCGCTCCATGAAACGCTCGCCTTCGCCATTGATCAAATAACCGCCTTCACCACGACAACCTTCCGTCACCAATACGCCAGCCTCAGCGATACCAGTTGGATGGAACTGCCACATTTCCATGTCTTGCGCCGGGAAGCCTGCGCGAAGAGCCATACCGACGCCGTCGCCAGTATTGATTAATGCGTTAGTGGTGGATGCGTAGATACGGCCTGCGCCGCCGGTGGCCAGAACTGTCGCCTTGGCCTTGACGTACACAGTTTCACCGGTTTCGATGCAGATAGCCGTTACGCCAACTACCGCGCCGGACTGGTTTTTCACCAGATCGACCGCATACCATTCATTCAAAAAGGTAGTGCCGCCACGCAGGTTGCCTTGATACAGAGTGTGCAGCAGCGCGTGACCAGTACGGTCCGCCGCCGCGCAGGTGCGAGCAGCCTGGCCGCCCTTACCGAAATCTTTGGACTGACCGCCGAAAGGACGCTGATAGATACGTCCTGTCTCCGTACGGGAGAAAGGCAGCCCCATGTGCTCCAGTTCAAATACTGCCTGGGGACCTACCGAACACATATATTCGATTGCATCCTGATCGCCGATATAGTCCGACCCCTTGACGGTGTCGTACATATGCCAGCGCCAATCATCATTCGGGTCCGAACTGGCGATGGCGCAGGTGATCCCGCCTTGAGCGGAAACAGTGTGAGAACGGGTTGGGAATACTTTGGTGATACAAGCGGTTTTCACGCCGGACTCTGTCAATTGCAGGGCCGCGCGCATCCCGGCGCCGCCGCCGCCGATTACAATCGCATCGTAAGAAAGAGTTCTAAGCTTAGACATGGATTACAGCCCCCACAAAATTTGCACGCCCCAGATGAAGTAAACGAACATGATAGTTCCGCACGCTGCTTGCGCCACGAAACGGACCACGCCGTTTTTCATGTAGTCTGTGGTAATCGTCCACAAACCAATCCACGCGTGGGCGCCAAGCGCCATCAACGCAGCAAGGGAGAAAATTCTCATCCAAGTCTTGGCGAACAGTGCGCTCCATACTTCATAGGTCAGATCCGGCGTAAACACCAGGACGCCAACCATAAATGCAGTATAAAGAGCCAACACAACAGCGGAGACCCGCTGCACCATCCAATCATATGCGCCGCTACGGCCTAAATTGGTGACGCTGGTTACCATATCCAAACTCCCGCCAACAGAATGAGCACAACAGACACGGCTATCACAACCTTCGCTGCGATCTGCCCGCCCTTCAGGGTTTCACCGATCCCAGCATCCATGATGAGGTGCTTGATGCCAGCGACGAAGTGATAGAACAATGCGGCGAGAATGCCCCAAAGAATTAATTTTGCAAGAAAACTGTCCATGACTGACTGAAGGGAAGCAAAACTTTCCTTGCTCGCCAGAGATGCGTCGAGCCCCCACAACAGGAACGCTATTGCAATGAAGATAATTACACCTGATATCCGATGCAGAATAGATGTAATTGCGGGTAGAGGAAAATGGAATTTCGTCAGATCTAGATTAACAGGTCTTTTGCTATTCACAGCTTCACACTCGATTATAGCCATACAGGCGGATTATTTAAGAATGGACCTATTTGGCGGCGGGAATCCTTATGAGGCCTCCGCTTACGGGTTGCAGATTATAGTTTCCCACCTGGTAAATTACAAACGCAACAACCGTTTATAGCCCACTTAATTTAGCGCCGGACATGAGCTTTTTGGATTTGAGCCGGCAATTTATTCTTTCTTACGCAGCGTGAAGCCCCTCGGCTCAATACCCGGAAGTATTTTTTACGTATTCGAAGGCTCCGTTTTCTTTACTGATAAAGCAACGCCCCTACTCTTTATAAGCTATTTTAATTGGTGTTTTTTAAACACCGTCGGCAGTATTTTCATTACAAGGGCTTAAAAAAAGTCGGTCAGACCATTATTATGACCTCGCTTTTTATTAAGCCGACCTTGTATAAAGCCAGAATAAAGGCTGAGAGGCCACTGACGCGCGTCAGTCTCCGCCCGCCGGTCCTAACCGGCGCCGCGTGCGATTGACGCCATTGCGCAAACAACGTCAGACCTACTTAGAAGTCGGCCTGTAAACACGACCGGGCGTCTATGCCCGGTAAACACGTACGCATCACTTTAAGTCGATATAGGAGAGCACCATGACTGACAAGAAAGCGACGTTATCGGTCAATGGTAAAACAATCGAGCTTCCGGTTTATTCCGGCACCACCGGCCCAGACGTCATAGATGTCAGAGGATTGGTTGAAGAAGGTTTGTTTACCTACGATCCAGGCTTCGTATCAACCGCAGCCTGCGAATCGCAAATCACTTATATAGATGGCGCCAATGGCGTACTACTACACCGTGGGTATCCTATAGAACAGTTGGCCGAAAAGTCCGACTATCTTGAAGTCTGCTACTTACTGATACACGGCGAACTGCCTACTGCAGAGCAGGCGGAAGAGTTTCGTAGCACGGTAAAAAATCACACTATGATCCACGAGCAGCTGAGAAACTTCTTCAACGGTTTCCGGCGCGACGCTCACCCAATGGCGATCATGTGCGGCGTTGTCGGCGCCCTGTCCGCGTTCTATCACGACACGATGGACTTCTCCGATGAACACCATCGCGAAATCGCAGCATTCCGTCTGATGGCGAAAATGCCAACCCTGGCGGCGATGTGCTACAAGTACTCCACCGGCCAGCCGTTCATGTATCCCAGAAACGATCTGGACTATGCAGGCAACTTCCTGCACATGATGTTCGGCACTCCTTGCGAGCCCTATCAGGTCAATCCTGTAGTCGCCAAGGCCATGGACCGCATCTTTGTTTTGCATGCGGACCATGAACAAAACGCATCCACATCAACCGTACGTCTGGCCGGCTCCTCCGGCGCCAACCCCTTCGCCTGTATCGCTTCCGGTATTGCTGCGCTATGGGGGCCCGCTCACGGCGGCGCTAACGAAGCAGTGTTGAACATGCTTCTGGAAATCGGCGACGAGTCCCGCATTCCAGAATTCATTCAGCGCGCCAAGGACAAGAGCGATCCTTTCCGCCTGATGGGCTTCGGACACCGGGTCTACAAAAACTTCGACCCTCGCGCCAAAGTCATGAAGCAGACCTGCGACGACGTATTAAAAGAGCTTGGCTGCGAGAACGACCCACTGTTCCGCATCGCACGCGAACTGGAGCGCATCGCCCTGGAAGACCCATACTTCGTAGAGAAAAAACTCTACCCCAACGTGGACTTCTACTCCGGCATCATCCTGCGCGCCGTGGGCATTCCGGTTTCCATGTTCACCGTCATCTTCGCCATGGCGAGAACCATCGGCTGGTTCTCTCACTGGCACGAAATGGTGAGCTCCTCTTACCGGATCGGTCGTCCACGCCAGCTGTACACTGGACACACCTCCAGAGACTACCCAAGCAAATAAATAGTTTGCCGGTTGACTTGCAAAGGCCGCTTATGCGGCCTTTCTTTATTGGAGCAACCCGCGCACTATTAACCCATTGGATTTAACCACTCCAGGAAGATAAACATGGAATCAACTGAAACCGCCGCATTAGGAAGAATTTGTTTCATCGGCCTCGGCGTCATGGGATTCCCGATGGCCGGCCATCTCGCCAACAATGGCCACCAAGTCACCGTTTACAACCGCAACGTTGAAAAATCAGAGCGCTGGCTGAAAACCCACACCGGCAAGTTCATCCGCAAGCTGCGGGACGCCGCCCAATGTGACGTCATTATCTCTTGCGTCGGTGACGACAACGATCTGCGCAACATCTATTTGGGCGATGAAGGCCTGATCAACCAGTTGCGCAAAGGCTCCCTCATCATCGACCACACCACCGCATCAGCCAGCGTCGCCAAGGAGCTGTTTGAGGCCGCCCAGGAGCGTAACATAGGCTTTCTTGACGCCCCCGTATCCGGTGGGCAACAGGGCGCAGAGAACGGCGCACTGACCATTATGTGCGGAGGAGAAGAAAAAGATTTTGCTAGAGCGGAGCCCCTCCTCAAACACTACAGCCGCGCTGCAACACTGATGGGACATGCCGGCAGCGGCCAGCTAACCAAAATGGCCAACCAGATCGCTATCGCAGGATTAGTACAAGGACTGGCGGAAGCACTGCACTTTGCAGAACAGGCCGACCTGGACCCACAGCAAGTGGTGAACGTCATATCCAAAGGAGCCGCGCAATCCTGGCAAATGGAAAATCGCCATAAGACCATGATCGCCGGAGACTACGAGCACGGTTTCGCCGTAGACCTCATGCGCAAGGATTTATCCATTTGCTTACGCGAGGCCTCCAACAACAAAGCCCGACTTCCCATCACCGCTCTCGTCGACCAATTTTACGCTGAAGTGCAATCCATGGGCGGAGGTCGCTGGGATACATCCAGCCTGCTGGCGCGATTGAAGAGATAAATCAACGCACCCGTCTAGAAACATCGAAAATATCAGGCAAACAAAAAAGGGCGGTGATCAAACCGCCCTTTCTCTTTCTACGCTTACGAACTATTTGTCTTTAGCCGCCCACTTTCCATCTTTGTAGAAAGCCGACCAGCCAGTGGGCTTACCATCCTTCTCCGACATAACATACTGCTGCTTGGTCTTGCGACTGAAGCGGATAATCGCCGGATTTCCTTCTGGATCACGCGCAGGCGCATCCAGCAGGTAGTGGTGCTTAGGATCAATTTCCTTCTTGTGAGGAATCAGTTCCTCCACCAGTGGTGCGCGGGTTTCACGGTTTTTGGGAAACTTACTCGCTGCCAGGAACAAGCCTGAAGCGCCATCGCGCAACACAAAGATATCGTCAACCTTGTCGCACGCCAACTCGGGCATGACTACAGGCTCCATCTTGGGCGGCGCAGGCTCGCCATTCTTCAACAGCTTGCGGGTATTGCCACAGGTTGAACTGGTGCAACCGAAGTACTTCCCAAAGCGGCCGGTTTTAAGCTGCATCTCAGCGCCACACTTGTCGCACTCCAGTGTCGGCCCATCGTAGCCAGCCACCTTAAACTGCCCGCCTTCAATCTCATAACCTTCACAGTCCGGGTTATTCCCGCACACGTGCAGCTTGCGGGTTTCATCAATGACGTAACTATCCATGGCGGTATCGCAAATCGGACAGCGCTTTTTCGCGCGCAGCGCATTCGCCTCGCCCTCTTCATCGTCCGCACGAATCACCTCATCGCCAGGAATCAGGTTGATCGTCGTCTTACAACGCTCTTTTGGCGGCAGCGCATAACCGGAACATCCAAGGAACACGCCAGTGGAAGCTGTACGTATCTGCATCGGGCGCGAACAGGTCGGACATGTAATTTCCGTCTGCACCGCCTGATTAGCGCGCATACCGCCTTCCATGTCCGCCTTTTCCAGCTTCTTGGCGAAATCAGAGTAGAAAGCGTTGAGAACCTGCTTCCAGCCCTCGTTGCCAGACGCGATCTCATCCAGCTGACCTTCCATCTTCGCCGTAAAGCCGTAATCCATCAGATCTGTAAAGGCTTCCGTCAAACGGTCCGTCACGATATCGCCCATCTTCTCCGCATAGAAACGCCGGTTGGCCAGCTTCACATAGCCGCGCTCCTGAATGGTGGAGATGATTGACGCATAAGTAGAAGGACGCCCGATACTCCGCTTTTCCAGCTCTTTAACCAGCGTTGCTTCCGTATAGCGCGGCGCCGGCTTAGTGAAGTGCTGCGTCGGCTCCAGTTTATCCAGATCCAACTGATCGTTGATTTCGAACGCCGGCAACTCCGCTTCGTCATCCTTCTTCGCTTGCGCAGGCAGCACCTTAAGGAAGCCGTCGAACTGCAGAAGTCGGCCACGGGTTCTGAGCTCAAAGTCTCCCGCCTGCACCTGAATACTGGTGCTCAGGAAGCGCGCGTTTTCCATCTGACAGGCTACAAATTGACGCCAAATAAGGTCATACAGCTTTTCGGCGTCTTTTTCGAGACCGGAAATATGATTGGAGCCTACATTGATATCGGAAGGACGTATCGCCTCGTGCGCTTCCTGGGCCCGCTCTTTACTCACGTATGTCTTCGGGCTTTCAGGCAGATATTTATCGCCAAACTTCTTGCCGATAAATTCACGACAGGCGCTCACCGCATCAGCAGACAGGTTGGTGGAGTCCGTTCTCATATAAGTGATGTAGCCCGCCTCATAGAGACGCTGCGCCAACACCATGGTCTTCTTAACGCTAAACCCTAAACGGGTGCTCGCCGCCTGCTGCAAGGTAGAGGTGATAAATGGCGCCGGCGCTTTGGTGACGGAGGGCTTATCCTCGCGATTGACGACCTTGAACGCCTGCGACTCCAGCAACGCAGTCAGCTTGTCAGACTGCTCCTTGTTGGTAGGTCTGTAGTTCTCACCCTTATATTTGGCGACCTGGAATTTAGCCTGCTGCTTACTCTTGGACAGTAGCGCATGCAATTCCCAGTATTCTTCCGGCGTAAAGGCGCGGATTTCACGCTCGCGCTCAACAATCAGACGCACCGCGACGGATTGCACCCGCCCAGCGGACAAACCACGCGCAATCTTGGACCACAGCAGCGGCGACACCATATAACCGACCACGCGGTCGAGAAAGCGGCGCGCCTGCTGGGCGTTTACGCGATTGTAATCAAGCTGACCGGGACTTTTAAACGCCTCAGTTATGGCGGATTTTGTGATCTCGTTAAAGACCACGCGACGATAACGGGAGTCATCGCCGCCAATAGATTCTTTTAGATGCCAGGCGATAGCCTCTCCTTCACGGTCCAAGTCCGTTGCGAGATAGATCTGGTCGGCGCTTTTCGCCAGACGCCTCAATTCTTCAACGACTTTTTCTTTACCTGGAAGGACCTCGTAGCGGGCCGCCCAATCATTTTCAGGGTCAACGCCCATACGAGAGATCAGCTGATCCCGGGCTTTACGTTTCTTGATGCTTTCGCGCTCTTCAGCAGGCAGCTTGCGCATTTTCGCCGCTTCCGCCGCACGCTCTTTCGGAGATGATGTTTCCTTACCTCCACTGGTCGGCAAATCACGAATATGCCCCACACTGGATTTGACTACATATTCCGAACCAAGATATTTGTTTATGGTTTTTGCCTTTGCAGGGGACTCCACGATTACCAGCGATTTACCCATAGCGGATGGTTCTTTGCTCCTAGTTGAAATAGCCGTCATATATTAGAGGTTGTAGTCGACGGGTCAAGTGATTGCCAGAAAATCTGGTATTTAAAGTAAAAATAGCCGGCCAGGCCCAGTTTGTCGGCGTCTATTTAACTCCGATAACTTGCCCTACCCCACAATGTCGTTAACACTTAATAAGAACGACACATAAATTTATAAATGCTTCCGCCGCCTTTTATATGACAACTTTAATCGTCTTGCTCGCTGTTTTCATAACCGCCTCGATCATCATTAGCGGCGTTATGTACTCGCGACAGCAGGCGTTAGCTTATCGTCAAAGCCAACTTAAATCGTTAAAACAAAAATACGAAGAAATAAATTCGTTATTTCAGGTCATCATGCGAGTGGATGATTCCGCCAACATCGCTATCAGCCTCAACCACGCCATGATTGAAATCGCCCAGTCCATGACCAAAATGGACCGCAAGTCGGAAGAGCTACGCATCCTTCTGGACAACCTGAAACAAAGGGAGCGCGACCTAAAGACCGGCGTTCTTCTTCCCCAGGCGCAAAAAATAGTCACCAGCGACGCTGCGGTAGCCGCTATCCAACGCTCTCTTTCCGAGTGCCTGCAAAAACTACAGCGCTTCAAGCTGCGCGGCTCACTGCCCGTCCCTCTATATGAGGAATATAGCCACCACCTGCGCGAGATGGCGCTTGATGTGGAAATCGGCAGCCAACTGCAAATGGCGGAAAGCCTTGTGGCTCAGAACGACAAAGCCGGTGCCGAAAAGCATTTCAAACACGCTCGCGAGGCGCTCAAGCGCACACGCCTGGAAATCCCCAACAAGAACGATCAGATCAAAGAGATATCCGAAAAGATCAAAAATCTGATGCGTGACGGAGAAACCCAGAATCGCTCTCAGGAAACCCAGTAAAAAGCTTCCCCAACCCACTTCATCCATAAAAAAAATCCGGAGCCCCTTACGGGACGCCGGATCTCATTGCTTCCGATTCAGGTTTCCCCGAGCCGAAGCGTCAACGTATTAGATACGCTCCCAAACAGTCGCAATACCCTGCCCCAGGCCGATACACATGGTGGATACGCCCAGCGTACCGCCCTTAGCGGCCATGACATTCAGCAAGGTAGTGGAGATACGCGCGCCAGAGCAACCCAGAGGGTGACCCAAGGCGATAGCGCCGCCATTCAGGTTAACTTTCTGGTCGACCACGTCCATAAGTTTCAGATCTTTGATAACTGGCAGAGACTGTGCGGCAAACGCCTCGTTCAGCTCCCAGAAATCAATGTCTTCAACTTTCAGGCCTGCGCGCTTAAGCGCTTTCTTGGTCGCCGGCACAGGACCATATCCCATGATGGCGGGATCGCACCCTGCGGTAGCCATAGAACGAATTTTCGCCATTGGCGTCAGACCCAATGCCTGAGCCCGCTCAGCTGACATAAGCAGCATGGCGGAAGCGCCATCCGTCAATTGAGAAGACTGACCCGCTGTCACCGTGCCACTCTTAGGATCAAAAGCAGGACGCAGCTGCGCCAAGCTTTCAGCTGTGGTTTCAGGACGAATCGTTTCATCATTCTCGATCAGCGCAGGGAAGCCGTCGTCGTCATGCCCTAGAATAGAGATAATTTCATTACGGAAGCGCCCTTCCAGCGTGGCTTCGTGCGCCAGACGGTGGGAGCGAGCGCCAAACTCGTCCTGCTGCTGACGGCTGATGCCGTGCATTTTCGCCAGCATTTCCGCCGTCAGGCCCATCATGTTGGACGCTTTAGCGGAATACTTACTTGCGGCAGGATTGTGATCGAAGCCTTGAGTCATGGGTACGTGCCCCATGTGCTCAACGCCGCCCACCACGAACACATCGCCATTGCCTGTCATGATCGCCTGCGCCGCAGTATGAATCGCGGACATGGCGGAACCACACAAGCGGTTTACCGTTTGCGCTGACGAAGTATGCGGAATGCGGGTCAGCAGGGAAATCTGCCGCGCCACGTTGAAGCCTTGCTCCAGGGTCTGATTTACACAGCCCCAGATCAGATCTTCAACTTCCGCAGGGTCCACTTTGTCATTGCGGTCGAATAATGCGTCAATCAACGTCGCTGACAGCGTCTCTGCGCGCACGTTGCGGAAACAACCCGCCTTGGCGCGCCCCATCGGGCTGCGAACACAGTCGATAACGACAACGTCTCTTGGATTCAGACTCATATCATTTTCTCCGTCGGGAATTCTCTATCAGCAATTAGCCAAAAAACTTCTTGCCGGACTTAGCCATGTCGCGCAGCCCTTGGGTCGGATGATACAGAGCGCCCAGATCCGCATATTTATCAGCGATCTTGCAGAACTCTTCCACGCCCAGAGAGTCAATGTAGCGCAACGCGCCCCCACGGAACGGAGGGAAACCGATGCCAAAGATCAAGCCCATATCCGCTTCCGCCGCAGTCTCGACGATGCCGTCTTCCAGGCAGCGAACGGTTTCGATGCACAGTGGCACCATCATGCGCTCGATGATTTCCTCTTCAGAGAAGTCGCGCTGAGACTTCTGCACGGATTTGATCAGTGCGTCAACGCTGTCATCGACAATTTTCTTCTGCTTGCCTTTCTTATCCAGCTCGTATGCGTAGAAGCCCTTGTCGCTCTTCTGACCGTAACGACCTTTATCAAACATGACGTCGATAATGGTTGTTTCGGAATAGCTCATGCGATCCGGGAAGCCTTCCGCCATCACGTCGCCGGCATGCTTCGCCGTGTCCATGCCAACCACATCAAGCAGGTAAGCCGGGCCCATCGGCCAGCCGAAGCGCTCCATCACTTTGTCGACCTGTTGGAAATCGGCGCCATCGCGCACCAGACCAATAAATCCGCCGAAGTAAGGGAACAGGATGCGGTTAACCAGGAACCCAGGGCAATCGTTCACAACGATAGGCGTTTTACCCATCGCTTTGGCGTACGCTACGGTGGTGGCGATTGCTTTTTCACTGGTTTTCTCGCCGCGGATAACTTCCACCAGAGGCATCATGTGCACCGGATTGAAAAAGTGCATGCCGCAGAAGTTTTCCGGACGCTTCAGATTTTGCGCCAGACGATTGATGGAGATAGTAGAGGTGTTGGAGGTCAGGATAGTATCCTCACGCACCAGATCTTCCACTTCACGCAATACGATATCTTTGACCTTCGGGTTTTCAACAACCGCTTCAACCACCAGATCAACAGTTCCGAAATCGCCATAGCTCAATGCGGGAGTAATGCGATTCAGCACATCCGCCATTTCGCTTGCATTCATGCGGCCTTTTTCGACGCGCTTGGTCAGCAGTTTTTTGGCTTCTTTCAGACCCAGATCGATACCGGACTGATTGATGTCTTTCATCAGGATGGGCGTGCCTTTCAACGCAGACTGATACGCCACGCCGCCGCCCATGATGCCTGCGCCCAATACCGCCGCCTGTTTAACTTCGCCGGCTTTAGGCTCCAGGTCTTTCGCTTTCTTCTTCAGTTCCTGATCATTCAGGAACAAGCCGATCAAGCTGTGCGCCACAGAAGTTTTCGCCATTTTCGCGAACCCTTTGGCCTCTACTTCAATCGCCTTGTCACGGGTCATGCCCGCATGCTTCTGCATTACCTTGATGGCTTCAACAGGCGCTGGATAGTTACGTCCAGCCTGACCCGCCACGTAGCCTTTGGCGGTTTCAAACGCCATCATGCTTTCCATCGGGTTCAGCTTCAGCTTGCCGGTTTTTTCTTCCCGACGCGCTTTATAGTCCAACTTGCCTTCGATCGCCTGACGCAACACAGACAGGGCTGCATCCATCAACTTCTCAGGGGCGACCGCAGCATCTACAGCGCCTTCTTTCAAGGCCTGTTCAGCTCTCTTCTCGCCGCTGGCGCAGATCCACTCGATCGCGTAGTCGGCGCCAACCAGACGGGATAAACGTACTGTGCCGCCGAATCCAGGGAAGATTCCCAGTTTCACTTCCGGCAGACCCACTTTCGCGCTGGTGGACATGACGCGGAAGTCAGTGGAGAGACACATTTCAAAACCGCCGCCCAGAGCGATGCCGTTAATAGCAGTCACAGTGGGGAATGGCAGATCTTCAACGGCGGAGAAAATCTTATTGGCTTCCAGATTGTTGGCGACCAACTCTTCTTCAGAGCCGGCAAACAATTCCTGGAATTCAGTGATATCAGCGCCAACGATGAAACAATCTTTGTTGCTGGTAACGACAAGGCCAGTAATGCCTTGTTGACTTTGTAGTTTCTGGGTCGCTTCCGCCAACTCAGTCAGCGTCAAGCGGTTAAATTTATTAACAGACTCGCCTTGCAAATCGAAAGTTAGTACCGCGATACCATCCTCGATCTCTTTGACTGTGATGGCTTTACCTGCGTAAATCATCAACGGATCTCCAAGCATTGTTTAGCACTGGTTTATTGCCCTATATACGGGTCCCAACGGACGCCTTGCCGGGCCGCCCTTCTCCGGAGCTTCGGAATCAAAGCCGATGCATCGAACAACAATTCATACGCTCGTTTGAATCAGGTCGCAACAACATGGATAATTTTGGCCCGTTTGTCAATCTCTTCCCCAAAATTTGGCGGCGATTTTTGTCAATAATTGCTTACACTTATGACATTTTCAGCTGCTTTAAAAATTTTTAAGATTTATTTTTCATGAAATTATGCAGTATATTTCACCTTACTTTTCAAGTTAGGCGTCCTCTGGATGCGCACTGAGCGCACCCGCATAATAGGACAATATGCTTATAACTTTTTGACTAGCGCAGGCATTTCCCCTATTTTTTCTATTTATAAACCGGCGGTTGGTAGCTAGGCCGGCCATTGAAGGCGTCGTTGGAAATAATTTAAGAAAAATAGCAGGAAGCCGCACCGACAAGTCGGAAACATAATTATAAAAACAGCAGGTGGCCTTCTGCGCCCAAATTTCCTGGAGAGCGTGTCTATGAGCCAATCGGGTATACACCGGAATCCTCTCTGGTGTTGTTTTCTTGCACTTCTCGCCCTGTATTCGTCACATTCCTTTGCGCTGAACAATGCGCAGGCTGAAGCCATTCTCAAGCATTTGCACGATGTGCAGACGCACTCCTATCAAACCATTAATGCGTATTACAACTTCACTTTGAATCCTGGCGACAAAGACATCCAATCCGAAGTGAGCCAGGAAATCGAGTTTATGAATACCGCATTCAAATCGCTGGAGTCTCAGGACGGCATCGTCGAGGTGCAGGGAGAGTTGAGCGTTATGAGCGCCACCTGGCTCAAGTACAAGGAACTACTGAATACCAATATGAACGACATTGTGAAGGTGGGCTACCCTGACCTGCGACTGGTAGGCGACATGGCGCAAGTGAATATCGACCTGGTAGGCGCGACAGAAAGAACCTACGACAAGACCATGGAAATTTCAGGACACCGCCCCGCAGAGGTAATTGAGCTGGTGCGCAACTCCAAAATCATCCTGGAAAGCATGCTGACCAAGTATTCCGCCCGCAGCGCCTCCAACGTGACGCAGATATTCCAAGGAGCCAAAAGCGAAGAACCCATGGACGTTCAGGCGATCAGTTTTGATAAGAACATCGCCCGACTCCTGGCGTCACAGCAAAACACCGACGCCACGCGCAAGACTTTGGACGCCATTTCCACGAAATGGGAGTTCATCAAAAACTCTTATATCAACTACAACGAGAACAACGTTTCCTACGTCGTGAATCTGTATTCAAAAAGAATCATCAGCGATCTGGATAGTCTCGCCAAAGCATACAGCGGCGCTTAGACACGCCGCTGCCCACATCAAGCGCGTCATTAACGCGCGCCAGCAGCTACAGCCACCTTGTTGACGCGTTGCAGTATCTGCTCCAAATCTTCCGACGTTCCTCGCTCTTCCCACAGGAAGCCCACTTCATGCCCTGTGATCTGCACGGCTTTAACCTGCGATGACAGCTCACGCAAATCCTCATCCGAGAGCAGCTCATGAGGAAAGTTTCCGCTGACGGACAATTGCGTCAATTCACCGCTCTGGTTGGCGTACAGCGCCCTGCGAGGAGTTCGCGAAGCGGGTATCGCCTTATAGTAAAAGTGGGTGCGCCACGCGTCCGCCTCCAGTTTTTTCAAAGCGTCATCCAGCTTTTCCGGCGTAGTCTGCCGCACCCTAAACCCTGCCGCGAGGGCCTGCTGCCGTAAACGCATGCGTCGCCGCTCTTCCGGGCTCGGCAACACCCAGAAAATAGAGCCGCCGACGATTCCCACCACACAAAAAATAATTATCAAAGCTGTCGTCATTCGTCGTTCATCCTGTCCAAAGACCACTCAAGCGTCTCAACTACTATTAATCAGGCAGACAAATAGCTTCCTTCTATTTGTCTGCAACGACAGGGCCTGCACATGTCAGGCCCTGTCTCCCGCGGCTTGTCGCCGCGCAGGCGCGTCCATGCGCCTGGTGATTAACATGCCAATATCATTGCCATGTTAATAAGAAACCAGGAAACACTTTTTCACCTGATTTTGTCCGCTGTCATCTCAACGCATGTTTCATTAGCATTAAGCTGTTTTCAGTTTTGCGGACACTACCGAAAAGTTACACACTTGGAAAATACTTTCGGAACAATGCAGCCAAAAGGAGCACATCATGTACAAGAATATTCTCGTCGCCCTGGACTTGAGCAATGAAGGCGAACAAGTCATCGCCAAGGCCCTGAAAATGCAACAGGCGACCCAGGCCCGCCTGCACCTGACGCACGTTATCGAGCCCATCAGTTACGCCTATGGCGGCGATATTCCGCTGGATCTGGGAGATATCCAGCAGCAACTGCAAAAACATAGCGAAGAAAAACTGCAAAAACTGATAGAAAAGCATGCGCTGACCAACAGCGCCGCAGCGGTGCTGGTGGGACGCCCAGAAGGCGAAATCCATCGCTACGCGGAAGAAAATGGTATTGATTTGGTCATTGTCGGCAGCCATGGCCGCCACGGACTGCAGTTATTGCTGGGCTCCACGGCGAATGGCGTATTACATGGCGCCAAATGCGACGTTCTGGCGGTCCGCATCAGCGACTAAGCATTCAATGGAATAAAATTCGGACTGACGCGCTCCGCTATAGCGGAGCCACCCACTCTCCAGATTCAAACGACTTGCGCAGCTTCTGTAGCTGCGTCTCCAGCGAGAATGTGACGCTCGACGCCAACGAAAAAAAGCTCAACAACGCCTTCAAGTTGGAATCGCCATCACAGGCGGAGTGAATGCGTTGCCACAACGCCTGATTCACCAGCTGCAGACGACGGTTGCGCTCGACCAGCCCTTTAAGCTCCCAGTCGGGCTTTTCACCATCGCGAAACTTAAAGTACTGCTGCACCAGATAGATGGAAACCGATCGGAGAATAAATTCTTCGCCGTTGGAAAACGGCATGTGATGAATGGCCATCGGCCTTAACTCGCCGAGTATGGGGCAGTGACTGGTCGCCATCACCAACCCCATCAGCGAGCGCAACGCCTCTTCCAGACCAGTGCGCTTGTGGTAGTTGCGCTCTTTGGTGAAAACAGTCACCTCGACTTTCTGAAAAGCCGGTTCGGAGCGAAAGTCCGCCACTATCTTCTGCATGTCGAGAGCGGCGGGACAATAGCGTTCAGCGTCCTTCTTGAGAGGGCAATTCGAGCACTGGCAATTCTTCAGCTCAGTCCACTCGGCGGGCGGCTCTGAGTGCATGCTCTTATCTTCTCTCTCCGTCTCAATGATGTAGTCCAGCACTCGATTATCATCGAAACGGAATTCGTAACGCACCCGCATAAGGCTTTATCTCTCCGTAATCAATTGAGGCGACAGAAGACTAACACTTTCTCAACGGAGTCCGTCGGCTGCTGAAGTTATTCCTTTATTCTCAAGTGTAGCGGATTTGCGGATGCCGATATTTTAAAATTTGTAACCCTCTATCAGCCCCCGCCCGCCATTTCTTCAAGCTCCATCCACCTTTCCATGGTCTTTTCCAGAGTCTGCTCCAACGCGGCCAGAGACGTGAGCGCACGATTCACGTCCTCATGGGGACGACTATAAAAATCAGCGGCGGACACCTCTTCCTGCATAGCCGCCACTTCCGCTTCCAGTCGTTCGATCTCCTTGGGCAAAGCATCCAGTTCGCGCTGCAGTTTGTAGCTGAGCTTGGCCGCCTTGCCGCCATCCGACGCCGTTTTCGGCTTAGCGGCCTGAGCCTTGGGTTCAGCGGGCTTGGCTTCGGCCTTGACCACTGGACGTTGCGCAAGCCAGTCGTTATAGCCGCCTGGATATTCGGATATCTTGCCCTCTCCCTCAAACACCAGCGTGCTGGTCACAACGTTGTCGATGAAGAAACGATCGTGGGACACCAGTAAAATAGTGCCGTCGAACTCCGCCAGCAGGTTCTCCAGCAGATCCAGCGTATCCATATCCAGGTCGTTGGTAGGCTCATCCAGAACCAGAAAATTAGCCGGCATGGTGAACAGTTTAGCCAACAGCAACCGGTTAATTTCACCGCCAGATAACGCCTTGGCGGGAGTACGCAGTCTTTCCGGTGAGAACAGGAAATCTTTCAGATAGCCAGTGACGTGGACGTTACGGCCGCCAACCTCGATAAAGTCCTTTCCTTTGGCGACGTTATCCCAGACGCTGGCTTCCGGATCGATTTGCCCTCGCAACTGATCAAAGTAGGCCACTTGCAGCCGGGAGCCCCGCTTAATGACGCCCTCCGTCGCCTCCAAGCCGCCCAGGATCAACTTTATAAACGTCGATTTTCCGCAACCGTTAGGGCCCAATAAGCCCACCCGATCTTTGCGCATCAACTGCCAGCTCAGATCTTTCACCAGATTGGGCTGGTCTGCGTAGCCAAAGCTGACATTTTTCAGCTCCGCCACCAGATTACCGGAGCGTTCCTCGGAGTCCACTTTCAGGCTCACCTGCCCAACGCGGTCGCGTCGCTGCCCCCGCTCTTCCCGCAGTTTTTTCAGCGCCCTGACTCGCCCCTCATTACGAGTGCGGCGCGCCTTGATGCCCTGGCGAATCCAGACTTCTTCATCCGCCAGCTTCTTATCGAAGCGCTCCCATTCTTTTTCCTCCGCCGCCAACTGCTCCTCTTTTTTGGCCAGATAGGCTTCATAAGGCGCCGGCCAGCTCGACAATTTGCCGCGATCTAGCTCTATGACGCGCGTCGCCAGACGGTCGATAAAAGCGCGGTCGTGAGAAATAAACAGTACGCTGCCGCCGAACTGCAACAGCTCTTCCTCCAACCAGGTAATCATGTCGATATCCAGATGGTTGGTGGGCTCATCCAGCATGAGCAGGTTCGGCTCCTGCACTAGCGCGCGCGCCAGAAATACACGACGACGCCAGCCTCCGGACAATTCGGAGATAGACTTATCGCCCGGCAGCTCCAGACGCTGCATGACCGCCTCGACCTTCTGCCGCAAACGCCAGCCGTCATGAGTCTCGATTTTGTTATGCAGACGCTCAAGCTCCGCCACATTGCCTTCAGCGCCCTGCTGAGTCAGCGCGTCGTAGGCCGCGAGCCACTCCCCCACTTCCGCCAATCCTTCCGCCACCACAGAGCGCACACTGGCGTCGCCCCGCTCCGGCAGCTCCTGCGGCAGGTAGGCCATTTTCAGGTCCCTGCCTCTATTTATTTCGCCGCCATCCGGCTTGATCTCACCGGCGCAAACTTTCAAAAGCGTGGATTTACCTGCGCCATTGCGACCAACCAGGCATAGCCGCTCCTGAGATTCAATCACCAAGTCCGCATGATCCAGCAACGGAGCCATTCCAAACGCCAGGGAAACATCTTTCAGCCGTAGCAACGCCATCGTAACCTTCTAAAATCTAATAGTTTCTGAATTCGTTCTTTGCAAAGAGAGCGCATCGGTTCGACCGCTTAGTCGAGCAACTCCACTTTATCGCCAACGCAAATGATCCCGTGATTCAGTTGCACCAGGTTCTGCCCAAAAATAGCGCCAAGCTCTGTTTTGCGATAAGACGCCAGAGTGCGCAACGGCTCAGTGTCCGGGGACTTATGGCCCGAAGCAGGATCAATCGTCGTAAAAACACATCGGGAGCAAGGCTTGACCGCCACAAACTCCACTTCTCCTATACGCAACCTCCGCCAATGATCTTCCGCGAAGCTGTCCGCGCCAGCCACAACAATATTCGGGCGGAAATGGGTCATTTTAACAGGATTTTTTAAGCGGCCATTCAGGTCCTCCAACGAAGACTCAGAAGTCGCCAGAACCGGATAAGCATCCGCAAAGCTGACTTTTTGCGGCGCATCGTAATAAGCCTGATCCACTTGCCGAAAACTGCGCTCGGGAATATACACGAGACGCGCCTGCTCGCCCAGGAACTCGCTAAACCAGGCATCTGCGCGCGCATCGACAAACAACGCGGACACCTCGTCTTTCCACACCTGCACCTGCTCCAAGGCGGCTCCCTCTTGATCCGGCGCTTCAATATACAAACCACTCATTCCCGGCGCAGACAACATTAATCCCTTATCCGCAGAAACCGCCTTCACCAACACCAGTCCATGATGCTTTCTCGCCGTGATGAATTTGCCGTTCGCATCCACCAGCATAAAACGGCGATCACGATCCGCCCCCCAATTCGTAATCGCCACCTTGCTAAGGCTAACGCCCGCACAGGATTTGATGGGGTAAATATTTAACTCGGTAACTCGGATATCCGTCATAACTCTCTCCTAAGCACGCTCTCGCCTCAACGCAGGCGTAGCGCACTGGGCATACAGGGAAGGGACAAAATGCGTGGATCGTCGACGCGAAAAAATAAACCAACCTACTCCAGGCAGGCGGAAACAGGCAGTCTAATTAGGTCTACATCTGAGGACAAGGGCCGAGAGAAGAGCTCTTTGCAGCGCGCTAACGAGCCGCCAATGAATTAAGCCGCGATTGCACCAACGCCGCCAATTCATCCGGCTGGAACTTGGACAAAAAGTTATTACATCCCACCTTCTCCACCATCGCCTTATTAAAACTACCGCTTAAAGAGGTATGCAGCACCACATACAGGTCTTTCAGGCGTGGATCGTTACGAATTTCCGTGGTCAGCCTATAGCCATCCATTGCCGGCATTTCTGCGTCGGTCACCACCATTAGAAGCTTTTCAGGCACATTAACGCCCTCGTCCGCCCACTTCTTAAGAAGGTTATAGGCTTCCAAACCATTTCTGGCGGTAATCACTTTCAACCCGACTTTCTGCAAAGTCCCGATCGCCTGACTGATCGCCACCGGCGAATCGTCCACCAACAAAACTTCCTTACCCTGAGCCACTTTTCGAATATTCTCAGTCAGCGCCGTGTCGGAAACGTCAGTGGAATACGGACGAATATCCGCCAGCACCCGCTCCACGTCGATGATCTCGACAATCTGATCGTTGTAATGGGTAATCGCCGTGACGTAATGAGAGCCGCCCGCCCCTTTTGGCGGAGGCAAGATCTGCTCCCAGGTCATATTGACGATACGATCAACGCTGGCCACCAGGAAAGCCTGCACAGTGCGGTTGTATTCCGTCACGATGATGGTGGAATCCTTATCCGGCTGTAATGGCCGAAATCCTATCGCCTGAGACAGGTTAATTACTGGAACAGTGGTGTCGCGAATATGACTAACGCCACATACGACAGGATGACGATGCGGCATTTGCGTCAAATTGGGCAGTTTGAGGACTTCCTGAATTTTGAACACATTGATCGCGAAAATCTGTCTCATCCCCAGCTTGAACAAGAGAAGCTCCAAACGATTCTCACCCACCAGTTTGGTGCGCTGATCAACAGAGTCCAAAACACTCGCCATAACCTAATACCCCAGGGTAGAAACCAACTTACAGACCATACAGGCATGCTTGGCTTTAAGTTTAGACGATGGTTGAAGAAAACGCCGAGAATCCAGAGAAACCAATAGGAGACAGAGGGTCAGAACTAAATTATTTAAAAGGACTTGGAGTGAATACTTGAGGAGAAAATTTGGAGCGGGAAACGAGACTCGAACTCGCGACCCCAACCTTGGCAAGGTTGTGCTCTACCAACTGAGCTATTCCCGCTTAAAAGATCAAGTTAATCATGATGTTAACTTGCTTTGCAGCTTCTTTCGAGGTGCTCCTCAAAAGAAGTGGGCGCATTATAATTAGCGTTCCCCAAGCGCGCAACCCCTATTTTGAATTTTTTTCGTTTTATAAAACAAACGACGAAATCCTGGGATCTAACGGATATCCAGCATCATATATAGAAGACGCCGCCAGACTCTGCGCACCTTATCTTCATCTATGCTGCCGCCCTGAAGCGCGCCCTCCTGCTCCAGATTACCCACCATTCCCATAATAATGGCCGCATCCTCAATATAAGTCTCGTACCCAAGCGACTGCATAAAATCCACCAATCCGGACAACCAGGCGTCTTTATAGCGCCGAGCCAGCGCGCTCAGACTCTCATCCCGCACAGACTCCATTAAAAAAGCCTGCTCAGACATAAGCTCAGACTTGTGATGCCGGACTTGCCCCAGCACATAATTGGTCCCCATCTCCACTAATGCGTTGGCGAACTCACGCTTGCGTCCCTCATCTTCCATTACAGAAGCGGCGTCATACACGTCGGCGAGACGGCGCAATTCAGAGTAGAAAAACTCCAGCTTCTCACGGCTTTTTTCCGCGAACAGCATGAAAGCGTCGGTAATTAATTCATTAATGTCTTTAAAGTAATAAGTGGTGGAGGCTAACGGAACACCCGCTTCTTTCGCCACCGCGCGATGCTTGACGCCTTGCACGCCCTCCTTCGCCACTATGCGTAAAGCGGCCTGCAAAATTTCACGGCGGCGCTGCTCGCTCTTGACCCTTGAGGCTTTTCTTCCCTGATATTGAATCGATTCACATAAAGTCTGATCTACAGCGGGAAAGTCCAATTCAAGGCTACTAGACATAACTAACTCTTATTTTTACTTCCAGGCTCCAGACGTCACTCAGGAGCTGTTGACGCAAAGTCCAGGAAACTGTGACGAACCCCGCATGTTAACAAAGGGGAATACAAGGCTCAGCCAGCAAAGGTCAACATTGTGACCCAGGAGACAGAAAATCCTCACAGGCGAACAGCGTTAGAATAAGAAACTAGCCGTCAGACTGGATCAATCGTATATGGCAGGATAAGAAGCTAAAAACTCGACCTCCTCGGGTCTGCTCGCACGTCTCAGCATCTTATTTCTGTGGGGGAAACGTCCAAACAGGCGAATAACGTCCCGGCTCGTTTCCGCCATGGTTGCGAAACCACTGACAAAATCCTTTAACGGACCCGCCTCACAGGTCGCAACGAGCTGTCGATACAGCGCGACCGACTCCTCTTGATCGGACACTTTTTCCGAATGCAGAAGCGGCAGGTAGAAGAAGATCCGGTAAACCGGCTCCAGCCTGACGTCCAGCGCCTTTTTAAGCCCTTCCCGCGCTGTTTTCCGAGCCTCTTTGTCCTGATCAAACGCCATCGCGCCGCCGCGAAAGATATAACGTGGAAAAACATCCTGCAGAAGAATCAAGGCCAGCACGCCATCTGAGCTGTCGCGCCAATGCTGCAGCCCTTGCTCAGAGGCCAGAACAACTGTCGTTAAAAAGCGCCGGCGAATTTCACGATCACAGCTCTTCGCCTCGGTAAACCAGCGCCGGAGATTTTCCTGTGGCGGCACACCATTCTCATCCAGCTCGCCAAACCAATAACGTAAAATTTCGCTGCCCGACCACATTCCCCCTCCTCAATAATCATCGACACTAAACACAACGCAAAAGCCAAGATGGATATTCGTTTTCCGCCTAAAACTGAGTAAGCTCTCGATTATAGGCGTCCAAGTCAAGAAAATAGGCCCCATATAAAGAAAGTTGCAAACCAAACCGGCCTTATCGGCGTACCATGCACAAATTGGAGATTCGGCAATTCACTATGACTTTCGACCACACGATACTTCTTGCTCACGGCAGCCGTGACAACAATTGGCTGCAGCCTTTTATCGCCCTGACGGAGCGCCTTTCCCAGAGCGCCACTCAGGTTTCCCTGGCGTTCATGGAGCTTGCGGAACCCACACTGGAACAAGCCGTGCTAAGAGCTCAAGATCAAGGCGCACAATCCATTGCCGTGCTGCCTCTTTTTTTCGCCGCCGGCAAGCATTTGCGAGAAGACGTTCCCGCCATGATCGCCGCGCTAACCAAAACGTCTGGCGTCGACATCAGGCTGCTACCGCCCCTTGGCGAGCACCCTCTCTTCATCGCCACCGTAGAAGGAATTGTTCTCGACCTTCTCCAGTCCAATGCACACTAACAAGGCGGCCTTGCATTTGCGAGAGACCGCTAGTCGCCTCAAGAACTTGTTACGACTATATTCTGAACTGAGCGAGCTAAGCTCCGGGTATTAAACAACTTATTGTATAGCCGCCCGAATAGGCACAAGATAACCCAATCTCGCGCTGCGCACCGCCTGTGCAAAGGCGTCGAATTATGTATTAACAAAGGAAGCGTTTAAGGAGATCCGCGCATGCACATCCTGGTGACCGGGGGCACAGGTTTTATCGGCAAACAACTGTGTCGGGCGTTATGGGCCAGTGGACACGACACAACTGTGTTCAGCAGAAGACCAGAGCAGGTGGCGCATCTTGTGGGAGAGCGCTGTCGGAGTATCGGAGAGCTGCGCGCGGACCTGATAGACGCGCCGGTTGACGCCATCATCAATCTGGCGGGCGAACCTGTAGCGGACAGGCACTGGACGCAGGCCCGCAAACAAAAGCTGAAACAAAGCCGCATTGCGCTGACTCACGACTTGCTTGACATGTGCAAGCAAATGGAAACACTCCCCAAAGCTATGGTTTCCGCATCCGCGGTAGGCTACTACGGCGACCAGCAAGATTTACTGGTAACAGAGCAAACCCCGCCCCACGAGGAATTCACGCATGAGCTGTGCAGTGAGTGGGAAGCCGCCGCCCTTAGCGCAGAGAGTATTGGCATGCGCGTCGCCATCGCCCGCATTGGCCTGGTGGTGGGAAAAGAAGGCTTCCTACAGAAAATGCTGCCCGTTTTTAAGCTTGGCCTGGGAGGAAAATTTGGCGATGGAAGCCAATGGATGCCCTGGATTCATATTCAGGACCTGTTGAGAGTTCTTCTGCATTTGCTCGAAACGCCAACCTGCAGCGGCCCCTACAATGCCGTCAGCACTACACCAGTCACTAACGCCGAATTCACCGCAACCTTGGCGACACTGCTTCATCGCCCCGCATTCTGCACAGCGCCGGCATTCGCATTAAAGTTAGCGATGGGGGAATTATCGAGGATGTTACTAACGGGACAAAAGGCGATTCCAGCCCGTTTATTGGAAGAAAACTTCAGTTTTCAATTCGATACGCTTGAGGAGGCGCTGAAAGACGTCATTGACTGACTCGCTTTCAGTCCTCCGGTAATACACCGTATGAAGACGCCGCCAAGTATTGGCGACAGGGATGACGCATGCTTATTTGCGGGACGTCTTCATTTACAGGTTTCCGCACTCCCTGACTCCAGGCCCAATGCGGGACAGTCGATCACACGACGTTACGCCGCCGCGTCCAGCTCACCCAAACGTTGACGCAAGTATGACTTCACCATCAACTTTAATTCCGTCAGCATGATTGACTCAGGCTTTTCTTCCATGGTCATGGCCAGCCTCAGGATAGCGCCGCAGGCTCTGGGTAACATCACGCAAATCAACCATAGACGCTCTTGCTCAACTTGCGGATACAGCAGTTTGGCGCGATCGGTAATAGCCTGGGCGTTATCGAACAGCTCGCCGAGATCCAATTGCTGAAGCTCCGGCATCGCCTCTACACCAGACCAGATTTCCTTATAACCCGGCTCGGAGCGATAGAAATGGGCGAAGGTGTCGATAAGCTTGTCAAACCCTTCCTCCAGATCAAACTCGTTTACAAACTCCTCCATGACGGTGCTCAGCGTTTTGATATGGCGCTCAGCCAAGGCCTTGACTATAGCGGCCTTGTTGGGAAAATAACGATACAAAGACGCTAGGGAAATACCCGCGCGACGGGCGATTTCCGAGGTTTTCGCTCCCTGCACGCCAACTTCACTGATAAGAATGGCAGCTTCGTTTAATATCAGCTCGACTCTTTCCCGACTGCGCTCTTGCACGGGCTGCCTGCGCTGTTCGAGCTCCTGCAGCGCTTCTGAGTTTTTACTGGCGGTAATGTTCATAGTCATAACTTCCTGTAGTTATTCCACGAGGTTAGTACTGATCGTTCTTGAGTTAGTACTCTGATCAAAGTCATTTCATTTGGTTTTTATTGTTGTGGGTACGGCTATTATTGCGGTACAGCAGTCTACTAGCTGCGACGCGCCTGGCGGGCTCCTCCCCCCTTACCGCGGCAACGCGTAACTTCCCGTTGCGTGTGCGACCAAACCATCGCTGTTCGGCGAGTACAGATTCACTTCACAAAATGCAATCCGGGAACCCAGTTTCAACAGAGTCGCCTCCGCCAACAGGTCTTCCGGCTTGGGCCGTTGTAAAAAGTTGATGTTTAAATTGCTGGTGACAGCCATTTCCACACGCCCTAAAGTCGCCAGGATAATTGCATACATGGATGCATCCGCCAGCGACATGATGATGGGGCCGGAAAGGGTCCCTCCGGGGCGCACAAAGGTTTCTGAAAACGGGATTCTGGCGATAGCGTTCTTGCCTGAGATCTCATCAACCCGGAAATCGATGGACTCCGCCATCGGCACGCCGGTTCTGATGATGTTTTGAATTTCGTGCGCGGTCAGCATCATAGGCTCAACTGTATCATCGGACGCTGGTGAGTTTGCATCATCGCCCCGGGGTTGCCAAGCAGGTATATGGCATAAACCATGAGGCCGGTTGCGTTCTCATGACAAACTGTTGTATGACGCAAAAAAGGGCCGCTTGGATGAGCCGTTTTGGGGAAATCTGCGATAAACCCGATCGTCATGGCGGCCGTCGGGCCGCCCTCAGAGCCGTATTCGCAATTAATACAATCGCGCCTGTACGCAAGGAGTCATCGCTTCTACAATAGTGCGGCAGTAAAAATAAACCATTACCGGTAGTTAACCTTATTTATTTGTATTCCTGGGAAGATATATGCGCGCAAGTCGATACCTGATCGCCACCCTGAAAGAAACCCCTGCCGACGCGGAAGTCATCAGTCATCAGCTGATGCTGCGCGCGGGCATGATTCGCAAGCTGGCCGCAGGTCTCTATACCTGGCTCCCCCTTGGCTTGAGGGTTCTGAAAAAAGTTGAAAACATCGTCAGAGAGGAAATGGACCGTTCCGGAGCCCAGGAAGTGTTGATGCCGGCGGTGCAGCCAGCAGAGCTATGGATCGAGTCCGGCCGCTGGGAGCAATACGGCGGCGAGTTGCTGCGCATTCAAGACCGCCACAACCGTGATTTCTGCGTCGGCCCGACTCATGAAGAAGTCATTACCGACCTGATTCGCAATGAGTTGAAAAGCTATAAACAACTACCGGCTAACTTTTATCAGATTCAGATGAAATTCCGCGATGAGCGCCGCCCTCGCTTCGGCATCATGCGCGCCAGGGAGTTCCTGATGAAGGACGCCTACTCATTCCACGTGAATCAGGAATCGCTGGACGAAACTTACAAGGTCATGTACGACGCGTATACCCGCATATTCACCCGCTTTGGCCTGGACTTCCGTCCTGTGCAAGCGGACAGCGGCAGCATCGGCGGGTCTTCCTCCCATGAATTCCATGTACTGGCCAACTCCGGGGAAGATTTGATCGCTTTCAGTACTGAAAGCGATTACGCCGCCAACCTGGAAAAAGCGGAAGCCCTGACCACACTTAAGCAAGCGCCTGCGCCTACCAAAGAGATGGCCAAGGTGGCGACGCCTGACCAGCGCACGATTGAGAGCGTCTCCGCATTCTTGAATCTGCCTGCGGAGCAAACCGTGAAAACTCTGTTGGTGCTGGGCGAAGCGGAAGAAGGCAAACCTGCCCCAATCATTGCCCTGGTGCTGCGCGGCGATCATGTTCTTAATGAAATCAAAGCGGAAAAGCTGTCTGGCGTGGCGTCTCCGCTGACATTCGCCAGCGACGAAGCCATTGAGGCGGCGGTGGGCTGCAAGCCCGGCTCCATTGGCCCAGTAAATCTGTCTCTTCGCACTATTGTCGACCACAGTGCAGCCGTGCTGGCGGACTTTGTCTGCGGCGCCAACGAAGAAGGTCAGCACCTCACTGGCGTTAACTGGGGACGTGACTGCGAAATCAAAGAAACCGCCGACCTGCGCAACGTTATGGAAGGTGACCCCAGCCCCGATGGCAAAGGCGTCCTGGTGCTCAAAAAAGGTATTGAGGTGGGCCACGTATTCAAGCTGGGCGACAAATACAGCTCGGCCATGAACGCCACTGTTCTGGACGAAAATGGCAAAGCCACTGTAATGCAAATGGGCTGTTACGGTATTGGCGTTTCTCGCGTGGTCGCCGCTGCGATTGAGCAGGGCCACGATGACAAAGGGATCATCTGGCCAGACGCCCTGGCGCCTTTCCAGGTCGCCCTGGTTCCATTAAACATGCACAAATCCGACATGGTGCGCGAGAAAGCGGAAAGCCTTTATGCAGAACTGCTGCAGGCTGGCGTGGACGTTCTACTGGACGACCGCAATGAACGCCCAGGCGTTAAGTTCGCCGAAATGGAACTCATTGGCATCCCACACCGAGTCGTGATCAGCGATCGCGGTCTGGCGGAAGGCAAAGTGGAATACAAAGGCCGCCGTGATACCGACAGCACAGATATGACAGTAGATACTGTTGTAAACTTCATCAAAGAGAAGTTGAAAAAATAGTCAGTTGAATCATGCAGTACAGTTATTCAATACGCCCCGCCCTTGTTCGAGGCAAGGGCATGTCTTTGCTATTCGGGATGCTCATGCTGCTGGCGCTAACGCCGGCGGCTTCCTTCGCGGCAGGCCCTCAGGAACCGGACCCAGAGTTGCGGGCCGTATTGAAACGCACGGTCAATGAGTCCAAAAGCTTCATTGACCGCTTTGACGCCGAAGTGTGGCTGGTGGACATGTCCGCCCGGATGGAGAAATACATAAAGGACACCAACAAGCGCCTTGAGCTGCTGAAGCTGGTGCACCTGGAAGCCACTCGGGCCGGACTCAACCCGGAAATCGTCTTATCGGTCATGCATGTGGAAAGCCGCTTCGACCCCTACGCCGTGTCCAGCGCCGGCGCTCGCGGGCTAATGCAGGTGATGCCGTTCTGGATCGATGAAATTGGGCGTCCGGAGGACAATCTCCACGACGTCGCGACTAATCTGCGTTACGGCTGCACGATTCTCAAACACTATCTGGACAAGGAGAAAGGCAACCTGATTCGCGCCCTCGCCCGCTATAACGGCAGCCTGGGCAAAACCTGGTACCCAGAGAGAGTTCTGGTCGCCTGGGAACGTTACTGGTTCGTCAAACACTCCTGATTTCAGCGGCAGACTCAAGCTACACTATCCCCAAACGCCGGCGGAGCTTTTCTCCTCCGGCGTTTTTGTTATTAACATGGCAATGATATTGGCATGTTAATAACCAGGCGCATGGACGCGCCTGCGCGGCGACAAGCCGCGGGAGACAGGGCCTGACCTGTGCAGGCCCTGTCGTTGCAGACAAATAGAAGGAAGCTATTTGTCTGCCGGATTAATATAAGTTTCCACTCACTCTTACTATTCCGAGCCATTGAGCTTTGTCGCACAAGGAATTCATTATGTCCGACTCTACTGAAATCAATCCCTGGCGCACCCTCTCCAGCAATCAGGTTTATGTTAACCCCTGGATTCAAGTGGAGCACCGGGAGGTCATCGCCCCCACCGGCAAACCTGGCATTTACGGCGTTGTGCATATGAAGAACAAGGCGGTCGGCATCGTGCCGGTGGATGACCAGGGCTACACTTGGCTGGTGGGGCAGTATCGCTATGCGACGGAGTGCTATTCCTGGGAGATCCCGATGGGCGGCGCGCCTCACGACGAATGGACTGCTGACGCCGCGCGCAGAGAATTGCAAGAGGAGACGGGACTGGTTGCCGACGAGCTGGCAGAGTTAATGCGCCTGCACACCAGCAATTGTGTCACCGATGAACAAGGCGTGGTGTACGTCGCGCGCAAGCTTACACAAGTCGGCTGGAATCCGGATGAAACGGAGGAGTTAAAAGTTCGACGACTGCCCCTGCAAGAAGCCGTGGACATGGCGCTGAGCGGCGCAATTACCGACGCTATCAGCGTCGCAGCGTTATTGAAGATTGCGCTTCAACACCCAGACTGGCTGACCCAAGATGAATAAAGCCGGCTATTAAGCCAATTGCTCAATGGAGTGGAATTTATTGGCGTCATCGAAAGTGATGACAAATGAGCCTCGAATACCTTCCCGGGTTACAAAGCGCTGCAGGATGTTAGCGGGGAATTGAACCCTGAGTCCTTCCCGGCTTATGGCGTTGACGTTTTTCGCGCTACCGCGATAAACGTTCAAATACTCCTCTGAGGATATATGGATGTCGACAATAATTTGCCGCATTTCCAGACCACTCTGCGGTTACTGATCAATTCTCTAAAAATAAACCGGCGCAGCCCTCCTGCTCAATTAGAGCAGAGCGCTGCGCCGGCGTTAAGTCACATTATCAGATCTTAGTGGTGGCGTGCGACGTGCTCTGCGCCAGATCCAACAATTCTCGTAGCGCGACAGAATACATGGGGAACTCTGGATCTTTTGTCGCTTTCAGCTCGGTCAACATACCGCGCCAGCGCTCGATCAGGTCCGTATTGCACTCTGACCAGGCGTCAATGCGCTGATCAATGTCTTCCGGCGCGTCAGTCATGCGCAGGATACCGACCGTCAGAGCACGCTGCTGCCAATCGAGATCTTCACGGAAGCTCTCTCTCGCCAGCGCCTGCCAGTGGGTCGCAGGCTGCGCAATATTGAGCTGATGCCCGAACCATTGCATATCCAGTCTTTCGCCCATGCGGAAGAACATACGCGCCACGTAATCCAGGCTGGCGTTGGTCTGCTCTTGCGCCTCAATGATGCCCAGGGCTGAGTACAGATACGGCGTTCCCGCAACTGTCGCAGCCAGCTCATCCGGCACGCCAGCTTGACGATAACCGTCATAGCGTTCCTGCCACAGCTTGAGCTGGTCGCCGGAGAGCAGTTCCTTGAAGTGGTGCGCGATGTAGTCGATGCCGGTGGAGAATTTGTCCATATTCTCCATGACATTCAGTTCGCTGCGACGATTTCTCAGGAACCAACGGGTCGCTCTGCGCACTAAACGAATCAGTTCAGACATCATTGCGACCTGCATGCCGCTGCCGACTTTATAATCCAGAGCTTCGATCGCCGCCCACTGATTCTGCACCTGGAAGACGTTTCTGGCGATAACGTACGCCTGAGCGATCGCCGCAACCGGCGCGCCGGTGGACTGGCGCAGACGGTCCACAAAGGTAATGCCCATGTGATTGACCATGTCGTTGGCGACCTGGGTGGCGATAATCTCGCGACGCAGACGGTGATCGCGCATCTGACGGCCAAATTTATCCACCAGCATCTGCGGGAACTCAGTGTGCAGTTCATTGGCCAGATATTCATGGTCCACCAGATCGCTGTCGATCAGGGTTTCTTTCAACCAGCCTTTGACATAGGAAATCAGCGTACAGAGCTCCGGTCTCACCAAACCGCGCTTCATGGATTTACGCTCGGTGATGGTTTCATCATCCGGAATAAACTCCAGGCCGCGATTCAGTTTACCGATAGACTCCAGGTGATTGATCAGACGACGGTATTCTTCAATGCGGGTCGCCGCATCGGTCTCCGCAATACTCAGCGCCTGGGTCTGGCGGTAGTTGTTCATCAACACCAGATCGGCGACGGAGTCAGTCATGTCCGCCAGCAATTTATTACGTTGCTTCATGGTCATGTCGCCACCGGCGACAATCTCGTTCAGCAGGATCTTGATGTTAACTTCGTGGTCAGAACAGTCTACGCCGCCAGCGTTATCAATAAAGTCAGTGTTCAGGCGACCATAGTTGAGGGCGTATTCGATACGGGCCAACTGAGTCATACCCAGATTGCCGCCTTCGCCGATGACTTTCACCTGCAAGTCGCTCGCGTCGACCCGCAGCGCGTCATTGGCTTTATCGCCCACGTCCGCGTGCGATTCTTCAGAGGACTTCACATAGGTGCCGATACCTCCGAACCAAAGCAGGTCAACCGGAGCTTTCAGCAACTGTGAAATCAGCATATTGGGAGGCAGACGGTCCTGCTTGATGCCAAAGCGCGCCTTCATTTCAGGACTGATCGGAATCGACTTGGCGTTGCGCGAGAATATACCGCCGCCAGCCGAGATCAGTTTGCTGTCGTAATCCATCCAAGTGGAGCGCGGCAGTTCGAACAGGCGCTTGCGCTCTACGAAGCTGGACGCGGCGTCCGGATTTGGATCGATAAAGATGTGCATGTGGTTGAAAGCAGCCACCATGAGAATGTGCTCAGAACGCAACATCCCGTTGCCGAACACGTCTCCGGACATGTCGCCCACACCCACTACGGTAAAGTCGTCAGTCGCTGTATTCACGCCCATTTCACGGAAGTGTCGCTCAACTGAAACCCAGCCGCCGCGAGCGGTGATGCCCATCTTCTTGTGGTCGTAACCCTGGCTGCCGCCGGATGCAAACGCGTCGCCCAGCCAGAAGTTGTACTCTTCCGACAGTGAGTTGGCGATGTCGCTGAACGTCGCGGTGCCTTTATCCGCCGCCACAACCAGGTAATAGTCGTCTTCATCGTGACGCACCACGTCCAAAGGCGGAACCACTTCGCCACTGGACAGATTATCGGTGACATCCAACAAGCCGCGAATAAAGGTTTTATAGCAGGCGATACCTTCGTTCAGCATGGCTTCGCGATCATTCTCAGGCAGTTGCTTGGCGACAAAGCCGCCCTTCGCGCCTACCGGTACGATAACGGAGTTCTTGACCTGCTGCGCCTTCACCAGACCCAGCACTTCCGTCCGGTAATCCTCAAAGCGATCGGACCAGCGCAGACCGCCACGGGCGACTTTACCGCCACGCAGGTGCACGCCTTCCACACGAGGAGAGTAGACGAAGATTTCGAACATCGGCAGCGGCAGCGGCATTTCCGGAATGTCGCGAGGGCTGAACTTGAAGGACATATATCCCTTCACGCCATTATCTTCGCCACGCTGATAATAGTTGGTGCGCAGCGTCGCCTTGATCAGTTCGACAAAACGACGCAGTACGCGGTCTTCACTCAGGTGCTCAACTTCGTCCAGAGCCTGGTTGATTTCAATCTCCAGCTTCTGTTGCGCAGCGCCGCACTGAGCGTCGCTCTGAATTTTCGCCGGGTTGAAACGGGCTTCGAACAGCTCGTAAATGGACTTGGCGATATGGACGTGGTTGACCAGGGTATTGGCGATAAAGTCCTGGCTATAGCTGAAGCGAATCTGACGCATGTAACGGGCGTAAGCGCGGAGCATGGCGATCTGCCGCCAATCCATCTGCGCCGCCAACACCAGGCGGTTGAAGATGTCGTTCTCCGCTTCATTGGTCCACACTCGCAGAAACAGCTCTTCGAACTTCTTGCGAATTTTCTGGATGTCGATCACTTCTCCGCCACGGCTTTGCAAAGAGAAGTCATGAATCCAGACCACCTTGCCGTTACGGTCAATCGCTTCAAACGGGTGCTCGCCCAACACTCTCAGACCGAGGTTTTCAAACAGCGGCAGCACGTCAGATAACGGCACTTGCACTTCCCCGTGGAAAAGTTTGAAGTGCAGAATGCTTTCGTCTTCTTCCAATGCGCGATAGAAGCTCATCGCCAGCGGACGCTCATCGCTCAACGAGGCGATATGCTCGATATCGATCACTGCGCGACGAGGTGAAAATTCCTCTCTGTACGCGCCATTGAATGCATTGGCGTACAGGTGAATATAGGAGTTGGCCTGCTCTTCGCCATGCGCTTCGTACAAGCTCTCCATCAGGCCATCCTGCCAGGACTGAGCGGCGGCGATGATGCGTTCTTCCAGCTCAGCCGGACGCAGGTCGCGACGCTCCGCTTGCGGTACGCGCAGGTTGAACTGCGTACGCGCCAGCACGGACTCGGAGAAATAAGTGGTGAACTCTACGTCTTCCGCGCCGGTGGCCTTGACCAGGATATCGGAAATGCGCAGACGCAAATCGGTGCTGTACAGATCTCTCGGCACATACACAATGGCGCTGACAAACTGGCCGTACACGTCCTCGCGAATAAACAGACGAATTTTGCGACGCTCCTGGATATACAGAATACCCATGGCCACATCGAACAAATCATCGCGCCCCAACTGGAACAGCTCATCGCGGGGATAAACCGCCAGAATCTGATCCAACTCTTTACCCGCATAATCGCTGGGGTTGAAGCCGGAACGCTTCAGGACATGTTTAACTTTACGTCTGACCAATGGGATATCGTCAGGACGCTGATGGTATACCCGTGAGGTATACAGCCCCAAGAAACGACGCTCCCCGATGACTTCGCCCTGCTCGTTGAACTTCTTCACTGACACATAGTCAGGATAAGCGGGACGGTGCACCCGCGAGCGCTGCGACGATTTGGCGAAGGTGAAAATCTCGGATTGCAGCATCTGACGACGGGCTTTCTGCGGCAGATCGCTCATCTTCATCATTGCGGGACGTTCTGGATGGCTCTTCAAGATACCCAGTTCAGAACCCGCAACCTGCTGAATGATAGTGTCCTTGCCTGCCTTCTTGAATTGATACTCGTCGTAGCCAAGGAAGGTGAAATGGTCTGCAGCCAGCCACTTCAGAAACTCGCTCGCTTCTTTTAAATCCGTTTTTTTGACATTGGGAATATCTTGCTCGAACTCGCTGATGAGTTCTTGCGCGTGCGACTTCATTTTTTCGTAGTCGCCCACCGCGGTGCGCACTTCTCCAAGTACTGTCTCCAGTTCCTCTTTGATGCGCAGGTGATCAGCAGGATCGTTATGACGATCGATCTCCACATACACCATGGACTCGCCCAGCTCCCGCGCCGGCTCTTCATCACGGCCGATAACGCGCTTGAGTTTGGCGGAACTGTCACGCTCGATGTACAGAACCGCATGCTGAATGGAGTGCAGCGTCAACTCCATGCGGTTCAGCCCCATACGCACCGAGTCAACGATAAAGGGAATGTTGTTGTGAAGAATGCCAATGACAGTGTGGGTGGATTGCCAGCCGTGCGTTTCCAGGTCCGGGTTGAATACGGTGACCTTGGGCTGGTCTTGATGATGGTCTTGCAGGAAGTGCCAACAGGCGACGACTGCGCCGTAGATGTCCGCCAGACGGCGACTACGGATTTCGTCCAGAGGCGACATTTCGAGATAAAGCCGGGCGAACCGGTTCACATCCTCCGCTAAGCCAGGTTCCAGTTTCTTTTTGAACTCCTCCTCTAAAAGCTCAAAAAACTGCTCCCTGGTCTCTACGCTAATCTGCTTCATTAAATTTGCACCTTTTTATTATTGGCTCAAAAAAGCAACGACCCCAAAACTTCTTTTACAACGAGGCAGTGAACTGAAAGAGATGACGCCTGCAGTTTTAAGAATAGTTCAGGTATTGAAATCTGTTTATGCTGTTTGGGAGCCAAGAGCCTAGCAGGGCGGATACGCGTTTTTAATACAGTTTAGTACCTACTACAAAAGATCAAAAATCGCCGCTAACGAAATTTTTTTCTTATTTTTATCATAGAGTTGCAGAGCACACTTTGTGGGAAAGCGCCCCTGCGCCGCCACTGAAATAAGTGGAAATACCTAGGCAATAACACGCAGAAAAAAGAACGGATTTTAACCACCCCATCTAACCGCCGCGTTATCAGACCTCTTCGACTTTAATATTTGGATATGACGCCTGTATATTACTGATCAGCGTTTTTATATGGGGCAGGAATTTTTTGGCGAAGCAAGCCTCCTTTGCATAGGGGTAGGCGCCTTCAAAATACACAAACGTACTGCTGTAACGTATCAACTCAACTTTAGAAATCAAAACTTCTATGGGATGCGCCCCTTTACGCTCAGGGCAAAGATTAAACACCGCCCTGTCCCCGTCATACGACAACAAAGCATCCAGCACCCAGCGGTATTTGATTCCTCGCACAATACGCCAAAGCGCGCCCGCCCCAAGCAAAAGGACGAACAGGCACAGCAGCGGATAGGAATTCCATAAGTTATGGCCGGATGTAAAAATTAATAACCATACAAACCCGAGCGCTATTTTTTCCGGCCACAAAGATTTCTCTTCGAAGGCCACTCGTCTCCATCTTTCAATTTTCATACGCCCGCCGTTTACCACTCTATCTAATTACTGCTACTGCGATTCGAAATGAATGTCAGGCCTCGCGGCCCTGATACTCTCGATTAACTGCCCTATATGAGGCCGGAGACTCTTCTGAATACCTATTAACTTAGAATATGGGTACGCGCCTTCAAAACAGATGAACTTTTTCCCGTAGGTAATCTTTTTCACCTTCTCCAATTTGACCTCAACGGTTCGCGTCTGGACCCCGTCTCTCTGCTCAAATACAAGCTGGTCGCCATCGTACTTTAACAAGACGACCTCTACCCAACGGGTCTTTTCGCGACGCTCTATCTCAATACACGCCAGCACACTAACCATCGCCAGGATAAGAGCCGCAACCCAATACTCATCCAGGAGCGACTTGTCGGCGAAAGCTCCGCCAAACAGGAAAAATATCACAGAGATTAAGAAAACGGACTTACTGAAGATTGGCTGCCGTTCGTAATAGCGTTCAGCTCTTGTTTCTTTGATTTCCACAAACAATTCCAACGCGCTTATCAAAAATGGATAGCTGCGCCACTCTGGCTTAATCAAGGTTAAAAAATCTTAACCACCCTTGAATCAGCATTCTACAGCACGCACTTTGAAAACATGAGAGTCAGGCAGCTTTAGCCTCTCATCGCGCAACGCGCTTGTCGCATGAGAACGACTCCCGGGGTCGCAGCGATAGTTTAATGTTATGACGAATAATTAATAACGAAACAAAGTTAATTATTGCAGAATGCTGTCACGTTGGCGCTGGACGCCTGCAGCCGAGTTTCCTAACATCTTAAGCCCGCTACAGGCCCGGAACCTCCGGCGGATGCGTCGAAGGTTTGTTGACGTTTTTGGAAGAACAACGCAAACACTGGTATTAGGTTAAGCATGTCCTTACAGGCCACTCTTCTCGATCTAAAGAACCAACTCAGTGAATCCATTATCGGACAGTCGCACCTGCTCGATCGGTTGCTGATATCTCTGCTCGCTGACGGCCACCTATTGGTCGAAGGGGCGCCCGGCCTCGCCAAAACCAAAGCAATCAAAGAACTGGCTTCAAATATTGAAGGCGACTTCCAGCGCATTCAGTTCACCCCCGATTTACTGCCGGCGGACATCACCGGGTCCGACATTTATCGTCCAGAGACGGGGAACTTCGAGTTTCGCAAAGGCCCCATTTTTCACAACTTAGTGCTGGCGGATGAGATCAACCGCGCTCCCGCCAAAGTGCAAAGCGCACTGCTGGAAGCCATGGCGGAGCGGCAGGTTACCGTGAGCGGGCGCAGTTATCCGTTAAACGGTCTGTTTATGGTCATGGCCACACAGAATCCCATTGAACAGGAAGGCACATATCCTCTGCCGGAAGCGCAGCTGGACCGTTTTCTGTTGCACGTCCGCATTGATTACCCTGACTCAGAGTCCGAATTGAACATTCTGCGACTGGCTCGCCATGAGGCGGCGGGCCCTAAAGTCAAAGAGACTCAACCTCTGGAGCAGGAAGCCATTTTCCAGGCTCGCAAAGAAGTGTTGAACGTCTATATGGCCGACTCTGTTGAGCAGTACATCGTTCAGATCATCATGGCGACCCGTTTCCCCGAAAAATACGACGCCAAGCTGGCGGAATGGCTTGAATACGGCGGCAGTCCCCGCGCCACCATCGCCCTGGATCGGTGCGCCCGCGCGCACGCCTGGCTGAACGGCAAAGATTTCGTGGCGCCTGAAGACGTGCAGGCGATGGCCTTCGACGTATTGCGCCACCGTCTGATCACCAGCTTCAAAGCAGAAGCGGAAGGGGTATCGACAGACAAGGTTATCGCCCGTTTGCTGGAGCAAGTTCCCGTTCCCTGACATTAATCCTGCAGCGCCCACAGGACACAATGAATCAACATCGCGTTTACTGCCAATTGGATGAACTCATTCAACTGCGTATCGCCGCCGCCCGACTCAGCTTGCGCTTTGATCCGCGCAAACTGCAGCAACAGGCGGGGGCGCACTTGTCGCGCTTTCGCGGGCGCGGTATGGACTTCGCCGAATATCGTCCTTATCAGGAAGGCGACGACCCTCGCTCTATTGACTGGAAAGTCACCGCCCGGCGCAGTCGCCCGTTCACCAAAGTTTTTCACGAGGAAGTTGAGCGCCCGATACTGATTCTGGTGGATCAGTCCATCAGCCTGTTTTTCGGCAGTCGTCGCGCCTTCAAATCCGTGCTGGCGGCGGAAATCGCTTCGCTACTGGCCTGGGCCGGTCTGGCGCAAGGCGATCGTATCGGCGGACTGGTGTTCTCCCATTTGGGGCATCAAGCGCTGAAGCCCTCCCGACATCCCCGTCAGGCGCTGCGTATTCTGGAATGCGTCAACTCGTTCAATCAGGCGCTGAGCCTGCAACAGAGCGAGACCAGATTCAGTTTTAACGATGCGTTGCTGGAGTTGCGCCGTATCGCCCGCCCCGGAAGCCAATGCTTTATTATTTCCGACTGGCGACAGTTCGACGCCACCAGCAAAAATCTGCTGTTCGATTTGCGCCGACACAGCCAGGTGTTGCCGTTTCAGGTATTTGACCCACTGGAGCAGACCTTGCCGCCCGGCAACTTTCGTATTACCGACGGAAGTTCCCACCTGGACCTGGATACCCGCAACGAACGCCTGTCCCTGCGCCTGAAAAATGAATACGAGCAGTGGCAAAACCAATTGCTGCAGGAACTCGCCTCTATTGGTCTGGCCTGCGCCCGCCTCTCCACCTGGGAAGATCCGGCGGAGAAACTGCATCAACTGCAGTTCTCCAACGGCGCACGAGGAGCCGCCTGATGGACCCGACGCAATCCTTACAGTTGCTGGATATCATGGACCCCTCTCCCTCCGGCTGGTGGCCGCTGCCCTGGGGATGGTGGTTCGTGATTCTGGAATGTTTTTTCGCGCTGGTGGGACTCATCTGGCTCGGAATATGGCTGTATCGCCGCCACAAGCGAACCAAAGCCTCGTTGTCCGTACTGGAACATCACTGGCGCGAATTCAATGACCATGGTCGTCCCGGCGACTTTCTCGCCAACGTCAATCTCGTGCTGAAACGCCACTGCCGCACCCTGGGCCTGAAAGCCGCTCTGCCGCTATCCGGCGACGCCTGGGGCGCCTTTTTGAAAGATCGGCTGCCCAAAGGGCAACATGGAGACATCGACGCCTACCTGCAAAGCCTTTACAGCCCACGTCCCGCGCTTTCCCCAGACGTGGCCTACCAAGCCGCGCAGCGCTGGATAAGGAGGCTGCGGTGCTGACCCTCGCCTGGCCATGGTTGTTGTTGGCGCTCCCCCTTCCCTGGTTAATGAAAAAGCGCCAAAAGAATGAAGAAGGACGCAATCTGGCGTTGCGGGTTCCCTTCTATCAACAGGCCGCACTGGTGCTGGAAGGCGCCGAAGCGGGTTCAAGCAACGCGCCCAGCGGACGTTGGAGCGCGGTACTACAAGTCCTGGCCTGGGCCTTGTTGGTGCTGGCGGTTTGCCGGCCGCAGTGGCAGGGGGAGCCCATCCCCATGGACTACGAAGCCCGCGATCTCATGCTGGCGGTGGATATTTCTCCCAGCATGCAGGAAACCGATTTGCAGCTGAAAGGCTATCAAGCCACCCGGCTGGACGTGGTGAAGTCCGTGGTCACCGACTTTATCCAGGTCCGTCAGGGAGATCGGCTGGGACTGATTCTGTTTGGCGCCCAACCGTACATTCAGGCGCCGCTGACCTACGACCTGATTACCGTAGGCGAACTGCTGAATGAAGCCACCCTGGGCATCGCTGGCAACGCCACCGCCATTGGGGACGCCATTGGGCTTGGAATCAAGCGCCTGCGGGAGCGCCCCGCCGACTCCCGAGTGCTGGTGCTGCTGACTGACGGCGCCAACACCGGCGGCGAAGTCTCCCCCGAGCAAGCCGCCAAACTGGCCGCAGAAGCCGGCATTAAAATCTATACCGTCGGCGTGGGCGCAGATGAAATCATCCGCCGCGGCATCTTCGGCTACCGTAAGGAAAACCCGTCCGCCGATCTGGACGAAACTTTGCTGCGAAGCATCGCCGACCAGACAGGCGGGCAATACTTCCGCGCCCGCAACACCGGGGAGTTGGAGCAAATCTATGAATCCATCAACCAATTGGAGCCGATCAAACAGCAGCAGCGCTTCTTCCGTCCTAAAACAGAGTGGTATTGGGCGCCCTTGTTAGTCGCAGTTGCCCTGTTGTCATTGTGCTGGCTGGCGCCCGCCCTTGCCGGACTGACTCGCAGGAGCGCGCCAACGCAGCTGGAGAAGGCGCCATGATGGAGTTTTTGACGCAATTTCACTTCCTGCGCCCCGCCCTGTTATTGCTGGCGCCGGCGTTGCTGGCTCTGCTGTTTCTTATGCGCCATCGCAGAAACGGGCAAAACTCCTGGCAAACCTTATTGCCGCCGGAGTTCCTCGCCGCGCTGAGCGAGACGCCCCCGCAAACGGTCAAACGCAGCAGTTTCTGGTTGTGGCCACTGATTCTGGTCTTATCCGTCGTCGCATTGGCTGGCCCTACATGGTCGAAACAGGAAACGCCAGTCACCCTGAAGCAGGAAGCGTTGGTGGTCACGCTGGACCTTTCCCTTTCCATGTTGGCGACCGACCTGACGCCCAATCGCCTGACCCGCGCCAGACAAAAAGTGTATGACCTGCTCGACGCCCGCAAGGAAGGACAAACTGCACTGGTGGCGTTTTCCGGCAGTGGTCATGTCGTCGCGCCGTTAACGGAGGACGGCAATACGCTGCGCGCCATGCTGCCTGCGCTTGACCCGTTTATCATGCCGGAAATGGGCAGCAACGCCGCCGCTGGTATTGAAAGCGCCCTGAATGTCATCAAGCAGGCCGGCGCCGCTAACGCCCGTATTCTGTTGATCACGGACGGCGTTGAGGAAATGGATGTGCAGCCGATTAATGACCAGCTCAGCAAGGCTGGCGTATCCATTTCCGTGCTGGGCGTCGGCGCCGATGATGGCGGTCCGATCCCTATCCCCAATCGGGGCTTTATCAAACAGGGCGATCAGGTCATCGTGGCCAAACCGGACTTTGCGCTGATGCGCGAGATTGCAGGACGCCCCGGCGACCGCTTTAGCAAAATGACGCTGGACAACGCCGATCTGCGTCGTTTGCTGCCCAGCGCCAACTCCACGCATTTCAAAGACGCCAACGGGGACAGCACGCTGCAAGGCGAGCAATGGCATGACGCCGGCTATCTCCTGCTGTTAATCGTGATGCCTCTGCTGCTTTGGCAATATCGTCAGGCCGGCGTCGCGTTGTGCCTGCTGGTCTTGCTGGCGAAGCCGCAAGTCTCTCACGCGGTGGAATGGGAGAACCTCTGGTCCACGCCGAACCAGCGGGGCTGGGAGTTCTACAAGGATAAAAAATATGAAGACGCCGCGAACGCCTACAGCAGCCCAATGGGTAAAGGGGCCGCCTATTTTCGCACCGGCGACTACGCTAAAGCGGAAGCGGAGTTCGGCAAACTGGATTCGGCGAACGCCCATTACAACCGCGGCAACAGTCTGGCCTATCAGCAGCGCTACGAAGAAGCGATCAAAGCTTACGAGGAAGCCCTAAAGCGCAATCCCGAGATGTCAGACGCTAAGGAAAACAAACGCAGGCTGGAAGAGTTTCTGGAACAGCAGAAGCAGCAACAGCAACAGCAACAGCAACAGCAACAGAACAGCCAGGACCAGAATAAAGATCAGCAGCAACCGGATCAGAAAAACGCGGATCAACAACAAAGTCAGCAGCAGAACTCATCGGATTCGCAAAAGAATCAATCCAACTCGCAACCGCAAAACGGACAGCCCTCCGACCAGGACAACGCCGGGCAACCGGGCCAGCAGGGCGGAGATCCAGGACAGCACCCGCAAGATCAAAATGCGGATAAGCAGAACAGCTCCTCCGCCCAGGATGCGCAAGAGCAGCAAAATGCAGAACAGGCGCAAAGCGGGGACAAAGAAGATCAGGCTGATCCCAAAGACGCCGCCTCCAAAGCCGCCAGCGCGGAGCAACAAGAGGCCGACAAAAAAGAGGACGGCAAAGAGGCTCAGACAGCCGGACAGGCTGGCGAACCTGAAGATGCTTCCGATAAGAAGCCGTCGGAAGATGCAGCCGCCGCCCTATCAGACAATATTTCATTGAAGGACCAGCAGACAGAGCAATGGCTGCGCAGGATACCTGACGATCCCGGCGGCCTGCTGCGCAGAAAGTTCCTGCAACAATATCAACAAGGCTCGCGTCCTTCTTCGTCCAAACAAGACAGCGGTAGACCCCTATGGTAACTCCTGTAAACCGATTTTTATGCCTGCTCATGCTATGTGTTCTCAGCCTGGGAGCCTGGGCGGAGGACAGCCTGAACGTCAGTGTGGACCGCCAGGAAGTCAGACAGAATGAATCATTGCAGCTGACGATCACCAGCAAGCTGGAAGTCGACTCCGCTTTGGACTTTTTCAACCTGAACACCTTGTCCGTACCGCAGCCGGATGTCGGCGAGCTGGACAAAGACTTCGAAGTCATGGACCGTCAGCAAAGCTATCGGGTGCAGATCGAGAACAACAAGAACAACTCCATCATCACCTGGGTCTACACCCTGCTACCCAAGCGCAGCGGCGACCTGGAGATCCCGGCGGTCAAGTACAAGGACAACGAATCACAGCCAATCGCCATAAAGGTGGTTGAGACCAGCCAACAAGCGGTGGCGAAAGAAGAAAAACCCGTCTTCCTGGAAGCGGAGGTGGACAACAAGTCCGTCTACGTGCAACAGCAACTGATTTACACCATCCGCCTGTTTTACAGCGACGATATGCTGCGGGGCGAGCTGACGCACCCTGACCATCCCGACATTCTGGTCAAACAGCTGGGCAAACAAAAGGAATACACCCGTTACGTCGGCTCCCGCCGCTTCAGCGTGGTGGAGCGTCAGTACGTTATTTTCCCGCAGAAAGCCGGCAAGATCGCCATCCCCGAGCAGATTTTCACCGGTACCCTGGCTCAGCGTCGCATTGGACGCCGTTTCTACAGTGAGGAAAAGTCGCCTGCTGTGGAGATTGACGTCAAAGCGCCGCCCGCTTCGTTTTCCGGCAAACAATGGGTGCCGGCGCAAAGCCTGAGCATCCGCGACGTGTGGAGTGATCCGGCGCGGGAAATCAAGGTCGGCGACTCCTTAACCCGAACCATCAGCGTACAGGCCTTGGGCATCGAAGGCGTACAGATTCCCCCGCTGAATAGCGTCAGTGTGGAGGGCGTAAAAGTCTATCCAGAGCCTGAAAGCATCGACACGGAAGAGCACGCGGCAGGCGTCACCGGCCAACGCAAGGAAACCCAGGCCCTGGTGGCGATCAAGCCGGGAACCTACACCCTGCCCGCCGTCAGCATTCCATGGTGGGACGTGACGAACGATGTAGAGCGCGTGGCGACGCTGCCGGAACGCACTATTACAGTATTGCCCGGCGCTCAATCCGCCGTCGTCAATACGCCTGCGGCGCCGTCGCAGACAACGCTGGCGGACGACAAAACCGACTTAACCCTGGACTCAACACCCGAACCTCTGTCCACGCCCACTCCCGCTCCCTCAGGTTCTGGCGTATTTTGGCCCACCTTGTCCGGGCTGCTGCTGATCGCCTGGCTGGCCACCCTATACGCCTGGTGGAGAAAGCCGATTATCGTCAAACCTGTCATGCGGGAGCATCCGCGCCAAGGCGCTCAGCATATCGAGTTGAGTCAGTTGAAGAAGCTGGCGAAAAGTGATGTCGTCAAATTCGTGGACCTATATACCCGCTGGCTGCAGCAAGCCGCCCTGGAGCAGCGCTATGCCCACCATGTGCTCAATCAGCTGCGCGAACTGAGCCGGGAGCCGCTCAACCAGCTGCAACGCGATCTGTATGGACCGAACGCCAATACCGCCAATGCGGATTTAAGCGAGTTCGCGCTGAAGTTAGTGGCAAGCAGCGAGCAGACGATAAAAGCGGAGTCCAACACCCAGGGCGAGCCCGCGCCCTTATATCCCACTTAAGCCGCTCGCCGTGATGACAGAATTCAGCGTAGAAGAAACCCAGCTCGCACATTACGACGGCTGTCGGTATGCCCTGTTTCATCAAGAGGTTCCGCTCAGCTATCTGGAAGCCTTACAGCTTCTGGAGGAAAATCCGGCGTTCCGAGCGTTCTTCAATTCGATTTTCGCCTCCGCTGATAGCCCAGGCTATTTCTGGGAGTCGCCGCCATTATCCAGCGTCAATGAGAACCAGGCTTGTGAGTTTGTCCTGATTAACAGCGGTCCGCTTACACGCCTGCAGCCGGACTGGCGGCCTTTCGCCAAGCCGTTTCGCGCTTCTCGCCAGTCCGATCTGGTGGCGGCGTTCAACAATCTGGGCGGGGACGCCCGCCTGGTGTCGCCCCGCCCGCAGACCAAACAATGCGACTACGCTCACCTGGCTCGCTTTATCCGCAACGCGCCGCCGCAACAGGTGGACGCGTTCTGGATATATCTGGCCCGAGAGACGCTCGCGCGTATTGGCGAGCAGCCCGTCTGGCTCAGCACCGCGGGTCTTGGCGTGTCCTGGCTTCACGCGCGCATCTGCGTCACGCCCAAGTACTATCGATACGCCCCCTATGCTGCGCACCCCGCATAATTCTCCGCCCGGAAATATTTCCATCCCCTGCTAAACTTAATAGATGCGCAGTATTCTCTGTGTCTACCAGCGACTGACGCCACCTTCATTCATATAGCCTGAGGGAGTCGCCAGTCCCTGATCCAGCCGCCAGCAAGGGATGTTGTCAAGGAGGGTCCCGGTATTGACGCTTAGAGGCATATTGATTGACTCACATACTTTTTCTAACACAGCGCTACCTGGCCGGACTGATCTGTCTGCTGACTGCTTTCTCGTCTGCGTCGGCCTGGGCCCAAAAAGAAACCGTTAAGCTTAAGGTCGCTCATTTCGCCGAAGCAGGCAAAGACGGCGCTTACTATAGGGAATTAATAGAAAGCGCACTGTCGCAGGCGGGCTACGAGTACGAAATCATCACCTCTCAACCATTCCCACAGAAGCGGGTAATTCAGATGCTGGACAAAGGCGACGTGACGATCGCCTGGATGCTTCCCACAGCAGAGCGCGACAATCACCACGTCCGGGTGCCGATCCCTATCACCAATGGCTTGATCAGCAAGCGAATTATGCTGATCCCGGAAGGTCGTCAGGCTATTTACGATCAGGTTCGCAACCTGGAGGATTTTCGCACCCTGAACAAAGTGGCGGCGATCGGCAAGACATGGTACGACCGGCGCGTCTGGGAATATAACCGTTTGCCGGTGATGATTTTTGACGGCGACTGGACTGCCGCATTTCGCCCACTGGCGCAGGGAAATCGCGGCATTGATTATTTCCCCCGGGGAGCAAACGAAATTATCCGCGAGTCACACAAATATCCCGGCCTGGACATTGAGAAAAATCTGTTGCTGCAATACCAAAGCGATTTCTATTTCTATCTTTCTCACGACGCCCAGGCCCATGTAGACGCGATGACGGACAGTATGAATCGCGCGCGCAGCAGTGGTTTGATAGATCGTTTAATAAAGAAATACTGGGGAGAAGACCTCGCCGAATTGAACTTGTCGCAGCGCAGGGTTATCCATCTGGACTCGCCCCCTGAGGAAACCGCTTCACCTTGAGAAGCGCTGTTTCTCCGCCCTTTATTCACTACTTTCTTCACTGCTTTCTTCACCCCTTTCCTTGCCTCGTCATCACGCTCTCCACCTCGCCATGATCAAGCCTTCAAACCAGATCGCTTAGGGTTTATCCTTGCACCCCACAACATCAAAGGGTTCAGAATTATGAGCAACGTTAAATACAAAGTGGACGGCGTGGAAGTCAGCGCTGAAGAGTTTCGCCAAGATGAAGACAGAACCGCGGCGGAAGACTTCCTCGTCAACGCCTACCAGGAGACCCTGGGCGACATGGTTTGCTCTGAGCATGGCGAAAAAACCGGCTACGAATTGAATTACGAGTCCGAAAGCGGACAGTGCAAAATCCGCACGGAAGCCTGCTGCGAGAGCTTCGACCGGGATCTTAACATGGCGTTGATGATGAAAATGTCAGAGCAGGCGGAAGCAAACCGTTCCGACGACGACATTTAAGCAAGGATATTTCTTGCTACACTGACGAAGGAGCGTCCGTCAAAGAAACAAAGGAGAGTTCACATGTCAGATCATCATACCTACAAGAAAGTGGAAGTGGTCGGTTCATCCAAGAACAGCATCGATGAAGCCATTCAAAACGCCATTCGGGAATGCTCCCGCACTATCAAGCACCTCGAATGGTTCGAAGTTACGGAAACCCGCGGCCACATTGTCAACGGCGAAGTCGGCCACTTTCAAGTCAGCCTGAAAGTCGGCTTCCGTATCGAGAACAGCTGAGTTTCGACGGAAATCACCATCTGCGCCCCTCTATTCAGGGCCCTCAGGGGCCCGGCATACGACAGCGCAAGTTACACATTTAAGGGCAAACCACGCCCCCAAAACTGCGCCATGCTTTTGGCGACCTCAGCAAAGTCTGAGCTTTTGCTGCTGGCGTTTCTCGCTTCGCAAAACGATGCGTCCGTATTAAAAAGCGCCGCGGCCAAAGCGCGTCCCGCCCGAATAATGTCCGCCGTCTTTTCCGAGCGCACTGCGGTGAAAACCGTAAACGCCGCATTGAGGTCGCGGGGATTTTCTTGCAGACAGTTCGCCAGATGCCAGGCGTCCTCCAGCGCCTGACAAGCGCCCTGCCCGGACGTGGGCAGCGGCGCATGAGCCGCATCGCCGATGACAATCACATTGCGTTTATGCCATAACGCGATGGGATCGTGGTCATGCACATAAACCTTATGAATGCTCTCGACGGGGGTTTCTTCGATGACCTTAGCGACAGGCGACGGCCACGCGGAGAAGACCGATAGCAGCTCCTTTTTATACCGCTCCGGATTGCCCTCCTCTATGGACTTACTGACTATCGCGCCCGCCCAATACGCCGCCCGCTTGCTAACCGGCACGATGCCGAAACGTTCCCCCACGCCCCAGTAATCACGCACCGCCATATCAGTGAAGACGTCCTCTTGCGCTTCATAGACCCCAACCCAGTTGATAAAGCCCTGATATACCGGCCGACTGTCGCCATGCACGTAGCGCCTTGATGGGGAGTCCATGCGCCCGTCGGCGCCGATGACCACATCAGCCATCACCCGCGCGCCGTTTCCAAAGCATATGCAGGCTCGGTCTCGGCCCTCTTGCTCAATATCCGCCACTGCATAACCATAATGAACTTCAACGCCCAACGCGTGGAGCTTCGCCAGCAAAGCCTTTTGCAGATCCCGCCGCAATACAGACAGGCTGGGATAGCCCATGCGCCGATTGATATCGAGAATATCCACGGAGCCCAGCGCCTCGCCGTGGTGAGAAATTCTGCGCATACGCGTGGGGCGCCCGGATAACGCGGCAATGTCATTCAGAACGCCAAGCTGATCGAGCACATACGCTGCGTTTGGCCATATCACAATGCCTGCGCCAACATCCGTTGGCGCTGAACGACGCTCGTATACAGCTACGTCAAAGCCCTTTTGCGTCAGCGCAATTGCCGTGCCGACGCCGGCGACTCCGCCGCCCAGAATGGCTATTTTCATCTCGCATTTTCCTTCTGATTCGATAAGTCCCGTCGCAGACGCGAGCCATACGCACGATCGTCCACCACGCTGAGGTTTCGATAAAATCACGTCCAAGGGGGAATAAAAACACGACTTTAGGTCAGTGCGACAAGCCAAACCCGCCGCTTAACAAAGCAAATATACGAGGCGTTTGGGAGTAAAGAGAGGGAGTAAAAAGAGGCTGCAAAAGGAAGGAGAAGCAGCCGGAATCCGTTACACGAGAACTCCAGCATGCCTCTTTGTGTTCGTCAGCTCTGGCTTTCCATAAACTTCTTCGCGCGCGCCATCAGTTCTTGCTCACTGACATCTTCAATATGAGTGGCGATGTGCCAGACATGGCCGAATGGATCTTCCAGGCTACCGCTGCGATCGCCATAGAATTTGTCTTCCACCTTTAACCGCTCTTTGGCGCCGGCGGCTATCGCCCTGGCGAAGGTAGCGTCCACATCTGGAACGTACAACATCAGTGCGACAGGACTTCCACCCAGCGTTTGCGGGCCAACGAATTGCATTTCGGGGCACTCATCGGAGAGCATGACGCGGGAATCGCCAATCTTTATTTCCGCATGCCCGATGTCGCCATGCGGGCCATTCATGCGCATGATTTCTTCGGCGTCAAAAGCGCGTTTATAAAACGCCAGTGCGTCAGCGGCGCCTTTGACAGTCAGATAAGAAGTGACGGAATGATAGCCGTCCGGGATGGGTTTCACTTGCTTGCTCATAGGACCTCCGTGGCGGGGTTGCGTGTATCCGAATACAGCGCCCTATTCGTACTCCTACCGCAGCATGTCATTGATCCGGAAAAGGCATTGTCCGCCTGAATAGAAGCCCGCGCAAGCGAGAAAAAGACACCCCGGAGTTCCCAGCAAAAACTCCGGAGTGTAGGTCAAGGATTACCAATCCGCGGCTAGTTCAGTTCCACTGTGCGGCTGGCGCGACCCGAAGGGGTAAATGTTTTGAGTTTAACGCCGCCGCTGACGGCGACAGGCCCGTCATACAGTGGCGATTCGGTTGTTGGTTCGGAGCCGTCCAGGGTGTAACGGATCTCCAGACCGGGGAAGGACAAGTTCGCTTCCAGCATGCCGTCGGCCACCTTGGCGCCGGGAGGCGGTACGCGGAAATCATAACCGCCGTTCCAGCTGTCCAGACGCTTGAGGTCGTAGGCGCCGACCCGTGCGGCGAATCCGCTCCAAGCTTGATTCAGCCCGCTCAGACGTTGCGTCTGATCTGTTTCATTCGCCCAATCCGGTTGCGGCGACCAGCCTCTCTCCGCCAATCCCAACAACTTGGGCAGCGCCAGATAGAACAGATCGGATTCCGTTTTCACGTTCTCGCTCCACAGTTCGCCCTGCACGCCGAGAATCATGTCCTGTTTATCCGCCGCCAGACGGGTGCGGTCATTCCACATATCGTCTGTCAACGGATTGCCCATGCGATCCACCCACGCAGCTTTGAATACATCCATCGGCGTGAATTCATACACACGACGGGTGTCCACAAAACCAGCCCAGTAATAACCAGGTTCTTCCGGGTCTTTCTGGTAGGCCAGATCGAAGTACAGGTTGGTGGCGTTGGCCAACACTACCGGGTAACCCGCATTAGCCAGTTTGTAGGCGTTATCTTCTGTGCCCCAGCCCCACACATTGTTCCAGACATAGGGAATCATGATGCCGCCGACAAAATGCGGGTTGACCACTTTGCCGCCGTCTTCATGCATGAACGCCAGCTCTTCCCAGCCGGCGATCTTGGTTCCGTGGGCGGCGACAATACCGGTCACGGTAGCGTTGAAGAAGCGGTTCAGCATTTCCACGTCGTCCGCGCTCAATTCCTCCGAACCGAACATCCGGGTACAGGCGGGGGATTTCTTCCAGACGCCCGCCGGCACTTCATCAGCTCCCACATGGAAAGCGGGCATGCGCAGACCGGCCTGACGGTACATGCGCGACACCTCGCCGACCACTTTGTCGATGAAGAAGTAAGTGGTTGGCATACAAGGGTTCACGACGTTGTCCTTCCAGCCCTGCACAGACTTGTATTCCGACTTGTCCTCAGGATCGCTCAGCAGGAAATTTCTGCCCTGATAGGGCTTACCCGCGTCGGCGAACTGCTTCGCGCGGGATTCCATGGATTTGATCGCCGCTCTGGCGTGGCCGGGCAGATCGAACTCCGGCACCACTTCGATATGACGCTCAGCCGCGTAGCGCAGCAGCTCAACGTATTGCTGACGGGAGAAATAACCGGAGCCGTTATTGCTGTCCGCAAAGGGTCCAGAGCCGAACGAAGGAACCAGATTATCCAACTCGTTCTCGGAATGCCCTCGTTTACCCCCAACGGAGGTCAATTCAGGCAGACCGGGAATTTCCAGACGCCAGCCTTCATCATCGGAAAGGTGCAGATGCAGTTTGTTCAGTTTGTACAGCGCCATGACGTCGATAAGCTTTTTGACGCTTTCGGGCTGACTAAAATGTCGCGCCACATCCAGATGCATGCCCCGGTACGAAAAACGCGGCGCGTCGGAAATTTCCACCACCGGCAGGCGCACCGGCAGTCCGCCACCCTGGTATGTCTCCAGAGGAAGCAGACCCAACAAGGATTGCACGCCATAGAACATGCCAGTGGGAGAGTCCGCCGCGATGCGTACGCCGGAAGCCGTGCTGGTGCTCAGCTGGTAGCTTTCATCGGAGCCAGGACGCCCCTGACTTTGCGCGCCTTGCAAGCAGATGGCGTTGGCCGCGTCGGTGCAACGGCGCACCACTTCCACCGGCACGCCCAGCGCTTGAAGCTGGCTTTGTAGATAACGTCCTTCACGCATGAAACGACGGTCGAAGTAAAGTTTGAAAGGCGCCGCGACCGTGAGGCTTTCCGCCTCGTTCACAGTCATGGACGCCGGCGTCGGCAACAGTGTTGGTCCGGTTTGCGCCGCCGCCAGATATTGGCGGTTGCGCTCAAAGCGTACTTCCGCTGTGTCCAACGGCATATTGTCGCCATCAAAGCGCTGCGTTTGCTCCGGCGTAGTTTGCGCGCCCAGCGTCACATCCGTGATCGCCTCAACGCTCTGGCCGCCAGAGCCGTCATTTTTAACGATATAAAAGCCGGCTGGGGCATCGGACTTACTGATCGCCCAGAAGCTGGCTTTAAGTTGAATCTTGAGAGACTCCCCCGCTTTCAGGCCAGTGAAGCCCGCCGCCGGAGTGAGTTTGAAAAAATCGCCGTTGATGTGCTCGACATTGAACTGATCCGACGGCGTCACCGCCAGCACGTCGCGCACAAAGTTGAAATAGATGGTCCACCCGGACGCTTCCAGATCCGTGGCGCCGCGGTTATGAATGGTCAAATCCGCCAGAAAGCTGTTATAGCTGTCCTGCAAATTGTCCGTCACCTGCCAGGTCACCCCCAATTCCGACACCGTCTGCGCCGACTGCTGCGCATCAAAACCGGTGGGCGCCGCAGCGGTATGCAGAGTTTCCGCCGCCGCGTTTTGCGCCTGCATTGCGGCCAGCATGGCCACACACAGAGATAAACGCTTCAAGCGGGTTTGATTTCCTCGGTATGTCATAAGAACGTTCTCCTTTATATGCCCTTGGAGGCGTTGCGTTGTTACACATTGTTGTTATCTATTCAGTGCGAACGCTGTGCCGACCAACCCTAACTGCCAACAGGCGGGCCGCGGTTTTAGCCCCGCCGGCGACCGATGTCGCGGCGGGGACTTTCTTGTTGTTAACGAGATACTGTCTTAATCAGTCCATACTGAGGAAATTCGTTTTCCTCAGTTTTTGCGATACACCCTCACGTAATCCACTTCCATCGACTGCGGAAACACCGTTGATCCATTCGGATTGCCTGGCCAGTTACCGCCCACAGCCAGATTCAGAATCATATGGAAGCGTTGGTTATACGGCGCAGGATAAGGCGCAGCGGTGGAGTACCAGCTGGTTTGCGTCTGATAATGCACGCCGTCGATATACCAGCGAATTTCGTTTTCCTCCCACTCCAATGCGTAGGTATGGAACTGGTCCACCACGCTGGAGGAAGGCGCCATGTGATCGCCGGTGTGGGTATTGTTGGGCCATTCGCCGCCATAGTGCAGCGTGCCGTAGATTTCATTGCCGCCAGCCCCTTTCAGGTTGACCGCCTCCATGATGTCGATCTCGCCGCTGGCCGCCCAGCCGCCATAAACCCAGTCTGTCGGCAACATCCAGATAGCCGGCCACATGCCCTGCCCCCATGGCAGCTTGGCGCGAATTTCAAAACGACCGTATTTCCAGTCGCCCTTGTTGAGCGTGCGTAAACGGGCGGATGTGTAGTCACGGGTTCCTTCCGGTCCGGTGTAGCGCTCTTTCAACGCCTGAATGTGCAACTTGCCGCCGGACACCCATGAGTTTTGCGAACGCGCAGTGTAGTACTGCAGCTCATTATTGCCGCCGCCATTGCCGTTGACTTCATGCTCCCACTTGCCCAGGTCAATGCTGTCGCCATTGAATTCATCCCGCCATACCAGCGTCCATCCTGGCGGATCAGTGGGATCGGTAGGATCGCCGCCTTTGGCGAAATTGATGTAATTCAGGTTAATGCCGTCAGTCAGGAAAGCGACTTCCAGCTGATGCGCGCCGGATGACAGGTTCGCATTGAAGCTGATGTCCGCCCAGTTCTGCCAACCGCCCGTGTTGGGTACCGCCAGCGCGCCGCTGACGTCTGCGCCGTCAAGCTTCACTACCACCTGTTTACCGGCGTAAATGGAAGCGACTCGTAAACTGACTTTATACTCGCCGGATTCGGCGGCGTTCAGGTTATAGCGCAGGTATTCGCCAGGGGCCGTCCAGCCGACATTGAAGCCCCCGTCCTGATCCGCCGTCGCTTCGATATCCACGTCATCCTGACGATAACCGCCACCGGTATTTCCCGGCGTGGTGTCGGAGAACGCACTGTAATCTTCAGCTTCAATCTTGCCGGGAATGGACGCGCCAGGAGGCGTGGGACCGCCGTCCGTCATCAGATAGAAACGCTGATGGTCGCCGCTGTTCCAGTCCCATTGTTGCAGCCTGACGCCCGGCTCGACGCTGGCTTCCTCGATATCCAGGGATTTGCCGCTGCCGCTATTGATGATGCGGAACTCATTATTGCCGAGATCTTCAAATTTGAAGCGCTGCGCCCCGGAACCGTTATCCGGCCACTGCTGCAGCCCGGCGCCGTTGGCGGTGGAAGCGGACTCCACATCCATCGCCAGTCCGCTGTGCATAGCCAGCAAGCGATAGGCGCCGCCGCCTGCTGGCGTAATTTTCCAGCGCTGATTATTGCCGTCATGACACTGCCATTGAACGATGCGCGCGGCCTGCTGCGTGGAACCGCTCCACACGTCCAGACATAAGCCGCTTTTTTTGGATTTAATCTGATAGACCCCTTCCGGAATCTCCGCATTGGCGGCGAAACTGCCGCAACCCGCGACGACGATAGACGCCGCCATTAGCGCGGAAGCCGGCCAGTGTTTCTTGTTCATCGAGTTCTCCTTATTTATTGGTTTTTTGAATGGAGAAACCAGAGCACTTTTTCGGATAGACACTTCAGCTGTTCAAAAAGGAAAAATGCGCTGACTTACCACTCTTCTGCATGAAAGCGTTTTCATTTTTCACTCGTTGGACAAAGGCAGTCAATGCCGGTTTAGTGTTTATCCGAAAAAATGTTGATTACCGCACGCGATCTCATCGCTGTCCTTTGGAAACCGGATGGGGGCTTAGCCCATCCGGTTTAGCGTTACGGCTACTACTTGATCTAAGTCAGTGATGATTTAGCGACAACCTTCTCTGCTTGTTATAACCATCTCTGGTTAAAACCGTCGTCTGTCAAAGCCGTCATAGTCAAAACCGTAATAGCCAAAAAAAGGGGGTAGTGCCGATTCTACCCCCAACAAGGGCTACTTTTGCGGATGCCCCAAGCCTTCATGAACAGCGTTGAGGATATTTCCGTTATCCGCATCAACTTCCCAGGTGAATACGCCCGCGAGACCTTTGTCACGCGCATATTCGCCTTTGGCTTTGGCCGAACGGGCGTTATCGAAAGTGATCAACGAGCCGTTGGAGAAGTTCCACAAGAATGGCGCTTCCGCCTTTTCATCGTAGAAATACTTGTAGCCATCGATGCCCTGGCCGTTGGCGCCGCCCAGGAACTTCTGCTCGATAGCGCGGTAATCCAGCACGCCGTCCTCCCAGGTGCCTGCATGCTTACCGCCGCCGGTTCCTGCGAATGGATCAGTCTCTGTACCGCCAGTCACGCCTTTCCAGCCGCGTCCGTACATGGCCGCGCCCAGCACCAGTTTGTTGGCGGGCACGCCTGCGCTCATCAGGTTATTGATGGTGGCGTCGGAGCTGAAGCCCTCATGGATCTCATGATCGCCTGCGTACAGGCCGGTCTGATGACCTAATTGATTGTTCCAGCCGCCGTAATAGTCGTACGTCATAGCGAAGACGTAGTCCATGTACTGCACGGCAGTGGAGTAGTTCACAGCGTCAATCTTGCTTGGCGCGGAGCCTACCGCCGAAGTTAACTGGTAGTCTCTGCCGGTCTCCGCTTCCAGCGTATCCAGCGCTGCGCGCAGATCATGCATCAACTCAGCGTAGCCATCGCGATCCTGAGGCGAGCCCAGTCCTGTGTTGGCTCCGCCGCCGCCAGGGTATTCCCAGTCAATATCGACGCCGTCGAAGAACTTATAAGTCTTCAGGAAGTCGACCACGGAATTGACGAACACCGCACGCTTCTGCGCGTCGTTGGCGAAGTAGAAGAACGGATCAGACAGCGTCCAGCCGCCAATGGAAGGCAGGATCTTGATGTCGGGATTGGTTTTCTTCAGACGCCTCAACTGACCGAAGTTCCCGCGCATGGGATCATCCCACTTGTCGCCAGGGTAGCTCTTCTCAAGCGCGGCGAAGCGGTCATGAATGGTGACAGTGTAATCAGGCTGATCGCTACACTCATTCATCAACACAGAGTGGCCTTGCGGGTTCGCCTCACGTAATGATTCATTAGGTCCGCACACGGCGATGAAGGCATACAACAGGTGAGTCAGGTTTTGCGCCGGTATTTTCTCTACCGGGAAGTTGCGGCCGTAGACGCCCCACTCAACGAAGTAAGTGCCGACAACACTGTTTGTAGTGTTCTGATAGGGCTTGTTGTTCTCCATCAACGGCTTCGGCCAGCCAGTAGTGTCGATCGGATCATCGGAGCCATTATCGCCGCCGTCTCCGTTATCTCCACCGTCGCCATTGTCACCGCCGTCGTCGCCTCCGTTATCCCCGCCATCGCCAGGACAACCGGACGCGTCCACCAATTCCCATGGGCCCCATTCACTGGCGCCGGGCTCATCACCTTGCGTCCACCATTTGGCCTTGTAAACAGCGCCTTTGTGCAAGACCTCCTTACCCTGGGTATAAACAGTAGAGGAACTCCAGGCTGGCGCGCTGGCGTCGCAATCATCGCCGCCGTTATTGTTGCCGCCGGTATCGCCTCCAGTGTCTCCACCGTTGTCACCGCCGGTATCGCCGCCGTTATCTCCTCCAGTGTCGCCACCGTTGTCGCCGCCCGTATCTCCTCCATTGTCACCACCGGTGTCGCCGCCGTTATCTCCACCAGTGTCGCCACCGCCAACACAATGATCCGGCTCTTCATAACGCCACAACGAACCGACCGCCGGCGTCCAGCCAGCGCCCAGGTGAGCGGTGTGATTGACTAAAGCGGAGTAAATACCGGAATTAAAAGTGACGTATTGACCGGCGGTGTAATTCCCGCCGTCTTGCCAGGCGCCGGACACCTGGCTGCATTCAACGCCCCAGGAAGCCTGGGATGCGGCGATGAGACCCGCACAGAGCGCGGTCTTCATAAAGCCGGATTTGCTGTGTTTTTTGTCCATATACATAGGATCGTCCTAAGGTTATCGATTCGTTATTAGAAGTAGGAAAAGTCCGTTCGCCATCTTAACGATCACAATCGGCGCAACTCCGGCGCAGACTTCATCTATGAAGCCTCATCAACCAGAGCTTTTCTCCCGTTCGCCCATCAGCCGACGCTACACAACCCATCACTGAACGAAAGCGCTTTCATAACACAATCCAACCTGGACTTCACAGTCGCCCCTTTTTCGGAACCTCTTTTAAATTTTCCTTTTTCTCTCCGAAAATCAGGTCGCATTGCCCTATGTATTCCTCACAATATCCGTAAGCGGCAAATCACAAAAAAGCGCAAGGAAATGCTTTCATATACCAGATAATACCTATTTGAGACTTTCAGTCAATTTAAAAATACCATTTAGATACCACAAAAGTGATAACCAGTTCCTATATTCCAATATGGTAGTTTTTTGGTATTTAATTTGCTTAACTGACGTCTTCTGTTTTTTCTAACAGGTATGCATGCGACGTACCAAGGCGCATACCAGTGTAGGGATTCCCCCTGCCAAGACAATCCGCCCAAGAGCCTAGTCAATTTGTGTGAACAATTGCACATCGTGACAAACCCTTATATTTCAATCGTTCGGCGTTAGTGTCCATATCACGCCGAAAGTTGCAGGCGGAGGACCACCACGTTTATCTGGAAGAAAAAGTGGTCTTATTGGTCAACAAAAATGGTATTGAAAGGGTACGACCAACCCTGAATTGGACTTATAGTCGAGGTGAGGCGGGAGAAGTAAAGAGAAGGATAATAAGCGCAGGCGGACAGCCCCTATATAAAAGAAAAGCCTCCGACCTTACGGCGGGAGGCTCTTGCACACGAGAGTTCGCTGCGGCTAATTAGAATAGCGCAACCAAGTTCACGCCAACGTGGTTGCCGCTGAACTTCTTGTCGGAATCAACAGGGAACTTATAACCTTCGATGCTAGCAGATTCAGCTTCGTATTTTTCGCTGACTCCACGAACGTTCACCCAAAGGTTATTAGTAACTCGATAACCAGCTTCTACAACCAAACCAACAGTAGACTTATATTCTACGTTTCCATCCACCCCATCAATTTCCACATCTAACTCAGGGTTGGCGACATAGCGTACCCCTGCACCGAACCGCCAGTCTTGAACGCCCGTATAGAAAACTACTGCCTCAAGGGGAACACGACCAAACGTAGCGTCGCCATTTTTAGCACTGGTATGGTCAAACTGGTAGTTCAAGGTAACCTGAGCAGCGATTGGCTGCTCCTTAGACTGCCACAATGCACCCAAACCTAAATTAACCAAACCGCCAGCTTCAACCTCTTCAGTGTCTCCATTAGTGTATTCAAACTTTGCTATATCATCGCCACCGAAGGTAAAACCTCCAGTCAAAGCAAAGTAAAGGCTACGGGAATCTTGAATTTCTTCCGCTTGGACGGACATACAAGAAACGGACAGGGCTGCAACTGCCAGCGCATTAACAACAAAAGACTTCATGAAACTACCTTGATGGGAACTTCCCAAAACTACAAAGGAACCTCCTCGAAAATGAGGAGAACAACAAAAGGGACGCGCATTATAGTCACCCCCAAAAAAAAGTGAACACTCGTTAACAATTTTCCCACAATACAAGTTTATCTGCACAAACTACGCTATACTTTCACTTTTTACGTAAAAATACCTAATTTTCGCCGCAAAATTAGTGGACATAAATTTCCAGCCAATTAGACTCCCTATGCCGCCATGTCGCGCTGTACCCCTTGTGCGACAGGACCCTCTATTTATCCGAATGCCCTCACGAGGGGCCGAACCGGACTCATCAACATACAAGGAAGTGGAATGTTTATTAAAACCTGCCGAACGACGGCGACGAATAACAAGGAGCAACCGTGAAGAAATTGACCTTGAAAGATGTGGCGTCGGAGCTGGGTGTATCAACCGCGACCATATCCAACGCTTATAACCGGCCGGATCAACTATCGGCCAAGTTGAGGAGCCACATCCTCAAAGAATGTTTGCGACTGGGCTACAACGGCCCTAACGCCACAGCCGCCAGCCTGCGTCGCGGCACCAGCGGCATTATTGGCGTCATGGTGGCGGACCGATTGCATTTTAACTTTACCGATCCTGTCGCCAGCCAGTTCCTGCAAGGCGTCGCCGAGGTATTCGACAGTAATGGCGTCAACATGTTCCTGCTGCCTACCCGCGCGGATTATTACAAGCACCGCTCCATTGAGTCCGTCCCCGACGCCTTTATCATGTACGGCCGCCCCAATGACGAAAGCATCGTAGAGCGCATTCTCCAGCAACAGAAAACGCTGATCACCGTCGACTTCGATCTCGGCGAAAGCCATGCCTCCATCAATGTGGATAATTTCAGCGGCGCTCGCGAAAGCGCGGAACACGCCTTTAAGCGCTCAGACGGCGAGGCGGCTATTATCGGCCTGCGCCTGCTCAACATAAATGAAGTGCAGCGCATTAAAGACGCCGAGATGTTTGGGGATGAGATATCGATTTCAAGACGCCGCCTCAACGGCTATCTTGCCGCCGCAGAAGCCATGGACCGACACATCCGTCCGGATATGATCTGGCACACCCCTGACAGCAACTTCCAGAACGGTTATCAGGCTGCTCGCGAAGCCTTATCCGCCAGTCCGCGTCCGCGCATTCTACTGTGCATGAGCGACCGTCTCGCTTTGGCCGCGATCCAGGCCAGCCTGGACCTGGGCTTCAAAGTTCCCGACGACGTTAAAGTCGTTGGATTCGACGATATTCCCGACGCCGCGCACTGGCGTCCCAGCCTGACGACAGTCCATCAGCCCAGCGTCGCCAAAGGGCGTCTGGCCGCACAGGCGGTTCTGAAAGGAGACACCAGCAATAATCGTTTGCTGACAGCGCAGCTGGTAGTGCGGGAATCCTGTTAACCCACCTCCACTCTGCACGCTTCTTCTCCAGAAAAGCAGAGTGCAAGAGCATTAAAAAAGCCGCCGCGGATTGCTCCGGGGCGGCTTTTTTGCAAATCTGTGACGACTAGACGTTCAACACTTCAACCAGAACGGTTTTGATCACAAAGCCCAGGACACCCAGTCCCAAAGCAGTGAACAGGATAAAAGTACCGAACTTGCCTGCTTTGGAACGCTTCGCCAAATCGTAAATGATGAAGGCCATGAAACCGACCAACACCGAAATTAAAACCACCAGGCTCAGGTTTTCAAACTGCTCAACGGACATAAATTTCTCCTCCCAAATTCGGGGCCCATTATACGCAGCAAGGTTAATAAGTAAACAGACAAAGAACCGGCCCGCCTAAAGCTCAATGTTATTAACATGGCAATGATATTGGCATGTTAATCACCAGGCGCATGGACGCGCCTGCGCGGCGACAAGCCGCGGGAGACAGGGCCTGACCTGTGCAGGCCCTGTCGTTGCAGACAAATAGAAGGAAGCTATTTGTCTCCCGGATTAATATATAGCCCATCACCTTGTTGGTTATTGCAACCGCCCCTGCAGGCTCTTCCAGAGTATGTCCGCAACCACTTTATGGCCGGCGGGGGTAAAGTGCCCTTCATTTGGATGATACCAATCCCCCTCGCCCTGTTGCGCCTGCGCGCTCAGTTCCTCCGCCACGTCCAGAACCGGTATGCCCATCGCTTCAAACTGTCGCCTCAGAGCGCCGCGGACAAATTCCTGATAATAGGCTGGCAAAGAGCGGGTTTGAGCAATATAAGAGCGTCCCGGCAGCAACGCGACCATGAATGCGTTATCCCCTTCGCCGACGGTTTCCGCCTCTTTGCGCATCGCGCTCACCAGAGCCTGCATCAGTTGCAGGTCTGGTTCGAATTTCTCGGCAAAGTGTGGACGATATTGCTCAGGATCATCCATCAAAGCCAACAGCCGCTGTCCGATATGCAAAGAACGCAGACTGCTTTTCCAGGCGGCCTCCGGCAGCCCTCGGGTCATTTCACTGGAGAATGTATAAGGATACCCAGCCGGCTTCGGCGCTTGCGGCACAGGCGAATTACGCAGCTCCAGCTCACCGCTGTTCAATGCAAAGAAGGGCTTGCCGTATATCGCCTGCAAGGGGTACGCAAGACGATTATCCAGTAGATCATTGCCCAGATAGACCACCAACAGCGTCTTGGTTGGCTTGAATTTGCTCACCAAATCCCGGTACAGCAGTAACTCCTGGTCGGTGCTATAGCCCGGCGTTCCAAAATTGGCGAAACGCCACTCCGGGCTGCGCTCGTTCAACAGATCCGTAAAGGTCTCGCCATCATTAACGCCCAGACCAAATACGAAGCTATCGCCTACCACCGCCACTTTTTTATCCGCCGACAAAGTGGAAACCGGCGTGCGCAACCCCAATGGATTGGTCTGATAATGCACCTTGAAGTCCTGGTGCTCGTGGGTCCCGCTCCAGCTTCGCCCCAGTCGCCACCCCAACTGGGCGTCGTATTGCAGAAGTCCCGGGTCCATTTTTTCACTGGCGGCGGCCTGTTTCGACAGATAGCCCAGCGCGAACTCAACGCCTGCCAGCCCCACCGCAACAGCGATCATAACGGAGATCAGGGTAAACAGAATTTCTCGTTTAGGTTTGGTGGTCTTTTCACTCACGTGGATCAGCTCATGTCATTAAGATTCGTTGTTTCCCTGGCGACGCCCCGAACGCTTCGCTCAGTGATCCCGGGTAAACGCCCATTGCGCGCCGTCGGACAGCGCAGGATTGTAGCGATAGCCGTCCGTATCAAAGCCTTTGATATCTTCAGGTCGCTGCAAACGATTTTCCAATATGTAGCGGGTCATCATGCCCCGCGCCTTTTTCGCCCAGAAGCTGACAACCTTATATTTGCCGCCTTTCATGTCCAGGAACACGGGCGTAATCACCGGTACGGCAAGCTTCTTCTCATTCACCGCCTTGTAGTATTCATTGGAGGCGAGATTGATCAACACATCCGCCCCTGTCTCCCTCGCTTCTTCGTTGAGCGACTGGGTCAATGTATCGCCCCAGAAACGATACAGATTCGCGCCTTGGGGATTTTGCAGACGCGTCCCCATCTCCAGACGATAAGGCTGCATCAGGTCCAACGGACGTAAAACCCCATACAGACCCGACAGAATGCGTAACTGACGCTGCGCATTGCTTATGGCGTCCTGGCTCAAGCTATAGGCGTCGAGGCCGGTGTAAACGTCACCCTTAAAGGCGAATAGCGCTTGTCTGGCGTTGTTGCTGTCGAACGGCAACGACCAGGAGTGATAACGGTTGGCGTTCAGTGTCGCCAATTCATCGCTGATGCTCATCAATTCACTCAAGCGCCAGGGCTCCTGCTGCTTGAGGATATCCACCAGCTCAGCGCTCTGGGAAAGAAATCGTGGTTGTGTATTCTCAGTGGTGGGTACGGGGGTTTCGTAATCCAGCGTTTTGGCTGGAGATACAACAATCAGCATCTTTACCTCAGGTTCTGATTCAGGAAATTCACAAACGCCTGATGATCGAAGGGCCAGGCCAGTTCCGCCTGTGTCTCCGCGCAGGCGAGCACCGGAATACGCTCGGCGTACGTCGTCATCAAATTATCACTGTCGCTGATATCGACCTTCGTGAGGGTGATAAAGTTCAATGCGTCAGGATTGGCTTCCAGCACATCGTTGATCACCTCTTCCGCCACATCGCATAAATGGCAGCCAAGGGTTCCGTACAACTTAAAAGTGCGCATAAGCGGTTGTTCCAGTGGAAAGCTCGATAAAAACAGGCGGCTATTCTAGCCCGGATTATCCGGCGGGAACAAAAAAAGCCCCTCGCGCCTGACGGCGGAGGGGCTTCGTTGTCATTTCAAAAGCCTGGATCAGGCTCTGACGCGATTACTGATCAGATCATCCACGACGGAGGGGTCCGCCAAGGTAGAGGTATCGCCCAGGGAGTCCGTCTCGTCCGCAGCAATCTTTCGCAAAATGCGGCGCATAATTTTGCCGGAACGGGTCTTCGGCAGGCCCGGGGAGAACTGAATCACATCCGGCGTCGCAATGGGGCCGATTTCCTTGCGCACCATCTGCTTCAACTCATTCAGCAATGCGTCGGAAGGCTCGAAGCCCACGCCCAGAGTGACATAGGCGTAGATGCCCTGCCCTTTGACGTCGTGAGGGAAGCCCACCACAGCTGCTTCCGCCACCGCGTCGTGCTCCACCAGCGCGCTTTCCACTTCCGCAGTGCCCAGACGGTGACCGGAGACGTTCAACACGTCGTCCACGCGGCCGGTGATCCAGTAGTAACCGTCTTCGTCGCGACGGGCGCCGTCGCCAGTGAAATACATACCGGGATAGCTGGAGAAATAGGTCTGCACAAAACGCTGATGATCGCCGTAAACCGTGCGCATCTGCCCCGGCCAGCTGTCAAGCAGCACCAGGTTGCCTGATACAGCCCCATCCAGCAACGCGCCTTCGTTGTCCACCAACGCCGGTTTAACGCCGAAGAACGGCAGCGTGGCGGAGCCCGGTTTCAGTGCTGTGGCGCCGGGCAACGGCGTGATCAGAATGCCGCCGGTTTCGGTCTGCCACCAGGTATCGACAATGGGGCAACGTTTTTCGCCAACCACATCGTAATACCAGTCCCAGGCTTCCGGGTTGATCGGCTCGCCGACCGTACCGAGCAGTTTCAGTGTTTTGCGGGAGCTCTTCACTACGGGATCGTCGCCCAGACGCATCAGCGCGCGGATCGCAGTAGGCGCGGTATAGAAAATATTGACGTTGTGTTTGTCCACCACTTGCCAGCAGCGGGAGGCGTCAGGATAGTTGGGAACGCCTTCAAACATCAGCGTGACGGCGCCGTTCGCCAGCGGTCCGTATACGATGTAGCTATGGCCGGTGATCCAGCCCACATCCGCCGTACACCAGTAGATATCGCCGTCTTTGTAGTCAAAGACGTACTGGTGCGTCATAGAGGCGTACACCATGTAGCCGCCAGTGGTGTGCAATACGCCCTTGGGCTTGCCGGTGGAGCCGGAGGTGTAAAGGATGAAGAGTGGATCTTCCGCCGACATTTCTTCCGGCGGGCAGTCCGTTGACGCATTGGCGACGGCGTCGTGATACCAGAGGTCGCGACCTTCGCTCCAGTTCACCGCATTGCCGGTGCGTTTGACCACCAGCACTTTATCTACTTCCGCGCCTTTGCCGGCGGTAATCTCCGCAGCGGCGTCGACGTTCTTTTTCAGAGGCACGATGCGTCCTCCGCGTACGCCTTCATCCGCCGTGATGACGAAGCGGGACTTACAATCCTCAATACGTCCAGCCAACGCTTCAGGAGAGAAGCCGCCGAACACCACTGAGTGCGGCGCGCCAATTCGGGCGCATGCCAGCATCGCCATAGCGGCCTCAGGAATCATCGGCATGTAGATGGTCACTACGTCGCCTTTTTTGACCCCCATGTCCTTGAGTGCATTGGACAGTTTGCAAACCTTGTCATAGAGCTCTTGATAGGTGATTTTGGCGTCATCGGCGGGGTCATCGCCTTCCCAGATGATGGCGGTCTGCTGCGCGCGCTGCGGCAGGTGGCGATCGAGGCAGTTATAACAGGCGTTCAGCGTACCGTCGTGGAACCAGCGGATGTGCAGGTTCTGCTGTGAGTAGTCGACGTCTTTAACTTGGCTGTAAGGCTTGATCCAGTCGATTCGCGTTCCATGCTGCCTCCAGAAACCTTCCGGGTCCTCGATGGACTCCTGATACATGCGCAAGTAGGTCTCTTTGTCGGCCCATGCGTTTTTTGCAATGTCGGCCGGCGCAGGATGGGTTTCGTGTGTACTCATAAACTCCCTCTATCTTGGTTTGCGATCTTTGTTATTTAATTGTGTGATCCTGGTTAACAGTTATTTTTTTCGGCATTTTTTATTCAAGTCGTATCATAGATAAAACTACGTACGACCATTGTATAAGCAAAGTTCGCCCTTGAACGGGCAATCATACTAAGGGAGGAGTCGGCGGATTGGTACTGAAATAAGCTTTAGCCTCCTCCACGAACAGTCTCACCCGCGCGGACAGATGTCTGCGATGGGGATAAACCGCATAAACAGCGGACGCCTCCGGCCAGTATTCCTGCAACACCGGGCGTAATTTCCCGGACGCCAGCTCATCGCCGATAACGAAGGCCGGCAGACGCGCCAGCCCCATACCGGCGAGCGCCAGTTCTTTCGCCGCTCGCGCGCTGTTGACGCTGACGCGCTTATGTAAAGGCAACCGCGCAACGCCGCCTTCCTGCGCCACGGGCCAGTAGTCGCCTCCGCTGTAATTGCTGTCGAAGACCACTCTGTGCCGCATCAGATCCTCAGGAATCTGCGGCGTTCCCTGACGCTCCAGATAGGTTGCGCTGGCGCACCAGACAATAGGAATATCCGCGAGTTTTTGCGCCACCAGACTGCTGTCCTGCAGGTGGCCAATGCGCACAGCCAGATCCACCTGCTCCTCTAGCAAATCCACATAACGATCCGCCAAGCGTATATCAAGCGTCAGCCCCGGGTGCTTATCCAGCATGACAGCGACAAGCGGCATCAAGTGAATTTCCGCGAACGAGGTAGGCGCCGCGACGCGCAGCAGGCCTTCCGGCTCGCCGTGTTCATCCCGCACTCGCGCTTCGATGTCATCCAGTTCATGCAACAAGGGCGTGACGCGCAAATAATACGCCTCGCCGGTCGGCGTCAACCTGACCTTCCTGGTGGTGCGATGAAACAGTCGGGCTCCTAGTCGGTCCTCTAATTGCCCAACGTATTTGCTCACCAGCACTTTGGATAAATTCAGTTTCCTGCCGGCGGCGGAAAATCCACCCTCCTGCACCACCGCGCAAAACGCCTTCATTGAAGTCACAGTATCCATAACAGGAACAACGCCATTGTTAATGTATCGTTAACAGTGTTGTCACAATACGATCAATTGTTAGCCATTAAAAGAGAAATCATACTGTTCACAACTTAACCCAATAAACATTTTCGGAGTAACAGTCATGATTAATACCTCTACCGCCCCCTACGCTGCTTTACTGTTGCGCCTGTCTCTGGGTGTAATGTTTCTCGCTCACGGTTTGTTGAAACTGCTGGTGTTCACTCCCGCCGGGACCGCCGGATTTTTCGGGTCACTGGGCCTTCCCGGCTGGTTCGCCTACCTCGCCATCATGGCCGAGCTGGGCGGCGGCGCTTTGCTGATTATCGGCTATCGCACACAGTGGGTGGCTCTGGCGTTGACGCCAATTCTGCTGGGCGCCATCGTTTTTGTGCACGGCGCCAATGGGTGGGCGTTCAGCGCTGAGGGCGGCGGTTGGGAGTATCCTGCATTTTTGTTAGCCGCATCGCTGGTGCAGGCCCTGTTGGGTGACGGCGCTTTCTCCTTGCGCGACCTTGTCAGCGGGAAGTCCGCTCATCGCGCCGCATTACACCAGTCTTGATCCTGAGCTTGATAAGCGCCGAGCTGTTGATAAACAGACGCCTGAATGCGCTGAGCCTGTGGTTTGCGGACAAATAGAAGAACGTTATTTGTCCGCCGTATTAATCGCGTACTGTTAGATATGAGGAGATCGCCATGAAAGCGCCATCCTGGTTTATTTCTCACGGATCGCCGGACTTGATCGTTCATGCCGAAGCGCCCGCCCACCGCTTCTTGCGCGGGTTGAATGCGCGCCTGACGGATTTACAAGGCGTCGTGGCGATTTCACCCCATTGGCGCACAGAGGCTCTGACAGTGAACGTCACCGCGCCAGCGCATATCCAGTATGACTTCTACGGTTTTCCAGAGGCGCTGTACAGGTATCGCTGGTCGCCCGTCAGCAGCGACAAACTGAATGATCAGGTCCTGGCGACGCTGGCGCCGCTATCGCCGCAGATCGCCACATCACAAGCATTGGACCATGGGGTCTGGGCTCCGCTCAGCCTGATGGACCCGGAAGGCGGCGTCCCTGTGGTCGCGATCAGTCTGCCGCGCCGATTCTCGCCGCGGCAGTTATTTGAACTCGGCGCAACGCTGGCGCCCTTGCGCGAACAGGGAGTCGCCATTATGGGGTCCGGCTCAGTGACCCATAATCTGCGGGAAATTGGCCCCAATGAAGCGGCGCCGCCGAGGTGGGCGCAGGAGTTCGTCGCCTGGCTGGAGGAAAAGCTGGCGCAGAATGACTGGGAAGCGTTATTCGAATATCGCCGCTCCGCTCCCAACGCGGTGCAGGCGCACCCCACCGACGAGCATCTGACGCCGCTGTTTATCGCCGCCGGGGCCAGTCACGGACAATATGCGCAAAGACTGCACGCGTCCTACACATATCAGTCTCTGTACATGGGAAGCTACGAATTCGTTTAGTGCGATAGATGGGTAAAGTCGAGGCGCAGCTCAGCTACGCCTTGTTTTTACAGAACGCCGTTATAGACAGCGATGTAGTGACAGGTGCTGCCGCCCAGCACGAATAGATGCCAGATCGAATGGGCATAGGGAAAGCGGTCCCAAACGTAGAAGAATACGCCAATGGTGTAAGCCAGCCCGCCAGCGATGATCATGGCGAATGCGTTACTGGACAAACTCTCCATCAACTCTGGCGCCGCCACAATACCGACCCAGCCCATGACCAGATAGTTAAACAGGTGGATGGTTTTGAATCGTCCGTGGAAGCAAAGCTTGCAGACAATGCCCACCAGAGCCAGCCCCCACACCACGCCGAACATGCTCCACCCCAAAACGCCGCGCAGATTCACCAGCAAAAACGGCGTATAAGTGCCCGCGATGAGCAGATAGATAGCACAGTGATCAAACAGATTTAAAAAGAATTTCGCCCGCGGGTGCTGTACGCCGTGGTACAGGGTGGACGCCAACAGCAACAAAATCAGCGCGCCGCCATATATGGACACGCCCACGATCTTCCATGGATCCTCCTGCAGACTGGCGAAGACGATCAACAACGTGACTGCTGAAACGCTCACCACAGCTCCAATGCCATGAGTCAAAGCGTTTACGATCTCTTCACCCAGGGTTTGCTGCCGCCTATTTTTCGTTGACATGTTCGTCTCCCCTAGTTGACGTCTCATATTGGCACGGACCGGCGGGGAATAAAACTTAACTTTCGGATGACCGGCTTCACGCGCGAGCTTATACCTATCGACGTTTCCTATTGTGGCGCCAGCCTGCCATAACCAGATGAACAGCGTTTGATATTTTTATGACCGTTTACCGACCATCCGCATTTACGCCTCCTTCAGGCGACATGCTTATAAAATTCACAGCACTCTTTCACATAGCTCGCAGAGGATTGACTCATATCGATGAAGTGCACGCCGTAACGATAACGTCCCTGGCTTTCCGTTTTTCTCCAAACCACTTTGGCGTTGACCGCCACCGGTTGCTGTTGATCGTAACGGTTCTGATCCCGGCTCGGCAGACGAATCGACAACACCAGCCGATCTCCCACGTCATAGTATTCTTTCACCACCAGATTCATGCCCGTCTCGCTGACGTCCTGACTCAATCCTTCACTGCCGCCGCCGTCCGACTCAATACGCACCAGCAGCGTCCCTTCCACCCTTGGCGCCGCCCTTCTTTCCGAGTCCTTGGTTTTGACCTCAGCCGCTTTCTGTCGCCGGAAATCCAACCCGGATAATTCGTGATCAAGTCGTTGCGTCAAACCGAACAGCGAGTCGCTGATGTTGGCGGTATTGCCGATCTTGGCGCTGTTTTCCCGCAAGGTTTCAAACAGACAGGACAAGGTCGTCTCCAGGGCGGAGAACTGATTCAGCTGGGTCTCCACATTGCTGAATATTTCTTCCGAGCTGCCGACAAAGCCTTTCACATGCACTTCCAGATCGCTGATGATGCCCCGGGTGCGCTCCGCCTTGCCACGATTGGACTGCACTTCATCCACCAGTCGCGACATAGTATTACAGCTGGTGGTTACGTTCTGATCAAGATCGTTAATAATGCGTGAGACCTCTTCCGCTGACTCGGCGGTTCGGTGGGATAACGCTCTCACTTCATCCGCCACCACCGCAAAGCCGCGCCCCTGCTCTCCCGCCCGCGCCGCCTCAATGGCCGCATTGAGAGCCAGTAAGTTGGTCTGATCGGCGATCTCCAGAATATCTTTCAAGGCGGTTACGATGGTGCCCACCGAGGACTGCAGACTGGACACCTGACTGGCGGCGCTGCGAATCTCTTCCGCCAAGCGCACCAGCAGGTCGAGCACTTCCTGAACCAGGGCGATGCCTTCCGTGCTGCTTTGCTCGGACTTGATCGCCTCATCCCGATTGGTCTGGGCGATTTCCATCACCTTCTCGGATATCCGATGCAGACTTTCCGTGGCGTCATTCACCTCTTCTGAACGGGTCGCTTCCGCCTGACTGATGCGTTCAATCTCCCGGGCGACGGCGGCGATCTGATACGCGGACTGCCCCATATGTACGGAGCAGTCATTCACGCTGGCGATCACCCGGTTCAAGGTCGCCAGCATCTGATTGCACTGACGGCCCAACTGTCCGATTTCGTCTTCGCTGGTGATTTCCACTTCGATAGTGAAGTCGCCTTTTTCCACAGACTTCAGCGACTTGGTCAACGCCAGAATCGGGCGCACAAAATAGTTGCCCAGGACAAAAATGACGGCGAACTGAACCAGAAACTGCAGGCTGGACTCCCAAATCGCATTGAACATGAATGAGCGATATTCTTCTTGCATGGCGGCGATGGTCGTCGCCGCCACCTGACGGCTTTCCGCCAGATCAATGAGCGCCTGTAACTCCACCGCCGCGAGAGTGCGGTTGTAAATAATAGTCACCACCGCCACGGCAAAGAATGCGATTTGAATTTTCCAGCGAATACTCAGGTTTGACACAGTAGTCACCCATTTCCGTCTTCAATGAAGCATTAGTACTATACAAGTGAAGTCGAAAAACGCCCGCTGGGCAAAAAAACATGGCGGATAAACAGTATCCGCGCCCGCTTATTTTCGGGCTTGCTCGGCGGGAGCGATGACGGAAAAGCCGTAATGTTCGGAGTCTTCCACCTTAGCGGGTGTGAGTCTCACTGAGTTATCAATGGCGAAATTCCACTCAAACCGTTGCATGTCAGCGCAGCGACGCAACGGCACAATAGTTCCTTGAGGAAATACGATTCCTTCCTCACTGACCAAGTCCGCCTCCAACCGGTAAGGAGACGCCTCCATTGGACACAGCAGGTCTGTCAAGTTGTATCGGACGCCTACTACAACTCCACCCAGGAATACTCCAGCCACCGCTACAAATATTGCCAGGCGCCGTACGACCTTCTTAGCCATTACCTTCTATCCATCTCCACTAACATCGTTTGAAAAACAACCAACGCTGATCTATATCTTCTAATAAACCGTATCCAGCCTATGGGCCATATGAAAGCAATCAGCATCATCGCCTTATTTCTCCTGCTGGCCGGGTATACGAGGGCTGACGCACAAAGCATAGTCCTGCTTATGGATGAGTCGTATCCGCCATACAGCTATGTCGAAAACAATGAAGCCAAAGGCATCTATGTCGACTTCATCAAAGAGGCGATGCAAGCCATTCCTGACTATAAGGTCAAGTTTAAGCCGCTTCCCTGGAAAAGAGCGCTCAACCTGGTTGAAACCGGGCGCGCCTTCGCCGTTTTCCCTCCCTACTATCGCCCAGTCAGTCGCAGTTGGATGGATTATTCGGTTCCTCTTTTTAAAGAGACGGTCGTGCTATTTACGCCCCCGGAGTTGCTGGAGCGTCTCAAGCCCACTCGCTGGCCGGAGGATTATAAAGGCCTGCGTATCGGCCTGCAGCTGGGGTTCGCCACCCTGTCACCGCAACAAAAGGAGCTGTTCGTCATTTCTGAGTCGCCTAATATTCTGACCAATCTGAAACAAATCGCGCTGAACCGCATCGATGGTCACCCCAATGATTATCTGTCAGTAGTGTGGACGCTGGAGCACAACCGCCAGGACCCGGCTTTGGCCGCTCTGGAAATCACTCCCGCAGCGATTATTAACGAGGAGGTCGCCTACCTCGCCTTTTCCAACATCCAGCCCGAACAATGGCCGTATCGGGCGGATTTCATCGCCAAAATGAATCAGTCCCTGGCGCGTATGAGGGATAAGAACCGGTTGCAGCAGATCGTCAACAAATGGACCCGAGACGTAAATGCCCCCGCCGCCGGCCATTGATGTGTCCACATGCTCGCTTTTTTACTCATGACAACCACTGAAGAGGAGTCCGTATGAAAAGAATAATTCTATTCGCCGCCCTGATGTTGGGATTCGTGGGGTTCGCCGCCGCGCAGTCCGTCACCCTGTTGATGGATGAAGCCTATCCTCCTTATAGCTATGCGGAAAACGGCAAACCCAAGGGAATATATGTGGACATCATCATGGAGGCGGCCAAGCTGGCGCCGGATTACACGATCACGCTAAAGCCGCTGCCCTGGAAGCGCGCGTTGGCGCAAATGGAGAGCGGCGAAGAGTTTGCGCTGTTTCCGCCTTATTACCGCCCTGAAGACCGCCCCTGGATGGATTACTCCATTCCCTTGCTGACAGAGACAGTGGCGATGTTCGTCACGCAGGACATGGCCAGTAAAAAGTCATTGAGCAAGTGGCCGGATGACTTCAAAGGCATGCGCATTGGATTGCAAAGCGGTTACGCCACTTTGTCTGACGAAGAGAAAGCCATGTTCACCATGAGTCAGGCCTCCGACATCGTCGCCAACCTGAAAAAAATGGCGGCGGGACGCATAGACGGTCATCCCAACGACAAGCTATCCGTCATGTGGACGCTGGAAAACAACCGATCCGACCCGACTCTGAAAGACCTGAAGATCGAACCGGCGGCGGTCATCAGTGAAGAGGTCGCTTACCTGGCGTTTTCAAATACCAAGAACCAGAGCTTTCCCTATCGCGAAGACTTCATCTCGAAGATGAAAGCGGCGGTAGAGCAATTGAAGCAAAGCGGCAAACTGCAGGAAATTATCGACAGTTGGACCAAGTAGCGCCTTAGTCCGCCGCGCTCCGCTTTATGCGTCCGAGGACAGCTGCGCCAACGCCAGACGACGCTTTTTCGGCAATCCCGCGGCGGCTTTGTCGTAGGACCAGTCGACCAGCTCACGCAGATAGTCTTCGTTAAACGCGGCGGCGTCCACGATAGACACCCAGTGAAACCGGTGCATGTAGCGCGCCGGTTTCACCCCTTCCTGATCCGTCAATTCCAGAAAGCGCTCGGGGGTGGTTCTCACACTGAAACGCCAGCGTTCCGGCGCGCTGGTTTTAAAATAGGCGAACTTCCGTCCCAGCACGTAAAACACCAGTATATTGGAAGGCTCGCCATACTCAATCCGCTCCACACCGGGAAGTGAAAGACAGTAGTGTTTGATTTCATCGATATTCATGAGACATGACTCAGACGTTGCATGGAGCGCATTAAACGACTCACTGTTATATCCGGCTGCAAACGGGATATCCATTGAAAACTATTAATGGGTGACGCGGGATATAAATACAAGCCGCGCAACCACCCTGCGTCACCATCCATACCGGGCTTCCTAACGCCCTGACTATAAAAGACTTTTAAATCACGCCGCCAAAATATAACAAATGGACTATAGCAAGCACGGCGCAAACCGCCCATAAATCAACGCCATGTTAATACGCAGGCGCAGGGATGCGCCTGCGCGGCGTCAAGCCGCGGGAGACAGGGCCTGACCTGTGCAGGCCCTGTCGTTGCAGACAAATAGAAGGACGCTATTTATCTGCCTGGTCAATAGTTCAAGGGTTTTAGAATGCACTCAGGAAACACCGGATACAAAGTCTTAACAACATTGGCCAAAGCGATGCTGCTTTCCGGGTTATTACTGTCCAGCGCCCAGGCGGAAGACCTTAACGGCCCGCTGGCGCAGACCAAATCAGGTCTGATCAGAGGCGTAAACGAACTTGGCGTACACGCTTTCAAAGGCATTCCCTACGCCGCGCCGCCGATCAAAGAAAACCGCTGGCGGCGGCCGCAGCCGGTTCAGCCCTGGAGCGGCGTACGCGTTACGTCTCAGTTTGGCCCGGCGTGCGCCCAATCCGCGCAAGAAGACCCCAATACCAGACTGCCAGCGCCCTCAGTCAGTGAAGACTGTCTGACGCTCAATGTCTGGACGCCCTCCTCGCCAATAGGCGCGCCCGATGCGCCTAAGCCAGTCATGGTCTGGCTGCATGGCGGAGACTTCCGCAGCGGCGTCGTCAGCTATCCGCTGAGTAACGGCGCACAGCTGGCGAACCAAGGGGTTGTAGTCGTCACGATCAACTATCGACTGGGATATTTTGGCTTCTTTGATCACCCCGCCCTGGTTCGCGAGGACGTCACCACGCCAGCAAACTTCGGGCTGCTGGACCAGATCGAAGCCTTAAAATGGGTGCAGGAAAACATCAGCGCCTTTGGCGGCGATCCCGGCAACGTCACCCTGGCGGGAGACGACGCTGGCGCGGTCAGCGCTTACTACCTCATGGCCTCCCCAAAAGCGCTGGGATTGTTCCATAAAGTCATCGCTCAAAGCGGCGATCCCTGGCTCAAACTGGAAGACCGCAATCAGGCGAAAAAATCTGGCATGAAAGCCGCGACGCAAGCCGGCGTCGCCGCTGATGCGGACGCCGCCCAGCTACGCGCCATTCCCGCCGGAACTTTGATCAAGCTGAATAGCGAGCTGCCGCCAGATGCGGCGTTCGGCCCGATCATCGGCGACGAGGCGGCGCCTTACACCTTATTGGATGCCGTAGATCGCAAGCTGATCGCGCCGGTTCCCCTGCTGACTGGCGTCAACAGCTATGAAGTCAGCATCGCGCCGCAACTGGGCCTGACCCAGGAAACTATTCTGGCGCCGCTGGGCGATCAAAAGGACGCCGCCCGCGCTCTGTATCCGGAGGACTGGAGCGATACGCAGTTCGCAGAGAAAGTATTTTCCGACATGCGTTACAACGCCCCCAACCGGTGGCTGGCGCTGGAGCAATCCAATCGCTCCAGCGCCTGGTTCTACTACTTCAACTACGCGCCACAATATCTGCGCGAGCAGTTCTCCGGAACGCCTCACGGCTGGCACCTGCCTTTCACTTTTGGAACCTATAGTCTGATTCCTGAGATGTACGCCAATTTCCGGCCTCAGGACATCACCATGGCGCAGCGCTTTCAACGCTATCTGGTTAATTTCATGCGCAGCGCCTCCCCCAGTGATCCTACGCTGCCGAACTGGCCAGCCTACAACGCTCAGAATCAGATCATGATGGTATTGGGCGACGCCGCCGAGCCCATGGCGGGATTGTTTCGCCAGCGGATTGAGTTTTTCACGACGCTCTACCGCAACAGCAATAAAAAATATTGATACCCGATCAGGGCTGGCGCCAATGCGCGCCTTAGCCCTGCCATCGTCCGCGCGTGACGGGAATTACGAAACCTCAACTAGCCAAATTCCTCCTGGTCCACCATAATTCCCGGCCCGATTTCCTTCTTCACTAAGAAAATAGAGACCTATGCTTTTCAAAAACGCACTGATTTATCGTTTCACAAAACCCGTGCCCTGGCCTTTGGAAGACCTGGAAACCGGTTTGAGCGAACATGCTTTCACCCCGTGCCAGGCCAACGACACCTATCGTCTGGGCTGGGTTCCCGCAGCGCCTTTGGTCAGCGACGCGCTGGTCTATCAACAAGGCCGCTATCTGTTGCTGACTCTGAAACGGGAAGAGAAAATTCTGCCCGCCAGCGTCATTAAGGAAGAAGTGGAAGAACGCGCTCAGGAAATCGAAGAGCGCGAGCAGCGCAAATTGCGCAAGAAGGAAAAGAACGAACTAAAGGAGCAGGTCATCACGGTTCTGCTGCCTCAGGCGTTTAAGCGCTCGCGCCTTATGTCCGCTTACATTGACCTGGACAAGGGTCTGCTGGTGGTGGATACCTCTTCCGGAACCCGTGCGGACGAGTTCACCTCTTTCCTGCGTCAATCCATGGGCACGCTGCCAATTCGCTTCGTGGCGCTGAATGAGGCTCCTGCGGTGCATTTCTCAGACTGGGTGCAGAAAGACAACACGCCGACGCCTTTCGTTTCGGGCGACAACTGTGAGCTGCGTTCCGGCGATGGCTCCGACACTGTCATTCGCTGCAAAGGCACCGAGTCTTTGACGGACGCTATCTCCACGCATATTGAAAACGGCATGCAGGTGACGCAGTTGTCCCTGGAGTGGGACGAGAAGCTGAGCTTCGCAGTAGGCGATGACCTGAAGATCAAACGCATCAAGTTTATGGACACCCTGCAGGAGCAGTTGAAGGATGGCGATACTGGCGAAGCCGCTGAGCGTTTCGCCGCCGACTTCAGCCTGATGACCCTTGAGTTTTCCCGCATGACGGACGACCTGATCAAGGTCCTGGGCGGAGAAGACATGTCTGCGGTGATTCAGGAATAGATCTGCATTCTACGCGGGTCGAATCCAGACGATAACGGATCGACCCGCGCTGTTTGTCCTTCCCTTTTCTATTTGTTCTTACCCATTTGCCCTTATATGCGTATTGCGCTTATTTGTACTTCAAGCGCTCCGCCTGCCACTCATCCGGCGCGTTTAACGGTAAACGCAGGGCCATCACTCCTTCTTCATCATCGTAACGAATACTGAATCCCAGCTTTTCCGCCAGACACAGCATGGGTTTATTGTCCGGCAACACTGAGCCCACCATTTCCACCGTGCCTTTTTCACGGCAGTACTCAATGATCTTGCGCATCAGCACCCACCCCAGGTTTTCGCCACGCAGATCATCCCGCACGATGATGGCGAACTCACACTGCAGATTGTCCGCGTCCGTCCAGGCGCGCACCGTTCCCAGAGTATCCTCGCCATAACCGCTTTCCTTAGGAGACATGGCGATAAAGGCCATTTCCCGGTCATAGTCGATTTGCAGCATCTGCACCATTTCATCGTGAGTAAAGGACTTCCGATAGTGAAAAAAGCGGTAGCGAATCGATTCCGGCGACAGGCCGGAATAGAACTCGATGTGACTCGGCTCATCCTCTCCCCGCACCGGGCGAATTTCCGCCTTGCGCTTCGACTTGGGCAGCATGATCCATTCCCGCAGTTCCTGCGGATAAGGCTGAATCGCCAACTTCGCCGGCTTGTCGAGATCAATCATGGCGTTGACCGCCACCGCCCCGTGCTTGTCAAAATACAGCGGCATGACCTCAAGGCCTTTAATTTCAGGAATGTCGATAATGATCTGCGACAGAATCACCAGGGTTTCGCAAATTTTGGCGATGTCCTGCTCGGGGTTATAGCTATAGTCTTTCAGCAGGCGAAACATATGCGTCTGTTGCAACAAGTCCCGGGCCAGCACCATGTTCAATGGCGGCAGAGCGAGCTTGCGATCCGCCGACACATTCACCGCCGCGCCGCTGGCGCCGCACACCATTAAAGGCCCAAACACGGGGTCGCGGGTGACTCCCAAACTGAACCCCACCCCGCCCACCGTCTGAAAACTCGGCTGCACCGCAAACCCGAGAAAGCCGCTGTCGGGATAGTGCTCTCTATAATGCGTCAATAGATAGCGACAGGAATCGCGAATGGATGCTTCCTCCACCAGCCCCTTCACCCGGCCCTTATAGCGGCCGCGACCGGTCTTCTCGTCTTTAAAAGGGACACAGCTATGCTCGTGCAAAATGCGGATGTCAACTGGCGAGCCGAATTCACGCGCGACTTCCACTACCTGCTCTTCCGTTTCACAGTAGCGGGTATCCTGCATGTTGATGCCGTAGTCGGTGAGAATCTGCCGCGACTCCGCATTAGTCAGCACTCTCCGTCCTGAGGCGTATATCTTCTGAATGGTCTTACGCGCACGGGAGCGGTCCACCACTGGGTCGGTATAGGATTCAGGCGTCTCCCGCAGCACCCGCTGACTGCGCTGGTGATTAACCATGTGCATGAAGGCTTTCACCGCCTTGTCCGGCGTGGAGAATGTGGGCACGCCGCTATGGAAAAACGCTTCCCTGGCGTCATACACCGTACTGTGCCCTAACCAGCAGGTGAAAATATTCAAATGAGAACGCTTGCCCGCCTCAATCACCGCATCCGCCACCTGCAGACTGTCCTCGGTCAGGGACGGGGCGTACAACACCAATACATTGGACACATGCGGATCGCGTCCGAGTATCTCCAGAGTACGGCGATACAGCTCCGGGTTGGCGTCGTAGTTGAGATCGATGGGGTTGCGGCGCGTCCAATAAGGCGGCAGATGCTTGCCCAGTTCACTCACCGTTTCCGGCGACAGCGAACCCAGCTCGCCATTCAAAGACGCCAACCGATCCACCGCCAGCACTCCAGGGCCCAGACCGTTGCTGATTATGTGCAAAGGCTCGCCGCGCACCGGTTTCATCCGGGTTAAAGTCTCCAACGCATCGAACATCTCATCGGCGCCGTTAACCCGCAGAACCCCGGCGCGCCGGAATACCGCATCGAAAATCTTGTCGCCGTCCACAACCCCCAAAGGCAACTCTGCGGGGCGCCATTGCGATGCCGGAGTGCGACCGCTTTTCACTGCGATCACCAGCTTCCCCCGTGACACGGCCCGCACAGCGGAAATAAAACGTCGGGGCGAATGAATATTCTCCATATGCAGCAATATCGCTTTAGTGCTGCGATCCTGGGCCAGGTAATCAATCAGGTCATCGAGCCCGACGTCGATGCCGTCTCCCAATGTGGTGAGATGAGAAAAGCCGATTCCCCGCGTAAACGCCCAGTCGATGACCGCACTGGCGAGAGAGCCGGACTGGCCGATATAGGCGATCTTGCCCGGCAGCACGCCCATATGCATGTAGGTCGCATTCAGATTGCTGGCCGGGGACAGCATGCCAATGGTTTCCGGCCCCAGAATACGAATACCGTACTCAGACGCAATTTCCTGTACGGAATACATCAGCGGCCTGCCACTGCGGCTATGAGTGCGCGACAGGCCGCCAGTTAAGATCATCGCAGTCTTAACCTTGACGTTTCCCAGCACCCGGACAATACGCGGCACACTCTCCGGCGGCGTACAGATAATGGCCAGATCCGGCCGAAACGGCATTTGCTGGGGCCGTTTCACACAGGGGACGCCATGCACATCGTGATAGCCCTTGTCATTCACCACCACCAGACGGCCTGAATAGTCCGTGGACATCAGATTACGCAACACCATGCCGCCCAGATTATTGGAGCGTTCGGACGCGCCAATCACCGCGATGGACTTAGGGTTGAACAACGCTTCTAAATGTCGGGTTCCCAATCTGTTTTCTCCATTTGCGTTGACAGGCTCCGGACCCGGCGGCTGCGGAAACGCCGCCGATATCTAAGATACATAGACCAATACCGGCCACTTTGACAGATATCAAGATCCCCCGCTTTGACTGACTTGGCGTAATTCGATGCGCCCACCTCAATCGCGGGCGCGGACTATAACATTCGCCCCATCTCCGGTTTCAAGCCGTTATCGCTTTGCAGTAGACTAAAAGCCTCTAAAAGGAAAACAAAGATGAAAACCGCCCTTTTCTATCATAAAGACTGTACATTGCACGACATGGGCGAGGGGCATCCCGAAAGCCCCATGCGATTGCAGGCGATTATGGACCGGCTTGAGCACGCCGGCATACTGCAGGAAGTGGATCTGGTCGAGCCGCAGGAAACTGACCGCGATAAAATCATCCGGGTGCATCCCTCCCGCTACGTTGAACAACTGGAAAACCTGAATCCGGACAAAGGCCGCATCATGGTCGATCCGGACACCGCCCTGATGCGTCACAGCATGCGCGCCGCCTATCTGGCTGCGGGTTCAGCGGTGGAAGCGGCGGACATGGTGCTCAGCGGCCAGGCGAACACTGCGTTTTGCGCCGTGCGTCCGCCTGGTCATCATGCGGAGCGTAGCAAGTCCATGGGCTTCTGCTTCTTCAACAATATCGCCATCGCCGCCCGCCACGCCATGGATTTTCATGGCCTGGAGCGCATCGCCATCGTGGATTTCGACGTGCATCAGGGCAACGGCACGGTAGACATCTTTCAGGATGATCCACGGGTCCTGTTCTGCTCAAGCTTTGAGTATCCGCTGTATCCGTTCAGTCACCATGCGGTGGATCGCCCTAATATCATCAACACGCCGCTGGACGCCCACACGCGCGGCCTGCAATTCCGGCGCAGCGTTGAGCGGGACTGGCTCGCCCGCCTGCAGGATCACCGCCCGCAACTGATACTTATCTCAGCGGGATTCGACGCCCATAAACATGATCCCCTGGCGCATCTGGAGTTGGAAGAAAGGGACTACCGCTGGATCACGCGTTTATTGATGGATGTGGCGCGGGTCTACAGCAGTGGGCGCATCGTTTCTATTCTGGAAGGCGGTTATAACCTGAACGCCCTGTCCGCCAGTGTGGAAGCGCACATGGAAGGTTTGATGGGGAATTGAAGCGTCGAACGTAGTATGAGAGAACGGCTTAACCTTGCTTAGAAACTCCATCCGCCAACAGCGGAAGGAGTTTCCATAAGGTTGCGAGAAAGCGGCCTGTTCAGGCCAGGTTAGACGAGACCTTTTTCCAACGCTTCCTGACGAATGCCGTCCCAGCCGTTTTTGACTTGCTTCAACAAGCCCGCCACTTCATCCAGGATAGTCGCATCATTTTGCAGGTTGGCTTCAAATAAACGGCGCTCCATATATTCGTACAATGCATCCAGACGCTCTGCGATATCGCCGCCTTTTTCTTTGTCCAGAAACTCACGCAAACCGCCGACGATTTCAACCGCCTTGCCGATAAGCCGGTTTTTGCCTTCAAAGTTATTGGCCAGAATCTGCCCCTTCGCCATGGTAATGCGCTCCAGCGCTCCATCGAACAACAGCTGGATCAACTTATGTCCATCCGCATCGACGATGCTGGTCTGACGATTCACGCTCTGATACTGATGTAACGCGTTCATTGTAATAGCAACCTCATAATTACTCGTCTGTGATCTTAAGCGCCTGGATCAGGCCCGTCGCTTAACCCTTGCTTCCAGTAGTGCTGGCCACCAGCGCTTCCAACTGCGTGGACAAAAAGTTTTCCGTGTTCTTGAGCTGGGAGATAATCAAATCCGCGGCGGTGAACTGACGCGCCAGCCTGTCTGTCAGGGCGGTAATTCGGTCGTTCAACTCCGTGCGATCTTCGGAGATTTTTTCCAGCTGAGAGTTAAAGCCATTGATGGCGACCGTAATCAGACCTTCGGCGGACAGATAATTGTTCACCAGGTCGACCATCTGGTCACCCACCCCTTCAATATAAGTCGCCGTGCCGCGCGCGCCAGTGGCGCCGCCGGTAATTTGCAGCTTGAGTCCTTTCGAGTCTCCGTCCGCAGAGGTCAGATACTGCCCCTTTCCGGTAGCGGCTTTCCCGTTGATCGTGCCAGCGACATCCAAACCATCTACGCCTGTGGCGACAGTCAATCCCAGCTGCGCCGCAGTATTAGTGTCGATAGCGGTAATCTCGACCTTGGAGGTAATGCCATATTCTCCAGAGGTGAACACCAGCTGGTTACTACCGTCCAACGAAACAGTCACACCAGAGCCTGCGATATTGGTGTCCGCATCCAACTGAGTCTGAATTTCCGCAAGCAACTCGCTGTCAGTATAAGTCCCGGCAGTCAGAGTAATAGTGTTGGACTCAACCCCGTTGACTTTGATCTTGAAGGTATCGTTGTCCGCATCAATGACCGTAGAGCCGCCCAGCGCCACATTGCCGGTGAAAGCGCCCTGCGTCGCCACCTGGGTGATATCGATGGCGTAAGAGCCAATCTTGGTGTTTATCCCGGCGCTGACGTATTTGACCTGTGCATCCGTCGTACGCCCCTGGTCGGCGAACAAAGCCGCGACGTCATTCGGATAGCTTTGCAGCTTGCTTTGGAACGTCAGGCTGTTGAACTCCAGTTGTCCCGATTCTGAGTTGGTCGTAATTCCCAATTCAGACAAGCTGCGCACGTTAGCGCTTTCCAGCCCGGGAACAATTGAACTCAGCGTGGAACGCAACTGAGTGGAGATAGTGCGCACTGTGGAGCTGCCCAACAACGTGCCCTTTTCTCCAGTATCACTGTCAAAGGCAGTGACTTCGCTAATGATTTCCTGCAAAGCATTATATTTATCCACTAAATCCTGGACCCTTTCGGTCACAGCATTCAGATCTTTGCTAACGGTAACGTTGACTGCGCTTGCGGTTTCAGCATTTAAAGTCAGAGTCAGGCCGTCCACGACGTCGTCCACGGTGTTCAATGAGCGGGTGATGGATACGCCATTCAATGTGAAGGCGGCGTCTTCCGCTGCAACGTCCTGAGTTAGATTCTGGTTGGTGGCGTTGTAAATAAACTGGGAAATCCCGGAGCCGTCCGTACTGTTGCCGTCGTTATCCGTCGCCGAAATGGAAATGGCGTTCGCCACACCGGTTTTTGAAGCGGATAAGACAAGCTGGTAGGAGGAACCGTTGTAGATAACGGAGGAGTTAACATCCAGTCCCATATCATTAATAGCGTCGGACAACCCCTGCAACGTGTTGTTGCTGCTATCAACGGTCAGGTTCTTGGTGACGCCGCCGACAGTGAAAGACAGCGTGCCTGTTCCTACAGTCGTGGTGTCTTTATCAGCAAATGTGCCGGAACTCAATGACTGCGCAACGGCCAGATTGCTGACGGTGAGCGCATAGGAGCCGGTTTTCGCAGAGGTGTTGGCGGTGACGCCAATCGCAGAGCCGCTGGATGTCGCGGTATTGCTGGACATCGACTCTGGCGTACTCAATGTCCTGGCGGACAAGCGCAGGTCGGTGATTGCGCTTTTCAGACGACTTAAATCGCTGAGTTTGGCCGTTACTTCATCTTCTTTGAGATTCAGCCTTTTTTCCGTCGGCTCACGCTCAGCACTGGCCAGCTGCTCGATCAAGTCGCTGGTCAATACTCCCGAGCCGATGCCTATTGAAGAAACGCTTGCCATGTGACGCCAACCTCGCGGATTGTGTGTACGATCATATCTCTATTTATCGGCAAAAAGGGGCAAAACTTTGCCCCTTTTTTTGTTACGGATCGTAAATTCCTTCCGAACCCTATCTGATCCCGCCAAGCCTCACGCCTTGGCGGAAAACAGATTAACTGGTTCATCCTGTTGCAAGTTGCGCGCCAGCTTAAGGGCCAAGTCATCAGGAATCTGTCTCACTACTTCTTTTGTGGTTCTGTCCAAAACAGTAATGACCGTTCTTCCCGAGTCCTCATCCAGTTCGAACTGCAGGTCACGCTGCACAGATTGAACGTATTCATTCAACTTGGTCACCGCTTCCCTCAGCTCCTGGCTTTGCTCCCTCTCCAACTGCTGCTGTTGCTTGTTGGCAATGTCGTTGGTGGGCTGGGCTGCAGAGCTCTGCTTCGCAGCCTGCGTATCAGGCGTAGACGTTGCTACCCCGGACTTAACCTTAGGTTCAATCGGAGGTGACGACGTCGCGGACTGAGCAGACGGCAGGCTCACGGGTTTAGTGACTGCCGCCACACTCAGTTCAGTGGTCTTAACGTCATTCATATCTCACCTCTTAGCATGTCTTAACGCATAAACCGGCCGGAAGAGAACATCCGGCCGGTATTTCACGTTAGTTCACTCCGTTACTGCAGGAGCGACAAGACTTGCTGGGGTCTTGCATTAGCCTGCGCCAATATCGAGATACCGGCCTGTTGCAGTACCTGCGCCCTTGACAACGCTGCGGTCTCGGATGCGAAGTCTGCGTCCCTGATCCGGCTGTTGGCGGAGTTCAGGTTCTCATTGTTCACTTCCAAGTTCGCAATCGTGTTCTGGAAGCGGTTCTGGATCGCGCCCAGTTCCGCCTGTTTGGACGTTACAGTCTGCAATGCGTTATCCACCGCCTTCAGAGCCGCTTCAGCGCCAGCTACAGTTGAGATATCCACATCCTGCAGCAGGGAGCCGCTTTCAGCGCCGCCGAATGTACCGATTCTCAGACCCGCTTTCGCCAGGCCGGCGGAGTTGGTATTGGATTCAACGTCTATCTGACCGCCAGACAATAGCGTCACAGAGCTGACAAAGGTCGTAGTGGTGATGCTCGCCATCGCTGTGGCGCCGCTGATGTCGATGTTACGACCGTCCGCTGCCACCAGAGTGAAGGAGTCAGAATCCAGTACTTCCGCAGTCACCCCTGTCTGACCGGATTTCTGGTTGATCGCATCGATGATCGCAGCCTGCTTCACAGCAACGTCGTCAGTAGTGCTGAAGCTCGCTGTAATAGACACGCCGTTGAGTGTGATCGTAGCGGAGGCTGTCGTGGTAGTCAGGTTACCTGAGTTAACACGGTTTTCGTTAGCCAGTGCTGTAACGCCCGTCTGATCAGACGCACGGTTGATCGCAGCCGCTTTCGCGACGGCGCTACCATCCGCATTCGCAGTGGAAGCCGTGTCGTCAGTGCTCAAGCTGGGTCCGATAGCCACGTTGTTGATAACGATGTCGCCAGTCACCAGCGCGGTGGTGGAGCCGTTATCGCTCACAATACCTGCGTTGTTTCCGCTGAATGATCCCACTTCAAAACCGGCGTTATCGATGTTGCCTGTAGTCGTGGTCAGTGCAATGTCGCTGCCGTCGTCGCTTGAAAGCGAGTAGGTGCCGACATAAGCGTTACCCAGGGAGCTAGCCGCAGCCAGACCAAAGGTGGCCAAGGTGTTGCTCGTAGTTTCGGTCAATACAATGTTACGACCGTCGTCAGCCACCAGGGAGATACCCTTGGCGGTGTCGCCGTCGAAGACCGCGCGCACGCCAGTGGCGCCGGATTTTTCGTTAATGGCGTCCGCTGTCGCTTGCAGGTTCTGCTCGACAGTCAAGGTGGTGCCTTTACTCAGACTGATGCTGACGCCGTTCAAGTTCAAGGACACGTTCGCCGCAGTCGCATCAGCGGTCGTGGTGCCGGCGACATAGTTCGCATCGACAGTAGCGGTGACGCCTGTCTGATCGGATACATCATTAATCGCCGCCGCCTTGGCAATGGCGCTTGAGGCCGCATGGCTGGTGGAAGCCGTATCGTCGGTGCCCACAGATGCGCCCACGGAGATGCCGTTGATAACGATGTCCCCTGCAACCATTTCATTGCCGGTGCTGCCTACAACCAGAGCAGTCGTAGTCGTTCTGCTGGAAATACCGCTGGTGTCCGCTGTTCCCAAAGTGCTGGTGTCCAGCTTGGAGATGGACACGCTAATGGTGTTCCCCAGGTTAGCGCCAGTTTGGAAAACGGAGTTCTGGAAAGAACCGTCCAGCAGTTTTTTACCGTTGAAGTTGGTCGTTGCAGCGATGTTTTCAATCTCGCTGATCAGCTGGCCAACCTCTTCTTGCAAGGCTTCGCGGTCGATAGTGGAGTTAGTGTCGTTCGCAGATTGCAGCGACAGTTCACGAATACGCTGTAAGCTGTCTTTCATTGAGCTCAAGGCGCCTTCAGCGGTCTGCGCCAATGAGATCGCGTCTCCCGCGTTACGAACCGCGACGTTGGTGCCGCGAATCTGAGCGTCGAAACGTGTTGAAATCGCCAGACCTGCCGCGTCATCTTTTGCGCTGTTGATGCGGAGACCCGAGGAAAGCCGCTGCAGCGCCGTATCCCCTGACCGCTGTGAAGCGTTCAGGTTACGCTGCGCATTCAACGACGCAATGTTGGTATTAATTATTTGAGGCATGTTTGCTTCTCCTGTAACCCTTCTCACTCGGTTAAGAGGTTCTCGCTTCTACACAGCAGGGCCGGTCGAACTGCGCTAACCCGTTGTCCTTAGTAACGGCTTCAGGAGAAGATTCTTTAGTTAATTTTTGCCTGCTCTTTGTAATGAAATGTAAGCCTTAACCCCATGAATTTACGCTCACGCAAAGTCATCGGGATCATTGATTGAACGACGCACCCAGGGGTCCGTCGCAAGGTCGAATTTTTTGTACATAACCTGAAGAAAATGTTTATGTACATCAAGGAGAAAGCGCAGCATAGTTTGTCTCCACTCCTCCATGAAGGTCAGCCTCTCCGCATCATTCTGAATGGCCAGCGCATGCGCGAAACCGATATAAAGAAAATGTCTGATAGAGCCCCGCAACAGAAAATAAAATTCTTTAGCTTTGGTTTGCACCTGATCTTCCATGTAGGTGTTGATGCGATTACAGACTCTATTCATGTCATCCTTGCTGGAAATGGGCGCCTGCAGAAATGTGGAAACATCGTCACTGAATTGCCCGAATAGGACGTTCAAGCGGTCGCGCTTCTTCTCCAGCACGTCTACCGGTATTTTTTCGTGCTGCGACGCATAGAGGTAGTCCACCACCTTCTGTTTCTTGTCGCTGCTTGCGCTGAGCGCCGTCAGGGCAATCGGCAAGGGCCCTGGCGCCACCCAGTCAGCGCCTTCAATCTTGGCTCCATGAGAAAAATTGTAGACTTTGCCGCGCTCCGGAAAGTCACGCAGACTGTTTTCCGCTTTGCGTTTGGCGGCGAAATATTGCGGTGACGTCAAAACGGAGCCGCCGTCAACACCCTCCACCTTAAACACATGCTGGCCGTCGTAATCCACACTGCGCTTGAACGCTTCGTGGGCGTCGTCGTCGTAATAGATCGAGCTTTGCGCATGGTGGTGGCGTCTGTCCGTGAACCCAAAATCCATCCCAAACAACAGGATATTCTTGAATCCGTAGTGCAGCGCCCAAGCCAACCCAAGGTTGGTGCAAGTAGGAGTTCCCCCACGGATAATCTGTCCATGTTCGGAGAACATGGTCGCCAGCCCACACTCTTCTTTGATATAGGCGCGCCGCTCCCCAAATAACTGGTATACGACCGGACTAATGTGGATAGGAGCAATAACTTTTATCGAATTCAAATAATCAGGATCTTTAAGCCGCTCCAGCTGTCCGACCACATATTGATAATCAGATTCCAATTCAACATGAATATCCGGTTTGATTCCCATCGGATGCAACGCAGTGATGGAGGAGCCGCATGAAATGATCAACGCGCCGCGCTGCTGCATTTCCCGCAACTGATCAATGCGCAAGTCCAGGGAGGGACCCGCCCCGACAATGCACACCGGCACGTCGGTGATGTCGTTAACCGGCGGCGGCAATAATTCAACGCCGCTATATATATTGTGCGCCGCCTGGTTGAGCTGGTTGACCTCATCGTCGTAATTGCCCCAGGAAACCAGGAACACATACAGGTCATCGCACACCTTCTCAGATAAATTATCGTGGGACTTCAAGCCGCGATGGTTATAAAACAGCGTCGCAAGAGGGAAAGCCGGCGGCGTCGTAACCAGATTGTTCCAAAGCAGCGCCCATTGTGAGTATTCGTCTTCCTGTCCGCCCAGCAGAAAGTGGATAGTGCGCCCTTCCGCGCCGTCATACTTGCGGCAAATCTCCGCCCAATCGACGGCGTACAGACTCGCGGCGAAATGGTCCAGATTAGGCTCAAAAATCACAGCATAGTTGACTCTGTGCTGCTCCAGAAAGGCTTCAATGTGATACCCCACGCCGCACCCGAGGAAGACAATACAGGGATAGGAATCGCCCAGCCAAAAATGATTGAAGTTCGACTTATTAATAGGAGATTTCCGAATAATGGCGTCAGCGGTTTTGAAGAAGAACCTTGGGAAGCAGTAATCGCCGGGAAACGGCGGATCAATGGAAACCACCTTGCCGCCTTCACTGTAGACCTTGGTGAATTCCTTGATTTCGTTCAGCGCATAAGCCTTGGCTTTACCGCCATATACGGAGCGGCCTTCATCGTGAATGTCCACTTCGCCAGCATCAGGGATGATATTCAGCTTGGCTTTTTTCATCTGATAATTCAGGAAGTGCTTATAAATACCGGGAAAGTGGTCTTTGAAGTAGGCTAAATTCTTTTCCCTGCGCTCAATAAAAGGCTTAAGTATTTCCGCTTGATCGGTCATTGCTTCTATCTCTTTTTTAGTTTTTTCCGAACGAGAAAATTGGGGCGGCAATTTTCAGTCACTCGCAAAATTTTTAGTGAACAGACACAGTTAGCGTAGCAGTGATCTGGCCATTGCTCCTGTTTTCGCCACGCTTAACTCCTTTATCCTTCAGGATCGGCAATTATCATGCCGCCATATGCGCAGCCGCTTCAAAAAGGAAAGCGTAAGGTCAGGCGCCTTGCTTTGTAAGGCCAGGCTATCTATATGAAGCAGCGGACAATCGTAATCTCCAATTTCCCCTTGGCGGCAAGCGGCAACTTTTTGACCGCCCCTTGGCAAACTCCTGCCAAAATCCAAGATCCTCTCTTTCCTGCAAACCTATCTGCGTTTTTTTGCGGTTAAAAATCAAACACATAAAATTTAGCAACAGTTCTGGCAATGCTTTTGCATAGGCAGTGGAAACGCTCTTTTCTGCGCAATTTTTATTCGCAAAGAGGGGCAGGCAAAGTCAGGTAGCCGGTTGCTACGCATCCGAGCGGCTCTTACGAAGGAAACGGCCCGGCTGGTATAGACGCAATAGGGGGAAGTTATGCCTCAGATAATTAATACCAACATCGCCTCGATCAACGCGCAGCGAAATCTCAATAATTCGCAGTCAGCCAACCAGACAGCTCTGGCGCGCCTGTCATCGGGTCTTCGTATCAACAGCGCGCGGGACGACGCCGCCGGCTTGGCGATATCCACCCGTTTTACCTCCCAGGTACGAGGATTAAGCGTCGCTATTCGCAACGCCGGCGACGCCGTGTCGCTGTCGCAAACAGCGGAAGGCGCGCTTGGCGCAATGAGTGAAAACCTCCTGCGTATTCGCGACCTGGCGCTGCAATCCGCCAACGCCACCAACAGCGGGCTGGATCGCAAGGCGCTTAACGAAGAGGTCAACCAGCTGCTTCAAGAGATCAAGCGGGTATCGGAGCAAACCAACTTTAACGGCACCAAGTTGCTGGACGGCACCTTCACAGACGTGACCTTCCAGATCGGAGCCAACGAAGGCGAATCGGTCACCTTCGGTATAGAAGGCGCTACGGTGGATAAACTGGGGGCTGCGGAAACCGACGGCATATCCTCGGAGCCGGAATCTGCGGCTCTCGCTGCTGGCGACCTGGTGATCAACGGCATCGCCATCGGCGCATCCACTGGCGTTGACGATGCGTTCTCCAGCGCCAACCAGGACCAGAGCGCCATCGCCAAAGTAGCGGCGATCAACAAACTGACGGAGTCCACCGGCGTAGAAGCCGTGATTAACGGCACATACGTCAGCGGCTCCACCACGTTTATCGCCACCACCCAGTCAGCGTCCGTGACGATAAACGGCGTGGCGATCGCAGTGACCATCTCCTCGAACCTGTCATCGCAGGTCAACCTTGAGAACGTCGCAGCGGCGATCAATGAAAAATCCGGACAAACCGGCGTCACCGCCTCGTTTGACGGCAACCCGACAGTCGGCATCAGGCTGACGGCGGAGGATGGCCGCAACATAGTCATCCAAAGCACCGCGCTCAATTCCACTGCTTTCGGTTTGCCGCCGTCCGACACGGCCGCCTCCGCCGCAATCACTTATACGGGCACCTTTACGCTCATATCCCGCGACGGCAGCGCCATTGGACTCGACACTACAACCGGCAACATTGGCAACGCGGGCCTATCGGTAGGCACCTTCAGCGGTAATAACAGCGGCGCCATCAGTGACCAGGTGGACGCCAACCCATTCGCTGCAGGCGACCTGGTTATCAACGGCGTCCCTATCGGCCCGACGCAGACCAATTTTGACACTTCCTCCAGCACGCAAACGGACTCCAGCGCCATCGCCAAAGCTGTGGCGATCAACAAGGTCAGTGACCAGACCGGCGTCGTAGCGGAAGTAAACGATACAATCCAAAACGCCACTGCGTTAGTGACTGGCAGCGCGCAAAACTTCAACTTCCAGATCAATGGCGTGCAGATCAACATCTCCTACGGCTCCAACGACACCGTCGCGGATGTGCAAAGAACGGTTATCACTGCGATCAACAACAAGTCCGGACAAACCGGGGTGCAAGCGGAAGCCTTCGGCAGCAGTTACAGAATGATCGCCGACGACGGCAGGAACATTCAGATATCCAACGCCTCTACAACCACGTCTTTAATTGGACTGGGCACTGTGGACACCGTCACCGCCAGCACCATCACCCTGCTCTCGGCCGGCGCCATCGAGTTGGATACGCTGACCGGTCAGATAGAAAAGAGCGGGTTCGAAGTCGGCACTTACGGCTCCAACTCCACAGGGCAATTGGTGCAAAACATAGACATATCCACAGTGGACGGCGCCATCCTGGCTCTCAGTGCGGTGGACAACGCGTTGAACACCATCAACTTCCAGCGTGCGAATCTCGGCGCGATCCAGAATCGCTTCGAGTCGACCATATCCAACCAGGCGATTGCGTCAGAAAACCTGACCGCCGCCAACTCGCGAATCCGCGATGCGGACTTCGCGTCGGAGACCGCCGAGCTGTCCCGAACCCAGGTATTGCAGTCAGCCGGATTGTCGATTCTGGCACAGGCTAATGCGCAGCCGCAGCAGGTGCTGCAGCTGCTGCAAGGCTAAACAGAGATTGAATTGAGCTAGCAGAGGTAAGCACCATGCAGGCAACAGCGCAAGCAAACGAAAAACTTCAATCCACCCGTGTTGAAGCCGCCCGTCTACTGATAGAGGCGAACGAAATCTATCGCGCCTCCAACCGTCCAGGGGCGTCACATCAACAACGCAGTGAGGACAGAGGCGCAGCCAAAGCGCTGATAGAGCAAGCGCTGGCGCTGGAGCCAGCGCAAGCCTCGGCGCTGGGCCTGCTGGGTCGAATAGAGCTGGATGAAGGACGGCTGAATGAAGCGCGCCGGTTCTTTAATCAAGCGCTGGCCCAAGACCGCAACGCCCCGCAGCTGATCGCCAACCTTGGCTATCTGAACCTGATGGAAAACCAGCCCGCCCAGGCGGAGCAATATTTCCAACAAGCGCTGCATCAGGATAAAAGTTACGCCGCGGCCTTCCTGGGAATCGCACACTGCCAGGCGGCGATGGGCAATTACGATATTGCTTATATGCACTATCGGCGCTTACTGGAATACGGTCTGGAGTGGCCCACTCTGTACGCCGGCATGATCAAGTGCTGCGCTCACCTGCAGGTTGAACGACGCTCCGAAACTATAGAGCGCGATCTGATCGATTTACTGCGGCAGGAAGATCTGCCTCACCAGAATCTGGCTCGCATTACCGCACAAACATTGGCGTTGAAATACGACCTGCGTAATCCTGACGTGTGCATCGATATCAACGACGCAGCGCAGGACCCGCTACTGCTGTTGGCGCTAACCAGGACCGTCATGCCGAATGCAGATGTGGAGCAGTTCGTCACGTTGATACGCAAAGCTATCCTTGACGAGACGATGGCCTCCGGCGAACTACGCGAAGGGCTGCAGGAACTGGCTATCGCCATTGGCGTCTACAATGTCGCTACCGGCGGAGCCCTCTACGCCGCCGAAGACGAAACCGCTCAAATCAGCGCCCTGAACAGAAAGATTCTGCTTTCCTGCACAACGGAAAACAGCGTGACGGATATCGCAGGCGCTCTTATCCTCGCCGCCATGTATGTCACTCTCTTCCCTCAGGCTTACTCGCGCTACCTGTCGGCCTTCTCCCTGGACGACTGGCCGCAGTCCATGCAACTTTTGATGGAAGCCAGCTTCTACTTACCCATGGAGGATGAAAGCTACAAGCAAGGCTTTCAGGAAAAACAGCTTGAGTTACTGGAAGACGCAGCGGAAGTCGCCATGGCCTGTCCGGTGTGGCGCAACATAGAGTTCTTCAGCGAGCAATCGCTGCGCAAGCAATTGGAAAGCGTTCTGGGCGCGCGTGCGCAGCAATTGCCCGAACGCTTATGCGCGATGATTCTCGGCGCCGAGTCGTCACAAAGAGCGGTAGAATTCGCCCGCTACTTTGATGACGTGGATGTTATCGCTGTCGATGAAAATCTGGCGAACCTCGCTTTTGGCGCTCGCAAAGCGGAACAATATGATCTGGAAAATATCGTATTCTGGCCCTACTCCATCGCCCAGCGTTTTATCCAGGACGGCGCAACGATCCACTTCCTGAAGATTGAGAAATTTCCTTCTCTCAGCGAGGCGGAGTTTAACTTGATCGAAAGCATCAAGAGCATGGTGTGCAAAGGCGGCGTCGTACAGGTTTCAACCGGCGACAGCGAACTGACTCAGGTGACGGATAAAGCTCAGACAATCATTGAGCACTACCGACTGACGCGTCGCTCCAATGATATCCGCTTATTGCGCCGGGCCATTATCGAAAATGCAGACGACCCCGCCTGGGCGCCATTGCTCAGCCATCCGCACTTTTACAACCTGACAGGATGTCGCAGCACCTGGTTCGCTGGCGAAGACCGTGCGCAAATTCAATCGGTGCTGACGCACCTCAGCAATGAGGTGGACTGGAAGCTGGCGCAGGTCAAAGATCGGGACGACAAGGTGCAACCCTCAGGTGCAATATTGAAACAACTGCAGACCGAAGTCTTCGGGGCCGATATCGGCAAAGTAATCGGCCACGATCTCAAGCTGTATTTTGTGAAAAGGTAAAAGCCACTATCGGCGGGCTGCAAGGCCCGCCGTTTTTTTCTATCCCTTTTTCTATCCCTGCGCCATCCCTCTCAAGCCGCCAACTGCTCACTCCGTTCTCAGCCAAACTTGACCCGTCGATTATCCAGTTTATTGGGCGATATCCGGCAGTCAGGAAATTTTCCCACGACCAGACTGTCATCCGGCGTATCGATACCTTGCACGAACGCATCCGCGGCAAAAGTGACGTTAGTTCCGACGCGACAGTTACCAATCAGCTTGGCGCCGGAGCAAAACACCGCGCCCTCGCCAATCGTTGGGTAGTCGCCGCGATAGGTGGAGCCAATGGTCACGCCCTGGTACACCGTCAAATAGTCGCTGTAAGAGGCTGAACCCAGCACCGTTCCAAGCGGGTGCACCAACAGGAAGATACGCGGCAGCTCCACGCCATAGAAGGCGTCGACACCGTGCAAGGCTTTATTAAGAAGAAACGCCTTTTCCGCCAGCGTCACCTGACTGTCACGGTAGGCCTGATTAGCAAGAAAATACAAAAAGGTAGCGTAATGATCGCCATGAAGATGGTTAAACACGGCCTCGTCGTTTTCGACATAGTATTTCAGGCGAATATGGGAGAAGCAGAACTCCAGTCGCTTTAGCGCTTCAGGCAGAGACTGAGACAACGCCGTCTCTACGCTGCGGCCGTCCGGAAAAAAATGATCGAGCTGCTTACTGACATAATGAGCCAAATGCTCAGGGGCTAAAGATAGCTGCATGGTTATTTGATGAGTTTCATGGGGACGCCAGCGTTCAATAAATGTGATCTGGCGCGAATAGGATTGTTGTCGCCAAAGTGGAAAATACTCGCGCACACCACCGCATCCGCGTTCGCTTCCTGAAAGGCCGCCGCAAGGTGCGCGAATGTGCCGGCGCCGCCGGCGGCAAGTACGGGCCGATCAGTAACCGCCTTGGCGCACTTGATCATATCCAGGTCATATCCCTGCATCATGCCGTCGCGGTCGATAGCGTTGACGATAAACTCGCCAGCGCCGCGCTGGGTCATGTCGCGAATAAACTCTTCCAGTTCCCGCTCTGTTTTATGACGACCACAATGAGAGTACAAGCGGCATGCGCCATCTTCCCGTTTCACATCCAGGCCGACGACAATGCATTGGCGGCCAAAGATAGCCGAAGCGTCGTTAATCAACCCCGGATTTTCTAATGCGGCGGTAGTGATAACGACTTTATCGGCGCCGGACTGCACCAGGCGACGTACTTGCTCCACTGAGTTCACTCCGCCGCCGACGCTCAGCGGCATAAAACATTCGGAAGACACCTTATCAATGAGACTCAACAATTGTTCAAAGTCGCTTCCCTGGCGGTTGGCGTCCACATCCAGAAACACTAGCTCATCCGCAAACTGAGCGTTGTATATGCGAGCGGCGGAAACCGGATCGCCGGTGTCCCGAAAAGCGGAAAACTGTTTCCCCTTCACCATGCGCCCCTGGCTCAGCAGCAGCATGGGAATAATGCGCTTTTTCAGCATCGCCCGTCCCACTCACAAAAGTTTTCTAGAATTTTTAAACCATTATCCTGACTCTTTTCAGGATGAAACTGCACGCCGACGATATTGTCCCGGCCTACCACGACGGGGAATGCCACGCCATATTCAGTTTCCGCGACCACATGGCTGCGGTCTTGCGCAGCAAAGTAGTAGGAATGCACGAAGTAGAAATCCACATGCTTTTTCACCCCTTGAAAAATGGGGTGTTCCTGATGATGAATTAACGCATTCCATCCAACATGCGGAACCGGAGCATCAACCTCCAAATGGCGCACCACGCCAGGTATCAGATTAAGGCCGGCGTTCAACCCACCCTCCTCACCCTGGGTCGCCAATAATTGCATGCCAAGACAGACGCCCATCAGCGGACGCCCTTGCCGAACATGTTCATGGATCGCCTCAAGCAAGGTCGCCGACGCGAGATTGGCCATGGCGTTACCGAAAGCGCCGACGCCGGGAATAATCAGATGCGTCAATTCGGCAAGCTGATCCGGCGCAGCGACGACATGCGCGTCGTACCCCACAGCGTCAATGGCGTTGAGTACTGATTTAATATTACCCATGCCATAGTTCAATACGCCGATATTCATCCAGACTCATCCTCGCGGTACCATTTGATGGCGTCCCAAAGCGGTTCGCCGCGGACTGGATGGTCGAAGTCTGGCTCAAAAGGCGGTATGACCATTCCAGACACGATTTCATTAAACTCCTGCTCAGTCAGCCCCACATAACTCAGGAAAATATCCAGAGACTCGGGGCGACGGCCATCCAGTTCATTCAATCGCTCAGCCTCTGCCAGAGAAATACGGCCGCGACGCAGCTTCATGGCGTTTATTTGCGTGATACGACTATAACCACGCTTTAAATACTTGATGTAGTCACGGGTTCCCTGCATAAAGCATTCAATTTTCTCGCAAGTAGTGTTCACCGCTATCGGCGCGCTTTCCACCTCGTCCGTCCGCCAGCCCAACTCTTCCTTGATCACCTTCACGTGTTTCTCATAGTCCCAGGGGATAAAGCTTCCCAGGCAAACGGAGGCATAGCCGATTCGCTTGAGGTCCTTCAGGCTGGGATAGGTGAACGGGGCCAGATCGCGGCGATCAATGGGGTCTTCAGGTGAATTGATCATCCCGTACATGTCGTCCGCGGATATGCCAAGATTGCGGATCATATTGAATTTCTTCTCATCCTCGTACTCGATCTCATCATTCAGATAGTCGTAATACGCGGTGATCTCCGCCTGCGGCTCGCCCCAGATAATCAGCGGCACATTGAACTTAACCGCAATCTGCATGGGGTATGAATAAATGCCTGTGTGACAATGCCAGCAAAAGTCGGTCTTGCGACGAAAAGACTCCAGCATCAAACGTTTGACGATCTTCCAGTTGGGCGTGAATTCAATAACGTCCACCCCCAGTTTTTTGAACGTGCGCGTACAGTTTTCTTCAATAGTCGGGCGCATAAAGCCATGATTGAAGCGAACGACCAGCGGCTTGACGCCATACTCCTTGACCAGGTAGTAAAGTTGATAGGTGCTGTCCTTGCCTCCGCTGAACGGCACAATGCAGTCGTAATCGTATTTACCCCGGTATTTTTCAATCAGCTGATCCAGCAATGTCTTGCGCGCGCCCCAGTCAATCTGATCCGCCTTGATTTCCCAGGACCGACAGATATTGCACACGCCATTCGCATCAAATTCGATGGTTTCATATGTCTCGGGCAGCAGGCACCGAGTGCATCTCTTCAGCTTTTTCATAGCAGTATTCATAGCAATATTATTCAGTTTAATACTTTCAAGAAGCGACGGCTCTAAAGGCAGAAACCATCGTCCACGATCAGGTTGCCGCCATTGATGTATCGGGAGGCGTCGGACAACAGAAACACCAGCGCGCCGCAGATATCGTCAGGGTCCAGCATGCCTTTTTCGCTGCAATATTCCGCATAGGCCTGCAAAAAAGCTTCCGGCTGGCCATCTGCAATGCCGCCAGGGCTGATGGCGTTAACTTTGACGCCTGTTCCGCGCAAGAACTTCGCCATGTAACGCGTAAGATGGATGAGCGCGGATTTAATCGCCGCGTATTCCACGGGCATCGTCATCGTCGTCCCCTGATAGATATCGAAGCGGGGAGCCGTCACGCCATAAATGGAGGCGATGTTCACAATATTGCCGCCGCCCTGCGCGACAAAATGCCTGGCGAACTGCTGTGAGGCCAGAAAATATCCCCCCAGATGCAAAGACAGATTTCCGCAAAAGTCTTCATACTCCACATCAAAAAAGCTGCGGCCGTAATGTTTATTGCGGGGATAGGCGCTGTTGACAAGAGCGTTGATCGCGCCCATTGCGCGTTCGGTTGCAGCAATGGCGTTCAGGATGCTTTCTTTATCAGTGACGTCGCATTTAACGGCGCACGCAGCCTCTTGGCCAAATTCACTTTGCAGACTCTCAGCAAACAACTTCGCCTGAGATAGATCTATATCCGCTACCGCCACCCTGCCTCCAGCCTGAAGTACTGCGCGACAAAACTTGCCGCCAAGCAAACCGCATCCGCCAGTGATAACGACGACTTTCCCTTCCAATTGCTTCATACATTCGTTCAACTTCTATAACGCCTTATCTATGTGACTGACTCTGACTGGTCTCAAGGCACCATCACCTTGGCTTGCCCCTTCAGGACAGGCCCATGCTGCATATCAATGGACTTTCCAGCAAAGCGTTGTTGCGCATATAACGGCCACAACTCATAAGCCTGTGTCCAGTGCACCGGACTGGGCAGCAGCAGCATCGTCGCAACGTATCTGGGAGAATGCGGGTCCCGTGAGAACACGCCGCGATGCAACACGTCCCGAGGTCGGAAAACCAGCGCTTCGCCAGCTCGCGTGCAATGATCGTAAGGCTTGTAAACAATATTGGCGCGGTCGAAGTACTCCCCCAGATCGGAGCGGCGTTCGTTGAGCGGTGGAAACGAATACCCCTGCTCCGCCAGCTCATAGGTAACATTAACGTCCAGTGCTTCCGTTCCAGCGCCGCTGATTTCTCCACCAGTGAAATAAATAATGATCTTAATATGCCCGGTAGGCCCTGCGTCCCGATGCCAGCGGTAGGACACATCGTCCTCCACTTGCGTGGGGAATGTGCGATGAAAGCACAGCGAGTGAACCATGTACTCGGACTGAAAGAAGTTCACCAGGATGCGGTCCATTTCCTGGTTGAGCACCGCCCCATACATCTCTCTTATCCAGTCTGCGTCATTCCGGTAGTCGAATCTGACCGTCTCCACGTGAGGGTCCAACCAGGCGCTGCGATCATCATTCTGCAGCCGCTGCAGCTGTTGCATGACACGCTCTAAATGCGCCGCATCCAAAACCTGCAGGCGGTCAAAGCCGTTATTGTAGAAAGATGAATATCCCGGCATGGTCAGATACCGGGTGAAAGCCTGCTGGCACTCCAGATGATACTGGCGACAGCCGGTTCGCAGGTCATAATGCTCCGACACTTGCTTCATGATTTCAGATGCGGACATAAAGCCTCCCCCTGATATGCGTCAGTCCCAGAATTCGCTCTACTTCAGCCGGAAGATCGTCATGATGTCGTAGGTTTTTCCCTCGAACTCTGGATGGGCGTCCTCCTGAAAAATAACCCGGTCAATGGAGGTTCCGAACAACGCCAGCAACTCATTGGTGTGTTTGAACTTGGCGCCCGCAGTGACATGGGGTTTGTTGTTGGCTTTCGACCATTGCTCCCAGTACGCCTCATCCACAATTTCCTGCACCTGACAGCCAATGGCGATGTGAGCGCCAGGCTTGGCCACCCGCAAAACCTCCTGCGCCGCCTTCTTGTTATCTTTGCTATACGCCAGCACCCAGCCAAGGATAATGATGTCGAAAGAGTGGTCCGGATAAGGCATGGCGTGCATGTCGCCAGCGTCGATATAGGGAGAAAAGCTGAACAGATCCAGACCACGGATATTATTTTCATTAAAGCCTGAGGATATCAGGCAAAGCAGCTCCGACTCTGAACGCGGGCCCACCGTCAGCACTCGCATTTTCGGCATGTTTCGCGCAATGTAGCCGATCTGGCACAAGGGGGCGATCAAGCGCTCCGGACGATTATGAGTGACGTCATCCGCCAGACAGGACATGTTGTATTCAATACAATTATCGATAACGGCGGAATCGACGTTCGCCGCCCGCTCGATACTGTCGCGATTCACCTGGGCCATACGGTTGCGGGTCAGTATCATTCGCACTGCCGGCACTTTCAGCAGGTCTACCGGGCTTTGATTGAGGTGAGCGTTAATGTCCGCCAGATCCTGTTGCGACAGCGTAACGGGCGGCAGCTTGGCGGGTTTGGGCGCAGATTCTGGGGTCTGCGTAATAGGTTGAATCTCTACAAAGTCATCGTGTGGATTGTGAGTCGTCATGGCTTCCTCTCTCGCACAGGCTGCTGTTCTTTGCCGGGGTGACGAAAATTTGTCTCGCCCGCCAGTTCTTTATAGTGACTGCAATGGGTACGCCATTGTATTTTCGAGCGCCAGCCGTCCGCCCGCGTCGAAAAACGCCGTATATACAATGTTATATAGCTGAGATCAGTTATATTTGCGAAAAACAGGTTTGATAACGGGCCCTTCCAGAAAGTCCTCCCATCCCGACTCCAGCGCTTGCGCGTATACCCTCAATGCGTTTTTAACCGCACTCAAGGTCTGCTCCAGTTCTTCTTCGCCATGTTCCCGACACAAGGCGATCCACGGCATCAGTACGCCCTGCCGGACCATTTCCTGGCTGAACAGCGTGCGCAACGCCATCGAAGGATTTCCATCACGATCCAGCGTCAGATAACCCGGAGAACAATCTATCCCTTCCACACGAAAGTAATCCGCCACTCCCGCTTCCGCCGCCAGGGCGTTCATACCGGACTTCAGCTTGGCCCCGTATGACCAGATGTGATTAACGACATCACGCTCCCGCAACATGGCCGCCGTTTTCACGAAAGCTCCCAGCCCGCACATTTCCGCGCCATGGGTTGTGGATAGCAAAAACAGGCGCTCCGTCCCGCTTTTTTCAATAGACCCCAACTCCATGATATCTCTGCGTCCGGCCACCGCCGCCACCGAAAAGCCATTGGCCATGGCTTTGCCGAATGTGCAAAGATCCGGCTTGATGTGATATTTATGCTGCGCCCCACGCAGATCCCAACGAAACCCGGTAATCATTTCATCAAGGACAAAGACGACGCCATGGCGCGCGCACAGGCGCTGCACGTCATGCAGAAAGGTTTCGCCCTCGTGAGTAGCTGACGGCGCAGGATGCTCCGATGTAGCGGGCTCCATGACAACACAGGCGATTTGTTGCGGATAAGCGGCGAAGAGTTGCTCCAGTGACGCCAAATCGTTGTAGTTAAAGCATTTGGTCTGCTCCACCACATTCTGCGGAATCCCTCGTGTCAAAGGCGTTGAGCCGATAAACCAGTCATCATAGGAAAAAAATGGATGCTGCCCGCAGCGCGCAATCAGATCGCGCCCGGTACAAGCCCGCGCCAATTTCACCGCCGCCGACACAGCGGTGGAGCCATTCTTGGTGAATTTGACCATATCCACCGAGTCGATCATGTCCACCAGCAGTTCGGCCGCCTCCAGCTCTATGGTCGACGCCCGTGTGAGATTGTTGCCAGCCCATATTTGTTCGATGGCGGCCATACTTACCGCTTCATCCGCATATCCCAGAATCACCGAGCGCAGCGCCATGCCGTAATCGAGATAACGCTTATTGTCCGGGTCAAATACATAAGCGCCTTTGCCTGACGTAAGGATCTGCGGCGCATTAGCGGGAAACTGGTCAAAACCTCTGGAGTAGGTATGCGCCCCGCCGGGAATGACATTCAACAATCGGCTTTGATAATCAGACATAAGGCCACGCTTAATGGGTTCACAAAGACTTCAGCTCTTCTCTGCGTTGCATGACAGCTTCCACGCAGATGAAATCCGTTAAAGTATCCACGTCCAGGGCTTTCCACTTGGGCACTACGTAGGGCAGAGTTCGATCGTGATAGAAACCGCCTTTCTCACGTAAAGCCTCAACTTTGGAAATATAGAGGGTGCCGTCAAAGTAATATACGTCTGGAATATCCTGCCGGCGCGGCATGGCGGCGAAGTCTCCGCCTTGATAAGGAGCCAGCATGCCGTGTTCATTGATCACCGCGCAGTACACTGGGTGATGAACATCGACATCCGCCACTCCGACAATCGCTTGCGCCTCGCGCGCCCCGAATAACATTTCCAACGCTTTATCCACATCGGTAGCTTCAGTGAGTGGAGACGTGGGTTCAAGCAGCACTAAGTAATCATAGGACTCGCCATGCTGCCGGCACCAATCCAGGGTATGCAGCAACACCGGCGCTGTCGGCGCGCAATCGCCCGCCAGCTCATCGGGTCGCAGGAAAGGAACCTCCGCGCCCTGACTCTTCGCCACCTCAGCAATCTCCGGCGAGTCGGTAGACACCAGCACTCGGTCCACATAGCGGGACTGAAGGGCCGCTCTGATTGGCCACCCCACCAAAGGAACGCCGCATAAGGGACGAATATTTTTCCCTGGAAGGCCTTTGCTGCCGCCACGCGCGGGAATGACAGCCAGTACCCGCTTACCGTCGATCATAAAGGCGCCTTTCCACAAACGAAGATAAAACGGCTCAAGCGAAATCCTCCATATAATCTTTCTGCGCTTTTTCAAAGTCATTCATGCGACCAATGTCCAGCCAGTATTCATGAATGGGGAACATCGCTACGTCCTTACGACACTCCATCAACTGTTGCAGTAAGGTCGGCATATCCAGATGCTGCTCAGGCTTGATATCCCTGATCACTTGCGGCTCCAGAACATATATGCCGGCATTGACGAAATAGGAATGCGTGGGTTTTTCCACAATACTGGTGATGCGTTGATCTTCCGCTTGTACAACGCCATAAGGCACCTGGAATTCGTACTCACGCACGCATAATGTGGCGGCCCCTCGCTGCTGCTGGTGAAAACGCAGCAAGTGTTCGAAGTTCACACGGGTCAGTATGTCGCCATTCATCACCAATACCGGTAAATCTGGCATGTCGTTCGGCAGCAGCCCCAACGCGCCGCCTGTGCCCAGAGGCGTATTCTCACGCACATACTGAATGTTGACGCCCCATTTAGAGCCGTCGCCAAAGTAGTCCATCACCATTTCCGGCTTGTAATACACCGAAATATAGAAATTAGAGAAGCCAGACGAGGCGAAGCTCTCGAGAATGTTTTCCAAAATAGGCTTATTGCCGACTTTTAAAAGAGGCTTGGGACAGTTGTTGGTTAAGGGACGCAAGCGCGTTCCCAGACCGCCCGCCATCAGCATGACAGGGTTGTCGTAGCGTGGTTGTTGCGCGATATTCAACAGGGTTTCCAGCCCCACTACCCGGCGCTGACTGTCAACAATAGGGATATGGAGCAGCTTGCGCCGTTCCATGATGGAGAGAATACGCGCCCGCGAATCATTGATTTCCGCAACTTTGGGCTCACTCTCCATAATCCGCACGACAGAAGCGGATAATGGGGTGTGATTGATCAGCGCCCGCCGTACATCGCCGTCAGTCACCGTACCCAACAGCCGCTGCTGCTCGTCGACAACCAACGCAATGCGCAAAGTGGCTTTTTCTATGACCTCGATCGCCTGTTCGATACTTGCTTGCGGCTGGATCAATACCTGACGCCAATCGGCACACATACTTCTACCCTCCAAACCAGTCGGATAAATCCCGCTGGACCAACCCGATTACATATATGGCAACACAGCAATCTTCGTTCCAGTCCTCCCGCCTTGGGTATTCGCCTCGTTCAACGCTTGCCGCGTAGAGGCGAAAGAGGGTGAATTGGCGACGCGTTGCATAATTGTTAATCGGCTTTTCTCCTTTATTCTTTAGTGGCGGTTACGCTTTCGCCACAGTCCGTTACAAAGACGACACAAGGCGAATACGTGGATTTGCCGCATCAGGAGAGCAGGCTGCTTCTGGGCGGCGCCAGTTTGCCGTTTGCAGGTATGTCTTTTGCCGCAACGGCGCCAGCGCCGACCAATGCATTAACGCCAATGCGAACCTGCGGCAGAACAGTCGCATGACTACCGATAAACACGCCGTTCTCTGTTTGCACGCCTCCGCATAAGACTGCGCCTGGCGCAATATGATTGTCCGGGCCTACAACGCAATCATGATCTATGACCGCGCGCGTATTAACGATGGTATTGGGGCCAATGACGCAGCCCGGTTGCAGGATCGCTCCCGCCATGATCTGACACCCTTCTCCCAAACTAATATCGTCAGACAGAACGGCATGAGGATGAACCAGTGTGGGAAAGCAGTATCCCTGAGAGGATAATTTGGCGAAAAGCTGGTTGCGCGCCATCTTGCCGGGCAGGTATCCCAGCGCATTGACCAGATCCACCGTTGAGGGGTCATAGTCGCTCAAGCGTTCATCGCCTCCCAACACTTCCACTCCGCGCCATAATCGCGTTCCCTGCGCAAAACCTGGGTCCAGCGCGCCAATAACCTTCGCCCCGTTCAGGATGAGGATGTCCATTAGCACCCGAGCGTGCCCGCCTCCTCCGATCAGCAGCACGGGCTTATTCACAAATAAGCTCCCCGGCCTGATAGTCCCGGGTCGCTGAGCCGCCCAGCAGCCGCCAGTACAGGAAGGGAGACATGCCACCCCCAGGCCGACTGACAGAGACGTTCAATGTATCGAAGCACTCCCCTTTTTTGATAAATCTCGCGGCGACCAGACTTTTTCTCGCCACTTTCCGATTCGCCATTTCCGCTTTGCTGGGTACTTTGACCGACTCTTGCAACGCCTGCTCAATCGCACGGATGCCCGCCACCATTTGCCGTAGTTCGTCCGGCTCCAGTGACGCCATGTGATCCGGCCCCGGCAGGTTACGATCCAGGGTGAAGTGCTTTTCCACAATGTCAGCGCCCAGGGCAACCGCCGCCAGTGCAATAGCAACGCCTTGCGTGTGGTCTGAATACCCCGCCCGGACGCCAAACGCCTGCCGATAGGATTGCATGACCGGCAGCCGCACATCGTCGAATGGCGTGGGATAATCTGTCGTACAGTGCAACAAGGTCACTTTGGCGCGAACCGCCTCGCGCCCTTCACGGCAACCCCAGGCGGACGCAAAGGCTTCCGGGGATGGCTGTTCTTCGCTTTCCGCCAACAGTCCAAAGGCCAGCGCGCCTAACGCAGACTCCACCTCTCCCAGAGTCGCCATACCGGTAGAGAGAATCAGACGCCCTTTCTCTGATTTTCGAACAGCGGCGGCATGTTCAAGGAGAAAAGGCGCGTTGGTGATTTCACCAGAAGGGATCTTCAGTTGCTCCACTCCCAGCTCATCCACCAGAAACTTCAGACTGCGGCTCTCGAAAGCGGTAGACATAAACCCGATGCCACGCCGTTCACACTCATCCCGCAAGCGACGAAAAACCGCGTAATCCAGCTCCAGCTGACGCAGCATTTGCAGTTGCGACTCCTCCGCCCTGGCCCCTCGTTTCTGATAGGTGGCCTTGGGCGCCTCTGCGGTGGCCAAAAGATCCGATTTGAAGGTTTGAAACTTCACGACATCTGCGCCAGCGTCGCTCGCCACTTCAATCAGCTGATGCGCCATGGCCTCATCGCCGTTGTGGTTCACGCCGGCTTCCGCAATGATCAGCGTCTTCATTCCACATCTCCTTGCGGCAGGTCGTAAAATGGTTTGAGCAATAGCGACTTTAATGGAACCTGTTTGAGAACCTCTGCAATTTGTCGGGCGGTGTCGCCACCTCCGTAGGGCGGCGTCATCCCGTTCAGGCTCGCCAGGAATTCAGGCTCCAGCGCGCGCGCGATCCCCTGGACAATGCTGGCGCGTTCTTCTTCACATTGGATGACGGAAGCCGCCTGCAATCGTCCCCCTTGCCTGCCGCCAATATTGACGGTCGGCCGTCCCAAAGCTGGCGCTTCGATCAAACCACTGGAGGAGTTGCCGACTACAGCGTCGGCGCAGCGCATGACACTCAGGTAAAGCAACTGCCCAAGGGAAGAGGAGACCACCACGCTGTCTCCGTGGCGCTCCTGATAACGGTGCAGACAATCAATGAGTTCACGACCATAAGCGTCGGCATTGGGATAGGTAAAAATCTTGAGGGTGTCCGGGTACTCGTCCAGCGCCGACAGCAGCGTCCGCATCGATTCCACCGGGGCCGTCTCACTCAGCGTCTCAGGGTGATAGGTAATCAGTAATACAGGACGCTCCATATCGACCTTTAACCGAGTCGCCACCTCGTCCTTGCTCAACAAAGGCAGACGCAGGATGTTCTCCACCCCCGGCGCGCCAACGTTAAACACTCTTTGTGGATTTTCGCCGAGCTGAATGACTCTGCGGCGGTAGGCTTCCGCTGCGACAAAATGTAATTGCGACATCTTGGTGATAGCGTGACGAATGGACTCATCTACAGCGCCTTCCGTCAGTTCCCCCCCATGAATATGGGCAATGGGAATACGCGCCAGCATAGCCGCCTGCGCCGCCGCCAAAGCCTCAAAGCGGTCGCCGAGCAATACCAAAAGATCCGGCTGCAGCCGTGCATAGGCGTCCGCCAACCCAATAACGCCCAGTCCAACGGATTTGCTGATCGCCTGAGGCGAATCCCCGGACAACAGCATTTCCACTTTTTCGGATATATGGAACCCATCGGCTTCGATTTGCTTCCATGTGGAGCCGAACTCCGGCGAAAGATGCATGCCTGTCGCCACCAGTTGCAACGTAAGCGCGTCATCCGCCTCAATTTCTTGCAACAACCAATACAGCAGGCCGTAGTCCGCGCGCGCGCCGGTCACGACACAGATTTTTCTTCGGGATGTCGTCATCGCCGTCGAACCACGCTGCTGGGGAGGTTGACCAGCCTGCGAGAGAGCTCAATGGAAGCCGTCAATCCATCATGGGCGCAGCCATCAAACATGGGCAACTCATGCAATAACCGCCAGACTGGGCGCATCTGCACGGACTCCATCAGGGCCGCTTCAAGTAACGCGATTTTCTCCTTCTCACTCGACACTAAAATAGCGTTCAGCCAGTAATTCGAGCGACTTTCCAGCGGCTCTTCCACAAAGGCCACAGACATTCCCGCCTGATTGAAAAAGTCACGGTAGGCGTGAGCCAAGTCACGCTTGGCCTCAATAAACTCTTCCAGTTGTTCAAGTTGGGCGCAGCCCAAAGCTGCATTCAAGTTGGGAAGACGGTAGTTATATCCCAGTTCAGGGTGAAAAAACTCATAAGGATGCGGCTGTTTCGCGGTTGTGGATAAAAACTTGGCGCGCTTAGCGAGACGTTCACTATTCGTCACAATAACGCCTCCGCCGCCGGTGGTGACCACTTTGTTACCATTGAAGCTAAACACTCCCATGTCGCCAAGCGTGCCCGTATGACGGCCTTTGTAGAAGCTGCCCAGAGATTCCGAAGCGTCCTCCACTAGCTTGATACCCCATTCCTGGCAAATATCTCTAATCTGATCAATCCCGCAAGGATGGCCAAACACATGCACTGGAACGCAGGCTTTTATCACCGCCCCTGTACTCTGATTGATCGCAACCCCACCTTCCTTACGGGCGTTGTTCTCCAACCAGTTCCGTAATGCATCCGCGCTCATGCCTAATGAATCTTTGTCGACATCCACCATCACGGGGCTGGCGCGGCAATACAGAATCGCCGCCCCGGTAGCCACGAAGGTCAGCGCCTGGGTGATGACTTCATCTCCCGGTTGCACATCGCACAGCACCAGCGCCAGATGCAGCGCAGCCGTACCGTTCACCGCAGCGACGGCGTAGCCCGCGCCGGTGTATTCAGCAATCTGGCGTTCGAACCTATCAACGAAAGCTCCCACGCTGGAAACAAAGGTTGAATCAATCGCTTCATTCACATACTGCTTATCCAGCGCGCTAAACCTGGGCTCATGCAAGGGAATCACGCCCTCGTTGGGAAAGGCCTTGCGAATAAACTCAAACAGTGGCTTATATTCCTGGCGACAGTCAGAGGCTAAGGAGTCAGACATTGTAGATATCCGCCTTGTACCGTCTCAGGTTCTCAGGACGCGTAAACCAGTCGATTGTTTTGCGCAGTCCCTGCTCAAGGTTGAATTTCGGTTCATACCCGGTGAGGCTTTTTATCAAAGCGTTATCACATTTAAGTCGAAATACTTCCGAGTTTGCGGGTCGCGCACGCTGTTGATCTGTCTCCATTACGACTTCCGCCTGCATCAACCGACAAATCAATTCGAAGGTATCGCCAATGGAAATTTCCGTATTGGAGCCAATGTTGACGACCTGACCAATCGCCTGCTCACATTCCGCCAACTCAATAAAGCCCAGGCAAGTGTCTTCCACAAAATTGAAGTCCCGTGTAGGCGACGGGTCTCCCAACTTGATTGAACTCTTACCCGCGGCGATCTGAGAGATGATGGTGGGAATAACCGCTCTGGCGGACTGCCTGGGTCCGTAAGTATTGAAAGGTCTCGCCACCGTCACCGGCAACTGAAACGCATTATGAAAGCTCAACGCCATGGATTCAGCGCCTATTTTGGAAGCGCTGTAGGGAGACTGCGGCTGTAAGGGATGCTTTTCATCGATCGGCGCATATTTGGCGGTGCCGTAGACTTCCGAGGTTGACGCGTGCACTAGCCGGCCAACGCCATTAAGCCGGGCGCCCTGGCAAATATTCACCGTCCCGCGAATATTGACGTCGACGTAGGTATCCGGCGCCGTATAGGAATAGGGAATGCCAATCAGGGCAGCGAGGTTAAAAACCACATCCACGCCCTTGGTGAGCTCGATACAATAATGCGGATCACGGATATCGCCATTCCAAACATCCAGATCCTTCAGGCAGGCGGATTGTTCCAGCCATCCCCAGTCATTAAACGAGTTGTAATAGCTGAGCGCACGAACCTGGTAACCTCGCGCATGCAGCATCTCCACTAAATGCGAACCGATAAATCCGTCCGCCCCTGTCACTAACGCTGTTTTCATTTTGAATAATCTTCAGGCCTGTCCGCCAAACACTTTGCGCACCTTGCGCTAATGCCTGGCGCCGACACGCGTATATTTGCTAAGTAAGCGCTTCCAGCTTCTCACTACCTGTACATTCTTCACTACTTATACATTCTCACTACTTATACATGAAATGTAGCTGTACGGGCCTTAAATTCAAGGAGGGATAGCAATTAGATTCTTTAATAATCAAGCAAGTAGCAGAGTAAAAGCTATTCAGAACAGGTTAATCGACGCGGGAATGCGAGCGTTCCTCCTCTTGACGCCAGCGCAGGTAGTCGGAGTAGTCATCAACATCCCAGGAAACAGGCAAAAGCTGATGACTCAGGCCAGCATCGCCTAATCGCTCAATAGTCGCCTGCAGAACCGTCTCAACGCCCCAGGCCATACCGCAGAGAGACAGCGAAGTAATATTACGCGCGCCAATCAACACATACCCCCCATCTTCCGCCGGCCCGAGCACCACATCAGAGCGATCCAGCGCCATCATCGCCTGGCGTAAGTAGTCTGGCGTGATTACCGGACAGTCGCTTCCCACCAATAACGTCTTTTGGGATTGCCTTAGTCCCTCCTCCAAAGCATGACTCATGCGTTCTCCCAGATCCGCGCCCTCTTGATAGCGGATCATCAGCTTCCTGGCCTGCGCCATGTGTGAGGGCTCCACCGTCGCGATCAGAAAGCGTTGCATAGCGTCGGCGTCATCCCAATGGGCGTCCCACCACAATTCTACGGGGCCAAAGTCGGATTCAAGCAAGACATTCAGCGTCTTGCGCAGAAGGGCTTCATGCACATCCAGCGCCCGCGCAGCGCCCAATTCCGGAATCAAACGGGTCTTCACCAATCCGGCGATAGGCCGCTTGGCGAACTGAATCAGGCAGCACTCAGACATTACCCGGCCTCCCGTAGTAGCGGCGAAACAGCTTGTCAGGGGCGACGCCGAGCCAATACTCGAAACGCAATCGCCACATTAAAAAGATGGTTTTCCACACGCCACGGCTTTCCCAGCGGCGACTGGAGGTAATCACCCTGGCGCGGATGCAGTAGGGCGGGCTCAGGCTTCGTAGTCGTTTACAGATTTCCACGTCTTCCATCAATGGAATGCGCGCATAACCGCCAAGCCGCTGAAAAACTGACCGACGAATAAAAATCGCCTGATCTCCCGTCGCAACCGAGGTGATGCGGGAACGCAGATTAATCAGGGTTTCCACTACGCGGAACATGAATCGTCGCCCAGACAGCGCCACATCAAAACGCCCCCAGTCAGCGTTGGACGCCACAAACGCAGTCAATTGTGCAATCGCGTCTTGAGGCAATTGCGTATCCGCATGTAGAAACAGCAAGACCTCTCCGCTAGCGCTCTCGGCGCCGTTGTTCATCTGCGTGGCGCGTCCAGGAGTACTGACAATAATCTTATCCACCCTCGGCTCGGCAAGGGACACCGTCTCATCACGACTGCCGCCATCAGAAAGAATAAGCTCCCACCCAGCTTCGCGCAGCGGTTGCAAAACCCGCAAAAAAGCCGAAATTGATTCGGCTTCGTTCAAAGTAGGAATGATGACACTGACGGGTATGCTCAATCCAGTGCGCCTCCACAGCTGCTGCCCTGTCCGGCGGTGCACCCATAGCAATGGTCCGCCGTGGCGATGGCGGAGCCTTCCAGATTCTCGGTCATCAAGTCTCGCAGATGCACTTTGGGCTTGTCTGACGCAATCAAGGGAATGTCCAGCATTTGGTTAAAGTCGCAATCGTATACATATCCCTGCCAGTCCACGCTGATCAGCGTGCGGCACATCACCGAATGTAAATTATGTTCGGAATAGGAGTCGTGCAGCAGTTGCATATAGTCATTGAACTGCCCTTTGGATAATAGAACACTGCCAAAACGACTGATCGGCATGTTGGCCAACACGAATAGCTGATTGAACTCTATGCCGTGATGATCCAACAGCTCGCGCTTATAGTCCGCCTCCAGCTTTTCCTGGGCTGACGGTAAAAAAGGGCCGCCCGGGTTGTACACCAGATTAAGGGTTAATCCGCTGCCCTCACGCCCATAGCCCAAGCCGTTGAGTTGTTTCAACGCAGCGATACTTTCCTGATAAACCCCTTTGCCACGCTGCTTATCCACATTCTGTTCTGCGTAACACGGCAACGAAGCCACAATCTCAACGCCTTGCTCGGCCAGAAAAGCGCCCAGATCCGCCTGTCCATCCTCATGCATAATCGTGAGATTACAGCGATCCATGACTTTTACGCCCATCCGTCGCGCCTCTGTCACCAGGGACCGAAAGTGAGGGTTCATCTCCGGTGCGCCACCGGTGAGATCCAGCACTTTGATTTTCTTTACCGAGATGAACTCAAGCACATCCGCAATCACCGCCTCCATCATCATTTCCGTCCTGGTAGGACCGGCGGCGACATGGCAGTGCGTGCAGCTAAGATTACATTTGTACCCCAAGTTGACCTGCAGGGTCTCCAGGGTTCCGCGTGTGACAGCGGGAAAGTTGGAAACCATCAACATCGGCCGTACATCTAACATCAGAGGCTCCTTACTACGGGGTCATATATTTATAAGAGTAATAGACAGCTGTCTCACTGGAAAGTTTCCCAACCGGCGCAAAGCGTTCAAGCGCCCTGCCCGTCCGGAAAATAGAGGGTTGAGAGAACGGCCCAATGCCGCTATTATTTAGCGCTCTTGGGGCCCTGGTGGCACAGCTGGATAGCGCGTCCCCCTCCTAAGGGGAAGGTCGCAGGTTCGAATCCTGCCCAGGGCGCCACCCCGCCTAGCTCGATACTACATAAAACCACCCAAAACTCTTTAATTCTGCGGCATTTCAGCGATTTTAATGTGTGGCTAATATTCACTCAAAAGCCCATTTTATACCGCTTTTCTACGCAGGTTTACGCCAAATTTACGCCGCAATTACGCCCAAAATGGTGCTCGATTAGAGACCTCAATGATCATTATCAGAGAGCGCAACACTCCAGCTATATCGATAGCATGTATAAAGCGTCTACATGCACCTACAGTAACAGGCGGAGATGCTCTAGAGTAGAAATAGGCAAGCTACTGACGACCACAAATACGTAGCATTACTTAATGTAATGCCAAATTTTCCGTATCGGTACGCAATTAACTCTCCAGAGAAATTATGTAAGATCTCCATTACTCTATCGGAGGTCGCAAAATTGTGTGTACAAAAACCAACACTAATATCCGACTTATGCCCTAAGTCCAATGAAAGCTGCGTATACAGAACGCAGGCTTCCGGCTGTAATCTAATCGATAACAGCGATCACTTTAAAAGAATCATTGAGCTCTTAACAAACTATCTGACAGCCAAGGATTCTTTCCAACTGGCGTTTTCCATACAGCAGGCGCTTGCCTATTACGATATTCCCGCTTACATATTCAGGTTATCCATAAACAAAAAGACATGGATATTTTCTGATGGCGACTATCTTTTATTATCCGACGTACAGGATATATCAGAGACTGCGTTAGAATCTCCTCACATCATTTTTCATGAGAACTACTGGATAAACGTCAACAAACACTTCACGTTTAAGATGCTTGTAGACGCGCAAGAAAGGGAGCGCTATATGGAGCCGCTTTTTCTTCTAACAGAGACAATTAATTCAATCGCCGCCTCCATACCTGGAAATGAAGCATAAAAAATCCAAAAGCAGTATATTTTCGTAAATATATTCGCCCCAGAATACGCTTAAAACAAGGCTCGCCTTTATGCTTCACTTATTAAAACAGAGTAATAACCCAACCTCCTCTGGCGACTTCGCTAGATCCAATATCAATAATAAAAAACATGCATCCAGCACCAGCAAAGTCTCCGAACTGGAGAAAAAGAACGCGGAGCTAGAGGAATCAAACAGAGAGCTATCTAATCTTTTGATGGATCAAATGCGATCCAATAGCTCACTGGGAAATATTATCTCCCTGTTTGAAAAAAGTAGCCATGAGAGTCAGCCATTAAAGGTTAGCGCACATATTCAAGAAGCGCTAGCTTGCTATGACGCTGAATATTGCTTCCTGGTTAACTGGCCAGAGCAACACTACCTTTTCTCACACGACGGCTTTATTACTGACTTGCAAGCAAAAATAATCACTCACCTGACGCTGCAGAAAGACAGAATCATTCGATTTAATAACAAGACTCTCATCAACTATCCTTATTTCGCTATCTGCTTGACCCTGTCGGACGATAATAAGTTGGATGATCTGACTCGTCTGTCACAGGTGTGTGACTATATTATTGAAAACTTAGCAAAGAGCAGCCGCGAGAAAGTCGCCAAGCGTCGGCTTAGTCAAAAAGCGTTGTCCGACACCATCGCGCTTTTGGACAACATCATGGATATAGAGAACACATGCAACAACTGCACTATGGATTGCTTCTCAGATTTTAGATGGACCATTCAAAGCACCATTATAGGTATGGATTTGGCTCCAGAAGATGAAAACAGAATTACCCATGTACTGGAACAACTCCTTGAGCAGTTTGAACAGAGACAGGTTTCAACCAGGACAATAGATAAATATCTTCGTCGCGCTAAATGCAACCTGTTGCAACTCGACTCTGAAGATAAACTGGGAAAAAGCTCATCCTGATTTAGTGTCTACGCCAAACATCAGAACGACTAACTGACCTTATGTCTCATCACCCAGATTAACTGATGGCGGCGGACACAAAAGTAAAGCCACAGATAAGTACAAATTATGGCGCTCTTAATAGCACTCATCTTTCCCACGGATTTAGCGCCTCATAAGCATTTGATAAATAAAAGCAAAGGCAGTATCTTCCATGCCCGATAAATGGAGTTATGCTTATGTCAAACACATTCCACCAACACAGCTCAACACTTCGACTCCGCCACGTTGACGCTGATGAATATCCGGAAATTATCAAGGTCTGGGAGTCCTCAGTGAGAGCCACCCATGACTTTTTGTCCGAGGAAGATATTCAATTCTTCAAGCCACTGATACTCAATGAATACCTGAAGGCGGTAAACCTGAGATGCGCCAAGAATGCGGATGGTAAAATACTGGGGTTTGTCGGCGTCGCGGATAAAAATATCGAGATGCTATTCGTCACCGCTGAAGCTCGCGGAACAGGCGTTGGCCGCCGCCTGCTGACTTACGCTGTCGATGAGTTACATGCCGTTAAAGTCGATGTAAATGAGCAAAACCCACAGGCTGTGGGTTTTTATGAACGCTTCGGCTTTTGTATTGTCGGACGCTCTCCCACCGACGGGATGGGGAAGCCTTTTCCTTTATTGCATATGGAGCTCTCACAATAAAGCCAGCCCAAAGGCCCTGCGAGTTTCTCTCAGGGCCTTTGGGCTCAGTCCTAACGTATATTATTTTATAAAGTAGAACAGCTCATTTTGCTCGTTATAAGACACCGCTGATGAGTACGGCCAAATATCAAACTTCGCACTTGAGTGCTGATACAGCGCCGCACCGGCATTTGAGTTTCCAGAATAATTAGTGTTAGGAATCACTATCATCGAGCAGGCTGAGCCGGCGTGATTACAATCAACTTCTTCATTGTGCCAAATCGTGGCGGCTTTAAATGAAGGATTGTAGTCACTCTTTTCACTCAACTACCTGCGTCTTGCAGCGACAAGCAGTTACCTGATTTAAGTTTGCTATCACTTATGGTTGAAACCCTGCCGTATTCATCAATAAACATCATGCCAGCGCTCATATTGTCACGTAGTTGGCTCCATGCCCCTGAACTAATGACCCCTAGGTCTGACGAAGACAGGCTATCGACTACAGGTATGCCGGACATGCCATCAGTTAGGTGAGCCACCAAAGTCCAGCCGCCCCCATTAGTTTCCATATCACAATAGGCGTCAAACGCCGTTAACAGCCCATCGCCATCAGGATCAATGGCGTACATGTCACTCGCTGCGCCAGGGTTTGCCGAAAGAATGGCGCTACAGGATATTCCTCCGCCAACAGGCGACGGCGCAACGCTTGAATGTGCAACGATGATGAAATGAGCGTTCAAACCGGAACTGTTTCCTGTTACCAGCGCGCCGGTGGAATTGACATGACTGAATGTAAGGCTATCAGGCGTTAGCTGGTTGATTGTTATCGCGTCACCAGTTCCACCAATCGATGCTTGCATCGTGGCGACAAAGGAAACTGACTCTGAATTCAGATTGTGGGTCAACTCAAACTGCCCATCGCTGATCTCGCTTAATGCCCAACCGCCAGGAATAGCCGAGCTCCCTGGCGCATCCAGATTAATAAACCCGGCGAATACATTAGAGGCGATCCCGCACTTAATTTTTCGTAGACGTCGCCATTGCTCTTATCCAAATACAGATCGCTTTCCACCCCCAATGAGGCGGATGGGGCGCCCGATCCCGTGCGCCATTTTGAGGCGACGCCGCCTCCGCCCAACTCTTTCAGGTACAGAAAGCTGGCTTGGGCCACAGCATAATTGGCTGCATCGCCAGAGTTATCCAGAATGCCCGCCTGCAATAAGTGCACGCCTTCCGTCAGACCAGAATAGGCGCAAGTCGCCGTACTCAGAGTGACAGAACAAGTCGTCAGATCACCCCCATCCAATGTCACCACTAATGAACTCAAGTCGACGCCGACGTCATCGGAATAACGAATGACAAAAGAAGTGGGATCGGAATCTATAAGAATCGGGAATGTGGGCGCAGCTATCTCTATCGTCGGGGGAAGATCAACGCTTCCGTTGGTCGTCACAATCAGCCTCGCGCTATTGCGCCCTCTTTGGAGCTGAAACTAATACTGCCGTCTTTGTCTTCCCGGCGTTTCTTTAACGCCCAGCCATAGTTAGTCCCTGTCGCCAGCATTTGCGCAACGTCCGCCATCACGTCAAGTTGCACGGAACCGCTATTAATATTCTTAACATCGACACTATCAGTCGCGGCGGCGCTGAAGTCTCCACCATCCCAACCGCATACAGGAGCGCTGGCGCAACGCCATGTCGCCTGACTCTCGTTCCAGTCCTCCTGCGCACGGTGCAGATCGATCAACGAGCCACCTCCGGCCCAGTCATTACCGTTAAAGTCGACATTCAAAGCCAGCTTAACTGAGGTGATGTTACCGGCGTAGTCCGCCAAAGAAGAGAGGTCAAACTTTACCAGCGCACGCTGCGTATTGGCTTCAGGAGAAATAGAAAGATATGGGCTGCCGCCCTGATTGGAGTCAACTCACTGCTCCTGTAAAACCGTGTCCGCAACCGGCTCAAGGACTACAACGCCAGCTTGCGCGGCTGCAGGCAGCGCACCTAGCGCTATTGCCGCTTTAACGCCTGTCGTCAGCTTCCATCTTTGCCACCAAACCTTCTGGTTTAAATCACCCGCCATGCGCCACTCGCAAATATTGATCAGAGAAAGTGACTATTATTTACACAAAGACGTGACAGTCAGTTCAGTTAGGGCGTTATTTTGTAACCAATAGCCACTGAAATAAAACGAGCAGGGTGATAACCGCTGCTTTCATGAAATGCGTGTAGAAAGGCCAACATATCAGTCAGATGGACTTAGATGTGACTTTTTCTCTTTCTAACTGATCTAGAGGTGGGGACAACTGTGTATTTGACAGCCATACGAGCAACATCCCATTTCTGCTCACATTGCTCACATAGATCAAAACTCCCACATGGCTTTGTTAATGACTCTTTCCCACACCCTTCACATTTTTCTGGAGATCTTCGAATTAGTGCATAAACGCCTAAGAACAACAACAAAAACAAAATCATAGCGATCGTGAGCATACTGTCTCCCGGATTACTGCCTGCGTTTTCGACAACTAAGCCATCCACTTACGCTTTACTCGGTTCCGGTCCCTTACAACAAAGTGTAGAGCAAAAAACAACCAGCATGTATAGCTATGACACAATTTTAAATTGAAAACGCCAAGTAACAGAGAGGCGGATGAAAGAAGAGAAAAGGCAGGAAAAAACACTACAGAGACAGGATTAAAATAAAGGGGTATTTAAAGGGGGCGGATATTCAGCCCCCTCGAACGGGAAATTACGCCTTCCCTTTTCTCCGACGAACAGCCGCCATTGATACAAGGCCTAAACCTAACAAACCAACAAGAGAGGGCTCGTCAACGAAGATATAGTAGCCTTTGTCTCCGTACAGTTTTGCCTCTTTATACTGGTCTGGAGTACATTCAGGCTTGTCGCTGCCGGGCTCAGGCACAGGCGTACAGCTATCGTCATGGAACAACATCTCAGAGAAAACAGACGTTACCCTGATCATTCCCAAACCATCTGTACTATCCAGGTAATCTGTTAACAGATCTCTGATTTCGAAGGAATAATGATAAACACCGTTTTCCTTTAGGCTGTCCCAAGGACTAGGAAACTGCAGTGGATACGGGTCGTCCAGCAGATTTTTCCATGTCCCGTCCTTAGACAAGTAGTCAAAACTGAAAGCCGTTTCATAGATGAAGATGTCTTTGCCATCAGGTAAGTCGTCAATGACTATATCGTAGTCCAAAGTAACGCTGGTCGATTCCGGCCAGGGCATACCCCAATGATTCTTGATATCAACGTATGACGCCGAGGCGTTCAACGATAGTACTGAGAGTAGTGTCAAAAGAGCAGATTTCATAGTATCTGTCATCCGTGTTGTGTTTTTATAAAAAGCGCACTTGGCTAAAATAACGACAGCATTAAGGCGTCCATCTCGAGCAACCGGATTTCCTTTCAACCGGCGTTTTCACCAACTAACTGCAAATAAGATCGGCAAAAACAGCGCCATTCTGTCCAATTTTCAGCAATACCCGCAAATTACAACTTTGCTGTCAGGTTTGCTATTTCAAACGAATACCTGTTTCCTGTCAACGAGTTAAATTGCATATAAAGTGCAACTTCAGCATGTATTTTCGGACTAGGAACTTCGGAGTATACAATGCTAATTAAAAGCTACAGAGAGTTATGTAGATATTTCCCGAAAGCATAAAGCTTTCGCTACATATCGTCTCTATCAAGCTTTCCAAGGCTTGGCTCACAGGGGCTCCCGTGATAAATGCAATTGAGCAAAGCGAAGATCTTGGGCGCTTATTTCTCTGAGCTAAAAAATAAGGATATAAACCCATCCTTTTTCGATTAAAGCGATAAACAATTACAAATACCGTCACAACTTCCTTCAGGTATTTAAGTTTTCAAGCTATCTAAGGATTATATAAATTTAGCCAGAAAAGCTTATAACCGACAATTATAAAGATAACGCCCAATATAACATCCCTGAAACGTCAAATTTACACTCCCAGTTAAAGGGTAACAGCCGCCTAAAACTTCCGCCTCTGACAGCTTTATACTGCGCATAGTGTGCTGAGTCATATGCCTAGACCCCGACTCTAGCTGGCTTCAGCTGTAAGCTATCAACCACAGCATCCGACTAAAACCACCTTGATTTCATTCCATTTTTTCTCAAAATCGCCTTTAATAGCGCCCTTTTTAAGAAGAGACGCCCGCTGTAACAATGATTGAGACTTCGAGATTAATTCTGCGCCCGGTTGAGTCCACGGACCTGCCGTTCTTCAAAAGCTTCCTTTCCTGCCCGGTTTCGACCCGTTTCCTGCCTAACGAAGGGCCTTACTCTCCAAAGCAGATTGCAAGTTATGTCTGCAACCGAGAGCAGCATTGGCAGCGTGGATTTGGTTCTTTCATGATCATTTGCAAGTCCAGTACGGAGTATGTGGGTTATGTGGGCGTAGAAGAGAGTCCCCGTCCCGGCTGTTTCGATTTACGTTACGGCGTGGCGCGCGCCCATGCAGGGCGTGGATTCGCCAAAGAGGCTGCGATCGCCTGTATTGAGTATGCGTTGGGACGGGAGGAGTTTAATCAGGTATACGGCGTGTCGAAAGAGAATAATCTGGCTTCAGTGGCCATACTGCAGAAGCTCGGTATGACGCCCGCCGCGGATACTCGTCTTTATGATGCGGACGGTCTGTTGACCTTCGCTATCAGCGCCGCCCGCTTTTATGAGTTGTATGACTAATTTCGTTATTGACATGGTAATGATATTGGCATGTGAATAATCAGCGCCTGCGCGGCGGCTAGCAGCGGGAGACAGGGCCTGACCTGTGCAGGCCCTGTCGTTGCAGACAAATAGAAGGAAGCTATTTGTCTGCCGGATTAATAATAGTTAATCCGACTGCGGTTTGTCAGGGTGATCCAGCGCGTAGCTGTAGCAGTCTGAGGCGCTGTGATTGCCCGCCAGGGAGCCGTATTGCGCCGTGAAATCCACGGGAATCCCGACATGCTCGTAGAGGTCGCGATCCAATACGCCGGGAGGCACTTCCGGCACCAAATCTGTGGTATTAACGATGCGATAAGTGGGTACGCCACATTGGTTGTAAGCATTCACAAACTCAGGATCGCCTACACGAGGACTGGCCAGATTATAATGCCGCACATTTAAGTCGCCCGGCTTATAGACGGAATGATTGATGATATCAGGCGTCGCCAGTGTCGAAAGAGAAGAGCCGAGACTATGCCCTCCGATCAGAAGGCTCCTGGGATTACTTACCTGCTGTAAGGCTTCCAGAATTGCCTGATTCATTGTGCCGTAGAGCTTCAGAAAGCCGTCATGGGCTTTGCCATAGCCAAATACCTGTGGATAGGGATTCTGCCCGGCTTCGGCGTCATCAATCCAGTCATCCAGCGACTCCGTGCCGCGAAACATCAGATAGACATCTCCGGCATCCGTCCAGGAGACGAAGGCAAAGGGCTCTGTAGTTTTGAAAATCCACAGCAGGGTTTCCGCCCCCCAGATAGGCTGACTGTAGTTCATCGTCGGCCCTTTCGGGGTCCACTTGAAATGATCTTTATGAGGCTTTTTCTGGTCCACCCACTGGTCGTACATGTCGTAGGCGGTATTCACCAGGGTGGCGCAAGTTCTCGCGTCTTCCATATGAAAAGGCGCGGGAGGGAAATACATGGGGATGGCGCTCATTCGTATTCTCCTGTGCTCCTTGGAAACAAAAGCCGGCGCATGCAGGAGCCGGCTATTGATTGAGCATAGACCAGAATACGACGCACGCCGTGCAGACAGTCTAGGCGGCTGCTTCCCGTAAGCGTCGGTTTTGCACCGGCAGCCGCGCCAGCACGCCGATCACAACCAATGCAAATAATAAGCGCCCCCATAAAATGGCTGACATATCGGCGCCAAGCAGCATGATCACCAAGGTGTCCTCGATCAGACTATGACAGAGCCCCAGGAACCCCATCGTCAGAAAAATATCCCGACGTGTAAGACATCCCGAGCGAGCTTCTTCTATCAATAAGCCTGCGCCAAAACTTAATCCCAGAGTCACGCCGATGACGGTTACGTTCGCCGCTTCGCGCCCAATTCCCAACACCCGAAGCACAGGAAACAGCAAAGCGTGCATCCACTTTTCCACTCCCAGCCAGCGCAGCATGCGTAAAAAGGTCATCAGGAAAACAATAATAAAAAAGATGCCGCCCCACGTTTTGATCTGCGCTAGCCACCACATATCCGCCGGTCCTTCAGCCGGACGCCATAAGAAGTGCGCGGGTTGCTGTAGCAGGCCGGTCGCGCTGTAGAAAAGATGCAACAAGGCGCCCAACGCCAAGCCGCCGCCCACTCGTATAGCGAGTGTTGCACGCCAGCTAACGCCAGCGCTTTTAGCGACAGCGCCCTCAACCGGTAATCCATGCCCCACCAACATCATGGCGCCCAGCACAGATATCTGCGCCACTGTCAGAGGGTCCTGCGCTGTAATATCCACTAACAACGCCATCCCGGCGTAGATATTGGTCAACAGCACCGTGGACCAAACCACGCCCATCGACTCCGGCAATCCCACCAGACTCATGACCGGCGATAATATCCAGGCCAATAACTGGGTTCCTCCCGCCATATCCAGCAGCTTCACCGCGACCAGGGCGGGAACCGTAACTTTTATCAGTGTCCAATAGACTTTGAGAATACTTTTCGCCAGCTCGACTGATTCCTGCTTTAAACGCATAAACCAACTGCTGCCAGGTTGTGAGGCGGACATGACATTTCCCTTGAAGTGCATTAACGCCTGCTATTTTAAAAGTTAGACATTTAATTATTTCCTCTCTTTTACACTTTTCTTCTCATATAATTTGTTTGTTTCCAACTTTTCAAAATTTTATTAACTCATGACGTTAGATCGCATTGATAAAAAAATTCTTTCGCAGTTGCAAAGCGACTGTAGCCAGACCAATCTCGATCTGGCCGAGAGTGTTGGTCTGTCGCCTCCCGCCTGTCTCAAGCGCGTGAAGAAGCTACGAGAGGAAGGCTATATTCAGAAGCAAGTGGCGATTCTCGACCCGGACGCCTTCGGCGCCTGCCTGCATATGGTGGTGGAAGTGGTGATGGAGCGAGATCGCCTGGATCTATATCAGCAGTTCCTTAAGCGAGCGACCGCCGCCAGGGAAGTTAAGCAGTGTTACCAAGTTACCGGAGAGGTGGACTTCGTGCTGGTGGTGACGGTGCCCAATATGACCGCCTACGATAAGTTCTGTAATGAAGTGCTCTATGCGGAGCCTAACATGCGCAAGTTCCGCACATTGATTTCCATGCAGCGGCATAAATTCGACACCACATTGAACCTGGACACTGTTGCGTCCTGACGGCGTCTCGGTCGCCAATAAAGACCGCAGCGGCGGCTGCGGTCTGTTTAGCTGAAGAATCAGGCGACTATTTACTGCGGCGCGCCAAAGACGGAAGTCCAGTAGTGCGGATAGTCCGCGGTTGAGGTGCTGATTTTTTCAGCTCCAAGCTCTGTATAACTGCTTCTCATGATGTTGGCGCAATGCCCCGGGCTTTTGAGCCATCCGTCCATAACCTGTTCGACGGAAGAATACCCGGCCGCAATATTCTCGCCGACTGTACGGTATTGATAACCTTGCGCTCTCACTCTGTCGCTGACGCTGGAACCGTCAGATCCGGTATGACTGAAGAAGTTATTGTCCACCATGTCTTTTGTGTGCTTAGTGGCGGCCTTGCCAAGTTTGCAGTTCCAGGTCAAAGCCGGCGCTGCGTCGTAATAAACGCCGCCGCAACTGCGGCCCTGACTGCGCGCTTTATTGTGAGCGGTCAATAGCTCCTTCTGCACATCGGAAGGTCCTTCCCCGCCATCAGAGCACTTCGGATCAGGGTCAGGGTCGCCACCGCTATCCGGCACGTACGTGGCTTTTAGAGAAAGGCCTGAATACTCATTATAGGCGTGCAACATGATGTGGTAGGTTCCCTGCTCCGGCGGCTTGAATGTGCAAGTCTCTTTATTGCCCCATTCATAGGGGCGGCAGTCGAAATCTGATTTATCGGGCTCGCGATTGAAAGCGACATACAGATCCGCGTCGCCTTGACCGCCCCAGATTTCCACAACCAGACTCAATGATTTTTCCGCAACATCAATGGTATAGCGAGCTTCGCCGTCTCTGGCGCCAGACAGCTTATCGAGGGTTTCGCCATTTTTAAGGACATCAGCAAGAACGACCGGCGTTGAGCCGAGGAAGAAGATGAAAATAGTAGCAGTGAATACTAAATACAGTCTGTTTTTCATATGCAAATTCCTTTTTTGCTTATTACGCTCATGCGAGCGGCTGCAGTAGCCGCAAACACAAGTTTAGCTCAAAAAACAAACAGATTTAATGCAGGGCCAACGGCCGCAACTAAACGGGAACCTTACCGCGCGCCGCAACCGCCAAGACTTCCATTGCTGAGAGAAGAGTCAGCTGACCGCTCTTCCAGAGCGTATCAATATAGAGCTGATTACCAGCCAGCAGTATGCCTGTATGAGAATTATGGCCGGATACTACCGCGTCGATATTTTTGATGGGTTCCGCCAGTGCGGGATTCGTCAGCGCTGACGCAAAACGCGTCCGGCTCCATACACACTCGTCGATATCGCCCCGCTGCGCCGATTCCATGCGCATCCAGTCGCTGTTGATCACATCGTTGTGAGTGACGCCGATCAGTCTGTCGCCTTTGCCGGGAACTTCTATCGCCAGGGGACAGGACTCCTGCAGCAGGTGCGCCCATTGGGTTAATTGTTCGGTATCGTGATTATCCAGCCATTCGCCGCCATTGCCGCGCTGCAAGCTGAGATCGTATCGGTCGTTGTACACGAACGCTCCGATCATCATCCATTCATGATTGCCCAGACAAGCGTGAAACCAGGGTTCATGCAACAACTCGATACAACGTTCGTTCTCTTCGCCGCGGTCGATCAGATCGCCGACGCTGATCAGCCGATCTTTATCAAATTTAAAATCTATCGCCTCCAGGGCTTTCATCAGTTCACTGTAGTGACCGTGAATATCTCCCACAAAAAAATCTATACCGGCAGTATTTGGGGGAAGACGTTTAAAAAGTTCCATGCACATCCTTAAGCTGACAACCAGTCCTTATTTTAGGCTTCTGCAGTCAGGGTTTCTAACATTTATGCGATTTTTGGCGTTTTAACGGATGATGACGGCGTTAACGCCGTCATACCTTGAAGCTGGCGATGGCGGTTTCCAGCGTATCCGCCAAGGCTTTCAGTTCGCTCAGATTGTCGGCGGTCTTCTCGACGCTGCCGTGATTCTGCTCGGCCAGTTGCGCGATTTCATCGACATTTTCGCTGAGCAGTTCGTTGGCCTGAGCCTGTTGTTCGAGAGCTGTGGAAATTTCCGTCACAGAGCGGTTGACGCTTTCCGACAAGTCGCTGATGGCGGCGATGGTGTCCACCGTCAAGGTCACGCGCCCCGCGCTGCGGGAGGCTTCCTCCACACCGGAATCCATACGCTTGACGACGGCCAGAGTATCATCTTTGATGCGCTGGATCATATCGGTAATCTCCACTGTCGAGGACGCGGTGCGGGCCGCCAGATTGCGCACTTCGTCCGCCACCACGGCAAATCCGCGTCCCTGCTCTCCCGCCCGGGCGGCTTCGATGGCGGCGTTCAACGCCAGCAGATTGGTCTGCTCGGCGATGCCCTTGATGACATTGACGATGGAGTAAATCTGTTCCGACTGTTGCCCCAGACTCTGTACGGATTTGGCCGAATCCCCCACAAAATCACAGAGTCGGCGAATATCCTCGGACACTTGTTCAACGATATCCTTGCCCTCACTGGAACGCTGATTGGACTCCAGCGACAGCGATCTCGCCTCCCCCGCGCTGGCCACCATTTCATGCAGGCTCGCGGCGACTTCCTGCACCGCTGAACTCATGGTCGCAGTGGCGTGACTCTGGCGGCTGGAGCTGGTGACAATCGCTTCCGTGGTCTGGGTGATTTCCGCGGAGAACGATAAGATCTTACTCGCGCTGTCGCTGACTTTTACGATCAGATCATGCAGCGCTGTCTGCATATTACGGATGCCTGCGAGCAAACTTGTCGTATCGCCATCGCTGACTTTCACTTCCCGAGTCAAATCCCCAGCCGCAATCGCTCGCACGATATCCGCCGCGTATTCCGGTTCGCCGCCTAATTGATTCAAGATCCTCCGCACGGTCACAACACTGAAAGCAATCGCCAACAGTTCAAACAGGATTACTCCCGCCAACAGCCCGAGCTTATGAGTTGAGAAACCATCAATACGCCGTTGCAACATGCTTTTCAGCGCCGGCGAGGCTTGCTGATAAAGCGCCATATTGCCTTCCACCGCACGCTGAGCGGCGGATTTGAAACCGTTTACGTCAACATTCAGGCTGCGACCAGTAATGTTTTTTTCCACGAAGCCAAGAAAACCGCCAATGGACTGGGTGTAGCTATCCACCGCTTTTGCAACGGACTGGGGCATGTCTCCCACTGCGTTATTTTCATAAGCCACTTTGCTGTCGTAATTCACCCCGTCCAGATCTGCTTGCAACAGACCGGATAAGACCACCATACGGGTTTTGTCATCGGCGCTCATTGAACCGCTGTTCATCAGCCCGGTTCCGAACTCCCGCATCTGCGCCAATAAATCCAGACTGTTGGGCAGTTTCAGCAGTAACGCATCCATCACGTAATAAGTATCCAGATCCGGGTCGAGAATCAGGTTGGAGGTATCTCCCGCCTTGGCGATCAGCTCCCGCGTGGCGGCGATCAGTGCGTCCGCCTCCCCGACGCCAGACTTAGCCCGCGCCTGCCCCCAGGCCTTTTGCAGATTCGCATATTGCTCCGCCGTTTTAAGCGCGGCGCCGGAGCGTTGCTGCTCTTTTTCGAGGACGGACATGGCACTCTCGATGCGCGAAACGATCGGCGTCACGCTGCCGCCAGCGGCGACCGCGATCTTATATTCGCCCGCTTGATCCAACAGGTTTTGTAAAGGGTTAAGATATTCAACGCCGAGGATTTCCTGCGCGCCGAAATTGATGCGGATGTCCATTTCATCGGACAGTAGATAGGTTACCCAAATCAGGGGAAGCAGCAGCGCAACGCCAGTTGCGGCCAGCTTCGTACGGAGCTTCATGTTGGCGAACATAAACATCTCCCGACATAGAGGTCTGGCGTTATTAGGTTTGGTTAAAGACCATTCACACCTCCATGGCTTGATAGTCACCTATGTTTAAATTTTAGCAGTTAGATGCAAAAAGCCCGTTTTCCATGAAGAAAACGGGCTAAAAATATGCAAAAGAACGTAAATTTGTCTGCGCCTGCGCGGCGGCAAGACGCGGGATACAGGGCCTGACATGTGCAGGCCCTGTCGTTGCAGATAAATAGAAGGAAGCTATTTGTCTGCCTGTTGTCTGCCTGATTAAGAGTAGCCTTGCACCGACTTTTGCGTCATCCAGGGCCAGGCTTCATATTTACGGTAACGCGCCAGCGCTTTGCGTTCCTGCTCGCCGCTATTGAGGTTTTTGTCGACCTTGTATGCAATCCATTCACAATAGCCATCGGTGTATTCAATCGTCGAATAACCGTGATCTTTACTGTTGAACATGCGGATATGGGGGTTGGTCAGGCGCACCGCGCCCTCGCTGGTAGCACTTAGCAGAAAGTCTCTGACCTCGTCGTCCGGCGCCTGCGCCAGCAGCACGTCAAACAGACCCGCAGACGTCAGCGAAGGCGTCATGAATTCAACGCCAACCTGATTGGAGAAGTTAAACGGATTCAGATCCGCATAGTTCTTCTTCACCTGAGAAGCCATATACGTGTGCAAATCCCCAGTCACCACTACGAGATTTTCGATTGAGTTGGACTGCACTTCGTTCATCAGCCATATCCGCTCAGCGTCATAGCCGTCCCAGGCGTCGACATTGAATGGCAGCTTGGCTTTTTCCCCCAGGTCGATGCCCAAACGTCCCATGTAGGTTTGGTTGCCCAGCATATTCCAGCGCGCCGTCGACGCCGCCATGGTGTTGATCAACCATTCCCGCTGGGTTTCACCCATCATGCTCTGCTCGGGATTATTGAGATTGCCACAGCCGAAAGGAACGTAACGGCCCAGAAACGCGTCTTCGCCGCATGGATGAGGCGTTCGGTACGTGCGCGTGTCCAGCATATTCAGATTCACCAGATCGCCAAAGCGGAACTGCCGATAGATGCGCGAATACAGATGAGGATGGGTGCGCCCCTCGTCAATATCGATACGCGCGGGAATATATTCCGCCCAGGCCCGCTGTGAGTCGAGTTTGAGCTGGCGCTTCAAATCGGCGTCATTGCTGAATTGCGGGTCAGTAGTGTATGGGTGATCCGGGCATCCCAGCGTGTCCTGCTCATAATCCCAATAGCAATCGTTACAGGTTTCGTGATCGTCTGTAGTGATAATCCAGGTATGGTTCTCCATCGCTTTTTGCAGAAAAGGGTCACTGCGATAGGTGCGGTGTAAAAAGCGATAGTCCTCCAGGTTCATCGCCACGGGAAAACCGCTGGGCAATTCTATTCTACGGTCCTCGAAAGGCAGATCCTGATAGCGGGGGTCGCCGACGCTTTCGTATATAAAATCCCCCAGGTGAGCCACGTAATCGATGCTATTGTCGTCTGCGACGTGGTTCAAAGCGCTATAGTAGCCGTTGGTGTAATCCTGGCAGGTCAACAACGCGAATTTGACGCTGTCCACGGACTGCCCAACGGCTGCGGCCGTGCGACAGCGCCCCGTACGACTGAATACGCCGCGGTACTGAAAGCGGTAGTAGTAATAGCTGTCCGCATTCAACTGGCCGTCCAGATCCAGCCTCACAGTATGATCCCGGTCCGCGCCAAACTGCTCGCCTCGCACTTTGCCTTCCAACGCCAGCAGAGTGAATCCAGGATCAACCGCTACCTGGAACGTCAGGCTTTCGCTGGGGTCATATTGCTCGGAGCGGATGTGAGTCCACAGCATAACGCCGCTGGCGGTGGGATCGCCGGAGGCGACGGACAGATCAAATACTGCGGAGGGGTTGGTTCGGTTGAGCGGTAGTGGAGCTTTATCCGGATAAGCGGCGCGGCTCAGGCCGGCTAGCGCTTTATCCGCACTGAATGTAAGCAAGAACGGCGTGGCGGTCCCTGCCGCCATGAGTGACAGAAATTGTCGTCTGTTATAGTCAGGCACTCTGGGTTCCTCTTCTTCGGTTTTAGTTTAGTGGTGAAGCCGCCAAAGCGAGACAATGCTAATGAAACACTGTTAAAGCTTCGTGAAGACTTCATTACCCGAAGAAGAGGATAGTTGGCTCCTGAGCGGCCGCCTGACGCCAGGTGATTAATGGCTGGGGGTAATCTGGCGCACGCCGCCCCGTTCGTCAAAGGTTAGCGTGAGTTCGCCGTCAGCCCGGGAGCCGTAGCAGAAAGAGCCTTCCTCACGCAGTTTAAACCCTTCCTGACGCAGATACTCCAGGACAGGCGTTTTCTGGCGAGCGGATAGACGCCGCAACGCCGTTTGCAGCACCCGACAGACAGCATGCAACCCCAGTTTGGGCAGGTCGTCGGAGTGCTCCACCAGGACGCAGCCGTGCAGCGTTTCCGTGAACTCCCATACGTCGAAGACGTAATCATGATTCAATACGCCCGCCGCGATGGACGACACCACCACGGGCTCCACGGGTTCACAGACGCCTTTGATAACGCCCCAGCTTTCAATTTTAGCGGCCTCCGCCCAGGCCACCAATTGCAGGCTGGCCTGTATCACCGTTTCCGGCAGCGGATTTGGACTCGCCCAGGCCCAGCAAAACGAGCGGCTTCCTGTCGCATAGGTGCCGATAAGCTGAATGCGCCGCCGCGTATCGCCGTAGCGAGCGACGCCTTCGTAGAGGTTGTACTCCACCGGCGATTCACAAGGGTAAGCAGTTTGCAGTCGTTGGTAACGGCTGATCTGAGGCAGCAGGTATAATTCCTTCAGCGAGTCCATAGTGACCTTCGCTGTCGCGTCCATTCTGAAATAGTCCATTTTTTCCATTTTTATTTATCCTGGCTTTTATAACTCATACGCTTTTCCCTGGCGTTGAGATCAAACGGTCCACATGCTCCAGCCACTCATCAATGTCATCGTCTTGCGCTGGCGCAGACGCGCTGGTTGACTTGAGGTTGGCGAGAATCATGGTTCTAAATAAACGGCTGGGAAGATAATGCTCTTGTTGACGCGCTTGCGCTGGCTCTAAAGCATCGGCGTCAGAGGAATTGTCCGTCGCATCAGACGGAGGGATATCGCGTGAATAACACGAAGACAACGGATGAGATATATCGGACGCCATAACGCCCGGCGCGTACTCGCGTCGTTTACCATTCATTTTTAGCAACTTTCCTTGTAAAAACAATTCCAAATATGGAATTTAGCCCCTTACGCCAACATTTGGCGCCAGTTTGCTAGGGTATGCCAAGTGGATGGATTTAGCCAGTCCTGACACCCTTACAAGCTCTTAACATAGTGTGAATCAGAATCCCGTTTTTTAAAGTTTCGCTTATCGTCCAGCCAATGCCACGACAGACCGAAAGTATCCACATGGTGGCCTAAACAGTGGCGCAGGGATCTAGGAATAAACCTGACAGGCGCACTGGAGAATATGCGCACGGCGCAAGGCGTGCTTGAAGGCAAGTACTTCGTGCTTTTCGCTGACTATTAACATGGCAATGATATTGGCATGTTAATAATCAGGCGCATGGACGCGCCTGCGCGGCGACAAGCCGCGGGAGACAGGGCCTGACCTGTGCAGGCCCTGTCGTTGCAGACAAATAGAAGGAAGCTATTTGTCTGCCTGATTAATAACATAAAAAGCCAAGCTCTGTGGCCGGGCTGAACTCATCTATTACTGATTAAAGTTGAAGGTAATGCCGGTTATCACGAACTCACTGCATTAAACCAGACCTTGACACGGGAGCCGGATTCATCCGTGGTCAATTCATACCGCCATCCCATGTGCTCACATACCAGGGTGACGATAAACAGCCCCAAACCGCTGGAGCTGGGCGCCTCCGGTGAGAAGCCATTAATCTTGCCGGCGCCTTCATCACGAATTTCCAAGTGCTTCACGTACTCCGTCACGTAGACTTGGCCCTGGGTATGGTTCAGCGCATTGATGATGAGGTTGTTGATGAGAATTTTCGCCAGGACGGGATCACCCAGCGCAACCGGTTGCTGCGCCGATAAGGAAAGTTCGAGTCTGCCCTCGTTTTCAGTCGCGGACAGGCCGTGCTCCTGCGCCAGTTCTTGCAGAATATCGCCCACCGGAAAACTGACCGGTACGTAGGGTTCTTTTGTGCGTCGCACCAGCTTGAGAAGCGCCTGCACGTTGGCGGACATTTCCTGGGCGGAGGCGCTGATGCGTCCCAGGGTTTTCTTGTCTTCCGCAGAAAGTTTATTCCGGTGCTCAATCACTTCGACCGCGCCCAGAATCACTGCGATAGGGGTGCGTAATTCATGACTGGCGAGACTGACCAGCGAGCGTTCACGCTTGACCAGCTCATCTATCTGATCCAGGAACTTATTGATCGCCCGGGAAATTTGGGTCAGTTCCGAGTCGGGATAATCAAGAGGTAAACGGAAGCCCCCCGTCGGCGCGGCGGCGTCGATATCGCCAGTGAGCCCCTGCAATGGACGGGAGATTTTACGGCTGGCCAGACGCGCGGTAAAAAAGCTCAGCGCGCAAACTAATAACGCCAGCCCCAAAATAACGACCGTGGACTGCGTCTCACGCTGTTCAAACAGCGCCAGATCTTTGGCCAGGTAATACACGCCTCCCGGCACTTCATTGACGAGGATTTCATAATCCTTGCCATCAACGTCCACTTCACCGTTGTACGGCGCCGTCAGTCCACGAAAAACTGCGGGAAGCTTTTCTTCAGGCGGCGCCTCGCCCGGCCAATAGAACATGGTCAGCGTGGCGGTTTGATTGAACTGGGGTTCATCAGGATCATAGCGGCTTTGGAAGTGCTCCAGCTCCGCCTGCTGGTCCATCTCCAAAACGGTCGCCTCCAGCGCCTCCAGACCTCCCCAGGCGACAACAATCACCAGCAACAGGCTCAGCACGTTGCTCCAGAAAAATATGGTGAAAACGCGTCGGGAGATGGAGGTCGCCATGCTAAGCCAGTTCCGGCTCCAGGCGATATCCGCGGCCATGTAGAGTGCGAATCATCGAACGGTTTAATGTGGTCTTGAGCGTTTTGCGTAAAACATAAACATGCGTACGAATGGTGTGCGGGTCGCCATCGGCATTCCCCCACAGTCGCTGACTGAGTGTTTCATAGGCGACAAAGTTGGGATAAGCCTGAATCAGCGCTTCAAAGATGGTGGCGCTGTATCCGCTCAAGGCCAGACGCTCGCCCTGCCCCGTCATGACCGTCAATGATCCTGGCGAATAGCGGATGTCCCCGGCGCTCAAATCGTCGTCGGCCAGTTGGCGGCGACGGCACAGGGCCTGAATTCTGAGCTCCAGCTCGCGCATGTTGAAAGGTTTCACCAGATAGTCATCAGCGCCGCTGTTGAACCCTTCGGTTTTATCTTCAATAGAGTCTCTGGCGGTGACCAGAATAATGGGCGTTTTCTTGCCCAGATCCGTTCTGATGCGTCGGCATAAAGTGAAGCCGTTGACTCCGGGCAGCATGACATCCAGCACAATAACATCGTAGTGTTGAGTCGCCAGCAGATGCAGGGCCGTCAGGCCGTCGGCGGCGAAATCCAGGCTGTAGCGCTCTTCTCCCAAAAACTCAAACAGGTTCTCCGCCAGACTGCGATGGTCCTCAACGATGAGCACCCGAAGTTTGTCGGTAATCGTACGATCCGCCATTTTCCAATCACTCAACACGTATAATTCGCCTTCGATTTCCTTACAGACCCGCTCAATTACCGCTTATCGCAGCCCACGCCACCCCACGCAGGCCCTCAGAATACTCTCAACCTGGAGACGCCGCCATAGCGCCCGGCTCTTCCCGTGGCCCTCCCGAAGGAGAGGCCACTTCCAGACCGGTTCCGGTACAGGGCCTGAAGAGGTCCTGCTTCGGCTCGTAAACCTGGGTCCGCACGCCCATTAACCCAAGCATAGAGTCAAACAAATTATCCTGGGTAAAATTTTGGGAGGCTTCCGCCTGCAGACACTCAGAACTGATATTAAAGCGCTGCTCAAAACGCTCGGACATCCACACCATAAAAGGCACATGGGTTTGTTCGTCCGGTGCGATCATGTAAGGAAGTCCGTGCAGATAAATATTGTTTTCCCCTAAGGATTCGCCATGGTCGGAGACATAGACCATAGAGGCGTCCGCCGCCCCGTCTACGGATTTGAGCAACCCGATTACCTGCGACAGGAAATAATCCGTGTATAGAATCGTATTGTCGTAGGCGTTAGTAATCTCTTCTTGCGAGCATTTCTGCAGCTGCACGTAGTGACAAGTCGGTTGATACTGCTGAAACGACTTGGGCGCGCGCAGATAATAAGCAGGCCCATGGCTGCCCTTCTGATGGAGCACAATCAGCATATCGCCTTTGGCGGCTTCAATTTTCTGCCGTAACCGGTCCAGCAACACCATGTCGTAGCATTCATCCAGACGACAAACACCCGCCAGTTGTTCAGAATTCAAGTTTTCAAATTCCACGCGATCGCAAACTCCTTTGCAGCCGGAGTTATTGTCTCGCCACAGCACTTCCACGCCGGCATGCTTAAACACATCCAACAGATTTTCCGTGTAACGCTCCATGCCGCCGTCAAAGTCCGAGCGCCCTGCGCGGGAGAACATACAGGGCACGGATACAGCCGTCGCCGTGCCGCAGGAATGAAAGTTATCGAAACTCACCACTTTCTCTTTGCTCAAGTTGGGATTCGTCTCGCGTCCGTAGCCGTTCAATGAAAAATTCCGGGAGCGAGCGGTTTCGCCCACCACCAATACCGTCACCACCTTGCGCCGGGAGTCGCTGGACACCTTTCTCAATTCAATGCGAGCGGCGTCCTCCCCCAAAGTAGTAAAGGCGACCTCCGTTTTCGGAGTCAGTTTGCGGATATAAGAAGACGTCGAGTAAATGTAGTTAACCGGCACGATCAGGTCGCGGATGTAGCGGTTGTTTCTGAACAGAGAGGCGTAGCTTTGATAAAAGGCGGCCGCGATTGCGCCGATCACCACTACGGCGAGTAACGCCGCCAACAGCTTATTCAACAACTCTCCCGGCAACCGCTTGTAGTGAATAGGCGTCCACGCCACCAGCGCCGCCGGGACCACACCCAAAGCAATAACATAGACAAATAGCCAAGGGTCCATCAGCTCCATAGACTCCCGATAATCCGTCTCCATCATATTTTGAATCATGGTCTTGTCGATCATCACCCCATAGGCGTTCATGAAGTATGCGGCGAGTGACGCCGTCACCAGAATGAACATCAACGTGGGCTTGAACAGATACTTGAAGGCGAACAGGGACAGGAAAAGATTAAAAATGACCAGCAGGAATAAAACCACACTGACCATAAACATCAAACCGCCAGCGCCTTCGTCGCCCCGTAGCTGAAAGACCGTGGTGAAAAACCTGGTATTGAAGGCGCAAAGCAGATACACGGACACCGCCAACGACATGAGCCACGTCGAAATACCCGCTCCCAACAGTTTGTTAAGTTTGGCCCGAATCAACTCCCCCTCCTGCAAATAACGCACGCTCATCAGAGCTATCTGCAGAGTTTAAAAAACCACGAGCCAAGCAAATCTCAAGAAAACATCAAGGAAATATCAAAGCGAATAAAGGACGCCTGACAAGGGGAGTGAAATAGAGAAGACAGAGGAAAAAGCGAAGAATGCGGACTGCGGGAGACTATAACGAGACGGCCGCATGAACATAACGCCCATGCGGCGAGAGACTTAAATCAGAATGCCAATCCAGGTGAACATAGCCAGACTCAAGGCCACCAGCACCGCTGCGGACCCCATGTCTTTGGCGCGTCCGCTTAACTCATGACGCTCGGCGCCAATGCGGTCGACCACAGCTTCAATGGCGGAGTTGATCAACTCCACGATCAGCACCAGCAAAACACTGCCGATCATCAATATTTTCTCCACCATCGTGACGGACAAAAACAGCGCCAGAGGAACCAGGATCAATGCGCCGACCATTTCCTGACGGATAGCGGACTCATTTCTCCATGCGGCGCGCAGCCCGTTTATTGAATAGCCCGTCGCCAGAATAATGCGTTTTACGCCAGTGGCGCCTTTGGGCTGAATTGAAGAAGAGGAAAGATTTTCGGACGAATCGGTCATGGGACTGACGGCTCCTGACTGCTGAATACTCACTACTGTAATGCGATGACAGTATAGTCACAAAGCCGTCCGGGGAGTAGTTCAGGCGTTACTTTGTCAGGACCGGCCGGCGACGGCGTCCCGCAAAGTCTGCATGCCTCCCCGCAAAGGGATGTCCCGATAACGGATCATCAACGTAGGCGTGTGGGCGATGTGCTCCGGCAATTCGGATATCGCCAGCTCTTTCGCATAGGGAGATTGCTCCACCACCCTCCGCGGCATCAGCGTGCAGCCCAGCCCCACCGCCACGCAACCCAGAATGCCTTCCAGCGTCCCCAGCTCCATGACTGACGCAATCTGATGACCACACTCTCGCTGCCAGGCCAGCGCACGAGCGCGATAGACGCAGCCTTCGCGAAACAAAATCAAAGGCTCCTGCAGATCGCTCTCGCCTTTCGCCGTCACCAGAACCAGTTCTTCCGCCAACACAGGCTCCGCGATCAGCATGGGATGATCCAAGGGACCGCCAATAAAGGCGCAGTCCAATTTATGGCTCAACACACGCTCAATGAGATCCGCGGAGGTGGCCGTCTGCACCTGCAGTTCCAGCCCGGGATGTCGGGAACGCACTTTTTTCAACGCAGCGGGAAGCCTGACTGCGGCGAAGGTCTCCATGGTCCCAATGCGCAGCTCGCCAGCAGCTTCGCCCGCAGAGCGCACGGCAGCGGCGGTCTGCTGAGCCATTTGCAGTATCTCTTGCGCGTGTTTTTGCAGCACTCGTCCAGCGGGGGCCAGCTCCAGTCCACGCCCTTTGCGAAAGAACAGCTGCACCTCCAGTTCCTGCTCCAGACGGCGAATGCGCGTCGTGACATTGGATTGCACCGTATTGAGCCGACTCGCTGCAGCGAGAATGCCGCCTTCCTCCACCACGGCGAGAAAGGTGCGCAACGCGACTAACTCCATAACCATTCTCCATTAGAGAATATTTTCTTCTCTATTATTCGATTGTATTGATAGGTCGCATTATTTATCTTCTCTCCCAGAGATACAACGGGAAGTGAACCATGAGCGCACAACTACAACGCTTGCAAGTGCTGACGGCGGGCATACTCAGTCTGATGCTGATGTTAGGCGTGGCGCGCTTCGCCTACACACCGCTACTGCCCATCATGCAACAGCAGGCGGGACTATCGGCTTTCGCAGGGGGCTGGCTGGCCAGCGTAAATTATCTGGGATATCTGTGCGGCGCCTTGATCGCCGCCTCTATCAGCAGCCTGACGCTGAAAGACAAGTTATACCGCTCAGGTTTACTGATCGCCCTTATCAGCACCGCCGGCATGGCGTTGTGCGATAACCTGTGGGTGTGGGGGTTCATGCGCTTCATCGCGGGTTTGAGTAGCGCCGCAGGCTTGTTAATCGGTTCCGGCCTGATCATGCACTGGCTTATCCGCAACGGTCATCGCAGCGAGCTGGGCATCCATTTCAGCGGCGTCGGTCTGGGCATCCTATGTTGTTCTCTCGCCGTGGACCTTATGACTCCCCACTTCGATTGGCGCGAGCAATGGGTGGCGCTGACGCTATGCGGGTTGCTGTTCGCCATCCCCGCCTGGCTATGGTTGCCCTCGCCCACCGCCGCCAGCCGTTCTCAACATGAGGACGCAATGCACGACCGACCGCCCTCACGCCTTTATATGGGCATTTTCATGGCCGCCTATTTTTGCGCTGGCGTGGGGTATGTGGTCAGCGCTACTTTTTTAGTGGCCATTGTCGATCAGCAACCGGCCTTACAAGGGCAAGGCGCTTTCGTTTTTCTTCTCGTGGGCGCCGCGGCGGCGCCTGCCTGTATTCTTTGGGACCTACTGGCGCGACGTATTGGCGACATCAACGCCTTGATCATCGCCGCCGCCTTACATGCTCTGAGCATACTGGCGCCAACACAGGGCGGCCTCGCCATGGCGCTGCTTGGCGGCGCGCTTTTCGGGGCCACGTTTATGGGAATCGTCAGTTTAGTGCTGACGATGGCGGGACGTTTCTACCCGTCACGCCCCGCCAAAATGATGGGCAAAATGACCCTGACCTACGGCGTCGCACAGATTCTGTCACCCGCCCTTACCGGAAAATTAGCGGCGGCTGGAGGCGGCTATGTAGATGGCCTTTATCTGGCTGCAGCCATTATGGCGCTGGGAGTATTGCTGCTTATCGCTCTGAAAAGCGTAGAGCAAAACGAACGCCGTCAGGCCCTGTCATACACCTGACTGATTGTAGTCGCGAATCAACCCGAACAAGAGAGCCACCATGCCCTACGTTAATATCAAAATCACCCGCGAAGGCGCCACCGCAGAGCAAAAAGCAGCGTTGATCGAAGGGGTTACCCGTCTTTTGCAGGAAACGCTGAACAAGAATCCCGCCACCACGTTCGTGATCATTGAAGAAGTGGAGACAGACAACTGGGGAGTCGGCGGCGAGTCAGTGACTGTGCGCCGCAAACGCGAGGCGGGCTGACTGCGGACAAATGCGTTCAAGCAAGCCCACGCCCGCCTGAACACATTGGCGCCCAGCGTATTCAGCCTACCCTATTGCAACATCCATAAGACTGGAGCCGCAAAAACGGCGAGGGTTAGCAGCACTGTGACGCCCACGCCGGCCGCCGCCCAATTGGACGCCAGCTCGCCGCCGTTTTCGCGGTGTCCTCTGATGGCTTTGCCCTGGAACAGATTCGCCAACTGCAGCATCACCATGATCTGCGGGGCGAAGTACACCAGCTTGGGCACATGCCACTCCGCCGGAACCAGCAGAGCGGCGATAATAACGCCTATTGTCGCCGCCAACGAACCTGCGATCGCCTTGCGGGCATGGGACTCCTTACCCAGCTTGCGAAAGTTCTTCGCCAACAGAATGCCGCCAGCCAACGCCGACCCCAAAAAGGTCGCAATGCCGATACCGGAAACTTTATAAAGCTTGTGTTCAACGAAAGAAGAGACGGGTGTTTTTTGTGGGTTTTCCATTGAAAGATCTCCTTCACCGCCCGACTTAGACAGCCGACAAGAAGGACACCCAAACTTGTTAACCGCACGAGGGCGGGCTGTATCGATTGATAGCGTACCCCGAACGCGACGCGCCCGGACACTTCACAACGGTCGCCAGCGCTACTGTTAAGAACAAGGCGACAATCAAACGAAGCCGGTGATGAAGAACAAGAACTCTCCCGTTCGCAGCGGACCTTCCCTGAATATCTCTTATCCTTAACGACTTCGGCGCCGCAGGAAGCATTAAAATTCTAGCCCCATAAGTCCTGTTGCGATACCCGCGGGACATAAAAATTTTATAAAGAAATTAACCGTACAAAAAAGGCCGCCCCTAAGGACGGCCTTGATCTGATTCAGTACGCCAATAGCGTAATCGCTATGGCGTACATCAGGCGGGCTTACTTGAAAGTAATGCCCCACTTGTCGATGTTGCCGGTGTCGCGGTTGGCTCTGTCGCGTACTTTCAGATTCCAGGTTCCCGCGGAATCTTTCGCGCCCACATCAACGGTGTAGGTCTGGTCAATGTCGTCTGTAGAACCGCCAGTGCGGTTGTGCAGGTTATAGACCGTTCCATCCGGATGCACCAGATCCACAATCAAGTCGCCAATGTAGGTGTGCTTGATTTTCACCGCTACGCTTACGGAGCCGGAAGCGCCGCTGCGAGTCACATCAATCGGGCTGCTGACGCCTGTAGCGTTATTGTCCGGGATGCTGACGTCGGTGTCATTCTCATATGAGTTTGGATCTGTCGGCGGCTCGCCGCCATCGCCGAGAGATACGGTGTAGTCTTCCACTTCTCCGTAATTGAAGGTTCCGCATGGAGTTGGAGCCGCGTTATAACGCATCGCCACACGCATGGTGGTCTTCTCAAAGGACGCGCTCGCCGGAATGGTCAACGTGCCGCTGGCGGGCGAGGAAGAGGCTGATCCAGAGTCGAAGACTTCCTCACCCGCGTCGTCAAAGTCGCCGTCGCCGTTCAGGTCGACCCATGCCTTGAAGTATTCCTTGTATGACTGGCCAGAGAATGCAGGCGTGAAGGTGACGCTGTTGCCGCCTTTCACCAGGGACACGACTTCACCGCCCTGAGCTTCCGTAAAGTCGCTGTATTTGGACGCGCCGGAAGATTTCAGGAAGCCGCCGACCTGCACTCCGGAAATCCACTCGTCATTCGAGCTGTTGCTGGCTGCATCGCAGTATTCCGCAGGTGGAATAGTCGGATCGCTGTCGATAACCAGGAACACGGCGCTGACCGCACCCCAGGCGCCGCTGGCGTCTTTGCCGCGCACATAGACGATGTGCTTGCCTTCACTCATGCCGGTAGTGTCGATCACGCCGGTGACGCCTTCCGTCTTCGAGTTGTATGAACCGTCGGAAGCGGACAGAGCGATGGCCTGAGCGCCGTTGGCCCAAGGCGGCGTATCCAGATAGTATTCCGCCGCCGTCAGGTTCTGGGTGGACTCAGTTCCGTTGCTGTTGTTGAAGCGCGTGTCCGTAACGGATGCGGTCAAGGTCACCTGCGTACCCGGCTCCACACCACCGCTGGAAGCGCCGCCGCTCAGCGCCAGACTGGTGACGTCTGGACCCGCTGGCGTGACATAAGGCGTGCGCACGACTTTGGCCGCGTAGATCAATGCGTTCAGGTTGTCCGGCTTGATCTTGCTCTCGTAGGTGCTGCAGCTCTGAAAGAACGATGTGCCCAGCTCGAATGTGTAAGCCGCTACGCCCAGTTCGCCGTAACTGACGCCATCACTGGTGCCATCAGTCGGATAGAGCCCAATGGACTGTTGCGGCGAGTAGCCATTGAAGAACGCGAATTTACGCCCCAATGTCTGCAACGCCGTTCCATTCGGCGCCGCCTGATTGGTGTCGCCCCATGGCCACAACACCAGTTCGCTGTAGCTGTGAATATCCAGGTGGATACCGCTGGTGTCGCTGGGCGCCGGATCGTTTTTGCCTGGACCGCGACGATCCGGCCACAGGCTGCGCACATATCCTTCCAACGCCTGAATTTCCGGCTCAGAGCCAGCGCTGGGGCCACGATAGGTTTCATTACACTGACTGCCGCTGGAGCCTTCGCCATTGGTGCTGTTCCAGCCGAAAGTGAAGTTGCGGTTCAAGTCCGCGCCACGGCTGTTGCTGGTGGAGCCGCAGTAATTGCGGTTGGCGTTCTTTCTCCAGGACAAACCGGTTTCCGCTTTCTTACGTCCGTCCGGGTTAGTGTGCAACATCAGGTGCACTTCATGGTTGTCCATGATCCAGGTGGCGTCGGCGTTGGTTCCATAACCATTGACCAGCCAGCGCGCAAACTCCAGAGCCAAAGGCGCAGTGGTGTATTCACGGGCGTGAATGGCGCTGTTGATGAACAGCTTGGGCTTGTCGCCGCCGGTATTTTTGTTGGTCAGTTTAAGGACGCGCATATCGAAGCCGCCAACCCCCTGTTTCTTCTCCCAGGAGTCGCCAACGTCGATCCATTCCGCCAGCTCTGGATGGCTGCTGGCGAAGCCTTCCGCCGCAGCGAAAGTTTCTTCTACAGTTTCATAGCAGGGGTAACCGGGAATACCCGCCAGCATGGCCTCTGAGCTTGCTACCGAGCCGTTGACCGACTGCGCTGAGAAAACGCCAAGGCTGCTCAGGCCCTGCATTTGGGTAAGAATGGAGTTACGCTGTTCGATAAAATCCGTCGCAGTTTCGAAGGTGAAGCCGAATTGCTCCAGCTTTTTCATTTCCTCCGGCTGCAACTGCATGACCAGATAGCCGTCGTCGTAATGGGACTCCAGCATCTGAGCGTGAAAACTGATCGCTGCTTTGCGAGCGATATCCTGATTTGGGAAATAGGCTTTATAAATGTTGTCCGACGCTTTTTCCTGTTCGAGCAGTTGAGAGACGTCGTGGGCGTGTCCAGGGGCGGCCAGCGCGGAACAACTTACCAAAGCGCCCGCCATGAGAGTGGCCACAGATAAGCCGCTAGCTTTCTTTTTCATTGTTATTTCTCCTTGGAATCCAGGTTCCCGGTGATTTATTTTTCCCTTGTAGGGAGATCGATTTGATTATTATCAGCGCCCGGGTATGGGCGGCGCGGTCCGTTACTGCAATCGACGTTCCACTGAGGCTGTTAAAACGCATAATGTGACAAAATCTATTCAGGCTGAAAGTGGCCTTAGAGATTAAGCCTATTTCCCAATCATCAAATTTGAACAGCGTTAAACAGCCTCGATTAACGTAGAAGCTAAGCTGTTTAGTGTCAATCCAGAAAGGTTGCGCTACTGCTTATTCCTGACAAATATAAGTACAATCCGCAATATCAAAGGCGGTATCGAGACGAGAAAACTCTGTCTTGCACTCTCTAAAACATGCAGGGAAAACTCGCCAAAAAGGGGCGCTTTATGCGACATATCACACCATTTTGCCGCAAATTAGGGCATTTTTTAGCGCCGTTCGCCGCAACGGCCATTCTCTCGGGCTGCGCACAGGCCTCTCCCGCCAATACAGGTAAACCCTTACCTGGACTAGAGGCCCAGGCCCCTGGGGTTTATCGGGAACTGCGAGAAATCAAAGGCCACTTCAACGGCGGTCAATGGAATGAGGATGTAGATAAGTGGCAGGGCAAAAAGCATCAGGTTATGCAGGTTCTTGGCGCCAAAGTCGCTTCGGAGCGACTCGACGCCACTCGCACCCGTGACCTGATGGGCGCGCCCGACCGCACGCTCAAGCCGGGAGATCAGCATTTCGACACAGTGGTTCGCATGACGGAATGGAAAGGCGAACCACAGGGTTCACTATGGGTCTACGACTGGCGCGGAGCCCATGACCAACTCGTATTCGCCTTCGATGGTGAAACGTTGACGGCCTCGGGCTGGCTATATAGCTGGGAATAGTCAGTAAATAGTTGAGTCAGTAGCGCCATTTCCCCGGAGACCTCCGCCAACGCTGAAAACACACTGTCGCAAATCACGGACGCTTAAGTTTCTGATTTATAAGACTTCTTATCTTCACCTGCAACCAGGCGTCGCAAAACGGGGACGTTTCAGCCCGGCGTTCCCGGCCCGCCCTTTCCCTGAGCGAACCTAATCATTTGATTTATAGTAATTTTTATTTTCTGGCGCCGAATTTGGAATCTCTACTGTGAGCGCGCTAAAGCGCATTAGGAACCGCATCGGCAGGGATTACTACAGGAGTACGAAGGCCAACATTGGATAAGGACAATGTTCATTGCGGACAACTTAAAGATTTCACAGGATCACAGAGAGGTGATTAACATGAACAAACTGAGCGCACTTGCACTGTCATCATTTTTGGCCGTTTCCGCCGCCTATGCAGAAGGTGATATGGGAGCCTCCGAAAAAATGCCGTCCGAGCAACAATTCTCAGCTCTGGATGCTAACCAGGATGGCGTACTTGATGAATCTGAAGCCAGCAGCAACACTGAGCTGACTAACAACTGGGCCTCTGTCGACATCGACAAAGACGGCGTTATCAGCCCACAGGAATATTCCATCTACACTGGTGAAGCCACTGCTTCAGGTTCTGCAAACGAAGAGCAAATCCTGGAAGAGCCGGTAACTGAATAAGTTACCTTAACCTTAGCTGAGAGATGGCTTTTATTACCCAGGTCCGCCGGCCTTGCCGGCCGATCTGGGCTTGGGTCCTGCCGCCGATGCGGCGGACCGTTTTAGCAAAGCGCGACATCCGTCAGCGCTGTCAGATATCAACGACAACTTCTCCGCTTCTGTGTAAGCGCCCTTCTTTGTCCAGTTGATAGACCTCAAGATCCCGCGCCAAAAACAGATTCCCTGAATAGACTGACGCTGCTTCCCGCTCGATATCGAGAATAGAAGCGCTTTTGTTATCCGCCTTATCCAGATAGCGGGGGCTGAAGTGCGTAAGAACCAGATTGGGCGCCGCCACAGACTCGGCAAATTGCGCTACCGCCAGCGCGCAACTGTGCTGCGGGCCCTGTCCGACCTTTTCCGCCACGTCACGGGTATAAGTCGCTTCATGCACCAGCGCCTGGGCGCCGACGCACGCTTCTCTCAGTAAATCCGGCTGGTCATTGTCGCCGCCGATAATCATACGTCTTGGCGCTCGCGCGCTCAGTAGATAGTCCGCGCCATGAATCACAGCGCCATTATCCAGGGTCACGCTCTCGCCTTTTTGCAGGCGTCCCCAAACGGGGCCCGGAGGTACGCCATCCGCTTGCAGTCTCGCTACATCCAGCTTCGCCTCCACATGCCTTTCAGTAAATGAATAAGCATAGGAAGGAACCCGATGAGAAAGCGCATGAGCGCGCAGTTGAAAGTCCGCATCAACAAAGTCGCCATGCAACAACGTTTCAACATCCACAAAACGCAACTCGTAGGTGAAGCGCAGCTGCGTGGTCTCAATCACCGCCTGCAAAAGCGTTTGCAGAGGCGCCGGCCCAATCACTGTCAGGGGCTCGGTACGTCCGCTCATGCTGGCGCTGGCCAACAAACCCGGCAGGCCATAGCAATGATCGCCATGCACATGGGTAATGCATATGCCGCGCAACTGTTTCAACGTGTGTTTGCAGTGCAACAAACGATGCTGCGTCCCCTCCCCGCAATCCACCAGCCACCAGTCTTTGGTTTCGGTCAATTTGACGCATACCGCAGAGACATTGCGGCTTTTTGTCGGCACGCCGGAGGAGGTGCCGAGAAATGTAAGTTCCATAGGTTCAGGCGCTTTTCAAAGTCACGATTTTCTGACAATTACGAGAAAAATATTCGCTTATAAAATCAATGAATAACCGCACTTTTTGGGGTAGATACTCGCGGCTTTGATATACGCAGAATATATCCAGATTCGGCGGCTGGTAGTCCTTCAATACCGTGACCAGACGTTTCTCACGCAGGGCTTCATTCACGATAAAACAAGGCAGTTGCACGATGCCCTTGCCGCTCTCCGCCAGCTTGGCGAGGAAGATGCCGTTATTGGACTTAAACCGCCCACGCACATCCACGTAGCGCACCTTGTCATTCTCCCAGAAACTCCATGAGTTGCGCCGGGCCAGCGAGAACCCCATACATTCATGGGTTCTCAGGTCATCTGGCGTTTCCGGCAAGCCGTTTACTTGCAGGTATTCCGGGGAAGCGCAGGTGACCAGCGCGGTGCCGCCGATACGGCGTGCAATCAGCCCCGGCTCAAGCTCATGGGCGATGCGGATGGAAAGGTCGAACGCTTCTTCCACCAGATCCACGCGGCGATCCGCCAGCTCCATATCCACTTCAATGCTGGGATAAGTAGACATGAACTCCGCGATGACTGGCTCCAGATGCAATAAAGAAAACGCCATCGGCGCGCTCAGGCGCAAAACGCCTTTGGGGCATTGGGTTTGTTGGGAAAGGTCGGATTCCGCTTCATCCAATAGGGAGAACACATTGCGGCAGGCTTCCAGAAAGCGCTCTCCAGATTCCGTCAGACTCAGCCGACGCGTCGTGCGATGCAACAGCTTGGCGCCCAAGCTGTCTTCCAGCCCAGACACCAGACGCGTCAGCACAGGCCGGGACAAATCAAGAATGTCCGCCGCTTTCGCGAAGCTGCCATGATCGACGGTGGCGACGAACGCACGCATTGCCTGAATTCTATCCATCCGGATTTCCCCCTTAGTATTGTTTCGTTTTTAGAAACAATGAATTTCAGAAAGGCATGTTTATTCCCAATCATGGTATCTATAAAGTAGCCACCACACAACGATTGAAATCAAAACCTAGAGGAAAATTTCAAATGAAAACTTCAAAACTTTTTTCAGTAGTAGCTGCTTTATCTCTTTCCGCAATGGCTGGCGTAGCAAGCGCTGAATCCCTGGCGGATCGTCGCGCTGAAAGCGTTCAGGATGTGCCTACCCCTAACGCTCACTACAGCGGAAACTATCGTTTTGAGCAAGGCAAGCGCATTCCGGTAGCTAAGTCTGCGGAAGACAAGAAAGTGATCGACGGTCAGTACACCGGTACAGTGAAGTACATCCGCGGTGAAGTAGTCGAAGAGTCTTGAGAAGCGCAAGGATAAAGACGTCGGCGGCTAACCGCCATCACGGATGACGCGTATGACCGCCTTAAGCGGCAGGGCAAGGAGCGAAATCAGGGCGAGGACCGACTCAAAAACGGGCTCCCGTCCCTGAACCCGCCGGCAGCGATATTCCTTCTCTCCCAACAGGAATATCGCGTCCTTTCCCCTCTCGACGCTTTTACGCGCTTGAAGTCCCGCCCCTCTTACATCCACTAAACCAGTAAATTGAAGCTCAGGACGACTCGTCCGAGCCAGCGATCTCCGCGTACGCTTTTCGCGTCGCGTCTTCAACCTGGCCGTCAAAACAAGCGAAAATCACCTGCTCAATCCGGGGATTGTGCTGTAACCCCGCCACCACCTCCCTCATCGCAATTTGGCAAGCCCTGCCGATGGGAAAGCGATATACGCCGCAACTGATGGCGGGAAACGCCATAGAGGTGGCGGCATATTGCTGCGCCAGACGGAAGCACTCCCGATAACAGGACGCCAGCAGCTCGTCCTCATTGGCGTCGCCGCCGCGCCAGACCGGCCCGACAGCATGAAACACCCATTGCGCAGGCAGGCTGTATCCTTTAGTGGCTTTGGCGTATCCCGTTTCGCAGCGCCCCAGGGTACGACACGCCTGCAACAACTCCGGCCCCGCTGCGCGATGTATGGCGCCATCTACACCACCACCGCCGCACAGAGCGCTATTCGCTGCGTTGACAATAGCGTCAACCTGCAAACGGGTGATGTCTCCACGAATAATATTGATTCTGTCCTGCAACATGGTTTTCGTCTCCCTTTGCTGACAGCCTATTGGTTTCGATAGACGGGGCTAACAGAGTTAGTCGGACCTATCTGCATCCTGCGGAAATTCATCGGAAAAATTCAACTCCACGCCCAAGCCGGAAGGGTCGCGTAGAAAAATCTGTGTTTGTCCCAACCCGGGAACAACCTCAACCGAATGGCTCAAGCCGTGTTCGGCGAGCCGCCGCAAGGTCTCAGGCAAACCGCGACAGCGCAGCGCCACATGATCCAGATAGCCTGTCGCCACGCTATCGCTGGCTGCTGTCTCCGAGACAGTCAGATGCAGAATCGGCGCATCTCCCGCATACAGCCAGAAACCTTGGCGCCGAAACCCCGAGGGACGCGGCCCTTGCCGTAGCGCCAACACATGCAGATAAAAGTCGCGCACGTTCTCCAAAAGGGCCTGCGGCGCCGTAATGTTGATATGGTCCAGTCCTGTTACTTCCATGAAATATCCTTGATTTTATTCCGCGAATGCAATGCGTCGTCCTTCGTCGCTGCTTTGCTGCGCCAATTCAATGATGCGGATAACCTGCATCGCCTGCTCCGGCGGTACGGGATTATCGGCTTCACCACGAATCGCCATCGCCAGTTGCCGGTAGAAAAGCTTGTAATCCCCGGCTTGAGTAGCCTGCGCCTGAGAACCTTCCGCACCCGTCACCACGCCATGACAGCGCTCTGGTTCCAGCCCCCAATTGGCGTTGTCTGGAGCCAACCCATCGCGTAGCGCGTCCTCCTGCGGGTCCAGCCCGTGCTTGATATAGCTGGCGCGGTCGCCATGCAACTGAAAGCGAGGTCCGGGCTGGGCGGTCAAAGCGCTGCCATGCAGAATAACCTGCAGCGGCGCGTAATCCAGCACGACATGAAAATAGTCCACCGCTTCCGAGCCCGGACGCTGTTTCAGCGCTTGCGCGGTGACCGCTTTGGGGGGACCGAATAGGCACAGCGCCTGATCGATCAAGTGGGAGCCCAGATCATACAGCGAGCCGCTGCCCGCACCGGGCTTCTCGCGCCAGCGGTCGCGCACCTGAGGGCGAAAACGGTCAAAATGGCTTTCGAAATGATAGAGATCACCCAGTCGGCCGCTCTCCAATAACGACTTAACCGTCAAAAAGTCTCCATCCCAGCGGCGATTGTGATACACGCTGAGCACAAGATTACGTTGCGCCGCCAGTTCACATAAAACCTTGGCCTGCTCGGACTTGGGGGTGAACGGTTTCTCCACCAGCACATGCACGCCAGCCTCCAGGGCTTGTCGCGCCAGCGGATAATGCTCGACATTAGGCGCCGTGATGACGACCAGCTCAATGTCCCGTTGCAGCAGTTCCGTCATCGTACGGCAATGCGCCGCTTCCGGCGCCAAGGCTTGCGCCAGTTCTTCACGCTGGGTCAATACGGCGCTGACTTCAAATTCTGGGAGGGTTTTAAGAAACGGAAGGTGAAAGGTCTGGCCGGAAAATCCCAGGCCAATCAAGGCGGTTCGTACCGGACGCATTGTCCTCTCCATCTACATCGGCTAAAACCGCTTTATACTGCAGGCGACAGTCCTTTGTCACCTTAACGCAGAGTAACGGGCCGCTCGCAGCGGCGCATCAAGTGCGGAAACGTCCTACCAGCGTCTTCAGGCCGCCGGCCATATTTTCCAGCTCACGGGCTGCGGTAGCGACATCCTGCACTGCGCGATTGTTGGTTTCCGTCATGGTGGCTATCTGCTCCACATTGCGCGCCACATCGGTACTGGCCTGAGCCTGTTCACGCAGCATGAGAGAGATGTCGCTGAATACGTCCATGACCTGTTTGGCGCTGTTGCGAATACCATGTATGGAGCTTCCCGCCTGCCCGGCCAGGGTAGCGCCCTGCTCCACTTGCTCAACGCCGCGACTCATGGTTTCCACCGCATCCAGCGAGCCTTCCTGAATCTTGGCGATTGTGGAGGTAATCTCCCGCGCCGATTCAGTAGTGCGCGCCGCCAGACTGCGCACCTCATCCGCCACGACGGCGAAGCCGCGACCTTGTTCACCGGCCCGGGCCGCCTCAATCGCCGCATTCAACGCCAGCAAGTTGGTCTGCCCGGCGATGGTCTCGATCACCATGATGATCGAGGAGATCTGTTCGGATAGCTCTCCCAAAGCGCCGATAGTTTCAGAAGAGGCTTTTACTGTCGTGGAGATGCGCTGCATTTCTTCTCCCGCCCGCTCGATCACCACCGCGCCGTCTTCCGCGGTATGGAATGACTCTGATGACAGGCGTTGCGCTTCGTCGGCGTTTTCCGACAGTCTGTCGATGCTGACGGTCAGCTCCTCAATAGTCGACGCCATGGACGAAGCCGCCTGACTTTGCTGTGTGGAACCCGCCGCCACTTGTTTGCTGGCGTCAGAGAGTTGGTACGAGGCTGAAGCCAAATCCGTCGCGGTGGAGGCGATATCTTTAACGATGTCGCGCATATGGCGATGCATGGTGTTGAGCGCCTCTTGCAACCTGCCCGCCTCATCCTCGCGATTGACTTCGATGTCTCGGGAGTAGTCGCCTTGCGCCATTTCCTCCATCCAGAATACGGCCTCTTCAAGCGGTTTACCGACCATGCGTTTGGTGGCGAACCAGATGACGACGGACAAGATCACCACAATCAAGACAGCAGTTACAATCATCACGCTCAATAACCAGTCGCTGGTGGCGGAGATTTCGTCCATAGGCATGGCTGCAGCGACCACCCAGCGCAGCTCAGGCGCCTCCTGGAAAAACGCCAGATAGCTGCGCTGTACGCCATTGGCGTCTTGGGCTGTGAAGGTGACTTCCCCATTATGCTTTTGCAGCATGGCGGTGACAGCTTGTCCAAGCCCGTCCTGCCCCACTACGTTTTTGCCCTCCAGCGAAGGATGCAGCAGGAAGGTCCCGCGGGCTTCGCCCTTATCGGCATTAACCACGAAGAGCAGCCCTTCTTCTCCAATTTTCTGAGAACCAAGCTGATGTTTCAGGTTGGCCAGGGAGCTGGAGAACTCTATGCCGATATAACGAATGCCGACCACATCGCCGCGGCTGTTTTTAATTGGCGTATAGTTGGTAATGAAATCGCGCCCGAACAGCGTGACTTTGCCGGTGTAGGCCTCGCCACTCAGATTCTTTTCATAGGCAGGAGAAGAATGACTCAGTAGTGTGCCGACAGCGCGAGAACCGTCTTCCTTTTTCACTGAAGTCACCAGGCGCACAAAATCATCGTCACGCCGCACAAAGATCGTCGCATTGCCGCCGGTGGCGCTGGCGAAGTTATCTACCGCCGTATAATTACCCGCTAACGGAGAGTCGCCGGAGTACATCTGAAATACGCTTTGTCCTGCGACATCCACTTTTTCCCCTGCGCTGATGCTGAACTCACCGGGAAATGTAAGACCAAATACTTCCGAAAGGCGCACCGCCTCATTATCCAGCTCTTCACTGTAGGCTTTGGCCGCCATATGAGCGGCGCCGACCAGGTGCTGTAAGTCCGACCGGGTGAGTTGGGTGACGGATTTGTCAACCGAACGAATCAGGAAAAAGGAAGCCACACCTAGCACCACCGCAATGCATAAAGCCACCACGCTGGAAAGGCGTACTGCTATAGACCGTCTGAACATGGCGTCCACCTCGAATTTTCTCAGGCGTATTCATCAGGCTGTCCGCAGGTCCTTCTGCTTTGGCAGATCAGAATCCAGCGGGACACGCTTGGGTTCGGAAGGGATACTATTTACTTACTACTATTTATGCGGTGTGAATTCCTTTTATGGGGAATTGACCGTCTTGTCCTTATAACGTCATTCATTCTGCAGAGACGCCTCGTTTTGTGACGCCTATCACAATTTATAGAGGCAAAGCGGAAAATTTTCGAGTTATTTTCTGTTACCTAATACGCCGCTTCGGTTTCCTTTGTCAGGAATTTGGTTGCAGCCGTTTTGAGAAGCAGACAGACAAATCAGTCTCCCGATATTTCCCATAAGGCTCGCCAATAACGTATCCATGTTTACGATAGAAGGCGATTGCCCGATCATTGATTTTACGCGTGGAAAGACAAATTTCACGGTAGCCCAGCTCCCTCGCGCGCCGCTCCAAAGCGCGCAGCACAACGAGTCCGCCTCCAGAGAGCCGGGAATACATGCGCTTAATTTCCGCACAGTCATCCTGCAGTGGTCGCAACGCGCCGCAGGCGACTGGCTCGCCATTTCGCGACAGCACCACAAACGCGGAGTTCGGCGTTTCCACATCCGCTTCCGAGAAAGACGAGCGCCCGTCATCGCCAGTCAGATTACGCAACACCTGCGACAACGCTTCCACCAACGTCGCCGCCATAGGATCTCGCGGCGAACAAAAACGAATTTCTTCGACAGCCGTCATCAACGCTCCCTGATTTTCCCGATGACATAAAAGAAAACGAGCGTAGCACATCTTCGTCTACGCTCGTTGTTCCTTTTGTTCCACTAAAATCCCGCTTTAGCAGGAAACGTTCTAACGCTGATAGGTCGCTTCAATCACTGCGCTGTCCAGCATATTTGCGTGAATATAATATCCCACCAAGGCACTGGAGCTATCGGCAGGCAAATCGATCTTTTCGACGCCCAGCGCATACACCTTAAACTGATAGCGATGGGGCTTATCGCCCGCTGGGGGACAAGCGCCGCCGAATGCAGCGGAGCCGTAATCCGTCTCAATCTGCTGCGCCCCTTTGGGAAGAGCGGTTGAGTTCTCCACGCCAACATTGCGCTCCAGCTTATTAATATCGGCGGGTACGTTGATCACTTGCCAATGCCACCAGCCGCTGCCAGTGGGCGCATCTGGATCATAGGCGGTGATGGCGAAGCTCTTGGTTCCCTCTGGCGCTCCCCGCCACTCCAGCTCCGGGGACTGATTTCCTCCGTCGCAACCAAATCCTTTATATTCCTGCTGCTTTGATAGCTTGCCGCCATCCGTCACATCCGGGCTGGTCAGGGTCATCTCCGCATGTGACATGCTGGCTGCCAACAGCCCCAATAATGCCGCCGTCGTAGTTTTCATGGCCGTCTCCCTATTAGTTAGACTGAGTTAAATAACAGGCTTTCAATCTACCCAAAAGAGCCCGCCGGCGTTCGCCTGAAAACGTCAAAAGTTCGCCCGATGCGTTCAGTTTTGTTTTTGCACGCTTGTGTGAGCAGCGGTTACGTTTTATTGAAATTCGCCCATCCCGCACTTCACGCTATCGACGCTTTAACAATCGGAATATGCGCCCATCGCCTTTAACATCAGGAGGCTCCAGCTCGTCGCAGCAACGTCTCTCTATTAAGCCGCTCAAACAATTCGTTTCATTCGGCGCCGCAAATACATTGCTTTCTCACAGTAATAACGCATCAAAACAGGGGCGTCGCAATTCGTTACGGTTTTCAAATTGTCGGCGCGCCGGATATTACGGACAGTAGCCTTACCTCCACGGAGGTTCTAACGCTTCATTGACGCGCCCGAGGACCCGGTTTCGGTGCGACGCAATGTTCTCAATACAGTCAAAAGGAGATGGATCATGACTGAACAGACCGTATATGAAGTGGTTGATCAGGGAAAAATGGATGCGCTGAGAAAAAGGCATGCCTGGCTGGTGGAGCCTATCTACCGCGCCAGCGACCATATCACCCGGCTGCCTTTCTTTACCTGGGTGCGAAACCTCAACGACGCCAGACAATTTAAGCCTGTGGCGGAGCAGTTGTACTATCATTCCGCCACCTTTCCCAAAGTGCTCGGGCTGATGCTCGGTATGACATCGCTACGCAACAATCCGATGATGCCGTTTTACGCCAAACATGCTTTTGGCGAAGCGGATCATCATATGCTGTTGCGTGACTGGATGTTGCAGCACGGGCTTATTCGCAACGCTTCCGAGCTGGATAACGTCATCACCAGTCTATACACCAACGCCTGCGTTAATATGGCCTACCAGCTGGCGATTGAGCAGGACCAGGAGAAATGGCTGGTCGCCATCAACAGCGGCATCGAACGCTGCTCCAATGACTTCTTCAAAGTTGTCGCGCCGAAAATGTACGAGCTGAACGCCGGCCATTGTTACTTCGATATTCATGTGGAAGCGGACGAGCACCACTCCATCATGGGCTTGGAGTATCTGACGTCGTTTCCGGAAGACAGCAATCCCGCCGACTCCCATCGCGCGAAGGTGCTGCTGCGTAAAGCGCTGGAAGGCGTCTCACTGTGGGGGGGGATGCTGCATTCGTGGATAGGCGTGGATTACCTGCCCCGTTTCGATGACGAGGGAGAATTGATCAATCCGCCAGGATCGCAATTCAGACTGCAATAGCAGGCAAGACGGAGCCTTAATTTAAATCGGAACAGAGGCATTCAGGTCAGGAGGAATTATCTGAACCGCCAGGAAGGCCGGGGGCACAAGGAGCCGCCCCCAAAGCTCACATGCATGATTTGCCGCTATCGCCCACCGCGCTCAGTTGAGGCTCACTCCCAACCTCTTCGCCAGAGTCTGGATATTCTCTATTCCCAACTCCATCTTCTTGCGTGCGGAGGAATTTGCGGAATGCACCCGAATCAGCGGCGGATTGAAGCCTCGCGTGGCCACCGCTTCCTCAATCCAGAGCACGACGTCATAACCGGTTCCCCGTTCATCGTCGCCAAGATCGTGATCCAGGCTGATCTCCACCACATCCCCGGTCTCCAGTAGGGCGATGGCTTCATCGGGCCAATAAACCCTGGTCCAGCCTGGCGGCGTTGGACGCTCATCGTCCAGGTAAACTTTATGTGCCTCACTCACGTCAAAATCCCCTCTCCTAATTCCTCCAGCCGGGTTTGCCTCAGCTCACTCGGCGTCATGCCAAAACGCTGCTTAAAACGCTCGGTAAAACGGGATTGCGACTGATACCCGCACTGATCCGCAATATGGGCGATCGGCAGCAGCGTGGTTTGCGCCAGATGCAATCCCATCCCCAAACGTACGGACTCCAGCAAATCACGGAAACCGGCGTTCTCCGATTGCAGGCGACGACGTAAAGTGGATTCGCTCACCGCCAGCGAGCGGCTGATTTCCAATAGACTCCAGTCTTTCGCCGGCTCCTGCATCAGAATCTCACTCACCTTACGACGCCAGGAGGCTCCACTACGACTTTTTAACAAAGACCCGTAGCCTTTGGCGTACAGCAAATGCGCCAGCTCCTTGCGCCGCAACGCCCACAACTCCGGCGGACTCACGTCTATCCAGTTAATCCACTGATTGAGAAATTCCGCCAGCGTCCGGTCCACTTTGGCGATGGCCGCGCCGTCTCTGTCCGGGGATGCGGAAACGGGAATCGCTTCCAGATCGGATGCGCAGAAGCCAATCACTACAGCGATATACTCCCCTTCCGGCAGATTCATGAATTGCAGCTCAATGCCCGCCGGCGCCAAAATGAATTCGCCCGACCGACACGCCAACTCCGGCTGCAAGCTCAACACTTTGACGCCGCGCAGTACGATGATGAGACAAGGATCAATGAACGGCACGCCGTGCAGGTTCTGCGGCTGCAGACACCGATAGACGCTGAAAGGCAGCATCACAGATTCTTTTTCCTCACGCTGCATCAAGCGAATCAGCTTTGGCCGCATTGTTTCCAGCAACACCTTCGTCTCCCGTTGTGACAAGTTGTGATAAATAGCTTATTTCCGCCAGTCAGCTAAATACGAAACTCAGTCTTGTCTGGCGGCGCGCACTGATATGTTCCTATCATTACATTTAATCCCGTTTATCGCCTATCAAAAACACGTCACTCCATTGCGTATTCCTATCGGTATATCTACCAGGCAAAACTGTCAGACAGGATCATGAAGAATAAAAACCTGACTGAATGCAGCCCGCGAGCCAGTTAGCCTGCCGCCATCCGCGCTCCTGCCGTGGAATCGCCCGTCAGACAAGAATCCGCGCCGGATGTGGCGCTTAACAAATCATGAACTATCATTACAATAAGCTCACAAACATTACATCAAAGTGTTATAAAATTGCGCCTTTCATATAACAAATCGGGCGCGCGGACCAAACCGGCAATCAGCCGTATGCCGACGCAGAGCCCAAAGACTTGCCACAGACAAGTCGTCCAAAAAAAGTTGTAGTAATCCATCAGACAGAATCTTCCGTTTATAAAGGGTTTTTTGCGGACGAATTGCCGGAATTGATTTCCGGAGTTTGCGTATGGGTTATTGTCGGTAGCAGCAGGCTTGGAGTCGCTCGCAGCCGGAACAATCACAAACCTGGTTAATAAGGCCGGCGCACGGGATGCATCCGGGCGCCAACGAAGCGTTTTTAAGTAAATAGAGGTGATATTTGAATATGAGATCCAAACTGGCTTTTTGGACTTATATGCTACTGGCGGCCCTTGTCAGCGGTAAAAGCTTGGCTGCGGAAAAGCTGCATATTTTTACCGAGAACTACCCTCCCTATAACATGTCTCTGAGCGGGCAGCCCTTCGCCCATAAAGAAGAAGAGATTGCAGGGTTGTGTACGGAGATGGTGAGAGCGCTGTTGAAGCGTACGCCTCTTGAGTATTCTCTGAAACTGCGGGACCTGGCTACGTCCATGAACCGTTCCAAGAACAAGCCCAACCACGCCATTTACTGCGTCTCCAAAACCGATGATCGTCTCCCCTATTTCGAGTGGATCGGACCATTGGCGGAAATCAGATGGACGTTGTTCGCAAAACCGGGCTCCAACCTGAAGCTGACCAGCCTTGATCAAGCTAAAAAGTACCGTATTGGCGGCTACAAAGGCGACGTCATGAGCAACTATCTCATTGAGCGCGGCTTCAATGTCTCCACCATCGCCAACGACAGCCTGAACCCACGCCGTCTGGCGCTGGATCAGATCGACCTGTGGGTGACTGACGGTCTGTCAGGCCCTTACGTCGCGTCGGAAGTCGAGGACATGACCAATCTGGTTCCCGCGCTGGTATTCAAAACCACCCCGATGTACATGGCGATCAACAAAGAAACCAGCCCCGAAGTGCTGAAAGCGCTGCAGGCCGGCTTCAAGGCCATCACCGACTCAGGTGAAGCCAAATCCATTACTGACGTTTACATGCAGTAAGCTGTCGATATCCGGGACGCTCAGCCGTCCCGGATAGGCAGCCGGAACTCGGACGAGCATGGCGGCGCCTGACGGTAGGTATATTTATTACCTCGATTATTAAGCGGCCCGCCGCTATGATTGCGCCGAATTTTTACCCTCCCCTTACTTACGAGTAAAAGGCGCGCCGTCTATGCTTGAGTTCCATGAATACACCAAGATTCTCATCGGCCTGATGGCCATCGTGAACCCGGTTAACGCGGTTCCCATATTCGTCGCCTTCACCTCCAACGTCAGCGGAGCGGAACGTAAGAAAATCGGCAAGTCCGTGGTTATCGCCGTGGGCCTGATCCTGCTGATCTCCATGCTGTTAGGCGAATACCTGCTGAGCTTTTTCGGCATTACGATCAACTCATTCCGGGTAGCCGGCGGCATCCTGATCCTATTGATGGCCATATCCATGCTGCACGCCAAAGTCAGCGCCACCGTACACACGGAAGAAGAAACCGTGGAAGAAGAAGGCCATCATCACTCCGTCGCCATCGTCCCCCTGGCGATGCCGCTGCTAGCCGGGCCCGGAGCCATCAGTACCGTGATTCTATATGCGCACAGGGGAACTGACGCAGCTCACTACGCCTTGGTAGGCGTGGCGATTTTGATACTCTGTCTGACCTTATGGCTTGTGTTCTCAATGATTCCCTGGTTCTCCAGCCATCTGACCAAGACCCGCATCAATATCTTCACCCGCATCATGGGTCTTATATTGGCGGCGATCGCCATTGAGTTTATCGCCAATGGCCTGAAAGGACTTTTCCCTGTTCTGGCCTAGGGCTCAGGGGATTCTTTGAAGGGTGCGACAGGCTCCCTTCTCTGCGACAGTAGCAGACTCATCATATGATGCCGGCGTCCAGCGACGCCGCCACATACATACCAAACTCTTCACACTGCTCCACAAATATTTCCTGAAACTCTCCCCGACAGATCAAAGGCTCTCTCGCCGCGCGCCAGCGCAATCCGGTGACAATGCTCTCCACCGCCCGCCAGGTCCCCGTCCCATCATGGCCGGCGCGGATGTATAACGCATAAGGCAGTCCTTGGGTTTTCTCCAGACAGGGGTAGTAGCAGCGATCAAAGAAGTCTTTAAGGGCTCCGCTCATGTACCCGAGATTTTCCGTCGTGCCGAGGATAATCGCATCGCAGGCCAGCACATCCTCCGGCGTCGCCTGAAGCGGCGGAATCCACTTCACTGTTACTGCTTCGATATCCTCATGCCCAGCACCGCGCATCACCGCCTCCACCAGTCTTTGCGTATTAGGGGACGGCGCATGCGCGACAATGAGCAGGTGTTTTTCAGCCATATCCCATTCCTTAACCATCTTTGTCCACCAACCATGATTGGCTGAATCAACATCGTCTGCAACGCCAGCGACGGGCAATTGCGACATTTCAGCGCTTAGAGGTTAATATAACCAAGCCGAACCGCCCTCAGGTTAATGTTTGCGCAGATGGACCATTGCAATAATCAGAGGTTGGCCCGCACCTGAGGCTATAATTTCCACAGGACTGGAGGATACCGATGCGCCGCGCCGCCGGAGCGTCCGCTGTCCCCAATAAACCGACCCACGCCGTTCTGGACATCCGGCGCTGGTCCGAACAGCAGCAACTAAGACAAATAAGCTACTGCGCATTATGGATGTATCTCGCTGGAATCAAATACAAGAACTGTTCGAAGCAATCGCGGACCTATCCACAGAAGAACAACGGGCTTATCTGGATATTCATTGCCAGGACAACGAGCTGAAGAAAGAAGTCCTGCAACTGGTGCAGGCTGATGAACACGTCGATGACATCCTCCCCAAGCAATATGACATCGCCTCCGCCGAGGCCACATTGGTGTTGCCGAAGATGCACCCCGGCGTCATGGTCGGGCCCTACAAGATCATTCGTAAGATCGGAGAAGGCGGCATGGGCTGGGTGTATAAGGCGGAAGATACGCGACTTGAACGCTATGTAGCCCTGAAATGCCTGGCGCCTGAAGTCGCGACTGACGAACGCGTCCGTTTTCGCCTGATGCAGGAAGCCAAAGCCATCTCCCGCCTGGATCATCCAAACGTTTGCGTCATCCACGATGTGGGCGCCATGAGTGACGGCGGCATGTATATCGCCATGCAGTACTATAGCGGCGAAACGCTGGAAAATGCGCTGACCAAAGGCGCACTGGCGCCGGATCAGGTAGTCCGCATCGCCAAACAGATCGCCTACGGACTACAGGCGGCTCACCAGCGCGATATTATTCACCGGGATATCAAGCCCGCCAATATCCTGCTTTCCGAGGACGGCATCGTCAAAATACTGGATTTCGGCATCGCCAAGCTGTCTGGCGTCGATATCACCTTGGGCGGCGCGCGCATGGGCACCCTGCGCTATATGTCCCCCGAACAGTTGCAAGGCCGCGACATGGGACTGCAGACAGACGTCTGGTCCGTGGCCACATTGATTTATGAGATGCTGACCGGAAGAGAAATGTTCGACGGCGAAAAATCCTCTACTGTATTACATGCCGTCATGCACGAAGAACCGGACTACAGTCTTGCGGTTTTTCAGGAGTACCCGCTGTTCAAGCGATTATTGACGGCGATGTTGCACAAAAAGCCGGAAAAGCGCCTCGACTCCATGGGCAAAGTACTGCAATGGCTCACCACTATTCAGCCTATCGCTCAGGCCGGGGCCAAAAACAGGGCGCGCCAGGATCAGCGCATTGAGAGTCAGGAAGCGGTAGTGAAGGAGGAATTGACGGATCTCTATCTGCTGCGTCTGGCGGCGGCTCTTACCGCCCATGTCGGCCCGGCCGCTCCCAAACTGATCCAGCGTTACGCATCCACGTCAGATAATCGGGAAATTCTGATCAATTCGCTAGTGGGGCATATCAAGCCCCAATACCGGCAAATCGTGAGTCAGCAATTGAAAGAGATAGCGCTCTGAACAGAGCGCCATGGCTAGATTTTAAGCTCTTTCACCAGCCAGGCTTTGGCGAAACGCAGATCCCTTTCCACTGTGGAGAGGGAGACTTGCAGATATTCTGCGATTTCTTCCTGAGTCATCCCCCCGAAGAAACTCATCTCCACGATGCGCGCCTTGCGCTCATCCACATTGGAGAGTTTTTGCAGAATGTCTTCCAGATCAAGCAGGTCCGGCTGACTGCCGTCATCGCAAATCTGCGCTTCATGTAGCGTCACCTGAATATCGTCGCCGCCGCGCTTCTTACGTTTCTGCGCGCGGGCATGGTCTACAAGGATGCGACGCATGGTTTGCGCCGCTACGGCGAGAAAGTGAATACGATCGTTCCAGGCGACTTCCGCATCCACAAGATGCAAATACGCCTCATTCACCAGCGCGGTAGCCTGCAACATGTGCCCCTGACGCTCGCCCGCCATGTAGCGGCCCGCAATGGTGCGCAGTTCGCCGTGCAGAGATTCGATAATATGATTAAGGGCTTGCGAATCACCGGCCTGCCAATCGGCCAGTAGCTGAGTTACGTTGCGAGAGCCAGCCATAGTCTTTAGTCCTGCTGAATTCGGGGGAACATGCATTCCCTATGCTGAAGAATCTTGTTTATTCTTCGTATTTTAGGGAGCTGAGGGGCGGCTAGCAAACTAGATTTTCAGACAGCGCGTTCCTTCGCGCTAGTTCCACTGCTCGTCAACGGCTTTCAGCAGTTGCGGTTCTTGCCAAGTGAAATTGAATGCGACTTCCTGAATGGCGGCATGCGCTTTTTCTTGCTCGCCGGTTTTCTGGGTAACGGTTTTTTCGCTGCTGTTCTGCATTAGAAATACTTGGAACATCACCATCATTAACGCAAGCAGTGCTGCAAAGATGTGTGCTTTCATTTTCTTTCCCTTAGGCCTGAGGGGCCTTAGTCGTATATCAGGGTCGTTACTGCCTGTTTTCCTCCTAATAAGCGCCCTCAAAAAGAAAAAGCCGTCATCTTTTCGTAATTTTTTATAACAAATCGCCTATGCCCTTTCCTGTTTGCACTCAAGGGCATTGGCGTTCGCAGCTCTCTTAAAGCGTCTTGAGCTCCCTCTTTAAAATTTTGCCGGTGGCAGTCATTGGCAGGCTATCGCACACCTCTACCAGACGCGGATATTTATACGCCGCCATTTTGTTTTTGCACCACTCCCTGATCTCCTCTCCGTCAGCCCTGACGCCCTCTTTCAATATAACGAAGGCTTTAATCTCCTCACCGTATTGCGAGTCCGGCACGCCCACCACCGCAGCCAGAGACACCGCCGGGTGCGTCAATATAGTTTCTTCCAACTCACGAGGGTAAACGTTATAGCCGCCCCGGATAATCATGTCTTTCAGGCGATCCACGATGAACAGATAGCCGTCTTCATCCATATACCCAATATCGCCGGAGTGAAACCAGCCCTTGCGTATGGCGTCCGCCGTCGCTTCCGGTCGATTCAGATATCCCTTCATTATGTTATGCCCACGGATCACAATTTCTCCGCGCTCACCTCGGGCGACCTCAGCGCCTTTCTCATCGACGACCTTGATATCCACACCCCAGATGGGCACGCCCACCGAGCCCGGCTTACGGGGACGATCCAACACGTTGAAAGAAGCGACTGGCGACGTTTCGGAGAGACCATATCCTTCCAGAATCGGCACCTGAAATTTGGCCTCAAAGCCGCGCAGAATCTCAATGGCCAACGAAGACCCGCCCGACCCGCATAGCCGCAAGCGGTCGCGAATCTGCGCTACCGTGGCCTCGTCCAGCTCGATGCCGTGCAACAACGCCCAATACATGGTGGGAACGCCGCAAAATACAGTAATGTCTTCCTTCACCATAGCGTCCACCACGGCTTTAGGATCAAAACGGGGAATCAGCACCAGTTTATTGCTGTTGTAAAAGCCGCCGCACATCTGCACGGTCTGTCCAAACGTGTGAAACAACGGCAACGCCACCAGCTGGTTATCATCAAGGCGCGCTTCGCTGAGTCGGGCGAATTGCGCCACATTCAGAAAAATATTAGCGTGAGTCAGCTCTGCGCCTTTGGGCTTACCGGTAGTGCCGGAGGTATATAGGACCACTACGGTGTCATCCGCCTGAGTAACAATATCCGGCGCCGGCTCATCGCCTGACAGAAGCTCATCAAACAGGGCGGGGATGTCGCTTTTTACCAATCCCGCTCCACTGGAAATCAACCAAAAGCGCTCGCACTCGGCGACAGCGTGATAAGCCGCCGCGCCTCTTGGGCCCAAAGGCAGGTCGGCAACGCCTTCGAAACAGATATAGGCCCTGGCTTGCGAATCGCGCAGGTGATAGGCGATTTCATCTTCGCTGAGCAAAACATTTAACGGAACTGCTACCGCACCCGCTTTGACGATGCCGAAGTAAGCGATAGGAAAGAAATGGAGATTGGGACAGCTTAGCGCCACCCGGTCACCGGACCGAATGCCCGCCGCCAGCAAATTATTGGCGACCTGGTTCGTCATATGTTCGACCTGAGCGTAGGTCAGACGAACGGCTCCGCACACCAGCGCTTCCTTTTGAGGATGACGTTTGGCGCTCTCAGTAAGAATAGTGGCTAAATTCAACATGGATTCCCTCCGCAAGTATTATTCTTGTATAGGCAGATGTTTATTCATCATAGTCCGGGCCGCCGCTTACGAAAACAGTCGGTCAGGACAAAAACTGGGTCAGTCCGCTTTATCCGAGGCGCGCATCCTGCCCTGCCTGAACAGGCCGCGGAACTCTATCCATGCGTAACGAGGATGATATGACTACCACCATCAGGCGTCTAACGTTAACGGTCTTATTAATGACCCTGTCCGCCTGCGCCTCCGTCGGCTACCACCCGACAGAAGCGTCAGCGAGGCCCTCCCCCCTTCCCTGCGCCAATGATTGGAGCCAATTTCAGCAGGCGGTCTCCCGTCAGCATACATTCGATGGACAAGACTGGCCGGTTCCCCATTACGAATACCTGCGCATGGACCGCACTCTGTCGCTCCTGAGCAAAAATACGCTGAACACAGAACAAAGACGTGATTGGCTGGCGCGCGCCTACGCTAAAGGCCGCCTGGCCAGAAACATGGAAAATCAGCGCCTTTTTCAACCGTTTTCTCTTGATGCGCTGGAAAGCTGTCTGCATCGGCTAGCTGCTAAACTAGTCGACCAACCTGCATTCTGGCGTCATCTACAGACCCTGAGTTATCCAGAGGATTACATCAGTCTGCGCCGATGGCTGGGATTCTCCGCCGTATTGCAACCGTTGATCAGCTGGCGTGTTGACGTCTTGAATGACGAAGTGACTGCGGCGTTTCAAGATTACCAACCCGAAGGCGCATGGCGACGTTACATACCGGCTACCCAGATCAGCGCATCGCCGGTCAGTTTCCCATTGCCCAAAGACAGCATGGGATTACCTGCTCTTTCTGAGCAGGAATGGCGGCGCTTATTCGCCTATTACAGCCCTGACTTGATCGTCGAAACGCGAGGCGACTTCGATATCCCGGGACGGCCAGTGCGCGAAGGGCAAAGCTGGACCACCGATGCAACGCCCACCGCCTATACACTGGTCTCTCAGACTTACTGGCAAGGGCAGTGGCTACCGCAACTGGTCTACGTTTTCTGGTTTAACAGCCGCCCCAAAACCAATCCCTTCGACATCCTGGGGGGAACCCTGGATGGTCTGATGTGGCGAGTGACGCTGGACTCACAAGGCGCGCCACTCTTCTTTGACAGCGTGCATCCTTGTGGCTGTTATCATAAGTGGTATCCCGTCCAGGCCAACATTCGCTTTACTGGCGCGCCACCAGGCGATGAACGCCTGATCATCTTACAGCCTCCGCCCGAACTTAGCTCCGAAACGCCCGTCATACGTTTAAGCTCAGGCGCGCATTATGTCGTGGGATTGGAACACCGTCCCCGCGAGGGTATTCAGGAGGGAGCTCCGACTTATCAATTACAAGATTACAACGCCCTGCGCCTGATGCGCGATGGCGATACCTGGCGTAGCCTGTTCCAACCCGATGGTTTAGTAGAGGGGACAGAGCGGCTGGAGCGATATCTGATTTGGAATATGGGCGTCCCTTCCGCAGGAGCCATGCGACAATGGGGACATCACGCCGTCGCCTTCGCCAGCCGGCGCCACCTGGATGACCCACTGCTGTTTCAACGCTATTTCACCACAGAAAACAGGTTTAACCCGGATAAAACGTATGCACCACCACTTCCGGCGGACAATTAAAGCGCACTGGCAATAGCGAGCTGCCGGCGCCAGTGCTGGTGTAGCCGTCCATATCGCGCCAACGCCAGTTTCCTCTGCCGACAAAACGCGGACAATCCGAGTCGAGAGTAATCGCAGTTCCACCTGGCAGACACACCTGGCCGCCGTGGGTATGACCACACAACATGAGATCAATGCCCGCATGCGCCGCCTGTTTGAAGATTTCCGGCGTATGTGACAACAACAGGGTATAACGGGACATATCCAAGCCCTGGGCCGCCATCTGCAGATTGTCCACGCGATAGTAGTGAGGATCGTCCACGCCCACGATCTGGATTTTCTCTCCTTCTCTCTCAATCAGCGCAGACTCGTTCATCAACATGCGATAGCCCATATCCTCCAGAGGCGGCAGCATACGGATACTGTCGTGATTGCCGAAAATGGCGTACGCCTCGCCCCGCAGTCGTTCACGCAGGAGCCGCATTCCTTCCAAAGCGCCCTCTTCGGGACCATAGGTCTGCGCCCGATAATCGCCAGTGATCACACACAGGTCATATTCCAGGCTACCGGTTATCTCCAGCAATCTGGCGGTGATCGCCGCATCCATATCCACATGGAGGTCCGTAAGATGCAGCAGACGAAAGCCCTTGAACGCAGCAGGAATCTTTCTGTGTCGCACGGGATTGTGAGTCACTTGAATGTTTCTGGCGTTGCGCCGCCCCCATTCATACATCCCCGCCAGTTTGAACGTCCAGCGCATCAGGGTTTGCATGGAGTACCAGTTTTCCGGGTGGAAAAAGTTAATGCCTCCGCCGCCGAATACCCGTTGGGCATGATCCTGTTCTATTCCCAGGCGCTGGCGCGCATGCACAAATCCCAGACGCTGCTCCAGCCTCGTCAGTAAATCCGCGTCATCGTGTATTTCAGTTTCTGGAATGGAGCGGGCAAGCGTCCGGTTCACATCGCTCATGAAAAATAGTGATCCTTTGGGTTGATCCGCCATCGGCCGGATAACTTATGACCAATGTGAACTAAGCATAGTCGAGAAAGGGCAAAAAATTCGCCTGCAAGGGGCATTTCGTCTGGGCTCGCGTCTCCGATGGAGGTAAGCTACCCGCATTCCAATGCTAATAGTACTTATGACCGATTAGATTATTACAACAGACAAAGACAAGACCATCACGCTGGAGACATCATGAAAGTATTGGTAACCGGAGCAAACGGACATATCGGCTCCCACGTGGTAAGGCAACTACTCGACCAAAACCATGAAGTACGCGCCTTTGTGCGCAAAAGCTCAGATTTGCGCGGGCTCAACGGACTCAAGCCTGAGTTCGCCTACGGAGACGTCAAAGATCCCGCCGCCGTGGAAGCCGCCGCCGAAGGTTGCGACGCCATCATTCATATGGCCGCTGTGTACAAAACCATCGCCAAGTCCGTCGAGGAAATCGTCGAGCCGGCCTTGCAAGGCGCAGAAAATGTATTCAAGGCCGCGCACAAGCACGGCATCAAGCGTGTGGTATACACAAGCTCCGTGGCCTCCATCGGATTTTCCTATGATCCACAGGCATTGCGCAGCGGCGAGGACTGGAATGACGACGCGCAGAACGCCTATTACGTAGCCAAGACCCGCAGCGAGAGAGCCGCGCAGAAACTGGCCCGCGAATACGACATTCATCTGGTGGTCATCTGCCCCGCTATCGTGTTGGGCCCGAACGACTATCGCATCACTCCCTCCAACCAATTAGTGATGGATTGGTTGAACGGTTTCGGGCAAACCTACCCTGGCGGGTTAAATCTGGTTGACGTGCGCGACGTCGCCGCCGCTCATGTCGCCGCGTTAAGCAAAGGGGAAAACTGCAAGCGTTACGTCGTGGGCGGAGAGAATATTGAGGTCAAAGAAATTGGCGTCGCCTTGAAGCGCCTTACTGGCGTCAAACCGATCCACCTGCCAACCGGCCGCGGGCTTACTCTGACATTCGCCCGCGTGGTGGAGACGCTGTGCAAGCTGCTGCACATCAAACCGCCATTTACCTACGATCTGGTCTACGAAGTTGTGGGCCGCTATGCGTACTATGATTGCAGCGAGTCGGCCAAAGATTTGGGAGTCAAACCTCGTGACGCGGAAGAGACACTGAAGGACTGCATCGCCTGGCTACTGTCCCAGAACAAACTAAAGCCTCGCGTCGCCGCCAAAGTGGCGCCCAAAATCCCCACCCATCCGGCTTCCGCTTAAAGCGAATTTGTGACAATCCCGTATAGGAAAGTAAGGCTGTCGCGGCCTTACTTCCTTCCAGCCCACACCCCTTCACCGCGCATCATTTTGGTTAAATTTTAAGCTTTATAGCAACACTATATATAGTGGGCGCCTGATAGACGCATTTTTACTATGCAACCTTGCTGTCATATTCGCCGCCAGCCCAGAAATGCGGCGGCCAAAGGTCTGATAAACGCCTTCCACAGGCCTTTACCTACGCTAAAATGATTTTTTTCTCAAGCCTTCACATCACATTATATAGTGCTATACTTTGCGGAAATCGCCATATATAGGGTCAGAGTCGCTAACAGCACGCATTCTGACAGTCAAGTCTCCGATGGGAGTCCCTACCTGTAAAATGGCGCGTTCTCTCCAGGGCCGCAAAGGCCCGGACATACACAGAACTTCATCGGACACCAGGTTTTTCACAACCTGCCGCACAAGTAAGGTGCACAACATATTGTGGTCGCCAGTTTTTGTAACGCAACACAGGAAGTTTACCTTGCGAATCAGTCGTATCTCGCAGCGCTATCTGGAATTGGCGGTCTGACCAACAACACTGCAGTTTTAAAATAAACCTTGTTCGGGGTTAGAAGATTTGAGGGATATTATGAACGCTAAAGTCCAGCAGCTTATCGCGCCTATTGATATGCAGCCCGCTTCCGTCGATATCTGGGAAACCAAATACCAACTGAAAACCAAGTCAGGAGGCCCAGTGGACAAAGACATCCTGGGCACTTACGAGCGCGTCGCCAAGGCGCTGTCCTCCGTGGAAGCCGACAGCATACGCGAGAAGGTGCTGGCGGACTTCGTATGGGCGCTGGAAAACGGAGCCATTCCAGCCGGTCGCATCATGTCCAACGCTGGCGCGGAAGAACACAAGCCCGCCACGTCCACGATCAACTGCACCGTATCTGGCAGCATCATGGACTCTATGGACGACATTCTGCTGAAGAACCATGAAGCCGGCCTCACCCTCAAGGCTGGCTGCGGCATTGGTTATGAATTCTCCACACTGCGTCCGAAAGGCGCTTATGTAGCCGGCGCCGGCGCCACCACTTCCGGCCCATTGTCGTTCATGGATATCTTCGACAAGATGTGCTTCACCGTCTCCTCCGCCGGCGGACGCCGCGGCGCGCAGATGGCCACTTTCGACGTGCATCACCCGGACGTCTTTGATTTCGTTCGCGCCAAGCGCGAAGATGGTCGCCTGCGTCAGTTCAACCTGTCCCTGCTGATCACTGAAGACTTCATCAAAGCGGTTCAAAACGACGAAGATTGGCGTTTCTCCTTCCCCATCACTCGCAAAGAAGCGGAAGAAGACAACATTGACGTCAACGACGAAACTCAATATCTGTATCGCGACTTCCCGGTAAAAGACGGCTACATGACAGATGAAAGCGGTCGCGTCGCCTGCCGTATTTACCGCACAGTTAAAGCGCGCTCCATCTGGGACGCGATCATGACGTCCACTTATGACTTCGCCGAGCCAGGCTTCATCCTGATCGACAAAGTCAATGAAATGAACAACAACTGGTTCTGCGAGAATATTCGCGCCACCAACCCCTGCGGCGAACAGCCTCTGCCGCCTTACGGCAGCTGCCTGCTGGGCTCAGTGAACCTGACCAAGTTCGTGGAATATCCGTTCACTGAAAACGCCAAGTTCAACTTCGACAAGTATCGCAAGGTCGTGGCGATTTTCACCCGCATGCTGGACAACGTGGTGGAGATCAACGGTCTGCCGCTGGAAGGTCAGCGTCACGAAATTCAGTATAAGCGCCGCCACGGCATGGGCATTCTGGGCCTGGGCTCCACGCTGGCCATGCTGCGCATGCCTTACGGCTCCGACGAATCCGTCAGCTTCACTGAAGAAGTGTGCCGCGAAATGGCGCTGGAAGGCTGGCGCCAAGGTTTGGAGCTGGCGAAAGAAAAAGGCCCAGCCCCTATCATGGAAGACACTTTTGTCGTTACCGAAGAAATGCTGCGTCTGCGCCCGGAAATGGCGGAAGACGGCCTGAAAGCCGGCGACAAACTGAAAGGTAAAGTGCTGCACGCCAAGTACAGCCGCTACATGCAGCGCGTTGCGGAAGCCGATCCCAAGCTGGTCGACGCGCTGGCCAAAAAAGGCGCGCGCTTCACGCACCATACGTCCATTGCTCCTACCGGCACAATTTCCCTGTCTCTGGCTAACAACGCCAGCAACGGCATTGAGCCCAGCTTCGCCCATCACTATTCCCGTAATGTGATTCGCCAAGGCAAGAAGACCAAAGAGAAAATGGACGTGTTCTCCTATGAGCTGCTGGCGTATCGCCACCTGGTTAACCCAAAAGCCATGCCGTTCTCAGAAGACGCCGAAGCGCAACTGCCTGCGTACTTCACCACCAGTGACGATGTGACGCCCAAGCAGCACGTCGATATTCAGGCGGCGGCGCAACTGTGGGTGGACTCCTCCATCTCCAAGACCGCCAATGTCCCTACCGACTTCCCATATGGGGAGTTCAAGGACATTTACATGTACGCCTACGAAAAAGGCCTGAAAGGCTGCACCACCTTCCGCTTCAACCCGGAAGCCTTCCAAGGCGTACTGGTCAAAGAGAAAGACCTGGAGAACACCTTTTACGAGTTCACCACCGAAGATGGCCAAACCATTAAGCTGAAAGGCAACGAAGAAGTTGAGTACGACGGTGAAACCCACACCGCCGCCAACCTGTTCGACGCCTTGAAAGAAGGCACTTACGGAAAATACTGAGGCGAAGTCCTGGCGATTTCGTAAAATCGCCGGGTTTCTCCATAGAAAATGTTAAAAATGGGCGCATAATATGCGCCTGCAGCTAGGTTTTCCCGGGAAAGCCTGAGCAAAGCCACCGTACACAAGGGTATACAGTCATGGCTGTTAAAATTGAAAAGAAAATTGTCGGCTACAAAGTTCACAAGCCCAGTGACGTTGCGCCGGCGAGCGAACCGGTTCAGGAGCAACCGCAGCCGGTTGAAATGAATGAAAAAATCGAGCGCCCGGATTTCCTTCTCGGCACGACGTATAAAATCAAACCCCCGGTGTCGGAGCATGCGTTTTATATCACCATCAACGACATCCTGTTGAATGAAGGCACCGACCACGAAACTCGTCGTCCGTATGAAATCTTCATCAACTCCAAGTCCATGGAACACTTTCAGTGGGTTATCGCACTGACGCGGGTTATCTCCGCCGTGTTCCGCAAAGGCGGCGACATTACCTTCCTGCTGGAAGAGTTGCTCTCCGTACATGACCCCAGCGGCGGCTACTACAAGAAAGGTGGTGTTTTTGTCCCCTCTCTGGTGGCGGAAATCGGCGCAGTCATTGAAAAGCACATGAAAGCGCTGGGCATTATCGAGTCCGAAGAATTGAGCGATGCCCACAAACGCATGATCGCCGAGAAACGCGCAGAGTACGAGGCGCGGCAGAAAAATGAAGCGAATGCAGATGGCTCCGCCTTCCCTGCAAACGCGACAATGTGTAAGAAATGCAGCCAAAAATCCGTGATCTTGATGGATGGATGCCAAACATGTCTCAATTGTGGCGACAGCAAGTGCGGCTGAACAACTGTTAATAAAGTTGTTATGAAATCAATGTCAAAATAGGAGGGTAAGTCCCTCCTTTTTTCGTTTTTGGAAACGGTGGACCGAGATTTGCAAGATAACTAAATCCAAGTAGACTAACGCCCTACACAACTTCAAGGAGAATATATGATTAAAAAGTGCCTGTTTCCGGTAGCTGGTTATGGAACCCGATTCCTGCCCGCCACCAAAGCCATGCCTAAAGAAATGCTGCCTGTCGTGAGCAAACCACTGGTTCAGTACGGCGTTGAAGAAGCAGTCGCCGCCGGCATGAACTCTTTCGGTTTTGTTACCGGCCGGGGTAAGCGGGCCATTGCGGACCACTTTGATATTTCTTATGAGCTGGAACAACAGATCAAGGGAACCGGTAAGGAAGAGCTTCTATCCAGCATTCGCAGCCTGATAAATAACAATAAATTCTCATTCACCCGCCAAAATGAAATGAAAGGTTTAGGACACGCCATTCTTTCCGGACAGACTCTGATCGGCGACGAGCCGTTCGCAGTCGTGCTTGCAGACGACCTCTGCATGGTGGAAGAAGGCGAGGACAGCGTGCTGGCCCAGATGACCAAGCTGTACAACCAATTCCGTTGCAGCATTGTGGCCATCCAGGAAGTTCCACACGACGAAGTTCACAAGTATGGCGTCATCGCCGGCGACCCAATGAAAGAAGGCCTGTTCCGCGTCACAGACATGGTAGAGAAGCCGCCCGTCGACCAGGCCCCGTCTAACTACGCCATTATCGGCCGCTATATTCTGACGCCGGATATTTTCGACATCATCCGCGACACAGAGCCCGGTAAGAACGGCGAAGTTCAAGTGACCGACGCACTGCTGAAGCAAGCTAAAGACGGCTGCGTGCTGGCGTACAAATTCAAGGGACGTCGCTTTGACTGCGGCAGCATCGACGGTTTCGTCGAAGCTACTAACTACGTCTACGAAAATGTGTACAAAAAAGGCCTGATGTAAATCTTCAGCTTTTTCATGCACCAAAAAAGCGCCCAAGAGGGCGCTTTTTTATTGGAGCGCCCCACTTTCTAGAATAAGACATACTGACAACGCAAAAGAAAATAGGCGCGAACTAGAGAGGGTCACTCTCCGTTAGTCATTAACTGCAGGATAAAACGCTTTTTATCTTCATCACTGGCGCGAAAGCGTTTCAGTAACAATCGCTCCGTTGAATCAGGCAGCGCCTCTTCCATCACCTTGGTCAGACGCTCAATGACCGTATCCAAATCTCCATCCTCGCCCACCTCAAAACCAGGCAAGTCCAACTGAGAATTGGCTTTCTCGTTCTGATCAAAATCCAGCAGCGCATCCAGGGCAACGCCCGTCTTTACGCAAAGATCAAACAGGTTATCAATAGAAGGGTAACAACGCTGGGATTCAATGGGATTTTCCCAACCAGCCACAACCGTGACATCCACCTGACAAAAGGTAGCGATGTCCTCAAGGGTAAGCTTTTTCTTGTGCCGAAAATCCCGAAGGCGCTGATAGAAGGTTCGAAGATACTTCATGCCCCGCTCCGTGACTGGTTTTCGGCAATCGTATCACTAAAAAGTCAATACAAACCAGCCATTCAGACGCCACAATGGCCTGAATATGGCAAACTATTTTTGAATGACTTAAGAAACTAAAAAGATCACTGACAAAGAAGGGAATTGGTAGGACCGACCAGATTCGAACTGGTGACCTCCACGATGTCAACGTGGCGCTCTAACCAACTGAGCTACGGTCCTGCTGTCAGCGGGGGCGTAAGATAACAAAGAAGCCTGACCTGAGCAAGCACTTTTATTCATATTACGCACATCCGTTAAATATTTGATTCCTTCTATGAAATTCGACTAAAAAACGTCCTTACAACCCCATGGAGATAAAGGAAATATACTCCACCAGATCTCCACGCTGAATCGTCGTATTCGCTGGCGCTACGGCAAAGCCATCCGCCCAGCTCGCGGAAGACAGCACGCCTGAGCTTTGATTGGGGTGCATTTCCAGCCCCGCCCTTCCCTCATCGTCCACAGAGACTCTCACGCGCAGATATTCCTCACGCCCGCCCGGCTTAGGGATATCAAACAAAGCAGGTAGACGCGCCACCGCGGACGCTCCACTCTCACCAGCGCCCTGCATCTTCAAAATGTAGGGACGCGCCAGTATGCAAAAAGTCACGAAGACGGCGGCAGGGTTACCGGGAAGACCAAGAAATGGGGTCTCGCCAACCTGTCCAAAAGCAAGGGGTTTACCGGGCTTTATGGCCAACCGCCACATATTCAGCTCTCCGTTCGCTTCCACCGCGGCCTTGACATGATCCTCTTCTCCCACCGAAACGCCGCCGCTGGAAACAATCAAATCCGCACCCGCAGCCGCCTGCAATAACGCCTGCTCCGTCGCCTCGTAGGTGTCGGCTATTACACCAAGATCGATAATCTCGCACTGAAAGCGAGATAACAGGCCACACAGGGTGTAACGGTTCGAGTTATAAATTTTTCCCGCCGGCAGAGTCGCACCGGGCTCAACCAACTCATCCCCCGTGGACAGCACCGCCACCCGAAGTTTGCGACGCACTTTAACCTGCGCAACGCCAACGGAGGCGATCAGACCCAGGTCTTGCGGAAGCAGCTTTTTACCTGCGCCAACAACGATCTGCCCTGTCTGGATATCCTGACCGGCCTGACGCAGATTATTGCCTTGCCGCACCCCAGCGGGAACAACCACTGCCTCGCCTTCCAGCCGACAGTGCTCCTGCATGACGACAGCGGCTGCGTTCTCAGGAATAGCCGCTCCCGTAAAAATGCGCGCCGCAGAGCCCGCCTTCAAAGGGGCAGGACTTTCTCCCGCAGGAATACGCTGAGAAATTGGCAACGTTATTTCCAGTTCCGCCTCGCAGGCCTCTCTGGGAATGGCGTAACCATCCACAGCGCTGTTATCCGCCGGAGGGACCATAATGGTCGATACCACATCCTCCGCCAACACTCTGCCAGCCGCCTCAAGCAGGGGGACAACTTCATCCCCTACGATAGGCTGCGCAGCCGCCTGCAGAATACGCTTGGCGTCCGAGACAGGCCGCAGCCCGGAAGACGGCGCGTCACAACTGTGGCGGCTATGCGCCGGAGTATTGGAAGCACTCATCCGCGAGGTCCGCAGCCGGGCTTCTCAATACCTTCAGCAGACTTTCCCGGCTGTTTCAACAAGCCAACAAAGTTACAAGGCTTATGTCGCGCATCCAGTTGTTCGGCGATGATTTTATGCCAGGCGGTTTTACAGGCGTTGGTAGAGCCCGGCATGCAGAATACCACCGTGCCATTAGCCAGCCCGGCGATGGCTCTGGACTGCACCGTGGAGGTGCCGATCTCCTGGTAGGAAATGGCGCGAAACAGCTCTCCAAATCCTTCCACTTCTTTATCGAACAGTGGCTTGATCGCCTCCGGGGTACTGTCTCTGCCGGTAAAGCCTGTACCGCCAGTGATCAACACCACCTGCACCTGCGGGTCCGCAATCCAGGCGGAAACCACCGCCCTCATCAGATAGACGTCATCCGGAATCAACGTCCGATCGATAATTTCGTGTCCCGCTCCCCGCGCGCCGTCCACAAGAGCCTGTCCGGAGGTATCCGTCTCCTGCGTGCGAGTATCGGAAACGGTCAATACCGCCACATTGAGGGGCATGAACTCGGCTACGATATGCTGTCCCATGATTTTACACCTTGACCATTTGTGTCGGATTCTGCCGGGAGCAGGCAGAAATTACTATTTCCCAATATAGGTATACACGGAACCCAGTTGCTCAGGGCCGGACTGGGTCACCTGAAGGTCTTTGAGCAACCCGTCGCTAAGCCCATAGCACCATCCATGCACCGACAACGGTTGCCCTCTGCCCCAGGCGTTCTGAACGATCCCTGTGTGGCAAACGTGACGCACCTGATGCATTACATTCAGCTCACACATACGGTTAACCCGCTCATTCATATTTTTGATGGCGTCCACTTCATCCTGATGCTGGGCGTAAATATCCTTGATATGCCGCAACCAGTTGTCGATCAAGCCAAACTGATCCGCGCCCAACGCAGCACGCACGCCGCCGCAGCCATAATGGCCGGTGACGATAATGTGCCGCACCTTCAGGACTTCCACCGCAAACTGGATGGAGGAAAGGCAATTGAGATCTGAGTTGACGACCACGTTGGCGACGTTACGGTGCACAAAGACCTCTCCAGGCAGCATGCCGACGATTTCATTCGCCGGCACGCGGCTGTCAGAACAGCCGATCCACATATAAGTGGGCGCCTGCTGGCGCTCCAGAGTTGGGAAAAAGTCGGGGTCAGCCTTACGGACTTTCTCCGACCACTTTTTGTTATTTAAAAGAAGCTGATTAATTTCGTCCATCTATCACACACGATAATAGTCACGATACCATTCAACAAATTTCTTAACGCCCTCTTCCACTGTCGTGGACGGACGATAACCCACGTCGTCGATCAGCGCCTGCACATCCGCATAGGTGGCGGGCACATCGCCAGGCTGCATGGGCAGCAGATTTCTTTCCGCCTTCTTGCCCAGGCACTCTTCCAGAATTTCTATATAGCGGGACAGCTCAACCGGGTTGTTGCTGCCGATATTGTAAATGCGGTACGGCGCTTTGCTCGTGCCGGGATCGGGCTGCATGCCGTCCCATTCAAGGTTACTCGGCGCAACATGATCCAGCGTACGGATAATGCCTTCCACGATATCGTCGATATATGTGAAGTCGCGCTTATGCTTGCCATAGTTGAATACGTCGATCGGCTCGCCAGCGATAATCTTGCGCGTAAAGATAAACAACGCCATATCTGGACGCCCCCAAGGACCGTAAACGGTAAAGAAGCGCAAACCAGTCGTCGGAATTCCATATAGCGAGCTATAAGTATGAGACATCAGCTCATTGGACTTTTTGGTTGCCGCGTACAGGCTCAGTGGGTGATCCACATTGTCATGCACGGAGAAAGGCATGGATTCGTTAGCGCCGTATACAGAGCTGCTGGAAGCGTATACCAGATGATCAACCTTGTTATGACGGCAGCCTTCAAGAATATTCATGTGCCCCACCAGGTTGGCGGACACATAGGCATGCGGGTTTTCGATGGAGTAACGAACGCCGGCCTGAGCGGCAAGGTGAACCACGCGATCAGGCTTGTGTTTGGCGAATAGCGCCTCAATGCCCTCGCGATCCGCGACATCCAGGCGTACATCAGTAAAGCCTTTGTATGGCGTCAAGCGTGCGAGACGGGCTTCTTTCAGGGAAACTTCATAATAATCATTGAGGTTATCGACACCGATGACCTCATCCCCACGATCCAGCAGCCTCAATGCGACATGAGAGCCGATAAAGCCGGCCGTACCTGTTACCAATACTTTCATTTTACATCCCCCTATACGAATTCAGTCTCGAAGCGCGCCCGGCGAAAAACAGTGCGCCAGGCGCTCAAAAACAACTCAAACGCCCTGTAAACAATCAGGGCGCAGTCACATCAGAAATGAACGCTTACTCCGAGATATGGTCCGCCGATATCCACATCAGCGTCCACATCGCTGACATCGTCCAGCTCCAGTTGCATTTCACGCCAACCAAGCTCAACGCCCACCACCTCAATTTCATAGTTGATGCGGGCGGCGACGTCGAGCATACGGTTGTCGCTGTATTTCAGGCCTGCAAGAGATGCGCCGACACTTAAGCCGGTAAGAGGAAGGTCCACACCCACTGCGCCATACAGCATCGGCACGACTTCGTCGATGGCTGTGGTGCTTTCGTTTGTAGATGCGCCTTTTTGTTTAATAGTGATCTCACCGTCAAAAATACGGGCCTGCAGACCAAGGTCAAGTGATACGACATTATCTAAAAGACGCCAATAGGCTATAAGGTCGGTATGAGTCAGATCCACGTCGGTGTCGACATCGCCAGTAAAGGTCACGCCATCGAATGTTTTGGTCAACGTGCCTTGGCCGTTCTGGCTCAGCTCAGTGTATTGCAGACGCAAATTGGGCAGCCCGGGAACAAAGTGCTCAAACGCCACATAGCCCTGAATGAATGTGTCGTCGCCCAATCCCAGATCATTTTCCAGATCCACGGATTCTGAACCCGACTGCACGTCGCCGGTAAAATCCGCGTTCCAGCCGCTTACGCCGGCGAACAGCCCAATCGTATCAGCATAAGCGCCGTTACAGGCAATCGCCGCCAATAACGTCATCGTTGCTCTTTTCATTAATTATTCCTCTATTTCATTGGCGAATAGCCCGCCCTGCTTTACCAGATGGGCTTAAAGTAATGAGAGGAGCCTGCGTAAGGCCGGGCGTCGTGCGAAGGCTCCCGGGCACAGCTTAATTATTGATTATGAACGCTTGCTGAACCAACTTTATTTACAAAAAGGGCCGGCGATAGCCGACCCGATTAGGAGAGTGATTAGAACTGGACGCCCAACCTGCGGCCGACTTCTTCGTAATATTCGATGACGTCGCCCAGATCCTGACGGAAACGGTCCTTGTCCATTTTTTCTCCAGTAGCCTTGTCCCAGATACGGCAGCCGTCAGGGCTGAATTCATCGCCCAGCGTGACCTTGCCGTCAACCAGACCGAACTCCAGCTTGTAATCCACCAGAGTCATGCCGGCGACGTCGAACAAAGACTTCAGAATCTCGTTCACTTTGAAAGTCAGCGCTTTCATTTCCTCCAACTGCTCATCCGTCGCCCAACCGAAAGCCCGCGCATGATGCTCATTAATCATTGGATCATGCAGCTCATCATTCTTCAGGAACAGTTCGTAAGTTGGAGGAGTCAGCTCCACGCCTTCCCGAATTCCAAGCCGGCGACACAGGCTGCCGGCGGCCACGTTACGCACAACGCATTCCACAGGAATCATCTGCAAACGCTTAACCAGGGACTCACGCTCAGAAAGCAGGCGAACAAAATGTACGGGCACGCCAGCTTCCGCCAGCTTGCTCATAATGAAAGCATTGAATTTATTGTTTACTTCACCCTTGCGGCTCAGCTTCGCTTTCTTTACACCGTCGAAAGCGGAAGTATCGTCACGGAACTCCATTACAAACAGGTCCGCGTCATCCGTTTTAAAGATCGACTTGGCTTTTCCAGAATACAGCTCTTCGAGCTTTTGCATTGAGGGCGTCTCCGCAGTTAGTTGAATTAAGACATGTTATCCAGAATCTTGTTCAGCAGGATCAACTGCTCTTGCCGGCCAACGCCCGACGACGTTGGTTCGGAGGATATGTGTACGCCATCGTCTGCCGGAGACAGCAAAACACGGAAGTTGAATCTGTCGGACAGTTTCTCTTCCTCTTCGCCGCCAAACCAGCCAGACCACCAGCTTGTGTTTTTCTCATGCTCTTTCTCGACGAAGCGCACGAAGTACACACCCTCGCTCCGGTTGATATCAATCACGGGAATGCGGCTGTCATTCAACGCCTGTCCCAGCGCAAACCAGGCGCGATCATAATTGAGATCCACCCGCAGATAGGGCTGATCAGCATTCTCCACCAACGATACACGAGACTCGCCGCCAATATTCTGAGCCACCAGTGAGTAACTACCCAGACTCTCGCCCTGATCGCTCATATACTGACGCATATCCGTCAACAGGCTTTCCTGCTGAGGCGTTGGACCCGCCAATGACATACCCTGGACCGTCACTCGAACTTCTGAGCTCAGTCTTTTCAAACCTTGCTGCACTCGCACTTGCAGTTGCAGTTGCTCATTCCTGACATAGGGCTGCAACTGCATTTTTCCGACAAACTCAGACGCTTTCAGCGAGTTCATCGGCAGGCTCACCTGCATACGCCCTTCCGCGGTATCCACTTCCGCCACACTGCCGCCGATAGACTCCCAATAGCGTTTCAGCGCAGGCCAGACTTTCCCTGGCGGCTCACTGGCCAGCAACCAGATATCGTCAGCCGTTTTCTTGATGGCGAAATGCTCTTGTAACAGATCAGAGCCAGGCGCTGGCGGAGGCGGAACCACGAAGTCTTTGCTGGCGACAAACGCCTTTTCCGCATGCGGCACAGGGAAACGGTCCTGCAGGCGACGGGTGGAATACCACTCCGGCACGACCAAAGGATCGCCGCGCTCAGCCTGCATATATTGATTGGAACGGTCAGTCATGAGACTGCATCCCGACAGCCCCGCCGCAATAAGAACACTACTCAATAAACGTTTCATCAAAACAGAGGCCGTCCGTTATTCGCTAATCAGATCCAACGCCAATAGAGCGTCGCGCACTTGAGGTCTGCGTTCAGGGCTCAACTCCGTCAGTGGGAGACGAATTCCGGAACTGATCAGCCCCATTTCAGTCATCGCCCACTTCACCGGGATAGGGTTGGATTCAACGAACATGGCGCTATGCAGGGGTTGCAGTTTCTCCTGTAAGGCGCGAGCAGCGTCCGCATCGCCTTTCAAAGCGAATTCACACAGACTGGACAATAATTTAGGCGCCACGTTGGCGGTGACGGAGATGTTGCCCTTGCCGCCGGCGAGCATCAACTCAACCGCCGTGCCGTCGTCACCAGAATAAACCGCAAACCCCTCAGGAGAAGCGTTAATAAGCTGACGCCCTCTATCCAAATTGCCGGTAGCGTCCTTAATCCCCACTATGTTTGGGATCTGCGCCAGCCGCAGTGCGGTTTCATTGGACATATCGCAAGCGGTGCGCCCAGGTACGTTGTAAAGAATCTGTGGAATATCGACGGCTTCCGCCAGCTTTTTGAAGTGCTGGAAAAGACCTTCCTGGGTGGGCTTGTTGTAGTAGGGAGTCACCAGAAGACAGGCGTCAGCGCCGGCTTTTTTCGCCTGCGCCGTAAGATGCAGAGCTTCGGTCGTGGAGTTGGCGCCTGTGCCTGCAATAACGGGGATGCGTCCATTGACGTAATCCACCACTCGCTTGATAACCGCTTCGTGCTCTTCAAAATCCAGGGTCGCGGACTCCCCTGTTGTGCCTACGGCGACAATGCCGTGAGTGCCGTTATCAATATGAAAATCGAGCAATCGGTCAAGGTTTGGCCAGTCAATGGCGCCATCCTCAAGCATGGGAGTCACCAATGCAACCAAGCTACCTTTTATCATCTTGTTCTCCACGTATTAACAACTAGTTCTTTACGCACTAAACCGGCGTCGCAGGACGCTTGTGGAATAAAACGCGCCGCCTATGGACAACGCTCGCCATCCATGCGGAATAGGAATGCCATGAATAATTCCGGAATATGCTGTAAAGCGATTTCACAACAGCGCTTGAACGGCGCCGAGAGCCCTTCCTCTACTAACCCGGGTATGGTACTTCCCACCCTTAATATTAACAAGACTGGCGCGGATAAAAGGACCCGCAACGCCCCGCCCGGGGACACTTGACAGTGGCGGGGGCCCGGAGGAGTATGTGCGTTGCAATCCATCTACACATATACATTAAGAATGGGAAATACATTGCCTAGAGAAAATTATCTGGTCATTTCCGCTATTGGCGGAGACCGCCCGGGAATCGTTAACGAACTGGCCAAAGCCTGCTCAGACTACCAGTGCAATATTGTCGACAGCCGCATGACGGTGCTGGGCGCTGAGTTCGCCCTGGTTATGATGGTGTCCGGCAGCTGGGACGCCATCGCCAAACTGGAAAATATAATCCCCCCTTTGGCCCGCAAGCTTGATCTGAATCTGATCATTAAGCAAACCCAGGCCCGACGCCCTGTGCGCGCGCTTACTTATAACGTCAATGTAGTGGCGCTGGATCAGCCTGGCATCGTTTACCGGATTGCGCAGTTCTTTTATTCCCGCAAAATCAATATCGATGAACTGCAGACCAACACCTACAGCGCCCCGCATTCCGGCACGCAAATGTTTAATATCAACATGACCGTAAACATTCCTGCGGACATGCATTTGGCGAGTTTGCGCGAAGAGTTCATGCTGTTCTGCGACGACCTTAATCTGGACGCCGTACTCGAACCAATGCGCTCAATTTAACTTAGCGCGACATCCATCCGTCATCAGAGCGCCAACGTAAAAACACACAGCTAGGCGCTCCGCGCACATATTAATCCTAATCAATTCGACCGAAACAGAAATAAGGAGCCACCATGGCGCAACCAGGACAAACCGTTACCGATTTCGAGGCCCAGGCCACCCCGGATCAAACCGTTCGACTGAGCGACCTGAAAGGCAAAAATGTCGTCATTTATTTCTACCCTAAGGATCATACCCCGGGGTGCACCACAGAAGGCCAGGACTTCAGAGATAACTACACTGAATTCGAAAAGCTGAACACTGTAGTATTCGGCGTCTCTAAAGACAGCCTGAAAACCCACCAGAACTTCAAAGCCAAACACGACTTTCCATTCGAACTCATCACGGACCCGGATGAGGTTGTATGCAAGGTTTTCGACGTCATCAAGCTAAAGAAGCTTTACGGCAAGGAATATATGGGAATTGAGCGCTCAACCTTTCTCATTGACGCCAAAGGCATGCTGCGTAATGAGTGGCGCAAAGTAAAGGTGAAAGGACACGTAGCGGAAGTACTGGAAGCCGCTAAAGCGTTGTAAACGCAGTTGAAGAAGTTTCTTGATTTTAAGGACGAGCCCGGACCGCCGGGCTCGTCCTTACATTATACTCCCGCCGCTTTGACGGTTGGCCAGGCTGAAAAGATCGCCTTCAATAAGGTCGCCAATGGAATCGCGAAAAACACGCCCCAGATACCCCATAACCCGCCAAATACCAATACGCTGACGATAATCACCACTGGATGCAGGTTCACCACTTCGGAGAACAGCAATGGCACCAGCACATTACCATCCAGCGCCTGAATAACGCCGTAAGCCACCATCAACCAGATGAAATCAGGCCCCCACCCCCACTGAAACAGCGCAATCAACGCCACAGGAATGGTCACAATCGCCGCGCCAATGTAGGGAATCACCACCGACAGCCCAACCAGAACCGCCAGCAACAGGGAATAGTTGAGCCCCATCAGTACGAATGCGACATAGGTGGCCACACCCACGATCAGAATCTCCAACACTTTGCCGCGGATGTAGTTGGCGAACTGCATGTTGGCCTCCGCCCAGATATTGGTCATCAAGCGACGCTCTGTAGGCAGTAGCGTCGACAGCGAGTTCAAAATGACGCCCCGGTCTTTCAGGAAGAAGAACACCATGATCGGCACCAGCACCGCATAGATCATGATCGCCAGCAAAGTGGGAATACTGGATAAGGAGAAAGAGAAAACCCACTGCGTGATCTTGCTCACTTCCGTCGTTAATTGACGAGACAGTCCCACCACACTCTCTTCTGTAAAAAATTGGGGGTATTGCTCAGGCAGGAGTTTTATCAAGGTTTGCAGATTGGTCATCATAGTGGGCAGCTCCTGAAATAAGGAGGTGACCTGACGCACCATCAACGGAAGGATCAGCAGCACGCTCGCCAGCGTCACGCCCACGAATATCGCAAACACGGAAAGCACTGCATAAATATGCCCCATTCCCAGACGCTGTAGCTTGATCACCAGCCCCTGCAGAATATAAGCAATGACAATACTGCCGATTACCGGCGCCAGCATGGCGCCGAAAAACGCCATCACCAGAACGCCCGCTACCAGCAGGATAAACAGAATGACGGCCTCCTCGTCAGAGAAGTACTTGTCAAACCAGCTCTTAAATACTTTTAACATCGAAATGCGCTCACATCTAATGTCACCGGAGAGAATCAGCCGCGTAAGATCAGGAAATGAAACTCGCCCTCTTCCACCCTGCTCTCCACCAGAGTGTGCGCGCTAAGTTGCAAATAGGAAGAAAAATCCCTTTGCGACCCCGGATCTGTCGTCAACACCAGCAATTGCTCGCCAGCGGCCATCGCATTCAGTTTCTGCTTGGTCTTCAACAACGGCATCGGGCATTTCAAGCCCCTCAAATCAAGCGTGCTGACCGCCGCCTCCTGATTAGACATCACCCCTCCAAATACCGGTTGATTCGCCCCGCATGATAGGGATATCAACTACATATTGCTATATTGTAATTGATAAGACGTCACTTCTTTCCGCCGATTGACGTACAATCTCAGGCGTTAAAGTATTAGAAGATTTCCTCAAAACAGCTTAAAGTCGTGTAAATCACGCATTCCGCCATTTGACGGATTCTGCTGCCGAAACCTGGTCCCATGCGCAAAAAATACCTTATCCCATTACTGTTCAGCCTAGCTCTTCCCCCCGTCACTTACGCCGACGAATCCACGCTACCGGAGCTGGGAGATAGCAGCGGCGCAATCATTACGCCCGCCCAAGAGCAAGCGTTGGGACAAGCCTGGTTGCGCTCTCTGCGCTCACAGCTTCCTACGTACGCAGACCCGTTGCTAACAGTTTACGTGCGAGACCTGATTTATAAGCTGGCGCCCAACAGCGAGCTGCAAGACCACAACCTGACCACCGTAGTGGTCGACTCCAACATCCTGAACGCATTCGCCGTTCCTGGCGGCGTTATAGGCGTCAACGCCGGCTTGTTTTTATATGCCCAGAGCGAACAGGAAATGGCCGGCGTACTCGCTCACGAAATCGCCCACTTAAGCCAACGCCATTTCGCACGTCGCCTGGAAGAAAGCAAGATGCACACCGCCCTCAATATGGCGGGCATTCTGGCGAGCGTGATTATCGCCGCCACCGCCGGTTCAGATGCTGGCGTCGCAGCCTTAGCCTCAACACAGGCCTATTCGATACAGGAACAATTGAGCTATAGCAGACAGAACGAGCAGGAGGCGGACCGACTCGGCCTGGAGACGCTGGCAGCCAGCGGCATGGAGCCTCGCGCCATGTCCACCATGTTTGAAAAGATGCTCCGCAACAATCGCTACGCCCAGCAATTTCCCGAATACCTGCGCACTCACCCTCTCACAGAGAGTCGCGTGTCGGACACCGCCGCCAGAGCCGCCAATTACCCCGCCGGTGTTTACAAAGAGGACCCTGACTACTACATCATGCAAAGCCGCGTGCTTCTGCATTACGCCAAGAACGCCGAGGACGCCTTTAATCTTTTCAAGGCGCAAGCCACCGGCGGCACAGAAAATTCACGCCTGGCGGCGCTGTATGGACAGGTCATCAGCGCTAACAAAGTGGAACGCCCGCAGGACGCCAAAGAAGCGATGGAACAACTGCTGAAAGTAGACAGCAACCGGATATCCATTGTCATCGCCTATGCGGACTGGCTGGCGGCGAGCAAAAGAAACGATGAAGCCATTCAGGTGCTTAAAAAGCACCTGCAACGCAATCCTGGCAACTATCCGCTCAGCATGGATCTGGCTCGCCTTCTGAATCAGCAGGGGGATCACAAAGAGGCGGAACGCTTGCTGCGCGGATTAACCTCAAGTTACAGCGCCGAGCCCAGCCTCTGGTATGAACTGGCGGAAACCCATGGACTGGCAGGCTCAATCGCCGAGCTGCATCAAGCGCGGGCGGAATACTTCTATCTGACCGGAAATATCACCAAAGCGACGCAACAGTTACGCCAGGCGCTTAGCAAAAGTGAAGGGAACTATCAAAGAATGGCGGTCATCCAAAAACGGATGAAGGACTTTGCCGAGGCAGGAAAGGAATTTAAGTTTTAATATTAAAGGCGCTCCACATCGAAGCGCCTTCATAGCCACATGATTACGCGTTGCCTTTTACGGCCATCTGGCGCTCTTTGGAGAAGTTAAGCATCCGCTGCAGCGGGATAAGCGCCTTCTCCCGCAAATCCGCTTCCACAATAATTTCCTGACGCTTACTGATCAGAACGTCACGCAAATTCTCCAGTCCGTTCATCGCCATCCAGGGACAGTGCGCACAGCTTCGACATGTGGCGCCATTGCCTGCCGTCGGCGCCTCGATAAGCGTTTTCTCCGGAGCCATTTGCTGCATCTTATAAAAAATGCCGGCATCGGTAGCGACGATGAATTGCTCGTTCGACATGTTCTTGACCGCATTGATCAACTGCGACGTAGAACCTACAACGTCCGCCATATCCACGACAGCCTCCGGCGATTCAGGATGCACCAATACCGCAGCATCAGGATAGAGCTGTTTGAGATCGGACAAACCTTTCGATTTGAACTCCTCATGCACGATACAGGAGCCATCCCACAGCAAGATATCCGCCCCAGTCTTGTTTTTCACATAGCCGCCCAGATGTTTGTCAGGGGCCCATATGATCTTCTCGCCCCGCTCATGCAAATATTCGACGATATCCAGGGCGATGCTGGATGTGACCACCCAGTCTGCGCGCGCCTTCACCGCAGCGGACGTATTCGCGTACACCACTACCGTACGGTCCTTGTGCTCATCACAGAACGCAGAGAACTCTTCTACGGGGCAACCAATATCCAGCGAGCATGTCGCCTCCAGAGTGGGCATCAGAACCGTTTTTTCAGGGTTAAGGATCTTCGCCGTTTCCCCCATGAAACGAACGCCACACACCATCAGAGTGGACGCTGGATGCTGATTGCCAAAACGGGCCATCTCAAGAGAATCCGCAACGCAACCCCCGGTCTCTTCCGCCAACGCCTGCAGCAAAGGATCAGTGTAATAATGAGCCACCAGCACAGCATCTTCCTGCACCAACAACTCTTTTATCTCCGCCTTCAGGCGCTCCGCTTCTTCCGGACTTAATTCACTGGCTTCGTGCTCTCGAGCGAGATGCTCCTGAACAAAAATTCGGTCGCTTATAGCACTCATCAATTTTGACCCGTATTTAATAGTTTTTTGTATCCACAGCATTTTACCGCCATAGCGACATTATACGACATGATGAACGCCGATTAAGCCTTTCATTGACATACAGATAAGAGCGTAAGGAACACTGGGGAGCAGGAGAAACAAAAACGGGGCCTTGAAGGCCCCGCTTTGTGAAGAATGGTGGGTCGTGATGGATTCGAACCATCGACCAATTGGTTAAAAGCCAACTGCTCTACCGACTGAGCTAACGACCCAAGAAACTTTCTTGGATGATTATCGCCTTTATGGCGACAATCTGGAATTTAATGGTGGGTCGTGATGGATTCGAACCATCGACCAATTGGTTAAAAGCCAACTGCTCTACCGACTGAGCTAACGACCCAAGCGAGGCGCATATACTACTGATTCTGAGGGAAATGACAAGAGGTTTTTTCAAATTTTTTTCAGAAAAAACGCATCTTTTTTTCAGGCGCCCTCACTGCACCTGTCTTAAATAATCTTTCGCCAGATTTGCTGAAGAAGTACCTGGAAAACGACTTACGGTTTGACTCAAATATTTCTTCGCTTCGGCATTATCACCCAAACGATGATAGGTGACGCCAAGCTTATACATAGCATCCGGCGCCTTCCTGTGCTCAGGATACTTTCCCACAACGACCACAAACGCCTGACGCGCCTGTTCAAGCTTGGGAATTACCAAATACACTTCTCCCAACCAATAATATGCATTGGCGGAGAGCTCCGATTCCGGATATTTTTTAATGAAAGCATGCAAGGCTTCCACCGCTTTGTCGTACTCTCGACGCTTGATCAAATCAAACGCCTGATCGTACTCCTGCTGCTCTGCAGCGGATGGAGGCGCTTTATTTGGAGTCAACTCCAGCGACTCATCAGAACTGCTCGCAGGACCTGGCGTCGGCGTAACCGACGCATCCACGCCTGTCGTTGGCGCAGGGCCGTCAACAGCGACAGGGGGACGGGTTTCCCGCGCCTGAGTCCCCTGACGCTGCAACTCCAATATTCGCCGATCCAGATCAATGTAGCGCTCACGCTCTTGCTTTTTCATCTGGTCAACCTGATGCCTGAGCTCTTCCACTTGCCCTCTGAGCTCCCTCACCTCCTGTTGCATCTGCTCAAACATGTAGAGCATTTCCGCCGCAGAACCGCCCGCAGAAGGGGCTGGTTGTTGCGCCGGGCGCACTTGCAGCACTGGCGTTGTCGTTGACGAAGCCGCCAACGCCAATGGAGACAAGACTCCACACGCCAATACGCCAAGGAGAGTTACCTTCCGAATAGTTTTCTTAGACATCAGTTCAGCTATCCGTCCTTAATAGTTCAAATAAGATTACTTGTACTCGATTACTACGCGACGGTTTTTGTTCCAGGCTGCTTCGTTGTGAGAAGGATCAACCGGGAACTCTTCGCCGTAGCTAACAGTTTCGATTTGGCTATCGCTGGCGCCATTGACCACCAGAAAACGCTCAATCGCCTGCGCGCGACGCTCGCCCAACGCAAGGTTGTATTCTTTAGTGCCACGCTCATCCGCATAGCCGTTCAGAACTACTTTTACAGCAGGGTTCGCCGCCAGCAACGCTGCGTGAGCGCGCAGAGACATGTGAGACTCAGGCTTCACGATAGTTTTGTCGAAATCGAAGTAGAATACGCGCACTTCACGCAGAGCGTCTTGCTCTGCAGTCATTGCGTTTTGCTCAGCCAGACGCTGCTGCTCAGCCAATTCTTCTTCAGACAAACCAGAACCGTTGCCCAGGCCAACGCCGCCTGCGTCAGCGCCGTCTTGATCAACTACGCCAACAGTTTCGTCTGGTTTGGTATCGGTTGAAGTACAACCTGCTGCAATAAAAGAGACCAACACCAGCGCGAAAATATTACGAATACTCAGTACATTCATAGCTTTTCCTTACATACTTAGCTTGTTTTATCTTGAAATATACGGGGACCAGGCCGGTTCCCGCACGTCGCCAAACTGGGCCGGCAGGGTATACTTCGATCCGGAATTCACTCCTACAACCGCCAATACGCCCTTACCGTTTTTCTGGGTTGCATAAATTATCATACTTCCATTGGGCGCGACACTTGGAGATTCATCCATTTCGGTTTGCGTCAAAATCTGATCCTGTCCTGACTCCAAATCCAGTGACGCCACATTGAATGAACCGTCACGTTGATGAACATAATAGACCTTCTTGCCGTCAACGCTAAAACGAGGACGTGAATTATAGCGACCTTCGAAGGTCAATCTGCGGGGAGAGCCGCCAGAAGCATCCATCAAGTAAATTTGCGGGCCGCCGCCGCGATCCGAAGTAAAGGCAATAGTTCTGCCGTCAGGAGACCAGGATGCTTCAGTATCGATCGCCCAGTGATTGGTCAATCGCTTCAGGGAATTATTACGCAGGTCCAGCACATAAAGTTCGGCATTGCCGTCTTTCGACAAAGTCACCGCCAGTTTGCTTCCGTCTGGAGACCAGGTTGGAGCGCTATTCAGACCTTTATAAGACGTTACCTGCGTCCGCACACCGCTGGCGACGTCCTGCACATAAATAGCTGGGCGCTGAGATTCAAAAGAGACATACGCCAACTTTTTACCATCGGGAGACCAGGCAGGAGAAATAATAGGCATTGCCGACTTGTAAACCAGCTTTGAGCGACGCCCATCTGCATCCGCCACTTCCAGCTTATAGATATTTTTGGAACCGCTTTTCTCTAAAGTGACGTAGGCGATACGCGTGGAAAAAACTCCGCGAATTCCTGTCACCGCTTCGTATACGGCATCCGCAATAGCGTGCCCCAAATCTCTCAGCTGCTCACTTTTTCCACTGATGATCTTTCCGATTACTCGTTGCTGCGATTGAACGTTGTAGAGTTCATAGCGCACCTTATAGACCTGCGATGGCGCATCGTATTGAACCCCACCAACCAACAGGTAACGCTGTCCCAGCAATCCCCAATCGCGAAAATAAATTTCCTCAGCCTTGCTGGGAATACTTAGCATTTTGGTTCGATCCAAAGGCTCGATATCGCCAGAGCGCTTTAAATCCTCAGTGACAATTTGCCCGATATCTTCCGCCAAAGGTTGCCCTGACTCGTTGGCGAATGGAACCACCGCCACAGGTATAGCGGCCCGACTCCCTTTATCAATTTCAATGACCAGATCAGCTCTCGCCAACCCGCTTATCAATAACACCAGTGTAAAAAAAATATGTTTTTTCATTGGAACATTTACAAATAGGCAGTGATTTTTATTTGGGACTAAAAATAATGGTTACGTTTCTGAATTCCCGATTAAACAAACTGGGATCAGAGGGTACGGAATATTTTCTTACCGCATTCGCGGCGCCAATCGCAGACTGATCGAAAGCGCTATTGCCGCTAGATTTAACAACCTTGACGGACAAAAGTTCTCCAGTTGGCAACAACTGAAGCTGTAGCTCCGCCTTCAAGCCTTTGATCTCCCCCGGAGGCTGCAGCCAAGCCTGAACCAAAGAGGAATAAATCAGCGCTTTGTACTTCTCAACTTCAGTCAGTTCACGCTGTTGCCGCTGAGCAGAACTCTCCGCTTCAAGCTGCTCTTGCAAGCGACGCTCATACTCGGCCGCTTCCTGAGCCATTTTCAGCTCTTCCGCTTTCTTCAGTTCTTCCTGGCGCTTCTTCTCACGCGCCTCTTTCATCTGACGCTCAAGCTCTTTTTGCTTTTGCTCGGCCAGGCGCTTCTCTTCCTCTTTTTTCTTTCGCTCAGCTTCTTTCTTTTTACGCTCTTCTTCCGCCTTGCGTTTTTCTTCAGCCTGTTTCTTTTCTTCGGCTTTACGCTTTTCGTCTTCCTGACGTTTTTCTTCCTCTTTCTTCTTGCGTTCCTCTTCCTGCTTTTTCTTCAACGCAATGGCTTCTTGTTCACGCTTTTTTTCCGCCGCAGCCTTACGCTCAGCTTCCTGCTTCGCCTGTTCTTGGCGCTTCAATTCTTCCTGGCGCTGCTTTTCCTGATCTTGCTGCTTCTTTTGCTCTTCTTCCCGCTTTGGTTCTTCTTTCTTGACCGCAGGTTTAGGCTGAGGCTTGGTCATTTGCTTCAACGTTTCGGCGTCAATCACCATCGCCTGCATGTGAGGGACAACAGGAGTCGGGGGCGTATGCGCGGACCAGCCCAGAAACGCCAGACCCGCAATACCCAAGTGCAAGATAACGGAAAACAGCGCCGGACCGATGTATCCGCTTTTTGGTTGATTACCGGGGCTATCCATCACAGCTTATCTTTCACCCATAACAGCTTAAGGCTTCTCTGTAATCAGCCCGACATTCGCCACGCCAGCGTCCTTCAACGCCGCCATCAGCCCCACTATCGTTCCGTACGGCACATTACGGTCGCCTCGCACCAGGACCATCACAGACTTGTTGGTCTCCCGCACGGTGCTCACCCGCTTCACTACATCTTCCAGAGGCATGGGCTTGGAACGGTCGTCGCCCACTTCCACGAAGTAAGCGCCGAACGCGTCAACCGACACCACTAGAGGCGGCGTATCGGGAGAAATCTGTAACGCTTCCGACTCTGTTTGCGGCAAATCCACGTCCACGCCCTGCATCAACATGGGCGCCGTAATCATAAAAATGACCAGCAACACCAACATGACGTCGATGTAGGGGACGACGTTGATTTCCGCCATCTGCTTTTTCTTTACGCGAGTAAAATCCAAGGATGGTTCTCCTTTTAAGAGGACTTTGCGTGAACTCTGCGATGCAGGATGCTGGAAAACTCTTCCGCAAAAGTCTGAAAGGAATTGGCGAGACTCTCGCTTCTGGCCGAATAACGGTTGTATGCGATTACCGCCGGAATTGCGGCGAAAAGCCCCATGGCCGTTGCAATCAAGGCTTCAGAAATACCCGGCGCCACGGTAGAGATAGTGGCCTGCTGAATTTGCGCGAGCCCACGGAAGGAGTTCATGATCCCCCATACCGTACCGAACAGTCCGATATAAGGGCTAGTGGAGCCGACTGTCGCCAGAAACGGCAAATGAGCCTCCAACCGATCCATCTCTCTGGACATGGCGACGCGCATTGAACGCTGCGTACCCTCCATCACCGCATCAGGGTCGACGCCGGTTTGCTGACGCAAACGGGAGAATTCTTTGAAACCGGAACGGAAGATTTGCTCCATGCCGCTATTAGGGTTCGGCGCGGCGCTGGACTCGCGGTAGAGCTGATTAAGATCCATACCGGACCAGAAGCGCTCCTCAAATTTGGTGGTCGCCCTGCGCGCCAAGCCGAATATTCTGGCGCGCTGGAAGATAATCATCCAGGAGACAATCGAGGCTGCGAGCAGGATCAGCATGACAATCTGCACCAAAAAGCTGGCGTTGCTAATCAGCGCCCAAATTGAAAGTTTATCCTCCACTTATAGGACTCCTATTGCTGTTTTTATCGTTGGCGGGCCGCCGCCTTTCATAGCGGAGCCGCAAAAACTAAACGTTTATACCTTTTTGCAGCGCCGAGGCCAAATTTCCCGGAATCGGCCTGGGCTTAAAGCTGACTTTGTCGATGCAGGCGACTTTGACTCTACCCGAGACCAGCAGTTCCGCCTTAGCGCCTCGAGTGATGTTCTGCTCAAACTCCATGTAGGTGCGCCCCAATTTAACAATGTGGGCGCTTACCGCCACTTCGTCATCAAGTCGCGCCGGGCTGTGATATTGCAAGGCTAAACTATGCACGACGAACTGGGCGTCAAGATCCACCGTCTCCAGTCTGGAGAACCCAAGAGACCGGATGAACTCGGTGCGAGCTCTTTCCATAAAACGCAGATAGTTGGCGTAGAAAACGATACCGCCAGCGTCAGTGTCTTCAATATATACTCGAACGGGCCACACAAACGAGCCGGAAGTCATTAAATTCCCTTAATAAAATTTCGCCAAAAGCCTTGTCATCTCTACTCCGGCATGGTTAATCCGAAGTGATCGTACGCCGCCTGAGTCGCCACCCTGCCGCGCGGCGTGCGCATTAGGAAACCCTGTTGAATCAGATATGGCTCCACCACATCCTCGATAGTGCCCTTTTCTTCACCGATAGCCGCAGCCAAACTCTCCACGCCCACCGGACCGCCATCAAACTTTTCCATGACGGCCAGCAACAGACGGCGATCCATATGATCGAAGCCGTGCAAATCCACGTTCAGCATGTTGAGAGCCTTGTCCGCCACATCATTGGTAATGGCGCCGTCCGCTTTTACTTCCGCATAATCGCGCACGCGACGCAGTAAGCGGTTGGCGATACGGGGCGTTCCTCTTGAGCGTCTGGCGATTTCATGGGCGCCGCCGTCATCAATAGAGACGCCGAGCAAGCTGGCCGAACGGGAAACGATATGGCGCAAATCCTCAACCGAGTAAAACTCCAAGCGCTGCACGATTCCAAAACGGTCTCGCAGCGGCGACGTCAGCAGTCCCGCCCGGGTGGTGGCGCCCACCAGGGTAAACGGAGGCAGATCCAGTTTGATGGAGCGCGCCGCCGGCCCTTCCCCGATCATGATATCCAGCTGGTAGTCTTCCATCGCCGGGTATAACACCTCCTCAACCGCCGCGCTGAGCCGATGAATTTCATCGATGAACAGCACGTCCTTCGGCTCCAGATTGGTCAATAGCGCAGCAAGATCGCCGGCTTTTTCCAGTACGGGGCCAGAGGTGGTTTTGATGGAGACGTCCATCTCGTTGGCGATGATATTCGCTAACGTGGTTTTACCCAGCCCGGGAGGACCGAATATCAGAGTGTGGTCTAAGGCTTCCTGGCGTCCACGCGCAGCATTGATGAAGATCTCCATTTGCTCACGCACCTGAGGCTGGCCGACATAGTCTTCCAACCTTTTGGGGCGTATGGCTCGATCTTGAGAATCTTCCTGCAGAGTGGCGCTTGGCGAGATAATGCGATCTGCTTCGATCATGGGGTGTTTTTGAGGTCTTTATTGGCGTCAAACGTTCGGGGCATCATAGCGTGGCTACTTGGTTTTTACCATCCCCTTCAGGGACAGGCGGATCAGCTCATCGCGCCCCATGCCGTCCTTATAGACCGCGTTAATCGCGCGACTGGCTTCCTGCGGCTTGTAGCCCAAAGCCAGTAAAGCGGCTTCCGCTTCTTCAAGATGGGAATGCCCGCCAGCAGACTGATTCAGCAGCTCCGGCGTCGCCGATTCACGATCTCCTGCGCCCCAATCTTTGATCCGGTCACGCATTTCAATCAGTAGCCTTTCAGCGGTTTTTTTACCCACGCCCGGCATCTTGGTCAGGCGAGTCAGATTATCGCCGCGAACGCACTCGACAAACTCATTCGGGGACATGTGAGACAGAATCGCAACCGCCATTTTCGGGCCCACGCCATTGACCTTCAGCAGCAAGCGAAACAGTTCGCGATCTTCGCGACGGATAAATCCGTACAACAGTTGCGCGTCTTCACGCACCACGAAGTGCGTGAATAAAGAGCAGGATTCGCCCAGCTTGGGTAAATAACCCAACGCTGACAAAGGCACCTCCACCTCGTAGCCAACGCCATTCACATCCAACAACACGAAAGGCGGATGGTTTTCCGCCAATTTACCAACCAGTCTTCCGATCAAGGGGAAACCTCTTCTTTTATATATCAGCCAATAATTTCAGGAGCGACGTCACTCAAAAGTCCTAACATGCAGCCATAAGCGGCCGATAATTAACCAGCCCTTACCTAAAAGCACTTATCGCATGCGACCACGACGACTGCCTGACACCGACCCGATGCGCATCAAACTTTGCTGGGTATGCAGATGACAGACCGCGATCGCCAGCGCATCCGCCGCGTCCGCCTGCGGCTTGGCCTCCAGACCCAGCATCGCCTGCATCATATGTTGCACCTGCCACTTTTCCGCATTCCCTTTACCTACGACAGACTGCTTTACCTTTTTGGCGGAGTATTCCGCCACCTGCAGTCCCTGTTCCGCCATAGCCAGAATCGCCACGCCTCGCGCCTGCCCCAGCTTCAGAGCGGAATCCGCGTTGCGGGCCATAAAAACCTGCTCAATCGCCGCCTCGTGAGGCGCATACATGCTGACGACCTGAGTTACTCCCAGATAAATACATCGCAGGCGCTCCGCCAATGTCTCCCCGGTAACGCGAATACAACCGCTGGCGACATAACGAGGTTTGCCGCCGCCCCACTCCACCACGCCGTAACCCGTGAACCGTGAACCGGGGTCTATACCTAACACTTTCAACATAAATTGGCCACTCAGCCCGTCAGAATCGTTTCATTTCTATATGAGCCGCCCGGATGACGCAAGCTTACAATATCTGCGCCAGCGCCAACAAAAAAGGCGGCTAAGGCCGCCTTTCAGGAGAAGCTCATGTAAAGCATGTCGCGCATTAGCCGCCCATGCTCTCCAGCACTTCATCAGGAATGTCCGCATTACTGTAGACATTCTGCACATCATCCAGATCTTCCAGCATTTCAATCAACTTCATGACCCTCTCGCCGTTTTCCACATCCAAAGGCGCCATAGTCGCCGGCACCATAGAGACGTCCGCCGACTCCGGCGTCAGACCCGCCGCCATCAGCGCGTCTTTGACAGACATGAAATCTTCTGCGGCGGTTTGCACTTCCACAGAACCGTCATCATTGGCGATAACATCCTGGGCGCCCGCTTCCAGGGCGGCTTCCATCACAGCATCTTCATCGACGCCCGGCGCAAATAAAATTACGCCGGTCTTGCTGAACAAGTATGCAACAGAACCATCTGTTCCCAGGTTGCCGCCATGCTTACTGAACGCATGACGCACTTCAGCGACCGTGCGATTACGGTTGTCGGTCATGACTTCAACATATACAGCAACGCCGCCAGGACCATAACCTTCGTAGGTCAGCTCATCAAAGTTGGAGTCATCGCCGCCGCCGGCCCCACGCTGAATTGCTTTCTCAATGGTGTCCTTTTTCATATTCACGGTCAGGGCTTTATCCATGACCGCGCGCAACCTTGGGTTGTCTTCAGGCAATGCTCCATTTTTCGCCGCCACGGTAATTTCCCGGATCAGCTTGGTGAATATCTTTCCGCGCTTGGCGTCTTGAGACGCCTTACGGTGCTTGATATTGGCCCACTTACTGTGCCCCGCCATGTTACTCTCCGCTAAATACTTTTACTTTCAACAAATAGATTTGCCATGCCGACGCCAAAGACAATGCTTTGGCGTCACTTAAACTTATTCAGGCTGCTCGGTTTTACGCAGACGGATATTAAGCTCACGCAGTTGTCTCGGGTCCACCTTGCCTGGCGCTTGCGTCATCATGCACATCGCGCTCTGGGTTTTCGGGAACGCAATCACCTCACGAATAGACTGAGCGCCTGTCATCAACATAACCAGACGATCCAGACCAAACGCCAGACCGCCATGAGGTGGACAGCCAAACTTCAGCGCATCCAACAGGAAGCCGAATTTCTCTTGCGCTTCTTCCTGACCGATACCCAGAATGCGCAGCACGGTCTCCTGCATGTCGGAATCGTGAATACGAACGGAGCCTCCGCCCAATTCGGTGCCGTTTAACACCATGTCATAAGCGCGGGACAACGCGTTTTCAGGATCGGATTCCAGCATTTCAACCGCACAGGAAGGCGCAGTGAACGGGTGGTGAATAGCGGTCCAGCCGCCTTCGCCATCTTCCTCGAACATCGGGAAGTCGACAACCCACAGCGGCGCCCATTGTTTCTCAAGCAGGTTGAGGTCATGACCCAGCTTCACGCGCAGAGCCCCCAGCGCTTCGTTAACGACGCGGGTCTTGTCAGTACCGAAGAAGATAATGTCGCCATCTTCCGCGCCCACGCGCTCCAACAACTGATCGATAACGTCAGCGATGTGCTTAACGATCGGAGACTGCAAGCCCTCCAGACCTTTGGCTTTTTCGTTAACCTTAATATAAGGCAGGCCTTTGGCGCCGTAGATGCCAACAAACTTGGTATAGTCATCGATCTGTTTACGGGACAGCAGTTCGCCACCCTTTGGAAGACGCAATGCCGCCACACGGCTCTTCGGATCATTAGCCGGACCACTGAAAACGTTGAAGCTCACGTTGGTCAGCAGGTCGCCCACATCCACCAATTCCAAAGGAATACGCAGGTCAGGCTTGTCGCTACCATAACGGTTCATCGCCTCGGAGAACGGCATACGCGGAAACTCGGGCAATTCCACCTCAAGCAGATCACGGAACATATCCCGCACCAAACGCTCGGTGATGGACATAATCTCGTCTTCGCTTAAGAAGGAGGTTTCAATATCCACCTGTGTGAATTCAGGCTGACGGTCTGCGCGCAAGTCTTCATCGCGGAAGCACTTGGCGATTTGGTAGTAACGATCAACACCGGACATCATCAGCAATTGCTTGAACAACTGTGGAGACTGTGGCAGAGCGAAAAAGCTGCCCTCATGCGTACGGCTGGGCACCAGATAATCCCGTGCGCCTTCCGGAGTCGCCCGGGTCAGAATCGGCGTTTCCACATCCATGAAGCCATTGCTGTCAAGGAAGTTACGGATATAGCTGGTGACCTTGGAGCGAAAGCGCAGCTTGTTGAGCATTTCCGGACGGCGCAAGTCCATGTAGCGATAACGCAGACGCACGTCCTCGCCCACCTGAACGAATTCGTCCAACTGGAAGGGAGGCGTTTTCGCCGTACTCAGAATCTCCAGCTGTTTGCCCAGCACTTCCACCTTGCCGGTGGACATATCGGCGTTGGCTTTACCATCCGGTCTCAAGCGCACGCGACCCGTGACTTTCACCACGAACTCATCGCGGATCTGCTCTGCCAGCTGGAAAACTTCATTTGTATCAGGGTCATACACTACTTGCGCAACACCATCCCGATCTCGCAGATCCAAAAAGATGACGCCTCCGTGATCGCGACGGCGATGAACCCAACCGCACAGCGTAACTTCTTGATCTACAAGAGATTCGTTGACCTCACCGCAATAATGACTGCGCATAATCCTGATCCTGTCTTAAATTCTGATTACTGTCTGTTAATTTTCAGCCGGAGACCGCGCTCCGGCTGCATGATATGTATAAAAGGGCCGCGCCGATCAGTCCGCGGAACTGCTGCTTTTAGAGCTGGAACCCGCGCTAGAGGACGAAGAGCCGCTATCGCCCGCCAAGTTTTTCTTCTTGCCGGTTTTAAAATCTGTCTCATACCAGCCGCCGCCCTTCAGACGAAAACCCGCCGCTGAAATCTTCTTCTTAAACTCGGGTTTCTCGCAGCTTGGGCAATCGGTTAACGGCGCTTCACTCAAGCTTTGTAGAATGTCTTTCTCAAACCCGCAGGATTTACAAACGTATTCGTAAATCGGCATTTTTCTCTGACCTCTTTTCCAGAAAAAACCAAAAAATCATATTAAGTTAGAAGGCTTCTAGACGCCCTTGGACGGGTCACTCCACAGAGGGAGCGACCGCAGACGGACAAAAAAAGCGCTGTATTATAAACATTATTTCCCGCAAAATCAGTCCTAACCTGTAAACCCTTGATACTAGCGACTTTCGCCCCAACTATCAGGTAGCGCCCAATTCGGCCGGTTGGTATATTAACCGGCGGGAACTCAAAATCACACGAGGGAACACACCTTGGCAAGTATATTGCTCGTGGACGACGATGAAGGTTTCGTACAAGCCACGCGGACACTCCTAGAAATGCTGGGGCATGACGCCCGCTCCGCCGCCAGCGTCGCTGAAGCCAACGCGATTCTGCAGGCTGATCAGTTCGATATTGTATTACTTGACCTGATGCTTCCTGATGGAAGCGGTCTACATGTGCTGGACGCTCTGAATGGCTCCCGCAAGCAACCCGGCCACATCGCCATCGTCACAGGCCACCCGACTGTAAAATCACTGGTGAAAACGGTCTGCGGCCCCAACATCAGCTATCTGATCAAACCCATTGATATTGAGCAGATAAAAGCGCTGATCGAAAAGACCAGCCCGGAACAGGCGGAAATCGACGCGCCCCGCCACTTCAATAGTTTGATCGGTGAATCGCCGGCCATGCGCGAGCTTTACCAGATGATTGAGCGCGTCGCCCAAACCAGAGCCAACGTATTGCTGCAGGGCGAAAGCGGCGTCGGCAAAGAACTGGTCGCCCGCGCAATCCATGCCGCCGGGGGCTCTCAAGGGCCATTCGTGGCGGCCAACTGCGGCGCGCTTTCCCGAGAGCTAATCGGCAGCGAACTGTTTGGACATGAAAAAGGCGCCTTTACCGGCGCAGTCAGCAGAAAAATCGGTCTATTCGAACAAGCCAAAGGCGGCGTGCTGTTTCTCGACGAAGTCACTGAGATGCCAATCGACATGCAGCCAACTTTGCTGAGAGTACTGGAAACCAACAAAGTCATCCGAGTCGGCGGCGCCGAAGAAATTCCTGTGGATTGCCGAGTGGTTTCAGCCACCAACCGCACCCAACAACAGCTGGCGGAAGACGAATGCCTGCGTGAGGACATCTACTTCCGTCTGGCCGTATTCCCCATTCAGATTCCGCCTTTGCGGCAGCGCCGGGAAGATATTCCACTATTGGCCAGACGCTTCCTGCAGGAGCTGAACGAAGAGAATGGCTCCGCTTTCGGGCTGGGGGAGAACAACCTTAAACGACTGCAGGATTACGACTGGCCAGGCAATGTGCGCGAGCTGCGTCACGCTATTCATCGCGCGTTCATTATGACTGATCCAGCTCAATCCGAACTGAGCCTGCCGGACAATCTCGCCTCGCCTTTCGCCCGCGAGCGACAAGGCTCCCCCGGACTGCAGGTGGGCAAGACCATAGAGGAGATGGAGCGCGAGCTTATCACCCTCACCCTCGCCCAATTGGATGGCGACAAGCGCCGCGCGGCGGACATGCTCGGCATCAGCTTGAAAACCCTCTATAACCGCCTGAACAGCTATGGAGAGAATGAAAACACGGAAACGCCCGTATAAGTCATTTCCCCAAAAAAAGAGACAGGATGCCCCTATGACCCAGGAAGCCGATATCGCCAAATTAGCGCACGACCTCCGCAATCCGTTGAACAGCATTTCAGTGAATGCGGAGCTGGCCAAGCTCCAACTTCAGACCAATCGCGACAAGGAAGAAATCCTGGTGTGCGTGGAGCGCATACTGGAAGAATGCAAACGCTGTAGCGCGCGCATCAACGACTTGGTCAACGCCAGCGCAACGGATGCGGATAATGCCTAACAGACTTCTGGATCACAGTCCAATATTGCTGAGCCGGCGCTGGCGTTTCGCCTTCGCCGCCGTGGCGTTGCTACTGGTCATCAATGGACTCACTTCCTACCGCGCCATGCGCGAGTTGGTGCGCATTGAGAGCAGCGTCTCCCATACTCTGCAAGTGATCGGCATTATCAGGAACACCTTCTCGGCCATCCAAGGCGCTGAAACCGGTCAACGGGGCTACCTGATCACCGGCGACGAGGCCTATCTGGAACCTTTCCATGACGCCATGAATTCGCTGGAGATTTACCTTAATCAGCTGCAGGCGACTGACTCGGAAATACCAGGGCAGCAGGAACGCTTCCTGCGCCTGCGTCAGGTCACCCAAAGCAAGATCAGCGAAATGCGCGAAGTGATCCAACTGCGCAAAAACAGCGACGTGGCGGCGGCCACGGAAATCGTGAATACCGACAAAGGCAAGCGCCTCATGGACATCATCAGCAAGCTGGTGGAGGAAATGGAGGCGGAAGAATATGCGCTGCTGGCGCAACGACGCCACGAGTCCTATTTGAACCAGCGGGAAACCATCTTCACCCTGGTGGCCGCCACACTGGCCAGCCTGGGGTTGATCGGCTTCGTTTATTACCTGCTGCAAAGAAATCTTCTCCAGCACACCCGCATTACAGAAATTCTGCGGACAGAGAATGACCTGCTGGAGGAAAAAGTCTCCGAACGCACCGCCGTTCTGACTCACTTTTCCAAAGAGCTTGAGCGCAGCAATCGGGAGTTGCAGGATTTCGCGTTCGTCGCATCCCATGATCTGCAAGAGCCGCTAAGAAAAATTCGTGCGTTTGGCGACCGCCTGCAACAAAAGTACGCCGACAAACTGGAAGACAGCGGCGCAGATTATATTCGGCGCATGCAATCCGCTGCAGAACGCATGTCGCGCCTGATTAACGACCTGCTTTCATTTTCCCGGGTTTCCACCAAAGCGCAGCCATTCACACAAGTGGATTTGAACGAGATTCTCGACGAAGTGCTGGATGACCTGGAAATCCCCATCAATGAAAGCGGCGCCGAAATTAAGGCTTCATCGTTACCGACCCTGGACGCGGACCCCACGCAAATGCGCCAGCTGATGCAAAACCTGATTGGCAACTCATTGAAGTTTATTCCTCCTGATCAGAAGCCTCTAATCACCATCAGTGTGAAGAGCTATCAACATTCGTTGCTGGAAGGAGGCGAGGAAACGGAGTGGTGCGAGCTTCGTTTCACCGATAACGGAATTGGCTTTGACGAAAAATTCAAAGACCGGATATTCACCCCTTTCCAGCGCCTGCACCAGCGCGGAGAATACGAGGGAACCGGCATAGGGCTAGCAGTATGCCGTCGCATCGTTGAACGCCATAGCGGCGCCATTAACGCCGAAAGTATCCCCGGTGAAGGCGCCACATTCATTGTGAACCTGCCGCTGCAGCATACGCCTATTTCTGAAATGGAGCCTGAACAATATGCCTGACACCAAGAGACCGCTGGTCATTTTAATGGCGGATGATGACGAAGATGATAGACAGCTCGCACTGGAAGCCATGCGCGAGAGCCGCGTGCTGAACGAGCTGCGATTTGTGAAAGATGGATTTGAATTAATGCAGTATCTGCGTCGAGAAGGCGAATTTGAAGATCCCGCCAACTCGCCGACTCCCGGCATTATACTGCTGGACCTGAACATGCCTCGCAAAGACGGCCGCGAAGCGCTGGCGGAGATTAAAGCGGACCCGGCGCTGCGACGCACGCCGGTCGTCATTCTCACCACATCAAAAGCGGAGCAGGATATGCTGCGCGGCTATGATCTGGGCGCCGCGTCGTACATCACCAAACCGGTGACCTTTGAAGGACTGGTCGCCCTTATGCGCGCGCTGGGACATTACTGGGTCGAATTCGTGGAATTGCCCAATCACGGTCATTAATCATCACGGAGGGCGCTGATGACGGAGAACCAGACCAACTTCCCCACACCCATCAAATTGTTACTGGTGGAGGACGACGAAGATGACTATATCATCGCCAAAGATCTCCTGGAGCAGATAGCGCCCTCGCAATTCGAGCTGGATTGGGCCAGCAACGCGGAAATAGCCCGCGCCGCCCTGGCCAGAGACGAACATCATGTCTGTCTTATGGACTATCGCTTAGGCCCGGATGACGGCCTGATGCTATTACGGGAGGCTCCCAAGCTGGGCTTTCACGGCCCGATAATCATGCTGACCGGCCAGGATGACAGCCGCCTTGACGCCGACGCGCTTCGTGGAGGCGCCGTCGATTATCTGGTGAAATCCGATCTCAACTCCGCCCATTTGGCCAGATCCATCCGTTATGCGCTGGCGCGCCGAGAGATGGAAACGGAGAGGCTGGAAAGACTGAAAGCGGAAGCGGAAAACCGTTCCAAAAGTGAGTTCCTGGCCCATCTCAGTCATGAGTTGCGCACGCCATTGACAGCCATTCTGGGTTATACCGAGCTGCTCATCGCGCAGGACAATGCGCCCGACAACCTGTCCTACCTGCAGATCGTCCAACGTAATGGGCAGCATTTATTAAGCCTGCTCAACGACATTCTGGACATCTCCAAGATCGAGGCAGGCAAGCTCGAAATGGAGTTTGTGCGCGTCAACCTGCAGGCATTTCTGGCCGACCTTTACTCTCTCATGGCGGTGTCCGCACAGGATAAAAACCTGCAACTGAGCTTTATCGCCGACTCGCCACTGCCGGAAAATATTGAAACTGACCCTATTCGTCTGCGACAGATATTGCTGAACCTGATCGGCAACGCCATCAAGTTCACCGAACAAGGGGAAGTCACCGTACGCGTACAGATGGTCAAGGAAGAGGAGCAGGAGAAAGTCCAGTTCAAAGTGCTGGATACCGGCCCCGGCATCAGCCTTCCGGACCAAAAGCGCCTCTTTCAGCCGTTCACCCAGGTTTACGCCAACAGCATGCGTCGTGGCGAAGGCGCGGGACTGGGACTGGCCATCAGCCGTCAGCTGGCGCACCGACTGGGCGGCGACATCCGCTTGAGCAGCAGACCTGGAGAAGGCAGTGATTTCACCGCTATCGTCAAACCCGGCCCGCTGGAAGGCGTTAAACGTATTCAACCTGACCTGGAAGCAGGTGATGCGATGGAGCCCCATGCCACGCGGACCCATCAAGTGCAGGGTCACCTGCTGGTCGCCGATGACTTGCCGGACATCCGTCGCCTGATCGGCCATCTGGTGGAAAGCGCCGGGGCGCAAGTCAGTTACGCGCAAAATGGCGCGGAGGCGGTTCGTATTGTATCTGAGGCTGCGCAATCGGATAACCCTATCGACCTGGTGATCATGGACATGCATATGCCGGTGCTGGATGGACACTCCGCCACCCGCGAACTGCGTCGCCGCGGCCACGAAACGCCTGTCCTGGCGCTAACCGCCGCCACCATGCGCGGTGAACGGGAACGCTGTCTGGCCAGCGGCTGTACCGATCATTTGAGCAAGCCGGTCAACGTCAATCAGCTATTCACATTGATTGAGCGCCATCTACCGAGCACACAAACCAGGTCGCCCTCCTTATTGCTGGTGGAAGATAATGCGGACGCGAGCGCCGCCACCGCGGCCCTGCTGGAGCACCTGGGCTGGCGCGTACACTGCGCCGCAAACGGCGCCGAAGCGCTGGAAATGGCGGAGAGAATAAGGCCTTCTGCGGTCGTACTGGATTTGAATCTTCCCGATACTGACGGCTACAGTCTGGCTCGAAAAATTCGCGACCAAGGCCTTGCAGACGCCCGCCTCATTGCATTAAGCGGTTATGCAGAGGATAAACGTCGCTCTTCAGAGGCAGGGTTTCAGCACCACTTAATGAAGCCGGTTTCTCTGGGCGAGCTGACAGCCGTGCTCCCCGCCAAAAGCTCACTCTGACGCCTATTGCGCTCTCTACTCCCAGGCCGACTTGTAAAAGCCACAACAAAGCGGCCCTCCTTTTTTCTTATTTACACGACTCACTTCCCGTTATTATCCTCAAAACGCTAGACACCATAAAAAAACCAGCCATTTCAAAGCATTACAAATAAACCCATATCTGGCACAGCTGTTGCTCTACTACTAGTGAACCGCGGACAACCCGCAAGAAGTAGATCCAAGGAATACTGAGGAGATCAATGATGACTAATTCAGAAACAAACAGCTTGAGAGATCTGGTAAAGGTGCTTAACGATGGCATCGACTTCTATACCGAAGCCAAAGACAAGGTGAAGAGCAATGCAGTGCGTTTGGTGTTCGAACGCATGTCAGCCATTCGCGAAGGCGCAGTAGGCCGGCTGCAGCCCTATATTGTCTTCGAAAAAGGCGAAAAAGAGACCGGACACACTCTCGGCGGCATTCTGCGTGAGCACTACGCCAAAATCCTGGCCGCCATCAAGGATAATTCAGAGCATGTGTATATCGAGCAGCTGGAGGAAGTCGAAGACAAGACTCTGGAAAAAGTCCGCGACGCCATCGAGGAAGTGAAGGCCCCCGGCGTTCAAGCCACTCTGCAGGATATCTATCCCACTTTGAAGCGCTGTCACGACGAGATGAGCCGCCTGCAGCGCGCGACTGCGTAAGCACTCGCCCCCCCCTACACGCCGCCGGGAGGCCTAAGGCGCCCGAGCGGCGAAGTCGGGCAATAACTATTTTTCTGGCTATACTTCAAAGTATGACTGTATCCATGCTGGTAATAAGATATGGCCCAACCATCCCCTCTCCCCTATTTCCATGCAACCACTCTCAGGCCAGACATACTGTCGGACTTGCGTGAAAGTTTCGAAAAAAATCTGGTAGAGCTGGAAGCCGCGCCCAACGACGCCACACTGATCGCCCGTCTCTGTGCAAACTATGAAGCCATCGCACAGGAAATAAAGTTCGCGGAGATCGAACTGGGGTCATTGATGCAGGGCATTTACACCATCATGGCCGGAATTGCTGACAAGCAATTGAACTTCCGTCCGGAAATCAGTGATTTGCTGCTACTGGCAATGGAGCGCATTCAGGTTTGCGCCGTCGCCATCGATAACGGCAGCTTCGAAAATATTCAAATGGTGGAGAACGCCAGGATCAGCGACCTGCTCTGCCAGCTTCCCAAGACAGTCGCGAACGGCCGCAACGAGGCCATGCAGGAGCTTTTGGCGCTGCTCGCCCCGGAGGTCAGCGCGCAAACGGCGGGACGCAACGCGAATGACGTTTATTCCGAGCTGCTGGCGCTATGGCGCAAGTACGATGTCCATACCAACGCCGACCTGCTGTTTTTTCTCAGCCTCGCGACGCCGGCTGAAGCACGGTCACGTTTTTGGCTGGGTAAAAACCGGCGTGTGCTCTTACTTGCCCTGGCGATGAATCGGCACGCGCGCGAGCCGGTCGATCCAGCCCAGCTTAGCGCCGCCGCGCTGGTGCATGATATCGGCATGTCCTTTCTTCCCCTCGATATCCTGCATAAGAGCAGCAGTCTTTCCAAGTCAGAAGATCACAGCATTCACAAGCACACCAGCGTAGGCAGCGCCTTGCTGATCAATATGCCGGAGTGGCAGGAATCCCGTCGCATTATTGATCAGCACCATGAGCATGTCAGCGGCAAGGGCTACCCTATTGGGCTGCGGGATCGCGAGATTTGCGAAGGAGCCAAGATCATCGCCATTGCGGACGCGTTTGAAGCGATTTCTCACCCACGCATCTACTCCAGCCGCTATAAACGTCCCTTTATCAGGGCTGTGCTGGAAATCAACAGCCGCTCTGGCAGCCAGTTCTCACAAAAGTGGGTCGATGTGTTCAACGCCGTCATCCGACCATTGAAATACGAGTTATACTAGCCCGCCTTGAACAAGCCGCACTCCTACCGGAGAGTGCGGCGCACCTCGATCGCCCAATCAGGATTTCGCTATTGACCACGAGAGCCCAACAGAAAGAGCGCACCCGTCAGGCGCTAATGAACGCCGCCCTGCAACAACTCGGTCCAGACCGCAACTTCGCCAGCCTCAGCCTGAGAGAAGTCGCGCGGGAAGCCGGCATCGCCCCCACCTCTTTTTATCGCCATTTCAATGACCTGGAAGAGCTCGGCCTGGCTCTCGTGGACGAAGCGGGCATCACCTTGCGCCGACTAATGCGGCAGGCGCGTAAAAGAGTCGCCAAGAAAGGGGGACTGGTTGAAACCTCCATCGATACTTTTTTCGAGTATCTGAACTCCAACGCCAACCTGTTTCGCTTACTGCTAAGGGAGAAAAGCGGCGTCTCATTGCGCTTTCGCACAGCCATCAAAGCGGAAACTGACCATTTCATTACTGAGCTGACGGCGGACCTGGGTCGATTCGGAGAAAATGGCGGCGCGCCATTACGGGACCCCAAAGCGGTCGCCGATGCGCTGGTGGTGCTGGTATTTAACTGCGGCTCAGAGGGCCTGGACGCCGACGCGGCGGAAAGAAAACAACTGAAACTAAAATTGTCCACTCAGCTACGCATGGTGTTGAGAGGCGGACTTGTGCAAGAAAAGAAGCCTGCGCCGCCGAGATAAGCGGCCCAGGCGAGTGATATCAGCGGCTCAACCAGTGATAGCGATCAGCGGACTAAGCGCCGCGTGAATCTTCTGTTTGAGCGCCTGCGCATCCTGCTCTGAATAGGGCTGCGCCGGACTCACGCCCCAAACCGGCTTCGGCCAGGCTGCGTCCGTAGGAAAGCGAACGATATGATGAAGATGCAGCTGCGGCACCATGTTGCCCAGAGCCGCCACATTCAACTTATGTCCATCAAACAGCGTCATCAGCGTCTTGCCGACTATCGCCGACTCGCGCATCAACTGCCCCTGGGCCTCGGGGTCCAGCTCATAAGCTTCGCGAGCGCCTTCCACCCTTGGAACCAGAATGCACCAGGGGTACTGGGCGTCATTCATCAGCAACAGGCGGCACAGAGGCAAATCGCCGATCACTATCGTGTCTTTCGCCAACTGCGCATGCAGCTCAAAACTCACAGCGTTTCTCCTTTATCTGCACTCAGGCTTCCGCACCCTTGCCGATACTTAGCCCACGACCAATGCCGTAATACTGTACGCCTTTACGCTGCACGCGATCAGGGTCATACAGGTTGCGGCCGTCGAAAATCACCGGCTCTTTCAGAGCGCTGACGATATAGCCGAAGTCCGGGGAACGGAACTCCTTCCACTCTGTACAGATAATCAGCGCGTCCGCGCCTTTCAGCGCCTGCTCTTTGGTGCCGCACAACATCAATTCGTCTTTGTCGGCGTATATGCGCTGGGTTTCCTCCATCGCTTTCGGGTCAAACGCCTGCACCTTGGCGCCGGCGGCCCACAACGACTCCATCAGAACACGACTTGACGCTTCCCGCATGTCATCCGTATTCGGCTTGAACGCCAGTCCCCACAGCGCAAAAGTGCGCCCCGCCAGCTTGCCATTGAAATGTTCACTGAGTTTACGGAACAGCACGTGCTTCTGGGAGTCGTTCACAGACTCCACCGAAGACAGCAACTTCGCATCGTAAGCCACATCTTTAGCCGTGCGTACAAGCGCCTTGACGTCTTTCGGGAAGCAAGAGCCGCCATAACCGCAACCAGGATAAATGAAGTGATACCCGATACGAGGATCAGAGCCAATGCCTTTACGCACCTGTTCAATATCCGCGCCGAGCAGTTCCGCCAGGTTGGCGATTTCATTCATAAAGCTGATCTTGGTGGCCAACATGGCGTTGGCGGCGTACTTGGTCAGCTCCGCCGAACGCACATCCATCACCACCATACGGTCGTGATTACGGTTGAACGGCTCGTAAGCCTCTCGCATCAGACTGACGGCGCGCTCACTTTGCGCACCCACGACAATGCGGTCCGGCTTCATAAAGTCGCCCACCGCATCGCCTTCCTTCAAAAACTCAGGGTTGGAGACGACGTCAAACTCCAGCGCAACGCCTCGTCTCGCCAGCTCGTCGCCGATAACCGCGCCAACCTTATCGCCAGTACCAACCGGCACCGTTGATTTATCCACGACCACTTTATAGTCCTGCATGTGACGCCCGATTGTACGCGCCACGGTCAAAACATATTGCAGATCCGCAGAACCATCTTCGTCCGGCGGCGTACCCACAGCGATAAACTGCAGGTCGCCAAACGCCACGGCTTCTTCAGCATTGGTCGTGAATGACAGGCGGCCCGCCTCCACATTCAGCTTCACAATGGGCTCAAGCCCTGGCTCATAGATTGGAATCAAACCGTTTTTCAGGTTCTGGATTTTCTTTTCGTCCACGTCGACGCAGAGCACTTGATGCCCGACGTCCGCCAGACAGGCGCCCGTCACCAAACCTACGTATCCGGTGCCGAAGATGGCTATTTTCATGAGTGCACGTTCCTATTGCTTAATCTCAGATCTCTTTCTGTTTGTTTTGCCAGACCGCTTCCCAATTCAAAGCGGACTTAACGATGACATTAAGATCATCATGATCGGGCTTCCAGCCCAGGACAGATTTGATTTTATCGTTCATCGCCACCAGCGCGTCAGGGTCGCCAGCGCGACGGTCAACTTCCTCAACAGGGAAGTCTTTGCCGGACTCCGCCTTCACGACATCGATCACTTCTTTCACGGTGAAGCCGCGTCCGTAGCCGCAGTTGAAAATATTGGAGCCGCCGCCCGCCTTCATATGATCCAGCGCCATAACGTGGGCTTTGGCCAAGTCATCAACGTGGATGTAATCGCGGATACAGGTGCCGTCGCGGGTATCATAGTCAGTGCCGAACACTTTCATACCTGCGCGCACGCCCTGCACGCACTCACAGGCCACTTTGATCAAGTGCGTCGCTTCCGGCGTCGCCTGGCCGATGCGGCTCTCCAGATCAGCGCCCGCCACATTGAAGTAGCGCAAAATGGTGTAATGGAGATCCGTCGCGAACGCCAGATCCTGAATCATGCGTTCACTCATCATCTTGGAAGCGCCGTATGGATTAATTGGCATTAAAGGCGTTTCTTCAGTGATCATCGTGTTCTCCGGCATGCCATAAACCGCCGCCGTGGAGGAGAATACCATGTAGGGAACCTTGTGCTTCTGGATAGCGCCCAACAGATTGAGCGTATTACGGGTATTGTTGCTGTAGTATTTAAGCGGATTCTCTACCGACTCAGGCACCACAATGTTGGCGGCGAAGTGCAGCACCGCCTCAAACTGACCTTTCTCAAACACGGCGTCCAGTGCTTCCGTGTCCGCCAGGTCCGCCCGCACCAGTTCACCGTAAGTGACCGCCCAGGGGTGGCCGGTGGACAGGTTGTCATACACTACGATGTCATGCCCGGCTTCGCCCAATTGACGCACTACGTGACTGCCGATATAGCCGGCGCCGCCTGTAACTAATACTTTCATTAATCCGTATCCTTAAATATTTTCATTGAGGTTAGCTGAATTCTTAAGATGATGGCTGTTGCTTCCGTCGCTCGTCTTTGGCTTCGGAACGCCGACGCTGAAAAAAACCGCTGAGAAGTTGCGAACAAGGTTGTTCCAGCACGCCGCCGGTCCATTCCAGTTTCCAATTAAAGTTATGTTCATCAAGCAGGCGGCTGCTACTGCATACAGCGCCAGCTTTGGGTTCATAGGCGCCGAACACCAGTCTGGACACGCGCGCATGCACCAGCGCGCCAAGACACATGACGCAAGGCTCCAGCGTCACATACAACGTGGAGCCCGGCAACCGGTAATTCCCCGCTACCGCGGAGGCTTTACGAATCGCACTGATTTCCGCGTGCGCGGTGGGGTCGTGACTGCGGATAGGCTGATTCCACCCTTCCCCCAGCACCTGACCGTCCCGCACCAGAATAGCGCCCACCGGCACCTCATCATAAGCCAGCGCTTGCGCAGCCAGGCCAAGCGCCCGCCGCATCCAGTATTCGTCTTCATCCGGTTTCCCGGGAAACGAATCAAAACCGTCCTGCATATTACTCTTTCAACTTTACAAATTTCGCCAGGGACCTTCCGACAAAAAGGAGCCCTCAGGCTCCTTCGATGATGGGGACAAATCCCTTAAGGCTATTCCGATTAACAGATTACTATCAGTGTGATTATTCCCACTCAATAGTAGCAGGCGGTTTGGACGAAACGTCGTAAACCACCCGTGACACGCCGGAAATCTCATTAATAATACGATTGGAGATCTTTTCCAATAGTTCATAAGGCAGATGCGCCCAGCGAGCCGTCATAAAATCGATGGTCTCCACCGCTCTCAGCGCAATGACGTATTCATAACGACGAGCGTCGCCGACTACGCCGACCGACTTAACCGGCAGGAATACTGCAAACGCCTGCGACACCTTGTGATACAGCTCCGCGTGATGCAGCTCTTCGATGAAGATCGCGTCCGCTTCGCGCAGAATATCCGCATATTCTTTCTTCACTTCGCCAAGGATACGCACGCCCAGACCCGGTCCCGGGAAGGGGTGGCGATATACCATATCGTAAGGAAGGCCCAGCTCCAGACCGATCTTACGGACTTCGTCCTTGAACAGCTCACGTAAAGGCTCAACCAGTTGCATCTCCATGTCTTCCGGCAATCCGCCAACATTGTGGTGGGATTTTATGACATGGGCTTTACCGGTTTTCGCGGCGGCGGACTCGATGACATCTGGATAAATAGTGCCCTGCGCCAGCCACTTCACGTCTTTAATCTTGGCGGCTTCTTCATCAAACACTTCAATGAAGGTATGGCCGATGATCTTGCGCTTGCGCTCTGGATCGTTTTCGCCAGCCAGCTTGCTCAGAAACTGCTCCTGCGCATTGGCGCGCACAACTTTGATGCCCATGTTCTTGGCGAACATGTCCATGACCTGATCGCCTTCGTGCAGACGCAAAAGGCCATTGTCCACGAACACGCAGGTCAGCTGGTCGCCAATGGCGCGGTGCAGCAGCGCAGCAACCACAGAGGAATCCACGCCGCCGGACAGGCCCAGCAACACTTTGTCCTGCCCAACTTGGTTACGAATCTGCGTGATGGCGTCTTCAATAATGCGTCCAGGCGTCCACAGTTGCTTACATCCGCAGATATTCACCAGGAAGCGCTCCAGCATGCGGCGCCCCTGTAGAGTGTGGGTCACTTCCGGGTGGAACTGCACGCCAAACCAGGGCTTGCTTTCATGCTGCATGGCGGCGATAGGCGCGCTGGGCGTGGAAGCGCTGATTACAAAGCTTTCCGGCAAAGTCACGACTTTATCGCCATGGCTCATCCAGACATCCAGCAGAGGCTTGCCGTCGTCAGCCACATGATCTTTGATATTTTCAAATAAACCGTCTTCGGAGCGCTCGATCTTCACCTGCGCATAGCCGAACTCCCGCACATTCGAGCCTGCAACCTTGCCACCCATCTGCTCCGCCATGGTCTGCATGCCATAGCAAATACCCAACAGAGGCAGATCCATACCAAACAGGCACTCAGGCGCACGCGGAGACCCCATTTCCGTCACAGACTCGGGGCCGCCGGCCAGAATCACGCCTTTAGGATTGAACTCGCGAATATCCGCTTCGCTCATATCGAAGGGGTAAATTTCGCAGTAAACGCCGATTTCGCGAACCCGGCGAGCAATCAACTGCGTGTATTGAGAACCGAAATCCAGGATCAGAATACGATGGGAATGAATATTTTCGGACATTCGAAGCCTTCCTCAGACAGAAACAAGGGCGGGGCCTTTCAGCCCCGCCATAGTTTAAAAAACATCTTTTCGGCGCCGGCCGCTATCGCCGCACGCCGTGGCGCCCACTCTCGGAACGCAGCCCGGTTTACGAGCCGCGCCCGACGAGAAGTGCATAAGCGCCATCATCAACCCGAGCGTCCCTATCCGCCAGAACGGTAGTTCGGCGCTTCCTTGGTGATCGTCACGTCGTGGACGTGGCTCTCATGGATGCCGGCGTTAGTAATGCGGGTGAACTGGGGCTTGGTGCGCATTTCTTCAATGGTTGCGCAGCCGGTGTAGCCCATGGAGGAACGCAGACCGCCCATCAGCTGATGCACCACATTAGTCAGTGGGCCTTTGCTGGCGACGCGCCCTTCAATACCTTCCGGCACCAGTTTCTCAACACCGGAACTGGCGTCCTGGAAGTAACGGTCACTGGAACCCTGGCTTTGCGCCATAGCGCCCAGAGACCCCATGCCGCGATAGGCTTTGTAGCTACGCCCCTGATACAGCTCCACTTCACCTGGCGATTCATCCGTACCCGCCAACAGACCGCCCACCATGACACTGGAGGCGCCAGCGGCGATCGCCTTGGCGATATCACCGGAGAAACGGATGCCGCCGTCAGCGACCAAAGGAACACCGCTGTCTTTCAGCGCCGCCGCCACATTCGCAATCGCTGACATTTGCGGTACGCCGATACCTGCGACGATACGCGTAGTACAGATAGAACCGGGGCCGATACCTACTTTGACGCCGTCTGCGCCGGCTTCCACCAGCGCCAGAGCCGCTTCGCCCGTGGCGATGTTGCCGCCGATAACCTGTACTTCAGGGAAATGAGTCTTCACCCAGCGCACGCGATTCAACACGCCGCGGGAGTGACCGTGGGCAGTATCGACCACGATGACGTCTACGCCAGCGGCGGCCAATGCAGCGATACGCTCATCAGTGCCTTCGCCAGTGCCGACCGCAGCGCCGACGCGCAAACGCCCCTGCTCATCCTTGGAGGCGCGCGGGTAGTCCTGCGCCTTCTGAATATCTTTCAGCGTGATCAAGCCCTTCAGCTCAAACTCGTTGTTCACCACCAACACTTTTTCGATACGGTGGCGGTGCAACAGGTTCTTCACCGTTTCCATGTCGTAACCTTCGGTGACGGTGACCAGCTTCTCTTTCGGCGTCATCAGTTCCTGAACTTTCTTGTTCAGATTGTTTTCAAAACGGATGTCGCGACCGGTGATAATGCCCACCAGATCCTTACCATCCACCACCGGCAGACCAGAGATGTTATTGGCCATGGTGATGGCGCGGACTTCACTGACCGTGTTGCTCGGCGAAACAGTGATGGGGTCTTTCACCACACCACTTTCAAATTTCTTCACCGTACGCACTTCCGCCGCTTGTTGCTCGATCGTCATATTCTTATGAATAATGCCGATACCGCCTTCCTGCGCCAATGCGATAGCCAAACGGGCTTCCGTTACGGTATCCATGGCGGCGGAGACAAGGGGGAGGTTAATCGTGATGTCGCGGGTAAGTCGGGTGGTCAGGCTGACGTCTTTGGGCAGGACTTCAGAATAACCGGGGATGAGGAGAACGTCGTCGAAGGTTAGCGCTTCTTGAGCTATGCGCAGCATATGAATCGCCTTTTTGCTTGCAAATAAGTTAATCGGACTATTATAAATTTTAAGGCATAATCAGTAAACTTACGGACTTCCCTAATACCCGCTTTTCTCTAAGAAATTCCGTATTTCGCCTGCAAATGGGCAAAACAAGCCACCGAGTTGGATAAAAATACAGCGTAATGAGCGAACTCAGCCCCCATTCCCCCCTTTCCGTCAGTGAATTAAACCGTCAAGTGCGCCGACTTTTGGAAGTCAGCTTCATGCAAGTCTGGGTGACGGGCGAAATCTCCAACTTCAGTTGCCCCAGTTCAGGACATTGGTATTTCTCTCTAAAGGACGACAAAGCACAGGTGCGCTGCGCCATGTTTCGCAATCGCAATATGTTTGTGAAACAGCGCCCCCGAGATGGCGAGGCGGTTACTTTGCGCGCCAAAGTCAGTCTTTATGAAGGACGCGGCGAGTTTCAGTTGATTGCGGAAGGTATGGAGCTGGCGGGAGAAGGCGAACTGCGGCGCGCATTCGAGGAATTAAAGCTGAAGCTGTCCCGCGAGGGCCTGTTTGATGACGCCCGCAAAAGACCATTGCCCGCCATGCCCAAACAGGTCGGCGTGATCACCTCGCCGACAGGCGCAGCAGTGCGCGATATTCTCACGGTATTGAAAAGACGCTTCCCCGCCATTCCCGTTTTATTGTTTCCGGTACCGGTTCAAGGCAAAGAAGCCGGACCGGCAATTGTCGCCGCGATAGCGAGCGCCAACCGACTGAATTGTTGCGACGTATTAATTGTCGGTCGCGGCGGCGGCTCACTGGAAGATCTGTGGGCCTTTAATGAAGAACCCGTGGCCCGCGCCATCGCAGCGAGCGCCATTCCTATCGTCAGCGCCGTCGGCCACGAGACCGACATTACCATCGCCGATCTGGTCGCCGACCTGCGCGCGCCCACGCCGTCCGCCGCTGCGGAAAAAGTCAGCCCGGATCAAGCCGAGTGGAAACACCGCTTTCTGCTTTACGAACAAAGGCTCAGCGCTGCTGCACAGCGGCTGCTAAGACAGGAAGGCATGCGTCTCAACCAGCTTCGCGAGCGCCTCAAGCATCCTGGCCGCCGCCTGCAGGAATCCGCGCAGCGCCTGGATGACCTGGAGATGCGCCTGCATCGGCAAGCGCAAAACCTGCTATCTGCTCGTCGCAGTCAGTTGACTCATCTACACGAGCGCCTGTTAGCGTCCAGCCCCAGGCAGTCCTTAAAAAACCGCCACGCTACAGTGGACGCTCTTGATCACCGCTTGCAAACCGCCGTCCTGTCCGTGCTAAGGCACAAGTCTCAGCACTTCGCCAAGTTGTGTGGACATATGGAAGCGGTCAGCCCTATCGCCACTCTCGCAAGAGGATACGCCATTGTTTCTGACGAAAACGGCCAGATTATTCGCAGCGAGAAAGAGGTGCGCACGGGACAAAAAGTCAAAGCCCGTCTCAGCGATGGTGAAATTCATTGCGAAGTGATCGCGCCCGCCTAGCTAAGCAGGCCCAGGTCCATCTCCGCGTTGCCGTGACAATCCGCCAAAGCGCTTCGAATACTATGAACGAATATATAAGAAGAGATGTATTAGAAGAGCTATATAAAGGAAAAGCCGCAGGGGACGCCCCGCGGCTCGATGAAGCGACTCAGCCGAGCAAAAAATGTGCTCGCGCCAATGCAATCGGGTCCTTGCGCTTTTTCTGCCATGCGCTGACGCTGACATTGGCGACGCGGTTGCCGCGACGGGTCAGCTTGCACTCCGCATAGGTCTCCTGATACAGACCCGCACGCAGGTAGTCCAAAGAAAAGTCGACAATCCGGGGGAAAGTGTCAATCTCCAGGAAAATGGCAAGATGGAACGCAGCGGCCAACTCCATGAATCCGCCGATCACGCCACCGTGAATCGCCGGCAAGATGGGGTTGCCCAAATTCTGCTCCCGCTTGGGCAGAATAAACACCACTTCATTGCCGAAACGCTCACAGCGCACGCCGAGGGTGCTGGCGTAGGGAATCAGTTCCAGAAGCTTGTTGTAGTCGCCGCTGCGGTGCGCCTGGGCGACGTGTTGCTGTAAAGACTCCATCATTACTTCCTGCCCTCGATCTTTTCCCAGAACCAGTCGGGGGACGCATCGCGCCCAATCCGCATGAACGTGGCGACGCAGTTGGCCACCGTGGTGTCCGGGCCCCGCTGAAAAGCTTCACAGCGAGTGAAGACGATCGTGCCGGTCACCCGATAGCAACGGGCGCGGGCGAAGACAGTTTTGCCGGGCTGCGCCGGACGCATGTAGTCCACCCGCAGATCCAGGGTAGGACACAACTCCAGCTCGGGCAGACAACACAATACGCTGCCGCCGGAAGCGGTATCCATCAACGTAGTGATGGCGCCGCCATGAATGACGCCCGTATCGGTGTCGCCAACGATGTGTTCGCTGTAAGGCAGTTCCAGCTCCAGGCCATCCGCATTGGCGCAAGTCACTTTGATGCCAAGTTCTCGACATTGATTAAGGCTATCCAGAAACCTCGATACCCGGCCAAAACGAATTTCGTCGTTCTCCCAGGGTTCGTACTGCTGCATGTTTCAGTTATCCGTCGCTATATAAATTGAATGAACGTCCTGCGCAGCGGCGACTGGATTTCATCAATCTCAATCGCCCCAGACGCAGAAGTGATTCAACCGCGGCGGCGTCACATGCGATACATTGTCGACGCTCCGCGATTACTCTTTCCCCGCCGCCGCATCCTCAAAGGTCTTACCGGCGCGCAGCGCTTTCAGAGCGCGGGACCGGAACTCCCGTTGAAACAGGATGGCCACCACTGCGCTGGTTATCGCCATAAACAATATTGGATGGATAAACCAGGTCAGTACGGCGAGTCCGTAATAGTATGACCGTAAACCCAGGTTAAAAGAATCCCCGGCCAGATTCGCCACCCGTGCGGCGGACTGGGCCAGCGCCTCACGCGCGCCGGAGCTGACCTTGTCCTCATAGGTCAAGGGCGCGCTGCTGATGAGCACACCGCAGAAGTTGTATTGCCGCATAGACCAGGTGAATTTGAAAAAGGAATACACGAACACCGCGCACAGCACCACCAGCTTGAGTTCCCACATGAACTTGCCGGTCTGGGCGATATAGGGTAGATCACTAAAGACGGACATGGCTTTGTCCGTATACCCTATAGCAGTGATCAAACCCGCGAGGATCAGCAAGCTGCTTGAGGCGAAGAAAGCGCCGTTGCGCTCCAGACTGCCCACTACAGAAGCGTCGGCGATACGGGCGTCGCGCATCAGCGTACGGCGCATCCAGTCGGCGCGGTACAAATCCAACGTATTGGAGAGACAGGGCCGGGTTTTCGCGCGGTGTTCCGAATAATAGGTGTAACCGACGCAATTCAATAAGAACCAGACGAGAGCAATATAATCCAGTAGATTCATAACACCATAATCGTTAGATACTTTGATATTATTTTTGACCATTTTTTGTAGAAATTCATTTAGACGCTTGGAGAAGATAATGCTACGCCTCTTTACATGTAGCCTGTGCCTAATCCTGATCTTGCTGCAAGGGTGCAGCGTGAACCCGGTCACCGGTAAACGCGAGATCATGATCATCAGCGAGCAGCAAGAGATGAGCCTGGGACAGGAACAGTACCACCCCGCGCAACAATCCCAGGGCGGACTGTATTATCTTGATCCGGAGCTGACCTTCTATGTACGCCAGGTGGGGGAAAAGCTCGCCAAAGTCAGCGACCGCCCTGACCTGCCCTATGAATTCGTAGTACTGAATAATTCCATCCCCAATGCCTGGGCGCTGCCCTCAGGCAAGATCGCCATCAACCGCGGCCTGTTAGCGAAGCTGGATGATGAGGCGCAGCTGGCCGCCGTGCTCGGCCACGAAATCGTTCACGCCGCAGCCCGCCACAGCGCCAAGCGCATGCAGTCGAATTTGCTTATCTCAGCTGGCGTGGCCGGCCTGGGACTGGCGCTGGACAATCAGGACTATCGAGACATATTAGTAGGCGGAGCCGCCATGGGCGCCACGATGGCGGTAGCGAAGTACGGTCGAGATCATGAGCTGGAGTCCGATCACTACGGCATGCAATACATGGCCGCCGCCGGTTACGACACCCAGGCTGCGGTGGAGCTGCAGCAACTGTTCGTGAAGCTTTCCGAGGGACATTCGCAGAATTGGCTGGAAGGCTTGTTCGCTTCACATCCGCCCTCTCCTGAACGCGTGGAAGAAAATCGACGCACCGCGCTGACGCTACCCAAGTCTAACTATCGCGGTAAAGACGCCTTCGTGAAGGCGACAGCGCGCCTGCTCAAAACCGCTCCCGCTTACGACGCCTACGACGAGGGCGTTCAGGCGTTAAAGGCGGGCGATGCCGACAAAGCGCTGCAACGGGCCAATCAGGCCATCAAGCTGGAGCCGGAAGAAGCGATGTTTTACTCCCTGCGCGGCGACATCTATAAAAAGCAGAACAAAGAATCCGCCGCCTTGAAGGAGTATGACAAAGCCGTATCGCTGAACCCTGATTACTTCGCTCACACTCTCAAGCGCGGCCTGGCTTATAAAGAGAAGGGAGACAGCGCCAAAGCCGCGCAGGATCTGCGCCGCGCCAACGATTTACTGCCGACTTCCGTGGCCAATCTGGCGCTGGGCGATATTGAAGCGCAGAGCAATAATTCCGCCGCCGCGATCAGCCACTACAGCGCAGCGGCGGAGGCGTCAGGAGCTTACGGCCAGGAAGCCCGCCAGAAGCTATCGCGCCTGGACTTGCCGAAGAATCCTGAGCGTTATCTGCAACTGCAGACACTGAAAGATAAGCAAGGTCGCGCCTTCATTACCTATATCAATCAAAGCGCTTTGGAAGTGAACAATATTGTGGTCGAAGTGGCCTTGATAAACGCGAGCGGCTGGGTCATGAAGCAGGACACCCTCACCTTGGGGCCCGCCAGTCCCGGTCAACAGGCCAAACCGGTGTTCAGCGCCATTGCGACGGAGGCGGCGCAGCGTAAGGACTTATCGCTGCTCACCCGTCTGCATAGCTACCGTTTACGCTAACCCTCAGCGGACGCCGCCAAAGCCAGGATATGTGCGAAGGCGGCGTCTGGATCTTCCTGCATAAAACAATGTCCGCCCGGAAGCGATTGTAATCGCACCCTTCGATTGACGGACGCCGCCCGCTGCGCGGACTTCACAACGAATGGATAAGAGCTTTCCCCATAAATAATCGCCATGGGTTGGCGCACGTGTTTGATGGCAGGCCACAGTCTATCTGGAAAGGTTGCGAACACCGCCGCCTCCAAACGTGGCGGACACTTCAGGGTCAATCCCTGCTCGGATTCCTGCAGCGCATGCTGGATATAGGCGTCCAATGCGTCGGCGCGCCAGCCTTTGAGCATCCCGCGTCCCTCAAAATACTCACGCGCCGCCGCTATGTCGTCCCAGCCATCGCGCCGGTTTTCGGCCCGCGCCGCCAAGGGATTGGGGGCGCGCAATCGCAACCAGCGATAGGCGGTCAGCGCTCGCAACATGGTTGGAGTGAAATAGACCGGGTCCAGCGCCACCACCTGATCGAACGCATCCTGGTGGGCCGCGGCGATCAGCGTCGTCAACACGCCGCCGAAACTGTGTCCCATGCCTAGCGCCGGAACCGCGCCATAATCCGCACGAAAATGCCGCCAGGCGGCGTAGGCGGTTTCCGCCGTTGCATTCCAGCCGCGAAACGACCCACCGGCGTCGCTGTCGCCATGTCCCTGCGCGTCGCTGAGAAACAAGTCGTAATGCTCGGCGAGCAGGCGCAACAAAGGCTCATAGGTTAATCCACAGAAACCGTTGCCATGCATAAAGTGCAGTATCGGTTTGCCCGAGGGGCGGCTGCGCCAGCCTCGAATCATCATTCCCGGCTCCGCGGCATACTCCCAGGGAGTTAACGTCACTAGTAGCGACTCCGGCGCGGCCTTATGCACATCGGGCATACCAGAGAGTGAGGCTTGGCTCATACTTCGTCCTTATCCTCTATTTCATTCATCAAAGCGCGTACTTGTTCATCCTGTTCACAGTAGATACTGGGATACAGGTTGTCCCGCCACCAGTGTATCCATTTAAGCGTCTGAAATCCGTCGAACCAACAGTGAAAGTGGCGACGGAAGACTTGCTCAGTGGAGGATTGCGCAGCAAAACGACGCACTGCTCCGGCGACAGCGAACGCCTCCAGAGCCTGATTGGCTAAATCCGCGCGCCCGGTGTACGCGCTTAACGCCTCGGCGAGCTTAGATATCGACGCTTCCGGCTGTTCCCGCAGACGCCACAGCATCGCCACGGATTGCAAAAGTATGTGTAAACACGGGTAGGTCGCCGGGTGATAGAAGGCCATCGCACCCTCACCTTCCAGCGCCGTTTGCAGCGCTGGCCCGGTTCCAAAAGGAACCCGGCTGCTCAGCCGCCCGCTTAAAACGATTGCTTCGCCTTGCGGCTGCAATACCGGACCCAGCTTGGCGAGCTTGTTAAGCAGGTAAAAGTCTTCCCCCGCCGCACGCAAAGGCATTCCTCGCACCATCGCGTAGGCGTCCGCGCGACAAGCCAGTGTGCTGCCGATAGTGTGATACGCATAGGGAGACCCCGCCGCCTGCAAACCCACCACGTAGCTGCGTAACTTGTTGTCATAAATTCGCATCAGACGTTGCTGTCTCGCGTCGCCTTCGCCACGGTGGCGAAACGGGTAAACCAGCGCGACGCCGCCGTCAGCTTGGGCCGCTTGATCGAAATAATCCGCAGGAAGCTCCGCGTCAGCGTCGGTGAAGTGAATCCACGTAGTTTGCAGGTAGCCGCTCGCGATCAAAGCCAAAGCCATATCGCCGCCGATTTTGCGGGCCAGCCCCACCCCCTGCTCTTTGGGAATCAGGGTTTCCTGAGCGCACCGATCCACCAGCAGGACAGCTGCGCCACCAATCTCCAACAGTTCCACATTGGCGTGGCGCCACAGGATACGGCCTTCGCTTTGCGCGCGCCGCAAACACGCCTGGGTCGCCGCCAATGCACCCGCATCCGCCGATACCGGCGCGTTGATCACCCAGATTTGCAAGCAATCGGCGTGAGTTAAAGATGCCGCGACGCGCTTAAGCCCTGCATAATCCTCAGCAAAGGCTGGAATGATAATAACGCCGCGCCAGCGTCCCTCTATGCCCGCAAGCGCCTGGCTTTCCGCTTCCGCGTATTCCCGCAGATACTTGACCACCGCCTTGCATGGCTTGCATGCCTGCGTAACCGCCTCCGCCATTTACGCCAGCCTACTCAACGAAGCCGGATTGCAACGTCGCATGAGGGGGAGCCAGCAGAGCGCCCCGTAAACGCCAGTATGCATAAGCCGCCGTCGCAGCGGCGCTGATTAGCGGCGCCAGCAACCACAACTCCCAGTGCAGGCTAAAAGGCAGCTCAAACAGTCGATATTGCAGAAATCCCGCCACGCTCTCGGCCACGATAACGCCCATGACGCCGGCAAAGGCGCCAATCAGGCTGAACTCTCCTACGGTCGCGCCAATTACAACGCGCCGGTGGGCGCCCAGCGCCCGAAACAGCGCAGTCTCCGCACGTCGCGAAGGCGCCTCGCGCGCCAGCAACGACGCCACCACCAACAGCGCCGCCGCGAAAATCAGCGCCAATAACGCTTCTATCGCCAAAGACACCTGCGCGATGACTTCCCGCACTTTCACCACAAATTGATCCAACTCCAGCACCGACACGGTGGGAAACTGGCGATTAATCTGGTTCACCATCTCAGTTTTGTTATCGCCCAGATAAGCGCTGGTCAGATAGGTCGCAGCGAAGCCATCCAGGGCGCCGGGCGCGAAAGCCATGTAAAAGTTAGGCTTAAGGCTGTCCCACTGTACGCTGCGAATGCTCTGTACTTTCGACTCCAATGTAGCGCCGCCGATCTGGAAAGTCAGAGCGTCCCCCAGCTTCACGTCAAGTCGCTGCGCCAACTGGCTTTCAATCGACACGCCGGGAACGCCGCCTTGCGCGCTCGACGCCCCATCCCACCAGGTACCGCTCAGGATTCGGTTATCTTCCGGCAGATCCGCCATCCAGGTTAGATTGAGTTCCCGGTTCAAAGCGCCGACCTCTCGCTCCTTGCTGACCACCGTCCGCACAGGTTCGCCGTTGATATGGGTCAGACGGCCGCGCACCATGGGATACAATGGCGCCGCAGCGATATTATTCTGCTCGAACAAGGTTCGCATCGGCTCCACTTCATAGGGAGCGATGTTGATAAAGAAGTGATTCGGCGCATTTTCCGGAATTTGCGCCCGCCAGTTATCCACCAGCTCCGTTCGCACCAGAAACAGGGTCAACAGCAAAGCCCAGGCGCTGCCCAGCGCCAGTACGTGCGGCACCGTCGACCAGGGGCGACGCTTCAACTGATCGGCGCCGGCCCGCAGCGCCCCCGGGGTGACCGTGCGACGCGGCGGACGCAGCTTCACCCACATTTTCATGAGCCAGGCCGCTACGGCGATCATCACCGCCAGTCCGACCAATACAGCAGCGACGATGGTTAATTCACCGCTGTAGACCATCAACAACGCCGCAAAGCCGATCAGGGCGGACAGCATGCGCGACTTGGAGAATCCAAGCATGCGCTGAAAGTCCGCATTGGCCGCCGCCTGCCGCAGAATAAACATGGGGGGTTGCTTGGCCAGGGCCCGAAACACCGGCCAGGCGAACGCCGCCAGTACAATCGCCAGTGTCAGCAGCGGCAACCAGATCCAATTAAGAGGCAAGGATGTATGCAGCGGCGGCAGCATATCGCCCATGGCCCACACCGCCCATTGCTCAAAGAGCAGCCCGCACCCCAGCCCCAATATCGACGCGGTTACGGCGGAAATTAACAACAGTGACGCAAAACGCATGCGTAGCTGACCACTGCGACACCCCAGGGTTTTCAGCAGAGCCACCGTGTCTTTCTGCTGCTGAGCGTAATACTGCGCCGTGACGGTGAGCGCCACCGCCGCCAGCAGCACGCCCAATACGCCGCCTAATAACAGATAACGCTCGGCCCGCTCTATCGCCCGCGAGACTGCCGGACGACCGTCTTTCGCTGAGACGATGCGCTCGGAGGCGGTCAGTGACGACGCAATGTCCGCATTGAACTGCTCCAGTCGCGGCTCGTCGCCGGCCAGCAGCAGGCGATATTTCAAGCGGCTTCCAGGCTGCGCCACCGCCGTGGCGGCGACATCCTCGTAGTTCATCAAAACGCGGGGGGCCACATTCATGAAAGAAAAAGAAGGGTCAGGCTCCTTCGTCAGTAACCCGGTCACTTTTAACTGCTTATGCCCAACGCCAACGGCGTCCCCCAACTGCACGCCCAGCAGGGAGAACAGTCTTGGCGCCAGCCAGACTTCGCCTTGCGCCGGCCCCTGCTTCACCGTCTGCGAGGGAGCGCCTGCCTGAGTCACCACGCCCACTTCGCCTTTCAGCGGATACCCTTCATCCACCGCTTTGACTGCGACCAATTGAAACTGATCGCCACGGTTCAACATGGTGGAGAATTCCAGCGTGAACGCGGTCTCCAAACCCAATTTCTGCGCTTCTTTCACCCAGGCGTCGGAAAGATTGCCGGAGCTTTCGATTACCTGATCGCCACCGAGGAACCGGGAGGCGCCGTCATCGAAAACCGCCTTCAATCGCCCGGTAAAGGCCGTGATCGACGCCACCGTCAGCACAGCGACAAACAGCGCAAGCCACAACAAACGGAATGAAGGCTGTCTCCACTCTCTCAGCCAGAGTTGCAGCGGTCGCGTAGAACCTGTCATTACGCGGCCTCCAGAACGCCTTGATCCAGCGCCAGAGAACGCCCGCAGCGGCCCGCCAGTTCGCGGTCATGGGTGACCAGTATCAACGTCGTTGAATGCTGCTTGTTCAGGTCGAACAGCAGATCCATGATGTGCTGCCCGGTTTCCAGATCCAGATTTCCAGTGGGTTCATCCGCAAATAGAATATCAGGCTCCGTGGCGAAGGCCCTGGCCACAGCAACCCGCTGTTGCTCGCCTCCGGACAACTGGCGCGGGTAATGCCCTTCCCGCTCCAACAGTCCAACCCGGTCCAACCACTGGCGCGCCCGCTCACGGCTGTCCGCGGCGCCAGCGAGATCCAGGGGCAACATCACATTTTCCAGAGCCGTCATGGTGGGAATAAGCTGAAAGGATTGAAAAACAAAACCGACATGTTGAGCGCGAATCGCCGCGCGGCCATCTTCGTCCAGTTGCGCCAGATCCTTGCCCAGCATACGCACCTGACCCGCTGACGGCAGGTCAAGGCCCGCCATGATGCTCAGCAGAGTGGTCTTGCCTGAGCCGGAGCGCCCGATAATCGCCAGCGACTCTCCCACCTTGATTTGTATATCGACGCCTTTCAATATGTCCAGACGACCGCTACCATTGGAGACACTTTTCGTCAGCGATTTAACCTCAAGTACATCTACCGAAGTCATGCTAGCAACCTCATTCCTCAATCTGTTTCAACGTCATGTCATCAAGTACGTCTGGACTTTATTTGCGCTCTGCTGCCTGATGGTAAGCCCTATCGCACAGGCTGTCACAGATAAATCGCAACCGGTAAAAATCGTCGTGTTAGGGGACAGTCTCAGCGCCGCTTATGGCATTCCGCTGGAATCCGGCTGGATCACGCTGATGGAAAACGAGCTGCGCGCCACCTACCCCAACCTCACCCTGATCAACGCCAGCATTTCCGGCGAAACCACCGGCGGCGGTCGCGCCCGCCTGTCGGCGTTATTGCAAGATCACAAGCCGGATATCGTGCTGCTGGAGCTGGGCGGCAACGACGGGCTGCGCGGTTTTCCCCTCAACATCATTAAAAACAATCTGGCGTCCATGCTGGAAAGCATCGCTGGCGCCGGCGCAAAGGCCATGCTGATCGGCATGCGCATTCCGCCCAACTATGGACCGGCCTATGCTGAAGGATTCCATCAGATCTACCAAGACCTGGCCAGTGAACAAAAAGTCACGTTAGTCCCCTTCCTTTTGGATAACGTCGCGCTTGATCCCAGTTTGATGCAGTCTGACGGCATTCACCCCAACGCCAAGGGCCAGCCGCTATTGGTGGAGAATGTGTTGCCGCATTTAAATTCTCTGCTAAGTCATTGATCCAAGCGACGCTTATTTGCACTCTTTATAGCTATTGCTAGTCTTAAAGTAAGTCATACTATTGAGGCCGGCTATATGGTGATCCCGCGGATTCGACCGGGATGGTTGTTGTATCTGCTGGCGGCGTGGGCGTTCAGCGGCCATGTCGGCGCAGCGATAATCAATAACAACAACGTCTTCCAGATCAGCGAACAGATGCAGATCAAGGCCCAGCGCCTGATCGCCGCTCAGAACAAATCTGTTGATGAATCTGACGCGCCGGTATTTCAGGACAAATTGCCCAATCAGGTTTACGCGAAGGCGCTGGACGCCTATGCGCAAATTCGTCAGTTGATGACATTGAACAACCTGCCCCCCATCGAAGATAAGCAACTCCCCTTCCAGATTTTCAGACCTAAAGACGTATACGATCTGTTGGAGCAAGCGGACCAGGGCCTCAACGCCATTCTGGAGGCCAAATCCATCAGTACGGAAGCGGAGTTCGAACGCCCCTTGGGCAAGTCCGGCGCCGATGTCTACCAGAGCTTATGGAAACTCACCAATGTACTGTCCGTGCTGGCGCCGCCGCCTGATATCGGCGATACGCAAAAACAATTCAAGTTGATCGAAGATGAGCTTCGGTTGCTGGCCCGGGCGCAGAATCTTAAATTCATCGAGCCGCAAAAGAATCAGTACAGCGATAAGAGCATCCGTGATGTGATGCTCGCGCTATACCAGGACTACCATCTGCTTGGCAGGCTGCAACGTAATCTGGAGGTGGAGCCCACCAGTCCGGAAGCCATCCCCAGCGGCGCCTTGACCGTGCTGGATGCTTACGACGGCGCACGCAGCGTGCTGGCGGAGATCCATCGCATGAAAGCCAGCCTCAATATCGAGCAGCGCAGCCTGGCGCCATCGGGAGAGGCCAACGCCTCCCTGAACAGTCTGTATGCGCAGGCGAAAAAAATCCATGATTTGCTGATAAGCCTGCTGAGCGGTATGACTCCAGCGGGTTAATAGCGATGTAACAACTGAGGTGCGGAATGCGTCTGCAGAATCTTCCATTGATGCTGAAGTTGAGCCTGGTTCCGGCGCTGATCCTGCTCCTGCTGCTGGCCTATGCGCTGATGGTGATCGCGTCGCTGCGGGAAATCACCACCCGCGCCAATCACTTCTCGACCGTCATCGAGCCGACTGCGCGTTTGACCAGCGACCTCAGCGCCAATCTGTCCACCCGCGCCAGTCTGCAACAGCAATATCTGCGCACGCCGACTGATAAAACACTGGAAGAGTACAATCAGGCCAGCGCTCAGGCGCAAGAGTATTTCTCCGACGCCAATTTCACCAAACTGAAAAGCGCCGACGCCCTGCAAACCGCCAGCCTGCGTATCGACGACCTGTTTCGCAACAACCTGCTGCCGAAAAACCGCGAGCTGCGCAGCGGCATCGCCACGGTGCAGGAAACCCTTGTGCCGAAAACCCTGGAGTTATCTAACAATATCAGGGTGACGCTTGACCCCTCCAGCGCCCAGGTGTTGATCCAGTGGACCATCCTGGTCAGCAATCACATACAAGCCGCCCTCATTAATCTGAACGCATTCCTGCGCACCGGCTCCCCCACCGAGACCGACGCCTTCCTGATGGAGATCTACGGGGCGCAAAACGCCGTGATTGATCTGAAGAAACATCTGCGCAAGCCCGAACATGAAAAATGGATCGGAGAGATCGACGGGCTGGTGAAACAATTTGAAAGCAAAGCCAAAACCATCTTCGATGTGGCGCGCAGCCAAAACAGTTTGCTGGACAGCGAGCTGCGTCCCCTGGTCAACGACACTCTGAATATTGTGGCGGAGGAGCAAGCCAGTATCTGGAGCGACTTGCGCAGCGTCAGCGGCTACATCGCGGAATCACTGGACTCCAATATTGTGAAAATGCTGTTGTTCCTGGTGGTGACGCTGGTCATTTCCACGGTGTTGACTGCTCTGGTGTCACGGCTGATCAGCAAACCCATTAAAGATGTGGTCGCTACTATGGAGGACATCGCCCAGGGCGGCGGCGATCTCACCCGGCGCCTGACTTATCTGGGACAGGATGAGCTTGGCCGGCTTGCACGGGCATTCAACCGTTTCGTCGAACTCATTCAGCAGATATGCATCAGTATCAACGACAAGTCCCAGGAACTGGGTCAATCCGCAGAGTCTTTACAGGATGTGGCTCATCAAGGCGAAAACTGCCTGGAGCAACAAAAAGCCGAATTCGTCACCGTCTCAGAATCCACCCAACTGATCTCCCACAGTTTCCGGGATATTGCGCAACAGGCGGGCAAACTGCTGGAAATCGCCCAATCCATCGCCTCACAGTCGGACAACGGGAAACGCCTGCTGCAAAACAATACCGACACGCTTTCCCGACTGGCCCAGCAAATGGAGACCTCATACGCCTCCATGCAGCGCCTGGCCAGCAGCAGCCAGAAAGTCTCAGAAGTGCTGCAGGTCATCAACAATATCGCTGAACAAACCAACCTGCTTGCGCTGAACGCGGCGATCGAAGCCGCCCGCGCCGGCGAGCATGGCCGCGGCTTCGCCGTCGTGGCGGATGAAGTCAGACAACTGGCGTTACGCACCCGGGATTCCACCGAAGAAATTCGTGAAATCATGGAAGGCCTGCAAAAAGACGCCGAAGAAACGGAAAAGATGATCAATCTGAGCAACAGCATGACGCAAAACAGCGTATCGCAGATGAGCACATTGGCTGTCACCGTGGATCAAACCAACAGCGGCATTGCGGAGGCCAGCGATCTGATCGACCAGGTGGCCAAAACCACAGAGGAGCAGGCCAAGCACGCGGAAGGCATTGCGCAAAGCATGCATACCCTGGAGGCGTTGCTGGATGAAAGCTGGCGGCAGGTGAACACCACCTCATCCAACAGCGAGAATATCAATCAACTGTCATCGCAGTTGCAGGAAAACGTCGGCCGCTTCAAAACCTGTTAGGCGCAGTGAACTGCGCCCGCTGCGAACGCCTCTATTTGATGACGAGAACATCGCATTCCAGGTTATCCAGTACGCGCTCAGCCGTGCTGCCGATAAAAATGCGATCTACGCCATTGCGGGACACCGCCCCCATCACCACCAGATCATGTCCATGCTCATTGACACAGGCGGGCAGCACTTTCTCCGGCGAACCTTCTTCGAAAAACACGTGCGTGCTTGACTCCACATAGCTCTCCAATAAACGGTCCAGCGCCTTTTGGTGCTTGGATTTCACTTTCTCGCGATACTCTTCGTAATCGGCGACGATAGCGTCGAACTCCACCAGCATGCCGGTAGGGATAGGCTCATAAGCGTGCACGACATTCAACTCCGCAGGCAAGCGGCAGGAAATTTCGTGGGCGATATCCAGGATGCGCGGGTTCAGATTATTGACGGAGCCTTCCGTCTCTATCGGGTCAACCGCCGCCAACACTTGAATATGGCCGTCCCAGCGATGCTCTTCCCGCACAAACCAGATCGGCGCATCCGCATCCCGTATCAAATGCCAGTCCGTATTGGTGAACAACGCCCGTTGCAGAATTGAGTGATGGTGAGTGGCCTTGATGATCAGTTGCGCTTGCGTCTCGCGGCAACGCTCCACCACTGCTTTATAGAGAGGCTTCTCCCAGCGCACATGTTGAGTGACGGCGATGCCGTGGGCGCGCATCTGCTCCGCAAAAACCTCCAGCCAGCGCTCACGACTGGCCAGACAGCTTTCTTTCGCCGAATTGAGCGCCTTGGCGTCGAAGGGGTAACTGGACTCCAACGCCCGCTGATATTCCGCCACCATCAGCTCCACTTCCGCGCCCAGCGCCTTGGCGAGGCGAATCGTTCGGGGAATGACTTCCTGCCTTTCCTTGGTCGGGTCCACAACCAGCAATATCTTTTTAATCTCCGCCAGCTTCTTGATTTCCATAGCCTCTCCCCACCGATTTAAAATTTTTTTCAACTTCCTTCGTTTTTAATAATAGAAAAGGTTGACGAGATAGTCCCATGTCATTATTATTGCGGCCTCGAAAATGACGTTCCCCGATAGCTCAGTTGGTAGAGCAAATGACTGTTAATCATTGGGTCGCTGGTTCGAGTCCAGCTCGGGGAGCCAATATTTTTCGGATCGTCAAGATCATTCGGGGTATAGCGCAGTCTGGTAGCGCGCCTGCTTTGGGAGCAGGATGTCGGGAGTTCGAATCTCTCTACCCCGACCACTTTTTCACTTCTCTTCTTGTTTTTCCTATTTCAAATTTAAAATCCATATTTAGTCTTTAGCCACTCGCTTTTCCATGTGTTTTCGACACAAAATCTGCGTCGGACTTTTGTCTTTCTTGATGCAAACCCTTAAGCACAATCCTCTTTGTACAAGAGAGTCCATCCATGGACTATCTCGCCTACCCTGGCCTTGACTACGTCATGCCTGTGGAAGCGTCGCCGTATTGAAGAATAATTTGCTGACTTCATATAGCGTCAGCGGATCGGCGCTACCACAGGTCTCCCTGATGGAATGCATCGCAAATTGCGGCACGCCGATATCCAGGGTTTTCACCCCCAACTCGGCCGCCGTGAGCGGTCCGATGGTGCTGCCGCACGCCATATCCGTCCGCACCACAAATACCTGATAAGGCAGTTTCAGCTCCTCACTAAGACGACGGTAGAATGAGCTGGTGATGCTGTTGGTAGCGTAACGCTGATTCGAATTCACCTTGATGACCGGCCCGCTATTCAGCAAAGGCCCATGGTTTTCATCATGGCGATCCGCATAATTGGGATGCACGCCGTGAGCGTTGTCAGCGGAAAACATCATGGATCGACTGATCATCTGACTCAAACGCGTTTCATCTTCCGTAATGCGCAGCAGCACTGAACGCAGGAAAGGCCCTTGCGCGCCTTCTGCGGACACGCTGCCCACTTCTTCATGATCATTGAAAACCAGGAAACAAGGCTGACTGGAGCCCGCATCCAACAAGGCCTGCAGACCGATATAGCAACTCAGCAGGTTATCCAGACGCGCGGAGCTGAGGAATTCGTTTTGCAGACCATGGATATTGGCGGGCTGGGTGTCATACAGACACAACTCATAATCCAGCACGCGCTCCGCATCCAGCGCGGGATGCTCTTGCTTGATTTGCTCCAGCAACAAGCCACGGAACTCTGGCGGACTGTCAGCGCGACATTGCATCAATACCGCCGGCAGATCTTTCTGGGGATTAATGGAGCGGCTGTTGTTGACCTCCCGATCCAGGTGAATCGCCAAACTGGGGATCATTGCAATCGGGCGCTCCCAATTGATCAGCGTGCTTTTCACTTCCCCGGCGCTGCTCAGATAGGTCACCCGACCCGCCAGTGATAGCTCACGGTCAAACCAGGGATTCAGCAAAACGCCGCCGTACACTTCAACGCCCAGCTGATAATAGCCTTTGCGCAGCAATTCCGGGCTGGGTTTGATTTTCAGACAAGGACTGTCGGTGTGCGCGCCGAACATTCTGGCGCCGCTGACCTCCAGCGGTCCTTGCGCGCCGCTGAATGCGATCAGCGAAGAGCCGTTACGCGTAATAAAGTAACGCTCATTGGCCTGTAGCGACCATTCATATTCTTCGTGCAAACGCTTGAAGCCAGCTTTCTCCAGCACTTCCACCATATTGGCGACCGCATGAAAAGGGGTCGGCGAGGCGTTCAGAAACGCCAATAATCCTTCATTAAACTCTTCTTTTTTCATACTTCACTCAAGTAACCGCGTTATCCGATTCTATACGGCTGTCGGCACAGAGCCGACAGCGACCGTAGACACTGCACATAGCCTATACGGGAGATTCCGGCTTGGCCAGTTGGTTTTGCGAAGAATTCTCATCTCCTTTCCCCGCATTCGCTCTCTTGTCCTTACGCCCAGGCTTGACCGGCGGCTCCGGCAAACGTTCAGAGAACTTTTCCCAGGCCCAGCGCAACCAGTTAATCATGGCGAAAGCCAGCCATAGCGACCAAACCAGCATCGCCACCCGATAGAACAACACGGGAACAGTCCAGACTGACGCCGTCGGCAGTTCGCCCGCCGCCGCATCCTGATACCAGCGCAACTGACCCGCAAAAGATCCATTGCCAGCGACATAATCCGCCGGCTGCCCTATCAAGCCTTTGGGAATACTGGCGATCACCCATCCCAGTACAGCCAGCGTCAGCAGCACCAACAGCGTGCTATACAATCTGCGCCCCCAGCGCGGCAAGGCATGGACCAGCTCATAACGGTAATTGAATGCGTAAAACCACACCGCCAGCACCAGCAAACCCTGCACCCATCCCAATGCCGCTCCCGCCGCCAGCACCGCCCAGCGCCCTACGCCCAGCGGATTGCCGCTATGCCAACCCAACACAGACGCCAACAGCAACATCACCGCCAGCACGCCCCAGAACAATATGGCCGGCCCCATTTGCGGACCACCCACCCATAACGGCCATAGCCGATCCGGCAACTGAATCTGGAGCTGCACGTTACTGACTGGAGCCGGCAACTGCAGAGCCGGCGTCTGATAACGCCATTGCGTTCCTTGCGCCTCTTCATGCCAGCGTATGCCCAAGGACTGCTCGCCATAACCAAGCACAACATCCACCCGACTGGTTTCTTCGCCGCGGGCGACATTTCTTCCATCCAGCTCCACCGCATCCAGGACTGCGCCATCCGGCAAATCAAAGCTGTAGCGCTGAGTGCGCGAGGTGCGCAGACGAATATCCGCCGTATATTGCAACTGCTTGCCGCCCACTTTCTGAGTCACATTCAGGCTGTCCACCGTCAGCATGCGGCCTTCAACCGCCTTATTCGGCGAAACGGACAGGAACAGCGAATCTCCCGGTTGAGGCCGCCACTTTGGTCGCCAATAACCGGACCGAATAATTTCATAAGGCGCCGGCCCCGTGTATTCAAGGCTCCACTGTGGCCCCACCAGAATCGACCAGTGCTCGCTCCAGGCGCTATTGGTCGGCGCCAGCAACTCGATACGCTGACGGAAGCTCAAGTTGGACACCCATTCCATACTGTCCTGACGATCATCCAAAGTCACTAACGCCCGCTGATTACTGACATCGATATCTCCCGAGGTCACCGACTCTCCCATCAGCAGTGGAATACTGGCTGAAATAGAGCCCCGCAGCGGCGCCACCCTTTCCACCCGGGTACGCACGCGCCACTTCAGCCCCAGGTCCAGTTCCCGATAAACCTTGACGAAGGCGGGCGCAGGCTCCTGAAACAGAGATTGCCGCGACTCCGAGCTGCGCTGACTGATGCTGGTGCGCTCAAACTTGATATTGGAACTCAGCAGCTCATTGCTACCCGCGCCGGACATCGACCAATCCGCCACTTTCGCCGAAAAACGATGAGGCCGCAGAGGAAACGCCAGTTGAAACTGATCCACTTCCCGCACGCCGCCTTCCAACACCACCTCCTGTACGCCGGCTTCCAGCGGAATACGCCAGACGCCATCTTCGCCAGCGCTCCAGCGGTCCCAACGCTTCCCATTGACAAACACATTCTCAGGCCGCCAGAAACCAGCGCGCGCCGGAATCGGCAAAGCAATCGGCTGCAGCGAACTGACTTCCAGCGACAAGGTCAGACTGTACCCATCCAGAATCAGGTTGGCGGAATTAACATCCACACAGCGCGGAGTGCAGGCCGGCGGCGCAGTCAAACGCTGCTCCAGAGCCTGCAACATTTCTGGACTGGGGTAGCCCGTGTCGGCGTGCGCCCGCTCCGTCGGAGCCATCAACGCCAGAGGGGCCAGCAGCGCCAATCCCGCCAGCTTCGTGGTGACGCCGGGTTGCGGCGAATCATCCCCACCCTTGTCGCTGCGCCCGCCACGCCGCCCTACCAGGCAAGCCAACAGCACCACCAGCAGCGCAAAGTGCACAATACGCGCAAATCCTGTTTGCATGGGGCTCAACACATACAGTTTGGCGCTTTCGTCCCCGCTAAGCGGCCCTTGCCAGGTAAGATTCACTATTCGCCAACTCCAGTCCGGCACTCCAGGCCCCGTGGGAGCGGGAGCCTCCGGCGCCACGTCCTCAGGCTGTTTTTCCCGCAAAGACATAGGCGCGCTCATCAGCGCAGGCGGCGCGGACTCCATCGCCTCATCCAGCATATAGCCAGCCTCCACATCCTCTTCCACCGCCATCTCGCGCCTCATCGCAGCATGATCTGCAAAGGAAACTACGCCGGAATCACGCTCCAATTGCGGGTATATCGCCATACGCACCTGGGCCACACCATAGTTCAACAGCATACCCGCCAGAATCAGCAACGCCCCCCAACGCCAGCCGGTCACCAGTTTCAGCATCCAGCCGGGACGAACCACGCGCAGCAACGCATTGGGGATAATCAACAGCAGCCATACCGCAACCGGCGCATAGATTTCGTGATAGGCGAATCCCAGCGCCACCACCGTCACGCCACCCCACACGACGCCCTCCAAACGCGCCACCGCCGCAGTAATCAACAGGAGTAAGAACAAATCCCACAGAGACCAGCGGTCAAACCAGGTACCCGCGCTGCGGTCCACGCCGGAAGCGGCCAAAGGCCACCATCCCGGTGGAAGGTTGACATCGCTGGAGACATTCTCAAGATCCAGACTGCCGCTGTCGTCACGCCAGCCGCTGGCGGGAATCACAAATGCAGCGGCCTCACGCTCAACCGGCGAGCTGCTTACCGCCGTCATGTCGAGGTCAGCGCGCCGCACTTCCACGCCGCGACTGGAGTCCTGACGCGACTGCGTGACTAACTGCGCCTGCCCTGACAAGTCCACCTTGCCTAACTCATAAGGCGCGCCTTGTTCCAGACGCCACCCCTGCGACATTTCACCCGTCAGGCGATCGCGCCAGATCCAGCGACTTTGATCAAACGCCAGCCAGCCCTGGGAACGCTGCCGAATACGATTTCCCGCCAGAGAAGTGAGCCCCCGCTCGATTTCTTTCAAGTCCAGAGGGGAGCCTTCCGCCACCCGAAACGCCGGCAATGTCCGCCATTCCTGAGGCAACAGAGTCTGCTGCGGATCAACGGCGCGCCCTTCTATTTCCACACGACGTAACTGTGGCTGCGTCTCCACCACCCATAATTCCGATTCCGGCCAGACGCCTCCCGGCTCAGGCTCCATGGAGAAAGCGTCCGTACGATTGATCTGCCGAAAGCGCGCCACCAGCGTCCAGGAGCCTGGGCGCACCTGAATCCGCAAACGACCATCCTTCTCAACTCGCGCGGGCAAGTTGCTGGTCAAAGAAACCTGCTCCCAGCCGGACAAGCGAAAACCACCCAGCACTTCTTCCCGCTCCCCACCGGAAACGTCTAACTGTAAGCGCGTCTCCAGCAGTTTTGGTTCATCATCGATCAACTTGCGGAATACGTTGATTTTCAAAGAGTCCGGCTGCAGATTCGCCTGCAGCTGATCACGCACCAGCCAGAGCGCGGAGCCGCTGTCCACATAAGCGCGGCCTTCCAGCGCAGCCACGGCGTTCAGTCTGGTCATGGCGAACGCCTTGGGCAATGGCACGCTTTGCGGTAATTGCTCCCAACTGATGCGCCCCTGGACCCGGTAACTTCCGGGCTGCAGCCAGATAGAAGGCACGCCTTCCACATTAATCACCGCCACCCGATTACCGGACAGCTTCACTTCATGAGGCCAGAATTGCGCGGAGCCCGGCAACGACAGCCAGCCCTCATACTGACTTTCCGCCTGAAAACGGAAGTCCAGCCGCTTCATGTCCAGCTCCAGCTCCAGCGCACTGAGCCAAAGGCACACTTTCGCACCGGTTCCGTCATGAGCGGGGGTACAGTCTTTATCAATATGGTCGTGCAACACCCAACCGGACCAATCGGCGAGCTGCTGCGGGATATCGGAAGGGGCGGCCTGGGCCGGAGAAATGCAAAAAAGAAAGAGAAAACATGCGACTAGACAGGATTTCATTAATATATCCATAGCTATAAAACGGACAAAATACGACTCAACTCGTCAGAATCTCTCGACAACCGATTCCAACGCCGTCTTTCGTATTCAGACTCCCGGGCGCCTGCAAAGTCTGTTTGGTGAAATAAGGATGAGCAAATATAATTGAATGTCAATAACTTGCCGAGCCCAAATAGTCTGATTATGAAAAGCAAACATCTGGAAGACGCCCTGTTCCTGGACATCGAAGCCAGCAGCCCGGACGATGACGCCTACCCTATCTGTATCGCCTGGACCGACCCGGATGGAGCCATCCAAAAGGCGCTGATCATTCCAGAGGACGACTGGGAGGATTGGGACTTCAGTTACCAGCACAGTCACGGCTTATCCCGGGAGCATCTATTTGAACAGGGCGAAACCGGCAAAGACGTCATCCGCGCCCTGTCCAGCGACTTGGCGGAAGCCACCGTTTACGTCGATGGCCTCGACCCTGACTCCCAGTTGCTGGAGCGCCTGTTCGAAGCCTTCGACGCCGACATGCCTTTTGAACTGGCGCGGATCACAGATTTTCTGCCGGAACTGGACTTCGAAACCTTTCTCGAACGACGCCAGGAAATTCTGCTGGAAAACGGCCTTTCCGGCTTCAATGCGGAGAACAACGTTTTCGTCATGTCCGAACTGACCCGCCGCATGCGCTGAATACGCCGGGCGGCGCAGCCGCCCTACTCCGCCCCGACCCAATAGAACCGCGCCGCCCGCTGTACTTGCTCAGACATCGGCTCATCGCAATCCATCTCGCGCTGAAACACCAGCTCCTGCAAGTCCATCACCGCTTTGGAAATCTCTTCCGAGGCGGCGCGCATACGCTCCACCAGTTTTTCGCCGACCTCCGCCTCCAGCACCTGCAAACGGCTGCCGAACTCGCTGAAGAAACCGCTGATTACCCACTCGCGCAGATACAACGCCTGCTGCAATTGCAGCCAATGATCCTGCGGCAACTCGAGATCAAATATCAGCTCTTCCACGGTTTTTTCCACACCGCCGCTTTCTACGGTGTACAGCATCCTGCGCAATTCGCGACTCCATGTATCCCCCAGTCCATGAGGGCTCGCGCCGTATAAGCAGGCCAGCACATGTTCCAGAGCCTGCACCTCAAAAAACGCCTGCCCCAGCGCCTGCATCAACGCCCCATCCTGATGGATAAGCTCCGCCCCCTGCGACTTGGAGACTGCGGAGAGACTGCCGGTAGTTCCCTGACTCATTTCAGTTGCACCTTTATTATTGAATTTATTGGTTTGCTCAACGGAAGCCGAAGCTCGCCGGAGGTTAAGTAACAATATATTACCTTGCTGATAACCTTTGTGGCTTGTTGGTTACTCGCTTCACTGCTAAGTTTTTACTGGACTGCAGATTACTTCCAGTGTCTTCACGCTTTAATCAGACGTATCAGCCAATTAAACGCGCCCACATGGAAATATCGAACAACGTGAACTCAGATCTGATCTGGGACCTGGACTTGCTCGCCGATCGCAGCAAAGCCCAGGAGTTCGTCTTGAAGTTTGAGAACAAACTATGCGTCTTCTCAGGCTCCGTACGGCAAATCTATACCAATTACAGCATGCACTTCCCTGAAGACTATAACCGTAATCTGGTCATATTGCCCGATCCTTACGCCTTTCACGACACGTTCAACCATATTGAAGAAGAGGCCGTCACCCGCACCGGCTTTCATATTATTCCCGGCGAACTGATCAAACAGAAAGGGATGTTCATGCTGATACAGCCCAAAGACCCGGAAGCGCCGGCAAAGCCCATCGCTATGCGCAAAGCGCTGGAAGTGCTTAATAAAATGCGTACGGAGTCCGACCCTTTCCTGCCCATCCTGGTCAAAGGCGACCTGAAGCCTTTCCAGGACCAAATCCCCTGTCTGCACCTGCATCGCCTGCGCCTGCCTCTACTCCATCGCGCCAGCGAATTCGAAAAAAGCGAGCTGCGCCGGGTCATCCAAACCAAGATGCAGGACATCGGCGAACTCTAAAGCAAATTGATTTGTGACGCTTTTCCGTGACTGCGTTGACCGCTTAAGTCACAATCCCGAGCTATTGCGCCTCCACTCTGGCCGCATGCCGCACCGATAAAAACAACACATGGAAAGCAAAAAATAATGAAGCGCCGCATTCGTCATCCGCGTTCGATCACAACCGTTCTCACCGTATTGGCGGTTTTGCTGGCCAGTCCCGGCAGCCGTGCGGAGGGAGAAAAAGAAGGCAAATCTTATGTCGGGCTGAGCGCCACCCAGTTCGATTTCAAACGAGTCGACGGCAGCAGCAGCGCCAGCACGACAGGCGTCACGCTAACCTATGGCTCCTATCTTACCGACTACGTCAAAACCGAGTTTCGCGCCGGCATGGGACTGGATGAGGAAGAAGCAAAACCGGGGCTGGATATCGGCATGGATTATTTCGCCAGCTGGTATATGGGCGCGCAGTACCCAGCTACGAACTATCTGTCCGTATACGCTCTGTTCGGATTCACTCATATGAAAGGCAAGGTCTCCAAAGATGATCCGGACACATATCAAAGCATCCCAGAAGACCTCACCGAAAGCAGCTTCAGCGTCAGCTACGCGTTAGGAACGGAAATCAAGGTCACTGGCGATCTGTGGGGCGTCCTGGAGTTTGGCCGCATTCACCGCGATACGGAAACGGCGATCCGCACCATGCAGCTCAGCGCCGGCCTGAAATACGAGTTCTAGGCCCGGCGCCAAGCGTCACACGCTCAAGCGCTATGACGGATATGCCAGCACTGGTGAATCCGTTCGTTGCGCTTGAAGTCTTCAGGAATGCTGGCGGCGGTATGATTTTCCACCGCAAAACGCTCTTCAATGCCTGAATCCAGCTTGAAACGTCGATAGTTGCAGGAAAAGATCAACACCCCTCCCGGCGCCAGCAAGCGCATGCAATCTTCAATCAGCCCGGCATGATCCCGCTGGACGTCCAATACATCCTCCATTTTCTTGGAGTTGGAGAATGTAGGGGGATCAAGGAATATCAGATCATATGTATTGCGTTCGGCTTTCAGCCACTCCAGCACGTTGGCGCGCACAAAACGATGGGGACCACTCAGCTTATTGAGGTGGAAGTTGCGCTCCGCCCAACTCAGGTAGGTTTGCGACATATCCACACTGGTGGTGGTCGCAGCGCCGCCCGCCGCCGCATGGACGGACGCCGCTCCGGTGTAACAGAACAGATTCAAAAAGCGCTTACCCGAACTATGCTTTTGAATCCAATAGCGGGTTGGACGATGATCAAGGAAAAGCCCTGAGTCCAGGTAATCAGACAGGTTCACCCAGAACCGGCAACCATGCTCTTCTACTGTACGCTCCTTGCGACTGGAATCCGTTTTCTCATACTGCAGCATGCCTTTTTGTTTTTTACGCTGCTTGAGGAACAGTTGCCCGCCGTCGATTCCCAGCACCGCAGGGGTTACTTCCAACACATCCAGCAGGCGTTGCCGCGCTTTTTCTTCATCCACTGATTTCGGCGGCGCATATTCCTGCACGATGATTCCACCGTCATACCAGTCAATGGCGACAGCATACTCAGGCATATCCGCATCATAGATCCGATAAGCGCTAAGCTGCTGCTTCTTCGCCCATTTGCTCCACTTCGCCAAGTTCTTACTCAGTCGATTGCGGAACATTTGCGCCTGCTCGGAGATACCTTCAAGAGAGGCGTTCTGCGGCTTACGCGGCGCTTCCACTTCTGGCCGGTTACCGTAAACATCGAACAAATAAAGCGTTGTGGCCAGAGGTCCGTTGTAAAGATGGTATTGCTTGTCCGCCCGCAGACCGATTTCTTTCGCCAAGTTGACGCTGGAAGTAAAAATACCCGCTTTCCATTCACCGTATGCGGTTTTCAGCCTCCGTCCCAGCGCCCGGTACAGCGAGCGCAGCTCCAACTCCTGCCCCAAACGTTCACCATAGGGAGGGTTGCACACCAGTAAGCGCTGCCCACATCCTTCCGTATCTGGAGTGAAGTCCATGGCGCTGGACGTTTCCAGCTTCACCCAGCGATCAAGTCCGGCGCGAGACAGATTGCGCTTGGCTGTGCGGATAGCGGCGGGATTCAAGTCGCAGCCAAAGATGGCGCCGCGCCAGCGTCGCTTGCCCAGCACCGCCTTCTCCATCGCCTCTTCGTAGACTCCACGCCAGACTTCCGGATCATGCCAGGGCGCTTTTTCAAACAGAAAATGCGGGTTCAGCAGCCCCGGCGCAACATTCATTGCGATCATCGCCGCCTCCACCACCAAAGTGCCGGAACCGCACATGGGATCAACGAAGCATCCATCCTCTCCACACAACTCCGGCCAGCCGGCGCGATAAAGTATGGCCGCCGCCAAATTCTCTTTTAATGGAGCCGCCGCACCCTCTTGTCGATATCCGCGCTGATGCAGACTTCTTCCCGCCAAATCCAGACCTAGCGTGATAGTCTTCGCCAGATTCAACTGTACGGTCTGTACGCCGGACTGCTTGTCGATAACCGGCAGCTCCAGATCACGGTCGCGAAAATGGTCATTAATGGCGTCTTTGACCACCTGCGCGCCAAAGCGCGAGTGCCGGATATCGCCGCTGGAGCCGAACGCCGCGATCCAATAGCTTTCTCCCGGACGCAGATGCTCGCTCCAATTCACTTCAGAAGCAGCCTGATACAGACCATCCCGCGTGGCTGTGCGGGTGGACTGCAATAATCGCAGTACTCGGTTGGCGAGACGGGAGCCCAGGCAAATTCGGTAAACCCCGGCAAGATCCGCCTTCGCCTCAACGCCAGCGGGATTGGTTTTAAGCACTTCCGCGCCCAGAGTCTTTAATTCGTCTGCAAGCACATACTCCAGTCCTTTGGGGCAGCTCGCAAACAATGAAAATTCATTCATATTCCTACGCCGTTACAAATCGTTGCATATCAAGGGTTAAAGACGGTTCTAAGGCGATCAAGCGCTTAACCGTATTTAATTCCACAAAACTATAAAAAAACCGTCACATAGATGAAATAATTCGTGTACATCGAAATTAAATTTGGCTTAACTTGAAAGTGTAGCGCTATTACTCTGATATATATCCCTCGTACACGATCAGACGATAAGGAGATGCTTTCTAGTCCAAATTCCGATTCAAAAGTTTATCTGTTTGAATTCCTGTCTAACCCAGAAATTGGTGAGGTCATTAAAGAATGAGAAGACAGAAGCGCGATATGTTCGAAAGAGCGTACCTCAAGGGTTACCGTGCCGGCGTAAGCGGCCGGTCAAAAGATTTATGTCCCGCCGCCAATCCTCAAATGCGTCAAGAGTGGATTAACGGCTGGCGCGACGGCCGAGCGGACCATTGGGATGGTTACACCGGCGTATCAGGGATACATAGAAGCCCTGGCATAGCGTCCTGATTCACCTAGACACTCATTCATAAAGGAGGGGTTCACCCAACCCCATTTAGGCCCGCATCGCGGGCCTTTTCATTGAGGGGTTAGCCCTCCAGACCGCCAATCGCTTCAGCCGCTTCCCGCACGAGCACCGGCCCTCGATAGATAAGGCCGCTATACACCTGCACCAGTTTGGCGCCAGCACGTACTTTTTCCACCGCATCCTGGGCGCTCATCACTCCACCGGATGCGATGACAGGAATCCGCCCTTCCAGCGCCGCGCACAACTCTTTCACCACATGAGTGGATCGCTTGGTCAGCGGCGCGCCGCTCAGGCCGCCTTGCTCTTTTCCATGAGCCAGACTCTCAACGCCCTCGCGCGACAAAGTGGTGTTCGTGGCGATGGCGCCGTCCATGTTGTAGTCCAACAGGGTGCGCGCAACCATATGCACCTCGTCGTCAGACATGTCAGGCGCGATTTTTACGACAAAAGGCACATAGCGCCCATGCTGCTGACTCAAACGCTCCTGACAGTCCTTGATATCCTGCAACATGCTGCGCAAGGAGTCGCCGAACTGGAGTGCGCGCAATCCAGGGGTATTAGGCGAAGAGATGTTGATCGTGATATAGGAAGCATAGGGATACACCTTATTGATGCAGGTGATATAGTCCGAAGCAGCTTCCTCGGCGGGAGTGTCTTTGTTCTTTCCGACATTAACGCCGATCACCCCGTCGTATTTTTTCTTGCGCAAGCGCTCCGCCATGTAATCAACGCCATAATTGTTGAATCCCATGCGGTTAATAATTGCGTTGCGTTCCTCCAGGCGAAATAGCCGCGGCAGCGGATTTCCGTCCTGAGGCTTGGGAGTCACTGTGCCGACTTCGATAAAGCCAAAGCCCAGCTTACTCAGGCCATCGATGTAATCGCCGTTTTTATCCAATCCCGCCGCCAGCCCCACCGCGTTGGGGAAGGTAATTCCCATCAACTCGACCGGCCGGGAATACATTTGGGGCATAAACATTCCCAACATGCCGGCGTTATCAGCCATCTTAAGCATTTTCAGGGAAATATTATGGGAGGCTTCCGCTGGAAGGCGAAACAGAAACTGTCGGGCTAACTGATATGACATAAGGCTATTCCACTGCTGTAGAACAGTTTAAAAGAGGGGTGAACTTCAGGCGCGGTATTATAACCAACCAGAATCGCATTAAAAGGTTTATTTCCCATTACCCGCGCGACGCCTATCGGCTCCTGCTTCTCACGAAAAGTAACTTCACATCGCGTTTTGCACTGTTTTTGACCACTAGTCACTACATGTTGGGGATATCTGTGACAGAACTGTAATTTATCCACTAAATCTGTGGATAACTTTGTTAATATCGGTAGGGAAAAATCTCAGACCCCACGAAATTCCAGCTCTCCCAGCGATTTGATCACTTTTTAACCAGCTATTTTTTGCGCTTAAATTTCAACCACTTATTAACCCTGGTTCCCCGAATCCGGGAATAGCGTCATTTTTTGCACCGGAATAGGATACTCAAATCTACCGAAATCGCCGCTTAGGTTTGGCGCGAAATACGGGAAAGTTCGCCGGGATTTCCACAGATTTATATGTAAGTCATTCATTTATAGAGCATGACGAGTTATCCACAGCCGTCAGAACAACAAAAAAGGGAGCTGTCGCTCCCCTTTGTGTCTCAACTGAAAATGTTTAACGTGGGTTTAACCGATAAATGCAATGGCGGGCATCAAACAAAGTTCAAAGCCATTTCATTAGCGCCGCAGCGCACCACTTTCAACGGGACAGTCGGACTGCGTTCCTGCAACAAGCCAACGACTTTCAATGAAACCAGATCTCCGACCTCGGCATTACCGGTAAAGTCACCGGTCACCAATACGCCGCCTTCGGAAAGATCTACTGTTTTCAACTCGTGGAGCCCTGTCACAGGGTGATCAAGCAGAACGCTCATCGACGCGGGTAGTCGTTCAAAACGACGCCTTTCTGTGTGGGAACTCATAGTATGCACCTTTTCCGCTATTTATTATGGTTATTTTTTGACCAGTATAAAAAACTTAAAGCCTCTGGTTCAACTATTATCCTCAGCCCCATCCCACGTAACCACCGTCTCCTGCGCAGGATAGTTGGAACATGCTACAATTCTTCATCGCTCTCACGATAAAGCTTTGTAAAACAGCAGCATGACATACTCTACCCCCGCCGAAAAGACTCGCGCCGCCCATCGCGTCACCTTGATTGGAATGATTCTGGATATTGCGCTGGGGTTGTTGAAAATCATAGTCGGGGTCATCGCACAGTCTCACGCGCTTGTGGCGGACGGTATCCACTCTTTCACTGATGCGGGAACGGATATCCTGGTGATTGTCATCACTCGCTACTCCCACCAGAAGCCCGATCGAGAGCATCCCTACGGTCACGGAAAATTCGAAACGCTGGGCACGGTGGTGCTGGGCTCCATGCTTATCGCCGTCGCCGGGGCCATGGCTTATGACAGCATTCTGCGCCTGTGGGAGCAAGACGCCCAAGTCGCTCCTGGATGGCCAGCGCTACTGGCGGCAGCCCTGTCTATCGCCGGTAAAGAATGGATCTATCGCTACACGCTGGATATCGGCAAGAAACTACGTTCCGACCTGATTATCGCCAACGCCTGGCATTCACGCAGCGACGCCCTTTCCTCGGTTGTCGTTCTGGTCGCATTACTCGGCGTTATTGCCGGTTTCCCCTGGCTCGATGCGGTGGCGGCGATTATTGTGGCGATCCTCGTCGGCAAGATTGGCATTGAGCTGGCGGGCAAAAGCGTCAAAGAGCTGGTGGAAACCGCGCTTCCAGAGGAACAGGTCCGCGCTCTTCGGGAACTTGCGCTGTCAGTGGAAGGCGTTCGCGGCGTGCATGATCTGCGCGGACGTTATGTGGGACCGGACATTGTTATTGACCTGCACTTACAAGTGGACTCAGCGCTAAGCGTCTCTGAGGGGCACTATATTGGCGTGCATGTCGCGAGAAAGATTCAAGAGAAGTTTGAGCATATCAGCGACATCACCTACCACATAGACACAGAGAACGACACTGACGGCAAAAAACGGGCCGGCTCGCCGCTATTGCCGCTACGCCAAGATGTGACAGAGATCCTGCGACAACGCTGGCGCGACCTGACGCCCGAAGACTCAATCAAGCGGCTGATTTTGCACTACATCAATGGCCAAGTGCATGTGGAAGTAATGATTACAGAAAACGAGGACCATCTTTCCCGGGAGATAGTAAAAAGCATGCGGGAAAGTACCGCCGATCTGGCTTGGCTGGGCGAGATCAAAGTCTGGAGAGAAGCGCCCTGAACGGTATGCCCACGGCGCTTCCCTTTAGTTATTGGCTATGGTCCAAGTATGCGCTTTTTCTCCGCCTCAAACTCTTCCTGCGTGAGCGCTCCAGCATCCAATAACTCCTTCAGCTTTTTAATCCGGCTGAGATTATCCTCAATCGCAGGATTTGGCGTCGTAAAGTCAGCATCGCTGGGTGTAGAAGGGCCGGAAGCCGTGGAAAATGAACCAAATTGGTAACTCCCCACAGAAGGAGAAGGCTCCTTCTCTTTATCCACCAGTCCCAGAAAACCGCCAATCTTGCGCAACACCAGCTTCAGGAATCGCCATAATTTCGGCAGCAACCAAATCGCCAGCGCAATAAATAAGCCCAATAACACAAGGAAAACAAACGGGTGATTCAACGCCGCCCACAGACCGGCCAGAACCATGATGTCCTCGCCAATAGAAGCCGCCCAGTTAGTAAAAGGCTCAGGTGAAGTATTGATCGCAAGGCGCGTACCTGCCTTTGTGGCGTGAGACGTCGCCGCCATCGACGCGCCGACCAGTCCAGCCGCGATCTGCAACGCTGGTGAAATATCCCCCACTGCTCCCGCCGCCAGCACCGCGCCGGCAGGGATGCGTATAAAGGTATGCAGCGCATCCCAACCACTGTCCACGCCAGGGGTTTTGTCCGCGAAGAACTCCACACAGTACATAAATCCGGCAGCTGCGATCACCAGCGGATCCTGCAGAGTCTGCAAATCCGGCGGCAAATCGATATGTCCGGTGGCGCCGCCCAGCCCCAGCATCAGCACTGCGGCATACAGGTTCACGCCGCTGGCCCAGGACACGCCCATCATTAATGCAATTGTGGAGACCAAACTATCATAGGTTTCCATTAAACCACCTCAACCACTCTGGGTTATTCATCTCCCACCTGGGGCGCATCGTCAGCGCTACAGGCGGATTTGTCATTACTATCGCTATTACATCCTTTCTTACCTGAACCCTGACTGAATTCATCTTCAAGGTTCAGCATTTCAGGCGGAGAATCCTCGCCACCATAGCCACAACAAACGCAGCGCCAACAACGTCAGCACCCATTTGAACAGTGATTTAAAACGCGCTTCGGGCAGTTTACCGAGAATTTTCAAGCCGACTTTAGTGCCTAGAAACCCCGCCAGCACCATTAAACCCAACAAAGGAAGCCAGGGGGTGAACACAAACCCAGCCACCCCGAACACCATAATTTTCAACAAATGTTGCGCCGTCATACAACTGGAGAAGTTAGCGGTGTAAGTCCAGCGGTCAACGCCACTACGCCCAAGCCAAGCCGACACAAGGGGACCAGTTGCGCCAACGATCATTGTGGCCAGTGTCGTCAATAAACCGCCGCAGAACAGACCTATTTTAGTTTTCCCCAGTCCCAGCTCAGGAATAGGCCCCCAACACAGCCAGATGATGAATAGCGCCACCAGCGGGGGAATCCACAAGGGGTCGACGCGCCCCAATAGCCAGACAGCAGCGAGCGCGGCAATAAGGGCGCCGCTTAAAAAGAAAGCTATCGTACGCGGCTGAATGTGCTTGCGGGTTAAGGCCGCCCGGCTAACGTTGGAGCCCATTTGCACAATACCATGCAAAGGAATCAGAGCTAACGGCGGCACAATATCCGCCATCACTGCGATCAGAAAAGCGCCGCCGCCAACACCGAGCGCTGCAGTCAACATCGAACCCAGGAAACTGCACCCTAACAGCGTTGCGACTTCGAGCCCGGAAAGGCCCGCAAACCATTCCGTCATAAACCAGCGCCGTCACCCAGTGAGAGAGACGCCGTTCGGGAGTCGCCCTCCTCCGACATTTGCGCCCGCTGCAGCGTAGATTCACTCAATTGCTTACCGGCGCGCGCGCCCAACTGCTTCAGTTTCTCCACCCGGGTAATCAAGTTGCCTCGCCCAGTAGCCAAGCGCCCCATGGCGGTGTCATAGGCGCCTTGTGTCTGCTGCAAGCGCTGGCCAACTTCCTCCAGATCCTGTACGAAATTGACGAACTTGTCGTACAGATAACCAGCCTGCCGCGCGATTTCCTGCGCATTTTGAGACTGGTGCTCATAGCGCCAGATATTGTGAATGGTGCGCAAAGTAGCGAGAAGCGTCGAAGGAGAGACAATCACCACATTCTGTTGAAATGCTTCATTGAACAGGCTTTGATCTCCCTGCACCGCCGCCGCAAAGGCGCCTTCGATTGGGATAAACAGCAGTACAAAATCCAATGAGTTCAGACCCAAAGCGTCTTGATAGCGCTTACCACTCAATCCCTTAATATGTTGTCGCACAGACAATACATGCTGTTTCAGGTAGTCCATGCGGGCGCTGTCGTCCGCAGCGTTATGATATTGCTCATAGGCCACCAGACTGACTTTCGAGTCGACGACGACGTTTTTGTTCTCTGGCAGACGAATAATCACATCCGGTTGAATACGGCGCCCAGCCTCATTTCGTTGTGCGCTCTGCACTTCGTACTCGCGCCCTTTCACCAGCCCGGAACGCTCCAGGATGCGCTCCAGAATGACTTCTCCCCAGGTCCCCGCGGCTTTATTGTCGCCTTTCAGCGCATTGGTCAGCTTGATGGCGTCGTCACTGATACGTTCGTTCAGCGTTTGTAGCTTTTTGATTTCCGCAGATAATGAGAAACGCTGCTGCGCTTCCTTGTCGTATACGTCTTCCACTTTCTTACGGAAGTCATTCAACTGCGTATTCAAGGGGTCAAGAATGGTCTTCAGATTGTTCTGGCTGAACTCGGACAGTTTCTGCGTGCTACTCTCGAAGATGCGATTCGCTAACAGTTGAAATTCCTGCGTCAGCGCCTCACGTGACGCTTCCAATAATTTCAGCTTCTCCTGATGATGCAACTGTTCCTTCGCTGCTGCGGTTTTCAAAGACGCCAGCTCACTCTGCGCGGCGCTAAGCGCTTGCGTTAACTCAGATAAATCCGCGTCTTTGTCTCTGGCCGCCGCCTCCGCACTAACATAACGTTCATGGATAGACTCCATCCGCGCTTTCACCGCAGCGTTACTTTGTTGTAGCAAACCAACTTCCCGCTGCAGGGACTCACAGCGTTGCGTTTTTTCCGCACACGCATCCTGAAGACGCGTCACTTCATCTTCACGAGCCAGGAGTTTTTCCATTATTTGAGCATTGCGCAGCTCAAGTTCTCTCCGCTGACGGCGCTGTCTCATCATCCCCATCAACGCAAGCAACGCGAGAGCAAGCCCTATCCCCCCCGCCATCAGGTAGGGCCAATATAATTGTAATAACGCCATTACTTCTTCTTTTATTGCAGGCCTTTTTCTTTCAGTTCTTTGAGTTGATCCCGCAACTGCGCGGCTTTCTCAAACTCCAGATTACGGGCGGCTTCGTACATAGCGGTTTCCAGCTTCTGTATCATTTTCGCGTATTCCTGCGGCGTTCTCGCTTCGGTCTCCACATTATAAGAAGAGGCCGTTTCCGCCACTCTGCGCTGTGAAGCGCCTTTCTTGGAACCGGGAACGCGCGCCCCTTCCATAATGTCAGCGACTTTTTTGTCCAACCCGCGTGGAACAACGCCATGCTCTTCGTTATAGCTGATCTGTTTATTACGCCGACGCTCGGTTTCATCCATCGCTCGCTGCATGGAGCCCGTGATTTTGTCCGCATATAAGATCGCTTTGCCGCGTACGTTCCGCGCCGCCCGGCCGATAGTCTGAATCAACGAACGGTCCGAACGCAGGAAGCCCTCTTTGTCCGCATCCAAAATGGCGACCAGGGAAACCTCCGGCATATCCAAACCTTCACGCAGCAAGTTGATGCCCACCAGCACGTCAAACTCGCCCAGTCGCAAGTCGCGAATAATCTCGACCCGCTCTACGGTTTCCACATCCGAGTGCAGGTAACGCACACGAATGCCTTTGTCCAACAGGAAGTCCGTTAAATCTTCCGCCATTCTCTTGGTCAGCGTGGTCACCAGCACACGCTCGTCACGGGCCACGCGTTCGTGAATCTGCCCCAATAAATCATCAACCTGAGTGGATGCCGGCAATACTTCTATTTCCGGGTCAACCAAGCCCGTGGGGCGCACGACCTGCTCCACCACTTGCCCTTGATGATCGGCTTCATAGTTACCAGGCGTTGCTGAGACAAAAATCATTTGCGGAGCCAGGCGCTCCCACTCGTCAAAGCGTAAAGGACGATTATCCAGCGCAGAGGGCAGTCGGAATCCATAGGACACCAACGTTTCCTTCCGGGAACGGTCGCCGCGATACATAGCGCCGATCTGCGGAATCGTCACGTGAGATTCATCTATAAATAGCAGGGCGTCGGAAGGCAGGTAATCAAATAAGGTAGGCGGCGGCTCACCCGCCTGACGACCGGACAGATATCGAGAGTAGTTCTCAATGCCGTTGCAGTATCCCAGCTCGAACATCATCTCCAGATCATATTTGGTGCGCTCTTCCAACCGCTGGGCTTCCAGCAGCTTGCTGGAACCGCGAAACTGCTGCAAACGCTCCTGCAGCTCCGTCTTTATTTGATCCGTCGCATCCAGTATGACCTGGCGCGGCGTGGCATAGTGAGTTTTCGGATAGATAGTCGCCCGCGGCACTCGCCGGTACACCTCTCCCGTTAAAGGATCAAACCAGGACAGCGATTCAATTTCGTCGTCAAACAGCTCAATACGCAGCGCGTCCGATTCGGATTCCGCAGGAAACACATCAATGACATCCCCCCTCACCCGGTAGTTAGCCCGGTGCAACTCCAGGTCGTTGCGGGTGTACTGCAATTCCGCCAGCCGACGCAACAAAGATCGCTGATCGACTTTGTCGCCCCGATCCAGGTGCAACATCATCTTTTTATAGGACTGCGGATCGCCCAAACCATAGATTGCGGAGACAGTGGCGACGATCACCACATCTTTACGCTCCATCAGCGCTTTGGTCGCCGACAGACGCATTTGCTCAATGTGGTCGTTAATGGAAGAGTCTTTTTCGATATAAGTGTCGGAAGACGGCACATAGGCTTCCGGCTGATAGTAATCATAGTAAGAGACAAAGTATTCCACTGCGCTATCTGGGAAAAACTCTTTGAATTCCCCATACAACTGCGCCGCCAGGGTTTTGTTGTGAGCCATCACCATAGCGGGACGCTGCATTTCCGCAATGACATTGGCCATGGTGAACGTTTTCCCTGAGCCGGTAACCCCCAGCAATGTCTGGTGCAGCAGACCGTCGCGCAGTCCATCTACTAATCCGGCGATGGCGCCGGGTTGATCGCCCGCCGGCTGATAATTCGCTTTAAGCTGAAACTTTTGCATTACTCACTTACGTATGAATCGACGACATTGTAGAATTATACCGTTTGGCCATTGATTGGGCGCGCCGTTCGCCTTAATTCAAGCCATTGGCCAACTTACCAAGCTTAACCACCAAAATCGAGGAATTACTCCGTTGGAAATCGATCTCTCACGCCGTGTTCAAGCAATCAAACCCTCTCCCACTCTGGCTGTCACCAACCGCGCGGCGGAACTCAAAGCCGCCGGGAAAGATATTATTGGTTTAGGCGCCGGAGAACCTGATTTTGATACCCCCCAGCATATTAAGGACGCCGCTATCGCCGCGATTAACGCGGGCCAGACCAAATATACCGCAGTCGATGGAACCCCTGCACTAAAGAACGCGATTATCAGCAAATTCCAACGCGATAATAACCTGAATTACGAAGCCAACCAGATTTTGGTCTCCAGCGGGGGCAAGCAAAGCTTTTTCAATCTAGCTCTGGCGCTCCTGGATGAAGGTGACGAAGTCATTATCCCCGCGCCTTACTGGGTGTCTTACCCCGACATGGTTATTGTCGCGGACGGCAAACCGGTCATCATTGAGACCACCGAAGCAACGCGATTCAAAATCACTGCTGAGCAGTTGGACGCCGCAGTTACCAGCAAAACCCGTCTGGTAGTACTGAACAGCCCTTCCAACCCAACCGGCATGGCCTATAGCAAAGAAGAACTGTCCGCTTTGGGCGAAGTGCTGCGCAAACATCCTTCTGTGATGGTAGCGACTGACGATATGTACGAGCATACGCTGTGGACTGGCGAAGATTTCGTCAATATTTTAAGTGTATGCCCAGACCTTTACGACCGCACTTTTGTCCTCAATGGCGTATCCAAAGCTTACTCCATGACCGGCTGGCGCATCGGTTACGCGGCAGGCCCCGCCAAAGCGATTGCGGCCATGAAAAAAATTCAGTCGCAAAGCACGTCCAACCCCTGCTCCATCTCCCAAGCCGCCGCAGCCGCCGCGCTGAACGGCCCACAGGAGTGCATTGGAGAAATGGTAAAAGAGTTCAAGAAACGCCACGACTTTGTCGTTAAAGCGTTTAACGACATGCCCGGTGTAACTTGCCTGCCCGTGGACGGGACCTTTTATGCATTCCCAGGGTTCCAAGGCGTGATCGATCGTATGGAAAATATCTATAACGACCTGGACCTGGCGGAGTATCTGCTGACCGAAGCTGGCGTCGCCCTGGTTCCAGGCTCCGCTTTTGGCGCGCCTGGACATTTGCGAATCTCCTTCGCCACCAGCATGCAAAATCTGGAACAGGCCATGGAGCGTATCGCGAAAGCGATCAAATAAACGTTTCAGACAGTCTTCAAAAGCGTTAAAAAGCCTGCTGTTCAGCGGGCTTTTTATTTGCTGAAAACACTAAAGAAAAACCACTTCCGAAGTGTTGACCTTTAAATTAAAGGTCATTATTATACGCGCCACTAACGGTTTCATTCCCTGATAGCTCAGTTGGTAGAGCAAATGACTGTTAATCATTGGGTCGCTGGTTCGAGTCCAGCTCGGGGAGCCAAATTTAAAAAGGCTGGTTTTACCAGCCTTTTTTATTGCCTGAATTAAGCCCTCTTTTTATACACCCCATCGGTCGACGAGAAGAACGCCTCCCTCACCCACCAACAGATAACCTAACAATCAGACCGACTCAACCTCTTTGACGATCTGCTGCAATGCATCCAGAGGATTTAACGCCCGGGTAATAGGTCTTCCCACGACCAAATATGAGCTTCCATCAGTAATCGCCTGAGCCGGAGTAACAATTCGCGTCTGATCATCCGCCGCCGCCGCCGCAGGCCTGATACCCGGCGTCACCAAGCAAAATTCCTCGCCGTGCGTACGACGCAACAATGGAGCCTCTTGAGCAGAACATACCACGCCATCCATTCCACTACTTTGCGCCAAGGCCGCAAGCCTGCCGACCATCTCTTGAGCTGAGCAGGGAAACCCTATCTCGACGACCTCGTCATCACTCAAGCTGGTGAGCATCGTAACAGCAATCAGCAACGGTGCATGCGATTCTTGCTCCAACACCTCGCGACACGTCTCCATCATTCTTCTACCACCGGACGCATGCACATTCACCATCCATACCCCCAAACCAGCCGCCGCTTTCACCGCCTGCGCCGTCGTATTGGGAATATCATGAAACTTAAGGTCTAAAAACACCTCAAAACCCCGCGCCTGCAACTGCTCAACTATAGCGGGCCCAAATGTTGTAAACAGCTCTTTGCCAACCTTAAGCCGACATAAACCTGGATCAAGCTTGGCGACAAACTCATCAAGCTGCTTTCTATCAGAAAAGTCCAAAGCCACCACGACTCTTGGTCCACTTACCATCGTCTCACCTTTCTCTCACGTCACTCGTTACCATTACCCCACCACTAGCCGCACCAAACCTACACCCAAGGCAACGGCTTCACCACTCCCCATTTTTTGCAACTGGGACACTGCCAGTGCAAATGACGCCCCGAAAAGCCACAACTTTCACATAAATAGGAGTGATTCTTCTCCAAAAGCGTCTCCAGCACCCCTTTCACAATCATAATCCAACGCTTGGGCTCAGGGTCCGCATAAGGAACCAACAACACCAACAACGCTTTCACACCACCAAGAGTAGGGTGAGCATTTAACTGCCCTAAAAGAAACTCTATCGCCTCTTCCGTATTCTCGTTTTCGTTGAGAGCGCCGGACAGCGCAATCATTACTTTCGCTGACGGCTGCAGCTCCCACATTCTTTGGAGTATCTTCAGCAGTCGCTCCCGCTCATTAAGCTTTTCGCATATCTCTTTCACCAGCCCAACGACTTCCGAGAGAAACATTGGATTCTGCTGCTCAATACGCTTCAATTCCGCCAGCGCTTCAGGATACTGCTCCGTGGCGACACAAACCTGGGCCACTTGAATACTTGCTCGAGCGCAAAACTTGTCGTACATCAGCGCCTCTCGAAGATGGCGCGTTGCGTCTGAATATTCCTTACGCCGCATACTGCGCTCAGCCATCTCACAACAGTATTGAGCCAGCCGCACCTGCACGTCTCGATCCCGCTTAACGTCCAGCGTCAAAGCGCGCTCACGCGCAACCCCCCATTCCTTTTCGTGCTCATAGATTTCAAGAAGACACTCAGTACTCAGCTTCCGCCACTGCCGTGACGCCGCCAGCTCTATGAAAAGAGCTTCAGCCCTGTCGTACAAACCAACAAACATATAGTCCTGTGCTAACTCATAAGTAAGCTGCTCGCCGTGTTTGATTCTTGCGTCTGGATGCGAAAGAAGATTCTGGTGGATCGCCGTCGCTTTTTCGATTTCGCCTTTGCGACGAAAGAAATTGGCGATTGAGAGATGAAGCTGAACCGTATGCTGATTTATCTCCAACTCCTGGATAAAAGAATCCAGAGTCGGCGCATCATACGCCTCAAAAAGATATTGTAAGGATTTTGGATATTCACCGCCCCGCTTGATGGCTCTGGCAGTCTGACCAACTCGCCCCTGAATAAAACAGATCAGCCAACCAATGCCTATTGCGACGGCAATTAACAACAATTGGCCAAGGTATTCCATAAGCCCTTATGATTTGCTGGCGACAACCTGCGTAGATGACTTTATAGCGCGATCACGCCCTTTTTTACCAAAAATTCTCAACTTTAGAACGGTCAAGCTAGTTACCGCCATCCCTAATAGAAACCCTACGGCAAACGCCAAACCGATCAAAATCGAAACGTTCACAGGCCCCGTGTGGTAGAAGAATAGGTCTAGCTCCAACTTGGAATTGTTAAGCAACACAAATACTACACCAACTATCACCATTAAGATGACAAGACATAGCAAAAAGATTTTTTTCAGCTTGGACATTAGCGCACCCGAACCGGTCTAATTGGGTGCACTATCTTACCATACCTGGTTTTGATGTCAGGCATAGAAAAACGTGCACTTACAATTAATTAGCGGTTTGACGCCGGCGATTAATATCCGGCTTTGAGACTTGCGTTAACCTCATCTCTCAATTCCTTACCAGGCTTGAAGTGCGGCACATACTTCGCAGGAAGATGGACAGTCTCACCTGTTTTGGGATTACGCCCTACCCGTGGTGCGCGATAGTGGAGACTGAAACTGCCGAATCCCCGTATTTCTATGCGCTGCCCCTGGGACAGAGATTGTGACATGTACTCTATGATCGTTTTAACCGCGAGCTCAACGTCTTTTATCGAAAGTTGTGGTTGTTTTTGCGCAATAATCTCGACTAACTCTGATTTGGTCATAGAAGCTTCCTTATCGTAGCCTTCGTCAGAAGTGTAGTTAAAGATTTAAAAAAACACAAAAAAAACGGGCATATAGCCCGTTTTTTTAGAGAATATATCTAAGAGAAATTACTGTTGCTGTTGCAATTGCTCTTTGATCAGATCACCGATAGTGGTCGGACCTTGAGCTTCAGTTTGCTTCTCTTTGACATCGCGAATCGCCTGTTTCTCTTCATCAATGTCCTTAGACTTGATGGAAAGATTGATCACGCGGTTTTTACGGTCAACACTGATGATTTTCGCTTCAACTTCGTCGCCTTCTTTCAGCACGTTGCGAGCGTCTTCAACTTTATCACGACTGATTTCAGACGCTTTCAGAGTTGCTTCAACCTCGTCGTTCAGAGCGATCACAGCAGCTTTAGCATCAACGGACTTAACAGTACCGGTAACGATAGAGCCTTTCTCGTTCAACTGAGTGAACTCAGCAAACGGATCGCTCTCCAACTGCTTGATACCCAGGGAAATACGCTCACGCTCAGGATCGATAGACAGGATTACAGTCTCCAGGTCGTCGCCCTTCTTGTACTTGCGAACAGCTTCTTCACCTGGCTCGTTCCAAGAAATGTCGGACAAGTGAACCAGACCGTCGATGCCGCCTTCCAGACCAAGGAAGATACCGAAGTCGGTAATAGACTTGATCTTACCGGAGATACGGTCGCCCTTGTTGTAATTGCCGGAGAACTCTTCCCATGGGTTAGCGTGACACTGCTTGATACCCAGAGAGATACGACGACGCTCTTCGTCGATATCCAGAACCATCACTTCCAGCTCATCGCCCAATTGAACAACTTTGGATGGGTGAATGTTCTTGTTGGTCCAATCCATTTCTGAAACGTGAACCAGACCCTCAACGCCTTCTTCCAGCTCAGCAAAGCAGCCGTAGTCAGTCAGATTGGTAACGCGCGCAGTAACGCGGGTGTTCTCTGGGTAACGCTCTTTGATAGCAACCCATGGATCTTCGCCCAGTTGCTTCAGACCCAGAGATACGCGGTTACGCTCGCGATCGAACTTCAACACCTTAACGGTGATTTCGTCGCCAACGTTAACGATTTCGCTAGGATGCTTGATGCGCTTCCAAGCCATGTCAGTGATGTGCAACAGACCGTCAACACCACCCAGATCAACGAATGCGCCGTAGTCAGTCAGGTTCTTAACGATACCTTTGACTTCCATACCTTCCTGCAGAGTTTGCAGCAGAGCGTCACGCTCAGCGCTGTTTTCCGCTTCCAGAACCGCACGGCGTGAAACAACTACGTTGTTACGCTTTTGATCCAGTTTGATAACTTTGAATTCGAGATCCTTTCCTTCCAGATGCGCTGTGTCGCGAATCGGACGCACATCTACCAAGGAGCCAGGAAGGAATGCGCGGATGCCGCCCAGTTCAACAGTGAAACCACCTTTGACCTTGCCGTTGATAACACCGTTAACAACTTCGTTTGCTTCGAAAGCTTTTTCAAGATCTTTCCAGGCTTCCGCACGCTTCGCTTTTTCGCGAGACAGGCGGGTTTCGCCAAAGCCGTCTTCAACTGCGTCGAGAGCAACCTCAACTTCGTCGCCGACTTGCAGATTCAGCTCCCCTTTCTCGTTCAGGAACTGTGCTACAGGGATTACACCCTCGGACTTAAGGCCTGCGTTTACAGTAACCCAGTCTTCATCGATATCAACCACTACGCCCTTAACGATAGAGCCGGGTTTCATATCAATTTGTTTTAAACTTTCTTCAAAAAGCTCAGCAAAGCTCTCGCTCATTGTGTTTCCTGTTGAACATTTTCATCCGCGCGGCCAGCAAGCACGGTCTGTTCGATTAAAATCTTATTTCGGGCATTACTGGCATACTCCCGAAAAAAGATCGCCGTTAATTAATTTACCGTAGTGATGGATACTCAGGATTGACGGGAAGACCAGATCTGGAGTACTTTCTCCAACACCTCATCCACCGAAAAGTCAGAAGTATCAAGGACTACGGCGTCATCCGCAGGTCGCAGAGGAGCGTTTGACCGATTCATGTCACGCTCATCGCGTTCCTTTATCTCATTTAAAAGGTGCGAAATTTTAACACTCTCGCCTTGCTGCTTCAACTGATCATATCTTCGCCGCGCCCTTACTTCGGCGCTTGCAGTCATAAATATCTTACATGGAGCGTCAGGAAACACGACCGTCCCCATGTCTCGCCCGTCCGCCACTAACCCCGGCGCGGCCTGAAAATCCCGCTGCCGCTGCAACAAAGCGGCGCGCACCAGAGGGTACGCAGCCACCCGTGAGGCCATAGCGCCACAGGTTTCCGTCCTGATTTCCAGAGTCACGTCGTCGCCCATTAAAATAACGGACACCGGCTGACCTGGAGTTCCCGCTTCAAAACGCACATCCAAGGTTTCAGCGACTTTCGCCACAACGCTTTCATCCGCTAAATCAACGCCTTGCCGCTCAGCGCTCAAGGCGGTCAGTCGATACAGTGCGCCGGAGTCCAGAATATTCCATCCCAACGCCCGCGCAGTCAGCTGCGCTATGGTCCCCTTGCCTGAGCCGGAGGGACCATCAAGGGTGATGACAGGAATGCCGGAACTCACCTTCATGCTGTCTCCTCAGTCCGAAGATTAAAACCAACCTCGTTCGCCAGAGTAGTAAACCCTGGGAATGACGTAGCGACGTTAGCGCAATCTTTAATGACAATAGCGCCGGTAGCTCTTAAGGACGCCACAGCAAAAGCCATTGCTATGCGATGATCGCCATGGCTATCCACTGCGCCGCCGCCGATTTCCGCGCCACGCAACACAATACCGTCCTCTTTAACTTCGCTACTGACTCCCAGCGCCGCCAGACCATCCGCCATGGCTTGAATACGGTCGCTCTCCTTGACCCGCAGCTCTTCTGCGCCACTCAACACAGTTTCCCCTTCAGCGCACACAGCGGCGATAAACAGGACAGGAAACTCATCAATCGCCAGAGGCACCTGGTCTTCCGGAATACGAATCCCTTTCAAAGGAGCATAGCGCACACGAATATCGGCCACTGGCTCGCCACCCACTTCTTTGTGATTGGACAACTCAATGTCGGCCCCCATCATTTTAAGAATACTGATTACCCCGACCCGAGTCGGATTAACGCCAACATGGCGCAAGGTCAGATCAGAGCCGGGAGTAATGCTCGCTGCAACGAGGAAAAACGCAGCGGAAGAAATATCAGAAGGGACATCGATTTTGGTAGCGCTCAGCTTATGGCCACCCTCAATCGTTACTTTAGAGCCCTCTACACCCACAGGATAGCCAAAACCACGCAGCATTCGCTCACTATGATCCCGGGTAGGCGCAGGCTCCGTCACGGAGGTTTCACCATCAGCATAAAGCCCTGCGAGGACCAGACTGGACTTAACCTGGGCGCTGGCGACAGGCATGTCATAATGAATGCCATGAAGTTTGGAGCCGCCTTTGATTTTGACAGGAGGGCGTCCGCCCTCAGAAGTGGAAATCTCCGCACCCATTTCCCGCAGCGGCTTCGCAACCCGTTCCATAGGCCGCTTGGACAAGGACTCATCGCCCGTCAACTCAACATCGAACGACTGACCGCTCAGCAAACCAGCAAGCAAACGCATGGAAGTTCCAGAGTTACCCAGATACAGAGGCCCTGGCGGCTGCTTCAGGCCATGCATGCCCACGCCATTTATTCTTACTGAACCGCGATCCGGCCCCTCAATGACGACCCCCATATCCCGGAACGCCTGCAGGGTAGCCAAAGCGTCTTCTCCTTCAAGAAAACCTTCAATTTCCGTAACGCCTTCCGCCAGCGAACCCAACATGATGGAGCGATGGGACATCGATTTATCTCCGGGCACGCGAATATCGCCGCACACCGGACCGCCTTTCCCGGCAACGTAGGTCACATTGTTAGCCATATCAGTCTTGTAAGCCTTTCCTTCAAGCATTTTTGTGAAATGTTCGCGGGCCGCCCGGGCCCGGGTGAACACACCAAGTAACGTTTGTCCGTCCCCATCAGCAATAGCGCTGCGCAGCTTTTTTAAATCCGCATCAAACGCATCCAACACTTTCAGCACCGCATCCCGGTTAGTCAGGTAAACATCCCGCCACATCACCGGATCGCTGGCGGCAATACGGGTAAAATCCCTGAAGCCGCCTGCCGCATAGCGAAATATTTCTTTATTATCATCCGCCCCCGCCAGCGTATCGACCAGCGAAAAAGCGATCAAGTGAGGCAAGTGACTGGTTGCAGCCAACACCTCATCATGGTGAGCCACTGACATGAAGAGCACCTCCGCCCCCATGCCTCGCCACAGAGCCGCCACCACTCCCAGCGCGTGAGAGTCAGTCACCGGAACCGGCGTCAATATGGTTTTATGATTCTCAAACAAAGCGCTATTAGCGGCTTGAACGCCACTCTTTTCAGAGCCCGCGATAGGATGTCCCAGCACAGCATTCGCTGGCATTTCACCAAATACAGAGATAAAGGCTTTTTCTATCTCGCCTTTCACGCTCCCTACATCCGTAAGAATGTGATCGCTTCGCAAAGCTGGCCTCATTTCCTCCAACACTGGAGCAACTGCGCCAACTGGCACAGCCAAAACGACAACATCCGCCCGTGAAGCGAGCGTGACAAGATCCGGGGCAGCCTCATCAACAACCCCCAAACGCACAGCTAACGCCGCCTCAGTATCGCGGCGATCATAACCAATTACCTTGCCCGCCAAACCGCGCTCTTTCACAGCTTTGGCGAACGAGCCGCCGATCAGACCCAGTCCGACAACAGCCAAACATTTAACTCGGGATTGCAACATTGTTAATCAGGCGCGCTTGACGGCCATGTCCGTATAAAAATAAATTGAAACGCCCATCTAGGGCTAAGATATCAAAAAAGCCAACCTACTGAGAACGGCGGACGGCGCGCCTAAAGCACGCCTTTGGGATACGATCCCAGACATCGCACGTCAAGAGCGTCCAGAGATAGCTCCTGAATCGCCACACCAACCTCTGGCAGGTCTTTATGGCCGATAAAGTCCACAAAGAAGTGATAGCGACGCGCGCCACTGAGGGCGGGACGCGAATCAATTCTTGTCAGGCTCAGATTTTGACGATGAAACACGCCCAGCATCTTGTACAGAGCGCCTGGCTCATCGCGAATGGTAACCATCAGAGATGTTTTGTCATCCCCACTTGGCGGAGCCGAATTCTTACCAATAATCAAATATCTGGCGATCTGATCAGGGTGATCTTCAATATTTTTCGCCAGGACTTTCATACCATACAACCTGGCGCAGTGCTCACCGGCCACTGCTGCTGCATCCTGACGCTCAGACGCCCGTTTTACAGCGTCCGCGTGACTGGGGACCGCAATACGCTCCACTCCCGGCCACTTCTCGTCCAGCCACTGTCGGCACAAAGAAAATGACTGCGCCAAGGAGTAAACAACTTTGATATCAGCAGCATCCACTTGTTCTGGGGCTATCAAGAAGTGGTGAGTACGCACTTCCACCTCACCACAGATCAGCAGAGGCGAATTAACAAACACATCCAGAGTGTGACTGATCACACCTTCATTGGAGGTTTCCACTGGGACTACGCCATAATGAGCAGACCCCGCTTCGACCTCGCGAAAAACCTCATCAATAGCGTAATGAGGAAGACAAACACCGGAATGTCCAAAATGCTTGAGCGCAGCCGCGTGGGTAAAGGCGCCTTCAGGCCCCAAAAACGCAATATGCAAAGGCGCTTCCAGGGCAAGACACGCAGACATAACCTCACGAAACAGTCTGGCCACTTCTTCATCACTCAGCGGCCCTGGGTTATCGTCCATGATTTTCCGTAAAACCTGAGCTTCCCGCTCCGGGCGATAAAATACGACATCCTGCCCTGCATTGCCGCGCATTTTTACTTCCGCGACATTTTGTGCGCACTTGGCCCGCTCACAAATCAACGCCAATAGTTGGCGGTCTATCTGATCTATTCGTTCACGCAGCTTGGCGAGTTCGGTCTGCTCAGAGGTCATGAATCAGGCGTTCCTCCCGGCGAAATCTTGCATAAACCCAACCAGCGCATCCACCGCCTCTTCCGGCAATGCGTTATACAAACTGGCGCGCATCCCTCCAACAGAACGATGCCCCTGCAAATTAAGCAAGCCAGCCTCTTCCGCCTCTTGCAGAAACTTCTGATCCAGGCGGTCATCTTTCAGTGTAAAGGGCACATTCATCCAGGAGCGACAAGACAGATCTATCGGGTTCGCATAAAACTCGCTGTCGTCTATGTATGAATAAAGTTTGTCAGCTTTGCGGCAGTTAATCGCCTCCATAGCCTGCACACCGCCCTTTCCTTTCAGCCACTTAAATACCAGGCCAGCCAAGTACCAAGAAAAAGTAGGCGGAGTATTGACCATTGAATCGTTTTCACTGGCTACTTTATAGTTCAGCATGGTAGGCAGACTGTCGGAAGCATATCCCAGCAAGTCTTCCCGCACGATAACCAGCGTCAGGCCAGCGGGACCAATATTCTTCTGCGCGCCGGCGTATATCACCCCGAAGCGGCTGATATCCACGGGACGGGACAATATGGTGGAAGACATGTCCGCCACCAGGGGTTTGTCACCCACGTCGGGAATATCGAGAAACTCAACGCCGCCAATCGTTTCGTTCGGCGTATAGTGCACATAGCCCGCACTTTCACTCAAGCGCCACTCACTACGAGCAGGAATGCGGGAATAGCCATTATCTTTAGCTGACGCGGCAACATTCACCTTAAGGTAGCGCCCCGCTTCAGCAATCGCCTTCTTCGACCAAATACCTGTATCTATATAATCCGCTTCGGCGCCAAGCTTCAGCAGATTAAGCGGCACTGACGCAAACTGGGTCGCAGCCCCACCCTGCACAAAGAGAATCTTGTAATTGTCAGGTACGGACATCAGTTCGCGAAAGTCACGCTCCGCCTCAACCGCCACAGCGACAAAATCGTCGCTGCGATGGCTCATCTCCATAATTGACAGGCCTTTACCCCGCCAATCGAGCAGTTCCGCCTGAGCCTGCAACAACACTTCCGTAGGCAGCGCGGATGGGCCCGCGCAAAAATTAAACTTTCTATCAGCCATACAGGCCGCTCTCCGGTATTTGGTCAAATAAACTTCTCAGACAAGCCAACCGAAGCGAAAGCTACTCTTCCGCCTCGGAGCCTTCCTCACCTGATTCGCCAGAGTCCAACTCATCACCATCAATGACTTCGGCACCTTCACCTTCTTCACCCTGGAAGTCGCTTTCGTCTTCCTCTGGCTCTGCAATCCGCTCGACGCCAACCAGGTCTTCCGATTCAGACAGACGGATCAATCTTACGCCCTGAGTATTTCTTCCGACGATAGAGACTTCGTCAGAACGGGTCCGCACCAATGTTCCCTGGTTACTGATCAACATAAGCTGATCGCCGCTGATTACCTGCACCGCGCTTACCAGATCGCCATTTCGTTCAGAGCACTGGATAGCGATAACGCCCTGACCTCCACGCCCGTATACCGGGAACTCAGACACATCAGTCCGCTTTCCATAGCCTTTGCGACTCGCCGTGAGAATGTAAGCATCTTCTTGCGGAATGATAAGGGAAACGACAGTTTGCCCTTCCGCTATACGAATGCCTCTAACGCCGCGAGCAGTACGCCCCATTGGTCGCACGTCGTCTTCATTGAAGCGGATGGCTTTGCCGCTGCTGCTAAACAGCATGACGTCTTTCTTACCATCAGTAATGGCTGCACCGATCAGCATATCGCCTTCATCCAACGCCAAAGCGATCAGGCCGTTGCTGCGAGGACGCGAGAAATTCTCTAACGGTGTTTTCTTGACCGTTCCCTGACGGGTGGCCATAAACACATAGTGATCGGCCGCATACTCGCGCACCGGCAACATAGTAGTGATGCGCTCATCTTCCGCCAGCGGCAGAATATTTACGATTGGACGCCCGCGAGATATGCGACTTGCCTGTGGGATCTCATAGGTCTTAAGCCAATAGAGCTTGCCGTGAGAGGTAAAGCACAAGATCGTGTCGTGAGAATTGGCGATCAATAGCTTTTCAACGAAATCTTCATCGCGAATCGCTGTAGCGGCCTTGCCTTTACCGCCGCGTTTCTGCGCCTGATAGGCTTCCAACGGCTGAGTCTTCGCGTAGCCTTTGTGGGACAGCGTGACCACCATGTCCTCTTCGGCGATCAGGTCGGCAATCGTGAGGTCGCGCTTGGAAGCGGTAATTTCAGTTACGCGGGCGTCGCCAAACTCTTCGCGGACAGCTTCCAATTCTTCACGGATAACCTCCATCAGACGCTCTGGATTTTGCAGAATCTCCAGCAATTCAGCAATTTGCTCGATAATGCTGCGGTACTCGTCGTTAATCTTTTCGATTTCCAACCCAGTCAGCTTCTGCAGACGCAAGTCCAGAATAGATTGCGCTTGCACTTCAGACAGGTAGTACATGCCATCGCGCAAACCAAACTCCGGAGCAAGGTCATCAGGGCGACAGGCGTCTTCACCTGCGCGCTCCAGCATGCCCGTCACCGCCCCCGGAGACCAGCCTTGCGCCATCAAACGCTCTTTGGCTTCCGCACCAGTGGAAGAAGCCTTGATAACAGCAATAACTGGATCGATATTAGCCAACGCCACCGCCTGGCCTTCCAGAATATGGCCGCGCTCACGGGCTTTACGCAATTCGTAAATGGTCCGACGCGTCACCACTTCACGGCGATGACGCACAAAGCATTCGATACAGTCTTTCAGGTTCAACAGCTTGGGCTCGCCGTTAATCAAGGCGACCATATTGATGCCAAATACAGTTTCCAGCGGCGTAAGGGCGAACAGGTTGTTCATAAGTACGTCCGCGTTTTCACCGCGACGCAACTCAATCACCACCCTCATCCCTTCCTTGCTGGATTCATCACGCAACTCGGTGATGCCTTCAACCTTTTTCTCTTTGACCAGCTCGGCGATTTTCTCAACCAGCTTGGCCTTGTTAACCTGATAAGGAATCTCAGTAATTACAATCGTTTCCTTACTGGTTTTCTTATCCTGCTCAATTTCATAGCGAGCGCGAATATAAATCCGGCCACGACCCGTGCGATACGCTTCCAATATCCCCGCGCGACCATTAATAATGGCGGCGGTGGGGAAATCAGGCCCCGGAATAAACTCCATCAGTTCATCGATGGTTATGTCGCTGTCATCCAGGTAAGCAAGGCATCCATTGACCACTTCGGTCAGGTTATGAGGCGGGATGTTCGTCGCCATCCCTACCGCGATGCCTGAGGACCCATTCACCAGTAGATTGGGCACTTTGGTCGGCAGTACAACGGGAATCTGCTCTGAGCCATCGTAGTTAGGGGCGAAGTCGACCGTTTCTTTATCAAGATCGGCCAGCATTTCATGGGCGATCTTCTCCATGCGGATTTCCGTATAACGCATTGCCGCTGCGCTATCGCCGTCGATGGAGCCGAAGTTGCCCTGCCCGTCCACCAGGGTGTATCGCAGCGAGAATGGCTGCGCCATACGCACAATGGTGTCGTATACGGCAGAGTCGCCATGGGGGTGATATTTACCGATGACGTCACCGACCACACGGGCGGATTTCTTATAGGCCTTGTTCCAATCGTTCCCCAACTCGTTCATCGCAAACAAAACGCGGCGATGCACCGGCTTGAGACCGTCTCGCGCATCCGGCAAGGCACGGCCTACGATAACGCTCATCGCGTAGTCGAGGTAGGATTGTTTCAGTTCATCTTCAATATTGACGGGAAGTATTTCTTTGGCGAGTTCAGCCATAATATAGCAATAACCTATTCTAGAAAGGATAGTTCGGTTCTTGTTCTACCCACAGTCTGTCCAAACCCTGGTTCGCTCGTCTTGCAGTCGTTGAACCCGGCGGGGAGTCAGTTCAAGCGGCATATAATCGCACACTCTTTACTCGACCAAGGGCTGCGCCACAAGCGCTCAAGTCTAGCATAGAAGGCGGCGGCAACGAAGTTAATTAGGGGGAGAAAAAGATATTTTTTAGGCGTAAAAGGCTCTCCCTCCACCAACGGGAGAAGCCAGCTGGCGACACGCATCAGCCGACGCGCGCCACTCTTTTTAGCGAGTCAGGCTGACTGATGAAACCGTTGAGGGGCGACAAAGTCCGCAACAGCGCGCAGCACGTCCTTACGACTGATTTGTCCCACCAACTTTCCCTCTTCCACCACAGGGAAGCGACGCCGGCGATCATTAATGAAGCGTTCACTGACAGCCAGAATATCCTCCTCCGGCCCGACAACATCCACATCCACAGTCATATATTCAGCGACAGCGCCACCCAGAGATTCATAGTCGTAGTAACTGCCGCTCAGAATACTTTTCAGGCAATCCACTTCCGACAACATCCCGACAAGGTTTCCCCTGCCATCGACAACAGGGGCGCCGGAAATACTGTTTTTAAGGAGTTTATGAATAGCTTCAAACAGCTCTGTTTCAGGGGAAAAGACAACCAAATTGGTGGTCATGTAATCGCGCACTTTCACGGATCGCAACATGGGACTCTCCTAAGGCAGGCATTTGCTGATGGTTATTGTTAACCGCCCTGTCAGCGTTTTCCTTTAATTACGCTGATGCCTTAAAGATACGCCCATATACCTGAAACGCCAACCAATGAGCCCGGAGCGAACGCCCCGGGTTTGATGTCAGTCAATAATGACCTTATTCAAATACGATGGTTTTGTTCTCATGAACAATCACCCGGTCTTCCAAGTGATAGCGTAAACCCCGCGCAAGCACTTGCTTCTCCACGTCTTTCCCCAGCCGCACCATGTCTTCAATGGTATCGCTGTGGTTCACCCTGATCACATCCTGCTCAATAATTGGACCTTCATCCAGATCCTGAGTGACATAATGACAGGTTGCGCCAATCAGTTTGACGCCACGCTTGTACGCTTGATGGTATGGACGGGCGCCCGCGAAAGATGGCAGGAAGCTGTGATGGATATTGATGATGCGCCCCGTATACCGATCGCAAAGCTCCGGCGGCAGAATCTGCATGTAGCGCGCAAGAACGACAACCTCCGCATCCAGCGCATCCACCAACCGCTCCACCTCAGCGAATGCGACGGACTTGTCATCTGCATCCACCGGCACGTAATAATAGGGAATGTCATGCCACTCCACCATGCGACGCAAGTCATCATGATTGGAGATAACCCCGACAATCTCTCCATCCATCTCTTTCGCATGCCAGCGATGCAGCAAGTCCGCCAAACAATGGGACTCCTTGCTCGCCATCAGAACAATACGCTTGGGTTGCTGCGAATCCGCCACATGCCAGCACATCTGAAACTCCCGGGCGATAGGCTCAAACGCAATGCGAAATGAGTTCAGATCAAAAGGGAGCGAACTCGCCTTTATCTCATTCCTCATGTAGAACCAGCCGTTGGTTGGATCCGAATGATGGCTCGCTTCGGTCAGCCAGCCATTATAAGTAGCCAGAAATGTGGTTACTTTCGCAACTATACCGACCCGATCAGGGCAGGCGATTACCAGTCGATATGTTCTTTCCATTATTTTCCTACCAGCTGTGAGACGCCAGCGGGACGCGACAGACCTCTATGCGCTAAAGACTGCTTCGCACCGCTTAGCCATCGCAAAGTCCAACTCATGCAGACCTTTAATAGTATGACTCCACCAGGTAACCCTGACCTTACCCCACTCGGTCACCAGCTCAGGGTGGTGGTTAATTTCCTCAGCAATAGCGCCAACTTTGTTGGTGAATTCTAACGCCAAAGCGAAGTTTTTGAATTTGTAGTCACGGCTGATCATTTGCACGCCGTTACGCTCTTCCAAACGCCACTCGGGCACCTGACTCAAGTACTTCTCAAGTTTCGCCGGATCCACCTTTTCGGCGTCAGGTCTGCAGGCCTCGCAGCTTGGAATTGTATCGCTCATGCTTTTTCTCCTTGTTTTGAATTAAGCGTTTGCCGGGGCGCTCGCCCCAGCGTCGCTGTAGCCTAACTCTACAAGAAAGAGATCGCCAACATTTATCTTAGCCGACTATTTTTACAGCGCTTTCCGCAATGCGCTTACGCCATTCAGCTGGACCGGTCTGATGCACAGACTCACCATTTACATCCACCGCCACGGTAACCGGCATATCTTTCACTTCGAACTCGTAGATCGCCTCCATTCCCAGCTCAGGGAAAGCCACAACATTGGAAGAGCGGATCGCTTTAGAAACCAGGTAGGCGGCGCCGCCCACCGCCATCAGATAGACAGCCTTATTGTCACGAATCGCTTCGATCGCCACAGGGCCACGCTCAGCTTTGCCGATCATACCCATAAGACCGGTCTGCTCCAGCATAGTGCGAGTGAACTTATCCATACGTGTGGATGTAGTTGGCCCAGCAGGCCCAACCACTTCATCGCCCACGGGGTCCACAGGGCCTACGTAATAAATGAAGCGATTATTCAAGTCCACCGGCAAGGATTCACCTCGAGCCAGCATATCCACCATTTTTTTATGGGCCGCATCACGACCAGTCAACATTTTTCCTGACAGAAGCACTGTATCGCCGGGACGCCAGGACGCAATTTCCTCGCGAGTGACAGAGTCCATATTCACACGCTTAACGTTGGCGCCCACCTCCCAGGTAATTTCCGGCCATTCATCCAGATTAGGCGGCGTTTGCAGAGAAGGCCCGCTGCCGTCAAGTACGAAATGCGCGTGACGAGTCGCAGCGCAGTTGGGAATAATAGCGACGGGCTTGTTGGCGGCATGGGTCGGGTAGTCTTTTACCTTAACATCCAGCACCGTCGTCAAACCACCCAGGCCTTGCGCCCCGATGCCCAACGCATTTACTTTCTCGAAAAGCTCCAGACGCAACTCCTCGCTGCGGTTAGCTGCGCCACGCGCTTGCAAGTCCTGAATGTCGATAGGATCAAGCAACGCCTCTTTGGCCAATTCCATTGCTTTTTCGGCGGTTCCACCAATACCGATACCCAACATTCCAGGCGGACACCAGCCGGCGCCCATCTTCGGCACCTGCTCCAGCACCCACTCTGCAACAGAATCAGACGGGTTCAGCATAGCGAACTTGGATTTGGCTTCAGAGCCGCCGCCTTTCGCCGCAACGTGCACATCCACTTTGTCGCCAGGAACGACCTTCATGTGAATAATGGCGGGAGTATTGTCTTTCGTGTTTCTGCGCGCGCCATCAGGATCAGCCAAGACGGACGCCCGCAGAATATTGTCGGGGTGCAGGTAGGCGCGACGCACGCCTTCATTAACCATATCCTCGACGCTCATATCCGCATCCCATTGCACATCCATTCCAATGCTCAGGAACACCGTCACGATGCCGGTATCCTGACAGATAGGACGACGCCCCTCGGCGCACATACGCGAGTTGATCAGAATCTGCGCCAGCGCGTCCTTAGCGGCGGTGGACTCTTCGCGCTCATAGGCAGCATGAACCGCTTTGATAAAATCGACGGGATGGTAGTAGGAGATAAACTGCAGCGCATCGAATACGCTGTCGATGAGATCGTCTTGACGGATCACGGTGGTCATGCACGCACTCTCTTGTTACATGGTTCTTGGAGTAGTCACAGCTTTGGCTGACAACGACGCCTCCCAAAGGACGCCAAGTGCCCGCCTTATTTGATTTAGGCGGAAATTGTACCTAATTCGCCCCCCAAGTTCAGCCTTAAACTGTTAACGAATACAGCGCCTTTGCAACCGCAACCCCAAGGGCTGGGCCTAATCTATTTTCCCCATTTGTGAATTAGAGAGTCCACTCATAGAAAAAATGAGCTAAACTCCTGACGATGCATGAGAAAATCACCAAACGCCAGCGCCCTGATGACGCCAACACATCGGGCGAAAGGCTTATTTTATTGTGCGGCGTATGATTTCACTGCTTTAAGGCAGATGAAATCTAACCTATGCTGATAAAACTTTTTTGGCGCGGAACTGGAGCGAATAATTCAGTCACGCCGGGAACATTCTGAAAGCAATAATAAAAGGAAGAAGGTCCTACCTATGTTCAAGAAAACCTTTCTCAGTCTGGCGGTAGCGTCGGCGGTCACTTTATCGGGGTGTGGAGGCAACGGCGGCGGCAATGCTAATGCTGGAGCGCAAAATGAATTTGACGGGGATTTACCCGATTCACTAGAGGGGCAGTTTGAGGGTAAGGTTTGGCCACTGTTCAACCCTATCGCCAGCCTAGTCCCCGTCCCTAATGATCTCCTACTTGACCAGACTGCGGCGGACGGCACTTTTTCAGATTCAACAGCAAATTCAGTCTTGGCGGCCTTGGGGTCTTTAAGCGGCGCATCAACAATCGCCCCAATCGATATACCATTTTCTGGCATGCTGAATGGCGACAGCCTAAGCGCAGCTCCGTTTATTTCTTCTGGCGGAAGCCCAGTCCCAAACCCTAATCAAAACGTTTTTTTACTTGAGCTGGCTTATGCTAGTGGAGAACCAATTCAGGGCTTAACCATTTCCGAGCCCCCCACTATACCTTTAGCAGCTGGCGTATTATTGGCTAAAGCGCAAAGCGACTCCGCCACCGCAGCAGCCATTCTTGGTGCAGCGATAGCGGACGCACCAGCCATCAAAGCATCTGTTATAGAACTATCAAACGCCAGCACTTTAAGAATTCAACCAACCAAGCCGCTCAAGCCCAAGACCCGTTATCTGGTTATAGTCACCAACGAAGTCGAGGACGCCACAGGGCAACCCATATCCATGGATCCCAACTACTACCTTTTAACCGGTAGCGGAAATCTGCCCTCTTCCCAACTTGAACCTGTACGCACCATTATTAACAGCTTCTGGGAGCGAACTGCTGCTAGCTATTTCGCGTTAAATAACTCTACACGATCCAATCTGGGCAAGGACCCACTAACTGTCAACAACATCGCGCTAACGTACTCTTTCACCACATCTGGCGACGAAAAGGTGATGGAGTATATCGCCAATCCCTCAGAGTGGTTTAACGACCAAATAACCAGCTTCATTCGAATTTCTGCCGCTAAAAAGGTTCTTACATCAACCCCGACCGCTGACTATTCTGCTATTAAATCTGCTGCTGACGCAGCAGTAGCAGCATTTCCAACAACCGAGCAAATAGCTGCATTTTCGCCCATTTTCGATTCCGGCTACCCATGCTTTGGCGCAAACGGAGCCACTGCAATTGGTTGCGCCTCATCCGTACTTACGGCCAATTTCTCTTCGCTGCTCCCAACACCAAAAGCCCGGGAACTTAACTACACTAGCAGCAACACACCTGTAAATTTAGTTTCCGCCCTTACCAGCTCTTTGCTGACAACAACCAATAGCATCAACCCACTGGTATCCCAGGGAACCATCTCCACCCCCTATTACTTGGGCATACCAACCAGCGTCGACGGATCCACAATACAATCCAGCACCTGGACCGCCAACAAGCCGTTAGCGGATGCTCTCAATCTGGCATTCAGCAGCGCAGGACTAAAACTTCCTCAGGGAGACAGCAAGGATGATAACGGCAACCCTGTTGCCGCCAAGTCGACAGTTGTCAACTATGTTTTCCCATTCCCCACACAAGCGGACGCAAACACGGCAACACCAGATACTGCTGACCCACTCCCCATTCCGTGGCTGGCGATATACCCAGACAACACCACCGCCTGCCCCAAACCTCTGAAAACTGTGATATTCCAGCACGGCATCACCACAGACAGAAGCGCCGCATTATCAGTCGGCACAGTACTGGCGGAAAATTGTTTCGCCACTATTGCTATCGACCAAGTCGTACATGGCGTAGCTCCCGCATCCACAGAGAAAAAGCAAGGACTTGCAGCAACATTCTTACAGGCGGCTCAAGAGGCGTCACCTCCCCTACCTTCAGATTGGGGGCCAACAAGTACAAACATTCAACATGTGCTTGACGCTAAAATCACACTTGAATTCGTCAAACAGGAGGCAAGTTTAGACGAAGATTCCGCAAAGGCTTTAATACAACAAGTATTGTCAGGTGTTAAAAGCGGTAAGGACGCTCTTGATGCAGGCATTCTCGCCCTTACATCAATAGAAAACACCGTCGCCAATGCCGGCAGCACTATCCCCGGCATCGCCCATACGAGCAACGAGCGCCACTTTGACTACACCGCCAACGCAGCACAGCAGGCGGTGGCGATGAACTTTGATCCAGCCAGCGCTTCTGGCTCATCCGGCAGCCTCTTCATCAACCTGACTGGCTTTATCAACAGCCGCGACAAGAACCGTCAAGGCGTCATCGACCAGTTAAACCTGAGACAAACCATCAGCTCGATTGATCTGGACGGACCTGACGGCGGACTTTATGCTCCCGGCGACCTGGATAACAACAACGTGTTCTTTATGGGACATTCATTGGGCACACTTATTGGCACGCCGTTTGTCGCCGTCGCCAATAGCACGCCGATGGACAACATTAAAGCCGCCGCGCTGTTAACCCCCGCCTCAGGCATCGTGCGCATGCTGGAGAACTCTCCATCATTCGCACCCACTATTATTGGCGGCCTGTCCGCAGCCGGAATCGATCAAAAGACCACCAGCTATGAAACCTTCCTGGGAGTGTTTCAGGCTGCGCTGGACGCCGTTGACCCCATCAGCTTCGCTGATAATTTGAACACGTCGGTCAACTATAGCGGGAATTACCAGACTTCCGCTGACGATACCGGCGTATTGATGATTGAGCTGGCGGGACGCCCTGACGTGAACGGCAACGCCCAAATTGGCTATGTGAGCGATCAGACTAACGTCATTGAGACAGAAACCACCCAATTGACGACCAGCTTTGGAACGCCTTATCCAGACTTGTTATCCGGCGTGGACAAACTGGCTCAGCAAATGGGAGCGACCAACACGCTTGACGCTGCATCGCCTTCAGGCTCGCCCGATACGTTAATCAGCCGTCTGAGCTATGGCTCTCACGCAATGTACGTCCTGCCGATCGTATCCTCGTCGGAAGCCTCGTCCTATCCAGACGCCGCCGCGGAAACTGCACGCCGTAAGGCCTCATTTGCAGAAGGATTAACGGAGTCCATCACATTCTTTACTCTCGGGGGCGAGATTTCATCCGCTGCGGTAGACACCACTGCCGCCTTGGCGGGCGAAACGACCGGCCTGGAGACGGAAGCGGACTATCAAGCCAGAACTAACAAACAACTGAACCTTAGCAACTAAGACAAACAACAAACAAAGCGCCCTCCCTCGCGAGGGCTGCTGGACAGACATAAAAAAACCGCCGTTCAGGCGGTTTTTTATTTTGAGCCGAGTCCGGCGCTATTTCATGCTACGCCCTTTATCGGCCGCAATGCGCATGCGCAGTGCGTTCAGCTTAATAAAACCTTCTGCATCACGCTGATTATATACGCCGCCATCATCTTCAAAAGTAGCGATGCGGTCGTCGAACAGGCTGTCTTCAGACTTACGCCCTGCGACAACCACGTTGCCTTTGTAGAGCTTCACCCGCACCACACCATTAACATGTTGCTGCGATTCATCGATCAACTTCTGCAGAGCGAGGCGCTCTGGCGACCACCAGTAACCGTTGTAAATCAACTCCGCATACTTGGGCATCAGGCTGTCTTTCAAGTGCGCCAACTCTTTATCCAGAGTAATGGACTCAATGGCGCGATGCGCGCGCAGCATGATAGTTCCCCCTGGCGTTTCATAGCAGCCGCGGGACTTCATCCCCACATAGCGGTTCTCAACGATATCGAGACGTCCCACTCCATTAGCGCCACCAATCTTGTTCAACTTTTCGATGACTTCATGCGGGGCCAGAGCCTCGCCATCAATAGCGACGATATCGCCATTTTTATAGGTCAATTCCAGATAGGTCGCCTGATCGGGCGCCGCCTCGGGAGAGACGGACCAGCGCCACATATCTTCTTCCGCTTCCGCCCAAGGATCTTCCAGAATGCCGCCCTCATAAGAAATGTGCAGCAGATTGGCGTCCATGGAATAAGGAGACTTGCCCTTCTTCTTTTCCACCGCAATGTCATGAGTATCGCAATAGGTCAGCAGCTTCTCTCTTGAGGTCAGATCCCACTCACGCCAGGGCGCGATCACTTTAATGCCTGGCTTCAACGCATAGGCGCCCAGCTCGAAGCGTACCTGGTCATTACCTTTTCCGGTGGCGCCATGAGAAATAGCGTCAGCGCCAGTCTCGTTGGCGATCTCCACCAAACGCTTGGCGATCAAGGGGCGCGCGATAGAGGTGCCCAACAGATATTCGCCCTCATAAATAGTGTTGGCGCGGAACATTGGAAAAACAAAGTCACGTGCGAACTCTTCGCGCAGGTCTTCAATGAAGATCTGTTTGACGCCGAGCTTCTCCGCTTTGGCGCGGGCAGGCTCAACCTCTTCACCCTGACCGATATCAGCAGTAAAGGTCACCACTTCACAGTTATAGTTTTCTTGCAGCCACTTAACGATTACCGAGGTGTCCAACCCGCCCGAGTAGGCGAGCACGACTTTGTTGACCTTAGACATGACGATGCTCCCAAGAGATTACGAAAGGCGGTTATTCTAGGCCCTTCGTACAAAGTTTTCTATGGCTGAACAAGGGGACTGCGCCTCTCCATTCAAGGTGAGGCGCAGATTAGGGAGTCTGATTAAAAATGGAGCGCCATTAAAGCTCTTCTGTCGAAATATCCAGCAAATCATCTTTAGCCGGCGGTTCGGTCCCTCTTTCCAGCCTGACCGTAGCGCGACGATTTCGTGCCAGCTCTTTAGGGCCGGCGTTTTTAACCACGGGATAACGCTCACCATGATAGCGGGTGGTGATTTTCTCCGACGCGACGCCCTTCTCCGTCAGATAGGCGGTGACGGCTTCCGCCCGATCTTTGGAGAGTCGACGGTTGTAAATTCTGCGCCCCGTGGAATCCGTGTGTCCGTCGACAAAGATCGCCGTCACAGAAGGGTCAGCCTTCACGTATAAGACCACCTTGTCTAACTCTCTTTTATCCTGATCCGTCAGCACAGACTCATCCAGCTTGAAGAACACCGCCGTGCGTTCAACCTGACGAAAGTTCACAGGCAACAGTCCCGAAACGCAGGATAGATAGTCTTCGTAGTAGCGGGAAAAGTTGATGGAAGAAACCTCCACCCTGACAGTATCGTCATTGAAACGCGCACGACGCGTGAAGGTGGGCATCATCCCTTCCAGCAGACTGTCCATCATTTGCTCTGCTTTAGGATTATCCACGGTAATGGGATGTGGTTTATCCAATACAGCCACATAACCCAAGTCTCTGACGCTAACGCCAGGACGCCAACGCGGGGCCTCCAGCACCAGGGCCGCTTCGCCTTCGCGCATGGGGTTGCGTGAGGTGTCGAGATAGAATCTCAGTGATTCTCCCGCCTCCCGATAGAACACCGCCCTACCGTACTGCGGAATGTTATGCGTCAGCGCGCACTCAAATATGGAAGAAGATAAATACCACTGACTTTTCTCAATGCCCGCCGAAAAAGTCATGGCCTGTGTGGGAGCAGCCCCGCAAAGGGCGATCATGGAGGCGATTGTTAGTTTGCGCACGATAATCTCACTAACACTGTGATCACAACATACATTAACGATATTATCGGCCCGGCGCGGGAATTCTTTACCCTGAATCCTGTTCCATTCTGGTATACTTGCGTGCAGTTTTGTAACCCTGCTTTTCTGCATTGCCCTGGTGGTTGATACTCTATGTCTGACTTAGTCATTACCCGGCCCGACGATTGGCACCTTCACCTGCGCGACGGCGACGCCCTTGCGACGACTGTACCCGCGACAGCGCGCCTGTTTTCCCGCGCCATCGTCATGCCAAATCTGGTTCCTCCGGTCACCCACACAGCGCAGGCGGAAGCCTACCGCAACCGAATTCTGAGTCATATTCCCGCTGGCGCGGCGTTTGATCCGCTGATGACGCTTTATCTGACCAACAATACTTCTCCGGAGGAGATTGTCATCGCTAAGCAAAGCGGGATCGTTTATGGCTGTAAGCTTTATCCCGCAGGCGCCACCACCAACTCCGACGCCGGCGTCACTGATGTCGCCAATGTCTTTTCGGTACTGGAGAAAATGAGTGAAGTCGGCCTCCCGCTGCTGGTGCACGGCGAGGTAGTCCAGGCGGACGTGGATATTTTCGATCGTGAAAAGCGTTTTCTCGATGAAACCCTTGCGCCATTAGCTGAGCGCTTTCCTGATCTGAAGATCGTCTTGGAGCACATCACCACTCGTGATGCGGTGGAGTTTGTCAACCAGGCTGGCGCTAACGTCGCCGCCACCATTACGGCACATCACTTACTCTACAACCGTAACCATATGCTGGTAGGCGGCATTCGCCCGCATTTTTATTGTCTGCCTATTCTGAAGCGCTCTGAGCATCAGCTTGCATTGCGCGACGCCGCCGCATCCGGCAGCGATAAATTTTTCCTGGGCACAGACTCAGCGCCGCATCCCAAAGAAAAGAAAGAAGCGGCTTGCGGTTGCGCCGGCTGTTTCACCGCGCCCTCTGCGCTGGAGTTATATGCGGAAGCTTTCGATGAGCTGGGCGCGCTGGAAAAACTGGAAGGCTTCGCCAGTCTTCACGGCCCGAAGTTTTACGGCCTGCCAGCCAATAGTGGCAAAGTACGCTTGAGTAAACAGGATTGGACGATGCCGACCAGCATGGCGCTGGGCGACTCAACGATAGTTCCTTTCCGCGCTGGAGAGACTATTCGCTGGAAAGCCGAGCTGCTCTGACGCAGCTCCCCGCGCACATGTCTGTCGCGCAAAAATCTTTATTTCTCATAACAGTACAGCAGTGGCGGGAGACGTTCGCCACCTCAACCAAAAGTAGATAACCAGTGTCTGAATCGCAAAACCGCCCCAAATCCCCTCTCGCCAGACGTTTCCGCGGCTTTCTGCCTGTTGTGGTGGATGTCGAGACAGCCGGCTTCAACTCCAAGACCGATGCGCTACTGGAGGTCTCCGCCGTCATTATCAGCATGGAGGATGACGGCATGCTCTATCCTGAACCGCCCGTCAGCTTCAATGTAGAGCCCTTCGCCGGCGCTAATATCGAACAGGCTGCGCTGGAGTTTACTGGAATCGATCCGTTCAACCCTTTACGCGACGCCAAACCCGAGGCCGATGCGCTGAACGAGCTGTTCCGCCCTATTCGCAAGTCCGTGAAGTCCAACGGCTGTAATCGGGCGATCCTGGTTGGCCATAACGCCACCTTTGATCATTCGTTCTTGTTCGCCGCTGCGGAGAGAGGGGATGTAAAACGCAATCCGTTTCACCCATTTTCCACATTCGACACAGCGACATTGGCGGCGCTGGCCTATGGGCATACGGTATTGTCCAGAGCCTGTCAGCTAGCCGGCATTCCCTTCGACAATAAAGAAGCGCACTCCGCAGAATATGATGCAATGAAAACGGCTGAGCTATTCTGCGCTATCGTGAATCGCTGGAAAGAGCTTGGCGGCTGGACTACCGACCAGCAAGACTACGCGGACTGACCTCCGGGTTTTACTCTGTCCATATCGAATCAAAAAGCGCTGTTCACAGCGCTTTTCTTTTTGGAGTTACAGCCCTTCCTTCCAAACGCAAAAAAGGCCGCAAAAGCGGCCTTTTTCGTTAACTCGACAGCGATTACAGCTTGTCGGAGTTTTGAGACAGGTAATTAGCCACACCTTCTGGAGAAGCCTGCATACCTTTATCGCCTTTCTTCCAGCCAGCAGGACATACCTCGCCATGCTCTTCGTGGAATTGCAGTGCGTCAACCAGACGAATCAGCTCGTCTACATTACGGCCCAGCGGCAGGTCGTTAACGATCTGGGAACGCACAACGCCGTCTTTGTCGATCAGGAAAGCGCCACGGAACGCAACGCCGCCAGCGGACTCAACGTCAAACGCCTTGCAGATTTCGTGGTTCAGGTCAGCCGCCAGAGTGTACTTGACGGGACCGATGCCGCCTTTATCCACTGGCGTGTTACGCCATGCGTTGTGAGTGAAGTGTGAGTCGATGGAAACGCCGATCACTTCTACGCCGCGCTCTTTGAACTGCTCTACACGGTGATCCAGTGCAATCAGCTCAGAAGGACATACGAAGGTGAAGTCCAGAGGGTAGAAGAAAATCAGAGCATATTTGCCTTTGATTGCTTCAGACAGCTTGTATTCGTCTACGATCTGACCATCAGCCAGAACAGCGGGAACGGTAAAGTCGGGAGCAGGTTTTCCTACTAGAACGCCCATCGTTGTTTCTCCTAAATTACATTTTCTGTTTTGATGCAAGCATCAAAATACGCTTGTTATTTCAACAAATTATTGCAGCGATATGTTGCTGCGTTCAGAGGGTGAAAGACACCACACAAAAGTGGCGTAATCATACCTTTTCCACTGAACCAAGCCTATTGTCGCGCCATTTAATTTATTAATGGCGAGCATAGGTCCGCCCTATAAAATCACGGGGCCCTGCGAACCGAAATAATGCTAAAAAATTTTCGGGTTACGCAGCCTGAGCCAGCAAGTGTAGGTGTTTTGCCGCCAATTTTCTAATGCACAACAGCTTGATTCAGGCAGACTATGAGGATACTTGATAATGATAAGCAGGGCTCCGGCGCCAAGACCGGAACCCGTTTTCCGACAGCGCTAGAAGTTACCAGTGAATTCCCCGCATGATCGCCGCAAAAGCGACCTGCTCGGTGGAAACCTTGGGCTTCTCGCCGTCTTTACCGCCAGTGGCGGCGCTGGAGTCAGGGAACATCTTGAAGCCGGTGTTCATGATGATCTCACTAAACTTCGGCGCCATGGAATGCAGCACCTGCGCAAATACGCCCAGACGCGTAGCGATGCGCTTCGGACGATGAATAATCGCCTCCGCAATCAGATCCGCCGCTTCCTCTGGCGTCAGCGTTGGCACCGAGTCATAAATCTTGGTGGGGCTGATCATCGGCGTCCGTACTAACGGCATATTGATGGTGGTGAAGGTGACGTTCTTATCGGAGAATTCCGCCGCCGCACAGCGGGAGAACGCATCCAGCGCCGCCTTCGAGGCCACATACGCGGAAAAGCGGGGCGCGTTGGTCAATACGCCGATGGAGGAGATATTCACAATATGCCCCCGCCTCCGCTCCAGCATGCTCGGCGCAAACCCCATAATCAGACGCAATGAGCCGAAGTAGTTGAGTTGCATGGTGCGCTCAAAATCATGGAAACGATCAAACGCATGCTGAATGGAGCGACGAATGGAGCGGCCAGCGTTATTCACCAGTACGTCGACATGTCCCAGATCCTTAAGGACATTAGCGACAAAGCGATCGCAGTCTTCCAGATCAGAGAGGTCGACGGAGTATTCATAAATTTCGCCGCCCAACCCCTCCAGTTCTTTCTTCACTTCCTGCAGTTTTTCCAGGGTGCGCGCGGCGATCACGACTTTAGCCCCCGCCTCCGCCAGCTTGCGGGCGGCGCTCAAACCAATACCAGAGGTGGCGCCGGTGATCACGCAGACGCGTCCTTCCACCGCCCCACGTAAAGTACGGTCCTTATAAAGATCCGGGTCGAGGTGACGCTCCCAGTAATCCCAAATCGCCGGCGCATAATCCTGCAAGCGGGGCACAGAGATGTCGGTTCCTTTAAGCAGGCGCTCAGTCTCGCGATTATCAAAGCGTGTTGGGTAATTGATAAAGCTCATTACCTCGTCCGGAATCCCAAGATCGTTGAGCACAGCGGTTTTCATACGCTGCACTGGGGGCAGACGCGCAATCCCCTGACGAATCATCGGCGGAATAAACCCGAACATACGCGCGTCAATACGCATGGCCATCTTGGGAGCATGGCCGGCTTCCGCAAAAATATTGAGAATTTCGCCCACCTTATGAGGATCAGGATCAGTCAGGTGGAAGCACTTGCCGTCTTCGCCTTCCGCATGCGCGATGTGGTCCATCGCATCTACGACGAAGTCCACAGGCACAATATTGATGCGCCCGCCTTCCAGGCCAATGGTAGGCATCCACTGCGGCAATGCGCTACGCAGTTTCTGGATCAGCTTGAAGAAATAATAAGGGCCGTCGATTTTATCGATCTCACCAGTTTTAGAGTGTCCGACAACCATGCCCGGACGATAGACGCGCCAAGGCGTCTGGCACTCTTCCCGCACCACTTTTTCAGATTCATGCTTGGTGCGCAAATAAGGGTTATTCAGTTTTTCCGCTTCTTCGAACATGTCTTCGCGGAAGATGCCGCGGTAGAGACCCGCCGCCGCGATGGAGCTGACATGATGGAAGCAGCCGGCCTTGAGGCTATCGGCCAGCTTAACCGCATTCCGAGTGCCTTCAATATTCGCCTGCTCCTGACTTTCCGCAGAGGCCTGCATGTCGTAGATGGCCGCCAAATGGAAGAAATGATCCACTTTGCCCTGCAGCATGGCGACATCTTTTTCACTGACGCCAAGCATCGGTTCCGCCAAATCGCCGACAACGCCGACTACCTGCTCATCCGACGCACCCCAGCGTTCACGCAGCTCATCAAGCTTGGAGAGAGACGCCTCCCGCACCAATAAGTATACGGTTCCGCCGCGTTTTAATAATTTGGGAACCAGGAAACGACCGATAAATCCGGTGCCTCCTGTCACGAAGTAGTTCATATCCACTCCATTCCGGTTGATGTTTTTTAACTTTATTAATGAACCCAGCTCCACCGATTCAGTGCAAAGCTTTCCTGTTTTCCAGTTGTATAGCCTTTAAGTATGGCAAAGGTTTTTATTGTCGAATGCCTAGGCTATAAACCTTTACGAGTGTACTTATTTTTATTCCGCAACTCATTGTTTGTGTTAGAGCAATGGCTCGAAATATGGATTAGATCAAAATAACCACAATTTGATAAAGGCGACACTGACGGAAGAGGCTCTTCCGATACGTCCTAACCCGCATTGTAAGCGGGATGATGAGACATTGCGGAGCGTATAAACACCGGAGGCGAATTCAACGGATTTCGCGCAAGAAAAACACAAGGGATTAGAGTATTTGACCGACAAAGAGGCTCCGGCCGCCGCAGCGGCCGGTTCCATCGGAGGCGTCAGTACATGTGCTGGCCGCCATTGATAGACAGGTTGGAGCCGGTGATATAACCCGCCTCTTTCGCTGTCAAAAAGGATACCGCACGGGCGATTTCTTCCGGCTCGGCGAAACGCCCCACTGGAATCTGCGCCTTGATCTTCTCTCTGACTTCTTCCGCCACCGCCATCACCATTGCAGTGGCGACGTAGCCGGGGGAGATGGTGTTCACCGTCACGCCTTTGCGCGCCACTTCCTGCGCCAGCGCTTTGGTGAAGCCATGAATGCCTGCTTTGGCGGCGGAGTAATTCACTTGGCCGAACTGCCCTTTCTGGCCATTGATGGAGGAAATATTGACGATGCGGCCGTACTGCCTTTCCAGCATATCGTCGAGAAACTGCTTGGTGACATTGAAGACGCTGCTGAGGTTGGTGTCGATGACATCCTTCCACTGCTCAAACTGCATTTTTTTCATTACTGCGTCGCGGGTGATGCCGGCGTTATTCACCAACACATCGACCACCCCGTATTTTTCACGAATATCCGCGGCGGCTGCGGCGCAACTTTCGAAACTGGAGACATCCATGAGTTCGATCGCGATATCAAACCCACGCTCCCTCTGCTCAGCCCGCCAGGCTTCCGCATGAGCGCGCTTGGCCGGCGAGCTGCAGGTGGCGATCACTCGAAAGCCGTCCTCCGCCAAACGCTGAGAGATGGCGGTCCCGATACCCCCTGTTCCGCCAGTAACCAATGCAATGTGCTGTTCCATGTCAATCTCCTTATTTGTTTCCAATGCGAGTTTCTGTCCAGTGCGAAAAGTCGCATTTTGGATACTATTTATTCTATGTGACAGCTTAAATTAGACCTTCGCCGAGGGGGCCCGTCTTGACCAGCGTCAAGAGTTCTCCTACTGCCTGCATCCGATTTTTCTCATCGCAATAATGATCACTATTTTCGCGCCTCAAAGAGCCCGCTAAACCGGGCAATAACGTCGTACGGGAGAGATTTCCGCAAGCGGATGAAGTCTCACATTAAGATTCCTTAAGCAGGTCGGACTCAAGAACCATTGTGATATACTCGGCCCATGTTTAACCTGATGTGGCCGCCATGACCAATAAAGACCAGAGATACATCCGCATCGCGCAAGCCTGTTTGCGCGCCATCAACGAAACCTCCACCGACAAGGACGCTCTGCAGGAAAACATCCGCAAAGTTTACGAAGCTATCGATATAGCGTTTAAAAAAGAGTTTCTGATCATTGAACAAAACGCTGGCATCGCTGAAAGCGCGTTGAAAAAAATCAGCGAACTCAGCGCCAGGGAGTCCGTGAGCGAGGCCAAAACCATCGCCTCAGCAGCGCTGGAAGCCCTGCAGCAAGCCAACCAACCCGCCAAACATCATTGAACAAAGTCTTGGCGGGCGTGTCTAAGCTAACCGGATATTGGCTTCGCCGGCATAGCAAAAGACTGCAACGGCCCGCCAATTTATCCCGCAAAACACCTATACTCAGTAAATGGCCTTAAGTTATGCGATCAAGAACCCTTAGCGTTGCAGCCGCCGGCACTTTGATCCTGGTTTTTAGTTTTATTTCCGCTTGCAGCGTTCTCAATAAAAGTCCTAACACTATGCCCTCAGTGAACAACAACATAGCCAAAAGCCCGAATGACAAGCGACTATATCGGGCTGTCACGCTGGACAACGGTTTACAGGCGCTGTTGATATCCGACCCGGAAACCGATAAAGCCGCCGCCGCGATAGATGTGGACGTGGGCAGCGGAGCCGATCCAGTCGGTCGGGAGGGGCTGGCGCACTTCCTGGAGCACATGCTGTTTCTGGGAACGGAAAAGTACCCCCAGCCTGACGAATACCAGTCTTTTATCAACCAGCATGGCGGCTCTCACAACGCCTTCACCGCTTTCGATCACACCAACTATTTCTTCGACGTGGACGCCGACGCGCTGGAGCCAGCGCTGGACCGTTTCAGCCAGCAGTTTGTCGCGCCTTTGTTTTCCGAAGCCTATGTTGAGCGTGAGAAGAATGCCGTACATTCGGAGTACACCTCAAAACTGCGGGAAGACAGTCGCCGCTTTTTCGCTGCGGTCAAACAGGCCATCAATCCGGACCACCCCATGGCCAAGTTCGCCGTCGGCAATCTGGAAACCCTGGCTGACCGTCCTGGCGAAGACGTCCGCGACGCACTGCTCAAGTTTTACGAGCAACACTACTCCGCGGACATCATGAAGCTGACCGTCTATGGCAAAGAGCCATTGGACACGATGGAAGCCTGGGTGAAGGAAAAGTTCAGCGGCGTGAAAAAGCGCGACATCGAGCACAACCAGAAACGGCCTCCGCTATTCAAACCCGGCGCAGCGCCGACACTGTTGTCCGTCAAACCGATCAAAGAAAAGCGCTCGTTACACTTGATGTTTGAAGCGCCGCCGATTGAGCCTTATTACCACGCCAAACCGGTGTATTACCTGACCAACCTCATCGGTCACGAAGGCGAAGGCAGTCTGCTTTCCTGGTTGAAACAGCAGAATCTGGCGGAGGGTCTGTCTTCCGGCCTGTTCACCAGCGAGGAAGACAGCTCCGTAGTCAGCGTCTCCATCACTCTGACCGAGAAAGGCCAAAAGAATTGGATCAAAGTTGTCCGTGACGTATTCACTTACATCAACCTGATCAAGCAACAGGGTATTGAAGAATGGCGCTTCCAGGAGCAGGCGAAGATGCTGGATATCGCCTATCGCTTCCAGGATCAGGCCGCGCCCATTCACTATGTGAGCAGTCTGGCCGGACGCCTGCAGGATCACTCTCCTGAGCAAGTGCTGCGCGCGCCTTACGCCATGGACGACTACGACGCCAAGGTGCTGAAAGAATTCGCCGATCGCTTGAGCCCGGAAAATATGCTGGCGGTGCTGTCCGCGCCTGAAGTCGCCACCGATAAAACTGAGCGTTGGTACGAGACGCCCTACAGCGTGCGCGCTTTCTCCACAGAGGAAGACGCCGAGATCCGCTCACCGGATCAACAGGCCGCCATTCATCTGCCGGGGCCCAATGAATTCATACCAGACGATCTCGACTTGCTGGCCGGCCCGGACATGACCGTGCCCGAGAAGATCTATGAGCATCCGGGATATGAGGTCTGGTTCGCTAAAGACCTGTCTTTCGACTCTCCCAAATCCAGCTTCTACTTGAGTATTCGCTCGCCGCTGGCCAACAAGAGCCCGAGAGATCAGGCGCTGACGGAGCTGTTTATCTCCCTGGCCCGGGACGAGTTAAGCGAATACTCCTACCCCGCCTACCTCGCCGGGCTGGATTTCAAGCTCTACAAGCATTTGCGCGGTATAACGCTTCGCATCGACGGCTTCAGCGACAAACAACCCGTGCTGCTGGAACGGATTCTGACTACGTTAAAGCATCCTGAACTGCGCGAAGACCGCTTCAATCAGTTCAAGAAAGATATGTTGCGCGACCTGAAAAATGCGATTCAGGACAAACCTTTTGAGCGCCTTGCGTCAGAAGCGCGGACTTGGTTGCTGCAACCTTACTGGACGGAACAACAACAGATTGAAGCGCTGAAAAAGATCACGCTGGATGACGTGCGCGCGTTCGCGCCCACTGCGCTCAAGGATATCAATCTGGTCGCGCTCGCCCACGGCAATATCTCCCGTGAGCAGGCGCTGCACGCCGCCAAAGTAGTGGAAACACAACTAATGGCCGGCGCCAATATCGTCAATGTGCAGAAAAGCGCCGTGGTGGACATTCAAGGCGGCGACTGGTTTAAAGAGATCAGCACACCGCACCAGGACTCCGCCTACCTGTATTATGTCCAGGGCCCAGGAAAAACCTATGCGGACCGCGCCGCGTTCGGTTTGATCGCACAGATCATTTCCCCGGAATACTACAACGATATCCGCACAGAAGCGCAGATGGGCTATGTTGTGTTCGCCACGCCTTATACGCTGCTGGATACGCCAGCTCTGGCTTTTATCGTGCAATCTCCGTCGCACACGCCAAAGCAAATCCACACCGCCACCGAGAACTTCATCGCGCGTTTTGCGAAAGAGTTGCGTCTGCTGCCTGAAGCGGAGTTTGAGAAACACAAGGCGGCGTTGAAGGCGCGCCTGATGGAGAAAGATCAAACCCTGGAGCAGCGCTCCGACCGGTTCTGGACGGAAATTGACGTTGGCAATGAGCAGTTCGACACCCTGAACCAGATCGCCAGCGAAGTGGACAAACTCAGCCTTGATCAGCTGGCGAACTACTTCGACAGGCAGTTTGTGACAGATAAGAGCGCGCTGCTGGTGGTCACCGATGGCGACAAGAACGGCGTACACTGGCGTCCCGGAAAAGCGGAGCCGTTGAAGGACAAAGAGAGCTGGCTCAACGCAAACAAGCTGTTTCCGCTTCGAGCCAAATACTGACAGACTCTGCAGCGAAACCCGCTCCAATAAAAAAAGACCCGCATCATGCGGGCCTTTTTCGTTACGCTATCCACTGGCAAGAGTCAGGCGCCGTGGCTATGGCGCCGTCCAGGATCAGAAGTCCATGGGAATAATGGACTCACCGTATAAGTGCAGATCCTGAAGAATGGACAACTGAAACGGCGTGATATCCGGGTTAGCGGCGAGCTGCTCCAGCTTCTTGAAATACGCCTGAAAGCTGATTGAGGCGCCGCTGGATTCCCCCGCTAAACGGTGATAGCGATACCGCTCCCATTTCTCCATTTCTTCTTCATTCAGCGTGCCAGGAAAGTTTCTCGCCCGATAACGGAAGAGCATCTCCTGCAGCCGCGGATCTTCAAAAGGCAGTTCCAGCTCCCCCAGCACTTCCGGCGACTGCTCATGAATAAACGTCATCAGCTCGCGATCGTTGTTACTGAAAAAGCCGCCACTGTAGAGCATCAGGTCCGGATCGGTTTCGCTGTCATCCATAGGCTCGTTGAACACTTCCGCCACCAGTTGCTGAATATTCGCTACCTGTCGCAACGCCTGCAGGTGCGATCTCAACTTGTCGCCGTCCAGCTGGAAACCGCGCAATCTTTCCGGGTCCATGGTCTTGAGAATTTTGCTCTCCACCAGAATCGGGCATTTGTTCAGATGCACGACTTTCAGCGGGATACGCTCCGCGCCTTCAGGAAGGTCCTCATTTGAGGTGAAAATGCGCTCTCGAATCTTCTCCACCGGCAAGTGCGTCCAAGTGGATGGATCGGCGCGCAAATCATAAACGATCACGCCGTTGGGATTAGTTGGATGACGCGCGATGGGCGCCACCATGGCGCAACAGCCCATTGCCGCGGGGAACTTGGAGGAGACATGAAACAGGGGCTTCATGCGTTCGATATCCACCAACCCTTCCAGAACTTTCTTATTGCGATGGCCAAGCACGTAGTCATACAACTTGGGTTGCGCCGTCTTGATCAGACGCGCCACGGCGATGGTGGCGTACACGTCGGACATGGCGTCATGCGCCGCCTCATGCGTCACTCCATTGGCCTTGGTCAACTCTTCCAGGCGAAAACTGGGGACGCCCTCCGCGTTCCTAGGCCAGTTTATGCCCTCGGGCCGCATGGCGTAGGTAAGCCGCACCATGTCGATAACGTCCCAACGGGAGTTGCCGTTTCGCCATTCCCGGCTGTATGGATCGTAGAAGTTGCGATATAGCGTATTGCGGGTGACTTCGTCGTCGAAGCGGATGCTGTTGTAGCCAACCACACAGGTTCCCGGACGCGAAAACTGCTCGTGGATCAGACGGATAAACTCCGCCTCGCTCACGCCCTCCGACAGCGCCTTCTGCGGTGTGATGCCGGTGATCAGGCAGGCTTCCGGTTGCGGCAATACGTCTTCCGCCGGCTTGCAATACATCACCAGCGGCTCTTCGATGGGGTTGAGATCCAAGTCCGTGCGAACGCCCGCAAACTGTGAGGGTCTGTCTCTGCGGGGATCTGCGCCCCAGGTCTCGAAATCGTACCAATAAAAGGTGTCAGCCATTTAACTACTCTGAGTCGTCAATCAGGCGACCATGTTAGCCAATAGCGCCCCGTTCGTCATGTTGGATTCCCGGAGCAATGCTGGCACAGCATTTGAATAAGTTCTGAATATGTCAGGAATACGTGCTTTCCAATGTCGGAAAAAACGCACTCAGAGATAACAAGGTAGCCGTCATGGGTTTAATTCGCACTTTATTTGAATACGGAAATCAGGCGTACGAAGGCCTGAAACAGCCCACCGCCGCCCAGCAGACAAAAGCCGGCGCGGCCATGGACAATCTTCCTGAGCCAGGAACCGTGACCCTGTCGGGCCAGCAGCAGGAACAAAGCTCCCGTCCCCGGGTCATGATCAAAGAGTTCCAACAAGGCGTCGGGCAAGATACTGCCTTTGTACAGCAGACCCTCAGGCAAAAGCTTGCCGAGTATGGCGTCGCCAGCGTACGCGGACAGGTTCGCCTGGGTCGCAGCGAGACCGGCGCGCTGGAAATTTCAGGCGCCATTCCGACGGAAGCCAAGCAGAAGATTGAAGCGGATATCAACCGCAACCCGGATATCAAGCAAACGTTCGTGCGCCTGAGCAATCAGAAGCCCGCACTGGATTACGTTCAGAACGTCATGCGTCTGCAGAATGCCTACGGCGGCGACAACTCACTGTTCAGTTCGCTGCTTTCCTCCAATCCGCAGAACAATTCCCTGCAGGACATCGTGCAGCGCTTCCACAAAATGGGGTCAGCCGCTGCGGAAATGACCGCAAATTCCGGCTCCGCCTTCTCCATCTCGATCAGTTGATGCGAGGCGCCGCCGGGATTCCGGCGGCGCATTCATTCAGAAGCCGGAGATATCGCCTGCGCCTTCCCTTAGGATTACCGGCGCATCGTCGGTCAGATCGACTACCGATGTGGGCTCCATACCGCAGAAACCGCCGTCAATGATCAGATCCACTGCATGCTCCAGCATCTGGCGGATCTCATAAGGATCGGTCATTGGCATTTCTTCGCCAGGCATAATCAGCGTAGAACTCATCAGCGGCTCGCCCAGCTCTTCAAGCAGCGCCTGCGCAATGCGGTTATCAGGCACCCGAATGCCGATCTGCCGTCGTTTCGGATGCAGCAGCCGGCGCGGCACTTCCGAAGTCGCCGTTAAAATGAAGGTATAGGCGCCGGGGGTGTGATTTTTCAACAGGCGATACGTACTGTTATCCACCTTGGCGTAGGTGGAGATGTCGCTCAAGTCCCGGCACACCAGGGTAAAGTTATGCTTATCGTCCAAGCGACGAATGCTCTTGATGCGGTCAGCTGCGCTTTTATCGCCAATGGCGCACCCCAGCGCATAGCCGGAATCCGTGGGGTAAACGATAACGCCCCCGTTGTGGATGATTTCCACCGCCTGACGAACCAGACGGGCCTGCGGGTTATCTTGATGAATCTGGAAAAACTGGCTCATTGACCGCCCTACTCCGTTTTGGCTTTTTTGCTGCCGCCCATGCAGTTGGGCGAGTCCGGGGCCTGGCCTTTTTCCAGCCATTCCTGTGGGGTGAATGTGTGCAGCGCCAGCGCGTGAATGCCCTGTTGCATCAACTCTCCCAGCACCGCATACACCTTCTGATGCCGTTGTACGGAACGCATGTCCGTAAACTGCGGCGTCACCAGCACCACTTTGAAGTGGGTTTCTGAATTGGGAGGAACGCTGTGCATATGGCTTTCATTGATCACCTCCAGGTGCGTCGGAGTGAAAGCCTCTTTTAACTTATTCTCAACAGAGATCTGGATTTTCATATTTTATTCAGCAGATAGGATTAGACAGCAAGCCGCCGCGACGGGACCCGTCGCGGCGTAGATAATGACTACACTATAAACCACTCCGCCGCATTCGACGAGCGGAGCGAGCACCCCCTATCTCACTGTGACGCCCGCTACAACCGGATAGGGCTCCGAGCGATTGGCCGCGTAATCCCGCATCCATACTTTAAAGATATACTTTCCCGGCGCCACGACACTTCCCGTGCCGGAGCGTCCATCCCAGTCAATCACAACATGACGCTCGCCAATCAACGGCTCCCGATACAACTCCCGCACCAGAGAGCCGCCCCGCGCCTCATAGACGTACACCGTCGTCAATGCGCCTTCATTGAGGTCGAACTCCAGCCGCGCCTTGTCATTGGATTGATCGCCGTTGGGGGTGATCACCTCGGGCGTCACACTGATATTGGCCCATTGCGGTGCCACCGTGTCCACAATCACCCGCAACTCACCGTTCACACTGATTCCCTGGGTGTCCGTGGCGGACAGCGCAATCACATAACGGTCATCCGCAACAGTGATTCCACTGAAATCACGGCCGTCCCACTGCTTGTCCAGGGAAACGCCGCTGCCTTGTTGACGGAACAGCTCCACGCCATCGCGGTTTTGATAGCTGAGCGTCCAGTCGAGACTTTTATTGAAGCTCGCTTTTAGCGCAACGCTATCACGCCGCCCATCGCCGTCCGGACCAAATTCCGCATAGTTGGACTCGTAGCTCAACAATTGCGGCGGTTCCGAATCCGATACGGTATTCACGCTGAAATACACCTCCGCCGGCGCCGCCGCCACGCCGTCCACGTCTACGCCTGTAATCAGGAAACGATAGGAGCCGTCAGGGGTCACTACGCCATTGTGGTCGAGGCCGTCCCACGTTAAATCGAAAAGTTCCCCGTTACCGCGAAACACGTTCACAGGTTCATTCTCAGATGTGAGAACGGAGGCTTCCCATTGCAGCGGAGCAGTGAAGTCGGCGCGCACTCTCAACGTATCGTTGGCGCCGTCCCCGTTCGGACTGAAGGGGGACGGCTTGGCGGTGGCGTTCTTGATCGCCGCCAAGCCCTGCATCCCTCGCGCCACGATAATCTCAAAATTCCCACTGCGATTATCGTCCCAGGCGACGAATATGCCGCCGGACTCATTGACCGCGACCTTGGTCACCAGAGAGCCCAGTTCGCTGGGAGAGATGTTGGCGGCGGAAGAGAAAGTCAGCGCTCTGTCGGAGGAATAAGCAAACATCGCTTCGTAATTGCCAGGCGTCGTATCCTGCCACACGACGTACAGCACTCCCTCAGCATCGGTGGTTAAGTCCGGACCGATCGAAGCGCCTGGGTTACGGCTGATGTTGCCAGGCGGCGCAAAGTGCTGCCCGCCGTCCTCGGAGCGCGCCACATAGATCTCCGCCTCATCGTTGATTTGCTCACTCCAGCCGATGTAGACATTGCTGCCCGCGTCCGCCGCCAGCGATACAGAAGACGACACCGCACTGCTAGCGGAAATACTCACCGGCTGAGAAAAACTGCGTCCGCCGTTTCTGGAGTACATATGATAGACATTCTGCGCATTGGTCCAGGCCACGTGGATACGCCGATCGCCGCCCGCCGCCATGCGCACGCTGGAGACAAAGTTAGCTTTGATTCTGGCGACCTGCTGAAAGCTGGCGCCGCTGTCCACGCTCTGGGTCACTATCACTTCTTCCGTTCCGGTGTCGGTCCAGGCCACATAGATCACGTTCGCCGAGTCCACCAGAATGTCCGCCCGCACAGACGCGCTGTCATCTCCAGACAGGCTGACAGCCGGAGTAAAGGTCTTGCCGCCGTCTTCCGAACGCACATAAAGGATCGTAGAGGCGCCGTACAAGGTGTCCTGCCACACCACATGCACGCGACCGCGAGAGTCCACCGCGACATCCGGCGCGCTGGACTGCCCTGAGGGCGACGACAGCTGCTTCGCCGACGTGTAGTTTTCGCCTTTATCGCGAGAGCGCGCGAACATCACTTCCTTCACGCCGGAACTGTTATCGTCCCAGGTCACAAAGAGATTTTCGCCCTGGGTCACCAGACTGGGGTTAAAACTCAAACCGTCTGAATAGGACAGGTTTACAGGCGGGTAAAAATTGATCTCCGCCAGAGTTGGAAGAGCAAAGGCCGTCAACAGCGCAAAAAGGGCCACACCTAAATGAAGCTTACATCCTGTTTCTCGCTTAAAAGTCCTTATTAATTTCATTTTCCTTCTCCACAGCGATCATTGCGATCGCCGCTATTTCCTTATATTCGCCGTCCATCCCTTTATCAGGGCGTCGCGAAGGGGGAACTGCATGCTTCGCTTACACGCATAAGATCCTGACCTCCGATCCCTGCGACCATAGCCCTTCGCCTTTGGACGGTTCCATTTCCTGCTTGAACGCCTGACACCGCTGCGAACGCTCCGGCGCGGAGCGCTGCGCTCATCCCGTTAATTACTCCACGCCTTGGCAAGAGTTTCGGGAGAGCCGCAGCGCCATCATATAACCAACCCCGCCGCCAGGACCATGGCTAAGTCCAAAAGATGTTTACGAATAAGCATTATCGAAGTGAAATTTGAATCGCCATAAACCGTTGAAAACCCCCTTGCGATGCAAAAAGTAGCTTGTTGTTACATTTTTAAATTGCTCACAAAAATCATTTAAGTTGAAGTAGACCTTGCCCTAGTCCGGCTTTTCGCAAGGTTTGCTGTCTGTCGAAAAAGTCGCTGAATCAGGTGCGGCTCAACCCCGTCCGCACATTTTTCGGCAAAAGTTAGCGAGATTGGTGGTTTACTGCCAAACTTAGATATACATCAAACAGTTAGACGAACGCAGACTATGAAAATCGGACTTCTAGAAGACGACCAGAATCTGGCGGACCAGCTATTGCTAAATCTGCGGAACTCAGATTTTCAATGCCGCCATTACAACACGGGGAAAGATTTTTTATTCGCCGTCACCCATGACAGCTTCGATTTGCTCATCATGGACTGGCAACTGCCGGATATGGACGGCATCGATATTCTCCGCAAGGTGCGGCAGCAACAGGAATGGCCGATACCGGTGCTGTTCCTGACGCAGCGCGAGGCGGAAGAGGACATTATTGAGGCGCTGGAGGCCGGCGCCGACGATTACATGGTGAAGCCGGCGCGCGCCGGCGAACTCATCGCCCGGCTCAAAGCGCTGAGTCGGAGAAACCGCACGGAGGAGACTGATGCCGAAGAAGCCAGTTACGGCCCTTTCAGCATCAACCACAAGAAACGGACCATTCAACTGAACGGCGAGCCGCTGACGTTGACGGACAAAGACTTCGACCTGACGACGTTTCTGTTCGAAAACAAAGGCCGCCTGCTGTCGCGCAAGTACCTGCTGGAACGGGTCTGGGGCGTCAGTAGCGATATCAATACCCGCACCGTAGACACGCATATGAGCCGTCTGCGGCGAAAACTGGGAATCAAACCGGAAAACGGATTTCGCATTAAGACCATCTACCAGCACGGTTATCGGCTGGAAGAAGTGGAATAGGCCGCCATTGTCCGGGTATCGCGGCCAACAATTGACGACACGGTGAATATTGGGAGTCTGATTGAAACAGAGCAAACGCCACCTGTTGTGGTTCTGGTTCCTGTGTTGGTTCTCCTTCGCCGGGTTCGCCCAAGAACCCGACAAGATGGAGTGGACCTACACCACCCGGCCCAACGACAGTCTGCAAAGCATCGGTGAACGCTTTCTTGCGCCTAATCGCGGCTGGGACGCGCTCATGCGTTATAACAGTCTCAACGACGCCTGGTCGCTGACGCCCGGCACGCAGCTGAGAATTCCCGTGGCCTGGCTGCGCCACTATCCGCAATCCGCGTCACTACTTAATCTGCGCGGCAAAGTTTGGCTGCGTAAAGCGCATACCTCCCATTACGTGCTGGCGACGCAGGAAGCCAAACTCGAAATCGGAGATGAGATCAAAACCGATGAAGGCTCCGCACTGGTTGGCTTCGCGGATGGCAGCGAACTGACGGTTTCCCGTCAATCTATCGTGATCTTCAATACCCTTACACACTACGGCGATACTGGCATGGTGGATACGCGATTACGTCTGCTGCGCGGCAAAATGCAGCAGAAGGTAACGCCGCGCAGAGGCCCCGCCTCCCGCTACGAAGTCTCCACGCCCTCCGCTGTTGCGGCGGTGCGCGGTACGGCTTTCCGTCTGCGGGCGACCGCCGACGTCACGGTGGCGGAAGTCACCGAGGGCGTGGTGGAAGTCTCTAACGCCACCGCCTCCCGCAAACTGTATAAAGGTCAAGGCGCCACAGTTGGCTCCGGTTCTGTTTTCTCCGAAATTCAATTACCGGAAGCGCCGGAAGTATCCGCCTCGGCAGTGTATAACGCCGCCCCGGTGACCTTGAGCTGGGCCCCGGTGACCAATGCGACGGCATACGTGATCGAAGTATTTAAAGGCGATGGGAAGGAGCTGCCGGTTTTTTCCCAGCAGATTGACGCCCCCCTGGTTGAGTTGCCCGATCTGGGTAACGGCGACTACCGCTTACTGCTGCGAGCGGTGGACCCGGGAGGATTGGAGGGCGTGGATACGGAAGTGCGCTTCAGGGTGGAGCAAAAGGCGGAGCCAGCGCAGCTGATTACCCCGCTGACGGGGGCGCTGCTGCGAGAGCCGCGCCCCGTCTTCCGCTGGCGACTGGACACGCCAACCCAGATGTCCAGCCTTGAAATCTCCGCCGATCCCCAGTTCACCGCCCTCTACACTCGCACCCCCTTCTCTTCGATCTCCAGCGCCCAAGCCGAACGCGACCTGAATGCAGGCGAATATTTCTGGCGCATCGCCACACTGGCCGGCGGCGACGATTTTTCCTACAGCGAGCCGCGGAGATTCACCATTCTGGGAAAGCTTGACGACACCCACGTCATCGCGGTGAACTATTTTGACGAAAAAGCGAAAGTGTTCTGGAAAAGTGTGGCCAATGCAGACCGGTATATACTTCAGTTGGCGGAAGACGAATTTTTCAGCCGGGTCATCGAAGAGCAACAGGTGGAGAAAACCTCCGCCAATCTCCGTCTGACTCCGGAAAAGACCTACTGGATTCGCATCAGACCGGTTGCAGGACCGCTCTATTCGTCGAACTTCGGCGCGATCCAGGCGGTCAGAATAGAGCCGTAGATTCCGCCAGCCCCGTTATCTGCATGAAGCGAATCGGGCGTAAGCAAACTCAGGACGATTTCACTCACAGTAATATTTCACAAACAACACTATTTCGCTCACAACAATAAGGGCCCTTATGGGATGATCCCAGGCAAACCTGATGCGCAGCCCAACCCGCCGCCCCAGCGGGACAACGCTTCCCAAGTCCGTCACAGCCGCGGTTTTCCCGTCACCGAGCGCTATCTCTTCGCCGCCATTCTGGTGGGTCTCTGTTTTCTGTTGATATCCAGCGGCTGGATGCAGCGGCTGGATTACCTGTTCTACGATTTCTGCCTCAAGGTGCGTCCTCTCAGCACCAGCACAACCAGCGTTATCGTCGCTATCGATGAAAAAAGCCTGTTGGAGTACGGCCGCTGGCCCTGGTCGCGAGACCGTCACGCCGCCCTGATCAAACGCCTGCGCAATTCCGGCGCCCGCGCAGTAGCGTTCGATCTGCTGCTGTCAGAACACAGTTCTCCGGAGGCTGACCAGGACTTCGCTCAAGCCATGGCGGAATCCGGCAAGGTGTTTCTGCCCCTGCATATCGATCATGTCGGCAATACCGGCCACCTTACTGAAATTCTGCCCATCGCGCAGTTTATCGACACTGCAGAGGGTCTGGGACACGCCCAGATGGAATTGGACGCCGACGGCATCGCGCGGGGGTTATATCTGTATCAGGGCCTGGGAGACAGCCATTGGCCGAGTCTGGCGCTATCGGTCTATCAGAACCTGTATCCCGACGAACACCAGAAGAAAGAGGAGCAGGATAACGGCGGCGCCTTCAACGTCCGCGAGCAGTATCGCCTGATCCCCTTTATCGGGCCGCCGGGCAGCTTCCCCACGCTGTCTTACAGCGAGGTCATGCATGGCGAGCTTCCTCCTGACTATTTCCAGAACCGGGTCGTATTTGTCGGAGCCACCGCCGCCGGTCTGGGGGATTTCCTGCCGACGCCGGTATCCGGCGCCTCCACCAGCATGGCGGGAGTGGAAGTGCACGCCAACGTCTTCGAGGGATTGGTGCGCAAAAACATGCACCGCCTGATTTCTCCCTCCTGGCAATATCTGCTGTCGCTCAGTCTGGTGCTGATCGCCGCTCTGGTGTATCCACGGGTGTCGCCGGAGAAGAACCTGCCATTGACCCTCGCCCTGGCGCTGTCAGTACTGGTGTTCAGTTATTTGCTGCTGATGATGGACCACCAATGGTATCCGCCGGCGGCGGTCGTGCTCTCCCTGGTGTTCGCCTACCCTTTCTGGAGCTGGCGACGCCTGAGCCGCCTCAATCAGTTTCTGAATCAGGAATTGAAGCGACTGGAGGAGGAGCCGCGTCTGCAACAGGGCGACATCTACGACTCCCCTCAGCAATGGGCGCAACAAGTCACCCGTCTGCTTAAGCCCGCCCTGTGGGAGTTTCGCGAAATCGCCCCGGGGGGACAGCAGCGTATCGATTTGAACGCCGACGCGGGCATGATGGAGATCCTTCTGCCCGTATCTGACGCGGTCGGCAAAATGGCGCTATACATGCGCTTCGAAGATCATCCTGACCAGCTCCAGCAGACCGCCGACTACCTGCAACGTCTGTATCCCCGACTGATGCAGAAAACCACCCTCCGTCAGCCTTCCAGCGAACTTATTGATCGCCGTATATCCCAGGTCCGCTTCGCCATCGCCGCCATCCGCGACATGCGCAAGTTCGTATCCGAAACCATCGCCAACATGCCCGACGGCGTGCTGGTGGGGGATGAAGTCGGCCGTATTTTATATCTGAACGAACATGCCAGCCGCTGGCTCAGCGCCAACGCGACCGCCAACGCCTATATCGCCGAATGCATGCCTATCGCCAATAAGTTCACGCCGGCGCTGTGGGATTCCGTCGTGCGTAAAGTGCTGGTGGCGGGCGAAGCGCAGTCCATGGAATTACACACCCGCAACACTGCGGTCCTGATATCCCTGGCGCCCATGCGCTTCACCCATTTGAACGCCAACGGCATTATCGTCAACTTCTCCGATATCACACCCATACATGAGGCCCAGCAAAAACGCCTGGAGACCATTCACTTCATCTCTCACGACCTGCGCGCGCCGCTGGCCTCACAGCTGGCGTTGCTGGACACCCTCAGCGCAGCGCTGCCCGACGCCAAACTGGCGTCCAAGATTGACGCCGCCCGTGAACTGACGCAAAAAAGCCTGGGCATGGCGGAAGCCTTCCTGCAACTGGCGCGGGTGGAAGCGGCGGACCACATTCATTTTTACGACTGCGAGCTGTTGGACATCGTGGATAACGCAGTGGACTCCATCTCACCCAGCGCTCTCACCCGCGGCATTGCGGTGCAGGTGTACTGCGAAGAGGACTCATTGCCCATCAAAGCCAATGCGGACCTGCTAGAGCGAGCCCTGGTCAACCTGTTACAGAACGCGGTCAAATTCACGCCGCAGAACCACAGCATTGAACTGAAGCTGGTAAAAGCCGACGCCAGTACTCTGATTCATTTGCGCGACCAGGGGCCAGGCATCGCCGCCTCAGAAATCCCCTACCTGTTTGAACGCTTTCGTCGCACCCACGCCTCAGAACAACAGGGCGTGCAAGGCAGCGGTTTGGGCTTGCGATTCGTCAAACTGGTTATCGACCGCCATGGCGGCGCGATCCAAGTGAATAGCGCACTGGGCGAAGGGACGGAATTCGTGATCGAGTTGCCTGACGCAGAGTGACGTCAGCGCACATTTGACAGTGTTTCACAGCAGCCCGCTTCCGTATTGGGCGTTTTCGGAGATACTTGAGGGAACTCTCCTGCAAACAGCGCTTAGATACACATAGTGTCAGCGCCAGAAAGCCCTTTTATGATCCGATTTTCGTTTTACAAAGCGGCCCTGATAGGTCTGTGCTTCATACTGGCGAGCGCCATCGTGTCCAAACTGCAGGGAACGCCGCCTATCAAGGAAAAGAGATACGATTTCAGCCTGCCTCAGGTGAACCTGGAAAAAGCGACGCCGGTCAGCGCCGTCTCGTCGATATGCGCGTATTCTGAAACCTGCAGTGAAGAAATGAAGTGGTCGCGCACGCCGACAGTCGCCCAATCAACGCCAGCCCAACCCATCAAAGCCGACAACGCCATCCGTTAGAAATACGGCGCGACGTCTGTTAACCCCACGCCGCGCCATTATCAGCTTTGCAGCAGTTTTATCAGTTCCGTCATAGCGCGGCTCAACTCATCCACCGCACTTTTGTTTTCTGTGATCATCAGCCATTTTTCATCCTGATTTTCAGGATTCCACAGCCAACAGGCGCGCTGATTCAAATCACAGCCGGTGCGAACATAGGGATCGACGCCGAACACTTTAAAGCGGGAGACATTGTGGCTGACGTTCGCACTCAGGTAATTGGTTTCCTGCAGGACGATTTCGTTCCGTGAATTAACGCTGACGCGATAAACGATGCCTTCTTCTTCATTCAGCTTGCGTATGCGGGAGGGAATGTAGACATTGGCGGCCAACAGACTGTTGATATGCTGCACCAGCGCGCTCTGATCAGATCCCGCCAGGTAAAGTCCACGCAACTTCTGCAGGTATTCGCCGCTGCCGTTCTCCACCACTTTACTCCAATCAATGGAGGTGGACTCCGCCGTCTGTTTGGGCGGCTTGAGCTGGTCATCCAGACGCGTAATGGCGCGCAGGCTCTCCTCGTAGTAATCGCCGTCACTGCCGGCGAGATTGACGTAACGAACAAAGGCTTCACGCGCTTTCTCGTATTCGCCCGATTTCATCGCCACCCGCCCCCGGTAGAAATAGTATTGGACCGTTGGCGTAATGTTGAGCTCAGCAACTTTATCCAGCGCCTCCTGCGCCTGGGCGAACCTTTCCGCTTCGATGCTCTCTTCGGCGACAAATAACAATCTGCGCATTTCATGCTCCGGCGCCAGGGAGTCCGCGTTAGCCTGACAGGCGAAGCTGAGCGCTAAAATCAATAACGTCCGACGAAACATTCTATACACCTCATACACACTTACTACCGAATTATAAGCATAGTTACAGATCGGCGGCTAAGGTTTAACGCAAATTTCATTCTATCGGACGATTACGTCACAGTACTTTCATGATTACAGCATAGGCTCTACCCTTTATTGAAAGGATGCGACGCCGCTTTCACCCTGACGACGGCGTTGCAACGCTTGGCGGACGCCTGACTGAATGGGACCCCTCAGCTTTATGTATCCGAAAATTCATTTTCCGGTTAATGAACTGAATAAAATCCAGCAGTTAATTGAACTCGGCGGCGGCAATGTCCAGCACGAAATCCTGGATACCGTTGAGTTCCGCGGCTACCGACTGCCGCTGTACCTGATCAAAGTCGGCGCCGCCGGCCCTGATAAACCCGCGCTGGCCCTCACTGGCGGCGTGCACGGTCTGGAGAAAATAGGCACGCAGGTTATCCTGGCCTTTATGGAATCCTTGCTGAAGCAGCTGATCTGGGATGAAGGACTGAAGGAAGAACTGAATCACCTGCAACTATATTTTCTTCCCGCCCTTAACCCGGCAGGCATGATGCGCAAGACCCGCGCCAACGGTAATGGCATAGACCTGATGCGCAACGCGCCGGTGGACGCGGAAGCCCGCGTCCCGCCCCTGCTGGGCGGCCATCGTCTGACCACGCGTATCCCCTGGTATCGCGGCCAGAAGGGACAACCGATGCAGAAAGAGGCGGTGGCTCTCTGTGATTTTATTCGGGAACGTCTGTTTCCCGCGCCGTTCAGTATGGCGCTGGACTGCCACTCGGGCTTCGGTTTCAACGACCAGATCTGGTTTCCCTACGCCTACAGCAAAGAGCCGATTTATCACCTGCCGGAGATCTTCGCGCTGCGCAACCTGCTGTTCGAAACCTATCCCAACCATGTCTACACCTTCGAACCGCAGTCCAGGGTCTACACCTCCCACGGCGACTTATGGGACTACCTGTACATGGAGGCGAAAGCCGGCAACCGCCTGTTCCTGCCTATCACCATGGAAATGGGGTCCTGGCTCTGGATCAAAAAAAATCCGCGCCAGCTTATCCAGTTACTGGGTTTCTTCCATCCCGTGCTTCCCCACCGGTTGCGCCGCGTACTGCGCCGCCACCTTATCTTCATCGACTTTCTGAAAAACGCCGTGCGCTCTTACGGCAATTGGCTGCCGGACAAACACCAGCGCAAACACTATGAACTGGCGGCGTTATCCCTGTGGTATGAGTCCTGACGATGAACCAGGCCCATGAGTTTCCGGCGCGAAATCAATATGACTTGATCCTGCTGCGGGGATGGATGCGCGACGGACGTCATTGGGAAGGCTTTGACGCCTTGTTGCAGGACGCCCTGGACGCAAAGGGTCTGGACGTTCGCGTGCACACCCTGGATATTCCCGGCAACGGCGTTCGCAACCAGGAGACCACCCCCGCCACCATCGCCAGTATGATCTCCGACCTGCGAGAACACTGGGAAACAAAGCGCCCTCTGGTGCTGGTGGGATTATCCATGGGCGGTATGTTAGCCACGCAATGGACCTATAATCATCCTGAAGATGTCGCGGGACTGGCGCTGATCAACGCCAGCATGCGTCCCTATGGCGCGCCGTGGAGCCGTCTGCGGCTGCGGGTATGGCCCAAGGTGCTGAAAGGCGTCGGCGTCACCACTGCCCGCAGGGAGAAACTGATTATGCAGCTCACGCTATCTCCTTTACTGCGTACTCGTGAGCGCTTGCGTGTCTGGACCGGCTGGAGCCGTAAGCGCCCAGTGCGCACAATCAATGCTCTGCGTCAGCTGGCGGCGGCGGCGCGTTTCAGTTGCCCATTTGATTTCGCGCCGAACCGGCCCTGCCTGATTGTGTGCAGTCTTGGCGACAAACTGGTGGACCCGGAATGCTCTATCGCCATGGCGCAGGCCTGGCAAACCCGTTGCGTCACGCATCCTACAGCCGGGCACGATCTGCCGGTGGAAGACCCGCACTGGTTGCGGCTGCAATTGCTCAATTGGCTCACACCTTTATGTGCGCCGGTGGAGCCCACGCGACTCCGTACTTGAGTCAGCCTATAGACAGCCTAAACAGGACACCCGCCATATTTGGCCATGATTCGTCAGCGCATTGCCCTGGAGGGCCCATAGCCGCGCCTGATTTCGTTGTTGTAATGACAATCACAAGGCAACAACAGAACAGGACAGAGACATGAAACACCCCGTACTGAACCCGAATAAATTCACCCGCATCAGCGCCACTCTGTTTTCCGTGGCCATGATCGCAGCCTGCAGCTCGCAAAATCTAACGCCTGAGTCTTCACCTTCCGAAGACTTTGCTGTAAAGTCAGCGGCCCATAACGTGGAAGTCGCCGACAATAATAGGGATGTGTCAACTTCGGAAGCCGATGAGCTGTATAGCTACGGTTTATCCCAGGCCGATGACAACCCAGAAATAACGACATCGAACGCCGCTGAAACAATAAACGCTGCAGGAACAACCACTGACAGCACAACAACCGAAGTAACAAGCGCCTCGACCACGGAGGGAAATGATATGACTGTTCTAGTACTTGACGACGCAACAGCCGCAGCCCTGGAAAAAGAGTATGGCGGCGCGAACCAGTTCGCTGGCGTCGAACCACCTCAACCCCGCGTTATCTTCTACCCATTGGAAAAATCCAATCTGAACCAGGAAGATATGTCGGCGCTGAAACAGCATGCGGATTTTCTTAGCGTGCATCCTAACTATCAAATCCAAATACACGGACATACTGACGCATCCGGCCAGGCCACCTACAACGAGCGGCTGTCTGAAGAGCGTGCGCAGCGTGTAGCGGATTACCTTTTGAACAACGGCGCCCGTCCCGAGCAGGTGGAAGTTTTCGGCTGGGGAAGCCGCGAGCCGTTGCTGACCTCCTCTCATCATGAGAAGAACCGTCGCGTCGAGTTGATTTACCTGAACGATCAGGTGGCGGTGTACGGCGCGCCCCAGATCATGGAGCATAACTCTGCGGAAGTCAGCGAAACATTCTAAGGGCTGATTGACGGAAACTGGCGGTCATCATTGGCCGCCAAAATCCACACCTTTCAACTCCCCTCGCTTTTTGTAACCGGCCCCATGGGTTGAGGTCGGTCATAGAAAAAGCCCTGCAAGACTGGAATCCCCAGCTTCACCATGCGACAGGCGATATCCCGGCTTTCCACACACTCGGCAATACAATGCATATTGCGTAAGCGGGCGATTTTAACCAGAGACTCAATCACGATTTCCGCAGAAGGGTCTTCCAGCACCCGACGCACAAAACCGCCATCCAGCTTGACGTAATTCACCGGCAATTCGCTCAAATAACCATAGCTGGCGGAACCGCTGCCGAAATCATCTAACGCAAAGCGGTACCCCTTCTGCGCCATGCTGCGGATAATCTCCCGCGTCTGGGCGATATCGGCCAGCGCTACGCTTTCAGTCACTTCAAAGCAGACACGGGAACGATCAATGCGATATTTCTCCGCCCAGCCTTCCACCTCTTTGAAGAAGCCATGGTCGTTAAATGTAGCGCCACTCAGATTTACGTTATAGATAAACTCCAGCCCCACGCTGTTGGACATACGCCGGAACAAGGTTTCCGTCACCCAGCGGTCGATGATGGGCATAAATCCAAAACGCTCCGCCACCGGAATGAAGCTGCCAGGACTGACCATCTCATCCTGTCGACGCAGGCGAATCAACACTTCACACCCCGGCATGTCCACCGCATCGCCGTTTTCATCCACACAGAAGATGCCTTGCTGGTAAAGCTCAAACTGTCCCATCTGGATAGCGTTTTTTAACTGCGACAACCACTCCAGTTCGCCGTGATAACGCAGCATAACGGTATCGCCGGCATGGTAAACCCTGACTCTGTCGCGCCCGCTTTCCTTGGCCTGATAACAGGCGATATCGGCGCGGGACAGCACGGCCTGACGGCTGTTGTCCTGATCTGTGATAAAGGTGACGCCAATGCTGGCGCCCACGGAAAACACTAAGTCTTCGTAGGCCAACTGACAGTGTGAAATGGTCTGTCGCACCTGCTCCGCCACCGCCAGCGTTTGCGCCTCCGTGACGCCCTCAATCACCAGCGCGAACTCATCTCCGCTGATGCGCGCCAGCATGCCGCGCTCCGGCGTATTCTTGCGCAGCAGGGACGACAACTTCTTCAGCAAGAGATCGCCCACCTCATGGCCGCAAGTGTCATTAATCAGCTTAAATTGGTCCAGATCGATGTACAGCAGACCCGATACCAAATGTTTGGTGTTCTCGCACAACAGCCGGTGCAGATAATTGTCCAGAGCGCGGCGATTGGGTAAGTCAGTCAGCGGATCATGCAGCGCCTGATGCTCCAATTGCCGGCGCAACCGCACTTCATCGCTGATATCCCGCAATACAATTACTGCGCCGTTGCTGAGCCTATCGCCCCGCCCTCCGCCGCCAACGACGCGGCGAATGCGAATTTCCAATGTGCGGGCGCCATCATCGGCGGACTCGAAAGCATAACTCTCTATCTGCGCATCGCGCTGCGTCTGCGCCAGGAAAAACTCCACCGGATTTGCGGGATGTCTGGGCTCTTTCAAAGTTTTGAGAGGACAGATCACCACGAATGGCTTCTCCATGGCCGCGCGCTCACTCCATCCGGTCAGCTGCTCCGCCATGGGATTCATGAACACTACATGGGCGCGCTCATCGACTTTAATGACACCGTCGCTGATGGACATTAGAGTAGTCCGCAGCCGATTACGCTCCGTGGCCAGCATACTGCGGATGGTGCGGTTGGTTTCAAAATTGGCGGTCACCACATAGGCCAGCAAAGTGCAGGTTCCAACGAACGCCATTTTCACGCTGATCATAAAGTCGCTGGAGACGCCTTGCGCGCCCTCGCCCAACACCAGCGCCGCCAGCGCAACCAGACTCAGGCTTGCGCCCTGCTTACCCAGGGTGATGGAGGTGTAGACGACATAGGGGAGCAACAGAAAAAACAATGTCCAGGCCTTGTCGGGAATAATCACGAAGGCCGCGGTGAAGAACATGGCCACCCAGGAAGTCTGAGTCAGCCAGCGCAATACCAGACGATAGCCGGACGGCGGCTCAATCCACCAGAAGCGAATCAGCGGGGTGACAATCATGATGCCGATGGAGTCGCCCAGCCACCAGGTCATCCAGGTCGCGCCGGCCTGTCCGGGAGTGATCAGCCCACTGGAGAGTTGTCCCGCCACGCCTAATCCCGCGCCGAACAGCGGCGCCAGCAAGGCGGCCAGACCAATGAAGCGCAGGCTGTCGCCGACGCTGCTGAGATAGGGGGTAATGCCAAAGTAACGGATCATCAGCATCGCGCAGGCGACTTCGCTGAGCTGGCCAATGCCGCCGATAACGCCGTTGAGAATCGACTGATGCAAAGTCATCGCCGACAGCAATTCGCCTACGATGATGACCGGCGCCCAGCGCCAGCCGCTGAACCAGATCATCGCCAGCGCCAGCCCTGAAGGCGGCCATAAAGGCGTCACGCCGCCGTAGTACACATCCAGCAGTAACCCCAGGCGTCCCCCCAGGTAATACAGCGCAAGCAACAGGACAAAGTTGATGGAGTAGCGAATTAGCTGCATGAGCCGTTGATTTCTTTCCCCGGGAAAATCATGCGTTATAAAAACTATATGTCATAAAGCCAACTTTTCTAACTTTACGCTCCCTGTTTCTGCAGTCTGCGAAAAATCATTGCAAGCTCAGCCGCAACAGGCCGTAGATTTACATAGCGGCAAGCGCTGCTCAATAGGCCATTTTGTGGTGGCGGGAAGGATAATTTTCGTCTATCTGTTAAAGACGCGCCCTTTGAAAAAAATCAAAAAGACGACAATGCTCCAAACCAACCGGACATCACTTCGGGAGACTTCTGCATGGAATTCAACCAGTATCTGACCGTTCTGGCCAAGAATGACGGGTCCGACCTCTACCTGAGCACCGGCGCGCCGCCCTGCGCCAAGTTTCACGGTAAATTGAAGCCCATCGATAAGACCCCCATTCCGCCGGGCAGAATTATGGAAATCGCCAACTCCATCATGGATGAAGAACAGCGCGAGCAGTTCGCCCATGAGCTGGAAATGAATCTGGCGTACAGCATCCCTCAGGTTGGCCGTTTCCGGGTCAACATCTTCAAACAGCGCAATGAAGTCTCCATCGTCGCCCGTAATATCGTGACCGATATTCCCAACGCTGACAGCCTGGGGCTGCCCCCTATCCTGAAAGAAGTATTGATGTCGAAACGGGGCTTGATTCTATTCGTCGGCGCTACCGGCTCCGGCAAGTCCACCTCTCTGGCGGCGCTGATCGATCACCGCAACAGTAATAGCGGCGGTCATATCATTACTATCGAAGACCCGGTGGAGTTCATTCACAAGCACAAGAAAAGCATCATCAACCAGCGGGAAGTGGGCGTCGATACGCGCAGTTACCATAACGCGCTGAAAAACACCCTGCGGCAGGCGCCGGACGTCATTTTGATCGGCGAGATTCGCGACAGGGAAACCATGGAGCACGCGCTGGCTTTCGCAGAAACCGGGCACCTGTGTATCTCCACGCTGCACGCCAACAACTCTAACCAGGCGCTGGACCGCATCATTAACTTTTTCCCGGAAGAACGCCGCAACCAGTTGCTGATGGATTTGTCGTTGAACCTGCGAGCCTTCGTCTCACAACGTTTGGTGCCGACGATTGACGGTAAGCGCACCGCCGCCATCGAGATCCTGCTGGGTACGCCCACGGTCAGCGAATTGATTCTGCGCGGCGACATCGACGGCATCAAAGAGATCATGCAGAAGTCGGAAAACATCGGCATGCAGACCTTTGACGCAGCGCTGTTCAAGCTGGTGCAGCAGGAAAAAATCAGCGTGGAGGAAGCCCTGAAAAACGCCGACTCCGCCAACAACCTGCGTCTGCGCATCAAACTGCACGCCGGGGTGGAAGTTCCCACCAGCCTGGGCGATGAAAAAGTTGAGGACGCCGGCCCCGAAGAACTGGCGGCCAAGAAGCCCAGCAGCGGTTTTTCTCTCAGCCTGCAGGAAATTGAAGAGGACGACGAGGAGGACAACGACCCCTTCAAACCTAAAAGTTGACCCTCAGCCACTCTCCCGTTTTCCCGCAAGCGAGATACAGCCGCTTGCGGGCTGCGATAGCAGTTGTCAGCCGTTCCGGCTTCCGCCAAACTGAACCGCCTCAAAGACTTAGCTTTAACTCCAGGGTTAGCTACGGGCTTTGAATTTGCATAACAACTAAAAAGCACATCACACCAGGAAGTAGACGTTATGACCCCACTCAGTCCAGTCGACCAGATATTCCTCTGGCTGGAAAAGCGCCAACAGCCTATGCATGTCGGCGGCCTTCATATTTTCAGTTTCCCTGACGACGCCGACGCCAAATACATGACAGAGCTGGCGCAGCAAATGCGCGATTACGCTACGCCGCAGCCGCCGTTCAACCGCCGCCTGCGACAACGTTGGGGGCGTTACTATTGGGATACTGACGCCCAGTTTGATCTAGAGCACCACTTCCGCCACGAGGCGTTGCCCAAGCCCGGCCGTATCCGGGAGCTGCTGGCGCATGTTTCCGCAGAACACAGCAACCTGATGGACCGTGAACGCCCCATGTGGGAATGCCACCTGATTGAAGGTATTCGCGGACGCCGCTTTGCGGTGTACTACAAAGCGCATCATTGTATGCTGGACGGCGTCGCCGCCATGCGGATGTGCGTGAAATCGTATTCTTTCGATCCCTCCGCGACAGAGATGCCGCCGATCTGGGCGATATCAAAAGACGCCAGACCGGCGCGTGACGCTCACGCCCCCACCACTGGCGACTTGGTTCACAGCCTGTCGCAACTGGTGGAAGGGGCCAGTAAGCAAATCGCCACAGTCCCCACGCTGGTCAGAGAGCTGGGCAAGAACCTGTTGAAAGCCCGTGATGACAGCGACGCCGGCCTGATCTTCCGCGCACCGCAAAGCATTCTCAATCAACGCATTACCGGCTCACGCCGATTCGCCGCCCAGTCCTACGCGCTGGAACGGTTTAAGGCGATCGGCAAGGCGTTCCAGGCCACGGTCAACGATGTCGTTCTGGCGGTATGCGGCAGCGCGTTGCGTAATTATTTACTTAGCCGTCAGGCGTTGCCCGATCAGCCCTTGATCGCCATGGCGCCCATGTCTATCCGCCAGGATGACAGCGACAGCGGGAATCAAATCGCCATGATTCTGGCCAACCTCGGCACCCACATCGCTGATCCGGTGCGGCGTCTGGAATTAACACAGGCGTCCGCGCGAGAGTCCAAAGAACGCTTTCGCCAGATGACGCCGGAAGAGGCAGTCAATTACACCGCGCTTACTCTGGCGCCCTCCGGCTTGAACCTGCTGACGGGGCTGGCCCCCAAATGGCAGGCCTTCAACGTGGTGATTTCCAATGTGCCAGGCCCGGACAAGCCGCTGTACTGGAATGGCGCGCGTCTGGAAGGCATGTACCCGGTGTCGATCCCAGTGGATTACGCCGCATTGAACATCACGCTGGTAAGCTACCGCGACCAACTGGAGTTCGGCTTCACCGCCTGCCGCAGAACCCTGCCGTCCATGCAGCGGTTACTGGACTATATCGAGCAAGGCATCGCCGAGCTGGAGAAAGCAGCGGGAGTCTGAGCCGCGATTAAGTGAAGGCGACGCAGTTGGCGCGCGCCTTCGCTTCGGTTAACCTATGCGCTCTCATCGCCGGTTAAATTCGGCAGTAGGAGAAATATTAATCCGGCAGACAAATAGCTTCCTTCTATTTGTCTGCAACGACAGGGCCTGCACAGGTCAGGCCCTGTCTCCCGCGGCTTGTCGCCGCGCAGGCGCGTCCATGCGCCTAGTGATTAACATGCCAATATCATTGCCATGTTAATCACTACATCACTAAGGAAGTGAATAATGAAAATCAAAGATATTAAAACCACACCCTACCTCGAACAGACCTCTCTCTGGCCCGCCAGCGGCAGACATATTCTGGCGCATCAGGATCAAGATACACTCATCGTTTATCAGGCTTATCGACCGGAAATCGGCGAATACGCCATCAAGAATGGTCGTTTCGGCGGCGCGTACAGTTACTCCCGCATGAGTTGGATAAAACCCAACTTCCTGTGGATGATGTATCGTTGCGGCTGGGGTTTAAAGGAAGGCCAGGAGGTGGTGCTGGGGCTGAGAATACGCAGACAGTTCTTCGAAGATACCCTGAGTCAGGCGGTTCCCTCTTCCTACAATCCCGAGGAGTTCCCAACTCAGGAAGCCTGGAAGGAAGCCGTGCAAAATTCCAACGTGCGCCTGCAATGGGACCCGGACCATGCGCCGGACGGCGCTAAATGCGAGCGACGCGCCATTCAGTTGGGACTACGTGGAGATATGCTCGCCCGCTACGGCAAAGAGGAAATTCTGGAAGTCATCGACTTCAGAGAGTTCATCGCCGAGCAACGCGCTCACGCCGCCCCGGAACGCTATGCGGAGCTGATGACGCCACAGGAACAGGTGTTTATTCCCTCTGACGCCGAAGTCAGCGCCCGTTTGCGTCTGGACTCGCCAGACTGACCCACGCTTGCCGGCAGTCACGCCGCAAGCGCCCCCTTCACCCTTCACCCTTCACCCTTCGAAGCAAAATACCAGCAACAGATTGTTCGCTGGCAGCCGCTTGAGAGTCTTCAGCTTGAAACCATAGCGCAACGCCAGCGCTTCAATGTCCGCCAGATCTTTCAGTCCTGCGTCTGGATCACGGGTTTTCACCCATTCATCCAAACCCTGATTGCCTGGACTGGTGAAGACTCCGTTTTCATTAAACGGACCATAAACGCAAAAGGGAGAACCCGCGCGCAAGCGCTTGGCGACGCCCGCAAACAACGCTTCCACAGGCGTCCACCCGACAAAATGCAAGGTGTTTGACGTATAAGCCGCATCAAAGGTTTCAGACAACTCCCAATCCCCAGTCGTCACATCCAGCGCTTTTGGCGGTAAGAGATTATCCAGGCCCGACTCCTCCACCCAGGCGCAGATCCCCGGCAAGGCCTCCGCCAGATCCGTCGGCAGCCATTGCAGATGGGGCATACGCTCAGCGATATACACCGCGTGCTGCCCGGTGCCGGCGCCGATTTCCAATACCGTTTTTACATAGGCGAACGGCTCTCGCACCGCTTCGGCGATCGGGGCCTGATTCCGCAAGCAGGCTTCAGCGACAGGTTTCACAACTGGGTCTCCTTAATGTTTTATCCGGGTTGAATCATTTCCAAATCCACCGGATATTGCAACCAATGCCGTTGGATAGAAAAGCGACAAGCAGTCAGTATAAAAAACACACTGATCATAAATTACCAAAATCTCCGCAATCCCTACAAAACAAAGGGCTCCCATCGTTTTCCAAAGAGATATCCACAGGATGTGTGGATATCTGAACTGCATTTTCAGATCGAAAATAAATCAACTCTGTCGTAATACGATCAGTCTCTCAGACGCCAGGCCGCGAAATTTAGAGGTGGAGCAACGCTGTCAGCGTCGGTATGCTTCGAAGAAGCTACTCAACTATTGAGGTCAATGTGAGTAATGGAGGTCGATGTGAGTAAACCCAAAATTCTCGTCTTCGCCGGCAGTCTGCGCAAAGAGTCCCTGAATAAAAAGCTGGCGCGCGCCGCCGGTCGTTATGCGGAAGCGGCGGGGGCCGAGGTAACCTATCTGGATCTGGCGGATTATCCCCTGCCCATTTATGACGGCGATATAGAAAGCGCATCCGGCCTACCGGAGAACGCGCTCAAGCTTAAGCAGATTCTCGCGGCCCATGATGGATTCATCCTGTCTTCCCCCGAATACAATGGCGGCATCAGCGGCGTTTTAAAGAACACTATCGACTGGGTGTCGCGCCCGCTGGAAGGCGAGCCTTCCATGGCGGCGTTCAAAGACAAATGGGTGGCGCTACTGGCGGCCTCTCCCGGCGCTCTGGGCGGCATTCGCGCTCTGCCGATGGTCAGAACCATATTGTCCGGCATCGGCTGCGTGATGATGCCCGAGCAAGTGGCGCTTGGACAGGCCAACAAAGTGATCAACGCGGAAGGCGCCATCACGGATGAAGCCGCCGCCTCACGGGTGCAACGCCTCAGCGAACGCCTGGTCCGCTTCGCCGCCAAATAACCGCATCGCGCCTTGTATCCTTTGCGGGGCGTCCCCATCTCCCTGGTGAACCCTCCATTCATTAAGGATACAAGGAGCACATCATGGCTCACGTCGTCATTACCGGCGCCAATCGCGGCATCGGCTTGGAACTGGCGCGTCTTTTCAGTCAACGGGGCGATAAAGTCACCGCTATCTGCCGACGCGCTTCCGACGAGTTACAAAAACTGAACGTGACCGTTTTGACCGATATCGACATCAGCCAGGACGCATGCGTGGAACAGATTCGCCAGGCGCTGACGGGACAAACCGTCGATATTCTCATCAATAACGCCGGCCTGCTGCACCATGAAACACTGCCCAGCCCCAACTGGGACACCATGCGCGCGCAATTCGAAATCAATACCCTGGGCCCGCTGCGCGTCACCAGCGCGCTGCTGGAGAACCTGCATAAGGGAGCCAAAGTCGGACTGATCACCAGTCGTATGGGGTCAGTGGAAGACAACAGCTCCGGCGCTTATTACGGTTACCGTATGTCTAAAGCGGGTCTTAACGCCATAGGCAAATCTCTGGCGCTGGACATGAAAAGCCGCGGCGTGGCGGTGGCGTTGCTGCACCCTGGCTATGTTATTACGGACATGACCGGACATTCCGGCGATATCACTCCCGACGTATCGGCGAAGGGGCTGGCCGCGTGCATAGACGAGCTGACGTTGGAGAACTCAGGGAAGTTCTGGCATGCGAATGGGGAATTGTTGCCCTGGTAAGCCGGACAAAAGCATAAGGCCGGGCGAGCATCGCCCGATGAGCTTGCCCTGTCCCGCAGGATGCGCAAGACAGGGCTCAGACAGCGAGCGGGTTCAGGGCAAAGAGTAAGCGACTCCTTCCTGCCGCGCTTCATGGATATCATCCGGGGTATCCACATCGCACAGCACCCCGCGATCCTCCACGTCCAAACGCAATAACGCATCACTGTATCGCTGCAACACCGACTTCGCTCCGGCGTCGCCGCCCAGAGCCATCAATTGCGGGTAAAAGCGGCGTCCGAAAATCACCGGATGTCCCTGCCGCTCGTGATAGAAAGGCGCGACGATGCGCTCTTCCTCTCCACGCTCATGCAGCGCAGCCAGCGTGCTTGCGCGAATGTAAGGCATATCCGCCAACGCCACGCCGCAAAACATCCAGTCCCGTACTTGCGACACCCCCCATGCCAATGAAGCGCCCATACCCGCCTCCGCGTGGGGACAAACCGTATAGGGAACGTCAAGGCGATCTAACAATGCAGTGACGGCGTTGTGTCCGGGTCTGACCACCACCAGCACCGGCTGCTCCGTCGCCGTCAACGCCGCCAGAGTGTGCGCCAGCAGCGCACGTCCGTCTCTCATTTTAGCCGTCAGTTTGTCCGCGCCGAAGCGGCGGCTCTGTCCTGCGGCCAGCACCAACCATCCCATAATTATTATAATCTCCCGGCTATATTCATGTTTTCAGCCGCAACGGCAGGTCGCGCAAGCGTCGTCCGGTCAGCCTGAATACGGCGTTGGCCACCGCCGGCGCTATGGGCGGCGTTCCCGGCTCTCCTACTCCGGTGGGAGCGGCGTCACCACCAACCAGAACCACATCAATTTCCGGGGTTTCATTCATGCGCAATACCGGATAATCGTGAAAGTTTGACTGTCTCACCGCACCCTGAGTATGGGTTATCTCCCCATACAGAGCTGCTGTCAAGCCGAAAATGACGCCGCCTTGCATTTGTGCGATCACCGTATCAGGATTCACCGCCAGTCCGCAGTCAACGGCGCATACAACCCGATGCACACGGATGGCGTCGTTTTCCACGGACACTTCCGCCACCTGCGCGACATAGGTTCCAAAGCTTTTATGGCAGGCCACGCCCCGCGCTCTGCCCGGCGCCGGCGGACTATTCCAGTCCGCCTTCTGCGCCGCCGCTCGTAGCACTCGCAGGTGGCGTGGATGGTCACGCAGCAGTAGTTCTCGATAGGAGACAGGATCTTGCCCCGCGTGATAGGCCAACTCATCCACAAAGCTTTCCACCACGAAAGCATTGAAAGAGTGGCCGACCGAGCGCCAATAACTGATAGGTACTCCAGAGTCCGCCTTCATATGGCGCACGCGGATGTGGGGAATCGCGTAAGGGACATCCTCCGCGCCTTCGTAGGCGCTCTGGTCCGGCGTGACCATTTTCGCCACGCCTGCGGCCATGCGCACCATGGCTTGCGGCGCCCATGTCGGAGCGACCGCCCCTGCGGCTTCCTTCGCATAATGATCGATAACCCGCGGCGCGGCGATGTCATGAGTCCAGGCGAGAGCCTCTCCCTCTGGCGACAACGCCGCCGTCAGCCGGTGCAGCGAAGCGGGACGAAATAAATCATGCTGAATATCTTCCTCTCGCGACCAGATTAATTTCACCGGACGATCAAAATGTTGCGCAATGGAGACCGCTTCGCCGACGAAATCCTGGCTCAGGCGACGCCCGAACCCACCGCCGATAAAGGTGGTGTGAATATGAATGTCGGCGGCGGATAGGCCGCATTCTCTGCGCGCCACCGCCCGCGCCACATCGGGCCCCTGGGTGGGCGCCCATACGTCGCAACGCCCGTTCCGAAACCAGGCCGTACAATTTTGCGGCTCCATAGTGGCGTGGGCGAGAAACGGAGCGCGGTACTCCGCCGTCACTCTTTGGGAGGTTGACGCCAATGCGCTCTCGACATCGCCTTCGCTGCGAACCGTATCTCCGCTTTGCGTCGCCAGCGTTCGCCGGTAAAGATCGAATACAGACTCCGTATCCAACGCCCCCAGCTCGCCGGTATTCCATTCAATCTTCAGCTTGTCCCGGGCCTGACGGGCGCGCCAGTATTTATCCGCCACAACGGCGACGCCCCGGGGAACCTGTATGACCGCCACCACCCCGGGCATACTCCGCGCTTCCACATCATCCAGTGCACGCACAGTTCCTCCCGCCGCCGGAGCGCGCGCCATCACCGCATACAACATACCCGGCAATTGCACATCGATGCCAAAGTCTGCGCGGCCGAAGCTTTTCAAAGAAGCGTCCAGACGCTGGTTGTACTTGCCAATGTAGCGGTACGCTTCCGGCGACTTTAGCGTGATGTTAGCTGGCGCGGGCTGCTTCGCCGCCAGTTCCGCCAGCTCGCCATAACTCAGCGATGGGCCGTCTTCGTGCAGCCGGCAGACGCCATTCTCAGCGAGAACCGACGATACCGGGACACTCCAGACCTGGGCCGCGGCGGCGACCAGCATGGCCCGCCCCATAGCTCCCGCCTCCCGCAATCGCACCCAGTTGCTACTCAAACTGGTGCTGCCGCCAGTGATTTGCAGACCGAAGTCAGGTTGTTCGTAGGCGGAGTCCACCGGCGCAAACACTACCTCTATGGAGGCAGGATCGACATCCAGCTCTTCCGCCAGCAGCGTACACATGCCCGTGTAGGTTCCCTGCCCCATTTCCACCCGGTCCAGGGTCAGAATAACGCGATTGTCCGGCGTGACCTCCAGCCAAGCGTTGGGTCGCAGCGAATTCGTCTCCATCCCTTGCGGCAAGGACGCGCAACCAGGCAACTGCAAAGCTACCATCAGTCCGCCGCCAGCACTGAGGGAAGCCCGAAGCAAGTCTCTACGGGATAATGCAATGGTCTCCATAACCCCTTCCCCCTCTATTTCTGGTTTGAGTTCTGATTGATTTGCGCCGCCGCTTGATGGATGGCGGCGCGAATGCGGGGGTAGGTTCCGCAGCGGCAAATGTTGCCGGACATGGCGTTGTCGATGTCCGCATCCGACGGCTGGGGATTTTTCGCCAAAAGGGCGCAGGCGGACATGAGCTGCCCGGATTGGCAATATCCGCACTGGGGGGTATTCAGCTCCACCCAGGCGCGCTGCAACGGGTGAGGCTGTTCGGGATCGCCAATGCCTTCGATCGTAGTGATCTTACGCTCCTGGGCCACAATCGCCGGAGTAATGCAGGAGCGAATGGGCTCTCCATCCAGGTGCACGGTGCAGGCGCCGCACAACCCCATGCCACAGCCGAATTTGGTTCCCGTCAGTTGCAACTCATCCCGGATCACCCAAAGCAATGGAGTATCCGGCGTCACATCCACTTCTCTTGGTTCGCCGTTCACGGTTAATTTCATAAAGACGCCCTGCTCGTATTTTGTTGTTATGATGCCCGAAAGACTAAATGACCCACGGTCATTTGTCTATGTAGTAACCGAAAGCGCTGGAGTTCACATGTAGGCGCTTACTTTCGCTCTGCGCGCTTATAACCGTGGCGCCACACAAAACTTTTCCTTATAGTTCGCGTAGTTAAAACATAATGTTTTGTCAGGTAGACCTTTGCGCTAAGGGAGTTCGCTGAGCATGAAGCCGACGTTGGCAATCAAGCGGTTTGTCTTTGTCTGTATCACATTATCCCCAGGACTCGCCTTCGCCGAGCGCCTGTCCATGACGCCGGATTTTCTGGACTATTTCTCCGTCAATCCCCCACGCACCACGCTGCCTTCCGCATCGGAAAGAGAGCTGCTGGAGCGCTATAAACCCCGTTTTTTTGCAGCGGAAGGACAGACGTTATTCATCGATTTTTATCGCGACTACATCGCCAACGGCCGTCTGTATGACAAACACGGCGCGCTGATCAGCGAGGACGTCAGCCCGGAAACCCTCAACAAATTCACCTACAATCCAGACGTCTGTTTTTTTTATGACGGCGATGGCGACACGAGTCGACAGGTCGCCTACGGCCGGGTCGACTACGACAATGTCGGGCTTGAAGACGCCAAGACCTGGACCTTTCTCACCTACAACCTGACTTTCGCTTATTCCGGACTGCCGGTAGGCATGCCGGGCTGGAAGTCCATCATGCTGAACCTGCTGGGGGATACCCGTCACTGGCGCAGCCCGGACCAATATGTCTCCGCCACCATCGCGCTGAACGACCAACAACGCCCTATCGCCATCACCTTGCAGCAGCATGATTACCTGACCACGTACATTCTGAACCAGGATCTTGAGCTGCCGGAGGATGGCCGTATCAGGCTGGACATCGCCAAGTATTCCAACGAACTGTATCCCCACTCGCCCTCCGAAGAGAGACGCCGCGCAGCCACTGCGTTGACGCCGGATGACGCGGAATATCTGATCTATGGCGCAGATCGCCCCTTTCTTGGCGGCATGGATGTGACGCACGGCCAGATAGAGATCGAATACACACTGACAGCGCTGCCGCCGGACGACGCCTTCTATCAATTCAAAGGCGAGCTGGGCGAATCTCACATGTTATGGAACCGCGATGCGCCCTCCGGCGCTGACTACAGCACCGCGCCCGCCCTGAAGCCCAAGTCCATCGCCATGGCGGCGGGATACCGACGCGAAGACGATCAAGAATACCTCCAGCTGCTGCAGGACTGGCGGGACAGCGGTTACGGCAAGCTGCCCGACCATGTCAAAACGGCCTTCATGCGCCGCTTCACCGAAGATCTACCGGCGCCATGACTTGCGCCGGACGCTATTCCACCGGATTTGTGGGCAACGGAAATACGAATTCGCCTTCCACCGGGAAGTGATCCGATAGATCCCAGGTCGTCCAGTGCTCCCATTCGATGAAACGGGGAATGCGCACTCGATTGTGGGAGTATACCGGCGCGACATGCGCGTTCGAGGTCAACACGTAGTCCAGATATTCCGTGTACTTGGAGTCTGCGAAGGTATTCACGCCGCCATCGTAGGTATGCGGATACTGGCTCTGTGACGGCGGATCAGCAACGTCCAGAATCGCCAGCATATCCTGATGCTCCACCGGAAAGTTGAGCTTATCCACATTGAGATCGCCTGCGATGATGACCGGCTCATCCGCCGCCGCCCCTTTGCTGTCGACAAAGGCTTTGTACTGCTGCAAATGCCAGCGCCGCAGAGCGACATCCTCTTCTCCGGTATAGGCGTGGGTGTGCGTGCCGAACAGATGGTAAATCTGTCCGCCCTTATCGATTTTGGCGTAATTGGCCCCTTTCGAGGCGAAGCATCCGTCATTGCGACAGCCTTCGTAGACCATCGTGTCCTGCTCCAGGATCGGCCAGCGGCTGGCGATAAAACTGCCTCCCGTCAAAATGCGCCCGAGTTTGAAGGGTATCTCCGTCAGGTACGGATACTCGGCTTGCAGGTCACTGCGAAAGCGCGCGGTAAGAATGGGGTCGAACACCTCCTGAAACACCACGGCGTCATAGCCTTTCACGGCTTCCGCCATGGTGGCGAGTCGGTTGGAGGTATTCTTTGACATCAGCCCCGGCAACAGCGCCCAGGCATTATAGGTAAGCACTTTGAGGTGATTGCTTTGCGGAACGCGCTCGCTGAGGGTCCAGTCATTGTTGATGACGTAGTAAACGTCGTCTCCGCCGGGTCTGGCGTATTGCGAGCGATACGCCAAGTGGCTGTCCACCCCGTCAAACTCTCTTGGGATGGCGTGAATGTCGCGGTCATAACGCCAGGGGTCGTCGTCCGCCGCAATCCACATTTTGCTGAAATTCCAGGTTCCTTCGAGTTTCTGCCGCAGCAGCGCCGTGCTATTGCGCCCCATTACAGTGGTGTCGAAGAAGTAGGTTTTACCCCACTTGATGCCCTGGTCACGGTTGAAGCGCAGAATTTTTACCGTGGCCAGGGGCGGAATCTCCGTCTCCAGCCGGTCCCATTCCACACCCTCCCGGATGTTGTCGTAACCGCTTTGCGCGGTGCTCAGAGTGACTGTCTCCATCGTGCTGTTGGTCAGGTAGATATAAGTCTCCGCCCAGGACCATCGCGTCAGCAGTAACAACATCGCCGCTCCCGCCAGCCATTTATATAATCGCCGCATCTCCGTCCTCCCAAGATTGTTATTTTTATCGTCTCTAAGAAGTCAGTGAGCGGAATGTAACAGAACGTCATTAACATAATCGGACCTGAATCACAGATTTAACCCCGTTAAATTAACATTAAAATGAAAACGGAATAGCCTCTGTCATGGCGTACAACACCTGAAAACATAAAAAAAACCATGTGAGACAATATGACCAGCTTCCACACCCCCATTCTTATTGGCGAGGACGGCCAACCTGCATGGGGCCGTTTTTCCCAGCCAGTCGGGCAGATCAACTATTGGGATTATGATCTGCGCACCCCCATGGACCAGGCCGTCGGCCCTTTCTTCAAGGAAAAGAGGTTCAACCAGTTTCAATTCTTCGGCCTGCTCAGTCAGGATTTGATTATCGGCGTCGCCATCGTTGACCTGAAATGGGTCTCCAACGCCTTTCTCTACTGCTTTAACGGCGCCACCGGCGAATATGAGGAATTCAGCTTCCTGCAGCCGCTTGCTCGTAAGACTCAGTTTAGCGTCACCCCGGACAACGGCGACGTGAGTTTCGGCAACGGCAAAAGCGAGTTCTACTTCAATAACTTTCCTTCCGGACACAAACTCGATGTCGTACTGCAAAGCGGACTGCAACTCTCCGCCTATCTGGATTTCGGCGTGCGCCAGGACCCACTGCGTCTGTGCTGTCCCGCCGGATACAACGGCTGGGTCTACACCCAGAAAAGCGCCGGGCTGCCAGTCAGCGGCCACCTGATCTGGAAAGGCCACAAGTACCTGCTGGAGCATATGGGCATGATGGGCTCTTCCGACTGGTCCTGCGGTTTCATGCGCAGAGAAACCGTATGGAAGTGGGCCTGCGTGAGCGGCGTGGACTCCACCGGCCGTCGTCTGGGTCTGAATCTGGCCAATGGCGTCAACGAAACCGGCATGACGGAGAACGCCATGTGGTTGAACGGCATGATGCATCCACTGGAGCCGGTGCGTTTCCGCTTCAACCGCCGAGAGCCTTTCCAACCCTGGCGAGTTTACTCTGAGAGCAAAAAAATCGACCTCACGTTCACCCCGCGAGGATGCCGCCGCGACAAAATCAATCTGTGGTTGCTGGCCTCTAATTTCCGGCAAATGTTCGGCAGCTACAACGGCCGCATCATCACCGCCCAGGGCGAAGCTATCGATATTATCGATCAGCCCGGATTTGCTGAAGATCACTATGCGAAATGGTGAGAAGAAGCGGGGTCGGCGCGAGATAGACTGAAAACACAACGCCGGCTCCTGGCCGGCTGCGTTTTCTCAAAGATTAGCGGGAGCCGAAACGTTCCCGATTATTTTGCTTTTCACGGTCGCTTTTGCGCAGCAGCACATAAACCGCGCCGGAACCGCCATGCTGTTTTTGCGCGCTGTGAAACGCCAGCACTTCATCGAATTCCCGCAACCAGCGATTTACATAACTCTTAATAACCGCTTCCTGATTCTGATTACGGTCGCCCTTGCCATGCAGGATGATCACCGTGCGTAAGTCGTAACGCAGACAGTCGCGCACAAACTGGAACACCTCTACCCGCGCTTCCTCCACCGTCTTGCGATGCAGATCCAGACGCGCTTCGATCTGGTACTGGCCGAGCCGGAGCTTTTTATACACCCCATGCTGTACGCCATCTTTTTTGTATTCCAGCAGATCGTTGCTTTTCAGTATCTCGACATGATCGTCGGAGCTGAGAAAATTAAGATCCAGCAGCTTGTGCCTGACGGCGGCTTTGCGGCGAGCTTCCTGTCCGGGCGTAGCTTCCTTGGCTTTCTTGACGTCCGCCTGATTATGGCGGGGCAACGGCTTGACCCCTGACATCTCTTCGGCAAAAAGATCATCTTTATCTTCTTGCATGGTACTACCCTCTTCTACTGTTAAGCCTGCGCCCGCATCCCTTCAGCGCCATCTTGTTTCGTTCTAACATCTTCGCGCGCGCCAGCGCAAGCCGTCCACAATACGTAGCCCTCAGCAGGGCGACTCCAGGCCGCCCACGGACAAAGAAACGGCGATGCGTTAGCGGTTCAGGAACCGTTTACTTCAGAAATCTGGTCATTCAGGGTCCAGAAATCATAAAGGATGCCCAAACCGAGCAAACCGCCGGTCAGCAGATACAGCAGACCAGTCAACCATTTGCCCATGTAAAAGCGGTGTACGCCGAAAAAGCCCAAAAAGGTCAAAAGAATCCAGCTTGCCGTGTAGCTGGTGGAGCCGTCTTTAAAGCGACGATCCGCTTCGCGGTCCATAGAGGGGATCAGGAAAAGGTCAATAATCCAGCCAATGCCCAACAGGCCGAGAGTGAAAAACCAGATAGTGCCGGTAACGGGTTTGCCGTAATAAAAACGGTGAGAACCGGTAAACCCGAAAATCCACAGGATATATCCCATGGCTTTGGAATGCGTGTCATTTTGCATATGCGTCATATTTCCGCTGTAAAGTGGATTTCCATGTTAATGAGACTGGTTAATGGGGTCGGAAGCCCATATATCAACCGGACCACCGTATTTTTACATACCTGACGACGAGACCGCCAAACGCATTGTAATCCCGTCCAGCGCCGTTAGCGGTTACAATGCCGGCAGCAGATTTGAGAGACCCCGTTCCCGATGACAGAACATGCTTCCAACCCCAACCTGTGCATGCACCCGGCGCTGGAGTTGCAGTACCAACTGCTGCGTTCCTCGCGCCGTAAATCCGTAGTGATCGAAGTGCACCGGGACCAGAGCGTCAAAGTTCGCGCGCCACTGCGCGTCAGCCAACGGGACATTCATCGCCTGCTCGGCGAAAAAATTCGCTGGATTCGCATGCAGCAGCACAAACAGGCGCTGCTGCCGCAGCCTCAACAAGCCCCAGGTTACGCCGCAGACAGTCGCCATTATTTCATGGGCGCGGAGTTCAGGCTGGCGTACCAGTCTGATTTACGCACCCTGGCGTTGACGGAGGACGGACGCATTTGTCTGCCCAGTCGCTATCAGGAAAACCCGGTCCAGGCGGAGAAATACCTGAATGTCTGGTATCGCAATCAGGCGCAGACGCTGTTGGAAGAGCGCCTGGCTATATGGAATGAGCGTATCGCCGCCTGGAATGTGGTTCAGCCCACCCTGCGCCTGCGCTTCATGCGGCGTTATTGGGGAAGCTGTAATCGCAAGGGGATGATCACGTTGAATGTGAATCTGGTGAAGATCCCACTGTCATTGGTGGATTATGTGGTGACCCATGAGTTGTGTCACCTGCGGGAAATGAACCACAGTCCTCGTTTCTATGCGCTACAGGAACAGTTATTGCCGGATTGGCGCAGTCTGCGCAAAGAAATCCGCCTTTGGGAGCAGCGGGTTTTACCCTGACGCACCTGCTCTTCAGCGAAGATCGATTTTCGTCACTCCAGCCTCTATTTCACCTTCATCGCCTTCACCAGACGATCCAGCGTATTGGCCTGAGTGTGAATGGATTTGCTGCTGGCCGCGACTTCTCCGGCGATCTGTGAGGTGTCGCGAGTGAGATTGCGCATTTCCTGCAGGTTGTCATTCATGGCGCCGACTGTCGCGCCCTGCTGTTCGACGGCGGTGGCGATCAGGGTGTTCTTCTCCAGAATATCCCGCACCAGTTCTTTCACGCCGGTCAGCAATCCGACTGTATTTTGCGCGCCGGCAAGGCAGCGTTCCGCATCTTCCCGCCCCTCCAGAATGCCCTTCTCTACTTTCTTCTCCAGATCCTGAATGGCGTTGACGATGGAGTCGATGCCCTCGCTGGCGGTGTAGGCGCGGGTAGCGAGGGTTCTCACTTCGTCCGCCACCACAGCGAAACCTCTTCCCTGCTCACCCGCTCTGGCCGCTTCAATAGCGGCGTTCAGCGCCAACAGGTTGGTTTGTTCGGAAATACTGGTGATCTCCCCGGTGGAGGACTGGATTTTCTGCGTATCCTCGTTGAGCTGATTGGTCAGGTCGACCAGCGAGTCCACTGACTTGGCCAGTTTAGCGATGGCGACTTTGGAATCCTGCGCCTCTTTCAGGCCGGATTCGGTTTTCGCGTCGGCGTTGCCTGACATCTCCCGCGTTTCATCCGCGTACTGCGCCACCTGCTGCGCCGCGTCCAGCATCTGCTGCATGGAGTCCGCCACGCTTTCGGTCTGGTTGGCCTGACGGGACATCTGATCGCGGGTTTTTGTGGAATACTGCGCCAGCAATCCCACTTCCTGCTGCAGCGTAGCGACAGCGTTATGAATCTGCAACACTGCTTCCTGATAGGTTTGCTGCATCTGATTGAAGGCCGAGGCCATTTGCCCCACTTCATCCTCACATTCGATCGGCACACGTAGCGTCAGGTCGCTCTGACTCTGCGCCTGCAGCATGATGGACTTGAGTCGGTTGACGTGACGCTCCACGAAAGCGATCAGTAATTGCGACGCCACCAGCAGCAGGCACATCAAAACAAAGACAATCCCGGCGAACGCGGGCGCCTGATCCTTGAATACTTTCCATAAACTGGGCGCAGCGCCCAGAGCCACTTTTACCTTACCGCCATCACGCAGGTAGGCCACTACCTTGTCAGGTTCCTCCGACAGAAAGGCCTCCGCCGACTGAGTCAGCGTTCGCGGTTGCGCCGCCGCGTCGCTGGAAATCGTGCGCAAGACGTCCCGCTGTAGTGTATTAGGCGGCACTTTATCTAATTCATACACGCGCAATGGACCAGCTACCTGCCCCGCCGGAGCGCGCACCGCCACCTTCAACTCGGACGCAAGCAGCTCAATACCACCGTTATGAGACAAACGCATGGAGGCCAGCACCAACGCCAGCATGATGCCGAACGAAACCGCATTGACCAGCCAAAATTTATATCTAAGACCGACATTTGTGAGCCAGGACATTCGTACCACACTTGGTTATTAGTTTTACAATCGGCCGCGCACGCCTCCGCCTGAGGCAAAAACAACGACCTCGTAGCAAGTGTAGTACAAAGGTAAAAAATTTTTTTGATTCAAGCCGTTAATCAGATTCCTTAGCGCAGCGCCATAGATAGAGCAACCCCGATCGCTGCTTCAACCAACGCCCTCCCAACCCCAGACTAACCCCGTGCGCTTACAAATAAGTTTACTTGTATTTTTAAATTAAATTATCAGCCCTTGGATATAACCTTAAATTAAATTTCAATTATTTATACATTTTCATAAATTAATTCTGAACTTTTCCCAACTATAAAAGTCGTAACCAAAGTATTAATTCCCCATTTCGACGGGAACTAATCTCAAAGATAAAAGTTAAACAAAAAGTTAAATATATAAAGAAACGGAGAATATTCGCCGCTTCACCTAATCCATTTGTTTTACAACGATCATAGTCCATTGACATCAGGCGAACCGAGGCTTGAAGGGTTGCTTTCGCCTTGTCAAAAGATAAATAGAAGGAGAGACTTATGAACTTCACCGCTTCCGTCATTCAAAAATCAGAACTTTCCCAATCTATACAGAAGTTTCGTTTAGAACCTCTGCAAGGTTTATCTCCAAAAGATCAAATAAAATTTATTCAATATGGCCAGGGCGAATATAAGAAACCGCCCTTTAGCAATATATATTTAGCCATAGAACAAAGCATGAAAACCTATGCAGATAAAACCGCCGTCGAGCACATGGGCGACAAGATCAGTTACGGCGAGCTGCAAAAACAAGTGGATTTTCTTGCCGGTGTATTGATATCCGCAGGCGTGAAAAAAGGAGACCATGTCGCTCTGTTTGTACGTCGCTCCATCCCCATGGTCGTTGGCGTTCTGGCGACGCTCAAGGTCGGTGCGGCTTACGTGCCGCAGGACGTAAAAATCTGTCCAAAAGAGCAATTAAAACTCGTCGCGCAATCCTCCGCCGCCAGGGTGATGCTGACCCTTTCTGAATACCATGACAGCGTGCCGATTCCTCCAGACTGCGAGCGCCTGTGTATCGATGAAATCCTAAGTCGCCGGACACTCGCCGATAGCGCCCCTGTTCCTCCGTCTTTTCCGACTGTAGAGGAAGATGACGCCTGCTTCGTGCTGTTCACCTCCGGCACCACTGGAGCGCCCAACGGCGTCAAAGTTACTCATGGCAATGTCTGCAACCTGCTTTTGACCGCGCCAGGCAACCTGGGCATTCAACCCGGGGAAAAAGTCGCGCAGATTTTGAATATCGCCTTCGACATGGCCGCCTGGGAGATTCTGACAACCCTCGCCCACGGTGGAGAATTAATTATCCGCGGCTGCGGTTTTCAGGAAACGGTCAGCCGCGCCAATGTGGTGATCGCGACCCCCAGCATTTTGAGTAAGCTCGATCCCGCGGCATGCCCCGACCTGCGGGCGGTCGCAGTCGCCGGGGAAGCCTGCCCGGAGCCGCTGGCGAGAAAATGGGCGACCCATTGTGAGTTCTATAACTGCTGCGGCCCCACTGAAGTCACCATTGTGAACACCATGGGACGCTACCTGCCGGACCAGGGTCAGCTGAGTATCGGAGCGCCCACGCCGAACAATACGGTCTACATCTTAAACGATTCACTAAAACCCTGCGCCATCGGCGAAGTGGGCGAAATGTGGGCCGGCGGCGCTTGCGTCACCGCTGGCTACATCAACAACGACGTGCTTAATGAAGACCGCTATCGCCACGATCCCTTTCTGGATAACGGCGGCAAAATGTTCCGCACCCGCGACCTGGGGCGCTGGCTGGAAAATGGCGAACTGGAGCATTTGGGCCGCACTGACGATCAGGTCAAAGTGCGGGGTTTCCGGGTTGAGCTGAACTCGGTTTCCTGCGCCATAGAGGCCTTGCCAGGATGTCAGCAGGCGGTGGTGATCAAACACACCAGCCGCGATCTCGCCGCATTCGTCAAACCCGCCAGCGTCAATCCTGTGCAGGTAAAACAGGCCGTCGCAGCGAAGCTCCCTTACTACTGTATCCCCGATAAAGTCATTGCTCTGGACGAGTTCCCCATGACGCCGCGAGGCAAGGTCGATAAGAAGCGCCTGGAGGAAATGCTGGCGAATATCCCCGCCTCGCAGGAGGTTCCGGCATGACAGCCTCTTTATCCAAGACGGCGTTGCAATATGCGCCCAAGGCGCCGCCGCAGAAAAAGCACATTGACCTGTCCCGCATCAAGATGCCGCCACAACACCCCTGGCACAAGTGGGCCCGTCATCCGAAGGTGATGCCTTATAACCGTCTCGCCATACTGATGACCGCCTTCAATATCGGCGCACTGTACTGGCTGACAAATGGCGGCTGGCGCATAGACCAGCTGCCGATGGAAACCGTGCTGAACGGCGCCCTTGTCAATTTCACCATCGCCATTCTGATTCGACAGCAGTATGTCGTTAATGCGCTGTTCGCCATCGCCACCAGCATACCTCCCCACTGGCCGCTGAAATGGCGCTGGGCCATGGGCAAGGTGTATCACTTTGGCGGAATCCATGTTGGAGGGTTCTTTTGCGGTACGTTGTGGTACGCCGCATTCACAGTTTTCAGCCTGCTTGGGAGCTATACCGCTCTGCCCTCGTCGGTTCCCATATTGGCGTCTGTTCATCTGAGCATACTGACTCTGATGATCATTCTGGCGTTGCCCGCCCTTCGCGCCAAATATCACGATCAATTCGAGTTCTCCGCTCGCTTCGGCAGTTGGGCGTCTGTCCTGCTGTTTTGGGCGCAGACGCTTATTCTGAGCGCGGCGGCGCACCCTGTCAGCGAGCTGCCGTCTGCGCTGGCGACCTCACCTCAGGTGTGGGCGTTGACGGCGGTGACCCTCAGCATCCTGGCGCCCTGGCTGCGCCTGCGCAAAGTGGAAGTGACCATCCACAAGCCTTCGAACCACGCCGTCATCGCCGACTTCAACTATGGCGTGACGCCCTTCGCCGGCTCATCGACGGATCTCAGTTTGAATCCGCTGTTTGAGTGGCATGCGTTCGCCAATATTCCACTGCCGGGTCGGGAAGGTTTTCAGTTGGCTATATCCCGTGCTGGCGACTGGACGGGGGCGTTTATCGATAACCAGCCCCGCAAAGTGTGGGTCAAGGGTATTCCAACCGCAGGGGTCGGCAATATCGAAACCCTGTTCAAAAAGGTGGTATGGATCGCCACGGGCAGCGGCATCGGCCCCTGTCTGCCGCACCTGGTTGCGCAAGGCGTGCCGGCGAAGCTGGTGTGGGCGACGCGCAATCCGCGCAAAACCTACGGCGATGAGTTGGTTGACGACATCAAAGCGGCTCACCCAGACGCCTTGATCTGGGACACCGACACTCATGGTAAACCTGACCTCGCCAGACTGGCCTATCTGGCTTATCGCGATACCGGCGCTGAAGCGGTTATCTGCATCTCAAACAAAAAGGTCACCTGGAACGTTGTCTATGAACTGGAAAGCCGCGGCATTCCCGCCTTCGGCGCCATCTGGGATTCTTGAGGAGATTGATTATGACTGCACTAATACAACAAACCAGCGTCAACGGCGTCACGACCTTGACGATCAACCGCCCGGATAAACTGAACGCCTTATCGCCGGCGCTTTTTGTCGAGCTGAAAACAATTTTGCTGCGCCTGCAGGAGCCGGGTTTTCCTGTTCGCGGCGTGATTCTGACGGGCTCCGGCGAAAAAGCGTTCATCGCTGGCGCGGATATCGCCGCCATGCAGCAAATGTCTCCTGAAGAAGGCGAACGATTCGCCGCCCAGGGACAGGAAATCACCGCATTACTGGAGGCGCTCCCTATCCCGGTTATCGCCTGCGTGAACGGCTACGCCCTTGGCGGCGGCTGTGAGCTGGCCATGGCCTGCGATTTCATCTATTGCACCGAGCGCGCCCAGTTTGGACAGCCGGAAGTCTCCTTAGGCCTGACGCCATGCTTTGGCGGCTGCGTGCGTCTGAGCCGTTTCGTCGGCGTCGGACGCGCCCGCGAACTGATCTACACCGGCCGTCGCATCGACGCTGGCGAAGCATTGCGAATAGGTCTGGTCAACCGCGTGTTCTCTGACGCCGACGCCATGCTGGCCGCCGCCCGGGATATCCTGCTGCAATGTAAAAGTCAGTCACCTGTGGCTATTTCTCTGTGCAAACACACCATCAACGCCAGCTACGGGCGCACCACTGCTGAAGCGCTGGAAGTCGAGAAAAACGCCTTTCGGCGCACTTTCGAAAGCGCTGACAAGCAGGAAGGCGTGCAGGCGTTTGTTGAAAAGCGTCCCGCCGTTTTTCCTGGCAGGTGAAAGAAAAGAGAGGAGTAACGGCGGATTAGCCTACTAGTGGAAACCAGTCGATCTAACGAGGCGCACGCAGTCCCGGCGCGCCTCTTCTCTCCCTCTCGCTCATTTTGTGGTCTACACTGATAAGAAGTCCGCGTAGGCCCGACATTCATCCGCAGCGAGCCCAAGGTTTTTATGAGTAGAGAAAAGCGTTCCTCCCCCCGCATCAAAGCTAACTTCCGCGTTGAGCTTTCCAGTCCGCAATTGGGCATCATTGAAACCCGGACCCGTGATGTTTCAGATAGCGGAGCCTTCGTCATCATCGCCGAAGAAACCACGCCGGAGCTGCACATGAAAGTGCAGATTCGCGTACTGGATCTGCCCGGAGAACCCGGTCAATCGGTGGAAAGCGAAGTAGTGAGAATTGAGAATGAAGGGGTAGGATTGCGATTCATTCCGAAAGACTGATTTTGCAGCCTCTCAGTTACGAGGCGGGCTCTTCAGGCGGTTCGTCCAGTTTGTTCTTTTTGCTCTTCTTGTCTTTATTCTTGCCCGGCTTGTAATCCGTCTCCGGCCATGCGGACTTAATTTCCGCCGCTTGCTGGGAGGCGGAGAACTCCTCCCACAAAATGCCGTTGCAGTCTTTATCGCAAGTGAAAAATTTGGCCTCAGAGTCTTCCCAGCCCAGGTGACGTAAACGTCCGCCTTCGCCTGGCGCAGTTTTACGAATTGAGAAGTTCAGCTCCTTGGTGCGCCATAGCGCATATTCACCCGGTACTACAACATCAGCGGGACGCCCCAGCCTTTCGTTGTACTCCTCCACCGATTGTTCGATATCGATGACGGAAATGGCCAGATGAAATTTTTTGCTCATACAATGAGGCTCCTTCACTTACAAAAATTCGAGACGTCAGTGTGATAATACAACACCGACGCACATCCAGGGTTGAACCCGCGCTGATTCCAGTAATGACAGGGGGATAATAGAACAACGGAAGGGAAGCATACCGAAAAAAATACCGGGCGGCCAGCGGAGACTCCACCTGCCTGTCCCGGTTTAACATGGACAATAACGTCCATCACTCAGCGTTCACACACCATTGAAGGTCGTTCCCGGTAGTGTCTATACGACCGGGGCACAAAAAGAACCTTGATCACTCAAGGCCCTCCCTATGCTCGCGGGAATAGCCCAGCTAGTCCCGTCGTTATAGTAGCAAAGGCCCCATACCGTAAAACCCCGACCTTAGTCTAAACCTTGGCCGGCCCAATATTTCGATCCGGTCGCGTTGCGCCATTACCGTTTTTCTCATGCAAATTGATCTGCGCCAAGCCTGGCGGCGGGACGCAGTACAACTAAAGACGTATAGTTTAGGAACACGCGCCTATTTATAAATAAGTTTAAAAAAAGGTCGCCCTATGTCCGATTCATCCCCTGACAACACGCCCAACGGACTTTCCCGGACGTCGCTGGCGGAAGCCTCTGGCTCAGACAACGCCCTCCCTCAGAACATCCGTTCCCTGATGAATTTTCTGCGCGCATTCGCGCCTTTCAAACAGATGGACGACGGCCCGCTGGCGACGCTGCTGGAAAAATCCAGCATTGAGTTTTTCCCCGCCGACGCGCAGATCATCGGACCGGACGATGGCGCGCCAGAGAAGTTCTATATCGTGAAGCAGGGGTATATCGTCGGCGAACGCGACAGCTACCGCCACGCCAACGAACTCCCTACCTTCGACATCGGCCCCGGCGCCTGTTTCCCGGTAGCGGCGCTACTTGGCGAACGCCCTACCCGCACGCTGCACAAAGCCCAGGAAGACACTTTTTGCATTACCTGTAGCAAAGAGCACTTTTCCCGCATGCTGGCGATCTGCCCGGTATTCCGCGACTTCTGTCTGCGCGGGGTCAGCAGTCTGTTGGACCAGGTCAACCGGCAGATACAGGCGCAAGCGCAGTCCACCCTGGGCGAAGACTATTCTCTCAATACGCCGCTGAGCCAGTTTATTGAACGTCAGGCCGTACATTGCGAGCCGACGCTAAGCATTCGCAAAGCGGTCAGGATTATGGATGAACGAGGCGTCGGCTCCATGGTGGTGACGGACGCCAACCGCAAGCCCATCGGCATATTTACGTTAAGAGACTTGCGTCGATTTATCGCCGGTCCCGGCGCGGACCTGGATGCCCCCATTTCCAGTCGCATGAACGCAGACCCGATTTCCTTGTCGCCGGACGCTACCGCTTTTGAAGCGGCGTTGATCATGGCGAAACATCATTTCGCCCATGTTCTGATAGCAGAGAATGGCAAACTGGTGGGCGTTGTCTCCGAACGCGATCTGTTTTCCCTGCAACGGGTCAACTTGGTGCATATCGCACGCACGCTGGCCAACGCGCCCTCGGTAGATGCTTTGGCGGCGTTGCAAAGCGATGTGGCGCGTCTGGCGGAAACCATGATCGCCCACGGCGCCAGCGCCGAGCAGCTCAACCATATTGTGACCCTGCTGAACGATTACAGCACCCGTCAGGTCATCCGGCTGATCATCAAAGAGCAAGGCGACCCTGGCGTAGCGTTTAGCTGGATCACATTCGGCAGCGCCGGCAGACGCGAGCAGACCCTGCTGACGGACCAGGATAACGGCATCATCTTCGAGCTGGAGGATTCACGCCTGTGGGAGTCGGCCCGTCAGCGTTTGCTGCCCCTGGCCTCCCGCATCAACGCAGCTCTGGATCAGTGCGGTTTTACCCTCTGCAAGGGCAACATCATGGCGGGCAATCCCAAGCTGTGCCTGAGCGCGCAGGAGTGGGACCAGCGCTTCAATGGCTTTATTGAAGCCGCGACGCCGCAGAACGTACTCAACTCCTGCATCTTCTTCGACCTGAGAACGCAGTGGGGCGATGCGACGCTGGCGAGCCGCATGTTCGCCCCTATCCGCCGCCGCATTCAACAACACACGCTGTTCCAACGCATGCTGGCGACAGCGGCGCTGGAACATCGGCCGCCACTGGGCTTATTCAAAGGTTTCGTCACCCGCAAAGAACATGGCCAGGAAGGCGTGGATCTGAAAAAGCAGGGGCTGACGCCCTTCGTCGACGCCGCCCGGGTTCTGTCCCTCGCGCACGGAGTGGAAGCCTCCAACACCATTTATCGGCTGCGCCAGCTCAGCGAAGCCAATGTTCTGGAAACCCGGGATGCACGCGCCTGGGAAGAAGCGTTCGACTTCATTCAACTGCTGCGCCTGCGACATCACCTGCAATGCAAGCGGGAAGGCAAGGAACTGACCAACCTGGTGGCCCCCGACGCGCTCAACGATCTCGATCAGCGCATTCTGAAAGAAGCGTGCCGCCAGGCCCAACGACTACAAAGGAAGCTCGCCTGGAGTTATCAATTATGACCCTGGATCAATTAACGGACTTTTTTTCCATGGACGCCAACGTCAAAGCTCTCTCTCGCTGGTCCCCGCCTCCGCCGGGGCAGGCGCTTGAAGACATACGCTGGGTGACGGCGGATGTAGAGACAACCGGCCTTAACACCAAAAAAGATGTGGTAATCGCTATCGGCGCGGTGGAAATCGATGGTCTGAGCATTTGCCTGGAACAGACATTCGAACTGGTGATCAATGCTGACGCGCGCCTGGAACGCGACAATATTCTGATCCACGGCCTGTCTCAGCAAACTCTCAGCCAGGGCGTACAGCCCAAAGAAGCGATTCACTCCTTTCTTAGCTATGCGCACGGCGCCGTCCTGCTCGCCTTTCATGCGCCCTTCGACAAGGCCATGCTGGAAAAAGAAGCCCGCGCGCATATGGGCGTCAGTTGCCGGCTGCCATTCTACGACGTGGCGGAATGGCTGAAAGCGCTCTGTCCGGAGGCGCCTTCCCATCTGCGCAGCCTGGATGACTGGTCCCACTATTTCGGCCTCTATAACGATCAACGCCATCATGCCGCCTGCGACGCCATGGCCGCCGCTGAATTGGCGTTAATCTGCCTGCAAAAAGCCCGCAGCCAGGGCGTGACAACCTGGAAAGGACTGCAGGATAAAGTCGCTGCGCGGATCAAACTGGAAAAAATGCGCGCTCATTGACAAAAAGCGAACAGGAAACAGATCCCCAGCAGTGATACCATAACGCCCTTGCGCCGGACTGCGCCTGTTCGTCACCGCGCGCCGCCCGCAATCAGTATCCGTTGCGTCATGGGAGAGCCTACGCGCCCTCTCCCGCCACAACGGACGCACACCGTTAAATACAGCGAGAATGAGTAAATTGAGTACCACGAATTTTGTGATCGGCCAGCGCTGGATCAGTAACACTGAGCCTGAACTAGGCCTCGGCATCATCACCGAAAACGATAATCGCAGAATCACCATCAGCTTTCCCGCCGCCACCGAGCAGCGCACCTATTCCGCCGCCAACGCGCCCTTGAGCCGCGTGCAGTATCAGGTAGGCGATAACGTCAGCGATAACGACGAAAAGAAATACACCGTAGCCGGGGTGATTGAGCAACAAGGCTATCTGATCTATGAGGCGCTTGACGAAAAAGGCCGCAAAGTCGAACTGCCGGAGCTGGAATTAAGCAGCTTCGTCCACTTCGTCAGCCCGAAAGATCGCCTTTTCTCCGGCCAAGTCGACAAACTCAGCAGTTATCTCCTGCGCCAGGAAACCCTCGGCTACCAGACTCGCCAGCAGGCGACCCAGGGCTACGGCCTGATGGGCGCGCGAGTGCAACTTCTCCCCCACCAGATGTACATCGCCAACGAAGTGGCGCACCGTCATGCCCCCAGGGTCTTGCTGGCGGACGAAGTCGGCCTGGGTAAAACCATTGAGGCGGGCCTGATCCTGCATCACCAGCTGTTGAGCGGACGCGCCCAGCGCGTGCTGATCGTTGTGCCGGAGAGTCTGCTGCACCAGTGGCTGGTGGAAATGCTGCGTCGCTTTAATCTTCAGTTCTCCATCCTCGACAACGAGCGTTGCGAAGCGCTGACCGAGTCCGGCGAGGAAAATCCGTTTGAATGTTCTCAGTTGGTGCTCTGCAGCCTGAACTTCATCACTGACAACGATCAGTGGCGCGAACACGCACTGAACGCCCAGTGGGATATGCTGGTTGTGGATGAGGCGCACCATCTGAAGTGGTCCCCGGAACAACAGAGTCCCGCCTACAGCCATATCGAAGCACTGGCGCAGAAAGCGCCCGGCCTGTTGCTGCTGACCGCAACACCGGAGCAGCTGGGACTGGAAAGCCACTTCGCGCGTCTGCGCTTGCTGGACCCCGCCCGCTATCATGACCTGGAGCGGTTCCGGGAAGAGGAAAGCCAGTATCAACCAGTCAACGACCTGGTCAAAGAGTTGTTGGGTGAAAGCGGTCCGAAGCGTCTGTTGGACTCCAAGGATCTGCAGGAGAAACTGGCCGGCTACCTGGGACAGGATGCGGTGGACACGCTACTGACGGAGCTACAGCAATTCGAGGTCGACGCCGATGAGGACAGCCGGGAAGAAGCCCTGCACCGGGTCGAGCGCGCTGTACGCAAACTGTTGGATCAACACGGCGTAGGCCGGGTGCTGTTCCGCAATACCCGCTCCGCAATCAAAGGCTTCCCACAGCGCGTCTTGCATTTACATCCTCTGCCCCAGCCGGAAGAGCTCGCTGCCCTGGCCGCCTCCGCAAACCTGGAGCAACGGCTGCATCCAGAGCGCCTGCTGGGCGCGGAATGGGTTAAAACCGATTCCCGCGTGGAGTGGCTGGCGCAGTGGCTGAAACAAAATCGTCTGGAAAAGGTATTGGTGATCTGCGCTCATGCGGAAACCGCCCTAGATCTGGAAGACTTCCTGCGTTTACGCGGCGGCTACCGCACAGCGGTATTCCATGAAGGTTTGTCTTTGTTGGAGCGTGATCGCGCCGGCGCTTATTTCGCGGACGATGAATACGGCGCCCAGGCGCTGATCTGTTCAGAAATTGGCAGCGAAGGCCGTAACTTCCAGTTCGCCAGGCATGTGGTGTTGTTCGACTTGCCGCAAAATCCAGACTTGTTGGAACAACGCATTGGCCGACTGGATCGTATCGGACAGCGCCACGACGTGAATATCCACGTTCCGTTCTTCGAAAATTCCGCTCAGGAACGCCTGCTACGCTGGCATAACGAAGGCATCAACGCCTTCAGTCGCCCTTGCCCCGCCGGAGCGGCGATTTACCAGCGCTTTGCCGAGCGCCTGGAAAGCGAACTGGAGCAAACGGATGATCGGGATGAATTCAATCAATTAATCGCCGACACCCACCAGTTCACGGAAGAAACGCTGCAGGCGCTGCAACAAGGCCGCGATCCACTGCTGGAACTCAACTCCTGTGATCCGCTAAAAGCGAACGACCTGGTTGAGCAGATTGCAGAAGACGAGCGCCGCAAAGAGCTGGAAGACTACATCGAACGTGTATTCAGCCAATATGGCGTGGACCAGGAGCAGCACAGCGAACGCGCGTCTATCTTCCGCCCTGGGGATCATATGCAGTGCAGCCACTTCCCCGGATTGCCGGAAGACGGCGTCACCGCCACTTTCCATCGCGATCTGGCGTTAAGCCGCGACGACATGCAGTTCCTGACCTGGGAGCATCCCATTGTGACTGGCGCCATGGATATGATTCTGTGCGGCGAGTTCGGCAACACCGGGCTATGCACCATCAAGCTGCCGCCGTTGCAACCAGGAGCTCTGATGGTGGAGACCATTTTCCGCCTCAACTGCCCGGCGCCGAAGGCATTGCAGCTTTATCGCTTCCTGCCTAAAGAACCGGTGCGCCTGCTGATCGACAGCAGCGGCAAAGAGCTGGGCAAAATCCTGACTGCCGCTCACTTGCAGCAGCTGGGGGAAAATGTGCCCAAGCGCACCGCTCAGGATCTGGTGCGTCATGCCCGCCCGCAAATAGAACCATTGATCACCCAAGCGGAAAAAACCGCCGCAGCGCAGAAAAGCGAGCTGGTAGAGCGCTCTATAGCCGTTATGCTGCAATCCCAGCAAACGGAAATTGAGCGTTTGAAAGCGCTGGCGGAGGTGAATCCGAATATCCGTCAGGATGAGATTGATTTCCTCGTCCAGCAAACGGAAACACTGGAGAAGTACCTGAAGGGCGCGCAGCTGACGCTGGACGCCGTACGTGTGGTGATCGCCACCTAAGGCGGCAATCGCAGGAATGCACACCCGGCTGTCGGATCGCTCCGCAGCCGGGTTCTTACTGTTTACATATCGTCCCAAGCACTTTTCAGCACTTCCAGAACTTCCTCAAAGTCCGCTTCCGCCGGATTGAAGATAATAGACCCATCGTCCATCGCCACATCCGCGATTTTCGGCAGCAGATCCAGACTCACTTTGCCTGTTTCCTTCAATGTTCGCGGCAGCTTACAGCGCTCGAACAGCTCATCGCGCAACTCTCTGATCGCAGCAACCGCCCGTCTCGCACGTTGTTCCGGCGGCGTATTCGCGTATACCCGCGCTCCCGCCAACGGCAGCAACAACTCCGCCAACGGCTCGCGAATTTTGCCTTTACGCAGGTTGTATTCCAGCACATAAGGCAGAAACAAACTCATGCACATTCCATGAGGCAGATGACAAATAACTCCCAGCGCATGCCCCAGCGCATGCACCAATCCGACCATGGAATTGGAGAAAGCGATGCCAGCCATAGTTGAAGCTTGCGCCAACTCCAAACGCCCCTGCGGGTCTTTCGGGTTGTCCATCACTTCCAGCAAGTGCTCACTGATTTTTTTAACGGCGGAAACAGCATAAGCGTCGCTGAGCGGATTCTTGGCCATGCAGGTGTACGCTTCCACCGCATGAGTGAGCGCATCCATCGCCGTGGCGGCAGTGATGTGCGCGGGCAATGTCAACGTCATGCGCGGGTCGATAATCGCTGCATTAGGCAGTAGAAAGGGTGAGCCGAAAGGCAGCTTAACGCCCTTTTTCCGATCGGCGATCACCGCGACAGAAGTGACTTCCGACCCGGTGCCCGCCGTCGTGGGGATGACGAAGAAGGGCTTGAGCGGACGCTTCAGCACACCGGCGCCGGAGTACTTGGCCAAATTGTCGCCCCCTTCGGAAACCAGAATGTTAACGGCTTTTGCAGTATCGATTACCGATCCGCCGCCCACGGCGATGATGGAATCCGCCCCCTGCTCCCGGTACACCGCGGCGATACTGCGCACCACCTCAGTTGACGAGTCTGGCGGCACATCGTCAAAGATAGACGCCATCTCCACACCGCCTTCGCTGCAGGCGGTAATCACATAATCCGACAGTCCCGCGCCACGCACGCCTTTGTCAGTAATCATTAATGGATTCGATACGCCCAATGCACTGAGTTCAAAAGGAATATGCTCCAGCGCAGCCTCGCCCGCGATCACTTTGACCGGGCAAAAAAATTCGTAATACCCTTTGCTCATGCTGCTTTCCTCTGCTCAGACAAAAAGTTGGTCGCCACACGCAGATATATCCGCGCGCCCTGAATGAGTTTCTCCGGGAGTGTAATAGACGGATACTCTTTGATCGCCATCTCCGCCAGCAGTTTCGGCAAGATAAAGGCCTCCAGACGATTCAAGGCTCGCACCATTCGCACCGCGCTGGAAATATCGCCATCCACCACCATACGGTCATTGGCGAACGCGGTCGCTGTGCTTTCCTGAAATGAGAGCATGCGGAAGGCGTGCTCTATGTGTTTGATATAGATGGTTAAGTCCGCTTCGCCTTCGGAGTCGGACAAGAAGTTGAATGAGCCATCCGCCGCTTTGCGCAACATCAGCCCCGGCCCTGACGGCAATACCTTCATGGCGAAGGTGAAGTTTTCCGGAAAAGCCGACAATTCCCGCTGGATTTCATTATCTTCCTGGGAAATCGCCTGCAACGCACGGCCAACCACCTGCATCATGGTCGCCACATACAGCCGTTTGGCGCGGCTGATCGCCTGACTCTTGAGTTGCTGAATTCTCACGCTCCACCCACCCTGAGTTGTTGTTATACCGCTGCTTGACTACGCGTATGGCTTAAACCGGACGAGACTGCATTTTCTAGGCAAGCCATAACGTAACAAACGAGTTAGAGCTTTTACTCTAGACAGAAAGCCCGTTTCCGTCAATAGAAGGCGGTGAAGCGCAATGAAACCGACCTAAAGCCCTTCGCAATGGCTGCGCCAATAGGCTTCAGTGGCGTCATCAAGAGGAAAGAAATGTTCGATGCGAATGTCTCTGACCGTGATATCCAAGGGCGCGCCAAAGCTGGAGATTGAGCTGAACATTCTCAGCTTCACGCCGTCCAGATTGATATTGAAGTTGATGACAGGAGTATCCAGACTCTCAAGGTTGCGCTTTTTCCAGTCAGAAGGAATGCCTTCGATGCTCAACAATTCGTAAATAAACGCTTCATCCTCCGCAGCACCCGCCTCCAACGTATGCTCTCGCCAAATACGCTGGAGCATATGACAGGCCAGCAACTCCCAATCATCAACAAAAGGCCTCAGCCCATCCTGAGCCAGAAAGACCTTCATGAAATTCGGCGTCTCGCTGATCGCCATGCCGGCAGCCATAAGTCGTTGCATCATAAATTGCTGGGCAGCGTTCGCCTGAATCAGGTTGTAATGTCGATCCAACACCACAGCGGGATACGGCATGTGCGACTGCATCAGCTGCGCCAAAGCCTTGCGCACTGGGGCCATGGATGCCGCATCCAGACGCCGCTCACCAAACACCTGGCTGTATCCAGCCAGCGTCAGCAAACTATTGGTCGTCGTCATGTCCACTCCCAATATTCGCGCCATATGCAACACCATCTCTCGACTGGGCTTGGAGCGACCCGTCTCCATAAAACTGATATGTCGCGAAGACACCTCTGCTTCCAAAGAAAGCTCAAGCTGACTGAGCCGTCGCGCTTCTCTCAGCTCCCGTAACTTCACACCAAATGCGCTCATAACTATGACTCCCGACACTGATTTCTCTAAGGCCACCCTTTCACCCGCCTCAATTTGGCCAATATGCCCGCCAGAAGCAACTACCCGCCATTACCTCAGAGGTAATTGTTTGGCGTTAGTCCCTGCTTCAAAAATAGACCCGCAGACACTTCAATCAGGAGAAGAGTTATGACCCAAGTAAAAAATCGCCAATTGCTGGCTAAAACACTTTACGTCAATGCAGCCCTTTCACTGCTTCTGGCGATCGATCTGATACTGTTCCCATCCTGGTTCGCGGCCAAGGTAGGAGGACTGGCGACAGAGGTTTACATAGGATTAGGTATAGGGCTGGCGATATGGGCGGTGGATGTTTTTCTCGTTGCGCGCTCTCCCGCCTGGCAGGATAAGTTTTCAAAGTGGATTGTTTATCTCGATTGGGCCTGGGTGCTGGCCAGCGTGCTGTTGGTTGCGGTATTCAGCAGCAGCTTCTCGGGGCTTGGCTTGTTTCTGATTGTCGCGATCGCGCTAGCGGTGACGATACTTGCGCTGCTGGAGCAGACCGCAATTGGTAAGAACGAGGCAGTAGGGAGTGTTGGAGCCTAAAGACAATAGCCGCAATTAAAACGCAGAAAGACAAAAGGCGCAGCCTCCCAGCCGCGCCTTTCGTATATCCCTATAATCCCTGACCGCTTCCTGCGGTGAAGACATCATCCTTGTTGCATCCTTGCTTCCCAATCCTTGGGTGTTCGCTTTCGTCTCCTTACGATTCACATAATACGGATTCTCGATGGGCCACAAAATAAGCTTTCTCTGCTTGGCTTGTGAGATATTCGCCCAAGATCGAAGGAAAAACATCTCCGCCCCAAAAACAAAAGGCGCAGCCTCCCAGCCGCGCCTTTCGAATTTCCCTATTTTCCCTGACCGCTTCCTGCGGTGAAGACATCATCCTTGTTGCATCCTTGCTTCCCAATCCTTGGGTGTTCGCTTTCGTCTCCTTACGATTCACATATTACGGATTCATGAGGCGCCACAAAATAAGCTTTCTCTGCTTGCCTTGTGAGATATTCGCCCATGTATCATAAGACGACGCCGTTTTTCTCAATTGCGTCCTTAAAACGCAAGAAGGCGCAGCATTCCTTGCTGCGCCTTGAGATTTGAACGCTTCCCTTGCCGATTCCTATGGCTGTTCATCGTCCTTGTCGCTTCCTTTCCTCGCATCCTTACGTCCGTCTGTGCATCTTGCGGGTTAAATATTAGTAATCTTGAGAAGCGAAAAAAATACTATATGTCTGCTCTGCGTGTAGGAAATATCTCACAAGCCTAGAAAGACCCCTTCAGCGGGTTTCAATGACTTTTGTACAGGCGGCTTTCGGCTCAGGGTTGTTCAGCTCCAGACACATACGTTTGCACCTGACGCTGGTCGCCACCGCCGGCTCGCTCTCGCAACCAAAGGTCACCGCCACAGCAGCGCCGACAACCTCTCCAACTCGATGTTGGCCGCCTTCGAAAAAGAGGGCGCCAGCGCCAGATACGTCGATAATCGCCCACTGCTGCGGTTTGTCTATCGCCAAGACGGTGGCATAACCAGAGGAAAACTCTCCAGCATAATAAAACTGAGGTGATATGGCCCATTCGCCTTTATTGTTGATATACCCCCACAATGTATCCGAGCGAGCGGGAGCCAACCCATCAGAAAAGCGACCCGCAACCTGAATCTTGCGCGGTACGGAAGCCACACGTAAGCCTTGCTCATTAATGATCCAACCAGGCTCAGTGATATCCTCGCTCTCCGTCTCCACATAGGCCAGGCCTTCGCTAAAACTGGTGATGCGTGAGAACTGAGGCGCCAGCAGCAGGCGATCTTCATCCAGGTTAAAAAATCCCCATTTACCGTTGTAGTTGACGGCGACGATTGCACTATGAGGAGTAATTTCTATGTGGTCATACACCAGCGGAATAACAATCTCGCCGCTATGGTTAATCGCACCACACCCCAAGCGCCCCATTTGCCCTACTAGACATACCTGCGCATAAGCGCCAATAAAACCGTCAACGCAGCGATCAAACCAACGGTCGCCAACTGGCAGCCCCTCCAGGGAACGATATCTGCAGCGACCTTCACGCAGTTCTTGCTCATACCTCATATCGAACTGAATTTTGTCGTCACAACGAGGCGCGCCGTCTTTGACTTCGCATTGCAGCGTGGAAACATCCACCACAGAGGGCGCAGCCCATGCCTGAGAACATACGCTAGTCGCCAACAAGGCGGCCAGGCCGATATAGGACAAGACCCTCTTCAACATGATCACACGCTCGCCAATACCAGATTTATCCGACGATTACCCTTGCCTTTATTTTCGATTTTCCCTATCACAACAGGGCCAATTTCAGCGGTGTTCTTCACATGAGTGCCGCCGCAGGGCTGTAAATCAACGCCGTCTACGTTCACCAGCCTCACCTGGCCCGCCCCCCTTGGCGGCTGCACGGACAGTGTTCGGACCAGCTCTGGCTGAGCGTCCAGTTCTTCATCGGTAATCCAACGATAACTGACAGGATAAGCCGCAGAGACCAATGCGTTAATTCGGCGCTCCAAGTCTTCCTTGTCGGGAGAGTAATCCAGATAGAAGTCCAGACGACCTTTGTCCGCAGATATATTGCCTCCGGTTACAGGCGCGTCTATCAGGGAACACAATAAGTGCAGGCAAGTGTGCATCCGCATGTGCGCATAGCGGCGCTCCCAATCGATGCGAAGCGTCAGTTCCATGTCTTCCTTCAAGCCCTCTGAGCTGTCCAGAATGTGCAAGATTCCTTCGCCGTCCGGGTCTTTGCGGGAGTCTGTCACTTTCCAGATCCGAGCATCCTGGCTTTCCAACTCTCCCGTATCGCCGGGCTGCCCACCACCCAGAGGATAGAATATTGTCTTATTCAGTAATACTGCGTTTTCCTTGATCGCTACCACCCTGGCGACACACTCTTTTGCGTATGCGTCCTCTCTGAACAGCTCCTGCGTCATCATTATCACCCTGCGCTACGTATATGTTTTTCCTGCTTTTCCGTTACCAATGCCTGCGTTTTTCTCTATAACACTCAGGCGGGCTTATCCTGCACCAGCACCCAAGGCGCTACAACAACCGCCCATAGTTCATAGCTTTCGTCATGCCAACGCTGCGCAGTCTCCGCCGTCACGCCGCCCAGCTCGCCGGATTTGATCCAGGCTTCCACCTTTTGTTTGTCGTCCTGGGCCACCGCTGCAGCCGTTTCTATCAGATCAAGCTCTGTAGACACCAGTACGACCTGCCCCTTCGCATAAAAACGCTCCAACTCGCGCCAATTAATTCTCGCTGTATCAGACACCAGCTTCGCACGTAGTTCATCAGCGGGAGACAAGGGTTCGCCAGCGTTATTAATCTCTGTCATCAATCATTCTCTAATCAGTTAACTTTCAGAATGTCAGGCTGGCGGACATTATCAGAAATGCATGGAGCAATATCCACTCCTACGGTCCGGACATGTCATTGGGAATAGTTAACAGTGACGGCTTACAGGCCAAACGCGGGGAAATAGAAACTGGGTATAAGAATTAAAACTGGAAAATATAGTAACGGGGAAAGAAGGGGGAGGGATGAGGCGGATAAGAAGTAGTCGAGTAGGGATGAGTCGTACCGAGGGAGTTGAGAAAACGGCGGAATGAGTTAACGCCACTCCCCGGCAAGCTGCCGGGTGTGGCGTTTTTGCGCAGCGCGTTTAGCGCCAGCGCTTTTCTCGTGAATACCTCCTTTACGCATCAAGGGATTAATAGCATGGGGATTTCTTGCTTTCACAATAGCCTTGCGGCCAGTTTTTTTACTCATGATTACATTCTCCAAATAACCCAAATTGGGTTTACAGTTTTCGCTTATCCTTTGATGCAGATAAGCTGTTTAAGTTCATGAACCACTTCGACCAAGTCCGACTGATTCTTCATAACTTCATCAATGTCCTTATATGCCGAGGGGATTTCATCTAATACCCCCTTATCCTTTCTGCATTCGACGCCAGCAGTTTGTCGCTCAAGATCTTCGCGAGTGAAGCGTTGACGCGCTTGCATACGACTCATTTTACGACCTGCGCCATGGGCGCAAGAGCAAAAAGATTCCGGATTTCCCTTGCCTCTCACAATGAAGGATCTGGCGCCCATACTTCCTGGAATGATGCCAAGCTGCCCCTCCCTCGCACTGATCGCACCCTTGCGGGTGACATATACGTCCGCGCCATAATGCCGCTCTTTTTGCACATAATTGTGGTGGCAGTTAATCGCCTCACACGTAGTCGTAAACGACGGCAAAAACGGCTGCATGGCTCTTAACGTCAAACCAAGCATTTCCTGCCGATTCACTCTCGCGTATTCCTGGGCCCATTCGACAGCCTCCAGATAAGCCGCAAAGTGAGGGCTGCCTTCCTCAAAGTAGGCCAAGTCCCGGTCTGGCAGATTGGCGATATGTCGAGACATATCTTTACGAGCGCGCTCGATAAAATAGCGCCCGATCACATTACCGATTCCGCGACTGCCGGAGTGCAGCATCACCCAAACATCCTGGCTTTGATCAACGCACACTTCTATAAAGTGATTGCCGCTTCCCAGGGTTCCAAGTTGTCGCACCCAGATTTGTTGCGCCCGCGGCAGCATTTTGCTCAGTTTCGGATGCCGTTCCAGCAGCCTGTCCGCCCCTGAAGCCAGAGTTTTACATGCAGCAAACCGGGACGAGACAGAGGAATGCGCGCGCTGCCCGACAGGTACTGCACGCTCAATCGCAGAACGTATCCGACTTAAATCGTCCGGCAGTTGCGACGCTTTCAGCGACAATCTGACAGCATTCATGCCGCATCCGATATCCACTCCCACTGCGGACGGAATAATCGCGCTACGAGTAGGAATCACCGAGCCGACGGTGGCGCCAATGCCGACATGCACATCCGGCATCGCCGCAATGTGAGAATGAATGATTGGCAGACGCGCCAGATTCTTCAATTGGGACATTGCTTGATACTCCACCTCTGCAGTGAAAATCTTCACCGGTGCGGAGCCTGTGCCCCCAGATTTATTTAACTCAATAAAAACAGGCATAAATTTCCTGCGCCGACACTAACAATCTAAGGGTCGACGTCCTTATATGACCTCACTTGCCCACGCCAACGCGCCGACAAGAAGGCCTTCTTCATGGAAATGAGCCAAAACGAGAGGGGGTAAAACGCAAAAACCCCGATCAACGTGAGTCGACCGGGGTTTTCGTATGGAAGGTCCCGGCTCGAAAGGCTCTATTTATTCGCCTTTCAAGCCAACGCACTTGAAAGGCTTCTAGTCTGATTTTTTGCTCTGACTGATCAACACTTTCAAATGCCTCCTTAAATTCTGGTTTCTAGATGGCTTTCTAACTATTTTGAACACAACAGGCTGTGGCCGTGTTCCCAGCGAAAGCCGCTTAACTGGGAACTGAGCGCGGCATGATACGGCATGAAATCACCCTACGCAACAGCAAAGTTACCCTAGGGGAACTCTGTGATGAATACCTTATCTATCTGTGCAAAACTCAGATTGATCCTATAGATAAAAAGCCCAACAAGATAAAGAGGATGACCGCATGTTCGATTTCACTGACATAGCACACTGGGTTCAACTGCTATTGGTGCTGGGAACTGCTTTTTCAGCTTACTTTTTACTGTTGTTCATATTAGAACAAGGGACCATTAAAAGAGGAAAACTCAAGCCTCTAAAAAACACCGACTGGGATGACGTTCGCCAGTTGCGGGATCGGGGCCAGCTATACTGGGCTATACGCCGCTTGCGCCAACTGAAGCGAAGGAAAGGGGTCCGATTAAACTACGAGGACGCCTGGAAAGCTCTGAATGACCTATAGTCAATTCGTAACCCTCTATTTCTTTGCCGATTCTCGTACTTCTGTCACAAACTGACGTTAAATGTCACTTCGCACCTAACGCCCCTAACAACAAACCTAATAACATCTTGTTTTTATTGAAAAAATAAAATTGGCACGTAAATAGCTTATTAGATGGCAAGGATTTTTCTGGAGCGCGTTAGATGGCTAAATCGACAAAAGTTATCCACATCAGCAATACCCGACCCTCGTCGGCGCTGAATGCGCTCAACCGTATTACAGGCCTGGACTGGGGCAGAATGCCCAAATCACTGGTAAATGATATTGCGGAAGCAGCGCAGCAGGAATGTGAAGAGGAGCCCAATCGGGCGCAACCCAGCCTCATGAATACCATGAAAGCCGGGTAACAAATCAGGAATGTCTTAGGAAATATCAGGCGGAGCGTTGGTTGGTCGCCGCTTGCTCGCTGGCGTGACGTTGTACGTAGAGCTCTTCCACCGCAAAGGTTTCACCGTCCCGGGTTCCACCGCAGCAGGCTTTCATATAGGTGATGTCACCCTGCACTTCCAGCGTCACACAGCCTGAAAGCATAGTTGATGTACTAGTGCTCAACTTCGCCTCGTCGACCATTACTGCAAACTCGCCACGATCATCACGATACATGATCCACAGAGAAACGGGCTGCTCTGGGGGCGTTAAAAAACGCAACCATACGGCGGCGTTAAATGTTTTCTTTACTTTGGGAGCCCGCTTTGGCGTTGGCGCTTCCGCCTTGGCGCTCTTGCGCAGCATGCGCACGAAATCAAGCCGCGAGCCTTTGTCCAGCGATCTGCTTTGTTTTGACGGATCTACGTACTCGGTACGAGGCACATCCGCCAAAACCTTCAACTTCAATAACTTGCTTGGCATCGCCGAAGACATTCCCACCTCCTGTTCATCATTGCTCTACTTTAATCATTCGGCCATCGACAAAGAGTGAGCATTCTCCCCCGCAACCTGCCCATCAGCGCACACTTTTACCAAACAAAACATGCCGCAACAGAACGTTACAACCCTGTGTTATACTGCCTCTCCATTTTTGGAGAAATAACCATGTTGAAGGTAAATGAGTATTTTAACGGCAGAGTAAAATCCATCGCTTTCCAAACAGCGACTCTGCCGGCGACGGTCGGCGTCATGATTCCTGGAGACTATGAATTTTCCACCAGTCAACATGAGACGATGACCGTTGTAAGCGGAGCCTTGAGCGTCAAGCTGCCCGGAAGCGAAAGCTGGACGCGATTCAATGCGGGCGACCGTTTTGAGATACCGGCAAACGCCACATTTAATCTGAAGGTTGCAGTTGACACCGCTTATCTGTGCACTTACGGGTAAAAGCGTATATACAGTAGCCGCCCAATACGCCCTAGGACACCCTTTTTTTTCATTTTGAAACAAGTCGTTAGCCAAGCTGGCAACATAGCAAAAATGCATTAGGGTTGAAATCGTCCATATGGCCGCCATCTAATAAAGTTAATATTCAAAACCAACCAATTCGGGACAAGACAAAATGAATGAATCTCAATCCCCCGAGATGACTATGGACGTCAATAATCTGTATCTGGAAGAAGTGATCACAGATCAGAAAATCGGCGCTATCAGACGCCTGACGCCAGTCGACGCCAACGGCGCCAAGGATGAGTCGCGCAAAGTACTGTACTACGGACAGACCCAAATGATGACTCCAGCCGGCGCCCTGCCTCTGAACTTCGAGCTGGAAGCGGACTCCCTGGAACAAGCCGTAAACATGTTCTCCGAAGCCGCGAACAAGGCTATGCACCAGACTATCGAGGAACTCAAAGAGATGCGCAGACAAGCCGCCTCTTCCATCGTTGTTCCCGGTCAGGAAGGCATGGGCGGCATGCCCGCCGGCGGTAAGATTCAGCTACGCTAAGCCGTACTTTTAAGTCAGCAGACTTTGCCCAATAAAAAAGCGCCCGAAGGCGCTTTTTTATTGCTTAATTAACTTGCCAATCAGTGACCAGCCACTGGCGCCACAGCGCCTCTGGGCACGCGAATATCCTCCACCAGATCCTGAATATGGGCGGGCGGTTCCGCAGTCATCTTCGCGACCACTGTGGAGACGACGAAGTTGAAGACCATACCCAGCGTACCGATGCCTTCCGGTGAAATACCGAACCACCAGTGCTCCGGCGTATTGGCCGCAGGATTCACGAACTTGAAGTAAACGATATAGCTGAAGGTGAATATCAGACCTGTCAGCATACCCGCAATCGCGCCCTCTTTGTTCATGCGCTTGTAGAAGATTCCCATAATGATCGCCGGGAAGAAGGACGCCGCCGCCAGACCGAAGGCGAACGCCACTACCTGAGCGACAAATCCCGGCGGATTAATGCCGAAATAGCCCGCTACAGCAATGGCCGCCGCCGCCGCAATACGCGCCGCCAACAACTCCTGCTTCTCCGAAATATTCGGCATCAGGTTGCTCTTCAGCAAGTCGTGGGAGATTGAAGTTGAGATAACCAACAACAAACCCGCCGCCGTGGACAACGCCGCCGCCAAGCCGCCCGCCGCAATTAGCGCCACCACCCAACCAGGCAATTGCGCAATTTCCGGGTTAGCCAGCACCATGATGTCACGGTCGACATACAGCTCATTGGCGCTTTCCGTCGGAGCATTAGTGAGTGAACGCTCACCGTTGACGCCGCGTTGATCTGCTGCGAATTCCGGTTTCCCCGCAAACGGAGCGCCGGCGGAATACTGAATCTTGCCGTCGCCGTTCTTATCCTGCCACGCCAGCAAGCCCGCATTTTCCCAATTCTGGAACCACCCCGGCAGCTGCTTATATTCCGCATTGTTAACCGTCTGCACCAGATTCAATCGAGCGAATGAGGCCACCGCAGGCGCAGTGGTGTACAGAATGGCGATGAACAACAACGCCCAGCCTGCGGACAAGCGCGCGTCGCTGACTTTAGGCACAGTGAAGAAACGCACGATAACGTGCGGCAGCCCCGCTGTTCCCACCATCAAAGCCAGAGTGATTGCGAACGTATCGATAGTGGATTTGGACCCGCTGGTGTATTCCGCAAACCCTAGATCAATCGAAATCTGGTTCAGCTTGTCCAGCAGATAGGTGTCCGTTCCCTGCACGGTATCTCCGAACCCAATCTGAGGAATGGGATTGCCAGTCACCAGTATGGAAATGAAGATGGCCGGGATCATATACGCAAGAATCATGACGCAGTATTGCGCCACCTGGGTGTAGGTGATGCCTTTCATGCCGCCGAGCACTGCATAAATAAACACAATGCCCATGCCGATCATGACGCCAAGGTTGATATCCACTTCGAGATAACGGGAGAACACAATGCCTACGCCGCGCATCTGCCCTGCGACATAAGTAAAGGAGATAAAGATAACGCAAACGACCGCCACCATCCTCGCCGCTTGAGAGTAGTAACGCTCTCCCACGAACTCAGGCACGGTGAACTTGCCGAACTTGCGCAAATAGGGCGCGAGACACATCGCCAGCAGCACGTAACCACCGGTCCATCCCATCAGATAAACCGAGCCGTCGCGACCAACAAACGAAATAATGCCCGCCATAGAAATAAACGACGCCGCCGACATCCAGTCGGCGCCAGTGGCCATGCCGTTCGCAATCGGGTGCACACCTTTGCTTGCGACATAATATTCACTGGTAGAACCGGCTCTGGACCAGATTGCTATCCCGATATAGAGAGCAAAGGTCGCGCCGACGACAATATAAACTAAAACCTGGGTATCCATTTAGGCCTCCTACTACGTTTATTCTTCGTGTACGTCATGTTTGCGGTCCAGCTTGTTCATACGCCAGACATACACAAATATCAGTACAACAAAGGTGTAGATGGAGCCCTGTTGGGCGAACCAGAAACCTAAGGGGAAGCCACCGATTTTGATGGTGTCCAGGGCATCCACGAAGAGAATGCCGCAGCCATAGGAGACGACGAACCAAATCGTCAATAGTGTAAACAGTAGTTTCAGGTTGGCGCGCCAATAAGCGGCCTTGGCCGAAGCTTTTTCACTCGACATACCGACTCCTCCGCGTTGTTATTTTTATCGGTGTAATCAAGATAACACCGCCGCTGCGCGAGAAAATCTAGACCTTGGTATAAGTATTTTTGCCTATAAATTTCAGGATGTTACGTATAAAGGTCAAAGACATTTCCGACCAAAGTCTACACAATTAGACATAGGTATAAACCGAAATAAATACCCTTGCGCAGGGTCAAAATAACTACACAAGTAACGAAGCGGCGCAATAAATTTCAATATACAGATAAATGCACAAGGGAAAGGAAAACTTAGAAATATCCCCCTTGCCCGCTTATCATTGAAACCCGTGCTACTAATTTCCCGCAACCAAGATAAGTCTGCTGATGATTAACGGTTTTTTGCTTTTTACGGTTTCTATTGCTTATATCGGCTTACTGTTCGCCATCGCCTACGTGGGAGATCAGAGCCCGCGCATGTATGTGAACGAGCGCACCCGGGTGGCGGTGTATAGCCTTTCATTAGCGGTTTATTGCACTTCCTGGACATTTTTTGGCGCGGTAGGATCAGCAGCGGCGACGGGGCTTGGGTATCTTCCCATCTACATCGGCCCCATGCTGGTTTTGATTTTCGGGGCGCCGCTGTTATCACGCATTATTCGCATCAGTAAACGCCACAACACTACTTCCATCGCCGACTTTATCGCCACGCGCTACGGCAAGTCGCAGACTCTGGCCGTCATGGTCAGCATTATCGCTATCGTTGGCATCCTTCCCTACATCGCCCTGCAACTCAAGGCTGTATCAACGGGATACAATGTGCTCACTGAAGGCGCTTTGCAGCCCAACCGCGAAGCACTGCCTCTGTTTCAGGACACCGCTTTATATATAGCCGGGGTGATGGGGCTGTTCACGATTTTGTTCGGCACCCGTCATATCGATGCGACCGAGCATCACCGAGGCATGATTCAGGCAATCGCCTTTGAATCCATTATCAAATTTATCGCCTTTATCGCTGTAGGCATTCTGGTGTGCTTTGTGATGTTCGATGGTTTGGGCGATCTAGTTCAGCGACTGGAGCAGTCAAAGCAGGATGGCGCCTTCAGCTTCGGCGCCATTTCACCCAGTAACTTTCTGGTGCAGACATTACTGGCGGCGTTCGCCATCATCTGTTTGCCGCGCCAATTTCACGTTACGGTGGTGGAGAACTATGAGCCTCGCGATATCTACACTGCGCGCTGGGCGCTGCCGCTGTATCTGTTTTTCCTGATACTGTTTGTCATACCTATCGCTGCGGCGGGCATTCTGACCTATCCCAACGGCGCCGTCGACCCGGATATCTTTGTGCTCAGCTTACCCGTGGTGGCGGGTCATGAATGGTTGGCGGTACTGTCGTTCATCGGCGGGGGCTCCGCCGCCACCAGCATGGTGATTGTATCCACCGTCACGCTCAGCACTATGTTTTGCAACGAAATTATCGTGCCGTTGTTGCTACGAATACAGGCGCTGGACCTGTCTCGTAAAAAGAACGTGCATTTCTGGCTGTTAAACATTCGCCGCGCCACAATTTTAGTCACGCTGTTGGCGGCTTTCGGCTACTACCGCATGATGGGCAGCCACTTCTCTCTTGCGTCTATCGGATTGCTGTCTTTCGTTGCGGTAGCGCAGTTCGCCCCAGCATTAATTGGCGGTATTGTCTGGCGACACGGCAACCGCCAGGGCGCCATTGTGGGCCTGATTTTCGGCTTCGCCGCCTGGATCTACACCCTGTTGATTCCCTCATTGATCAGCGTCAACCAGATTGATTCCGCCTTGATCAGCACTGGCCTGTTCAGTATGGAGTGGACTCGCCCCACCGCCCTGTTCGGCCTCGAAGGCATGGATACCATTACCCATGGGGCCCTTTGGAGCGTAGGCATAAATCTGTTTCTCTATATCACCGTCTCCCTGGCGACCACACAACGGGTCATTGAAAAAATCCAGGTAGCTTCGTTTTTCGACAGCGCACAGGACGCCGGCGCCAGCCCCACCACCTGGTTGAGCGAGGCCACTATCGAAGATATCGGCGCCTTGTCGGAGCGCTTTCTCGGCGAGGAACGCACGCGCGAAGCATTGCGCGACTTTTCTCGCCGTAACCGGGTCAAACTTTACCCCTCCAAGCCCGCCAGCGTGGAGCTGATCAAACATATCGAAAAACATCTGGCCAGCGCTATCGGCTCCTCGACTGCACGGGTGGTATTGAACTCCGCCCTCAAAGGGCAGGAGATGCAGATTGAAGACGTAGTGAGCATCGTCGATGAAGCGTCACAGGTCATCAAGTTCAACCGGGAATTATTGCAGGCCGCCATAGAGAACATGAACCTGGGGGTGTCGGTCGCGGATAAGTCTCTCAATCTGGTGGCCTGGAACAGCCGCTATGTAGAGATCTTTAACTACCCCAAAGGCTTTATGCGCGTCGGTCGTCCCGTGGCGGACCTGTTGCGTTATAACCTGCTGATGAACCATGTCCCCGCTCGACGGGCGCAGAAAATTGTTGAGCGACGCCTGCAAATGATGGCGGAAGGGCGCCCCCATGAGTACGAGCGCACGCGCCCGGACGGCACAGTCATTCTGATCCAAGGCAGCCCCATGCCGGACGGCGGCTTCGTCACCACCTTTTCTGACATCACCGGCATGCGCCGCACTGAGTTGGCGTTAAAAGAAACCAACACCTATCTGGAGCAACGCGTCAAAGAACGCACCGAAGAACTGTCCAAGCTCAACAAGCAGTTAGTGAAAGCGAAGTCCGTAGCGGAAAACGCCAACCTGAGTAAAACCCGGTTCCTGGCGTCGGCGAGTCATGACCTGTTGCAGCCGCTCAACGCTGCGCGCCTGTTCTCCTCCGCGCTCTCCAACAAAGTGAAAAACAATGAGGAATACAGCGAGCTGGTGAGCCATATCGACAGCTCTCTCAACGCCGCGGAAGAGATTCTCAGCACCTTGCTCGACATCAGCAAACTGGACGCCGGAGCCCTGGAACCGCACTTCACCACCTTCAGTATCAACGAGTTGTTACGCCATCTGAACACAGAGTTTACGGTCATCGCGGCGGAGAACGGCCTGACTATGCGCACACTGCCCAGCAACTGTTACGTTTATTCCGACCACCAATTATTGCGCCGGGTAATTCAGAACTTCCTGACCAACGCGATTCGCTACACCCGCCAGGGACGCATCGTCCTGGGCTGTCGTCGCCTCAAGGATCACGTGCGGATTGAAGTCTGGGATACCGGCCCCGGCATTCCGAAAGACCAGCTGGAGTCTATCTTTGAGGAATTCAAGCGCCTCAATCACGGACAGACGGAAAAGAAAGGCCTTGGTCTGGGTCTGGCGATCGTCGACCGGATCTGCCGCATGCTGAATTATCCGGTGGAGGTGCAATCCTGGGTGGGACAAGGCAGTAAGTTCGCCGTGACTATTCCGCTCGGCGTCAAACCCGCCGAGAAGCCCGCTGACGCCGCCAAGCCGACTCGCGCGCTGGGGAGCCTGAAAGGCGTCAACATTCTCTGCATTGATAACGAGCAGGTGATTCTTGACGGCATGCGCGCACTACTTGAGGGCTGGGGATGCACGGTGCGCACCGCGCGGGCTCCCGAAGCCGCCAAAGCGCTTTGCGCAGAGCAAGCGCCGGACATCCTTCTAGCGGACTATCAATTGGACGATGGTGAGAACGGGCTGGATACCATGGACATGCTGCAGGAAACCATGCCGACACAGCGGCCAGGCGTATTGATTACGGCGTTAAATACCGATGAGGTGAAGCAGGATGCGAAGGACAGGGGTTATCAGATTTTGCACAAGCCGGTGAAGCCGGCCGCGTTAAGAGCGATGATCAACAAAATGCTGGCGCGGGCCTGAGACTTGACTCAAACCCGCACTGGCAATTGCATTAGCCGGAGTGAGCGGCCTGTTGCTGCTGCTCCACTTCCATCTGCTGCACCGCGATGACCGCTTGAGTGCGGTTACGTACGCCCAGTTTGCGGAATAAGGCGGTGATGTGCGCTTTGACGGTGGCTTCCGATACATCCAAATCGTAGGCGATCTGTTTGTTCAGCATGCCTTCCGTCAACATTCCCAGCACCCGGAACTGCTGCGGCGTCAGTGTGGCCAGACGTTCGGAGAAGTCCGAGTGTTCCGCCTTGACGGAATCGATCTTGGCGGCGACATCCGCCGGCAGCCAGACTTCGCCATTCAGCACCGCCTGGATCGCCTGGGAAATCTCGTCCAACGGCGCCGACTTGGGAATAAAGCCGGAGGCGCCGTAATCGATAGCGCGGCGAATCACTTGCAGCTCTTCGCTGCCGGAAACGATCACCACAGGCAGGCCCGGATATTGTCCACGCATGAACACCAACCCGGAAAAACCGTGTGCGCCCGGCATATTCAAATCAAGCAAAACCAGATCCGCATCCGGATTGGCCACCACCGCATCCTGCAGGGTTGCGATGGATTCCACCTCCACCACGTCCACAAACCGCACCGCCTGAGTGACCGCTTGCTTGAGCGCGGCGCGAAACAGCGGATGATCATCGGCGATGATTATCTGTTGCGACATTAACATGAGCCCCCTCTTTCATTGCTCAGTTAAGAATTTCTGATCTATGTGCTTTTCATAGTCCTGCAACAGGGATAACGTCAACGCCGATATCATCCGGAAGACACGACGCTATGGCGCTCCGACACGATTGGCGATCAGCTCGTCAACGACGGACGGATCAGCCAGGGTCGATACGTCGCCCAGGTTGTCATGCTCATCGGCGGCAATCTTGCGCAGAATGCGCCGCATTATCTTTCCAGATCGGGTTTTCGGTAATCCCGGCGCCCACTGTATAACGTCAGGCGACGCCACAGGACCGATTTCTTTTCTCACCCACTGTCGCAACTCTTCCTTCAGGGCGTCAGTCGGCGCTTCGCTTACATTAAGCGTTATGTATACATATATGCCCTGCCCCTTGATGGCGTGCGGATATCCGACCACGGCCGCCTCCGCCACTTTGGGGTGAGAAACCAACGCACTCTCCACTTCCGCGGTTCCCATCCGGTGCCCGGACACGTTGATGACGTCATCCACTCTGCCGGTTATCCAATAGTACCCGTCTTCATCCCTGCGCGCACCATCTCCGGTGAAATAGGCCGCGTTAAAAGTAGAGAAATAGGTCTTCACAAAGCGGTCGTGATCGCCATAGACGGTGCGCATTTGCGCCGGCCAGCTATCTTTGATGATCAGATTGCCCTCGCCTGCTCCGGAGATCTCATTGCCTTCGTTATCCACCAGCGCCGGCTGCACGCCAAAAAACGGTCGTGTCGCGGAGCCGGGCTTAAGATCGTTCACCCCGGCGATAGGCGTGATCATGATGCCGCCGGTTTCGGTTTGCCACCAGGTATCCATGATCGGGCAACGGGTGTCGCCCACCACCCGATAGAACCACTCCCAGGCTTCAGGATTGATCGGTTCGCCGCAGCTGCCCATCACCCGCAGAGAACTGCGGTCCGCCGCCTGCGCCAACTCATCCCCCGCCGCCATGATGGCGCGTATCGCCGTCGGCGCGGTGTAGAACAGGTTCACTTTATGTTGCTCGACAATTCGCCAGAAGCGGGACAGGTCCGGATAGTTCGGCACGCCCTCGTACACCAATGTGGTGGCGCCGTTGCTCAACGGTCCATACAACACATAGCTATGGCCGGTGATCCAGCCAAAATCGGCGGTACACCAGAAAACATCGCCTTCCCGGTAATTAAAGACGTATTGGTGAGACAGCGATACATAGGTCAGATAACCGCCCGTGGTGTGCAACACCCCTTTGGGCGCGCCGGTGGAGCCAGAGGTGTAGAGAATAAACAGAGGATCTTCCGCATTCATCACTTCCGCCGGACAATCGTCGGACGCTTGCGCCATGACCTCCTGGTAACACAGATCGCGACCTTCCCGCCACGCCACGTCTGCGCCAGTGCGTTTGACCACAATCACCTTCTCCACCATGTCCAGATCTGGACGCGCCAGCGCTGCGTCCACATTGGCTTTAAGCGGAATAGTTTTACCGCCGCGCAACCCCTCGTCCGCCGTGATCACCAGTTTAGAGCGGCCATTCAATATACGACTCGCCAACGCTTCTGGAGAAAAGCCGCCGAACACCACAGAATGCACCGCACCGATACGGGTGCAGGCCAGCATGGCCACCGCGGTTTCCGGGATCATAGGCATGTATAGGGTCACCACGTCACCTTTAGCGACGCCCTGGGCTTTCAGTACATTAGCGAACCGGCACACCGCCGCATGCAATTCGCGATAGCTGATATGCTTGCTCTCGTTGGGATCGTCTCCCTGCCAGATAATCGCCGTCTGGTCGCCGCGCTGCTCCAGATGACGGTCAAGGCAGTTATGGGAAACATTCAGATAGCCGTCCTCAAACCAGCGTATATGCACGTCCGGCGCTTGAAAGGAGGTATCTTTGACCTTGCTGAAAGGTTTAAACCAGTCAAGGCGTTGCGCATGCTCGGCCCAGAACTTTTCCGGCTCCGTAATCGATTGCCGATAAAGGTCCTGGTATTTCTGTTCATCAAGAAAGGAATGTTGGATGACGTCCGCTTTGGACGGATAGATAGTAGACGCACTCATAATCTTGCACTCTCTGCTTTTATTATTGTTAAACCAGTATGTGTTGAGGCCTGAAGCCTTCTTTTTTCTACTCCCGCGAATCATCCCTCTGTATTAGACCTTGGTATATCGGCTTGCGATAAACAGCCAAATGCAAAGGCATTCAATAGATTGATGCCGTTACGACCTAAGTATTAAGCAGAGAATTTAAGATAACAGGCGGGAAAAGATCGGAAGATAGCCGGTCTGACTCAACGATATTTCAGCCAAATCTCGGGGGAGTCGCCTCCCCCTTTCAAAGACGCTTTACGCAGCGCGGCTGCGAGGTTTTGCCGCAGGCGGATTCATCTTCACCACCTTCGGCCGCAACGCGTACTTGTTCAGCCCCGCCACATGTACTTCTCGCAGGTAGTGCGCCCAGTCATAGATCCCGGCATTCACGGGGAACTCACTCTGGTCGTATTCGCCAAGACGAGTGGACAGCTCCTGCAGGCGACGGTTGCTGAAGGTATAGTTGGGAGAGGTATAGAAAGAAAACACCTTGGATAATTTCATGGTGGTTTCCATGTTGCTCAGCTTGCGCCCGGACGCTTTACGACCGAACAAGCCTTGCAGACGCGAACTCCATTTCAGCATGTGGAAGCTGATCGCCATCAAGGCATGAAACACAGCCCCTGGAATCATTACAAAGGGTTTCTTCGGCTTGCGGTAAAACAGTTTGTCGTGAGCCTGATAATTATGTTCCGCCTCCTGCTGCACATGACCGATCACCTCGCGAATCTTGATCGGGTTAGCTTCACTGCTGCAGCACTGGTAGATGCGGTGCGCGCCGGAATCCAGCAGCGCTTCCGTGGCGCTTAATATGATGCTGTTGGCCACAAGGTCCGCCGGAATGATATCGATAACCGCATTCTTCTTACCGGGAAACAAAGACACTTTTTCTCTGGCGTAAGCAAGAATAATAGCGTCCGCCACCTTCACGCCCTCAATCCAGCCTGGCGCAGGTCCCTGCAGCGTACTTTCAACGATAGAAGGACGCAGGATGGTGAGGGTTTTGCCATGCAGCTCCTTCATCAGTAACTGCTCGCCCATCCATTTAGTGAAGGTATAAGTGTCATTCCAACCGTATTTATTGGCTTCTTTGATGCCCAGGTCGATCAGATCCTTTTCCCTGCTATGGTCATCCGCCGCCGCAGCGGATACCTGCTCTACATCCTGCAGCAAACGCGCAATCAGCGGCTCAACTTCATAATAGCCGCGCTCTGAGCGCTCAATACGCTCTCCCGCAGGGTTGACGATTTCCTCTTCCATCACCCCCTTGTTAAAGCCATTGACGTAGCAGGTGGATACCTGCACAACCGGACAGTCCGCCGCGCGCCGCGACAGTTCAATGATATTTTTTAGGCACAAGGTATTGATGGTGAGAGCCTGATCCAGCGCTTCACGAAAGTTAACGCTGGCGGCTGAATTGATAATGATGTCGATGTCCGCCGCCAGATCGGTAAAGTCCTTCTCCGACAAACCAAACAGAGGTTCTGTCACCTCTCCGGTAACGCAGTGGATGCGGGTTTCGCACAACTCGTCGAAACGACTTCCCTGCGATGCCTTGAGAGTATCGAAAATAGATGAGGTCGCGATCTCATTCTGGAACCGCTTTCGCGCTGTCGGGTTCTTTGAATTACCCCGTATCAGCAAATAAATCTTCCCAATTGTCGGCACGCTGCGCAGCAGCTTCTCCAGTACCACCTTGCCGACGAATCCCGTTGTCCCCGTGATCAGTACATTCTTATTTGCAAAAGCAGTTAACGTAAGTGATTGCTTCATATTCGCTTAGACCTCTCTCTCCTTAAACACATTGCCGCTTGGCGTCCCAGCTTATGCGAGTCTTTTGATAATGATATTTACATTAGGTTACATCTGTATGTGTGACTGTCTCCGCAATTTCCCTAACGAAGGAGCCCCGCAGCGTACCCCGTGATATATCTCACAGCAAAAATCTGACCACCTTTACAACTTGGTCACTGATTGTTTTACAATCGATCGGCGAACCAATCACAAGCCAATCGGATAATCTCTGCTTTCTTCTTGTCCATATGTCCTACATGACCGCTGTCAGCGACAATATGCAGCGCTTTGGTTCCCCGCAGGCTGTCATATAAAAGCTTGGCGCTGGCGGGCGGATCAACGCGGTCCTCCGCGCCATGAATCACACAAACGGGGCACTGTACATTCTTTGTGCGCCGAAATGTGTCAACGATGAAGCATTCAATGGCGCCGGGAACGGGTAAACCTGAGTATGCCTGCACCAAATAGGGGTCGCCGACGACGGCGTCATTGATGCGCGGGTCCACCGCAGCGGGAACCGACTTCAGCGCAAAGGCGAGCGGCAGCCTGAGATCGCCAAATCCCAGGCGACGCTTGAATGAACCGACCAGATTGGCGGTTTTAAAAAACGGCCACTGCCACCAATTCAGCACGTTGCGCACGGTGGCGCTCAATGTCACCAAAGCGCGCAGAGACGCGCCCTGCGCCGCCGCTTCCAATACAGCCGTACCGCCGGAAGAAAAGCCCAAAGCGCCAATTCGGTGAGATTCTATTTCGCGGCGCGATTGCAGGTATTCCAGCGCCGCCACGACATCAGCCCGCCATGCTTGCATGTTCACATGAAAGCGGGGACCCGCCGACTCGCCATGACCGCGCATATCCAGGGCCAAAGCCGCTACGCCGCGATGCGCAAGCGCTTCCGCCAGTTCATAAAAATGTTCTTTGTAGCCGAAGGCGCCATGACAAATAATCGCCGCAGGAAAGCGCCCTTCCCTGGCGGGCAGGAATAAACGACCAACCAGCTCATCTCCCTGGGAGGAGAATTGCACCGGCTCCTGCTGCACAATCGGGAGAAGGTTCTGCATATCCATGCTTAAAACTTACCGTCTGGGCTGTTCGGTTGGCGGACATATGCGCAGAGACCGTCGTCAGTGAAAACCGCTTCCGCGAGTCGACGACATCGGAAACAAAAGACTGCATCATTCCCTGACTCAATCATCTGCAAACAGGATTGTTCGCACCGCTGGTTCGACTTCCAAGCCGCTGACCTTCATCAGCACCTTCAAACCAATACGGGCGTGGCTATGTTAAGCCCTCGCCGGTAAATATTAAATAAGTTAATTAGAGCACTTACTCTTAAATGCAATACGCCAAAAGTCGCACCCACTTAGATGCATGTGAACTCGCGCACACCTCTCGCTAACATTGTCTTACAATCCAATTTAACCATTTGAATTTTTATGGTTTTCAGCCTCATTTCGTTAATTCACGCAAGGTAAAAGTGAGGCCTGACGCACAGTCTTGTTACGATAAGTTAATTTAGTATTCCCCCATAACAATAACTAACAAGGGCGAAACACAACATGTCCACCAACGCAGTTGGCGTAAAGAACGCCAGGGATAAATATCGTCTCATCGGTCCGGTCTACGACTTCCTCAGCGCGCTGTACAGCGGCAAATCCATACACCAGTGCAAGATCGGCATGATCAATCCGGAGAACGTCAAACCCGGAGATAAGATCCTGTTCGCCGGCGTCGGACACGGCAAAGACGCCATCCACGCCGCCGAGCTCGGCGCGGAGGTCACCGTCGTTGACCTGTCCGCCACCATGCTCAACAAGTTTCAGGATGGCCTGACTGCATCCGGCAAGCAGCACCTGAAAATCCGTCAGGTTCACAGTGACATTTTCAAGTTTAACGAGGCGGAACACTACGACATGGTGGTCGCCAACTTTTTCCTCAACGTCTTCAGCGAAAACATGATGGAAGAAGTGTTGCGTCACTTGATTGCGCTGGCCAAACCGGGCGCCGCGATTGTGGTCGGCGACTTCGCCTTTCCTACCGGTAATATCGTTTCCCGCGCGTTCAAACAGGCCTACTGGTACGTCGCAGTGTCGCTGTTCTGGCTGATGGCGAATAACGCCATGCACAACATCTACAACTATCCCGAGTATATGGAGAGACAAGGACTGGATATCCGCAGCAAAAAATTCTTCAAGCTCCTGAACATGAATTGCTACTGGTCCGTCCTCGGACGCAAACAAGCCTGACCCGATTGTAAGGGTTACAACCCCCGACGCCGGCAACATACAAAATAACAACGAAGGAGTCAGGAAATGAGCAACCAGGCGATCGCGCTGGACTCGCTCGGCGAGTTAGGCGCAGGCAACTTTACTTTCTCTGAACGCGTTAATTACCTCAAAGAGTTCGGCTCCCATTCACAGGCGTTCTCCACTCTGCAACCGGATATGCAGTATTTCGATATCCGCGGCGTGGGCTACATCGCCTACATGCGCAAGTGGGGCCGGATATTCGTGTTGTCCGATCCGGTATGCGCGCCGCACAACTTCGAGTTGATGCTGACCCGTTTCCACAATCGTTTTCCACACGCCAATCACGTTCAGGCGACCAAGACAGTAGTGGATATTCTGCATCGTCGCTTCGGCATGTATGGCACCCAGTTTGGCTCCGAGTCGCGCATTGCGTTGAAAGACTGGAGCCTGAGCGGCAAGAAGAAACAGGTGCTGCGCACGGCGCTGAACCAGGCGGACAAGCAGGGCGTGACCGTGAAGGAGCGCTTCAGCGACGATCATACTCGGGAGATTTCCGAAGCCTGGATCAAGACCCGCAAGTGCAAGAGTAATGAAATCCGCTTTCTGATTCGTCCGATGGAGATGAACTACAAAGAAAATGAACGCCATTTTTACGCGTACCAAAATGGCGAAGCAGTGGGCTTTATTTATTTCGATCCCATCTATTACAAGAATGAGATCATCAGCTACGTGCCCAACATTTCCCGCGCCAGCGCCAATTTCAAACAGGGGCTTTTTTACACCATCATGGCCCACGCCATGGACGTGTTTAAACAGGAAGGCGTTCCCTATCTGGATTTGGGCTTGATCCCGTTGATGCTATCTGCGGATGACGAGGTTCAGGAAGCCAGGTTGCTGAAGAAGATGCTGCGACTTGTCTACGCCAAAGGCAACTTTCTCTATAACTTCAAAGGCTTGGAGTTCACTAAAACCCGCTTCCGCGGCGAGGTGGAGAAAACGTATTGCTGCCACCACAAGGCGACGCCGCTGTTGGAGTTTTTTTGTATATTCAAGTTGACCCGGCTATTTTAAGCCCGATCGACTTCACTTCGTTGACGCATGGATCGCGTCGTTCTTCTCCCGCCACCTTTTACAATACAATCTGTTCCGCGGAAGAAAAGCCTAACGCCGCGGCGCCCCGCTCCCATTCTCTATCCTGGTTAGCGCCAGAATAAAACGCTCGATGGCTCGTCGACCCTACGCCTCTTGACTCTATTCCTCTCGCCCCTGCTCTATCGCCGCCCTGTTGCGACTGAAGAAGGTAAGCCACCCTACGCGCAATGGCCTCGCCGGAGTCTACCCAGTTGATATCCGGAGCCAGTTGGCGAAGAAACGGTTTCAATAAAGGAAAGTGCGTGCAGCCAAGCACCACCTGATCCGCCTCCGCATCCAGAAACGGCTGGATGATGGCGCGCAGTCGCGCCATGTCCGGACTATGTCCGCGAACCCAGTCCTCTCCCCACTGCACCAGATCCGGCGCGCCAACTTTAATAACCTGACAATGGCTGGCGAAGTCCCGAATCAGTTCGTCGGTATACGCCCGGCGTACGGTTCCCTGGGTCGCCAGCAAGCCTATGACCTGCTTTTTGGTGTGCGTCGCCGCCGTCTTGATCGCCGGCACCACGCCAACCACTGGCTGCTCGAAGCGGGCGCGCAAATGATCCAGCACAACTGTGCTGGCGGTATTGCAGGCGACGACAATCAACTGTGCGGGGTAACGTTCGCTAACCTGCTCCACAATATGACGCACGCGGGTTTCTATCTCCTGCTCGCTTTTATCGCCATAAGGATAAAAGCCGAAGTCAGCGAGATACAAGGTGGGTAGCCAGGGCGTGTGGCGACGAATATGCCCCCAAATAGAAAGACCCCCGCTGCCGGAGTCGATAATCAACGCCGGCGCGATGGAGCCTGTCATATCATGCGCGTTCGCCGTCATTTCAGGCGATCACCGGAACTTGGCCACATAAGCGTCGATCAGGCGACCGGCGATGGTTTTCATCGGTGAGACCGCAGGCAACTGGTCAACTTTGAACCAGGCCGCTTCTTTCAGCTCCGTCGTGTCGATATTGAGGTCGCCGGACACATAACGGGCGTGATACCCCAGCATCAACTGATGAGGGAATGGCCAGGCCTGGGAGGTGACATACTCGATATCGGACACCAGTACCCCGGACTCCTCCATCACTTCTCTGACCACCGCTTCTTCCGCGCTCTCTCCCGCCTCAATGAATCCAGCCAGACAGCTGAACGTAGGCAGTTTGCTGAAGGAACGATGAGAGCGCGCCAGCAGAATCTCGTCACCGCGGTGCACCACCACGATGACACAGGGAGCCACCTTAGGATAGGAAATGTAACCGCAACCATGGCAGCGCAGGCCACGGTCTTTTTCGTTGAAGCTCAAACGCTCCCCGCAGCGGCTGCAGAAGTTTTGAGTGCGTAGCCAGTAGAGCAACTGAGAGGCGGCGTTAACCACCCGAAAATCTTCAATGTCCGCGCAGCCAAGCAGGTAGTCCCGCAAGCCCACCTCTGTCCATCCAGCCGGCGTCTGCTTGAGACTGCCGACACTGCAACTGACGCCGTCGACTTCTCCTAACAGAAACACCGGGCCTTCCGGGTTATCGACTTCTTCCGCATCCCAGGGCTGAGCATCCGGCGCGGGCAGCAATAGCTTGTCGTCGTGAAAATAAATATGGCGACGGGCGCCGCTTTCCAGACCGCTCACCAGCGCAGGATGATAACTAAACGAAACCGCCACCGCCTGTCTCCTTCAACTTCCGATATTTTATTAAACGCTTTTTTTGACGCCGCGTCTGCGCCACAACATCACGATCAATGCGAGAACCGTTAACGCCAGCGGTGCCATCAGGATATTGACCAGCTTCAACTGCCGTCCGAGATCATCGATATCTCGATCCAGGTTATGTTGCACATCCCGCAGCGCTTTGCGAATACGCAGTTTCTCCTGCTGGAAGTCCTGCAGCGCCTTTTCCTGTTCCGGCGTCAGCAATACGCCGCCGCCGGCTTCGTCGCCACCCTGTCGCGCCTGTTGCAGCTCCGCCAGTTGCTCCTCCGTTTCCGAGAGACGATCCTGCAGTTCACGCTGTTGATCTGCGAACTTCTCCTCGGCAGTGCGACGCAGCTCATCCACTTTCTCAAACGGACGGGTAAAACGTCCCCGCGAGCGGATATTGATTAAGCTGGGGTTGCCAGCCAAATAGTCCAGCGCATTCACCACCAGATCGCCATTGTTCGCCCAGGGGCTGGCGATGCGTTGTCCAAAAAACTCCTGCACCTGCACCCAGAGACGATCCGTCAGGATGTCCGTGTCGGCGATAACGACAACATTGATGTTATCGCTTTGAGTGACGCCGGGGGCGACGTGCCGAGTTACGGTTTTGGGCTCAGCAGGAGCGGCCTCTTCACCCTCAGCGCCATTTTTCGTCGGATCATCCTGCGCCGCTTCGTCTTTTACTTCTTCGGTAACGTCGATACCGTCAGGAAACGCCGTCTTGGCCGGCCCTTCCACTCGGGCGGCCATGGCGTATTGTTCACCAGTGGCTTTGAACTTTTCGAACAGCGACTCAGGGTTCTGTAAATTGGCGAACGCGCTTTCTTCAATCGGCGCGGACTCGTCGCTGGAAGTCAGCAAAGGCTTGAAGCTTGTGCTCGCGCCTTCGACTTTCTCCAGTATCCCTGGCGTGGAGACGTTAATACTCTCCAGACCCGCCAGCATAATGTCGCTCTCAGTCATACTGTCTTCCGCCAGCCCCAATAACGCCAGGTGCCGCACCGGCGTACGCGCCTGACCGACGCCAACCACCATGCTGTTTTTGAAGTCCGCCAGCACCGCGTTCTCTTTCAGACTGACGCCCCAGGCTTTCAGCAATGAATCCAATTGGCTGCGCCGAGGCATATTCGCCGCCATCATTGGCATACCAGGTTGATCCTGCTCTGCATTAGGATCGACGAACACCAGAGCGCGCCCCCCCTTCAACACAAACTGATCGATAGCCAGTTGCGCCTGCTGGGACAAGTCTTTGGGATGCACGATCATGAGAACGTCCACATCCTCATCAATCGCGTCGAAATCCTCCGGCAGCCAGCGCACGTCGAACAAGTCTTCAATCTGTTGCATGACAATCCAGGCCGGTTGCTGGGATTGCTGATACATATCGAAGCCGCCGTTGATCTGCAGGCTGGAAATGACGCCGACAACCGGCGGCTGCGCGCGATCCAGGTTGTAGATCAGCTTGCTCAGTTCATACTCAAGAAACTGCTCTTTATTAGGCTGGAAGAATGCAATGATTTCTTCTTTGTCGCCGGCCTTGCCCACCAGTCCGAAAAAGACATTATCCCCCGCCACGCCGACGGGAATCGCCTGCAGGCCTGCGGCGGTGGCTTCGTCCTCTTCTTCCGAGAAGGGAACCGGATCGACTTTCTTCAGGGTGATTTTCCCACCGCTGAGTTGCTCAAATTCTTCCAGCAGCTCCTGCACCCGACGCGCGTAGGCGCGTAACGCCGGCAGATCCTTGGAGGCGCCTTCGGAGTAGTACACCGTCAATTCGATGTCTTTGGAAAGCCCGCCCAGAATGGAGCGCGCGCCATCCGACAGGGTGTACAGACTGTTTTCAGTGAGGTCCCAGCGGAACCCGCTCATGCCCCGCTGCACCGCCAGATTAAACAGCGCCAGGGCGGCGATCACAACGATTACGACAAAACCCGCTCGCTTCATGACGTCTCCTTAGTTTGATGCCGTACGCTTGACCAGATGCGCCGTGGCCCAGACGCCCAGCACAATAATCGAGCCGAAATAAAGCACATCGCGCAGATCGATGACGCCTCGGGAAATGGCTTCGAAATGACGGAAGAAACTGAGGTCCGCCACCAGATCCAGTACGCTATTCGGCGCCCAGGCGGAGAAGAAGTCCTGCACCATGGGGAAACCGGACGCCACCAGCAGGAAGCACACCACCAGCGTAAGGATAAAGGCGATCACCTGATTCTTGGTGGCGGCGGAAAACATGGAGCCCAGCGCCAGAAAGCCGCCCGCCATAAACCAGCTGCCGATATAGCCGGCCAGAATGGCTCCGTTATCCGGGTCCCCCAGATAATTGACGGTAAACCAGAACGGCGTGGTCAGCGCCAGCGCGCCGGCCAAATACACCCAGGCCGCCATGAACTTACCCAGCACCCACACGAAAGGCTGCACGGGTAAGGTCAACAGCAATTCAATCGAGCCCGTGCTGCGCTCCTCCGCCCATAAGCGCATGGTCAAAGCCGGCACCAGCACTACGAACAACCAGGGGATGTAGTTGAAAAAGGCTTCCAGATCCGCCTGTCCGCGCTCAAAAAAGTGGCCCAGATAGAAGGTGAAGATGCCGCTCAACACCAGAAAAATGACCGTAAACAGATACGCCAGTGAGGTCGAGACGTAACTCAGCAGCTCACGTTTGAAAACAATGCCTACGCCGTTCATGCCGCCTCCATGGTCAAGCGACGGAATACGTCATCCAGTCTGCCGCGTTCTACGTGAAGCTCCTCCACATCCCAGTTGCGGGAGTGGATAAGCTGATTGACGGCGTGCAGCGGCGCTTTATCCGGCGCTGCGAAAAGCAGATAGCTCGCATCGTCCACCTGTTCAACACTGCCGACTTCCGGCAACGCCTCCAGCGACGCCAGCGCCTCATAGGCCTGGGAGAAGCGCAGGAATATCGCCTTGTGGAAACGGGACTGCGTGGCCAGTTCGGCCGGCGTGCTATTGGCGACGATACGACCCTTGGAAATGATCACCACGCGGGAGCACAGCGCATCGACCTCTTCCAATATGTGTGTGGAGATCACCACAATCTTGTCTTTGGAGAGATTCTGGATCAGTTTGCGCACTTCGTGCTTCTGGTTGGGGTCCAGTCCGTCCGTGGGCTCGTCAAGAATCAGCACCTGCGGATCATGAATCAGCGCCTGCGCCAGTCCGACGCGACGCTTGAAGCCCTTGGACAGGGTTTCAATCGGTTGTTGCATGACGTGCTGAAGGGAAACCTGAACGACTACCTGCTCTATGCGCTGTTTCAGCTGCGCCCCGCGCAGACCGCGCACCTTACCGACAAAATTCAAGAAGGCCGCCACGGTCATTTCCCCGTACAAGGGCGCGCCTTCCGGCAGATAGCCCATAATTCGCTGGGCCTGTTGCGGCGCCTGGGCCACATCAACGCCCATCACGCTGACGGAACCGCCGCTGGGTTGCACATAACCGGTAATCATCCGCATGGTGGTGGTTTTGCCCGCGCCGTTTGGACCTAAAAAACCTAAAACTTCGCCAGGAGCAATATCAAAAGAAATGCCGGATACGGCCTGAATATCGCCGTATTTCTTTTCCAGATTCTGAATTTTTATCATTGAAGGGTCTCGCGTTCGCTATATAAAGGAACGAGCGCCAAAGAGGCGGCGCATAAGTTGTTTAAAACACACCTTGCCACATTCCATTCGCCAATAATCCAGTCCTCACAACAGATTGAAGTTAAATGAAATGTTTGAAAGTTAAGCCGCAACAGGAGGACGCAAAGAGAAAGAAGAATAAGGAGTCACATCCCGCTTTGCAAGATTCCCATTTCGCTTCTACATTACATTGCAGAAAGTTTGCGCAAACCCAATCCTCGCGGAATATAGCCACTGAAAATCAAGCATTTCCGAGCTTTGCCAGTCTATGGCGGAGTCGTTAAACTAGCGGGCACTTCGCCAGGGCTAAACGGTATTTTACATGCTCGGAATCACTTCTTTTTTCTTTAACCTGCTCCGCAAAGTTCTATTTTTATGGGTCAGGACGGATGTTATCGGCAACGACGCCAAGCAGTTGGGGCTGGACCCGGAGAAACCCGTGGTCTACGTCCTGCAGCACAGTTCGCTAAGCAGTCGCCTGGTGCTGGAGCAGGAGTGCCGCCTCGCCGGCCTGCCCTCCTCCCAGGCGCCGCTGACATTGCGGGACGCGGTCCTATCGCGCAGCCACTTCTTTTTATATGAGAAGCGCGGGCAGATGTTTCGACGTCGCCATACCCCAATAATCACAGAGCGTCTGAAGCAATTGGTAAGCGCTGCACAGAAAGACCCCGGACTGGACGTGCAGATCGTGCCGGTCTCTCTGTTCTGGGGCCGGACGCCTGAGAAAGAGCGTTCCCTGTTCAAGCTGATGCTGGCGGACACCTGGTCCATCGCCGGCCGTTTGCGCCAGTTCCTCACTATTATGATTCACGGGCGCAATACTTTTATTCAGTTCAGCAAACCAATTTCCCTGCGCTATATCGTTGACGACACCCAGGACCCGCAACGCGCCAACCGTAAACTGGCGCGCTTGCTGCGCGTTCACTTCCGCCGCATGCGTCAGGCGGTGGTCGGTCCTGACCTGTCTCACCGTCGCACCCTGGTGTCCACGCTGATTCGCAGCCCAGCCGTCAAGGACGCTATTCGGGAAACCGCCCGGAAAGAAAACATCCCCCCTCAGAAAGCGAAAGAGCGGGCGCGTAAATACGCGGACGAAATCGCCTCCAACGTTTCCATCGCCGCGGTGCGTTTTCTCGACATCATCCTGACCTGGGTCTGGAACAAGATTTACAACGGCGTCAACATCAACAACATTGACGCCGTGAAAGAAGCCGCCAAGTCCAGCGCGGTAGTCTATGTGCCCTGCCATCGCAGTCACATCGACTATTTATTGCTCTCTTACGTGCTGTACAGAAATGGCCTGATGGTGCCCCATATCGCCGCCGGCATTAACCTGAACATGCCGGTAGTGGGACCGATCCTGCGTCGGGGCGGCGCCTTCTTCATGCGCCGCAGCTTCAAGAACAACAAGCTGTACACCGCCGTATTCAATGAATATATGCATTCCATGTTCACTCGCGGCCATCCAGTGGAGTATTTCGTGGAAGGCGGGCGCAGCCGCACCGGGCGCACGTTGCAGCCGAAAGCAGGCATGTTGATGATGACCGTGCGCAGCTATCTGCGTAACTACAAAAAGCCGATTACCTTCGTGCCGGTATATATCGGGTACGAGAAAATCCTGGAGGCGCGCTCTTATCTTGGCGAGCTGCGCGGCAAGAAGAAAAAAGACGAAAACATTTTCGGCCTGTTCAAATCCCTGCGTAACCTGCGCAACTCCTTTGGACGCGTCAGCGTCAACTTCGGCGAGCCCTTCGCACTGTCCGATGTGCTCGATAAAGTACAGCCGCACTGGCGCGAGCAGGCCTACGATCAAGAAGCGCGTCCCAAGTGGCTGCCGCACATGATTGACGAACTGTCGGAAATGGTGGCCACCCGCATCAATAACGCAGCGGCGCTCAACCCCATTAACATAGTCGCCACCCTGTTGCTGGCCACGCCTAAACAGGCGATGGACGAAAAAATGCTGGCGGACCATTGCGACGCGGTGGTGTCGCTGCTGCGTATGCACCCCTACAGCAACGAAATGAGTTTCCCGGAAGGCTGCGGCGCGGACTGGGTCAAATACACCGAAAGCATGGGTCTGGCGCTGCGTCAGAATCAAAAGCTGGGCGACATCATCAGCCTGGAAGGCTCCAGCGCTATTTTGCTGACCTACTATCGCAACAACATTCTGCACTTCCTGGCGCTGCCCGCGCTGGTCGCCAGTTTGTTCCAGAACAACAGCACCATGGATCGCACCAAGCTGGTGTGGCTGGTGAGTTCGATCTACCCCTACATCAAGTCAGAGCTGTTCCTGCGCTGGCACAAGGATGATGTGGACCCGGAAATCGAACGCTGGATAGAGACGTTGTGTGAAAGCAACCTGCTGCTGAAAGACAAGAACAACCTGTATCGCCCCATGGCCGGCTCCCGCGAATTCGTTCTGCTCAACGCGCTGGCGAAAACCATCATCCCGACTCTGGAGCGTTACTACATCGCCATCGCTATTCTGCGTCGTCATGGCAAAGGCGCGATCACCGCCAATGCGCTGGAGGAGCAGAGCACGTCTATGGCGGAGCGCATGTCCATCCTGTATGGCCTCAACGCGCCGGAGTTCTTTGATAAAGCCTTGTTCCGCAACTTCATCAACAATCTGAAAAGCAACGAAATCATTCAGGTGGATGAAGAAGGACATATCGTTTACGACGAAGACCTCGACAATATCGCGGAAGATGCGCGCCTGGTGCTGAATGCCGAGCTGCGCCAGAGTATTCTGCAAGTCGCCATTGAAACACAATCGACTCAGGCGCCCGCCGCCTGACGACATCCCGCCATCCCAGGGCGCGCCTTATGCGCCCTGGGGCCCTCGTCCTTTCTCCTACAGGGCGCGCCACACAAACCGATGCGCTCAATGACTACTCTCCCGCATCCCATTCTGTTCCCAAAAACTAGCAATCGTTCACTGTTCAGGGTTTTTATCGGCGTATAATTTTTGGTTCATAACAAAAAGAAACGGCGCCAAACGGCGCAGGGAGAGTCAACGTGAGCATAAGCGCCTCTTCAGCGGTATTTGTACCAAATCATCTACGGGTCCTGGTGATTGACGATCACCAGCTTGTTATCGACGGCCTGCGCGTCGCCCTCACCGCCCAACAGGTTCCCATTGACCTGGTGAACGCCTTCAACTGTCAGGCGGCGCAGACCTTGCTGGAAACCGACCAAAGTTTTGACCTGATACTACTGGATCTTTCACTGCCCGACGGGCGCGGATTCAAATTTCTCCGCTACCTGACCTGTAAGCGTATTTATATCCCTGTGGCCATTCTTTCCGCCTCTGAGGATATCGAAGATGTGGAACTGTCCCTGCGCAGCGGGGCCATTGGTTTTATCAGCAAGTCCTCCAGCGCCATGGAGATCAATCTGGCGATTCGTCAGATTCTCAACGGCAAACAATACGTGCCGAACTTCTATATCCATCGCAACCAAACGCCGGTTCAGGACAGCCAGTTGCGTCTCGACTCCATTACTCCCCGGCAAATGGAAGTGCTGCAATTGCTGGCCAAGGGGTTACCCAACAAAAGGATCTGTTCGGAGCTAAGCTTGACGGAAGACACGGTGAAATCACACTTAAAGGCATTGTTCATGCACCTCAACGTGCACAATCGGACGGAGTGCGTCAGCGTGGCGACGCGACTGCATCTGGTGGACGCCTGACGCGTATTTATTCCGCTGCGTTCTCAACCACAGCGCGAGCGGACTCCCGGCTCAGAATCAGATACAGGCGCGCCGGTGTTACTGGCTTGGCGACGAAAATAATGCTGGGATAACGTCCGGCCTCCACCTGCAGCATTTCCACATCGGCGGAAATAATCACCGCGGGAATGTCGCGCCCGCTTTGGCGTCGCAACGACAGCACTACATCCAGCCCTGAAATAGCGCCGCCCAGACGATAGTCCGACAAAATCATATCCGGCGTTTCATCATGCAGCCTGCCCATCGCAGTTCTGGCGTCAGCGAACGCCGCCACCTGCACGCCCCAGGCGTCCAATAGCTGCCGCATGGCTTCCCGACTGGGTTGATCGTCTTCCACCAGCCACACAGACATGCCGCCAAGAGTTCGAGTTTCCGGATAGGCTTCTGGTTGCGGAGCCACCAGGTGGGCGCGCCCGCACGCAATCGTGAAACTGAAATCCGCGCCGGCGCCGGGAGAAGACTTCACCGACAACGCGCCGCCCAGCAATCCCGCCAGTTGCCGCACAATCGCTAACCCCAGACCAATGCCCGTACGCGGTCTGCCTTCCTCATCGCCGCCCTGTTGAAACTCTTTAAATATGCGCTTGATGTCTCTGGAGGGAATGCCGACGCCATCGTCAACCACATGGATTTCAAGCACATTATTGAGCCGGCGGCAGTTAACCCGAATCGCTTTGGCGTCGGCATGCTGCAGCGCATTAGTGATCAAGTTGCGCAGCATGCGCTCCAGGAGGATAGGATCAGAATAGGCGACCAGCTCTTCATCGCATTCCGTTTCTATACGTTCCGGACGGGATGATGGGATGTCTATGGCGTCAAACTCCATCGCCACCCGACGCACCAGCTCATGTAGATAAAAATGACGCGGGTTCGGCTTGACCACCCCCATGCTGAGTTGCGACATGTCCAGCAGCGATTTGAACAAATCGCTCAACTGACTGAGCGAACGACGCAGTTTGCCGACAATAATCCCCTCTTCCGAGTTGCGGTCCATCTTGGCGGATAAACTCTCCGCCAGCATACTCATGGCGTTCAGAGGTTGCCGCAAGTCATGACTGGCCGCGGCCAGAAAACGGGTTTTAGAGCGATTCGCGCGTTCAGCCTCGCGCTGCGCAATTTTGACCAGCTGCAGGTTCAGAAACAGCGTCCTTTGCGCATGTTCCTGAATGTATGAGCCCACGGCTCCGATCAGGTTGGCGCCAAACAGAAAGAACGCGTTAAATCCTAGCGTCGCGCCGTCCATACCGACATCCAGCTCCACTAACAGATAGGCGCCGTATATCAGCGTGGAAATCGTCGTGGCGACATAGAAAGGAATCGCCATAAGAAAGTAACCGTAGATCAATACCAGGAACAGGCCGTCGTAGGGCACCATGACGCTTTGCGAATGCGCAATCCAGATAATCGCCACCACGCTCAGCCCTCCCAGCGCATAAGTGCCGTTATAGAGAGGCATAAACCAACGCCGCGGCCAGGAATGCATGCCCGCAAATAACGCCAGTGCGATAATCGGGCATACCAGAAACAGGCGAATGGGAATAGTCCAACTGGCGATCTGCTGAGGGAACAGATAGTAATCGAGCAAAGAATAAATGATGATGAACGCCAGCGCCGTCGCATGCACGAGGGGCAGACGCGCTTGTACACGCTGATTGTGGAAGGCGCGATAAGCCTCCTCCACAGGAGGGGCGAACTTAAGCCACTTAAAACCGCGTTGTAATTCTTGTTGTATCAGTTTTTCGTCCATGGGCTTTAGATATATACATCAGCCTCCTAACAAGCAAGCTTTGCTTTCACGCTATCTAATCCATGTCACGTATTTGTTGCGGGCCTTGCCCCGCCTGCAAGTCATACAGCGCTGGCGGCGCATTCGGGCTGATTCCAGACAGCAGTCCGGGGCGATTGAATTCAAGCTCCATAGAACGATGCATCCATAACCAAATAGCCATCGCCAGCATAATAAAACAAAGCGCCAACGTGGCCCGATATAGAGTCTTGCGCAACATGCTTTTCTACTATGTCTTACATGATGGAAGTGTTTGAGGAAATTGACGCCGCAGCAGCGTCTACCGCAGTCCGTTAACGCTTCAGCATCGCTGCGTTCTCCGCGAAGCGCGAGCCAAAATCGCAATGGACTTCGGGAATTATGCAAGGAAGGGAGAGTCTTGAAATCACCTGTTTGGGTGAATAATACTTGGCGGAAAGCCTCAGGAACGAGGCCCTCCGCCATGAGGCTCAGACGGGATATCGCCTAGCGCCGGGTTTAACCGGGCTACTGCGACCCTGCGCGAATTAATCCACCCAGTCCATGTTGATCCAGCACTTCATTCAACATGGCGCGAATCTCTTTCTCATTGCGCATGCGCGAGGCCTTTTTCCACAGTTTCTCCGCCGTCTGATGAGAGACAGAGCGAATGACCCACTTGGTTTTCGGCAGGTTGTAAGCGGACAGGCTGAGCATCTCCACCCCCATGCCCAGCAACAACAATACCGCCGCAGGATCGGACGCCATTTCGCCGCACACGCTGACAGGAATATCGTGCTTTTTCGCCACTTTCACTACGCGGCCAATGGAGCGCAGCACCGCCGGGTTCAGCCAGTCATAGAGGTCAGACACTTTGGCGTTGTTACGGTCCACCGCCAGCATGTACTGGGTGAAGTCATTACTGCCGATGGAGAAGAAATCCACCATCTGCGTCAGATCCTCCAACAGCACCATGGCCGAGGGAACTTCAATCATAGCTCCGACTTGCGGCTCATCGACGTCCACGCCGGCTTCTCTGAGCTGCCCAATCGCTTCTCGCAGCAGGCTTCTGAAGCTTTCGATTTCGTCCAGGCGGCTGACCATCGGCAACAAAATCTTCAGGTTGCCGAGGTAACGCCCGGCTTTCAGCATGGCGCGAATCTGGCTGATGAAAATACCGGTGTTATCCAGGGTGAAGCGGATTCCCCGCCATCCCAGAAACGGATTTTCCTCGGTAAAGCTGAAATAAGGCAGGTTCTTATCGCCGCCGATATCCAGGGTGCGCATGTACACAGGTCTTGGGGCGTAGGCTTCCAGCACTTTGCGATAGATCTGCACCTGTTCTTCTTCCGAGGGGAAGGACTCGTGCACCATAAATGGAATTTCCGAGCGATACAGGCCCACGCCTTCCGCGCCGCGTAAAAGTCCTGGGGAAATATCCGCCAGCAACCCTGTATTGGCGAACAGTTTGACGCGAAAGCCATCCGGGGTTTGCGCCGGTAAATCGCGCAGCTCGTCCAGCCCTTTGATCAGCTTCTTCTCTTGCTTGGCAAGGCGTTTGAATTCTTTGCGCAGGGCGTCCACCGGGTTGAACACCACCACGGCCCGATAGCCGTCCACCACCGCTTCCGCGTTTTCGATCAGCGCGGGCTTGATGTCGCCGATCCCCATGACGGCGGGAATCCCCAGCGCATTCGCCAAAATCGCGATGTGCGACAAGGAAGAGCCGCTGGTGCATACCAGTCCCGCCAGATATTCCGGCGGAAACTGGGCGACGTCGGTAATGCTGAGGTTGTTCCCCACGATGATAGTGGGCTCGCTGACGGCGATAACGTCCGGGCTGTCGACGCCACGCAGGTTGGCGTAAATGCGATTGCCGATATGACGGATATCGTCCGCCTTGGCGCGCAAATAGGCGTCGTCCATTTTCTCGAATACGCGGGCGTGCGCTTCGACGGTTTTACGCAAGGCGGAAGAGGCGCACAACCCGGAGTGAATGTGATTGACGGTTTCGGTGGTCAGCTCCTGATCTTCCAGGATCATGCGATACACGCCAAACAGCGCCAGCACATCTTTTGGCAGCGTGCCCGCCATACGCTCGCCGCTGGCGTTCAGTTCCTCTTTCGCCAGCTCTAATGCCTTGCTGAAACGGGCGATTTCCAGTTCGGCGTCTTTACCTTCCCGATCCGGCGCTGACGCCAGGTCATGGCCTTTGCCAATCCAATGCACGCGCCCAATCGCCATTCCCGCGGCGCCTTTGACGCCACGAAATTTCAGATTCGCTTTGAACTTATCACGGCATACTTCGCGGTCAAACACGCCGTCCTGCTGCACCCATTGGCTTAATGGGCCGGCCAATTGGGCGGCGATCGTCACGACGAACGCTTCCTGCTCATCACTGAAGTAGGCGGCTTCTTTCTTTTGCACCGCGATCACGCCGATATTCTTACGGAAGTTGATAATCGGCGCGCCCAGAAAAGCTGAGAAGCGTTCTTCGCGGGTTTCCGGGAAATATTTGAAGTTAGGGTGCTTTTCCGCGCTGTCCACGTTCATCAAAGACTGATGCTGCGCGATATAACCCACCAGCCCCTGCCCGACAGGCAGGCGCACGCGTCCCACGGATTCAGGGTCTAACCCCCGAGTCGCCATCAACACCAATTCCTGGGAGGTTTCATCCAACAAATAAATACTGCATACATCCGCCCGCATAGCGGACTGCACACGGTCGACAATCAGTTCAGACAGGTCTTTGGCGGCGTGTAAATCAGCAGCCTCCTGAAATATTTCCCTAAGAATTTTTAATGGCTCAAGCATGGCAATACTCTGGAGAATCAAGCTACGGCAAACTTAACTAGCTCACCAGTGGTAAACAGGCAGGGATAACTATAAGCGCCAGCCCGTCATATTACCAAGAGGGAATTTCCACTGTTTTCGCATATTTGACATAAATCGGCTTATATCCTGCATGCTGTTTGTTACGATCACGTCATCTCCGACCAAACTTACCCAATACCCACTGGATTACAGTCTAAACTTGCCATAGGCGTCGCCATTACGCTGAGGCTGCTATGTGTGGAAGATTCAACGTCACCGACTCCCCTGTCGTGATCGCCCTGATGGACTCGCTCGGATTCGACACCACCGGATTGAAGTCGCATTTTTACCAGGATGATTTGCTCAATATCGCTCCCACTGAGGAAGTGATGGTGGCGGTGCAGGAGGAGCTGAAGAATTTTTTCAGGGGCATGCGCTGGTGGCTGACGCCAGGCTGGGCGCCGGAGCCAACCGCCAAGTACAACATGTTCAACGCCAAGGCGGAGACCATTGAAACCAGCAAGGCCTTCAAAACATCATTCCAGCGCCGCCGCGCCATTATTCCCGCCAGCGGTTTTATCGAATGGAAGCTGGAAAACGGCGTCAAGCAGCCTTATTACATCAAGCCGGAATCCGGGCGCTGCTTTTTCGGCGGCATCTGGGATATCTGGAGCAAAGGCGACGTCTACCTCGAATCCTGCGCCATCATCACCACCGAAGCCTCTCCCTCGTTACAGGCATTACACCACCGCATGCCCGTGCTACTGACGCCAGACCAGTTTAACGCCTGGCTGAACGCCGACACGCCGCTAGTAGATATCCGCCCGATGCTGGCGCCGCGAGAGCTGACAAACTGGGTGTATTATCCGTTGAGTAGGGCTGTTAATAACGTTAGAACTAAGTCACGCCAGGCAGTGGAACCCGCTGACTCGCCCAAACTACTAACGGATAAGTGATCAGATCTTCCCCCTCAGCGGTGCTGGGCAAGATCATATGGTCGCAGGACAGGTTTTGACATTTCACACGCGCAGTCATGACTGGGACTCTCATTGCAGTTGATAAAGAAAAGGAGCTGCAGCTCGCTTTTGTTCTTCATGGCGGAAAACTGTAATCTGGCCGCCGGCTCCTGACACAATGCTGTCAGTAGCAGACAGGTAGTATTGTCGTGTCGGGGTTAAAGCTGTGACGAAACCAAAGCCGTTGCAAAACATACGATAAAACCAAGTAAAAGTCAGAGGGATACTACATGAGCGAAAGCAAGACTATCGCCGGACCATTAACCGGCCAATGCCTGTGCGGCGCAGTGAAAGTGGCCGCGAGAAACGTTAATCCTGAATACCATGCCTGCCATTGCGGTATGTGTCGGCGCTGGAATGGCGGACCTTCCATGGCGATCTCCGCGCAGGAAGCCGTATTCGAAGGCGAAGACAGCATCACCGCTTACGATTCATCGGAGTGGGCGCAGCGGGCGTTCTGTAAACACTGCGGAACCAACCTGTACTATCACCTGAAGCCAACGGGCGAGAAGTATCTCTGGAGCGGTCTGTTCGATGACCAGTCGCAGTTCAAAATGGCGGGCGAGATTTATATTGACCACAAACCTGCGGGCTACGCCTTCGCGGGAGATCATCCAAGAATGACGGAAGACGAGTTCTTGAAGTCCATTGGCATGAAATAGCCGCCCTTCGCGCACGATGACCGCGTGTTTTCATCGTGCGCTCCATTCCCCCCTCAACGCCTAGCCCATGGGCTTCATCAAATACTTGCCTAACCCTTCCCCGCCACGCTATGGTGGAGCGGCGAACGCTTTGCAAAGAGCTAAAGGACTGAACTCACACTACGAGCATAAAGCGTATGACTGCCCCGATAAAAGAAGAAACCAACGCCCTCACCCTTGCAGACAAGGCGAATTTTCCTTTCCCGACGCCTGAAGGTCTCGTCTACGAAGCGCATTTCACCCGAGACCAGGAATATCTGGCCTTCTTCAGCGAAGATTGCCCCTACGAAGAAACGCTGCATATACAACACCTCGACAGCAGCGGTCACGTAAAAGAAGAAGTCACGCTCTCCGCCGAATACACTGGGGGTGTATTTCAATTCATTGACGCAGGCGCCAATCACATCGATTTCATCTTCTGGCCGGGTCTCAAGATCCGGGCGGAGTGGTTACTGGAGCCGCGCTTTTTGTGGAAAGCCGAAGCGGTTCCCGGAGTTCAGCGCTCCGACAAATTTTTCCGACGCACACAGATAATCATTACTCGACGCGACTAAGCGACTAAGCGACTAAGCGACTAAGCGACTAAAAGGAACCTAGTATGCCGGACACTCAATCCAACAATAACAGCGCGCATGACGCCATCAGGCAGTTTGAAATCCAGGCCGTCAATTTCGGGCAACGCTTTATCCAGGACAGCAACGTCCGCCGGATGTACATGGAGAAAACCAAAGCCTACGCGGAATCGTTGAAAGATCTCGTCAACAGTCGCCAGATGAGCCCCAGCGAAGCGGCGCAAGCCGCCAACCAGATGCGTAATGAAATCATGGAGTGGGCCAGAACCAAATCCAGCGACATCGGACGCGCCAAAGCCCGCGCCCTCAAAGCGAAAGGTCTGGATTTGGATGTGCTGTGCGACAAGTACGCCAAGCGTCTGTTCAGCAAATCCTTCTCGCAGCTGAGCAAAGCAGACCAGGATCACGTCTTTCTGCAGATTGTGGAAAGTTCCGGCAGAGCGAACCCCAAGGTTTCGGCGAAAGCCATTCGCCTGGGTAAAGCCGGTCGCGCCCTCTGGTTGTTAAGCGCCGGGATCGCCATCTACAACATCGCCTCCGCCGAGGACAAAACCCGGGCGACAGGCAGAGAAGCAGCCAATCTTGGCGGCGGCTTCGCCGGCGGCGCAGCGGGAGGCGCGGTGGCGGGATTGTGGGCGGGCCCGGTGGGCGTCGCCATTGGCGCCGTAGTCGGAGGTGTTCTGGGCTCCATTGTTGCAGACGAAGCCTACATTGAAGTCGCCGCCTCCAACGATCCGTTCGTGAAAACCTTTCTGGATAAACATACACAGATGTTCAACACCGACGAGGAAGCCATCGCCCGCGACCTGGTGGAAAAGTGCAGCTACGAAATGGACAAAGTTTACAGTGTCTTCAAAGAGCTGGACTGGGCGTACAACTCGGATGCGGACGACGTGGCGTTGCTGTACGTCAACCGGGTGCGCCGATCGACGCCCATCATCAAAAGCAGCCTGAAAGCGCATACGCCGCTGCGCAACTTGCTAACGGCGATATTGGAAGACGGCTGGACCACGTCCAACGAACGCGACGCGATCCGTTACGTGCAACAACTATAACCGCCCTATTTTCCCTTCATAGCAGGCCGACTGCTTCTTTGCGGTCGGCCACAGAGCCACACGATAGCCACTTTCTAAACTCTCAGCCTAAACCAAAGCTTAGTCGCCGCGCATACAAAACAGTCTCTCACTTCCTTTATAATCGAACTCTGATCTCATCGCTGTAATCACGTTTGCAACCCCATTCAGGACTGGCGGCTCGCCTAAAACAGGAAGGAGTGATTATGTCGAAGCCTTCGCCCACGGAACCACATTCGTTTCTCTCTGGATCAAAAACTATCAAATTGTTCGCCACCGTCGTCTCTATCCTCGCCGGCGTTGTGACGATCATCTTCAGCATCAGCCGCGACCCGACCGCCAGTCAGCACAACAGCGGCGACAATAACGTTATGGTCGGCGGCAATGTAGGAGGAGATATCAGCATCCGCCAGGAGGACTCGCCTTCCTATCGTGTCGACATCATCGGCGAAAAGATGATCAAGCCTGGGGAAAAAGTCTTGGTGAAGCTGGACGCGGAACGTCGGCAGCATCTGAGCGGGATGACCTGCCACTGGCAGGTGCTCGGCAAAGAGGGTTCAGTGTTGAAGCAGACGCCGGATAATTGCCAGATGGAATTGACCCTTGTATCGATCAGTGAAGCGACCGACTTCAGTCGGGTCAGCATTGTGGTGGAGGCCACCAGTTCCAACGGTAAACGCTACAGCGCCGTCAACGAGCTAATGATCAGACCAGATCCGAATTCCAGCCAGTACATTGAACAGCAGCAGGAGACACTGCGGGAAAATATGACCAAAATGTTCAACGCCACCGGCGATACAGTGAACAGTGCGCAGGCTGACGCGATGAAGTTGAAGGACAGGCTGCAACAGTTTCAAACCGACGTACGCCGCAACGGGCTTGCCAGCAAACTGGAACGCCGGCCGGATAGAGTGTTCGAGTGCTCCCCGGGCGGCTGCAAGGTGGATGCGCGTGAACTCTGCGACGCCCAGGCGGCCGGGCTGGCTTTCGGCCTCACGCCGAGGGAGCGCTTATTTCAGATGTCAATTGACTGTCGCGACGTGGAGGCAGGCGGCGCCAGCGAGCTTTGTCTCACGCCGCCGTTTGACATTATCGGACTGAAACCCGGCGCCGAATTGTATGGCGATATCCTCTTTGCAGACGCCGCACCCATACCATTCAATATCAAAGTCAGTTACAACGCAGACAGTTACGATCATCAGGACCCCAGTTGGACGCCGCTGCGCGCCCAAGGCGCAAACGCCGCCAAAGCGCCATTCGCCGCGCTTAAATTCGAAGCATATGGCAGATCGTTTCAGCTGTTCCTGGGAGCGTCCGCCGCTCAGTGTTATGGCTCCAGACCCAATCTGGAGATCGCCTACGACTCCGATGGAAAAGGTTTCATCAATACCTCCCAGGAAGGACAAACGCAAAATGTCTTTGCCATCGTTCCGCCTCAGGGCGACGCGATTAAGGTGCGAGTCAGCCATAATGGCGAATCCAGGGAGTTCAGCTACGCCTTCAATCTGGACCAGATCATACGTCAAACCGCCGCCAACCTGGGGCGCCCACAATTGAATTGCCACCGCAACGCCGATGTCATCGGCTGCGCCTTGCCAGACCAGGACCCGCTGGTGATTTGGGCGAACGTGCAAACGATTCGCTATAGCGCCAATAGCGACCAACTCGAAAACAGCCTGCCCGTGAGCATCAACGGGAAACAGATCTTTGAGAAAAACCCGCGAAATATTCTCAGCGCATACCGATTTACCGTACCGGGCGACTGGAGCGACATATTTTACCAACTGGAGTTCAAAGACGGCCGTTTAGGCAATGTAGAGCGGATTCCGATGTGGCTGAGCGTTTGTAACTTGGGAGTATGTCGCTCATTACGTCGGTAATTTTTACAAAAGCAAAACTTAACGCAAGAAAGACAGCAACGAATGAATACATAATGCGGCGTCTTTTATTTATAATTGACGTTCGCTTACTTGAGTGTCGGGACAACATGTACTACGGCGGTATGGGTTCAGATAGCAAAGACAACCGCAAACGCCGTGGAGTTGCTCCAAACGTCAGCAATGTTTACAAAAATATAAGTTGCTGTAGATTGACCTCACAGATAAAGCCTATGCCGACAGGGAATATGGAAGATGGCACGCATTATGCGTAACACGTTGAATTAAAGGGTACTTTTTACAAGGAATTCTCATGAAGAAAGTTTTGCTTTTCTTAACCGTCCTAACGCTTTCCTCCGCGGTTCGCGCCACTCCCATTACCTATCAGTTTTTAGGAAGCCTTGAAGACGTCAGTAATGTATTTGACCCTTCTTTTCCGGAAAGGGATTTTCCCAAAATTGGGACCTCTATGCTTGGCAGCTTCACTTATGATCTCAAAGGACCGCCTGAAGATCGCAAAATTGTGATTAGCGCCTGGAATCTAAAGGTAGGCGATTATGCTTTTGGTCAGTCAGGAGAGAGTACAACCCCTGCTTTTGAAATGAAGGCCAATATCACGAAAAATAGCTTTAGTTTCATTGATGAAGTGCCTGCGGATAATATTCCTTATTTCTATTTTGATGTTGCTGACATTGAACTTAACTTCGGCGCAACTCTATCTCCGCTCTTATTCCAGTTACCCATCGACATATTCGACTCAGGCAGTTTGACGCTTGATGGCGCTGCTACAGTGAAGTTCAATATAGCCAGCATCCAAAAGGTTCCCGAGCCAGCCACTCTGGCCTTATTCGGCGCAGCGCTTTTGGGACTGGCGGGAAGAGCGCGACGCAAATCTTAGTCGTTTAACCTTTCCGCGCTTTCTTCATCACGCCCTGACAAAAACGGCTGATCTTGAAGATCAGCCGTTTTTGTTACTGCCATACAATCAACATCAGGAGAATATCTTCTGCCGCGTTTCGTGCTTGGATTGCTCGATAGCGGACAGCTTGGATCTCACGTCGTCCATGATTTCTTTCATGGTCTGAATGAAGTCCTTGGCTTCGTCGATATTCGCCGAATGCTTCTCGGATTCAGCTTCGTACTGCTTCTGCTGCTCCAGATCAAGCTTGGACTCATAGGTCAACGGCGCCGAAATGAGCGTGCCGGCGCCACCCGCCATCTGGGTGAAGGTCTGTCCCAGGTTAGTCAGGTTCTGTGGCACCTGCAGTTTCAACTGTAACTGCGCAGAATCAAGCTTGGTGTCTTTCATCAGCGCACTTGTCTGCTGCGTCGACTTAATCGTCAGTTTTACAGAAACAGCGCCGCCTGCGATCTGCAATGCGCCCTGCACCAGCGACGCAGCCAGCTCTTTACCGGCGGAGTCGCGCAGTTCCTTACCTGCGCTTTCCAACGACTGCCACTTCTGCTGATACTCGCCGTGACGAATGTCGCGGGCGCCTTTCTTCTGCGTCTGCGCCAGTTCGTGGATCAGGCTCATGATGGCGAAAATATCCACTTCCAGGGTCGCTTTGGCTTCCGACAACTTCCCGTCAAACTGCTTGCCTGGCGTTCCGGCTTTGCTGTCAGGACTCTCCAGTTGCGGCTGGTAGGTCTCGCGACTGAAACGTATCAACGGCACATCATGCTTGCCGTCGCTGAGCACCAGAGAAGCTTCCTGCTTGGGACCTTTGACCGGAGCGGAGCCCTCCATATCAATAGAAAAAGCGAATGTATTATTCGCTTCGTTTATCGGGTTAACACTCATAAAAAGTCTCCTATACCATATTCCTGCTGATCTGCATGCGGGTGCTGTGGTCGTTCCCCATGATCTGCAGGATGCGACTGACTCCCTCATTCAGCTTGGAGATGACTTCCTTCAAGCGATCCTGCTCCGCTTCCATGGCGGCCTGCAGTTTGGCGAGTTCCTTCTTCATGTCCATTTGATTGGCTCGCGCATCGGTCGCCTGCTTCTTGTATACGCCAGTGGTTATCTGGGACGCGCCGCCGCCGATTGCAGAAGTTCCAGCGGTGGCCGAGGCGACGTTCTTCACCTGAGCCCCAGCCACTTGAATCTTCTGCATCTGCTCCGGCGAAGACGCCAGTCTGGTGATCAACCCTGAACCCGCTTTGGCGGCTGACGCCATACTGGCGCCCACGCAGACAGCGATCGTTACGGCCGCGGTGACGACGCCAGCAACAATGTTGGCGACACTCTCGTCCATTCCCATGGCCTGTAACCCCTTGGCTATACCTTTGGTCATCTCGCCCATCAGGCTGTGACCGGTGGCCGCACCCACCATTGAATCCACCGCCAACGCCAACATGGCTGCGCCCGCAATGGCTCCCACCCCAGTTGCGATCATGACCGCGCCGGCGATCGCCGTCGCGATGTTGGCTATCCATCCGAAAATCTTGCCGAATAAACCGCCTTTTTTGGCTTTGTCACCGGCTTCAATGGACTTCTGAATTTGCTCCATCATATCCGCATGCTTTTGATCTTGTTTGGTCCTATTCAGCTCAATATCCTGCTGGGAGGAAGCAATCTGCTCATTGCTGGATTTGGACTTTATCGTTAATAACAACGCCACCAACTCATCGGATGAGCGGGGTTGCGGCCGCTCCAGGTCGGGAGCAAAAGACTTGCCCGATGTATTTTGCGTTGAGCCGGACTGCGGGTCCTGCAGGTTAAATGAGACCTGCGGGGAACCGACCCTTTTCTGACCAGGCCCCTGAATGTCCTGATCTTCTGAGTTGCCTATCGGATAATTGAAAGGTTGATTTTCAACCGCCGTTACCATTGGCCAGGCCCTCCTTTTTCTGTTGCAGTACCGAGCGTAAAAGCTCAGCCTTGGCGCGCACCTGGGAGTATTGCTCCTTATCGCCCGCCCAATGCAACGCGGCTTCAATACCGCTTTCCGCCTTCTCCAGATCGTTCAAAGCCAGATAGCAAAACGCCGCATGCATAGGGGGATGAGGATTCTCTACATCCAGAATGGCCATGTATGAATACGCCTGCACAGCTTCCTCATACTTCTGCTGTTGTTGCAGACAGGCGCCCAGCCCCATCCAGAACCGCTTGTCTAAATGCCCATACAGGCACAGGAAACGGAACAATTTCTCCGACTCCCCATTGCGATTCTGTCGATACAGGTTGTACGCCACCGTGTAGACCGCCTCCAATTCATTGTCGGTGATCCCCTTGATCTCGCCCAAGGTTGCGTGACCATGCACCACCGACTCCACCAGGGCTTCAAAACGGGCCTCGGCGTCCGGTTGTATTGCTTGTGCTGATTCAGCCACGGAATGTCTCCTTTACTGATTAAGTTCTGTGAGTTCAGAACACACTCAGGCCATCAGTTGATCTTGTTGATGGTCGCCATGATGGTGTCGTGCTCTTTCTTCTGAATGTTGGTCATCAACTGATAAGCCTGCTGCTGCTTGTTGATCAGGCCCTGCAGGCGAATCATTTCCATCTGAGAGTCGTTATTGAACCCGTCCCGCTTTTGTTTCAGGTCTTCCGCAAAAGAGTTGAGCTGCGCTTTGGTAACTTCTTTACCGGGTACATCAACTCCCTTCGCTTTAAGTTCCGTCACCATCTCTTCCGACAAGGTGACCTTGCTGTCGTCTTTCTTTAGCTTCGCTGCTTCAGTATTCACCTTGGAAATGGTGCTTCCGTAATCCTTAATATTGCTATTAATACTCTGCATCTTTTCGCTTTGGGATTTAACCTGGCCATCCAGTAAACCAACGCGCTCTTCCTGCAGCAGCATGATTCGTGTAAATGGGTCCATATTGGCGTCGTCGAATTTAGACGCATTCTTGGGATCGCCGGTCGGCGTGGCGCTCTCATATGGGTTGACGCTTGGGTTGTAGCTTGGGGTGACTGTACTCATATCAATTTCCTCGTATTAAATTTGTAAGACCGAAAAAGCTGAGGGCTAAATCGCCAGATAATTACGGTTGGACTTTTTGCGTTTGATGGGAGTCGTGGTACGGCTACCGGTCTTCATGATCTCGGTAATTTCATCCCGCCATTCCTGTAGTTGCTCCATTCCCTGCTGCTTGAACCCTTCGGAAGCCAATGGGTGATTCAATATCTTCTGAGCGCTGCCTCGGGGAATTCCCAGGGATTGAAACAACTTGTCTCCCTGCTCACGCATATTTTCCGCTTTACGGATCAACGCTTCGGACTCCGCCAGCGTTTTCTCCACCTCTACATCCGTAAATGTCTGGCTCATAGCTTTAACCTCACTTTGATTTAGTCATGAATACCCCTCTCGCCACGCCGCTTGGGGATCACCGTCGCGACTAACGGAAAGGATCATTAGTTGAGTAACGGAAAGACGCAAAAAGTCGCTGTTTTTGGGAATATTTGCGTCTAATTTGGGAATTGCGGCGCGGCTTGGGCGAGGTGGGAAGAGGTTGATGTGGGGAGAGGTTAAAGCAGAAAGAAAAAGAGCGCTGGAGGAGTTCCACCGCTCTCGGTAATCAGCTCGAGGAGGATTACAGACAAATACGGCTGATCGGTTGCACCGTGATGTCCTGGGTGAGTTCTTGATAGGACAGCACGCACAGCTCGAAGAAATCGCGCTCGATCATCTTTCTGACATAACGTCGAATGTCCATGGACACCAGCAACACCGGTTTATGCGGCAATGCGTCCAGGTCCCCGACTTCCCGATGCAGTTCATTGATGAAATTCTGCGTGGTGTCCGGGTCGAGGGCCAGATAAGCGCCGGAAGAGGTCTGCCTGATGCCGCCGCGAATGGATTCTTCCAGATCCTGATCCAGCATATAGGCGGGCAAGACATTCTGACCGTTGCAGAATTTATAGCTGATGTAGCGGCTCAGACTCTTGCGTACGTACTCCGTCAGCAACACCGTGTCTTTTTCCTTTTGGCCCCATTCCACCAGCGCCTCCATGATGGCGCGCAGATTACGGATGGAGATATCTTCCGACACCAGTCGCTGCAGGATCTCCGCAATGCGCTGAATCGGCACCACACGCTGCACCTCTTTCACCAGATCGCCATATTGCCCTTCCATCTGATCCAACAGATAGCGGCACTCCTGCAAGCCGATAAATTCGCTGGCGTAGCGCTTCAGAATAAAAGACAAGTGGTAAATCAACAGTCGCGGCGCATCCAGGTATTCAATACCCGCGTTTTCCATGGCGGGAGCATGGGTCTTTTCCACCCAGTAAGGGTTGGCGGACATCGCCAGCTCGCCCTGTTGATGAGGGATGCCAAGAATGTCCAACTGCTCCTGGTCCTGCAGCACCACGACCTTATCCGCCGGCAAACGTCCCTGCGCCACGGGCACTTCGTGCATCAGAATAGTGTACTCGCCATCTTTCATGCTTTCGTTGAAGCGCAGGTGAATGCCGGGAAACGGAACGCCGAGATCCAGATACAGGGCGCGCCTCACTCTGTATAGCTCAGCGTTCAGTTCAGAGGGTTTCAGCATTTGCTGGCAGGACGCCGCCACGTCCAGCAACAGGGGCACCGTCGGAGAAAAGTCATCCTTCTCTGGCGTCTTGCTCTGAGCTCGAGTCTGCCCCGCCGCCGCCATAGCGGGAATATCGTCATCATCCGTCTCGGAATGTTTGGCTTTGCGACTCATGATGAAGCCGACGGAGCTGATCAGCCCCGCCAGCACCAGGAACGTCATGGTTGGGAAACCAGGGATCATGGCGAAGCCCAGCAGCAAGGCGCCGCCGATAAATAACGCCTTCGGCTGCGCTCCGATCTGGCCGCCGATATCGCGCCCCAGGTTTTCCGACTCGTCCGTGGACACGCGGGTGACGATAAAGCCCGCGGTGATCGAGATAAACAGAGCAGGAATCTGCGCCACCAGACCATCGCCGATGGTCAACACCGAATAGATGGCGGCGGCGTCGCCGGCGCTCAGGCCATTTTGCGTCACCCCAACCAGGATACCGCCGAGAATGTTAACCGCGGTGATGATCAAGCCCGCAATCGCGTCGCCTTTAACGAATTTCATGGCGCCATCCATGGAACCGTATAGCTGGCTCTCCTTCTCCACTTTAGCGCGTCTGATGCGCGCCTCGTCCATATCGATAACTCCGGCGCGCATGTCGCCGTCGATACTCATTTGTTTACCAGGCATGGAGTCCAGAGAGAAACGCGCACTGACTTCCGCCACCCGCTCGGAGCCCTTGGTGATCACCAGGAACTGCACGATGGTCAAGATAAGGAAGATAACGCCGCCCACCACCAGGTTACCGCCAACGACGAAGTTACCGAAGGTGTAAACGATCTGCCCCGCATCCGCCTGCAGCAGAATCAAGCGCGTGGTGGTGATCGACAGCGCCAGCCGGAACATGGTCGTGATCAGCAACATGGAAGGAAACACGGAGAAATCCAGCGGCGATTTGATATACAGCGCCAGCATCAGAAGTATCACCGATACCCCCATGTTGAGGGCGATCATCACATCCACCAGCATGGTAGGCATGGGCAAGATCATCATAAAGATGATGCCCACCAGGAAAATCGCCAGCACCACGTCGTTGCGCTGGCTGAGCGCGCTCAGGACAGAAGCTCCTCTACTCATACGACAGAGTTCCTTGTTAGTTGATGATATTTCTTCAGGCTTTTACGCGCTTCCTCCGGACGCTCCAGCGCCCACAGCGCGTGACTGCGTATCAATAGAAACGGCGCGGTCTCCTGTTTCACGCCCAGCTCCCGCAGGCTACGGTCGCTCAGAGTCAGCGCATCCTTGTAACGCGCCGCCTTCAGGCAGGCGAAAGCGAGTCCGCGCGTCACATAGGCGTCCTCAGGACAAAGTTTGGCGGTGGCCTGCAACAGGGTCAGCGCCTTTTTGTGATGATTCTGCTGGAGATACACGAACGCCAGCGCCAGCAACCATTCACGGTTGGCGGGACTGAGGGAGAGTGGCTCGCTCATCCGTCTAGGCCTCGATTAATGCATTGCGGTACTGGTTGAGGTAACGGATATCGTCCTGATTATCCCGCAAGATCTTCTCCGCCTTGCTGAACAACTCACGATCCTCCGGGGACTGCTGCGCCAGCTTTTGGAACAGCCCGCGCACTTCCCCGTACTGACGTTCAAAATCCACCGGCGACAACAGGCTTTCCGAGCTGACCCGGGGGCGGATGAATGAATCCAATAAAGAGGATTCTTCCCCTTTGCTGTACAACTGGCGCAGATGCGACACCACCTGACCGCCGGCGGGGGTGAATTTCTTATGCGACGGCAGCTGACGTTCGTCCGCTGCGTTATAAAGGGAAAGCCCTTCAATATTGGAGCGCAAAGAGATGTTGGTCATGCGACAGCCTCCTCGTCCGTCCCGTTTTTAAACCAGTGGTCGAGCCCGGTCAGTCTGAGCGCCTCCAGCAGATTTTCCTGCGCGTCGATCACCCGCCATTGAGGCGGCCCGTAGGGCGCCAGGTGGGCGATGTTCAGCAGCAGCGTCAGCACCCGGGTGGAAGGATGCGGCGTCTCATCACAGCGGATAAGCACCCGCTCTTCGCCCTGCTCCGCCAGCTCGCGGCAGCGCATCAGAAACGCTTTCTCCGCTTCTGGGCGCAGGGGCCAGGGCATGCTCAGAATGACATCCATCAGAGATTACCCAGCTTGCCGGTCAGTTCCTGATAGCGATAACGCAGTCGGCGGATAGCGCCGTCCAGGAAGTCAATGGACGCCTCAGAGACACTCATGCAAATCGTCATCACTAGACGTCTTTCCCCCATCAGACCAGGCTGGATCTGATAATCCGTAGACGTTTGATAGTGGGTCAGTTGCAGCAGCTTTTCGGCGACTTCGTCCACTTCAAACTCCGGTAATTCATAACTGAGCGACACCGCCAGACAATCGTCGCGCTGGTCCAGGGTGATGCGCTCGCCGGTTTCGTAGCTCAGTGCGGTGACGCCTTCTCCCACGCCATTGACGCCCATGCTGCGACCATAGGCGTTCAACATGTTGTGAATCGCATTCATTATGTCGACTTACTCCTGTTCTGAATTGATCGTCGCCCCGCTCTCATTCTTCCTGCTCCTTGATAAACAGCTGCTCAAGGGCTTCTCTGGAAACGCCCAGCAGGCGTTCCCGGTCGGCGGGGTCGTTGTAGGTTTTTTCGGGAATTTCGCGAAACACCGTGTCCACTTCCCGTAACAGGTAGATCTGGTTTTCAATGCCCAGCACATTCATTTCCATCGGGATGGAGGCGATCTGGGACGGCTGCACCCAGTCCATGTCCTTGATGTCCAGCACTTTTCCCATCAGGTCCTGGCCGTCTTTACAATCGCGCTGCTCGTAGATATCGCGCATGGTTCCCATGATGTCGCAGCATTGCTCATGCACGCCGCCCAACAGCTTGAGCGCATACATGTCATCCATGATGGCCTTGAGGCGCGACGGTTCAATGGAAGGCCCCTGCGCGTTGTAATCGGCGCCCAGGGCTTTCATCAGGAACTTGCGCACGGTTTCAAAGGGACGCCCTTTATGACGCTCGACAATGGTGCGATAGGTCTGGGTAATGCCGCCGTAGTTCAACACCGCATCGCGATAGGCGTCCCGCAGCATCTGGACGTCCGTTTTCAGGCGGTCGGCGAATTCAGACGCAGTGAGCGAGACGTTCAGTCCCGCTCGCACCGACTCGCCTTTAGTGTTCATCAGTTCAGTAGCGGCGCTTTGAATCAGCTTCAACTGCTCCGCTTTATCCGCGCCGCCGGACTTGGCTTCTTTCTCCAACACCTGCAAGGCCACGAACTGCAATGTCGGGTCTTTGGAGAACTCCTCCAGCCGCCGCATCAATTGCTGTGGGGTGGAAGGAAAATTACTGGCCATGCGCTCAATGAGCACTTTCATTTTGACGTTCTTCAGCAAGTCGGGAACCTGATCCATCATCTCCCGAATTTTCTCGATCAGAATCTGCTGAGTGTTCTCTTTCTTGCCGGTGGACATTTCCCGCCGCGCCAACGTTTTCTCCGCTCGCTCCTTGAACAGAAGGGTCACTTCCTCTTTGGCGTCTTCCAATAAAGAGGACGCGCTCTGCTTCACCTGCACATTTTCCCCGTGCAGCTTGCCCTGTCGGGTAACCGCTTCATTCGTGGACATCGACCCGCTCTGCAGGACAGGAGCGCTGGTTCGGTTGACGATTTGCTCACTCAAGTTTGCGATCTCCGGCAATTGAACATGCAACTTTCTCCCTGTTGGTAACACCCATAAGAAGAAAGTTTTTCCGCGAAAGTTAATTTCCGCTTAAAGGAGTCAAACGTGAGCCAGTTGAGCCATGTGTTATCAGACCTGCGCTCGGCCATCGCCGAGGTGCAACCGGTCGGCCTGCGCGGCCGGGTGACCAACGTGGTCGGCACCATCATCCGGGCGATCGTTCCCGGCGCGCAAATTGGCGAGCTTTGCTATCTGGAGTCCGAAGGCGCCCCGAGATTGCTCGCCGAAGTGGTGGGGTTTCAGGAAAAAGAAGCGCTGTTGACGCCGATGGGAGACATGCTGGGCATCTCCACCGCTACAGAAGTGATCACCACAGGACAATCCCATCAAATCGCCGTCGGCCCCCACCTGCTGGGACGCGTACTGGACGGCATGGGCAATCCGATGGACGGTAAAAACGCGGATTTTCCATCCGACCTGCAACATTATCCGGTCTACGCCGATGCGCCCTCCCCCATGATGCGCCGTATGATCAGCGAACCACTCAGCCTCGGCGTGCGCGCCCTGGACGGCTTGCTCACCTGCGGCGAAGGCCAGCGGATGGGCGTATTCGCCGCCGCTGGCGGCGGTAAGAGTACGTTGCTGTCCATGCTGGTCATGGGGGCGGACGTGGACGTTATCGTTATCGCCCTGATCGGGGAACGGGGCCGCGAGGTGCGGGAATTTATTGAACACAACCTGGGGCCGGAGGGTCTGGCCCGTTCAGTGTTGGTGATCTCCACGTCGGACCGCCCTTCCATGGAGCGCGCCAAGGCCGCTTACGTAGCCACTACCATCGCCGAATATTTTCGCGACCAGGGCCAGAGAGTGTTGTTGCTGATGGATTCAGTAACGCGTTTCGCCCGGGCGCAACGGGAAATCGGTCTGGCGGCGGGCGAACCGCCCACCCGACGCGGTTTTCCGCCTTCCGTGTTCGCCACCCTGCCCAAGCTGCTGGAACGAGTGGGCTTCAACGACAAGGGCTCCATTACCGCGCTCTATACAGTTCTGGTGGAAGGGGATGATATGTCCGAACCCATCGCCGACGAGGTGCGCTCCATTCTCGACGGCCACATTGTGCTCTCGCGCAAACTGGCCTCAGCCAACCATTATCCCGCCATTGACGTGCTCGCCAGCACCAGCCGGGTAATGACCGCCATCACCAGCCTGGAGCACCGTCAGGCGGCGGGCAAGATGCGCGAGCTGATGGCCAAGTATGTGGATGTGGAGCTGCTGGTGAAAATCGGCGAATACCAGCGCGGCAGCGATCCGCTGGCGGATGAGGCCATCGCCAAGATCGACCGCATCCGCGGCTTTCTGAAACAGGCGACAGATGAAAAATGCGATTTCCAAACCACTCTGAACGCCCTGGCGCAAACGGTGTAAACCATGCTGTCAGCACTGGCCGACATTAAAAAGCTGCGCGAGCGCAACGCACAGGCGGAGGCGCTAAAAAAGCGTCAAATGCTGGCGCAAAAGCAGGCGCAGGTAGAGGAAGCCACACGCGACCTGCAGCAGTTTGAGATATGGCGAGTACAGGAAGAGCATCGTCTCTACGACGGCATTATGGGGTCGGAGGTCGGCCTCAAGGAAATCGACAAAGTCAAACATCAGATCGGCATGCTGCGCTTGAAGGAAGTCTCTCTGGCGGAGCAGGTAGAAAACGCAAAACAAGAGCAAAAACAAGCGGAAGCGGCGTTGCGTCAGGCGGAGCACGCCCTGGCGGAAGCCGGCAAAGCCGTAGAAAAGTGTCAGATGCTTATTGAGCAGGTGACTGCCGAAGCCAACGCGGAAGCCCAGCGACTCGAAGACCTCGAGCTTGAGGAAGCCAGCGAAACCAATTTTTCACGCCCCCAAAACTAAACACAGAAATCCAGAATTATTATGAGAATATCCAATCGCACGTCAGGTTCCTCAGACAGGGAAAAAGAGTCGGAAGCGGTCGCGGAAAGCTCCCTGCAACAATTCAGCAAATTAATGGAGACCAAGTCCGTCAACCCGGATAAGTTCCGGCAAACGGAAGAGCAGTCACAGGAAAAACCGGTGCCGGATAAAGTTCGCAACGCCATGATTGAAATGGTGAAAAATGCGTTCAAAGCGACGGAAAACCTGGCGCAGCCCTCCAAGCCCGGTCAGATGGAACCCAAGACCTCCATCCCGTCTTTGACGCAGACTTTCGCCCAGAAATCCCCGACCGGAGAAAAAGGCGGACTTCTGGATAAACCCGAGCTGGCGCAGCCCAAGCAATCATTGCCGCAAGAGCAAACGCCAAGGGAGCTCAGCCTTTTCGCCTCCCAAGACAACAATGGCGCTGAACTCAGCCAGCTCGGCGCGTTACAGAACAAGCTGCCTGGAGATAAACCGGAGCTTTCCCCACCCAAAAACGATGAACAGTTCGGTCAGCTCAAGTCGGAAACCACCGTCCCGGAGTACGCCAAGTCGAACCCTGACGCTCAATCTTCACCCTTACCAAATAACCCGGATAAAACCATATCGGAATCACCTCGGGCCCCCAAAAGCACGCTGCATGAAGCCAAGCCCGACTCATCCGGGCGCAAACCCGCTCAGCTTGAAGGCGACCAAGTCCAAGCCAAACTTGAGACCATCAATGACCCCAAAGTCGCCTCAGACAAACTACCGCCGAAGTCGGAAGCACAACCCAGGCTGGAAGAGCCGGTTAAGTCAGAGTCCGCACAATCCAAACTGGACGCCAAGGCCGAACAAAACCCAATCGCCAAGGAGCCATCACCAACCAGGAGGGAAAACAAAGCGGACAACCAGCCTAAGTCTGAGGTAACCAACAAATCAGAGCCTGCTCAGACAAAGCCCGAGAACACGCCGCATAAAACGGACGGTCAGGCCAAGACCGAGCCTACTCAGGCTAGTCGCGATACCGCCCAACCGAAACCGGATAGCAAAGCGGATACTCAGCCCAAGCCTGAGGTGACGAACAAGTCAGAACCAGCACAGCCAAAGCCTGAAACAACTCCGTCTAAAACAGACGCCCATGCTAAAACTGAGCCGACACAGCCAAACCGTGATCCCACTCAACCGAAGCCAGAAAACAAAGCAGACGCCCAAGCTAAAACTGAGCCAACGCAGCCCAACCACGACCCTGCTCAACCGAAGCCAGAAAACAAAGCAGAGACTCAGCCCAAGCCTGAGGTGACGAACAAGTCGGAACCAGCACAGCCAAAGCCTGAGACTACTCCGTCTAAAACAGACGCCCACGCTAAAACTGAGCCAACGCAGGCTAACCGCGACCCCGCTCAGCCGAAACCGGAAAGCAAAGTAGATACTCAGCCCAAGCCTGAGGTGACGAACAAGTCGGAACCTGCTCAGACCAAGCCTGAGACCACTCCGTCTAAAACAGACGCCCAGGCTACAGCTGAGCCAACTCAGCCCAACCGCGATACCGCTCAACCGAAGCCGGAAAACAAGGCGGATATCCAGCCTAAACCTGAGGTAACGAACAAATCAGAGTCTGCTCAAACCAAGCCTGAGAACACGCCGCCTAAAACAGACGTTCAGGCTAAAACTGAGCCAACTCAGCCTAACCGCGATCCCGCTCAACCGAAGCCGGAAAACAAAGCAGACACTCAGACTAAACCTGAGGTAGCCAACAAGTCAGAGCCAGCTCAAACCAAGCCCGAGAACACGCCGCCTAAAACGGACGGTCAGGCTAAAACTGAGCCAACTCAGTCTACCCGTGATTCGGCTCAATCGAAGCCGGATAACAAAGCAGATACTCAGCCCAAATCAGAGGTAACCAACAAGTCAGAGCCAGCTCAAACCAAGCCCGAGAACACGCCTCCTAAAACGGACGGCCAAGCTAAAACTGAGCCCACTCAGCCAAACCGTGATCCAGCTCAACCAAAGCCGGAAAACAAAACAGACATTCAGCCCAAACCTGAGGTGACTAACAAGTCCGAACCAGCTCAGACAAAACCTGAGAACACACCACCCAAAACGGACGGCCAGGCTAAAACTGAGCCGACGCCGCCAAACCGCGACCCCGCTCAACCGAAGCCAGAAAACAAAGCAGACACTCAGCCTAAAACCGAGGTAACCAACAAGTCAGAACCAGCTCAAACCAAGCCTGAAAACACGCCGCCTAAAACGGAGGTCCAGGCTAAAACTGAGCCGACTCAGCCTAACCGCGATCCCTCTCAACCAAAGCCGGAAAACAAGGCGGATATCCAGCCTAAACCTGAGGTAACGAACAAATCAGAGTCTGCTCAAACCAAGCCTGAGAACACGCCGCCTAAAACAGACGTTCAGGCTAAAACTGAGCCAACTCAGCCTAACCGCGATCCCGCTCAACCGAAGCCGGAAAACAAAGCAGACACTCAGACTAAACCTGAGGTAACCAACAAGTCAGAACCAGCTCAAACCAAACCTGAGAACACGCCGCCTAAAACAGACGCCCAGGCTAAAACTGAGCCGACGCAGGCTAACCGCGACCCCGTTCAGCCGAAGCCGGAAAGTAAAGCAGACACCCAGCCTAAACCTGAGGTGACAAACAAATCAGCGCCTGATCAAGCCAAACCTGAAAACACGCCGTCTAAAACAGACGGCCAAGCCAAGACTGAGCCCGCACAGCCTAATCGCGATCCCGCTCAACCGAAGCCGGATAGCAAAGCGGATACTCAGCCCAAATCTGAGGTAGCCAACAAGTCAGAGCCAGCTCAAACCAAGCCCGAAAACACGCAGCCTAAAACGGACAGCCAAGCCAAAACAGAGCCGACACAGCCTAACCACGATCCCGCGCAAACCAGGCCAGAGAGCAAGACTGATTCGTCGTCAAAAGGCGATCTTCAATCTAAAGCGGAAACACAGGCCAAGGTCGATCATATCCGTCCACAACAAGCGCCATCACAGGCCAACCCGGATGGGCATAACAAACCTCAATCCCATGTCAAATCCGGGCTGCCGCAAGAAAAAAGCGCTTCGCGCCAGCCTGTAAACGGTCCACCTGAGCATCCTGCGTCAACGCTGAAGAAGGTGGATAAAACAGGCCAAGGGCTTGAGCCCGCCGCGAAGTCAGGGGCTCAACATGGCGACCCGGATTCATCCGAGCGCCAGTCAACCGTCATAAAAACGGGAGTCCCGGGCTCAGAGGGCGATAAGTCGCATAAAGCGGCTGCGTCCGGTCCTCATCAGGTTGATCAGAAAGCGGATCAGCCCGGACTTACCACCGAGCACGCCAGCAAGACTCAACCGACGCCCCACTCCAAGGCCTCCCCCATAGACTCCAGTGTGCTTCAGGCGGAGAGCAAAGCAGAGCCGAAAAGACAGGAAGGCGGCGTTCACAGCAAAGTGGAAACAGGCAAACCTGAGCTGCACGCCGGCGAGTTCCAGCGTCCAGGCAGCCATCTCGCCAACAAAGTGACGAGCAAGGGCTCCGCCTCCTCCGACCATCAGGAGCGCCGCGAGAAGCCCTCAGCGCCGCAGAAAAACAAAGAGAAAACAGAACAACCACAGGAGCGTCGCGAAGGTCAGGTGGAAAGCTTCCAGGTGCAGCCAGCACAGCAGAACCCGTCCCGCGACCCCGTCGCCAACGCCAGCGCAACGGAGACCAGCAAGGTCTCCACGCAGGAGAAAGTGGCGGAAATGCAGAAGATCGTCGATCAGATCGTGAGCCGCGTGATGATCAGCAAACCGGGCTCGGGGCAGCCGGAAGAGCTGCGTCTGATGCTGAGTTCCGGACCGCTGAAAGGCACGGAAATCGCCATCATGCGCAAACATGGCGACATTCAGCTGAGCTTTAATACTCCTAATCCTGAAACTCAGGCCTTCCTGGTGTCACTAAAGGGAGAGATGAGCACATCCCTGAGGAGCAAGCTGCCTAATGAACGTTTCGAGGTCAGGATTCAAGAAAGCAAAAAAGCCAGCCCATACGGTAAGGCGCCGGTGCGCCGCGCCAAAGGCCAGCAGCAATGATTAAGCCGCTGAAGCTACCCCGGCTGGGGCGAACGCAGGTGGATCTGGATAACCTGATCTGCGCCCGCCGCCGCCCGTTTGCGGCGCAATTGCCTGAGCATACCGCCCAGGTCAATCTGCGCCGACTGGAGATGCTGGAGACCTACGCCAGCATCGCCTTTTACGCCGAGGGGCGTCGCGGCCATCTGCATTTGGACATCCGCGCCGTCAGCGCGCTGCTGGGAGAGAATCAGGACGCCTCCGTCTATCCGGAGCCCCTGCTCTCAGCCTTACTGGCGGCGCAACTGAATGGTCCTCTGCAGGCGCTTTCCTCTGTATTACAGACTGAGCTGGAACTGGATGAAATCAGCCAGGACAGCACCATGGTTCTGGCCGGCGTCCGTATCGGCATGCAAATTAGCGCCCCCGGCAATACTGGGCTGGGGCTGTTGACGCCGCCACCGCACCTTGCCGAACGCATCGCTGCATTGCTCGCCACCCTGCCCGCCGAAACAGCGCCAGCGCCGATCACGCCATTGGCGTCGGCGCAACTGCTGCTGGCGGAGCGCCGGATGTCTCTCAACGACTTCAAAGGCCTGGAGTCCGGAGACGTGTTGATGCTGCCGCCAGGCGCGTCAGCGGATCTGGTGACGCTGCGCCTGCCCGGATACGGCGCCTGCCGCGCCCGCTTAGATGATCACAAATTAGTACTGGTGACGCCCATGACTTCAGAAACACAATACACTTCCGAACCTCTCGACGCCCCATCCGAACTGGGCAATCTGGAATTGAAGCTGGAGTTTCATCTCGGCTCTCTCAACCTGACCTTGGCCGAGCTTTCGCAAATGACTGAAGGCGCCGCCTTTGATCTCGGCCTGAGCCTGGAAGCGCCAGTAGCGATGAAGGTTAACGGACAAACCCTGGCCCGCTGCGAGCTGGTGGAAATCGATGGGCGTCTGGGGGCGCGCGTAGTACGGTTGACCGGCGGCGACAGCGAGGTCGGCGGGCATGACTGATATACAGGCGATTCCTCTTATCGGGACACTGGTCCTGCTGTCGCTGATCCCGTTCATCGCCATCATGACCACCTCCTTCATCAAGCTCGCCGTCGTGTTCAGTTTGCTGCGCAACGCTCTCGGCATCCAGCAGATTCCACCCAACATGGCGCTGTACGGGCTGGCCATTGTGCTGTCGATCTACATCATGGCGCCGGTGGGCTATCAGATTGCGGACACCGTGAAAGAAAAAGGCTTCGACATGAGTCAGTCGGAGTCGCTCAAGGAACTGGCCAACAGCGCCATTAATCCCATGTCCGACTTTCTGACCAAGCACTCTTCCGAAAAGGAGCGCGGGTTCTTTCTGGAAAGCGCGGAAACCCTGTGGCCGAAAGAATATGCGGCGCGCCTCGACACCAACAGCATGCTGGTGCTGGTGCCGTCTTTCACCATCAGCGAGCTTAAATCCGCATTTGAAATCGGCTTTCTGCTGTACCTGCCCTTTATCGCCATCGACCTGATCGTCTCCAACATCCTGCTGGCCATGGGGATGATGATGGTGTCGCCGATGACGATCTCCCTGCCCTTTAAATTACTCCTGTTCGTGCTTCTGGACGGCTGGACCCGATTAACCCATGGCCTGGTGTTGAGTTACCAATGAGCGAAGCGGAAGTCATTCATTACGCCAGTCAGCTGCTGATGTTGGTGCTGGTGCTGTCGATGCCCACCGTCATCGTCGCGGCGGTGGTGGGCACGCTGGTGAGCCTGGTGCAGTCGTTGACCCAGATTCAGGATCAGACCCTGTCCTTCGCCATCAAGCTGATTGCGGTGTCCATCACCATCATGCTCACCGCGCGCTGGCTGGGCATTGAAATCTACCATTTTTCCATGAACATCCTTGACCACATTGAGTTGATCGGCCCCTCATGATGACCCATCTGATGAGCGACACGCTGACGCTGTTCATGTTCACCGTGCCGCGTCTGCTGGCGGCCATGTCGGTCATGCCGTTCCTGAGCAAAAGCTTCTTCGGCGGCACCTTGATCCGCAACGGCGTAGTGCTCAGTTTATCCCTGTTTCTGTTTCCAATAGTGGACGAAGGCTATAAGCCGGAAACCATGGAGCCGTTTATGTACGCGCTCATTATTTTCAAGGAAGTGATCATCGGATTCTGTCTTGGCTGGCTGGCGGCGCTGCCGTTCTGGGCGCTGGAGGCGGTGGGGTTCTTTATCGACAACCAACGCGGCTCCACCATGGCCAGCGCCATGAACCCGCTGACCGGTTCTCAGGCTTCCCCTGTAGGCATTCTGTTCGTACAGACCTTCACCACCCTGTTTTTTCTGGGAGGCAACTTCCTCACGCTGATGGGCGCTATTTACGCCAGTTATCACGCCTGGCCGATCTTCTCATTTTTCCCAAGGATCGAGCTGTCGGCGGCGGGCTTTTTCTTCGCCCAGCTGGATTACTTCATGAGTATCGTGGTGTTGTTCGCCGCCCCGCTGATCGCCTGCATGTTTCTGGCGGAGTTCGGCCTGGGCCTGGTCAGCCGCTTCGCGCCCCAGCTCAATGTTTTCTTCTTGTCCATGCCGGTAAAAAGCCTGGTGTGCATGGTGATGCTCACTTTCTATGTGGGCGTGTTGATGCGTATTTTCGACGAACGTTATCTGCGCACCTTTGATCTGTTCAAGCAGCTCAACGTGCTATGGGGGTCATGACGCATGAGCGATGAAAAGACCGAAAAGCCCACCCCCAAAAAGCTCCGCGACGCCCGTAAAAAAGGCCAGGTCGCCCATAGTAAAGACGTGGTGTCCACCGCCACTATCTGCGCGATGTTTCTGTTGCTGCTGGCCACCTCCGACACCTATCTATCGCACTTGAGCGTCCTGATCGAACTGCCCGCGCAATACATGGACAGGCCATTTCTGGAAGCGCTGCCCATGGTGGTCGACAATGTGCTGCATGAGCTGATTTATCTGACGCTGATGCCCATCGGCGTGGTCATGGTCTCCGCTATTCTGGCCAACTTTCTGCAAGTCGGCGCGCTGTTCGCCGTGGAGTCGCTAAAGCCCGACCTCAAGAAGCTCAATCCGGTGGAAGGCTTCAAGAAAATCTTCTCCGTTAAAAACCTGATCGAGTTCGTCAAATCGCTGATCAAAGTGGGCGTGTTGTCCTATCTGGTCTATATGCTGATCAAGGAAAACCTCAATGACTCCGCCCGATTGCACTACTGTGAAGTGGAGTGCATCCCGAACTTTGTCGGGACATTGCTGAAACAGCTCATTCTGTATTCCGCCATTACTTTCATCGCTCTCGCGGCGGCGGACTTTTTCATCCAGAAACAACAGTTTATCAAGCAGCAGAAAATGAGTAAGGACGAGGTCAAACGGGAATACAAACAGATGGAGGGCAGCCCGGAAATCAAGGGCAAGCGCAAACAGATTCACCGTGAAATGATGAACACGTCTATTCCGGCGCAGGTGAAGAAGTGCTCCGCCATCGTCACCAACCCCACCCACCTGGCCGTCGGCATTTACTATGAAAAAGGCGTGGAGGACGTGCCCAAAGTCATGGTGAAAGGCGCGGATCAAATGGCCAAGGTCATCCGTAAGATCGCCGAAGAAGAAGGCATCCCCATGATGGAAAACGTGCCGCTCGCCCGAGGACTATGGAAACGAGCCCAGGTCAACGACTACGTGCCTCCTGACCTGTTTGAAGCCGTTGCGGCGGTACTGCAGTGGGTGGACAGTCTCGATCAGCAGAAACAGCAACGCTGATATCTGAAATAGCTAAAACAGCTGAGTATGCATTTTCACGCCCTAACTATTGGGCGCCTTGCAGGATTCCTTCTAAACTTAATTAACCAACCTCACTGATGTAGCTGCGTCATGTCCAAGTCCACCGTCCTGGCTATTGGTCTGCTGCTGTTACAAGGATTGTGGACGCCAGCCGCACTTGCGGAGCCGCCGCCCATTCGGATCTGCTATGAAATAGATCCCATGCCCCCCTATTCTCTATCCGATGCGGACGCCCTGCGTGATCGGGCTGGCGTCTTGCCGGAGCTGATTCATCTCGCTGCAGAGCGAGCCGGTCTGCAGTATAAGTTTTACCGCCGTCCCTGGAAGCGCTGCATTCGCGATCTGGAAGAAAACCGTCTGGATGCGCTTTTCGCCGCCATCTGGCTGAAAGAACGGGAAGCCTGGGGCGTTTACCCCAACATCAATGGCGAGCTGGACGCCAACCGACGCCTGTGGAGCTCTATCTATCCCATTTTCATCGCCAATGACAGCAAACTCCAATACAGCAATGGGGAGTTTCGGGGACTCAAGTTTGGCGTCGGCGCGCCTGTCGGCTACGTCGCTTATCAAAAGCTGGAAAAGATGGGCGTTCTGGCGCCCAGCAGCCTGACGCCAGATATCGGCTTCGAGCTTCTCACCCGTAACCGGCTCGACGGCTATGTCATCGACCAGTCCATTGGCCGCACCCTGGCGAGAAACATGGGGCTCAGCGACGCGATCACGACCCTCCCGGAACCCTTTCTCATCTCCGACTGGTATCTGGTCACCTCCCACAAATTCTACGAAGAACGCGGGCAGGACGCTGAAGCCCTTTGGAACTCTCTGGCGCAATCACGGGAGGAAGCGGGAGATTATCTGCTGGAGAAATACATGCGGGATGAATAAGCGACGCAGAAATGTCTGGACAGTAGAATAGGAGCCCCTGACAACAAAAACACGTCCTGCACTCGTGAAAACATTGCTCGCTTATTCCCCTCACTACGATTTTCAGCTCCCAGGCATCGCCGCGCTGCATCCATTTGACGTCAAAAAATACAGCCGGGCCTGGGGCGTTCTTATACAACGCTTCGGCGACGATCTCGCCAGAAACAGGCTCCAGATCAACGCGCCGGTTTCACTGGAAACACTCGGTCTGGCGCATTCTCACGAATATCTGGCGTCCCTGAATCAGGCAGCCGCTATCAGCAGAGTGGTGGAAAGTTCACTGGTGCAATGGCTGCCAGCCTCACTACTACAAAAAGGCTTGCTCACCCCCGCCAAATACGCCGTGGCGGGAACCATCACCGCCGCCCGTAAAGCCATTGAGGAAGAGGCAATTGTTTTCAACTTGGGAGGCGGCTTCCACCATGCCTTCAGAGATTGTTACTCAGAAGATCGTGAACACGTTCTGAGAAAATAAAGCCTGTACTCGGCGTTAGCCGGACAGGCCTCAGGGAGTGGTCCTACTGGTTGGGCATCATTGAAGAGATATTAGGTGAAACGTGGCAAGCCCAGAGATGGGCATTTGCCGTTCATCCTATCCATAACTCGACTAGACCGAATGGGAGGAAACAAGGCTAGCCCCGGTCTTTATTCTTCGCGTCCGCGTCGGATTGCTTCTTTTCCTCTTCCGGCGGCACGTCCATAAATTGAGCGAGTTCTTCGGCGGTAAATTCAACCATAAGCGGCTTAGCATCTGGATTGTTCCTCTCCTCTTCCATCGCCTGCTCCATCAGTCGAGTAAGCTCTTCCGCCGAGGCGTTCATCAACTTCTCTTCCAGCGCCCTCACTTCAGGCTTGTTCCCTTCCTCTCTTATTTCCTTAAAACGCTGCTTTCTTTCCGCTTCCTGTCTTTGATATTCCTCCCACTCGGCGTCTTGCTCCGGCGTACTCCATTTCAGGGGCTTGACATCCTGGCTCAGTTTGGAGTCGGGGTAACTCCGCTTTATTTTTTCGATCTCTTCCCTCAAGGACGCAGAAGGCTCCAAGGTGATGCTGTTGATGATCTGCCAAGTCAACTCGTAAAGAGGTTCGGGAGAAATCGCAGCGTCCTTTTGAGAAAGACTTCCGGGCTCATACTGACCAAACCCGAAATTAAATAAAACGCAAACATCGTGATCAAGGGAAAACTCAAAGTACACTCTTCGAGAATGATCAGGGCCCATCACTGGACGCAACTCGTAACTCATAGAGGGAACAGGCAGATGGTCGTGAACTTGCCAGTTGTATGGCGCTTCATAGGTACTTTTACCGTGATAAAAGTCATGACCATAATTTCTTGTAATTTCACTCAATACATAGCTTTCAAACGCACAGGGAATTAAAAGCGACTTATCCCGAGCGCAGGGGGGGCGCTTCTTGACGGTCACCGCCAATTCCAGGTGGCCAACATAGCTGGAAAAAACCGCCTTCCGAAACTTCCCGCACCACGTCAACAGCCGAAAGTATTCAAAATCAGAGGCAATTTCCTTCTTGTACGCCGCATCGGTAAATATGTTGTAGCTCTGTTTTGGCTTTACTTGTGGCTCGGAAGGCACGATTGGCGTATGCCGGTTCAAGCAAACCGACAACTTCGAGCCGGACAAAAGCGTGCTTTCCCGCTTCGCGCTTTTAAAATTAGGCCCTATGGGAATACAAGGCCCGCTTTCTTTTTGCTTCCGATTGAAAAAACCCATCGTTACATTCTCCCGCCTATCATAGCGTTAGGCGTTACTTTCTAAATCCTGCTATCCAGGCTTCCAGTTTCGGTTTGACCATCCCCTCAATCGCCGCCTGATTGCTCGGCCATTGCGCCATCGAGCGCATATTGTCGACAAGGAAGGGCACCGTCACCCCTGCGCCTGCACCAACGGCTGTGACGACAGCCGAGAGGCCGCCATAGTACGCGGCGACGCCGGAAGTCACCGCCACGCCTATTTTCCACACATTACCGGCGGAGCCGATCGACCCCCATACCTCTTTACAGTAGTCGAAAGCCTTGTAGCTGTCGTCTTTCCTCAGGCGCTTGATGCTGGTGGTAACGCCCCAAAGATTTCCCGCCCCGGCCGCCAGCTCATTCAGGTTATTGAAGTTGTTGTGGGAAAGCTTGGCGTTCAACGTCATGCCCAATTCCTGGCTTAAATTGTAGGCTTTGTCCGGGTTGGTCAAGGGGCGACTCAGGTAAATGGTTTGCTTGCTTAACATAAGCCCGCGACTGCGGACGATGCTCATGGCCTGAGTGAGATAGGCCGAGCCGGCTTCGTGGGAGACCCAAGCGACCTTGACGCCCGCTTTTTCCGCCTGCTGCATTGCATCGGCAAGTATATAGGACGTTTCCATCAGGCGCTCGACATACTCGGGATTCAGGGCCTCCCTGAGGCTAATGCATCCGCCCACTTTTCCTTTGTCCCCTGTGCCTGGGGTATACATCAAGTTGAAGCCGTAGTCACCGACCTTGTTGTCGTTGAAAGGGCTGTTCTTTATATGAGCCAAGCCCAGATCTACCGCAGTCAAAATTTCTTCTTCGGGCGCGCCAATACTCACCAGGGCGTTATCAGCGGCATCCATGGAATGGGAATTGGGCAATCCGGCCTGCAGATTGAAAATACGATCCTTAATGGCGAGCTGAGCTTTATTAAGAAACTTGAATGCCCAGGTACTGTCTGGCTTTTTATAGGCATAATGCATTCCGGGCTTAGCGCCCTTTTCCTGAAGCGCAAAGTAATCGTCATTTACTTCAAGATGCGCAATGTAATAGCCGCCGGGAAGCTCTTTAACCGTCGCCTCACAGCCGGGCAACTTGAGGAAAAAGGTCTCCACTCCACCGGGAAAAGTCTGGCGCTTGACGTAAACATGGTTGTGTCCCAGCTTGCCGGATGTCAGCCGAACAAGTTCATTCTGCACCATGGTGGCCCAGTAATTGCCCTTTTTACACAGTTCTTGTATATCAACATAAGCACGGGCGGCTCGCCCGACGGCATAAACCGGTTTTCCCGCGCCAGGAACGCCGACCCGGGTAAAGTTGGAAGAGGCTTGACTCATAATTAATCCTTAAAATTCCTTGTGTCATATTGATAGTTGGTCTTCAGCCCAACAGGCTCCCCGCTCCGGCAAACAGGCGAGGGCACCCAGCGGCATAGAGCCGGGACGAGGTTATGGTGGCGGCGAATAGTATTGAGTTGTGCGCAATGAAAATTGCTTATAGCTGAAACAAAAGTTAACAAAGCCGACTCCCCTACACAAGGCGCCAGAGGGGTTATGCCATGTGGTCTACGGGGGAGTCCTTGGGTAATTATTACTGTTGAATCATCAGTCCTGATAAATCTGGCGGTGGAAGCGCGCCATCTCTCCCAGAGGCATTTCTTCCCATTGAATTGGCGTCCCCTCCCAATGAAAGGCTGCTTCCGTCATTTCCCTGATGAAGGAAACACTTGTTAGGGGTTTGCCAGCGGCGATACCGGCTGCGGCTTGCCTTAACAATTCGATTTCTTTCGGACTTTTCGACTGTTGTTGAAGGAAGTACGCGGACAATAGGAAACGCTCCCGCCATATATCCCGCTGAGCCTCAAAGCGCTCCTCGATCAACGCCTCGCTGGAGGGGTGTTCTCTGGTCCACTCGGGTCTTATCCATGAATGAGCCAGCTGGCGCATATCCTTGGCGAAGTCCCACTGATCAGCGGGCAGTTCTCCAACATCTTCCAGAGCATCCGCTATCTCCTCACAGTTCATTGACTCTGGCGACGACCACTCTCCCTCTACATGACTGATCAACCAAAGTAGCTCAGGGGCTGGTAAGCTTCCAGATTCTCTGTTATACAGCAGAAAATGACGGAGAACGGCTTGTATCGTCTTGAGTGGCGTCGTCTCCAGACGCAAATGGCGGATACCATGCGCAATCTGTCTGTCCAATTCCTCACGGTCAGGGAACGTCAGCAAGCCGCCCTTAGTGACCCCTTCTCCCTGCTGTAGACGGGCGCTCCAGATTTTCCAGCTTCCTTCAAACCACAGCACAAGCGATATATAAAACGCACCCAGTGAGTCGAATGGCGATACGTAACACTCGCACACCTGAGCCTTTGTCGTTTGTGCGACTATTCCGCCTATGCGCAGGCGTTGCAGGTCTTTGATGATGGCGTCGACAAACTGCCTTTCAGGTTCTGGCAACCACTTCCTAGCCGCAACCAGTCGCGCCAGATCAGCTTCGTTGGCGAGCGCTTGGCACTCCTGCTGCAGCCATGCGCCTATGGCGCTTTCCCGAACTTTACGAACGGGATCTATGGTGAGCATGACGGCGCAATCCCGCCATGGCGCTTCAAGGTGCAACAGGGCTCCCACATATAGAGCCGCCGCCCCTTCCGGCATTTGAGCGCCTAAGTGGGTCAGCGTATGCAGCAGGTCCCATTCGGTCTGGCACTGATTATCCCTAATGATCATACGCATCGCCTCGATCAGCGATTTCATAGTGGGGGTTCCAATGACGGGCGGATAATCCTGGCTCACTCTACTGTTTAATTGCGCAATGACTTCTTCGCCTATTTCGAATCTGGCGTAGGTGGCGCATTGAATGACTTTGCGAATCAGCGTTACGTCAACATCGTCCTGGAGCGCGAGCATCAAGCGACCGTCAATCCATTGATTTATCTCAACAAATCTGTCACGGGCTGGACAATTGTCGGCCACAACGTTCAGGACGGCCAAAAGCGACATGAACAGAATATTGGCGATCGCTTCGCTTTCGTAAGGCAGATTAGTTACAAGCGAAATGTCCACCAGTTCCTGAAGCAGATGCCTCTCGTTGTCTGCGAGTTGCTCCAACGCGTGAAGCGTCTGAATAATTTCGTATTGGCTTCCTTCCTTTTCTTGTTCCTCGGCGGAAGCTCTGAAGATATCGCAAATGAGTTCTTGAATGAGTTTTTGTTGAGAGTCTGTCACGTATGTGTTCCGGCGCTTGATTCTGAGACTGGAGACCATAATCAAGCGGGAACGGCGTTGCAATAGACAGGGAGCGTCCACCCTTGTGAGCAGACAGCCTTCTTTGAACCAAGCTATAGAGGGTCGATCTACCATCTTCAAGTATGGCTCCGCTTCAATAGCTGTCAATCACGTTGCTTTCACAAACGACTGACTCACGGAAAGAAGCTTCTCTCCGCTTCCCACCTTGGATATCCCGCCCTGGTAATTGCGCCTAAGAACGTGTTCACGATCTTGTTTGTATCTGAGAAGATGAACGGATGCGAACCAAGAAACACCCGAGCGACATCAGTCGCGAACAATTCGAGAAGATTCAGCCGTTGCTGGAGCAGGCGCGGCGCAAAACCAAGCCTCGAACGATAGATTTGTATGAGGTGTTTTGTGGGGTGCTGTATCTGCTGCGCACCGGTTGCCAGTGGAGGGCCCTGCCCAGCGACTTCCCCAAGTGGCGCACGGTGCACTCGTACTTTGCCAAGTGGAGTGAACCTGATGAAACTGGAGTGAGCCTGCTTGAGCGGGCGTTAAAAAAATCAGGTTGGCGAGAAACGGGAGCGCAACGCCTGCAGCACGCTCTTGATCGTGGACGCGCAGAGCGTGAAGAACACGGACACGACAACCGTCAAAGGCTATGACGCAGGCAAGAAGGTTTCGGAGATCAAGCGCCACATTGCGGTTGATATGCAAGGGCTGCCGCATGCCGTGGCGATCAGTACGGCCGAGGTGACCGACCGCAAGGGGGCGTTGCAGGCGCTCGAGCGCTGCAAACCGGGTCTGAACCGCGTGCAAAGTCTGTTGTGTGACAGCGGCTACACAGGGGAGCCCTTCGCCCAGGGAGTACGAGACATACTGGATGAGCATGTCACAGTGCAAATCGCCAAACGCAGCGAATTACACACCTTCAAAGTCATGCCCAAGCGCTGGATTGTAGAGCGCAGCTTTGCCTGGCCCGACAAAAATCTGCGGCTGTGGAAAAACTGCGAGCGCTGGCTTAACACCAGTCTGCAGTTCGTCCATTTGGCGTTCTTGGTCTTGTTACTCAGAAGATCGTGAACACGTTCTGAGAGAAGAACTCCCTCGTCTCTTTAACCATGTCAAACAGCCCAAGCTGGCTTTTTACAATGCAGGAACGGATATATTGAAAGGCGACAAACTGGGTGGCCTGAGCGTTGATTATAACGGGGTGAAAGCGCGGGACCATTTCGTTCTGGACATGCTGGCCACACACAAGATTCCAACGGTCATTATGACCAGCGGCGGCTATTCCAAAGATTCTTACCGGCTGATCGCAGATCTGGCTCAGCACTTATTGGAAATGCCTTAATGACTCGCATGCGAGGCGAATGTGTCCCCCGCCGCTCAGGTAGAGAATGAGCCGCCATTGCAACGGCTCGGCTTCGCCTACAACTCGATCGTCATAAACAAGCTATTGGGATCTTCGATATAGTCCGCAAACGGGCCGCACAGAGTAAAACCATAGTGCGCGTAGAGTTGGTGGGCGGGTTGAAAGGCCGCCATAGAGCCGGTTTCCAGGCTGACGCGACGGTAATTACGCTGACGCGCTTCGTCTAGAATATGACGCAACAAATGAGAGGCGACGCCTTTGCGAAGGTGGGTAGTCGCCGTGCGCATGGATTTCAACTCGCCGTGCCCCGCGTCCAGCTCTTTCAGCGCTCCGCACCCCATCAACTCAGCGCCGTCCCAGACAGTCCAGAAGGTTACCTCAGGCTTTTTAAGGCCCGTCAGATCCAACGCATGAATGCTCTCCGGCGGCGAATTCTCCGCCATTCCCCGAAGATGTTCCTGTAACAACTCAGCCACTTCAGGGCCGCTTAGATCATCAATCCTGATTTCCATAACAAACCATTGCATTAAGTGGAAAACAACGCAGGCGCAATCGCCGGCAGGTTATACAACCCTGTACGCTCGGAACATGTGCAGAAATTTATGATTATTGCGACGGGAGTTTAATATAGCGTCGCGCATTTGGCGACGCTGCAGGGCAAGAACGCTCGATTCAGCGTTGAAGTGGATTACAAAGTCTGACTTTCCAATATTCGGCTGTTCATCGCCTGAGTCAGCGCTTCCATTTGATCGTCCACATTGGCGCGGATGACGCCGAAGTTGCTTTCGATCTGGCAATCGCCGTCGCCCAGGTTTGGGTCGGCGATGACTTCGAACTTTTCCAGGCCCGGGTAGAACTCCAGCGCCTCCTTGATCTTGGCGCGTACTGGCGCCGCCACGTCGGTGGCGATCTTGACCGTTACCTGCGCGCCTTCGCCAATGTGGTAGAGCGCTTTACGCACCACCTGATAGGCAAGCTCTTCTTTGTCGAATTCATTAAGTATCTTGCGCACGGACTCAATCACCAGATTGGTCAGCGTCTGCTCTATTTCCTGATAGGAGTGAATGATTTGCGCGGCGTTAGCGAGCATCAGCTCCACTTGCTTATGACGCGCCTCGCGCAGACCTTCCTCGAAGCCTCGCTTTTTCTCTTCCTCATAGGCTTCCCGCGCCTGCTGCATAATCATGTCAGCCGAATGCCGCGCCTCAAGTATGGTCTGCTCAGCATCTCTTAGCTGGCGATAATCCTCTGACTTGAGTACACCTGCGGGGCCAAAGTCAGCCTGGGAGTCGTTCAATCGAATAACAGAAAGCATGATGGGTCAATCTCCCGGTAGAGTTTAAGCATGAGGCGTTGCGCTTCCTGAATCTGCTCAGGCGCAGCCTGTCGCATGAATGCCGCGTCGCACATGCCGCTAACTGCATGAGGTAATTTCAACGCCAGACGTTTGACAACGGATTGGGGAACGCCGGTCAGCGCACAGGCCAGCATATTCAGGCCTGCGGAGCGCAGTCCTTGGGACACGGCTTGCTGATCCATCCAGTCCGCAATCCCGAGATCAATACAAAAGGCCGGCGCATTTCTGGCCAGAAACGGCGCTTTCGACACCGCGAAACGATGCAGTTCCGTCGGCGCCGCCACCGCTTCTGCACGTTTGGGAATGCGCGCCGAATAGGCTAAGGCGCCCCCCAGCATGATCATGCGTTGCAACGCCTCCCCCGCCAGCAAAGGCAGTCTCTGATGAGAGGCGGCGAAGTCACAATCCATGGTTTTGACCAGCCCGCAACGCTGCAGAATATAGTCGGACATAACTTTGCGGCTGTCCGGCCGCCGCCACAGGCGCTCAATCGCTTCCCAATGCGGATCATCGCTCAGCCAACTGGAATCCAGATAGTCCGCCGGGTAGCGATAAAAATCATGGACCTGTCGCAACATCAGGTTACGGTAACGGGCCGAGGTGGGAATAAGGTCGATCATGCCAGTTTCTGGATGGCCGGAGTCTGAATTTTACGAGGAATCCAACCCGCTCTCACCGCGTAGTACAAGGCGCCGACAAGCAGCAGCACCAGCAACGCGCCGATACCCGCCCACAAATACATCATGCCGCCATTGGATACTTCCTCAGGAGACGTGATCCGCTTCAGGCTCGATGGAAACAAAGCGACGGAGACTTGGTCGTAATCCAGGCCGAGAATACTGTTGGAGACCAGCGCCTTAATCTTCGGCGTCAGGGTTTCGATTGGCGCATCCTCGACGTATTTGATAAATACCGAGGCAGTGCTGGGCTTGGGATTCTTGTCGAATTTATCCCCTTCCTGCATCACCACATGCACCCTCGCCACCAACACGCCGTCGATGTTCGACAATGTGTGCGACAACTCCTGGGAAATGGCGTAGATGAAGCGCGCTTTCTCTTCAGTGGGCGAAGAGATCAGGCCGTCTTTAGCAAAGATATCCCCCATGGTGGCGAAATGCTGCTTTGGATAGCCTTGTCTCTGCAACACGCTGATGGCGCGGGCCACCTGCTGCTCAGGCAGCTTCAGACGCACGTTCTGGTCTTTACCGGCGCCCAGCACTTCCATCTCCACGTTAAATCCCGTGGAACGGAGAATCGCATACATCTCATTGCCTTCCTGCTGGCTCAAACCGCTGTACAGCTCGGTCTTGCAACCGCCCAGCAGCAGTAACAGCAAACACAGTCCGGACCGCCAAATCTGTCGCTTTTTCATAGCATACCCTTCAGTCTATTGCGCTCTTAACAGGCTTTCCGCATTTTTGTTGACCTTACTGGTCACCGCCAACGCCATCTGCTGCTGAATGGAAATCTGACTGACTTCAAAGAACAGCTTGTTGGCTTCCGCCGGCGAGCTGACAGGCTGATTCATACGTTGCTCCAACGCGTGAATACGATCCTGATAACCCTTACCCATGGCCTGCAATTTGTTCAGAATAGTGTCGCCCAGGCTGATGAACGGTTTTTCCGCGTTCTGAGTAGCATAGGTTTGATGCACCACCTGCACATTGCTCGCCGCATGCGGACGTCCTGCTTCCATTACCTCTGTAAAGCGGGCGATTTCATGAGCGTTGGCGCCGGAGCTGACCGGTTGCGCAAAGTCTTTCTGAAGCGCCTGATCCGGCGCAACGGCGGCTATTGCTGCATCCATCGCTTACCCCTCCGCCGCCAGCAGAATTTCTTCCGCCAGGGAACCCTTGAAGTCAGGGTTAGAGGTCAGACGAGGTATCAGCTCTTCCGCATCCTGCGTGCGCCCGGACCGTTTCATGGCGAACACCAGCAGCGCCAGCGCATCCATGTTTTCATAGTCCAGCGCGGCCAGATTATCGGACAGCAGCTTGACGCCGCTTTCAAAATCGCCGCCGGCGATCTTGGTCGCCGCCATACCCAGTCCTGCGGCAGTATGACTGGTTACGTCGTCGGCGATCGCCGCCACGCCGCCGAAAATCACTTCAGCGTCCTGTAACCTGCCCTGCTCACAAGCCAGTACGCCGATTTCCGACACCCGCTTGATGAGATTTTCAGGATATAACATAAGCAAATCCTCTCAATTTTCCTGATATTCCCGCCGCCACTCTCATCAGAAAGCCTGCGGCGGGGATAACCGGGCCCAAAATAAGCCGGGCCCGAGAATCGGATAGCGTTAAGCTGCCTGACCGATCTTTTTGATGGCGTCCATGATCAGCTTGTGAATCAAAGACAGAATTTCTCTTTCCATCGCATTCTTCTCAGCCTGGGCATACAGATCCTTCAGCATGGCGTTCATCGCTTCAGGAGAATCCGGCACAGCGAAGTTGGATGCGTCGTCAAGAGTCATGCTGGTGAAGTTATTGCTTACTTCCGCCATAGTGTTTTCCTCACTAAATATTCAAGTTTCTATCGAGATTACTCTTCGCCCGGTAGGGCTTGTGCTTCAACAAACGGTCTTCCAGACCGTCTAACGCTGAAGTTTGGACCAGGTCTGCTCCAGCACGACGATGGCGCGGTCAATACTTTCTTTAAAAGCATTGTGGCGTTTGAAGTCGTCCTGATTCAGACCGGAGTTCAGTTTGCGCCGCACGCTGGCGGACGCATTGGTTAATTCATTGATCACGTTTCTCAGCATGACTCCGCCAGAGTCCTTACTGATATTTTCCGCATTGATTTCGGTGTCTACGGGTTGATTTCTTAACATCGGATTTAACATGCCTAGTCCACTCCTAATCGATATTGGATCAGTTTGTCTCCTCTGCGGAGCTGCAACATATGAGGGGTGATTTCCTCCACGCGGTAGCCATAGTTGAGCTGGCTGCCGACGAAGTACTTTTCCCCGTTGCTGAGTACGAAGAACGGGGTTTTGCCCATGTAAATGCCTTTCACCACCAGATTGGGCAACGGCGCCAGCGCCATCTTGGTGTCTGCGGTGACCAGGTCTTCGAACCCGATAACCCCTGGCACGTCCACTTGCAAACGTCCACGGTTCTTTTTCCACGCGACGTCATCGTCCACGTTGCCTTTCAGCACCAGAAAGCCGGGGCGGTCCCCCTTGAACACAGACACGTTGGAGTAGCCAAGGGCGGTCAGCGCAATTTCGGCGCCTTTAATCAGCTCATCGGTCACTTTCACCTTGAGCGTGGCCTGTAGTTTTTTCGACTCCAGCCAGCGCGCCAAGCGATTTAACTCTCCGGCGTCGTTCACGTAGCCTTCCACCAGCCAGCTCATCCCATCCGCAAGCGCGAGAACTTTCACATTGGACAATCCCAGTGTTTGCGACAGCTCGCTTTGCAGGTTGGCGCGGTCAGCGGCGACAACGCCTTCTTTGGATTTCTCCGCATTGGACATGGAGCCTACCGCCAGCATCATCAGCAGACCGGCGCAGGCGCCCATCACGCCCAGCCCAACCTTCATGCGATTGAAGGTTTCCGACCAGCTGCGACTGGGCAGCGGCGTTGTTGGCGCACTGGCGGGAGCATCCGCAGCAGCTGCGCCAGACGCGGGCTTAGGCTGCGCCGCCGGCGCTGCGGGGACCAACGGTTGCGGCCATTCCGCCGGACCGTTGGCGACGGCGAACTGGAAGTCATCGACAGCGACCGGAGTCACTTCTTCCACCACCAAATCTCGTTGCTCGGACACTTCGCCATTCAGTAACAAGCGGCTACCCTCCTGCAGCAGAGTCAGGCGTATTTGCTGTTCTTCGACTTGCAGTGAAAAGTGCGCCGCGAGCAGGTTAGGCTCCTGAAACACCAGATCATCGTTATCGTCGCTACCACACACATACTTGCCAACGACCAGATCCAGTTCGCTTCCTGCGTGAGCTCCGGAGAGAATTTTCAGCTTCCAGTCAGACATACGCGCTCTTACCAGTTATTTACCTGTTGCCGGTCAGTTCACTGCTTGCAGTCACTTAACCGTTGAATCGCTCATTCATTCCGCCGTTCCGCCGCGCCCGTTGTATCAACGGGTCAGCGGGTGGCAGCTGTTAATCATGCTGGCGTCGCCTTTCAATGCGTCAGGGAACGCCTTCGCTACTCTTTGAGTGTCATCGCAGCGGGAATAGTTTCCGATGGCGACGGAATAAATTGGCTTTTCTCCGTTTTTCTCGACTTCCATCTGAGTAGGGAAACCGCGCGAGTCGAAGTACTCACGAATCGCCACCGCGCCTTCTTTGTTGGAGCTGCCCACCTGGAAGGCGTAGCCGTAGATCTTGCGGCCGTTAGAAGCCAGTCCGCCGGTAGGAATATCGATGATCTTTGGCGTCATCAGGAACAGCTTGACCATCTTCTTGCGGTTATGGTTGGTGGTGCGGAACAGCATGCCCAACAGCGGGATATCCTTAAGCAACGGCACGCCACCGACGGACTCGCTCTCATAATCCTGGAAGAAGCCGCCGATCAGCAGACTCTGCCCCAGCCCCACCACGGTTTGCGTATTGATGCTGCTGGTCTTGATGACGGGAATTCGATCCACCTCTTCACCGGTTTGCTGCCCGTCTTCAATGGTGACTTCCAGGTTGATGCCTTTCTGTTCCTCACCACGCTGAATATGCGGCGTCACACGCAGAACCGAGCCCACCGTGACAGGAAACAGATCGACCTGTTCATTACCCTGCACACGCACATGGAAGGTCGTGCTATCGTCCAGCACCGCTTCCAAATGCTCGCTGGTGACCACGGAGGGTCTCGACACCACCTGCGCATCGCCATCCTCCACCAAGGCGTTTACCTTGGCGATGAAGTAATCCAGGCCGGAATCCAAGACCGTGGAGAAAGTCGCGTCGGCGCCGCCCAGGATCGCCAGCTGGTTTTTGTTTGGCGCGGGAGTCTGCTTGTCGATGCCGCCGTATCCGAATTCGCCCAGCTTCCGGTCGCGGGCCTGCCAGCTCACTCCCAGCTCTTTCAGGTTGGTGGCGCTGACGCTGATAATGGAGACATTCACTTCCACCTGTTCAGAAGGCTGATCCAGATTGCGCACCAGAGCCTTGTACATGGGCATGCGCTCCAGACGGTCGTACACGATGATGGAGTTAGTGCGGCCATCCGCCTCTACCCAGGCGCGCTCGCCGGTGCCCGGCATATCCGACGTCACCGGGCTGGATGTTCTCTTACCTTCCAGGACGCCAACAGGCCCGCCAATGCTGGTTTCTCCGCTTTTACCCTGCCCTGCGGCCAAAGCGCCCCGCAATACGGAAGCCATCCCGGGGACCACCACTTCTTTGCCGCGATAGCTTTGCACACGATCCGCCGCCGTGGCGTAGCGCAGACGGAACATCTGCATGGAGTACTGATCGCGACGGGGCATCGTCACCACCTGGCTTTCCAGCACAGAGGCGGTTTCCTGAATCAGATCCACCATGGAGGACGGGCCGGAGATATAGACCATGCCTTTGTCCGGCATCTCCTTCCAACTGAAGCGTTCGTCCCAGATGCCGACTTTCTCCACCGCACTGCGTAGTTGCGACGTTTTGATGTTAGTCAGCGTAATGATGCGGCTGACGATCTCATCACCGCGGAAAAAGTGCAGCGTCGAGCCGTCGTAGTACCACTCAAACTCAAAGGATTTGCCCAAGATGTCCAGGAACTGACGCGGCGACTCTCCTTTGAAACTGCCGTTAACCGTCCCTGCGATGCGGGAGCTCACCGTTACCGGAATACCGTAACTGGCGGCGAAGTTCTTCAATACGTCCGTCAGCGATTCACCGTTGGCGTACAACTCATAAGGCGAATTGTTCCAGCGGGGTTCAGCGGCGAATGCGCCGGAGCAAACCAATGTCAGCAACAGAGCGATCAAGCCTTTAAATTTCATGCCTTACTTCCATCAATGTCTTTAGTTACTATTTTTCAGGAAGACAAATAGCTTCCTTTTATTTGTCTACAACGACAGGCCTTGTCTCCCGCGGCTAGCCGCCGCGCAGGCGCATCCATACGCCTGATTATTCTGAAGTCATTCCATTCAGAACCGGGTATGCGGGGCCAGCACAGGAATATCTCGGCGAGCGTAGCCGCCAATAGCGCCGGTAATCTCAGTCATGCAATCCAATGCGTGCATGAAGGACTCCAGCAGTTTTTCAAAATCGAACAGGGACAATTCTTTCGACGCCATACAGCGATACAGACACAACGCATCCTGATTGACGTCGATATAGAGGGATTCACGATGGGAGTCGGCATTGGCCAGCGCCGCCTTCAATGCGGTTCTGACGCACTCGCCGCGCTCTCGCTTTTCATCCGGTAGCTTGCGCACCTGGGCGGCGACGTAGATCTTGCCGGCGGACTCAAAAAACCGCACCGGATTGGCGTCCACATACCATTCAAAATGGCCTCCCGGAGTCTGCTCCAGATCCGGCATGCCGTATTTCTTCGCAAACTCTGCAATCAGTTTGTTGAGTGTCGTGCTCATAGTTCTGTCCCGTTTCGCCTGATGCCTTAGGTCTATCGGATTGGTAACGGCTAATCGCGAACGGTTGCGAAAATTTTTACACGACCACTTTTTCCTGATCTCTGCGCAACTTCACCGGCGCAGTGGTTACTCACCTTGCGGAAGCAGTTGTAACTCCAAACGGAATATCTAACCCATGACAGGTCGGGTCCGCAGGTATTTGATGCAACAGCGGTCCGGCATTACTTGCTAAAGGCCGCTTTTATGAATATCGATACTCTGATCGCCGACCTGGCGAAACAGCTGCAGTTAGAAGATTCACTGCAACTGGACGAACATGGCTACCTCTCTCTGGAAGTGAACGACACCCTGGTTGTGAATCTGCAGTGGCATGCGGCGGACGAGCATCTGATCATTTTCTCCCCTTTGTTCAAACTTCCTGACGACAGCGAAGAACCTGAGACGCTAAGAAAGCAGAACGCCCTATTGAAAATGTTGCTGGGCGCCAATTTGTTCTGGCAGGGGACGGAGGGAGGAACCCTCTCTCTGGACAATGATTCCGGCTGGCTCTGGTTAATGGACAAGTATCCGTTCAGCGTCATTGCGCCTCCCGGCGTGTTGAGCCAACGCCTGCTCCAGCATATTGAAACGGTGAAAGCCTTCGCGGAAAAAGGCCATGATCCGGCGCCCACGCGCAAACAGGCTGGCGATGACTCTCAGGCCAACAAACAGTGGATTCAGGGTTAAAGGAGCAGGAAATGGAAGTCAACCGTCCCTCCGTACCCGTCCCCCAGAATGTTGGCCCAGAGCAGATACCATCACAAAACACCACCTCCGTCCCCGTATGGCTCGGGGAAAACACCATTCGTCCCGCCTCCGCCGAATCTGCTCCGACTCTAACGACGCCAGAGAAATTCAAGGCCTGGGCGGAAAATCATGACCTAAACCTGACCGGCTACCCGCAGGCAAAAATAGAACGCTACAGCGAAATTATCATTCAGGATCTGGAGCGAAAAAATCTTGCAGAAGTGCTGGAGCAACCAAAGTCCTCCGCTGGCAATGAAGCCATTGTTAAGAACCTTTTCGAAAAGCTTAATCTGCAAGAATTCATGGGCAAAACGCCAGACCCAGGTCTGGATCTCTCCACGCCCAAAGAAATTGGCAAACTCACGCAAGCGTTACAGGACATCTTGGCCAGTAAGCTTGATGAGCCGCAGCGAAGGGTCTTTAACGAAAAGTTCAACCCTCCCCGGGAAATCCAGACCGCCACGGATCACCTGGAAGTGCTGAATCAGATGAACTTCGCGCTGAAAGAGGTCAACCAGCTCATTCCGTCCAGGTTCAGCGTAGAAACCGCTGCAGTGACCAAGCCACTCGCCAAACATGTCGCCAACCGCATCGTCCAGCAAGAGCGCGAAAAAATAAAAGAAGAGGTGCTGGATAAACTGAAATACCTCAACAATTCCGGCGCCAGCAACAATCTGGCGGTGGAAATGGATTTGGGCGTGAATATTCTGCACACGCCGCTCAAAGCAACAGTCAACCTCAGTCACAAAGAGACAGCGCAAACCTCACAGGCGCTTGGCGTGCTGCGGGAAAGAACCGATGCAGGCAAGTTCGGATTTGAAATCAAGCTGCCAATCATTGAGGCGGGTCCATCCGTCGGGGCGACAGTCAACCTGTCCCGCACCTCAGGCAGAGGGTTCGATAACGTCAGCGACTTTGTCGATCACTTCACTAACAGCGTGCTGGATCTCACTTTGAGTTCTCCTGGGGCGGCCAAGTCAGCCAAAGCGCTCAAGAAAGCCGTGGCCAGCGATAGTGATATTCTCACTCAAAGCGATCAAATGAAGCTGAAATTGCAGGACTTCCTGAGAGCTCACGGCGAGGGCGCATCCAATTTAGACGAGTTGCGAGACTGGCGTAACGGATCAGTCGAGCTGGCTTTGCCGGAACCGCGCAGCATACCCGCCTCTGCGGCTTACAAAGTCAATTCTCTCTCCTACGGCGGCTTCGGCAAGCTTGGATTCAAGGCCGCGGATGTGAAAGTCAATTATGAGCACAAACATACTCACATTCATGTCAAAGGAGAGACCTCGCTAACCAAAAAGATGATGGAAGACGAGGATCTACTCAAATCCCGAACGGAAAAGTTTGAGAATCGCGCTCAAGACGACTTTTTTGAGCGACTTGGCGCGCTTAAAGAGCACATATCCCGTATTGAAAACGCTTCCACAACCTCAGAAGAAACTCATACTCAAAACCCGGTCAACGCTCTGCCTCTCACTGCAGCAAATCTTGAATTATTCGGAAGGTCTCTGAATCGCAGCCCTTCCGCCGCCTCCGAAGAAAGCTTTCACACCGCGTTGCAGGAGCCCCCTTCCCCGGGCAGCCTTTCCGGCAGAGCCAGCTCGGAGTCGCTGAACTCCATGGATGCGCTGAGCAACAACGAAGTAATCGTCAATCGCAGTCCAACCGTTGTAAGCGGGGAGTCCTTTTACACCGCCAGCCAGGGCGGCCCTTCGGTCATCAGTGAAACCAGTTCTATTGCGAGCTCAGAGGAGCGGCCAGCAATCGATCTGGTTCGCGATCAACTCAAAGACATGGCCTTGGAAAACTTTGACAAATTACTGCAGTACGAAGGAAATACACGCTCACATGACACGTTGACCAAGGGCTTCGGACGCGTTGAGCATAACCTGCGCAAAGTGGTTGGCATGGGGCCCAAGCATCTTGAATCTGCAATCAAAAGAGAGATGGAGAAAGAAGTCGGCGTAAAAGGCAGAGCTTCCCTGGTGGAAGGCCTAACCGTTCGTCACGCCAATATCTTCAACGAGTTCGTCAAAACTTATCGAGAGGAGGCGGGGGAAGCGCCGGAGACTACACTGAAGAAAGCGCGTGAACAGGCGCCGGAAACCATCATGGCGTTTGAGACCATCAGCAAACACCTGGAAACGCCGCAAATGAAGTTCAGCAAAAACGACTTCGCGCAAATTCGTGCGCTGGAATACAGCCAGCCAAAGGAAACAAGCCACAAAACCACCCTCACCCTGGACATCGCCTCAACTGCTACAGCCACAATCGAGCATACCCGTCGTAAAATGCGCAATAACGCCAATATCAACTACAACGGGGCTTTTCACGACATAAAAATCACCATCAAGGGCAGCGTAAGCCCGGATGCTATAGAGAAAATCAAAGAGCTCGCCAGTAAAAAGGCGCCAGGATTAGAAGACGCGGAAGTCACGGAGATACTTTCCAACGCGGCGGAATCAGCTTCAGGCGCAGCGACGGGTTCTGGAGCCGCCACAGTTTCAGCCTACTTTGAACTGAAAGACGGGGGCATGAGTTTCGGGAGGGTGCTGGTCGGCGGCGAGCTGAAGGTCGGCGGCAAAGCAACGATTCCTACAGACACGGTAACTCTGGAGGTAGGCGGCAGCGTCGCCGCGACCCACGAACGCCCCATCAAAGAGTTCATTGGCAAAGACAACCTCAATTACTTCAAAACCCAGTTTGACGGCCTGGTAAGCCGTAAGACCATAGCGGAAACGCCTCGTACGGGCGATGGCTGGGAGGAACTCACGAAAAAATTTGATGGGCATCTGGACGCCATGATGACCAATATGGCGACCCCCACCAGCAAAGTGCGAAAACAGGTGGATGAGCTATTTGCAACCTGTCAGCCTCATGCTCAAAAAGAACATATGGAAAAAGCCGAAAAGGCGCGGGATGAATTCTTTGTCGCATGCGAAAAAATGGCTCAGGGAGCGCAGGAAGGCTCATCTGCGACAGCGGACGACTTGAAAAAAGAAGCTTTGAGCGCTTTCCGTCTGTTCCTCTATGACTTCAAGGATGGCGTTCAGAAAGATTATGAAAAAGCAGTCAAGAAATTGAGTTAAGGCGCCTTAGGTCTCACAGGGTGATCCCGCGCCCATGATCGCGGGATCACTTGTCTCCTAAAAGGGGAGCTTACATTAGCGGCATTACCGATTCCTTCAGCGACGTCCGCGCCCGAAACAGGCGGCTTTTCACACTGGGAACAGTGATGCCCAGTTCATCCGCAACGCGCTGATAGGGATAGTTTTCAATCGCCACCCATTCAACAATCTGCTGTACGTCCTTCGGCAACATGCGAATGCTGTATTCCAACTGCTTGATGCGATGCTCCTGCTGCAGACTGGCTTCCGGCGTGTCGGATTCGTTGTGCGCCTGATCCAGCACATCATCGGAAACAAAGTCATATTTGTACTCGGGAGAGCGATTGTAGTGATTGCGAATCAGGTTGTTGGCGATCCCCAAAATCCAGGTGGAGAATCGGGATTTTCCTTCAAAAGAACCGAGTCCCTGCTGCGCCCAAAGGAAGGTATCCTGCACCAAATCTTCGATATCCTCCTGGCGCGACACCCGGTTGCGGATAAATCTGTGCAATTTGGGACGCTGTTCACGAAAAAGCATATCCAATGAATTCGGGCAACCGCTTCTGGCCTGACTAACTAACTGATTGGTCTCATCGTATTTTATTTCCATCGTTCCCATTCCTTTTGTTGACGGGGGGTGATGGAAACGATGGTCGGTCACACGGGCTTTTGAACCAGTTTCAGATAAGCGTCAGATTCGACGCAGATGCATCTGATCCCTTGAACTGAACCGATCTGACACTGACGGTTCATTTATTCAATAAAAAGTGAACCTGACATAATGAACTTAATCCGATATACGCGCGCAAAGATATAAATGACTGTCGGTCAGTGTTAGAAAATATATCGAAAACTCAAACTTCAATTAAAACCGGCATGCATTTAACTTTTTGTAATTAAAAAAGAAAAAACATTACCGCCATATTATTAATATATTTCTTAAGTAACGCGAAACCCCGCGAAGTTTCTGGGCCGTATAGATATATGGTTAGTACGATAGACTTAAATGGCCTAACCAGTGGACTATTTGCATAGGCCAAATTAAGCATTTAAATAATCTCTCTGAGGGATAATCCTATGGCTTTGTAACGGAATGTAAGGCCGACTTCGTATAAAAACGTATTTTTCGCCTTTTGTATCCTAAGTAACTTGATGTACTGTTAGGTTTCGTTACACAAAGAAGGTCTGTTGTTTCGAACGATAACAGGGAGCGCATTCATACGATCTCTGTGCGGCGTTGATGTCTGGAACTCTATTACTCGCGTCGCTTTACACTGGAACAGCCACACTCCGCCTTCTGTAAAACAGATAGAAAAAATAGCGGAAAGCTAAGCGTTATCAGCGCCTCATACAGGCGCATTTCGAGGCGCAACTCTGAAAAATATTGATAGTTTTTATTGAAAGAGAACATCTGAAAAGTCAATGACGTTTTTGTTGTTCTCGTGTCGCTTACCCTGATAACTTCCGAATGAAAGCGTATTCATAAAAAGCTCGGAAGCCAGGATAAAAGTCCCTGAAAACAATGGTGTATGGGAATTTCAAGCTCACAAAAACAGGAAGCGTTTGAGGTGATTCGGAGAGAGACCGAACAGCAGTCGTCAGCGCTCAACGTAGTAAAGGATAACAATATGCGCCAGAGTTGCAGACCCGGCAGGGTCCGTTTGCATCGAAACCGCTTGTTGGAGCTTAGACAAGGCCTGGGACTGAGTCAGGAACAGGTCGCTGACGAATGCCAACAGCAGAGACTGTACGTGTCCGTTTCATCCCTGAAGCGGGCGGAATTGCAGCGCTATGTATTGCTGCGCACAGCTCATAACCTGTCACGCTTCTACAACGTGCCAGTGGAAGAGCTGATTGTCGCGGAAGACGCCTCTGAGCCGGAGACGCCAGCCTCCCCCACAGAAACGCCAGCCGTGGTTCAGCGTGAAAGTTGTGATCCAGTAAGCATGCCCATTCACAGGAAAGTGCTTGGTTTGTGCCTCGCGGGCGAGCTGGACCTCAGTAGTCTCGCTCCCATGATGGATGAGCTGGACGTCGCTGTGCACTATTCTTCGCCGTCATTCCATGTGTTACTGCTGGGCGCCGCAAACGCCCATCAGAAGCCAACCGCTTATGCGATGCGAGTCATCCGCGCCATCGCCCGACGCCATCCGGATATTGTCGCGCTGGTGAAGCCCATCCAGGCCGAATTCAGCCATCACGGAGCCCTGCATTGCCAGGCGCGCCTGCCGATGAGCGAACGCCTTGGCATTGAACGCTTCGCCAAGCAGCAGTTATCCGGCGTGGTTCTGGTGCACAGCGAGTTGTTTCATTGCAGTCGCCTGGAATACAGCTTTGTCTATAAATCCAATCCGGCCTACGCGCCCGGACCATGGTATGCGCTGACGGAATCCGCGCCGCCGGTGCTGCATACCATCGGTCGCGATCAGGAACGGGCGTATTTTCAGTCCCTGCTGACCCAGCTAAAAGCAGAGGGCGAAGGCGCCTGGTGCAATATCAGCGGCGTGGCGGGCATTGGTAAAACCCACTTGGCGTTAGCCTTCGTGGAAGAGGCCGCCAAACAGAATCTCAGTCGCGTCGTTCTGCGCAACACCTGTGATGACAAGTCCAAGCTGCATCCAGGCGCAGAGTTGATCCGCCGACTGGCGAACTTGCAGGAGGTGGACGAAAACAGGCTGCTGAACCTGTTGGTCAATTTCTGTATCGATAGCCACTGGTATCCGTTCATCTATCATTTGTTCGGAGTCAAACGCAACGATCCACATCCCAACGACTGGATGGTGGCGAGTATGTCCCCTTACCTGTTCCAGAAGAGTTGCCAACAGGCCCTTGAAACCCTGCTGATTGCACTGCTGGGACAACGAGAGCTGATCGTTGTGATAGAAGAGATACATCAGCTTGACGAGGACATGCGTCTCACTCTAGAGGCTTTGGCGAATCTGACGCCTTACTGTCCGCTCTTGCTGATCACCAGCAGCTATACGGATTTCATCGCCGGCTTCGACCAGCATGACGTCAAAACCATCCGGCTGTTCCCTCTCACGCAACCTCAGGCGAGAGAGCTGGCGCACGGCCATGGCGCAGCCAGCGAAGAGTGGCGCGAGCACTGTGTTTTAAAAGCGCAGGGGCATCCGTCATTCTTAATCGATTTACTCAATCACGAGCATTTAGGCGACGAATTGCCCTTTAGCATCACCAACATCATCGCCGCCAAAACCGAGCGCTTGTCCGCCCGCCTCAAGTGCGCGCTGGAGCTGATTTCCGTCAGTCAGGACGGTTTTACGCAACCCCAGTTGGAAGAGTTGATGAACGGCCCACTGGAGCGTTTCGCGACACTGCTTAGTCTGGGTGTCCTGCACCCTCATGGCGAACGCTGGTTCTTCACTCATAATCTGTTGCGGGAAGCGGTCTACCAGTCCATGCCGGAACAGGTTCGCCGCGAACGTCACGCCATGGCGGCGGAGTGGATTCGTGATCGCGACCCGGTGCAATACGCTATCCATCTCGCTAAATCCGGCAGCGATCAGGCATTGCCGGAATTGCTGGCGGCGGCGGAGCGGCTGATTCAGGACCAGCATTTCAAACAGGCCAAACAGCTGCTTCTGCTTGCCGAGCCGTTTCTACAGGACGCCAAGTGCAAATGTAAAACCTATCGCATGCTGGCGTTAGCGCTAAAGTCACTGGGAGAGACGGATAAAGGCGTCAAAGCCATTCTGTCCGCCATAGATCACTGTTCGGATGAGCGCGACGCCAGCCACGATTGGCGCATCCTGGCGGAGATGTATTATCAGCTCGGCCGCACTGAGGATGCTCTTCACGCCCTGAACTGTGCGGAAATTCTGACAGAGCGCTATCACCAGCATGAGCTGGGCGCCAGACTGTACGAGCTGCACAGCGAAATACTGCTCAGCAAAGGTCATGTGGTGGCGAGCCAGGAATACCGCAAAATCGCGATGAAAACCGCCATGAAAAGCGATCATTGCCCCCCCAAATGCGATATCAGACAGGAGGGGTTCAGCCCCTACGGTGGATTGGGGCCCAATATGCCCAACTTCGCCCCACAGACGTGCATGAATAAGTAGATAGATAAGTTAATAAATTTAATAAGTTAATAAATATAAAAATCGCCCCCAACTGCGTCTCAGTATTACTTGTCGGTGAGACGTTGAATTAATCGCCGCAACCTTCGTAGCGCAACGGTTACCCAACAACAATAACAGGGTTAACCTGAACCGCCGAAGGTGACGATATGTATCCGCTCTCGAATATACTGGCCCGCGAGGGCATCCCTACACGCCCATACTCCCTCTTGCCCGGAACCCGCCCCATTGGCGAAACCGCTTGTTTTCAACACGCCGAAATCACCTATCGCCAGGAAGAAGACGTGCTGACGATCATTCTGTACCGACGCCTGCAACGCACAAAGGGTCTTGGCAACGCATTTGCGGAAATGAGATGGCTGCTGGACGTTATTCGCAGACACGCGCCGGACATCAGAAAACTGGTCACCACCGCGATGCGCATAGAGCATGAAGACGGAGGTCCCGTTCCCTCCCCGGACAAACTATTGACGTTCTATAAACGCTATTTCAACGCTATCGACGACGGACGCCGGGATGGGCAGGATTGGTTAAAGCTGGAACTGAGGACGGCGGAAGCGCATTAAGCGCATCCGCTCAGAGTTCAGGACGCTCCAGAGACGCCCTCACGCTCGCCAATTCCGTGGCGACGACGGCGGGATTCGGTTCGATTTCCGCCAAAACCTGAGACCCGACGATAATCATCCGGATCATACGCTCCAGTTGATCGCTGATCTCGGCATGCTTTTCGAAAGGGAGATCCAGTGCGGTGGCGGCCACTGCGAACACCAACCGGGTGATCGCCTTGGACACCAGCTCCGGCTGCATAATGCCCGTGCCTTTGGATTTGGCGAGGCGCACCAAGTCTACGCAAAGCTCTTCTTCAAAGAAGCACAGTTGGCGTTCTACCGCGTATTTAAATGCATCTGAGCCGACATTGCCTTCTCGGAGCAGGATATGTAGAAATTTTTCATCGGCGCTTAGCTGTTCGACAAAGGCCTCGACGGAAGAGCGCACCACACTGGTGTCCGAGCGCGCGCGATTGCGGGCTTCGCCAATGATTTTCCTGAGAGAGGTTCCGGCGCGTTCTATAAGAGCCACCGCCAATTCATCAATATCTCTGAAATGCCGGTAAAAACTGTTGGGCGCAATGCCCGCTTCCCGGGCGACTTCACGCAGACTTAACGTGGACACGCTGCGATGCGGCCCGGCCAGCTTCAATGCAGCTGAAATTACATCTTCCCGCGAGATAACCGCCTTACGTCCCTGTGGCGTTCTGGTTGCGACAGACTCAAGTTTCTGCTCCTGATTCAATGCACTGCCCTTACTGACATGAAAAGGAGCTATATCCTAGCCTTGTTGCGGCGAAGAATATAGGCTTTAGCCGCCGTACGCCGATTTTCTGTGAAGAAAAGAGCGTTTTCGCCGCCACTTTTAAATCTACGCCAAACAAGAGTCGCCCACTTCGTCATTACGAAAAAGGAAATCGTCATGTCTGATCTACTGCTCACACTCGCCACTCATCCAGGCGCCTACAAACTGCTGAAAAAACTGGGACTGCCCGCTCCGGTTGCTCTTCAGCGCTCGACGCAGGCGATCCCCGACAGTCCACTGCATGGGGCTACTGCGTTGATCGGCGGCGTCACCGAAAGTCGGGCATTGGATGTCGTGCGCGCCCGACTACAGGAACTTGGAGCGCAGGTATGCGAGGACATGCGGACAAGCGAAGCAGCGCCGATCATCGCCCTGTTCAACGCCACCGGCTGCCGCAGTAGTAAGGATTTGGATGCGTTATACCGTTTCTTCCATCCCCTCATGGCGCAATTTCCCCGCCATGGGCGCGCACTTTTATTAGCGTCAACCCCCGAGCAAATGAACGACCCCGTGGCGGCGGCATGCGCCAAAGCCGTCGAAGGATTCACCCGCTCTCTTGGCAAAGAGTTGGGTAAGCGTGGAGCCACCGCCAATTTGATTTATCTGGAGGCAGGTCAGGAGGACCGCCTGACAGGGCCGCTCGCATTTTTCTGCTCCCCAACCAGCGCCTACGTGGACGGTCAGGCGATCAGGCTTAGCGCCGCAGTGAAAGCGCCAACTTCTCAACCACTGCCAACCCCCTACCGGCCACTGCAGAATAAGGTCGCCCTGGTGACAGGCGCGTCCCGTGGCATCGGTGCGGCGACAGCGCGCAGGCTCGCCGAGGAAGGCGCTACAGTAGTGTGCCTGGATATACCCTCCGCCAGTCGCGCCCTGACGACGTTCGCCACTGATATTAACGGCGTTCCCTTACCCATGGACATTACCACACCGGATGCGCCACAAACTCTCGCGCAATTCTTTCTGGAGCAATATGGCGGTGTCGACATTCTCGTGCATAACGCCGGAATCACGCGCGACAAAACCCTGGCGAAGATGTCAGAAGAGACTTGGAGCCGCGTGCTGGATGTTAATTTTCGGGCTGTCGTCGCCATTAACGACGCTCTGCTGAAGACAAAGGCGCTGCGCACTATGGGGCGCATTATTTGTCTGTCATCGATCAGCGGCGTCGCAGGCAATTTTGGGCAGACTAACTACGCGGCCAGTAAAGCGGCGCTGATCGGTTACGTGGCGGCGCTGGCGCCTCAGCTGGCCTCCAAAGGGGTCACTGTCAATGCTGTCGCGCCCGCATTTATTGAAACGGATATGACGGCGCAAATGCCCCTGTTGATGCGGGAAGCCGGTCGTCGCCTGAACTCGTTATCACAGGGCGGCCATCCCGAAGACGTCGCAGCGTTGATTGCATTCCTCGCCACGCCCGGGGCCTATGGAATCACCGGCGCGACCATAAGAGTGTGTGGGCAGGCCCTGATCGGCGCTTAGGACCACTCAGGCGCTTTCCGGCGTGGCTTGTACAGAGGCGTCAGTCTTTCCGATGCGCGCCGCCGGCCACAGAGCCGCGATGGCGATGACGCCCAGCAGAACAAAGGCTTCGGTGTAGCTCAGCATGGATGCGACGTGACGCCCATCGCCCGCTTCACTCCCCCACTCCAGCATGACCGCCAGGATATTGATGCCCATAGCGCCGCCAAATTGTCTGGCGAAGTTAATCATCCCCGACGCTTGCCCTAACTGCGCATCGCTGACCTCCACCAGACCGCCGGTGCTAAGCGCCGGCATCATCAACGCCAGTCCAACACGCCCCACTAACACCAGCGCAGCCAGATAGAAAAACGACGGCGCCAGGCCGATAAACACCCACAGCAGACTGGCTCCGGCAAACAAAGCAAGCCCCGCGATCACCAGGCGATGAGGCGCGCCTTTATCCGCCGCCCGTCCGCTGAAGGGAAACAGTATGCCCAGCGCAATACCGGCCGGAGCCATCATCATGCCCGCCTCCGTCGCGCTATAGTGCAGCACAGTCTGAACAAAAAGAGGAATGATGTAGGTGGAGCCGAACAAGGCCATGCCCAATCCTAACGCCACCAGAAATGCGCTGCGAAAGCTGGGAACGCGCAGCAACGCAAGCTCCAGCAGAGGGCTTCGGCTATGTCGCTGCCGCCGTACAAACAGGATGAGCGAGGACACCGCCAACAAGGCTCCCACAGACTGCCAGAGCGGCTGCACAAGTCCATGCTGTAACCGGGTCAATCCATCCAGCGCGCATCCGATAAACAGGCAGAGATAAAAGAAACTGATCCAATCGAAACCATGCTGCTCAACCTCCGGCTCCCTGTGAGGCATGTAGCGTAGCGCCATCAGAAAGCCAGCCATGGTAATAGGCAGCGGCGCAAAGAAGATATAACGCCAGTCGAGCTGGTCCACGATGACGCCGCCCAACACCGGCCCCAGAGCCGGAGCCAGAATCACGCCCATACCGTATATGCCAATAGCGCGCCCGCGTTCATTACGGGGGAAGACCCTGAACAACACATGCATCGCAATCGGTTGTAACATGCCGGCGGCGGCGCCCTGCAGCACCCGCGCCAGGATCACAGACTCCGCATTCGGCCCGAGGCCCCCTAATACAGAAGCGCCAGCGAACAGCAACATGGCGAATCCCAGCGCGTGACGCAGACCAAAGCGTTGCGTCAACCAGGCGGTGGTCAGCATGGTTGTAGTCATGGCGGCGAGAAAACCGGTGGAAAGCCAATGGGCGACGCCCTGGCCAATGGAAAAGTGGTTCATGATGTCCGGCAAAGCCACATTGACGATAGTCGACGTCAATACGGCGGAGACCGTCCCCATCATGACAGTGAGCATGGCCAGCCAGCGATAGGCCGGTCCATGACGATCAAAGAGAGCCTGCAACAACGTATCAGACATGTAAATGCTCCGTAATCAGTCTTCGGAATCCCCTTGCAAGCGTGAGCGATGCGTCATCCAATCGCCGAGGCGGCGGTCAGTTTATTTCCGATGCATTCTTTTCTATCCGCGCAAAAACCTGCAGGCACAGTTCGAGATCCTGTGGCGAAACGCCAGCAAGCATCTCGCTCCGCAATGCGGCGGCGCGCTCATTCACCGTTTCCAGATAACTCTCCGCCGCAGGAGTCAGGCGAATGCGTTTGGCGCGACCGTCTTGTCCACACCCAGTGCGGGTGACCAGCCCGGATTCCTCCAGGCCATGCAGCAGTCGCACCAGGGTTGGCGATTCAATGGACAGAGCGTTCGCCAGTTCTTTCTGAGTCAGATCGCCGCCCAGCCTTTGCAGATAAAGCAGCGTCACCCAGCGGGATTGAGTCAGCCCCAAATCACTGAGCCGATCATCCAGCAGTTTTCGCCAGCGTCGGTTCAGACGCGCCAATGTGAAGGAAAATAACTCGCTCATGATATTTCGCTTGTTAGAGAATTTAAATTAATTAGCTAGCTAACTATTAGTGTAAGACAGAGCCATTAATAAGCCATGCGTAATAGCCGAGAAACTTTCTCGTGAAGGAGTCGTGAACGGCCGTCCTACAGATAGCCCAGCGGCAGCTCCGTGTTATCCACCACTCTGCGCAGGACGAAACTGGAGTGAACGCCGCTCACCCCGGGAATACGGGTGATCTTATTCAAAAGGAACACTTGGTATGCGTCCATGTCCGGCACCACTACCTTCAGCATGTAGTCCGCCTCCTGCCCGGTTATCAAGTAGCATTCCTGAACTTCCGGGGACTCTTTAACCTGATTTTCAAACTCTTCGAAGCGTTCCGGCGTGTGGCGATCCATGCTGATTTGGATAACCACCGTCAAGGACAGCCCCAGCTTCTTACGCTCCAATAAAGTCACCCGGCGCAGAATAATGCCGGCCTCCTCCAGCGCACGCACGCGGCGCAGACAAGGCGACGGCGATAATCCAACTTTTTCCGCCAGTTCCTGATTGGATAACCCACCATCCTTTTGCAAACATTCCAATATTTTGCGATCAATTCGATCTATTTTGACAAGCTTCTCTTTCATTTGGATATTTAATTTCACAAAAATGTTTATTTTTAAAATTATCTATCAATTTTCATTAAAATCAAGTCAACAACGCAAACTCATTGCGCGCCATTCTCGGTATTATTGCTTTCCTGACTGCACTTCTCTTTAAGGCGCACCCACCTTATTACGAGACGTCAGCCGGCCTGGCTCACAAGGCGAGGCGGCTTAACGGGCCACAAGCTCAAGCGAACAGAGCCATTGCGCTCAAAACCTAAATGGATGCGGGAAACGCTAACACCCGCTCAATTCGAACAGGAAGACTTACGAGGCTGATTTCCATGGCTTTCGACCACCGCAAATATCGTCCATACACTCCCATCCGTAAGGCGGACCGCCGCTGGCCGGATCAGGTTATCGAACAAGCGCCCATCTGGTGCGCAGTTGACCTGCGCGACGGCAACCAGGCTTTGATCAAGCCAATGAACGTTAGCCAGAAGCAGCGACTGTTCGACCTCCTGGTGAAATGTGGGTTTAAGGAAATCGAAATCGGCTTCCCCGCCGCCAGCCAGCCTGACTTTGATTTCTGCCGCAAACTGATTGAAGAAAATCGTATTCCGGACGATGTCACTATTCAGGTGCTGACGCAGGCGCGTCCCGAGCTGATCGCACGTACTTATGAAGCGCTGCAGGGCGTCAAACAAGCGATCGTTCACGTTTATAACTCCACATCCACTGTTCAACGCGAGCAAGTATTCGGGTTGGATCGCGAAGGCATCAAAGCCATTGCGGTGCGCGGCGCCCAGGAAGTGCTGGCGCACGCTGAAAAGCATCCGGAAACCCAGTGGAGTTTTGAGTATTCTCCAGAAAGCTTTACCGGTACTGAACTGGACTTCGCCCTGGAAGTCGTCAACGCAGTGAACGCCGTATGGCGCCCGGAAAACGGCCGCAAAGTCATCATCAACCTTCCCGCGACGGTTGAGATGGCGACTCCTAACGTCTTCGCCGACCAGATCGAATGGATGTGCGATAACATCCATCAACGGGAACACGTTATTGTCAGCGTGCACACCCACAATGACCGCGGCTGCGGCGTAGCCGCGGCGGAACTGGCGGTGATGGCGGGCGCTGACAGAATCGAGGGAACCCTGTTAGGCAACGGCGAGCGCACCGGCAACATGGATTTGGTCACCATGGCCATGAACCTGTACTCCCAGGGCATCGATCCTATGTTGGACCTGTCCGACATGTCAGAGATTATCGACACTGTCGAGGCTTGCACTGAGATCAGCACGCACCCGCGCCATCCTTACGCTGGCGACCTGGTCTTCACCGCATTCTCAGGCAGCCACCAGGATGCGATTCGCAAGTGTCTGCATAAACGTAAAGAGGACGACGTCTGGAATGTGGCGTACCTGCCTATCGATCCTTTCGACCTGGGCAGACGCTACGAAGAAGTGGTTCGCATCAACAGTCAGTCCGGCAAAGGCGGCGTCGCGCACGTACTGGAGCGTGATTACAACATCAGTCTGCCACGCTGGTTACAGATCGAGTTCGCGAAAGTCGTGCAACATGAAGCGGAGTCTGAAGGCGGCGAAATTGACTCCCGCACCATCCATCGCCTGTTTGAAGAGCGCTACCTGAGCACGCCCAAAGGATGGCGGTTACGCACCTACGATATGCATAGAACTGACGAAGCCGTGCAGGTGCAAATTGAATTCGGCGACGACGCCATTATCTCCGGCATCCGCGGCCAAGGCCATGGCGGCGTGGAGGCGGTGGCCGCCGCACTGGAGAGTCGCTACCGGATCAGCATCGCAGTAGAGGCTTACGATGAATTCGCGCTTGGCGAAGGCACAGACGCCAACGCCCTCGCCTGCATCAAGGTCATGATTAACGGCGCGCCATTCAGCGCCGCCGCATTGGCGGAAGACACCACCACCGCCACCCTGCAGGCGTTGTTGTCGACCGTGGGCAGACACGCCCAGATCACTGCCGACAGCAGTCAAAGGGAAGCCGTCTAACTCTATACCCCATTGGGCCCTGCATCAGGGCCCTTTTTTTATTCCTATCCCGTTTCACCCTCATCGCAACCTCTCTTGTCTATCATCTGACACAGTGGCGCCTGATATTGCTGGAAGCTGTCGACAGTGGCTGGTCATTTACGGAGAATGTCCGCTTCAGAACAAATAATCAGGTGAGTCCCTCAATGAAATACGTCACCAACGTCCGTTTACGCGGCCAGGACGGTTTACACGCCATTCAGATTAAACAGGGCGAAATAAGCGCCATATTGCCCATGGCGGAGCTTCCGCAGTCGGACGTGGAAATTTTGCTGGACGCCGGCGAGCGTCTTGTCAGCGCCCCCTTCGTCGAACCCCATATCCATCTGGACGCAACAGGCACCGCTGGCGAACCACGCTGGAATATGAGCGGCACATTATTTGAGGGCATTGAGTGCTGGGCTGAACGCAAAGCCATGGTGACCCATGAGGACGTTAAACAGCGTACGCGCCACACCCTGAAAATGCTGACCCAATATGGCGTGCAGGCGGTACGCTCTCATGTTGACGTTACTGATCCAACGCTGACGGCGCTGGAAGCCTTGCTTGATATTAAACAGGAAGTAGCGCCCTGGATTGAGCTGCAGCTGGTGGCGTTTCCACAGGAAGGTATTCTTTCTTACCCCAATGGGGTTCAGTTGATGGAAAAGGCCGTAGAGATGGGCGTCGATGTGGTCGGCGGCATCCCCCATTTCGAGTTCACCCGCGATTATGGCGTGGAATCAGTCAAAATCCTTATGGATCTGGCGCAAAAATACGACCGCCTTGTCGACGTGCACTGCGACGAAATAGACGACCCCGGCTCCAGGTTCCTGGAAGTGCTGGCGGCGGAAGCATTGAAACGGGATATGGGCCATCGGGTAACCGCCAGCCATACCACCGCGATGCATTCCTACGACAACGCTTACTGCAGCCGTCTATTCCGCCTGCTGAAAATGTCACAGATAAACTTTGTATCTTGTCCGACAGAGAGCATTCATTTGCAAGGCAGATTCGACAACTTCCCCAAACGTCGCGGCGTTACTCGGGTGAAGGAGCTGTTAGAAGCAGGTCTTAATGTCGGTCTCGGCCAAGACTCCATTCAGGACCCATGGTACTCCCTCGGCAATGGCAATCTGCTGCGCACCTTGGATTTCGCGCTGCACATATGCCACATGATGGGCTATGACGACTATCGCAATGCGCTGGACCTGATCAGTCATAACAGCGCCAAAGTGCTGAACATTCAAGACCGTTACGGCGTAGAAGTCGGCAAACCCGCCAACTTCATCCTACTGGACGGACCTGACGACTATGAAGTCTTGCGCCGCCAAAGCGTGGTGACAGCCTCCATTCGCGCAGGCGACATCATCATGCAACAAACACCAGCTATAGTGACGCAAAATATACAGCTTTAGACTGTTTACATCTAAGGGACGCTGACAACGTCCCTTCTCATCAGCCCTTGCCGGCTATCGCCCGCACTTTGCCGCTGTCTTTAACCTTGGCGTTCTCTTTAGTCTCTTCTTCTGTGCTGGGAGCAGACTCTGGCGACTCTTCAAACAACACGTCAACTTTGCCTTTGAACGCGGTTGCAAACGCTTCCTTGTGATTAGCGACCAGCATGCCGATTTCTTCCGCTAAACCTTCATTCAAAGAAGTCAGGCGTTGCGCCAGGAAATGAGATACGCCTTCGGCAAGCTCAAGCTTTTTATCATGATCGTCAGCTTCTTTCTTGGATTTAAACATCTGTTGTGATGGGTCTCTGTCACTCATATACAGGGTCACTACGGCCATTTTGTCGCCTCCTAAAATTAGCCTCTGTATATTCATACAGTTTCAAAGTCAGGTCAAGAGCGTCACACAAGATTCATCCAAATACAGTAACCACCTGAAAATAAAGGCGCAATGAGTTGATTTTTACTGCAAACACAAGAGATAACCAAATGGTAATAGTCCGAATATATGATTGCGCCTCGTCGCGCAAGGCATTTAGGATATCCGCCAGTTTGACGTTCGGATTAAGCGGCATTCTCGCTCATCAGCATTAGGGAGTGCGAGGTTTAATCCAGGTATCTGACAGTGCAGGGAGGACAGAAAGATGCTTATGTTAAAAAACAGGCTTGCAGCCAATGCGTATCAGCCTGACATCATTGCGTACAAGGAGCCCAAAGCCGCCAACGCCTCCCATGGCGGTGAAAAATATCCGCTCTTGAACGCCCTCCCCTATCCCACCGCCGTGCATTCTCGTCAAGGCGAATTCATCGCCTGCAACACTTTGTTTCTACGTGAGTTTAGTAGCGGCGGAAAAACACAATCCCGGCTGACGTCTCATCGCGACTCATTCCTACAACTGTTCCAGCCTGTTGAATGCAAAGAGGCGCACTTAAAAGGCGACGCGTTTTCACTGCAGGCGCATTACCCGGAAACCGGCGCTTTTTATACGCTAAACAGCGCGCCGTTTCATGACGCCGAAGGCGTGAGATTAATGTTATCAGTACAGAAAGTAGATGAGCCTTCACTGCTGCTGCTAAGACCTGAAGACATGCACGCCCAGTTGCAGCAAGCCTCCAAAAGTATGTCGATTGGCGAGATGGCGACCGCCCTGACCCATGAGCTGAACCAGCCCATCGGCGCTATTCTCAATTACCTTAACGCCGCCAAGCTACTGCTTGAAAAACATACCGGCGTCGATAAGCCGGAAGAAGCAGTGCAACTTGCGATTCGGCAGGCCCATCAGGCAGCGGCTGTGGTTGCTCGCATACGCAAATTCGTCAACTCACGAGAGCCTCGCGCAGATGAAATCTCACTGCGCCAGTTAGCTAGCGGCGTGCTGGAGCTTCTGCAACTCGAAACCCATAGACGCCAAGTGAAAACCCGATTGCAGATAGCGGCGGACATACCCAATGTCTGTGTGGATAGAATCATGATCGAGCAAACCCTGGGAAATTTGGTCCGCAACGCTATGGACGCCATGCGCGACACGCCTATCCATGAGCGCGAGCTCATTGTTGGCGCTCAGGTCATTTCAGCCGACTGGGTCGAGGTAAGCGTGACGGACAAAGGCTGCGGAATACCACAGCGCCTCCGCAACCGACTGTTCACCCCCTTCTTCACCACCAAGCCTGATGGGATGGGTGCGGGTCTCGCTATCAGCAAGTCCTTCATCGAGCTTCATCATGGAACTCTGGGATTTAAAGACAACCCTGACGGCGGCTCCGTCTTCTCTTTCACTCTGCCGCTAGCCCCATCTGCGACGCCTGTACGCCCTCCTGACTAAATGATTGCGAGCCGCCAGAAGCGCGGCATTCCAAATTATTTTTGTGGATACATCTTTTCGAAGAGACAAGCATGAACGCAGCACAAATTTTACTAGTAGACGATAACGAAGACTTTCGCCGCTCCACCGTCTGGATGTTGGAGGCAGCCGGCTTACAGGTAGAAGATTTCAATCGGGCCGCAGGCCTGTTAGCGAGACTTCAGCAACTGGAAGATGCAGCCATTCCATTAAGCGATAAATGCGTCGTGACCGACCTGCGCATGCCTGATATGAACGGGCTCGAACTGATGGAGGAATTACGCTCGCGTCGTCTTTCCATTCCGGTCGTCCTCATAACCGGACACGCCGACGTCACTCTGGCCGTCAGCGCCATGCGCATGGGCGCAGCGAACTTTCTGGAGAAGCCTTTCGAAAATTCCATTCTGGTGGAAACCGTGAAAAGCGCTATTTCAGAACCCGGTTCCGCATTACGCAATCCACAGGCGGCCAAAGAAAAACTGGGGCGCTTATCTCCAAGAGAGCGCCAAGTATTGACCCATGTGTGCGCCGGAAAGCTAAATAAAACCATTGCGGATATCCTTGGCATTAGCGTGAAAACCGTGGAACTGCATCGCGCCAACATGGCGAGCAAATTGGGCGCGCGCAACGTACAGGATCTAGTCAGACTATCTTTGGGCTACGAGTAAAAGAACGGATGGCTGTGCGTCCCTGCACGGCGAAATTACTTACGAGCGACCAAGCCGCCCTCAGCGGAAATCGTAACCAGCTCCGGGTGAATTTTACGCGCTTTGAGATCACGCTTTATGTAGCCTTTGACCTCATCCAGCTTCCAACCGGGAGTTCCAGCTTTGGCTTGCTGATAGTCGTTGGCGGCGAGCGCAGAATACCAGTACAGCGTCTCCGCCGTAATTTGCTTGTCGCGATCCGAAAGTTCGGCAAGTGAAGGGTTTGTCGCAATCACTTGGCGAAACTGCTTCCATACCGCACGATCTTCAGCGTCGTTGGTTTCCTGATCATTGAGGATACTAAAGGACGTGGTGACCCAGGCAGCCATCGCCAAAGCCAAGTCATTGGCCTGATAACCGTCTTTCTTCACCGCATCGCCCATCAACTGCAGAATATCGATCTCAGCGAATGCCGCACGCAATTCAGCTTCCTTGTCAGCAGGCGCCTTCTTAAGCATTTCCGAAATCATTTTTTCTTTGATCTCAGCGCTGACTTCTTTTGATGGGGTGAAAAAAGCGCCCTTTTCAGGCACAGCCCCATTATCGCCGCCAACGGTTGAAGCAGTATTGTCAGTCTCACTCAGCGCCATTTCAAACGCGGAGTTCATCGAACCGGCGATATCATCCAGTGCATCACCGGACGCCTTGACGGTATGCCCCCAAAGACACAATAACGGTAAAAATAGGGAATATAGAATTCCAGGAATTCTCATTTAAAGTCTCCTCATTAGGCTGACGCAAACCCGGCGAAGTGTTGCAATAGAAACGCAGCGACAGCAAACACAGCTCACCTCAATTACATTCGCCGACACGCCAGAGCTTTGATGCGAGGCAATACGGTAAACGATTTAATCAAAAGGAAAACACCTGGGAGAAACCCTAGTTTATCTATTGCCCTTCATTTGGTTAGTTTTACCGGTCCACTACCTGAAAATGCTCTCGCCAAGTTCAATGACTTCGACAAGATTTAACATCAGACCCCAGGCCAAACCTGCTCCTTTTTCGATGCTGCTTTGCGCGCTTGTGTTTCTGAGCAGTCCGCCTGGCGCTTCTGCTTTTGCGTCGGAGCCCCCCCAGCGTGGAAACGGTTATGACGCTTTACACCCCAGTGCTAACCATGGACATCCTGCGCCGCCTTTGCGGCGTCAAGGCGAGCTCGCCGGATTACCAGTCCTGGCGTACGCGAAATCAGGCGGACCTGATTGACGCGTCAGTAGACAGCCTGAAACGGCGCACTCCAGGCATCGGCAGTAGTCTGTTGCAGGTAGAAGATAAACTGCGCGCAAAGCTGACTGAGCATCAAGACTTACTCTGTAATACATTCTCAGACGTGCTTGAGGACGATCGTTTCAACCCAATGCGCATGCACCCTGAACTGTACGCAGCCATTACGGACCAGCCTCATAAACAATCGCCAACAGATTCACCCGGATATAATCAAACAGTACAGCAACATTCTGCGCACCCGGTCCTGCTTTCACAAAGCGCTTTGTCCTGCGCCTCTACTGACGCCGGCCCTGAAAGCAGTGACATAGAAAAAATCTTCGCCGTTCGTGAACATCGCTACAACGGCAGCATGATGTTGATCCATTTCCAGCCTTACACTTTATTCAAAAACGGCGAGCTGTATCGGGATATGGACGCAGCGATCGCAGATCTCGACATAGCCGCCTGCAAACAGGCCCGGAAAAAAGACTGGGGCCATTGGCGAGCGCAAGGGTCGGGATATCAGTTTCAACTGCCGAACGGGAAGCCGCGGGAAATCAAGCCGGACGACATTTATCCCGTATTCCCAGCCGACGCCGACGAAACGCTGGAAGGAACCTGGAAAATGTTAGGAACATTTGGCGCACAAAGCGTCAGCGGACTTAGTAGCCAGGTATTCGTCGCCAGAGACATCACCTTCCATCAGAATGGACGCTTCGAATTGAATAAATCCGCTGGCGGCGTCAGCCAGACTATGGTCGCCAAAAGCGACTCACGGCATTCAGGCGTTTACCGCCTGACAGGATATCAGGCTGAATTCAGCTTCGACGATGGCCGCAAAGAGCGCATGGGGTTCTTCTTTTTCCCGAACAACAACCGGAAAGACACCGGCATGTTCAACCTGGGCGGGACCAGCTACACACAACAAGATGAATGATGCAAAAGGCGGTAGCGGCTTAAACCACTGAAGGGCTCAAGTTCAACTGGGGATTTCCCTAGTTGGCGCATTCAGGGTTTATGTGTGAAATACCTTGCAACGGGGGTCAAACGGACAAACTGTTCTGACATCCGCTAAAGCCACATTACGTTAGGTCATGTAACCATAGCGTTTTGAGGGCGGTCTCCACCGCCCTACTTTTCAACCTGGGACTACTTAATTAGCCGATACGGATCAGACGTGCTCGGCGCAAACCAACTCTGCAAGCTGCTCCCATAAAATCCGAACTTCTTCCTGCTTTGACTCCAGTTCGGCTTTATCTTTTTCCAACTCGGGAGAATACTTGCTCATATCCAAGGTCAGTTGATATATCTCGTCGATCAGAGCGGACGTTTCCTGGCGCATGGTTTCCTCGCTGACGAAGTGATTTCGCCGCCAATTGTAGGGAAGGATGACAAAGGTAACAATCCCATACTTATGGGAAAATTTGATCCCTGACAGGTATTCGCCAGCCCGCTCTATGCATAGTGACTGACACAACGCCGTCATACATGGCTATCAGCCTGTATAAGCTACTCCAGCGATCAATGAAAAAATTGTTCGCTCCGTCTCGGCGCAAATTTTGATCTCTACGCATTGACTGATTAAGGCGACACAGTGAACGGACTTCATACTCCTCAACGCCCCTCCCCCGCTCCTGGCGAGATCATTTCAGGCCTCCCGCATGTGACGCCGCCAGACTGCTGGCATGCATCCCCCATCGAGAAAACGCTGGCCGCCATGAAAACCGATACAGATGGCCTTAGCTCCAGCGAGGCGGAAGAGCGATTGCGCCGTCATGGCGAAAACATCATCGCAGAACAGTCAGGGGAAAGCGCCTGGCAAAGGCTGCTGCGCCAGTTCAACAATCCACTCATTTACGTCCTGCTGCTGTCCGCCGCCATTACCCTGATTATGCGCCATTGGCTGGACGCCAGTGTGATCTTGATGGTGGTGGTCATTAACGGGCTGATCGGCTATCTACAAGAAGGTCGCGCCGAGAAGGCCTTACAAGCCATCAGGCGCATGGTGACCTTTACTGTCAGCGTACGCCGGGACGGGCGTCTGCAATCTCTCCCGGCCAGCGTCCTGGTCCCTGGCGATATCGTACTCCTGCAAGCTGGCGATCGCGCTCCCGCCGATATGCGCCTCATTCAAACCAGTGATCTGCATATCAGTGAAGCGGTGCTGACAGGCGAGTCGGAAGCGGTGAGCAAGCAAACACAGCCTGCCTCGCCGGACACGGAACTGGCCGGTCGCACCTGTATGGCGTACGCGGGCTCCCTGGTGACTCGCGGCCAAGGTCATGGCGTTGTCGTCGCCACCGGAGAAAACACAGAGTTCGGCAAGATCAGCGCCTTGCTGCGCCAGGTCAACGCCGTTGAAACGCCGTTGCTGAAGCAGATGGCGGAATTCAGCGCAAAATTATCCTGGTGGATTCTTTTGCTTTCCGCCGTGTGTTTCATGACGGGGTACTGGCTACGCGACTACAGCGCGGCGGACATGTTTCTGGCGGCGGTGGGACTGGCCGTCGCAGCGATCCCGGAAGGACTGCCCGCGATCCTCACTATCACACTGGCCCTCGGCGTCCAGATGATGGCGAAACGCAACGCGATCGTACGTCGCATGCCTGCGGTGGAAACACTGGGGGCTGTCACCGTTATCTGCACTGATAAGACTGGCACGCTGACGAAGAATGAGATGACGGTGGTCAGTCTCGATGCTGGTGAAAACAGCATGGAGGTTTCCGGGGCCGGCTACGACCCACATGGAGAAATCACCTTTGATGAACGTCTGATCAGCGCTCAGAATCACCCACAACTGGCGCGCCTGAGTCTGACGGCATTGCTCTGTAACGACGCCGACATTCATAAGCAGGATGATATCTGGACGCCTCAGGGAGACCCTACGGAGGCGGCTCTGGTGACGTTCGCGGCCAAAGCCGGCTGGGACGGCGCGCAAGCACGTAAAGACCACCCCAGGCTGGATGTGCTGCCGTTTAGCGCCGACAACCTGTACATGGCGACGCTCCACCACGATAGTAACGGCAGCCACTTCATCTGCATTAAAGGCGCCCCGGAAAGAGTTCTGCAACTTTGCTCGGCAACGCTGTCCGAAGAAGACACTCAGCGCTGGAGCACGCGCTTCAATCAACGCGCCGCGCAAGGACAACGCCTGCTGGCCTTCGCTTACATCACAACGCCTGACGCCATTGCCGCACTGCCGCCCCAGCTACCACTGGCCAACATTCAGTTTCTCGGCGCCGTCGCGATGATCGATCCGCCACGGGAGGAAACAGCTCCTGCGCTGGCGAAAACCTTACAGGCTGGCATTGTGGTCAAAATGATCACTGGCGATAACCCTAAAACTGCGCAGGCCATCGCTGAATCCATTCATCTTCCAGTTGGGGACGGCGTCATTACTGGCGCAGACATTGACAACCTGGATGACGAGGCGTTGAAGGCGGCGGCGCTGCGTTGCAACATCTTCGCCCGCACCACGCCATTGCACAAATTGCGGCTGGTGGAAGCGCTGCAACAGTCGGGAGAGATCGTCGCCATGACTGGCGACGGCGTCAACGACGCGCCTGCGCTGAAACGAGCGGGAATTGGCGTCGCCATGGGACGCCAGGGAACCGAAGTCGCCAAGGAAGCTGCTCAAATTATTCTGCTGGACGACAACTTCTCCACGATCACCGCCGCCGTGGAGGAAGGCCGCCGCATCTTCGACAACTTCAAAAAGGCGATTGTCTTTGTGCTGCCTACCAGTTGCGGCGAAGCCTTGATGATACTCGCCGCCGTCGTGCTCGGCGTCGCCATGCCAATTACGCCGGTGCAGATTCTCTGGATCAACATGGTCACCGCTGTGACCCTGGCGCTGGCGCTGTCTTTCGAGCCGGCGGAGCCCAATATCATGGCGCGCCCTCCCAGACGGCCCGGCGAGTCGCTGCTTGACCCTCTGCTGTTATGGCGAGTGCTCAGTGTGTCATTGATTATGGTGCTCGGATCTTTCGGATTGTTTGGGTGGACGCAATCCACCGGCGCGTCTTTAGAACACGCTCGCACAGTGGCGGTGAATACGCTGGTGATGTTTGAGATTTTTTATCTTTTCAATACACGCATGCTCATGGAAAACATTACGTCCTGGCGTCAGCTAACCAGCAACCGGATGGCGCTCTACTCCGTCGCCATCCTGCTTCTTTTCCAACTGCTTTTCACCTATGCGCCGCCGATGCAGCGCCTGTTCAGTTCCACCGCCTTATCGCCGTCGGACTGGCTCGCCATCGCCCTCGTAGGCTCCAGCGTCTTTATCATCACCGAGATAGAGAAATTTGTTATGCGTGTCGTTAAAGGTCAAAAAAACAGCGATTAGTCCTGGAATTAGGTTGAATATTCAAATATTTCCCATGATAGTTGCAGGACATTATCAGGTTATTTCTTGTGCTGAACGATAGAGAAATAACCTGTCGCGAAAGGGATTCCGGATGCATCGACTGCCTGCCGGTTTCAACGAAAAATATATAACGCTTGGCTTATCACACTGGAGTAACACAATGGCAAAAAAAGAGAAGGGCATCGTCAAAAAGAACATCGAAAAGTTAGGAGACGTAGTTTCCAAAGAACTGCATAAAGCCACTGAACAGATACAGGCGATTCTTGCGGATTTCTATAAGCAAGCGGAAGAAATTCAAAAGCAAATTAAAGAGCCGGTGATGAAACTGATTAAAGAACTGGAGGAGCTGCGGGAAAAGGAGCTCAAAAAAATCCAGGCTGAATATCAGAAGGTGGTCAACGAAATCAATGCGCTACAGGAACAGTTCATGGACCGTCTGGGCCTGGCCTCGCTAAAGAAACCAGCGCCGGTCGCTGTGTTGACGGCGAAAGCGCCAGCAAAAACGTCCACCGCGAAAAAAGCCTCGACAACCAAAACCGCCACCCGCAAGCCAGCAGCGAAAAAAGCGCCCGCCAGCAAACCGGCGGCGGCAAAAACCACCGCCAAGAAAACAGGTTCAACGGCGGCGACCACCACAGCCAAAAAACCAGCCGCCAAGAAAGCGCCCGCTAAAAGTACTGCGCGTAAAGCGCCGGCGAACAAAGCCAGCACGGCCAAGACCTCTGCAAGCAAACCTGCTAAAGCCGCAGCGCCCAAAAAACCCCGCGCGCCTCGTGCGAAAAAAGCGGAATCCGCCACCACACCCAACACAGCGCCAGAAGAGACCAAATAACGTTCAGCTTTCTTCAGGGACGGCGCACCCGCGCCGCCCTTCTTCATCACGCAGCGCATAAGCGGCCAAATACCCCGACATACTTGACCTACAGCCTGATTAACCGCTTTCCAAAATACCTTCTCAAGGCCATTTTTGCCTTTGACGGTTAGATTAAGGGTTATCTTTTCGCGCCATCATCAGGGCTCAACATGACAACTTATCATGAGCCAATTGCAGGTCAAAAAACCTACTTATACGATACAGAAGCCTGTTCTTTTTGAATTTTTTTAATTCAATCCGCATAGGCCAACAACAAAAATAGTAAAAGCTGACGCGAGGTAAAATAAGTATGAGAACCGCAAAGCTGTATGCAAAAGTGTTAACCGGGCTGTGTCTCACAGCCGGCCTCGCCCACGCGGGAGACACTATTCAATCTTACACCAGCACTTTGTACGAATTGGATGACAGCGACGCCAGGAGCAAACGTATCCGGCTCGTTTACACCGTACAAAACGCCTGGAACCAGTCGCACTATCCTGAAGGGATCAAGGAAGTAAAACTGGTGCTCAACGGAGGCTCGGGGTTCGATATGACCAACGTGCCTTCCCGTCAGACTCTGTATGAGTCAGGAACCAGCGCGGACTACCGTTATACGGTGCCGACGGCGTTCCAGCTAAAAGTGGGATATCAGGACGGCTCCAGACTGCGCCACCTGAGTCACGCTCCCTCCAACACCATCTCCAGCGCTCAGGTGAGCGAATCAACGGACTTCAACCTGGGCTTTACGCTCAACGAGGAATCGCCAAGCATTAATGGCGGCGTCTCCTGGAGCACACGGATTACCTACAATCAGGACGAGTTCAAGACGGTGACCGATTTTGACCAGGGCAACGAAGGCGTGACCTGGAATATCGTCAGCCAGACCATCAAACACCGCACACCGCCGAAAGATAACCTGCTCTACGCATGGACTTATCTGTTCTGGGGCTGCGGCATCAACAACCTCATCCCGACCAGCGAATTGCCGACAGTGATGACTTCGGACTTCAAACCGGAAGCGGTGGTGCTGTACCGCAAGTATGATTTGAACGACGGCGTCGACTACACGCGCTTGAAGCTGGAAGCGAACTGGCAGAAGACTCATTACCACTTCGCTCGCGACTGGTGCTCTTTCCATTCCAATTTCAGCTGGAAGGGCTACCACGATTACAGCGAGTGGACCAAAGCCAATCGCGTCGTGTCTATCTCATGGAAGGACGGCCTGTACCACTAACGGACCCCATCAGGCTGACGGCTCCCCCACGGGGAGCCACTTCCAGCGGACATGACAAGTAGAAGGTAATCATTATGTCAGTAAAAAAATTGGTTTTATGGGGCGCGCCCTTGTGTCTGGCGGCGGGCTTTTTTCTCTACCACGCGAGCAGCGACGACGCTGACGCGAACCCTGCATCGCAACCCACGGCGACGCAAATCCAGGCGGACAGCCAGGACCCGACGCTGACAAGCGTGTCTCCCGAGTTTATGGAAGAAGCCGCGCCACAGACAGAGGACGAAGCGGTTCCCGAGGCGGAAGAGCCTGTGCAGGACACGGGGCCATGGGTATCGCAGGCCTCCACATCGCTCAGCGCAGAATTGTATGATTTCATCGAGGCGGAAGGATTACGTTACGTCGACACCAGCAACTTCCCTTTTGATCCGCAAACCGAAAGGCTGCTGCAGAAACTTTCTCAGTCAGGCGAGATTCTTCTTTTCGACAACACGGAAGCAGAGCGGCTTGGCGGCCTGACGGAGAAGCCGTCGGATATTATCGCCGATTACTATGGCGCAGCGACTGAGGGCGACGCCATTATCGCCACCAGTGTGACCAACGCCGACGGCAGCGTACATTTCATGGTGTTGCCGGTGCATAAGAAAGGCGAGGACAGCTCACTGTCCGAAGACGTCAAACTGGCGGTGGCGTTATTGAAACAAGAAAAAGAAACCAAAGAGACGCTATAACGACAAACCCGGCTGCAGCGACAGCGCCACAGCCGGGTTTGAGTTTTGAAAGATAAGCTTATTCGTGCGCCCACCGGTCAGGTGGAATCGGTTCGGATCAATGCCGAGCCGGTCTCTGCGCTCCCGTCTGGCTGGAATGCAGCGCTTTAATCAGATCCGCCTCCGCCCTGGTCAGGCCGCAGGCTTTCACCAGATCCTCCACTTCCGCGCCCAACGCCAGCAAGCGGGCCGCTTCATTGTAAGACACCTTTTGCACATCCATGGTTTGCAGTTCTTTCTGTTTGAGTTCAGCGGCTTTCAGACGCTGATCAATGGAAACCACCTTTCGGCCCACGCCAATGCCGCTGTCGGAGAGCATATTGAGCTTATCCCGCATCTGCCCGACTTCGATTTCCAGACGTACAATGCGCTTGGCCTGCATCCGACATAATGTGAAACAGGCGATAGCGACAACCAGCCCGAAACACAGGGACACAAGCAGCTCCCAACTCATGAATTGCGGATTCATAACTTATCCTCCCGCGCCAGCTTATTGGGTGAGACTGATCACAAGGACGCCACCTCGGACCACTCTTCTTCTGACATCATTTTTTCGAATTCAACCAGAATAATCAGTTCTCCATTCTTATTGCATACGCCTTGAATGAACTTGGCGCTTTCCTCGTTGCCGACATTTGGAGCGGTTTCCATTTCCGACTGCCGCAGATAAACCACTTCCGCCACAGAATCCACCAGAATGCCCACGACTTGATTATCCACTTCAATCACCACAATCCGGGTGTGGTCGCTAACCTCCGCTTCCGACAAGCCAAACCGCTTGCGGGTGTCGATGACCGTGACGACATTGCCGCGCAGATTGATGATGCCGAGAACGTAGTCCGGCGCGCCAGGCACCGGGGCGATTTCCGTATAGCGCAACACCTCCTGGATCTGCATAACATTGATGCCGTAAGTCTCATGATCCAACTTGAAGGTCACGTATTGCAGAATCGGATCTTCTGAACTTTGGCCCTGCCCTGAATAGGATGCCATAGCGTTTAACCTCTTTCTCCCGACGCTGAGCGTCAAATTTCTAGCGTTTGTACTTAATTAATATAGAACAACGCAGGATCTATGCCAGCCGATTTTGCCAACCTCTCCCGGTCCGACGCCGTTTCCGCGTCAGCCTTTTTTACCGGCTTTGGCGGATGACTGATTCAACTGCCGCTCCAGTCCATCCACATCCAGCAGCGCGCACATATGCGTCACGACCGTGCCGGCCAGCCACGGACGCTTGGAGCGCTCGCTGCGCCAGCGCACCTGATCCGGGTCCAGAGTAAACGCTTCCGCGATAAAGTCGCAGCCGAGCCCCCACTCAGAGTCATGCAAGCGAATGACATAACGGATATTTTCCCGGTATTGCGACTTGTAGCGGTCAGGCATGACCCATTGCGCCGTATCCACGACTCTCACATTCATGCCCGCTACAGGTATCAGCCCGACGAACCAGGAGGGCATGCCGAACAGCGGCGTGGTTTCATGATCCATTGCATGCACGCCGCCAAGAGAAATCAGCGGCACCGCCAGTTTCAGACCCGCCACGTTAAACAGAAGACACTCAAAACGCTCCTGCGCCCACACCGGCCTGCCGTTAGCGGCCCAACCATCCGGCGCGCCGCCGGATCCCGCCTCAACGTCAACCTCCTCCTGCTGCGCTGCTTCCGGCTCCACCACCGTCGGCGCGTCACGTTCTTGACGCCTTGCTTCAACTTTTTGACGCGCCAGCGACTGCGGCTCAGGCTCTTCTTCTTTCTGTTCCGAAACACGCCATTGCTTTAACTTTTCCCGTAACGCCGCGCTTCGTTCCGCCACCGACGGCTTTTTCTCCGTCTCCGTCGGCGCTGGCGGCGGAGCCACCTTGGGCATCGGCATCACCAGCCTGGGCGGTTCCTGCAACGCCAGACGCGCCTGCTCCGCCTGACGGGCGAGCATACGCTGGCGCGCGAGGGTCATGCGCCCCTGTTCCAATAACGCCTCCGCTGCGGAATGCGTCGGCGCGCTGTCTTTCTCCGCCGTGTTCATGTCCACCTCCTTCCCTGGCGCAACCGCTTTATGACGCGGCGCTGCTATAGCGCGCTCGTTGTCAGGCGTCTCCGGTGGCGGCTTCGTTGCTTGCGGTTTTATGGGTTGAGACAGAGTCTGCTCTGGGTCATTCGCGGTGGACGAGGTTTGTCCACGCCCATGGGTCTGGTTTGAGGCCTCAGTGCTCTCAGTTTCCGCCGGAGACGCTGGCGTAGCGACAGACTTCGCCTGTTGCGCCGACGAGTCAGCGTCAGAAGGCTCACCGGCGGTCTCTGGCGCAGGCTTTAGCTCCGGCGCAGGGGCGCGCAGCAGATCGTCAATGTAATCGAGGACTGCCTTATCATAGTTATCAGGATCGGCGAACTGCTTATCTGCCATTACTCAACAAATATCCTTTAATGCCTGCGGCGACCTCCGCCGCCTTTACGTTACACCGCACCGCCCGCCTGGGCCTGAGTCGGCGGATTAAATCCCACGTTGGCTTCCAACAGGTCGTGCAACAGTTTTTCATAGCCGCGCACGCCATGGGTGGCGGCGTCGTACATGGAAGGAATCACCCCCGCCCGGCTGGCGTCACGGAATTTGGTGTCCACGGGGATCGCATAGCGCCAGACCACATCGCCATACTGATGCCGCAGGGTGCGGAAGGTCTGCACCGACGCCTGCGTGCGACGATCGAACATCGTGGGAATGACGGTATAGGAAAGCGGATTCTTCTGACTCTTCATCACCATGCCCAGGGTGTGCAGCATGCGCTCCAGCCCCTTCAGCGCCAGAAATTCCGTCTGCACCGGAATCAGAATATGCTGGCAGGCCGCCAGCGCATTAATGAGCAATACGCCAAGCACCGGCGTGTTATCCAGAAAGGCGTAATCAAAGTCGTCCCACAAGTGCGCCAGCGCCTTGGAGATGATTAATCCCATACCTTCCACGCCCACCATTTTCCGCTCCAGCGTGGCTTGCGCCGTAGACGCCGGCAGCAGCTTAAGATTGGGATGACTGGTGTCGCGGATCAGCGTGCGTGGCAAATCCACCGGCACTTTGCCCTCATGCATGAATAAGTCGTAAACGCTGCCGCGAATACTGTCCGGGTCATATTTGAAATAAGACGTCAGCGAGCCGTGCGGATCAAGGTCCAGCAACAGCACCCGCTTGCCTTGTTGCGCCAGAATCCCGCCGAGGGCGACGGCGGTGGTGGTTTTACCCACGCCTCCTTTTTGATTCGCGACGGTCCAGATTCGCACGGTAGATACTCCCCGCGTTGATGTTCAGATGAGTGACGACAGCGCGTCACAGTGTCTCTGCGGCGCGCCTTCGTCATGCCGCAACAGAACTCCTAATGACAGTATAGAAGCTCACAGTGACGGCCATTAATGACAATCCTTATGCACAGCATCGGCAAGCCAGCGCCGCAATCCGTCTCTCCCTGTTACGCCATGGAAAGGCTGCACGATATGTGCCAATGCCTGGCTCTCGCGGCCTGATTCAGCGGGATAAATGGTCAACTGGCGGGCAAACTGCGCGTCCGCCCTGAGCCGGTCAGCGCCGCATGGTGAGACGGACTTTGGCGTCTTTGGCCACCAGCAATACTACCCGACGGTTTCTTTGCCGCCCCTCGGAAGTATCGTTACGGGCGACCGGCTGATATTCGCCGTATCCCACCGCCGCCAGACGCTTTGGGTCAACGCCGCCGATAATCAACAAGCGCGCCACCGCCGCAGAACGCGCAGAGGAAAGCTCCCAGTTGGAAGGATAAATCGAACTGCGAATGGGCACGTTGTCCGTGAAGCCCTCCACCAGAATGGCGTTGGGGTAGTCTTTGAGGATGCCGGCGATGCCGTCGATCAGATTGAACGCAGCGTCCACCGGCACGGCGTCGCCACTGTTGAACAGCAGATTGTTGCGCAGGGACAGCTCGATCCAGTTGTCGTTCTCGTTGATCGACACCATGCCTTGCCCAATCAACCCTTTTAACCGGTAGTTGAATCGATTGGCGATTTCCCGCAAGCGCTCCCCGGCCTGCTCTTCCGTCGTCTCGCCGGGCTGGTTTTCCGGGCTGTTGAAAGGTTGTATCGCGGGCGAATCACTTTGCGGAGGCGCCGCCGTCTGCTGTCCGACCTGAATAGGATTAATGCTGCGCTGAGTGGCGTTGAACACCCCTTCCAACGTTTCAGACAGGACTTTGTATTTGCCTTCGTTCACAGAGGAAACCGAATACATCACCACAAAAAACGCAAATAGAAGCGTGATGAAATCCGCATAGGACACCAGCCAGCGTTCGTGGTTATGGGACTCTTCCCGGTTGCGGCGGCGCTTTCTCATGGCAGGCGGCTCCCGCTTATCGACATGGAGGGTTAACAACGGGCGTCATGACAGAAACCCTTTCAACTTCAATTCTATTGCTTTGGGATTCTCTCCTTCGGCGATGGCGACGATACCCTCGATCATCATTTCCCGCAGCAGCGATTGCTCGTGCACGATGCCTTTCAATTTATTAGCGATAGGAAAATAAAAAAGGTTGGCCAGCGCGACCCCGTAGATAGTGGCGACAAACGCGGTGGCGATGCCAGGTCCCAGCATGGAAGGGTCCTCCAAATGACGCATCACCTGGATCAATCCAAGCACGGCGCCCAGAATACCCAACGTAGGCGCATAACCGCCCATGGCTTCCCACACTTTGCTGGCGTCCAGATCACGCTGCTCGCGGCTGTTAAGCTCCAGCTCCATGATGCTGCGGATGGATTCCGGTTCAGCGCCGTCCACCAGCAGTTGCAGCCCTTTGCGGGAAAATGGGTCGCGTTCTTTTTCCGCCACGGATTCCAGCCCCAGCAGCCCTTCCTTACGCGCGACCATACTCCAGGAAATGACCTTCTGAATGTCGTCTTCAAAGCTTAGATAGGGAGGAAAAAAGACCCAGAGAAACTGCTTAAAGGAACGCTTCAATACCTTGCCGGAATGTTGCAGCACTATGGCGCCGAACGTGCCGCCAATGACAATCAGCGCCGCCGGCAGATTCATCAGGGAGGAAACATCGCCGCCTTCGATCAGGTTGCCGCCGATGATCGCCACCAGGGCGATCAGGACGCCCACGATGCTGAGTAAATCCATTATCCGACACCGTCAATCAACCGCGGCGCAAATTCATCCAGGGCTAAGACTTCATCCGACAGACCGGCGGTGGCCACCGCCATCGGCATACCATAAATCACACTGGTCGCTTCATCCTGAGACCAGACCACGGAACCGCTTTCTTTCAGCATGCGGCAGCCTTCGCGGCCGTCCGCGCCCATACCGGTCAAGATGACGCCCAGTACTTTGCCGGGAAACATCTTGGCGCAGGAGCCGAAAGTCACGTCCACGCAGGGTTTGTAGTGCAAGCGCTCGTCGCCGTCGAGAATTTTGACCCGCGCCTGGGCGCCGACGCGTTCGATCAAAGTCTGTTTGCCGCCAGGGGCGATATAAGCCCATCCGGGCTTGAGGATCTCGCCGTTCTCCGCCTGTTTGACGGACAGTTGCGACAGACGATTCAGACGTTCAGCAAACGCTGGCGTAAAAGAAGCCGGCATATGCTGCACCAGCACCAGCGGCGCTGGGAACGCGCCTGGTAGCCGGGTGAGAATTTTTTGTAGCGCCACCGGACCGCCGGTGGAAGTGCCGATCAGCACCACTTTATAGTCCTGACGCGGGGTGCGTCGGGTTTTCATCGCCTTCACTTCCGGTTTTGTTTCCGGTTTGGCTGGCGGCGCTTTGGCGCGTGGTTCAGCGGCGCGCGGCGTCGGCGCAGCGGGTTTGGGCGGTTCGCGCGCGGGAGTCGGGGCGACTGGCCTGGCGGGTTCCGGAGCGGCGGCGGGCGCCGGCGCGGACGCTCCAGACATACGATATTTCGCCCGCGAAACTTCTTTAATGCGGTCATGCAGCAAACGTTTAATCTTGGAGGCGTCGCCGGACATCGCCTCGAAGCTCTTCGGCAGGAAATCCACCGCGCCTGCTTCCAGGGCGTCAAAGGTCACTCGGGCGCCTTCGTAGGTGAGAGAGGAAAACATCAAAACCGGCGTGGGCTGAGCCCGCATGATTTCCTTGACCGCGGTAATGCCGTCCATGACCGGCATCTCGTAGTCCATGGTGATGACGTCGGGTTTCAGTTTAAGCGCCATCTCCACGCCTTCGCGACCATTGCTGGCCGTGCCGACGACATCGACATCGCTTATGGAGTTCAGGATCTCGCAAAGGCGACGTCTGAAAAATCCCGAATCATCTACTACCAGGACCTTTAAGGCCATTCATCGGTCTCCCGTTTTTGGAAATCACTCCGCCGCTGCGCCTTATGGCAGGCGCTTAGCCTGCGGAAGCCGCGGGCTCCGTTTCATCAGAGTCCGTCACCAACTGACTCTTCCTGAACGTCGGCCGACCGTATACTTTGCTGGACTTGGCGTAGCGTCCAAGCATGCTGGGAATGTCCAGTATCAGCGCAATGCGCCCGTCTCCCGTGATGGTGGCGCCGGCCATTCCCGGCGTGCCGTGCAGCATTTTGCCCAAGGGTTTGATGACCACCTCTTCCTGGCCGACCAGCTGGTCGACCACAAAGCCCACGCGCTTGGTGCCGACGGAAACAATCACCACATGACCGTTCTCTTCGGTGGGCTCGAATTGCGCGCCCTTCACCAGCCAGCGTTTAATGTGGAACAGCGGGAACACATTCTCGCGCACCACGATACATTCCTGCCCATCGACGATATTGGTCTGGGTCAGGTCAAGGTGGAATATTTCCACTACGCTCACCAATGGGAAAGCGAACGCCTGATCTCCCAGCATCACCATCAAGGTCGGCATGATGGCGAGGGTCAAGGGCACTTTGATCACAATGCGCGACCCGCGCCCCAATTCGGATTCAATATGGATGGTGCCGTTCAACTGGGTGATCTTGGTTTTAACCACATCCATCCCGACGCCGCGACCGGACACATCGGATATTTCCGTTTTGGTGGAGAATCCCGGCGCGAATATCAGGTTATACGCTTCGTTATCGGTGAGACGCTCCGCGGCGTCCACATCGTAAATACCTTTTTCCACTGCTTTCTGACGCAACACCACCGGGTCCATACCGGCGCCGTCATCTTCGATGGACAGCAGAATATGATCGCCTTCCTGCTCCGCCGCCAGCACCACGCGTCCAACCCGCGGCTTGCCTTTTTTCTCGCGCGCCTCGGGGGACTCAATACCGTGGTCCACGGCGTTACGCACCAAGTGGACCAGTGGGTCGGACAAAGCTTCGACCAGATTTTTATCCAGATCGGTGTCTTCCCCACGCAATACCAGATTGACTTCTTTGCGCAGGTTGCGCGCCAGATCCCTGACCACGCGGGGGAAACGGCCAAATACTTTTTTGATGGGCTGCATCCGCGTCTGCATGACGGCGGACTGCAAGTCGCTGGTGACCACGTCCAGATTGGACACGGCTTTACTCATGTTCTCGTCGGCGAACTCTTCGCCTAAACGCTTGAGACGGTTACGCACCAGCACCAGCTCGCCGACCATGTTCATGATGTCGTCGAGGCGCTTGGTGTCCACCCGCACTGTGGTTTCCGTCGCGATGCTGGCCTGGGCGTCTTTCCCTCCGGCGGCGCTCGCCGCGGGCTGACGCCGTTCTTCGTCCGGCTCGGCGCGGGCTGGAGCTGGCGCGGGCTTGACGACTTTCGGCGGTTCTTTCTTGACCGGCTCCTTCTTGGCGGGCTCTTTTTTCACAGCCGCTTTTTCCGCCGGTTTTGCGGCGGCGGGCTTGGCGTCGCCAGTAGGACTGGGCCCCTTGCCGGAGCCGTGCAACTCATCCAGCAGTTTTTCGAATTCGTCGTCGGTAATCAGTTCGGAGTCGCCGGCGGCGGCTTCCTCCTTTTTCTCTACTTTCTTTTCGGGCGCTGCTTTCGCTGCCGGCTTGCCTTTCTTCTCCGCGGCAGGGGCTGACTTCTGCTCAGCCCCGTCAGAGACGGCGCCGTCAAACTTGCCTTTGCCATGCAGTTCATCCAGCAAGGCTTCAAATTCATCATCGGTGATTTCATCGCTGTCGCCGGCGGACGCGGCTTCAGCCGCTTCATCTTGTGGAACCGGAGCGGATTCAGGAGCGGCCTTGGCGGGTTTACCTTCCTGGGGACCACCGAATTTGCCGGGTCCATGCAGTTGATCCAGCAGTTTCTCAAACTCGTCTTCGGTGATTTCATCACCTTCGTCTTTCGAGCCAGCCGCTTCCGCTTTCTCGCCGCCGTCTTCATCCAGGGCGTTGAGCAGATTCTCGAATTCGTCGTCAGTGATATCGCCATCCGCCGACGCAACGGGTTCTTCAACTTCTTCAGCAGCGTCTTCTTCGTGCTCTTCAACGGCTTCTTCTGGCTCGTCAGCCTCTTCCGCCACGGAGGCGGATTCGCCGCTGGCCAGTCGCTCCAGGGCGGCCATGAGTTCGGGCGCGGCGGGGGTCAGTTCCTCCCGCATCTTCACCTGGGAAAACATCTCGTTGACGGCGTCCAGCGCCTGCAGCACGACATCCATCAATTCGGAGTCGACGCTGAGCTGACCGTTACGCAACAGGTCGAAGACGTTTTCCGCCACGTGGCAGCATTCCACCAAAGCGTCTAACTGAAGGAAACCGGCGCCGCCTTTGACGGTATGAAACCCACGAAAAATGGCGTTCAGCAGATCGCGGTCGTCCGGGTTCTGCTCCAGTTCCACCAACTGCTCTGAGAGCTGTTCAAGAATTTCTCCCGCTTCGACTAGAAAGTCCTGCAGGATTTCTTCGTCCGCTTCAAACCCCATTCATGTGCTCCTCAGAAACCAAGGCTGGAAAGAAGGTCGTCCACGTCGTCCTGGCTGGCGACGACATCTGAGCGTCCTTCGGTCTGGATCTGCGGGCCGTGCCCTTTTGTAATAGACTCTTCTTCGGCTTTCATCTCATGCTGAATGCCTGTTATGCGGTCAACCTTGCCCGCCATGGCGACCAGTTTGACCAGATTCACTTCTACTTCCTTGACCAGGCCGGTAACCTTGTTGATGACCTGTCCCGTGAGATCCTGAAAGTCCTGAGCCAATAATATTTCCGACAGATTGGTGTACACCCTGTCGCTGTTAGCGGCCAGATCCACCAAAAACTTATCGATGCGCTTATACAGCTCACGGAACTCAGAGGGGTCCATTTCCCGACGGCGCAGTCGTCCCCAGGCTTCCTTCAGCTCATGGGCCTCCTGCTTCATCTCTATCGCCACGGGCATACTTGCTTCCACCATATCCATGGTTTTGTTAGCGGCTTTGTTGGTCATATCGACCACATAGGAAAGGCGATCAGAGGCGTCGGCGATTTTCGACAGCTCCTCCTCCTGATTCATCTTCACATTGCCCATGTCGATATTGAAATTGCGTATGGCTTCGTGCAACGAACGGGTTAACTTGCCCACTTCGTGGTACAGCGTACGGTCCCGAGTGTCATTAAGGTCGGAAATTACCCGCAACGCTTCGCCAAAGTCCCCCTTACTAACGTGCTCCATCAAGCTCGCCGCCTGCTCGCTCAAGCGCGTCTCAATTTCGTCTTGGGAGGAGGATGGTGGCTGCTGTTCATTGGTCATAGTAATTCCTGCGGTTTTATTATGAGTCGATCCGCTCGAAGATTTTTTCTATCTTTTCCTTCAGCACGGCCGCAGTAAACGGCTTCACCACATACCCGTTAACACCCGCCTGCGCCGCTGCGACAATCTGATCCCGCTTGGCTTCCGCCGTCACCATGAGCACCGGCAGGTTTTTCAAACTATCATCGGCGCGAACTGCCTGGAGTAATTCGATTCCCGTCATTCCGGGCATATTCCAGTCAGTGACCAGAAAATCAAACTTCCCGGTTTTTAACATCGGCAGCGCGGTGGACCCGTCATCCGCTTCATCGGTATTGGTGAAGCCCAAATCCCGGAGCAGGTTTTTAATAATCCGCCTCATTGTTGAAAAGTCATCTACAACGAGGATTTTCATGTTCTTGTCCAATGTAACCTCCACAATGGCGACGCTGGAAACCCTTTGATTTCATTACTCTACTGAGTAAGTCTAGCTGGTCGCGCCGTACTATCCAGTTTTTTGATACAAGTTGTTTTAGAAAACATGACCGCAGGATGCTGATTTCGAAAAAACATTAACCTGCGCAGGCAATGGCTTGATTTAGCTGTTTTTCCAGTCTGAGAGACGGGATCGCAGTCGCAAGGTCGCCTGGGAATGAATCTGACTGACCCGGGACTCGCTGACTGAGAGCACCTGGCCGATTTCCTTGAGGTTGAGTTCTTCGTCATAGTAGAGAGACAGCACCAGCTTCTCCCGTTCCGGCAAACCGTCTATCGCGGCGCTCAATTTTTCCAGAAAGGCGTTTTGTTCGATGTCGCTGAGGGGATTATCGGTGGTTAACGTTTCATCGTCAGAGCCGCCCTCCCCGTGAATGCCCAGCTCATCCAGGCTGAACAGCTTCCCCGAACTGGCGTCGCGCAGGCTGGCGTGGTATTGCTCCAGGGGTACGCCCAGCTCGGCCGCCACTTCCGCATCCGACGCGTCTCGACCGGTGCGTGCTTCAATAGTGTGTATCGCTTCCGCGATATTGCGGGCGTTGCGGTGCACGGAGCGCGGCACCCAATCGCCTTTACGAATTTCGTCCACCATGGCGCCGCGAATGCGGATGCCGGCGTAGGTTTCGAATTTGGCGCCTTTGCCGGCGTCGTATTTCTGCGCGGCTTCCAGCAATCCGATCATGCCCGCCTGAATCAGATCCTCCACCTGCACGCTGGCGGGCAGACGGGCGATCAGGTGATGCGCGATGCGCTTGACCAGAGGCGCGTATTGCCTGACCAGAGTGTCGGCGCGCTCCGCCCGCGTCTCGCTATACATCATATAAGTATTCGCCAGTGACATGAATTTGCGCGCAAGGCCTGCAATAAACCGGATGATTTCAACAAAAACGTTCTCATGGGTGTTTGAGGATATGTCCGGCGCAACCGTCACGCCTTATCGCAAGCGCCCGGGATATAGCCGCCGGGCGAGCCCTCGCATTCCGTCCGGCGCGTGTCTAACTGTGCACCAGACGCTCCACAAAGAATTCCAAATTGCCTCTCGGCGCCGTCGGCAACGGCCAGTTGTCCACTTTTTGCGCCAGCTGGCGGTACGCCAACGACGCTTTGGCGCGCGGATAGGCTTCGTACACAGGACGTTGCCGTTGCACCGATTTGCGTACGGCTTCGTCGAATGGAATGCTTCCTACATATTGTAGCGCAACTTCCAAAAAGCGTTCGGTTACCTTGGATAATTTACCGAACAAATGCCGCCCTTCCTGCTCGGAGCGAACCATGTTGGCGAGCACCCGAAAACGGTACATGTCGTGGTTCTTGTTAAGCAGTTTGATGACGGCATAGGCGTCAGTAATGGAGGTGGGCTCGTCGCACACCACCACCAGTGCTTCCTGCGCCGCGCGCACGAAGGAAAGCACTTGTTCGGAGATGCCCGCCGCGGTGTCGATCACCAGCACGTCCAGGTCGTCGCTGATATCGCTGAAAGCGTTGATCAGGCCCGCATGTTCAAGAGGAGACAGATGAGTAAGATGCTGGGTGCCGGATGACGCCGGGACGATCTTTATTCCCCCCGGACCTTCAATCATGACTTCCCGCAGGGTGCAATCCCCCGCCAGCACATCCCCGATATTGCGCGAGGCGGTGACGCCGAGCAACACATCAATATTCGCCAGTCCGAGGTCCGCATCCAGCAGCACGACGCGACGTCCCAAGTCCGCTAACGCGAGGGACAGATTTATGGAAACATTGCTCTTGCCGACACCCCCCTTTCCTCCGGTGACTGCAATAACTTGAACCGGATGTACTTTACTCATACCGGTAGATATCTCCTGTTATTAGACGGCGCGGCGTTGACCCCGCACTCAATAGTTTAGACCACCAGTTCCGCAGCGAAGCGACTGGTGTTATTAGTTTGTTCGGTCTCCCGCCGGGTCCGCCGCCACATTGCGTCCGCGCGCGCCACCAGGACATGCGCTTTCGCCGGATGAATGTCATCGGGTATTTTCTGTCCGTCGGTGACATAGGCGACCGGAAGCCGGTTCAGGATGGCCATGCTCAACACTTCACCCAGACTGAACGCTTCATCCAGTTTGGTCATGATACAGCCGGAAAGCCCCAACATCTTATAGTAATGATAGGTGGATTTCATGACCTGCGGTTGGTTAACTGCCGACAACACAAGATAATTTCTGATGCGGTGACGGGTCACTTTCAAGTCTTTCTGTTGACGCTCCCAATTGGGGTCCTGGGGCGTCAATCCGGCGGTGTCCACAAGCACCAGACGTTTGTTGGCGAGACGGTCAAGCAGATCGTCCAGGCTGTTCTCCTCATCCACCACGTACACCGGCACGTTCAGCAAGCGCCCAAAGGACTGCAATTGCTGCTGACTGGCCACCCGGAAACGATCCGTCGTGATCAGCGCCAGTTTTTCGGCGCCGTAGTGAACCACGAAACGCGCCGCGAGTTTGGCGAGAGTGGTAGTTTTGCCGGAACCGGTCGGCCCCAGCAACGCGCAGACTCCACGCTGATGAATCAGCTCTTCGTTTTCCGCCTTTAAACCATGCGCCAGCCGCGCCATCAGGTTGCGCCATTGCTCCTGCGCGCCTTTGCGCGGGTCCGCTTTCGCGGTGAGCGCGTTTTGCAGCTCACGGAAGATGCCCATTTCCTGCATGCGTTCGATCAGCTCGCGATGGCCGGGATTCTCTTCCGGACGCGCGGCGACCACAGGCTGACGCATGATGCTTTTAAGCTGCATGATCTCTTCGCGCATTTCCGCCAGCATACGTGAGGTTTCCGGTTCCCCGGCGCCGATTTGCCGGGAAGCCGTCGCCGCCGGTTCAGCAGCGGCAAAAGCCGGCGCCGGCTCCGCTTTGGGCCTGGCGTTGCTTTTCAGCGTTTCCAGCCGGTCGCGCACCCGCGACATTTCATCTTCCAGGCGACGATGGCGATCCGCCGTCTCCCGGGCCACTGCTGAGGGCGTCGGGCGTGGGCCTTCCTGCTCAGGCATGCTGCTGCGCTGATCGTCCTCGTTATAATCCAGCGCACAGATCACCTCCACGCCATCCCCCGTTTTACTGGTGGACAGAATGACGGCGTCCGCGCCGAGATCTTCACGGATATCCTTTAAAGCCTGTTGCATTGACGCTGCAAAAAAACGTTTCACTTTCATAATGTTAGTCTCCCGGCTCCACGAGCCCGCACGGGATTACCCACTGATTGTCGCCACGATGGTGATTTGTTTGTTGTCCGGCACTTCCTGATAAGCCAGGACATGCATGCGCTCCACACTGAGTCTGATGAACCGCGCCAGAACCGGGCGCAGGCTGTTGGACACCAGCAAGACCGCCGCTTTACCGAGCATTTCCTGACGCTGCGCGGCTTCCGCCAGTGAGCGTTGCAGTTTTTCCATCATGCTCGGTTCCAAAATCAGACCGATGTCGTCCATGCCGCCGGCCTGTTGCGCTTGTTGCATAGATTTAAGCAGTAATTGTTCCAACCCTGGGTCCAGAGTGATCACAGGCAGCTCAGGCTCCGCCCCGACTATGTTCTGGACGATCAGGCGACGCAGCGACGCCCTGACCGCCGCCGTCAAAATACCGGCGTCCTGAGTCTTCGGCGTAAAGTTGACGATGGCTTCCGCAATGCTGCGCATATCCCGCACCGGCACATCTTCCTGCAACAGGTTCTGCAGCACCTTCAACAGGGTGCTGAGCGAGACGGTATTGGGAACCAGCTCTTCCGCCAGCTTCGCCGCCTTCTTGCCCAGTTGCTCCAGCCACTGTTGCACTTCTTCATGGCCGATCAGCTCATAGGCGTGACGGCTGAGCACCTGATTCAGATGCGTCGCCACCACTGTGCTGGAGTCCACCACGGTGTATCCCAGCGTCTGCGCCTGTTCTTTCTGGGAAGGATCAATCCACACCGCCTCCAGACCGAAGGCCGGGTCTTTGGTCTGAATGCCGTCCAGCTTGCCGAAAACCTGACCGGGATTGATAGCCATTTCCCGGTCCGGATGAATCTCCGCTTCCGCGATGGTGACCCCCATCAGGGTGATGCGGTAAAAGTTCGGCATTAAATCCAGATTGTCGCGGATATGCACGGAAGGCATGAGAAAGCCCAGTTCCTGGGACAGTTTCTTACGTACGCCCTTGATGCGGGCCAGCAACTGTCCGCCTTGTGACTTGTCCACCAGCGGAATCAACCGGTAACCTACTTCCAGGCCGACAATATCCACGCTGGCCACATCGTCCCAGCCCAGCTCTTTGGTCTCGGGTCCACGCACCGCCGGCGCGCTCTCGCCGGGAGCCAGTGCGGGTCCGCCGCCGGGTTGCTGCGTCACGCCTGGACGCCTGGGTCCAGGCGTGACGCCTTCGTCCACCACTTCCGACTGTTGCTGGCGTTTCCACATGAAATACGCTCCCGCGCCAAACACCGACGCCAACCCCAGAAACGCCATGTGCGGCATGCCTGGAATCACGCCCATGATGAACATAACGACGGCGACAATGGCCAGCGCCCGAGGGGAGCCAAACAACTGGTTGATGACCTGACTGGACATATCCTGCTGAGTGCTGACGCGAGTGACCATGATGGCCGCTGCGGTGCTGAGCAGCAGTGAAGGAATCTGCGCCACCAGACCGTCACCGATCGTCAGCAGCGCATATTTTTGGACAGCGTCGTTGAACTCCAGATCGTGCTGCATGATGCCGATGGCGAGACCGCCGATCAGGTTGATGGCCAGAATCAGCAGACCCGCGACGGCGTCGCCGCGAACGAACTTACTCGCGCCGTCCATAGAGCCGTAGAAGTCCGCTTCCTGAGCCACTTCCGCCCTGCGCGACTTGGCCTCTTCCTGGTTGATAATGCCTGCGTTCAGATCCGCGTCAATCGCCATCTGCTTGCCCGGCATGGCGTCCAAGGTAAAGCGGGCGCTCACTTCAGAGACGCGCCCGGCGCCTTTGGTGACCACCACGAAGTTGATAATCATCAGAATGGCGAACACCACCAGACCGACTGCATAGTTGCCGCCGATCAACACTTCGCCGAAAGACTGGATAACTTTACCCGCCGCATCGCCCCCTTCATGACCTTCCAGTAGCACCACCCGGGTGGATGCGACGTTCAAAGCCAGACGCAGTAAGGTCGCCACCAGCAATACAGTCGGGAAAATGGCGAACTCCATGGGGCGCATGGCGTACACGCACACCAGCAGAATGACCAGGGACAAGGCGATATTGAAGGTAAAGAAGACGTCGAGCAGGAACGGCGGCACCGGCAACGTCATCATGCCCAACAACACCATCAGAAGCACCGGGATACCCAGGTTGCCGTGGGTCAGGGCCTTCAGGTTGTTGATCGCGGCAGCTCGTTCCATAACTCTCCAAACGACAAAAGGTTGACGGAAAAAACCGTTTCCCTAGTGTGTCTGCAGGAACTGTGCCGCTCTATGGAAAAGCGAGGCCGGACAGCGGTTATTAATCAGGCAGACAAATAGCTTCCTTCTATTTGTCTGCAACGACAGGGCCTGCACATGTCAGGCCCTGTCTCCCGCGGCTTAACGCCGCGCAGGCGCGTCCATGCGCCTGATGATTAACATGCCAATATCATTGCCACGTTAATAACTCAACTCACTGATCCCGGCGCAGATGGGAAGGTATCTTGAAGTCAGGCATGCCCTGGGGCTTCTTGCCGTAGCCGCCGCGGTAACGACGCAGCTGAAAGACATACGCCAGCACCTGCGCCACGGCGAGATACAGACCTGAAGGAATTTCGTCCCCCACTTCCGAGTGGTGGTAGATGGAGCGGGTCAAGGGCGGCGCCGAGACCAGCTCAATCTTGTGCGCCTTGGCGATTTCACGGATTTTCATGGCCATGTGGTCTGCGCCTTTGGCCAGCACAATGGGCGCCGCCATTTTCTTGGCGTCGTATTTCAGCGCCACGGAGTAGTGTGTCGGGTTGGTGATGACCACATCCGCTTTGGGCACATCCTGCAACATGCGACGACGGCTCATTTCATATTGCACTTCCCGCACCCGGCGCTTCACTTCCGGCTTGCCTTCCGTATCCTTGTACTCGTCCTTGATCTCCTGCATGGTCATGCGCAGATTCTTTTGGTGGTCATAGATTTGAAAGGGCACGTCCACCAAGGCGATCAGGATCATCGAGCTGGCCAGGAACAGAAAGCTCCACGCCAGCAGCGAGCAGGCATGACCCATGCTCACCATCGTATCCTCCCCTCCCATCGCCAACAGATCCGGAATGGAGTGGTTGAGAATAATGAGCGCCACACCGCCTACCACCAGCGTCTTGGCGATGCCTTTGATCAATTCCACCAGCGACTTCAGCGAGAACATCCGCTTTATGCCTTCCAGCGGATTGATGCGGCTGAATTTCGGCGCCGCCGCCTTGCCGCTCATCATCCAGCCGCCCAGGGCGATTGGCCCCAACAGAGACGCCACCAGCAGCACCAGCATAAAGGGGATCAGGGCGATAGCCATATCCAACGCAGCCATGCCGAGATGAATCATCGGCTGGTGGGCGTCAAAGATCTCTTCCCGGGTCAAGGTAAAGCCGGCGCGAAAAACGCCTTCCAGCGCCTTCGCGATGGTCGTTCCAAACACCAAAAGACCCACGGCTCCCGCCAGCAACACCGCCGTCGTGTTGAGTTCGCGGGAACGGGGAATCTGTCCCTCCTCCCGCGCCTTCTCGATCTTTCGGGGGGTGGGTTCTTCGGTTTTTTCCTGACTGGTGTCGTTGTCGGCCATCGTCCGTCACACTCGTCTTAACTTCGGTTTACGCATCCAGAACAGAGCTGTCGCCGCGTCCATGGCGTCTACTATCTACACCACCTGCTATCTACACCGCCTGCTATCTACACCGCTTACTATCTACACCGCCTATTCTTCACACCGGTTTAGGGTGGAGCGGGTTGCAGCATGACCTGCATGAAATCAAAGGTGTTTTCGCTCAACACCGTGAACTGCGGCAAAACGCCGCTGATACTGATCCAGAACACGATCAGCCCGAACAATACGGTCATCGGAAAACCGATAGAGAAAATATTCATCTGCGGCGCCGCCCGGGTCATGACGCCAAAGGAAATATTCACGATCAACAGCGCCGTCACCGCCGGCAAGGCGATCATCAATGCGCTGGCGAACATCCAGCTGATGCGCGAGGCCAGATACCACCAGGACAAGGCATCCACTTCCTGCGCCGAGATAGGCAGAAAACGGAAGCTTTCCACCACTGTCTCGAACATCACCAGATGGCCGCCCATAGCGAGAAACAATAAAGTCACCAGCATCAGATAAAATTGGCTCAGCGCAGTCACAGTAATGCCGTTGGTGGGGTCCACCATGGAGGCGAAGCCCAGCCCCATGTTCATCGCCACCATTTGCCCAGTCACCACGAACAACTGGAACAGCAACAGTACGGCGAAGCCCATGGCCAGACCGATCAGCACTTGCTGAATAATAATCGCCACCGAGCTGACGGACAGTGGGTCCACTTCCGGGACGGGCGGCAATGAAGGCACGATCAGAATTGTCATCAGCAGCGCCAGCGTCAGCCGCACGCGGGCAGGTACGATCTGAGTTCCAAGAATCGGCGTCGTCATCATAAAGCTGGAGATGCGAAACAAAGGCCACAGGTGCATGCCCACCCAGGCGCCGATCTGTTCATCCGTCCACTCGAACACCGTCCGGCTCCTTATCCGATCACGTCAGGAATGCTGGTAATGAGCATTTCGGTGTACTCCATCAACTGCGTCAACATCCAGGGACCGGCGATGATGATCACGATCAGGGTCACCAGCAGTCGTGGCAGGAAGCTCAGGGTCTGCTCGTTGATCTGTGTCGCCGCCTGGAAAACACTGACGATCAGACCGATCACCAGACTCGGCGCCACGATCAGCGTCACCAGGGTGACAATCAACCATAAGGCTTCACGAAAAATATCCAGCACCACTTCAGGCGTCATAAGCGTTCTCCTCGTTTGATCGGGCTAAACCCCGAAACTGGCGGCCAGGGTGCCCATGATCAGGGCCCACCCGTCCACCAGCACGAACAGCATGATTTTGAACGGCAGTGAAATAATGATCGGCGATAGCATCATCATCCCCATGGCCATCAAAACGCTGGCCACCACCATGTCGATAATCAGAAAGGGAATAAAAATCAGAAAGCCGATCTGAAATGCGGTTTTCAGCTCACTGGTGACGAACGCCGGCATCAGAATCGTGAACGGCACTTCTTCCGGGTTGGCGTATTTGTTTTCATCCCCCGCAAGACGAATAAACAAGCCCAGATCGCTCTCGCGGGTCTGGTGCAGCATGAATTCGCGGAAGGGTTCGCTGGCTTTGGCCACCGCTTCCTGCGCCGTCAGTTTCTCGGCGAGATAAGGCTGCAGCGCCATTTCATTGGCCTGCTTAAAAGTCGGCCCCATGATGAAGAACGTCAGGAACAGTGCGATGCCCACCAGAATCTGATTGGACGGCGCCTGCTGCAAACCCAGCGCCTGACGCAGGATGGAAAATACAATGATGATGCGGGTGAAAGACGTCATCATCATCAGGAAAGCCGGTATGAAAGTCAGCGCCGTCATCAGCGCGAGAATTTGCAGGGTGACGGAATATTCCTGGGTGCCGTCCGGGTTGGTCACCAGTTTGACCGCCGGCAGGATGGCGTCCTGGGCCGACCAGGCGACTCCAGGAAGCATCAAAAAAAAGATCAGGTAAGTTAACCGCAGGACCCTATTGCGCGCCATTCGCTTCGCCTTTTGCTTCGTTTTCAGTACGACGCAAAAGGCTCTGCAACTTCCGTGCAAACTCGCCGCTATGTGGCGACAGTTCTAGCGGCTCGTCCAATGTGAGCAGGTTAGTGATTTGATGTTGAGTAATGCCGACGATTATTTGACGATCGCCGATCTGCAATAACGCGATGCGCTCGCGGGTTCCCACGGGCAGCACCGCCAGCATTTTCAGGTGTTGCTGTTGCTGCGGCGCCAGTCCGGTAAAGCGGCGCATCATCCAGGCGGCTCCGCCAATCAGCGCCAGCACCAGCACCAGCGCGCCGCCGACTTGCAGCAGTTGTCCCGCCTCCACGCCGGCCACCGGCTTCTTGGCGGCGGCTTCCTCCGCCGCCCGCGCCAGTCCCGGCGCCCATAACCACAGGCTCGTGGTCATGGCGACGCATAGCGTAGTTAAGTTAAATCCAGAACGTTTCAACCCTACCCCCGCAGCTTCTTGATGCGTTCGGAAGGACTGATGACGTCCGTCAGACGAATGCCGAATTTTTCGTTGACCATCACCACCTCGCCATGGGCGATCAGCGTGCCGTTGACCAACACATCCAATGGCTCCCCCGCCAGACGGTCCAGCTCGATAACCGAGCCCTGGTTGAGCTGCAGCAGGTTGCGAATGGCGATCTGGGTATTGCCGACTTCCATGGAAATGGTCACCGGTATATCCAGAATCACGTCCAGGTCCGGCGCTCCCGGCGCGCTGGTGGGAAGCGTCTCGTCAAAGGTTTCAAACGAAGCCGCGCGGATGTCGTCATCAGCGCCTTTCCCTTTGGCTTCCGCACTCTCCGCCTCCGCCATAGCAGCGGCCCATTCATCCTCTCTACCGCCGTCAGCGTCAGTCGCTTCCTGTTCACCCAGCGCAGCAGCCCATTCGTCCGCCAACGCCTCGTCTTCGGACTTCGTATCGTCTAAATCGTTTTCTTTATTGTCGTCGTCTTCAGCCATTGCGCCTCCTTAGTCGGCGTCGCCGCCGACCGCTTAATCTTATCTACAATCTTGAGCGCCAGATTGCCGTTGCACTGCCCTACCTTGGCGATGAAAATCGGCACGCCGTTCGCTGTCACCGTAATGGTTTCCGGCATATCGACCGGAATCACGTCTCCAGGCTTCAGCCTCGACAGAGAGCGCAAAGAAATCTTTTGTCTGACCACGGCGGCGTTAAGCGGCACCCTGGCTTCCAGAATGTCCTGCTGTAAAGCGCTGATCCAGCGTTCGTCGACATCGTCGACGTCGCTCTGCACGCCAGCGTCGAGCACCTCGCGAATGGGCTCGATCATGGAGTACGGCATGGCCACGTGCATGTCTCCGCCGCCGCCGTCCAGCTCAATGTGGAAGGTGCTCACCACCACTACTTCACTGGGGCTGACGATGTTGGCCATGGCCGGATTAACTTCTGAGTTGACGTATTCGAAGTCCACCTTCATCACCGCATTCCAGGCTTCCTTCATGTCATGGAACACCTGTTCCAGCACCATCTGTACGATGCGGATTTCCGTCGGCGTGAATTCCCGTCCTTCGATTTTGGCGTGACGGCCGTCGCCGCCGAAAAAGTTGTCCACCAGTTTGAACACCAGTTTGGCGTCCAGAATAAACAGGCCGGTTCCCCGCAAGGGCCGAATCTTCACCAGATTAAGACTGGTGGGCACGTAAAGCGTATGAATATATTCTCCGAACTTCAGGATCTGCACGCCGCCGGAGGCCACATCCGCATTGCGGCGAAGCAGGTTGAAAAGACTGATGCGGGTATAGCGGGCGAAACGTTCGTTGATCATCTCCAGCGTCGGCATGCGACCGCGGACGATGCGGTCCTGGCTGGTCAGGTCGTAACTGCGCACCCCCGCCGCATCGACATCCTCCTCGGTGTCGACGTCGCCATCGTCCACGCCATGTAAGAGCGCATCAATTTCGTCTTGAGATAATAAATCTTGCACAGCCCTACACCTTGACCCAGGGTCTAACAGGAAATGTTATGCATCTAGTTCTATCACCTGAGACGGGCCTATAACAAGTCCCGCCTGCAGGTCTGACAGCGTTTCAGCGCGGCGATTCGATACACCGCGCCCGCGGTTACTGCAACACGAAATTGGTGAACAGCACCTGCTCAATTTCTCCATTCACGCCCTGTTCCTTCAAGGCTGTATTGATGACTTCCTTCGACTCCGCCAGCAGATCCTGGCGGCCCTGGTCCGTCTGTACGCCCTCGAAATCCTTGCCGCTGTAAAGGTTGATCAAGCGATTGCGAATCACCGGCATGTGCAGCTCCACGCCGTCCAGCACCCCTTGATTGCGCGCCAGCAGACTAATGCTCGCCTGCAGAAAGCGTTGTTTGCCTTTGTAGTCGAAAGTAACCACCAGCGCCGGACGCATGTCGTAATAGATAGCCTCCGCCTTCACCGGCGCGGCAGGCTCGCCGCCCTCAGCAGGAGTATCTCCACCACCCTCATCGGGAGAAGACTTGAGCAGCATCATGGTCACTCCCACACTGGCCCCGATGGCGATCACCAGAATCAGTACGATAATAATGAGCAGCTTCTTGCTCATGCCGCCTGATTTGCCGGTCTCCTCGCCGCCTTCTCCACTATTGTCTTTCGCCATAACTTAGTTTCCACCATCGACAGATAAACAGGTCACTGGGGAAGCCGCCGCCTCCTTGTCGATAAGTGTAGTTCATTCCTTTGATTTTTCAGTGAAAAACCATCAGACGTAATAATCCACCATGCGATCCGTGGCCAGCGCCTGTTCGATTCCCGCCACGCTTGCGCCGTCTTCGTCACCCTCGCCGGCAAACAGTCCGCCATCGGCGCCGCCGGATTCCTGACCACCACTGGCGCCCCCCTGTTGCTGCTGACTGGAGACGTCAAACTGAGATAACTGCAGGCCTTGCTCCGCCAGCAATTCTCGGAGCCGGTGCGCCGCGCCTTCCGCCATGTCGCGGACGATGGCGTGAGGGCTTTGAATCTGCACATGAGCCTGATCTTTCTGCACATGAATTTTCATTTCGATGGGACCCAGCTCCGGCGGATTCAAGTGTACGCTGGCGGATTGAATCTTCTGCCCCACGAACCAGACCACTTTCTGCGCCATGCCCTCGCCCCAGTCATCTCCCTGCACCGGTTGCTGCAGTGTGGTGACATAGGGCGGCGCTGCCGCATCGACTTTAAATTCCGCTCGTATGTTGGCGGCGACTCCATGCAAGGCGTTAGGCTTGGCCGCGCTCTGTGACTCCGCCAGCTTCAGCAGCGCGGCGTCCAGCGTCTCGCCATCGGCGCCAGCTTCCTGTTCGCCGCCATTGCCGTTTGCGGCAAGCGCCTGAGTCAGTTTGATCAGTTCGCCGCCCTTTTTCTCGCCCACCTTCTCTTCATCGCCCTCAACGGCGTCATGCACCGCCCGCGCCAGAGGCGTCAGCGCATTTTGTCCGGTAGGGTCCGCCCCTTCCTCTTTATCCCCCGTCAATTCAGCCAGGGCCATCGCCTTGATGGACTCTTCATCGCCTTCCACTGAGGTTTGTTCTCCTGACGGCAATTTCACTCCGCTCTGCGGCGCAGTCTGATCTATATCCGTCAGCGCTGCTTGGGCGACAGCCACTGCATCCTCCGATGTCTTATCGTCATCAGGCGCTTTTTTCTCATCGCCTTTTGCCGCTTTGACGTCTTTCTTATCCACTTTGTCCGTCTTGTCCGCGACTTCCCGGTCCAACACCTCAGAGAAGCGATCTTCCTTATCATTCATAGCGTTAGCCTCATCCCTCTGATTGCCTGACGGCCTCGGAGTCGATTTCGGCGCGACTTTGGGTATATCAATAAATGCCACTGAGCTGTCCATTTACTGTCCTCAAATCCAAGTTACAACTTACCTGCGGATGCAACGGGTCTCACCAACGCCAACGCGGCAATCGCTGTCGCGAAAGCGGCAAAACCATTGTTTTGAGGGATAAATGCACAGATCAGGCCAAGTTACGCCCGAGCGGAATCAAAGCTTTATAGAGAAGACAGAGAGGAGGAAAAATATAGGCGGGAGTTTTTACGACGACAACCGATCCACACCGCCGACGGGGACGATGCAGCGCCTGCTACACCTGTTCCCGTAACAAGGACTGCACGACTTCAAATTCCTGCTCAATGGAGTCAAACACTTCCCGCGCTTTCTCCATTTGCTTGAACTTGCCGATCAACTCTCCTTGCCGGCACAGTTCGGACAACGCCGGCAAGCCCAGATTGGTGGCGCTGCCTTTGATACTGTGACAGCCGCGGCTGAATGCGTCCGGGTCATTGCCGTCCAGCGTCGCGCGAATGGCGCGCATACGTTCGACCGTATCACCGATAAAGGTCTCCACCAATATCTGAAAGTCGTCTTCCATTACTTCCCGCAGTTCCGCCAGGGCGCCCATATCAAGGTGAGACAGATCGTTCGAACTCATATTCAAGCTTGCCACTCATAATCCACTTCAACGATGTTGCCCTGACCGAAGTACTCCACGCGGCTGCACATGGAGAGCAGCAGGGCCGTGCCACGACCACTATAACAGGTCGGACCCGGTAATTTACCGTCGAGTTTCTGATAATCAAAGCCTTTTCCACTGTCTTCCACTCGAATCGTCAATACGCCTCCGGCGACCGCGCCTTTATGACGAACGTCCACCTTCACGAAATGACCATCCAGCTGGCGAATACGCTCCTCGCGCAGGCGATAGTATTCCGCAAATCCGTCCGGGCTGGCCTTGAGCTTGGAATGCAGGCCCAGCACGCCATGCTCCAGAGCATTGGTGTAGAGTTCGCTGAGAATGGTGAACATCTCGCCGTTGCGCGTGCGCAGTCCGGGCACTTCCATGACGATCTGCAACAGCAGCGGCACCGGGTCGAACACCGCCAGGGAGTCGCTACACAGCTCGTACGCCATACGCCAGTGCTGCGGACCTTTGAGGCCGGTATTGGTGAGATAGTTGTTCTCTATCCCCAGCTCCTTCTCCGGCATCATGGTCAGCTCCACCAGCGTCAGATCGTCGCTGGGACCACCCTCCCCCATGAAATCAACCACGGAGCGGCGGATTTTTTCAAACAGGTTCGGCTCCTGCAGATTATCCTCAAAAACCTGCTGCAGACGTTTTTCGCCAAACATCTCCCCCTTCGCATTGGTTGCTTCGACAATGCCGTCCGACCACAAATACACCCGATCGCCATGTTTCATTTCAAAGCGATAGGTGCGCGCGTCGAAGGCCTCGCCTTTGAGGATGCCAAGGGGCAATCGGTTGGAGGCGACCTTGAGCAACTGATCGCCCTGCACCAGATAACAATCCGGCAAACCGCCGATCCAGATCTCGATTTCTTCCTGCTCGAAGTTCAGCTCCGCCATACAGGCGCAGCAGAAAAAGCCCACAGGCAGGATTTTACGCAGCTTCTGATTCACTTCCCGGAGGATATCTCCCAGCGCATAACCTTTGCTGGTCATGCCATAGAAAATCTCCGCCAACGGCATGGCGCCGATCGCTGCAGGCAAGCCATGGCCAGTGAAATCTCCCAACAGCACATGCATGCCGCCGGACGGTTTCTGACAGGCTAACAACACGTCGCCGTTAAAAACCGCCAGAGGCGAAAGCAAATGCTTGATGTTGTTGGCGCCGAGGCAGCCCACATGGGCCACGTTGTCGAACACGGTTTTGGCGACCTGCTGCTCACGCACCATATGGTCGTTGTGTTCCGCGATCTGGTCCCGTTGCCGCAACAGGGTTTTATGCATGATCCGCATGCGGTTGAACGCGTTGATCTTGGCTTGCAGGATAATGCGGTTATAGGGTTTTGACAGAAAGTCGTCGCCGCCCGCCTCAAGGCATTTGGCGAGCGATTCCGCGTCGCTGAGTGAGGTGAGAAAAATAATGGGAATCAAGTCTTCGCCGGCCAGCAACTTGATCTTCCGCGCCGCCTCAAAGCCGTCCATGCGGGGCATCAAGGCGTCCAGCAGGACGATGTCCGGCCGGAACTCGGAGAATTTCTCGATGGCGTCGACGCCATCCACCGCCGTCGCCGTATCATGTCCCTGCTTTTTGACGATATTCTGCAGGATCATGCGATCCGACTGATTGTCGTCGGCGATGAGAATTTTTAGCGTTTTCTGGGACCCAAGAACGGACGAGGCCATTTCTGAGTCCAGGGATTGTTTCATAGCAATACCCGATAGGCGCATAAATGGCGGAAAGTCCGTTTCAGGCGCCCGAAAACTGCGGGCGCTTTATTGAATAACAAACAGTTGTTCAAAATTGGAAATCGTCAATATCTTCCTGACATCATTGTTGCAGTTCGTGATGCAGATTTTAGCGTTGTCGCCGCCTGCATAGTCCCGCAATAACAACAGCATCCCCAAGGCGGAGCTATCCAGATACGTCGTCTCCGTCATATCGATCTTGTACTGCTCGAACGGTCCCTCAGGGTTTTCGTACGCATCCCTGAATTCCTGGTGGGAACTGAAATCAAATCGCCCTTTAATGCGAATAGTCAGTTCGGCATTATCGTCAGAGCGGCTTGTCGTTATAGACATATTGCCTCCTTCTGTTGGCGCTCCCCTAATCAAACCATCAGGATCGGTTAGATCCATTCTGTGTTCTTTTTATTTGAAATTCAGGATATTACGAATAGTACGCAGTGAATTTCAATACTCATATTCTTACTAATTCATCAATAGCTGATTTTTACTAAATTTCCAGTTTTCATTCACTTGGCCGCTATTTATCCGCAGCCAAAAACTGACTTTCAGGCACATTTTCCGCCTGTTTCAGCTAACTCGCTAAAACCAAAAAACTTTTTCTACTGTATCTTAATGTCTGTTGTGATAGGCGCGTCGACCGACAGCATCGTCCAGGTTGCGCTGTTGCTTCTTGTCCTCGTAATAGGCTTCCTCTTTTTTGCAACGATCAATAAAGTCCTGCATGTTATTTTTTTTCTGATACGCCGCCCGCCACACTTCCGTTTGTTGCGACAACTGCTGTTTCAACAGCAATAACTGCTGTTGCTGCTGCTCGATGGCCGAGCCCAGCCTGCTGATGAAGACATGATAGGTTTGGATATGACGCACTGAACGTACGCCGTTTTGAGTACCCCTTAATTCATCCTGATAATCACGCTGATAGGCGACCAGTTGCTCCAGCTTGCCTTCCGCCTGCTCCACTCTGCGTCGAATCTCGCCCATTTTCTTGCGCTCGTTTTCCTCGTCCCGCTCCGCCAGATCAAGCACCAACGACAACCTTTGCGACTTCTTTTTCTCCGCCACGTTAAAGCACCTGAACTAAAGTGGAGTAACCCTATGGTTTCGCCGGGGCTCTGGGCGCAGCGCCTTGCGCCGGAGCCGGGGTGAACAATTGATTCAACCCTTGTGCGCTATCATTCAGCGTAGCGCGTTCCCGCAGACTTTGCTGTAAAAATTTGCGCATGTGGGGAAATCTTTCAATTGCGTAATCGGTTTCTTTATCGGAGCCGGGAACGTATGCGCCGACGCTGATCAGGTCACGCGTCTGCTGGTAGCGGGCGTATAACTGCTTGAAGCGCTGCGCCCTTTGCAAGTAGTCCGGCGTCGTCACCTGAGGCATGACCCGGCTGATGGAGGCCTCGATATCAATGGCGGGATAATGCCCCTCCTCCGCAAGACGTCGGTTCAGTACGATATGGCCGTCCAGAATCGCTCGCGCGGCGTCGGCGATAGGGTCCTGCTGGTCGTCCCCTTCCGTCAGCACCGTGTAAAAGGCCGTAATGGAGCCGCCGCCGGGCTTGCCGTTGCCCGCCCGCTCCACCAGTTGCGGCAGTTTGGCGAACACTGAAGGGGGATAACCTTTGGTGGCGGGCGGCTCGCCCACCGCCAGGGCGATTTCCCGTTGCGCCTGTGCATAGCGCGTCAGGCTATCCATCAGCAACAGCACGTTCTTGCCCAAGTCGCGAAAATACTCGGCGATGCGTGTCGTCAGGACCGCCGCACGCAAACGCATCAACGGCGAATCGTCAGCGGGAGACGCCACGACCACCGCGCGACGCAAGCCTTCTTCGCCAAGAATATCTTCAATGAATTCTTTCACCTCGCGGCCACGCTCTCCCACCAGACCCACCACAATGATGTCCGCCGTCGTGAAGCGGGTCATCATGCCGAGCAGCATACTCTTGCCCACGCCACTGCCTGCGAACAGTCCCAGGCGCTGACCAATGCCTACCGTTAACAGCGAGTTGATAGCGCGAATGCCGACGTCGAGTTTTTCCCGGATAGGCGCGCGGTGCAAAGGATTGATCGGCGCGCCGAACAGTTCAACATGATGCTCCGCCTGCAAAGGGCCGCGGCCATCCAAGGGCTCGCCGGCGCCGTCCAGCACACGCCCCAACAGACAAGCGCCCACGCCAATACGCCCTACTCCAGACATCGGCTTCACTTTGGCGCCGGGTTGCAGGCCTTCCACCGCCGCCAGCGGCATCAGGTAGACTCGTTCATCAGAAAAACCGACTACTTCCGCCTCGACCATGCGACCGCCGCGCACTTCGATCAGACAGCGCTCTCCCAGAGTCATCGGACAGCCGACCGCCTCCAGCGTGAGCCCCACCACGCGGGTCAGGCGACCATTCAGCTCAGGACGCGCCTGAGCCGGTACGAAGCGCTCGTAGTTGCGTAGACGCTCAACCAGACTCATCGTCGCCCTCCGGCGTTTCCTGGGTCTCTGACGACGCCTGCTTCAACTTGTCGGCCTCTCCCTCTTCGGCCTTGGACGGTTCAGTGGCCGCTTCAGGGGCTGGCTGCGACGCTTCCGCGTTTTTCTCCAGCAAATCCCGATGCAGATCGCTCATTTCGCCCATCTGATCGGTGAAATCTTTGGTTTCCTGCATGGAGACGCCATCGCTATGACGGGACAGCATTTGCTGCACCGTGGTCTGGAAACGTTTTTCAACGGTGAAGTCCAGCAACGTGTGACGAGTCTCCACGCGACACCCGCCTTCCATCAGAGCGGCATCCGCCTGATAACGGGTTCCTCTTTCCGGCGGTAAGTGTTCTTTGGCGAACGCCAGGTCCTGCGGATGCAGATAGATCGTGACCAGCTCTTCTGTGTTAGGCAGCGCCGCCAGGGCCTCCTGCAACACGCGCAAAATTTGCGAGCGGTCCACTTTCAATTCACGGAACACTACCGCCCGGGAGATCGCCAGCACCAGATTGAGCAATGCTTCCTCTACTTCGTCCTGGTGTTTGCGGATCGGCGTTTCCAGTTCCGCCGCCAGCTCTTCGAAGTGGCTCAAAGCCTTGTCGATGGCGGCGCTCTTGGACTTCACCGCCTCGCTTTCGCCAGTCTTGCGCCCCTGCTCCAGTCCTTGTTGCTCGCCTTTGCGTTTACCTTCGGCATGGCCTTGTTCAAAGCCTTTCTGAAAGCCTTCTTCTTTGCCTTGTTCAAACCCTTCCTGATAAGCGCTCTGACGAATGTTTTCCAATTCCGCCGCCGTCGGCGGTTTGATCTTGGGAGTTTCCTGCTGCTCCCCCATAACCGGCAATTCCCAACGCTCGTAGGCCGTCAGTTTTTCCTTGGGGATGGTTTCGGGTTGGTCTTTCATCGGCTGGCTCTGTTAGTGTGGCTTAGCACAGGCGGCGTGCTTACAGCATTTCTTCGCCGCCGCCGCCCAGCATGATTTCGCCGGCTTCGGCCATGCGCCGCGCGATAGTGAGAATTTCTTTCTGCGCCGCTTCCACTTCGCTGATGCGAACGGGACCGCGCGCCTCCAGATCGTCGCGCAGCAGCTCCGCCGCCCGCTTCGACATATTGCGGAAGATCTTTTCCTGCAGATCCTCTTCCGCGCCTTTCAACGCCAGAATCAGGTTATCGGACGACACCTCGCGCAACAGGGATTGAATGCCGCGATCGTCCACATCCTTGAGGTTGTCGAACACGAACATAAGATCTTCGATCTGGCTGCCCAGGTCGGCGTCCACATCCTTGATGGATTCCATCAACGGCGCCTCCAGGCTGGAGTCCATAAAGTTCATGATATCCGCCGCGCGTTTGACGCCGCCGATCCTGCTGGTTTGCGCTGATGAGCCGCCGGAGAACTGCTTCTCCAGAATATTGTTGAGCTCCTGCAAGGCTTGAGGCTGGATGGTCTCCAGCGCCGCTACGCGCATGATGATGTCCAGTCGCACTTTTTCATCGAAATTGGATAGCACTTCCGCGGACTGGTCAGGATCAAGATAGGAGATGACGATGGCTTGGATCTGAGGGTGTTCGTAGCGAATGATGTCTGATACCGCCCGCGCTTCCATCCACTTCAGCGTATCCAGGCCAGTCGTGTTGCCGCCCAGAAGAATACGATCAATCAGGCTGGCGGCTTTGTCCTCACCCAGGGCCTGGGTGAGCATCGTGCGAATATAGTCGTCGGCGCCAATGCCCAAACCGGTCTGACCGCCGACGGCTTCAAGAAATTCAGTAGTGACGTGTTCGACAACGTCCTGAGTCACGTTCTGCAGTTGCGCCATTTGCGCGCCCACACGCTGCACTTCCTTGGGCCCCATGTGTTTTAGAATCTGAGCGGCGTCCGCTTCGCCAAGAGACATGAGCAAAATCGCCGCCGATTCCACGCGGGAGACTTTGCGTACCGGTTTTTTCTCACCTTTCTCGTCACTCATCAGCCATTACCCATTGGCGAACAACCTGGGCCACTCGGCCCGGATCTTCAGCAATCAGTCCTTTGAGCGCGTTAATCTTTTTCTCATATCCTTCAGAGGAGCCGGGCAGTAAAAAATCGCCCGCTGCGTTTAAGCCTACACTTTCTCCCTCACCTACGCCAGAGCCCAGACTTTCCAGCTCCGCCAGCCCGTCTTCATCGCCGGCCAGCGCCAGATTCTTGGCGTCAGCGCCACCGCTGGAGAGGTTCTTGAAGGTCGGACGAATGACTCCGAACACCAGTATCAATACGATCAGGAAAGCCACACCCCATTTGATCAGTTCACGTATCCAGGGCTGCTCCCACAGCGGCGCTTCATAGTCGCCAATCTCGACTTCCTCCGCCATGAAAGGCGTATTGATGACGTTGACGCTGTCGCCACGGGCGGCGGAGTAACCGACTGCATCCCGCACCAGGACAGTCAGCCGTTGCAACTCCGCTTCCGGCCAGGCTTCAGTGGTGACTTTTCCGTCCGCGCCGACCCGACGCAAGTCGTCCACGACCACCGCCACGGTGAGACGCTGGACTTTACCCTGATGTTGTTTAGTGTAGCTGACGGTGCGGTCCACCTCGTAGTTACGCACGGTCTGTTTGCGGATATCCGTAGCCTGACTATTGGCGGTTGCATTCGCGGCGGCGCCAGCGACGCCCGCCTGCTCCGGCACGCTGGCAACGCCCGGAGGCTGATTGGACAACGCGCCGGGAACTCCCTGATTGCTGCCGGCGATACGCTGCTCGCCAATCTCCTGCTCGCTGCGCACGGCCTGTGGATCAGGATTGAAAGTTTCCTGCGCCTGCTCCACGGCAGTGAAATCCACGTCGGCGGACACTTCAGCGCGGAACCGCCCTGGCCCTAATATCGGCTCCAGAATGCTGTTCACCCGACCGGTCAACACTTCCTCCATACGGCGCGCATACTGGAACTCACGGGACGTTCTCAAATCGTCTTCGGTTAAATTGTTCTGCGATAACAGGTTGCCGCGCTGATCCACCACAGTGACGTCGCGCTGGTCCATCTCCGGTACGCTGCCGGCAACCAGGTTAACGATAGCTTCCACCTGATCCTGATGCAGACTGCGCGACCCGGTCAGCTCCACCAGAACAGACGCGGACGGTTTGCGTTTGTCGCGCACAAATACGCTTTGCTTGGGAATCGCCAAATGGACGCGCGCGCTTTTCACATTGCGCAGACTGGAGATAGTGCGTGATAACTCGCCTTCCAGACCACGACGATAACGGGTGGACTCCATGAACTGACTGGCGCCGAGTCCCTGGTCTTTGTCGAGCAGTTCGTAACCGATGGTTCTGTCCTGGGTCACGCCTGCGGCGGCCAGACGCATTCTGGCGGCGCTGACGTCTTCCGCCGCCACCAGCAAGGCGCCGGATTTGGGTTCTACTTTGAAGTGAATATTGCTCTGATTGAGGATGTCCGAGACTTCCGAGCTGTCGTACACGCTCATGTCCGGGTATAACGGCTGATAGGCGGGCTCATTCGCCCACAGGATAATAGCGGCCCCCATGGCGATACTGGCGGCGACGCCCACCATCAACACCAATTGGCGCAACAGTGATAAACGGTTGAACCCCAGCATCATATCGCTGCGGTTCTCCACCATATCCACGTCGTTATTCTGTCCGCCCTGGGCGTCGACCTGTGCGGGAACGCTAGCCATTGTCCACCTCGATGCTTGTTTACTGCTTTATTAGAATGACTGAGCCGATCAGATAGGCATTTTCATGATGTCTTCGTAGGCCTGGACCACCTTGTTGCGCACCTGGGTCAGCGCCTGAAACGCCACCGACGATTTCTGCGAGGCGATCATCACCTTGGTCAGGTCCGCTTGCGGGTCGCCCTGCTCATAGGCGGTTCTGAGATCTGACGAGGTTTTCTGCAGGTCGTTGACGTTGTCCACCGCCTGCTTGAGCATCTGGCTGAACTCGGGAACTTCTTCAGGCTTGCGGGTGGGCTTCAACTGCTCAGCGGACAGTTCCTGCTCGACGCGCGCTGACTGCCGCATCTGCGCGCGCAGGTTGCGAATATCCGCCAGCACATTGTTGATATCGACCCGATTTGTCATAACCGCCTCCACATTCCCAAGCTATCGAAACGCCTTGTCAAAATGTCGTCGAAAGCCGTTTCGTTTAAACTAGTTCTGCAGAAAACATACCAGTTTCAGCGCTTTCGCCATGCTAACCACGACGTTAGCAAGCCCGCGCCATTTGTTCGTCGATGTCGATGCCGGACTCACGCATACGGGCGATTTTGTAGCGCAACGTGCGCGGTGAGATGCCCAGCTTCTCCGCCACTTTATTGCGGCGTCCGCCTTCGCTTTTCAGGGTGTCGAGAATGATCTGAAATTCCCGCATGCGCATCTCCTGCCCCAATCCGCTGACGTCATCCATGTCCTCCATTTCGTCCATCGGCTCTGACATCGCCATCCCCGGTGCAAAGGGCGCGGCCAGGCTGTCCATACTGACGCCTTCCAGACACACATCCGCGGCGGTGATCTGACCGTTTTGCTGCAGAATCAGGGCGCGTTGAATGGCGTTATCCAGTTCGCGCACATTACCCGGCCAATCATGGCTATACAGCGCCTGACGCGCACCGTCGTCAAAACGCACGAAAGACAGTTTCATTTTCTGCGCGTGGTTGGCCAGCAGGTGTTCCGCCAGAGGCACGATGTCCGCGCGACGCTCGCGCAGCGGCCGCCAGTGGATCGGAAATACGGACAAGCGGTAATAGAGGTCTTCCCGGAAGCGGCCTTCCTGCACGTAGGTTTTCAGATCCCGGTTGGTGGTCGCCAGCACGCGCACGTCGAGATGAATGCTCTTGCGTCCGCCAATACGCTCCACCTCCCGCTCCTGCAATACACGCAACAGTTTGGCTTGCAGGCCCAGGTCCATCTCGGAAATTTCATCCAGCAGAATGGTGCCGCCGTCCGCCTGTTCAAATTTGCCCGGCATGCTCGCGTAGGCCCCGGTAAATGCGCCCTTCTCATGCCCAAACAAAATCGCTTCCAACATGTTTTCTGGAATGGCCGCGCAGTTGATCGCTACGAAAGGCGCATTTTTGCGGGCGGATTTACGATGGATATAACGCGCCAGTACTTCTTTGCCGGTGCCGCTTTCGCCGGAGATCAGCACGGTGGAGTCCGTCATCGCCACGCGCTGCGCCAACTGGAATATGCGCTTGCTGGCGCCGTCCACCGCCACCGGCTCGTCGGCGCTGGAATCGCCGCCGGCGCCGCCCATGTATTTTTCAATGGTGTCCAATAGCGTTTGCGGCTCGAAGGGTTTGACCAGATAGTCCGCCGCACCGCTTTGCATAGCCGCCACCGCTTGACTGATCTGTCCGTAAGCCGTCATCAGTACGACCGGAACGCCAGGATATTGACGCCGCACGTCCAGCATCAACTCAAAGCCGTTCATGCCCGGCATGTTGACGTCGCTGATGATCATATCTACGGCGCGCTGCTCCAGAACGCTCAAGGCTTCTCTGGCGGAATCAACGCCGATATAGTCATACCCGTTCATTTCCAGCGTAGTGGTGAGCGCGTCCAGTAATTCCAGATCGTCTTCCACTATCAGCAGGGTCGGTTTATTCATGGCATGTCTCCTTCAAAGATTCGTGAGTCAGGCGGAGTGACGCGCCGGCAAGGTCAGAATAGCCCGGGCGCCCAGACCCGGACCGCCGGAGGTGATGAAAAAGCGCCCGTGATGGGCCTGCGCCACGCCTTGCGCCACCGCCAGGCCAAGACCGGTGCCGTGGGATTTGGTGGTATAGAACGCCTCCAGCAGACGGGGACCGTCTTCTGGGTCAAAGCCGACGCCGTTATCGCGCACTTCCAGGCAGATGAATCCTTGCCCTGGAGCGCTCAAATTCACTTCTACCTGAGGCTGATCCGCGCTTTTTACCGCTTCCAGCGCGTTATTGAAGAGGTTCAATACTGCGCCGACCAAAGCGTCTTTATTGCACAGGATTTCCCGTTCACCGCAGTCAATGCTCCATTGCACGGGCGCCTGCTTGCGTTGCGCTTCAGGCTCCGCCGCCGCCTGAATTTCAGAGAATAATTCCTCGCAGGTAATGCGCTGCGCCAGGGGTGCGTCGCCTTTGGCGAAAATCAGCATGTCGCGTACTTGCTGCTCCAGATGAGTGAGCCGGGACATCAGTTTCTGCGCGCATTTCACTCGCAGAGAACCATCCAGCTCAGGCTGTGAGAGGTGCCCTGCATACAGCATGGCGGCAGACAGTGGCGTGCGAATCTGATGCGCCAGAGAGGCCACCATTCTGCCCATGGAAGACAGACGCTCACTGCGCGACAAACGGGATTGCAACTCGCGGGTTTCAGTCAGATCAGACAACACAATCAACTGGCCCGGGGCGTTCTCCAGCGAGCAGGTTTGAATGCTCAAGCGACGACCGTCCTTTAATGAAACCTCATGCCCATCATCCGCCTTGGGCGCAAAGCAGCGCTGAATAATCTCCACCCAACGCTCCCCTTGCAGGGGTTCGCCCAGCAGGTCCACCGCAGCGGGATTGCACTCCTGCACAGAGCCACGGGCATCCAGCACCACAATCCCCACCGGCAAGGCTTGTAACAGCGTTTTCAGGCGGTTGGCGATGTGCGCCTTGTCTTCAAATTCTCTTTGCCGATTAACGCTGACGGAATCCAGCTCATTGGCGAGACGATTCACCCGCCCGCTGAGATCCTGATAGGTTTGAGAAATCTGATCAGCGATAGCGCCGAACATACTCATCGCCCGGTCCAAGCCCGGGTCTGCGGACGCCGCATAAGCGCCGTCGTCAAACCCGGTATGCTTGGGGGCCAAATGGTGGATCACCGCTACCGGCTGCTCTTGATCCGCCGGCGACAAAATTTTCGGTACGCTCATATTGCCTCTCCGATCACTTGTCCGTATCGCTGGAACATTGACGAAAAACCTGTCTTAAACGTAATCAATCATTTTTTGTGCCAGCCCTGATTAATGCAGCAGTTTCATGCAGTTAGGACAAATGGACTAAGCGCCACGCCGAAAAATTGACGAGCCAACGGCTTTCGCGCCAGAGTTCGCAGGAGGCATCCATGCCCCTAACCAAGCCGGTTTCTTGATAAGCATGAAGCGCCGGGAGTTAAAACGACAAAGCCCGGACAAAGCCGGGCTTAGCAGGAAATGAAATCAGAATTTACAGGGCAAGAAGTTCGCGCTATTCGTCAGCGTTGAGATTGTACTTACGTACTTTTTCCACCAGAGTCGTACGTCGAATATGCAAGCGTTCCGCCGCGCGGGCGACGACGCCGCCGGAATCATCCAGGGCCTGTTTGATCAGACTCTTCTCCAGGTTAGCGAGATACTCTTTCAAGTCCAGCCCATTCACGGGCAACACCGCTGGAGAATTCAGCCCCACCAGACCAGGCTCCCCTGAGTAGCCTTCCTCCAGGTCTTCCATGCCCTGCTCGATATCCTCCACGTGACGGAATTTCAGCGGCAGCTCCTGCACGCCAATCACACCGTAGGGATGCATGATGGCCAACCGTTCCACCAGGTTCGCCAGCTCTCTGACATTGCCGGGCCATTCATGGCGGCACAGGCTCAAGATCGCCGCAGAGTTAAAGCGGATAGAGCCGCGTTTTTCTTTCTCCATGCGGGAGATCAATTCGTTGATCAGCAGCGGCACGTCTTCCGCTCTCTCCCGCAAGGGCGGCATTTCGATAGGAAAAACATTGAGGCGATAGTAGAGGTCTTCCCGGAAGTCGCCCCGCTCGATCATATCCTCAAGATGTTTATGGGTCGCGGCGATGATGCGTACATCGGCCTCCAACGTTTTACTGCTGCCCACCCTTTCATAAGTGCGCTCTTGCAGCACTCTTAAAATCTTGACCTGCATGTGCAGCGGCATATCGCCAATCTCATCCAGAAACAGGGTGCCGCCCTGCGCCAGTTCAAAACGACCGACTCGGGATGTGATAGCGCCGGTAAACGCGCCTTTTTCATGACCGAAGAGTTCGCTTTCCAGAAGTTCCGCAGGAATCGCGCCACAGTTAACGGGAACAAAAGGTTGATTACGGCGATGGGAGTTGTAATGCAGGTTACGCGCGACCACTTCTTTACCTGTGCCGGATTCGCCGGTGATCAGCACGCTGACTTCTTTATCCGCCACCTGGGACATCAATTCACGCACTTTCTGCACACTGCGGCTGGTGCCGACCAGACTGCGAAACAACAGGATTTCCCGTTGTTTGCCGCGACCGCTCTTGGCCGCATACTGTTCACGATAGACTTGCGCGCGATACAGACTATCCATGAACTTATTGTAGTGAGGCAGCTCTTCGAGCTGAACAATGACCTTGCGACGCAAGTCCTCGTCGATTTCAGACAGGTCGCGCTCCCCCAGCATCAGCACAGGCAGGCCCGGATCCCATTCCTCCAGCTTCGCCAGAAAAGCTTCCACGTTGGTCACGCTGGCGTCCATCAACGCCACAGCCATGTCCATCGCGCTCAATGAGGCGTCCTTACACGCTTTTACCCAGTTGTCCGCATCCGTGGCCAGAGCAGGCTCGCCCAGAAACGCCAGTATCACTTCTATGGCCTGTCTACGCGCATCGTCATCGCAGACCAAGAGGACAGTGCTGTCTTTGCTTGTCATGTAACCTCAGTACTACATTTGTTGAAATGTCCTGAGCCTCCATCTCGGTCACCCGGTTCCATATTGCGAGGAGTAACCTTTTCTTTCCCAAGAATTAAAGTACGCTTTCCGTGAGTGGTCAAATAAATGACGCAAATAGTCGAATTTCGAAATCTGAATAAAAAACGTTCAAAAAATTGTCGCCAGTGCGATTGAAAATGGACAGCCGCTGAATGGGGAGGTTAAAACTTGGAGGTGTTTAGATAGGACTGCGCCGCCTTCAAGCTACGACGGACGCTGGTGAGTTCCTGGGCGGACTCGGAGCGATTAGACCCGGCGTGTTGCACCGCGTCGGCGTATATGCTGCGTAATCGGGTCAGCGTGGCGATAAGTTGAGGCTTATCGTCTTCGCTGGTCTGCGCTACGGTCGCTTGCACCGCGTCACGTAAAGCAGGCTCCAATGCCACCAGATCATCCCACTTGGACTGTGAGGCCAGTTGTTCGATCTGTTCCGCTAGCTTTTCCAACTGCGACATTTAGGCTTCGCCCTATGCTGGATTGAGACACGCCATCTCGGGCTAGTGTAGCATTCCGACAGGCGCTTTTCCGGCGCGGGTATTATTTTTATTCTTCGCGCCGGAAATTCAGAGAGGCTTGATCAGCTCAGGAACTTGATCATGACGCCCGCCGCTACCGCCGATCCGATAACGCCAGCCACATTCGGCCCCATAGCGTGCATCAGCAGGAAGTTTTGCGGGTTCGCTTCCAGACCCACCTTATTGGAGACCCGCGCAGCCATCGGAACAGCAGATACGCCAGCGGAACCAATCAGCGGGTTGACCTGGGTTCCCGGGAGCTTATTCATCAGCTTCGCCATCAAAACGCCTGACGCAGTGCCCACGCAGAACGCCAGCATGCCCAGCACCAAGATGCCCAGCGTCTGCACGTCCAGGAACTTGTCAGCGGACAACTTACTGCCCACGGAAAGACCCAGAATGATGGTGACGATGTTGATGAGCGCGTTTTGCGACGTATCGCTCAAGCGATCCACCACCCCACACTCACGCATCAGGTTGCCGAAGCAGAACATACCCAACAGCGGCGCTGCGTCTGGCAGGAACATGGCGACCAGAATCAGCAGGATAATCGGGAAAACGATTTTCTCCGCCTTGGTTACATGGCGCAGCTGCTCCATCTTGATCTTACGCTCTGCGTCGTTGGTCAGCGCTTTCATGATCGGCGGCTGAATCAACGGCACCAAGGCCATGTAGGAGTACGCCGCAACCGCAATGGCGCCCAATAAATGCGGAGCCAACAGCGTCGCCACATAAATGGAGGTTGGACCGTCAGCGCCGCCAATGATGCCAATCGCCGCCGCTTCCTTAATGCTGAAAGGAATCATGCCGGAAGCATCCAGCGCCGCCGCGCCAAGCACCGTACCGAAAATACCGAACTGCGCCGCCGCGCCAAGCATCAGCGTCTTCGGATTCGCCAGCAACGGGCCAAAGTCAGTCATCGCGCCAACGCCCATGAAGATAAGCAGAGGCGCCACGCCGCTCATAATGGCGACATTGAAGAACTGATACAGCATGCCGCTGGTGAAACCCATGTCCTGAGCAGCGAAAGAGACCGCCTGATACATCGCTGCATGAGCGCCCTTGTACGCCACGATGAACTCGTGCCGGATCTCCGGCGTCACCGCCTGCGTGACGTCAAAAGGAATATTCAACGCCGCCGCCAGGTTGGCCAGCTGTTCGGGAGAGCCCAGGTGAATCGCGTTCTCAACCGCCGACATCGCCAGACCGGCTTCAGGAATATTCGCCAACAAACCGCCGAAACCAATCGGCAGCAGAAGCAAAGGCTCAAAGCCTTTGCGTATCGCCAGGAAAAGTAAACCCAGGCAGATGGCCATCATGACCGCCTGCCCCCATTCCAGGTTATACAGGCCGCTGCCGTATACCAGCTGGGACAATCCGTTCATACAACGCTACCTCTTAAGCCAGTTTCAACAGAGACTGGCCGACCGAGACCGCATCGCCCACTTTGACATCGATGCTGGCGACATGTCCGGCTTTCGGCGCACGGATTTCCGTCTCCATCTTCATCGCTTCCAGGTATAGCAGCACGTCGCCTTCCTGAACGGTTTGTCCCGCCTGTACAACCAGACGCAGGATAGTTCCGCCCAGCGGCGCAGGGATAGGCTCGCCTCCGCCAGCTGGCGCCGGTGCAGGCGCTGCGGCAACAGGAGCTGGAGCCGCTCCAACAGACGCAACCTGAGTAATATCGCCGCCTTCTGACACTTGCGCCACATAGGTCTGACCATTAACAACGATGGTGTACACCTCTGGGCCGCCAGCAGGCGCCGCAGTTTGGGCGGCTGGGGCTGCAGGCTTAAGGTCGTCAGCGCTGGGAACCGGCTCAAACGCCGCAGGGTTACCGCGATTCTCCAGGAATTTCAAACCAACTTGCGGGAACAGCGCATAGGTCAGCACATCGTCGACCGCCTGCGCCGCCAACTTCACGCCTTTCTCGGACGCCAGCTTCTTCAGCTCATCCGTCAATTTATCCATTTCAGGTTCTATCAGGTCGGCGGGGCGACAGGTGATAGGCTGAGCGCCTTCCAGGACCCTGGCCTGCAGCTCCGCATTGAAGGGCGCCGGCGCAGAACCGTACTCCCCTTTCAACACGCCAGCCGTTTCTTTGGCGATGGATTTATAGCGCTCGCCCGTCAGTACATTCAGTACCGCCTGAGTGCCGACGATTTGCGACGTGGGCGTCACCAGGGGAATAAAACCGAGGTCTTTGCGCACGCGCGGAATTTCTTCCAGCACAGCGTCCAGCTTGTCGATAGCGCCCTGCTCACGCAGTTGGTTTTCCATGTTGGTAAGCATGCCGCCAGGAACCTGCGCTACCAGAATGCGGGAGTCCACGCCTCTAAGGCTGCCTTCAAACTTGACGTACTTCTTACGTACTTCTCTGAAGTAGCCGGCGATTTCTTCCAGAAGGTTAATATTCAGACCTGTATCGCGGTCCGTCTCCTCCAGAATTGCGACCAATGCCTCCGTAGGAGAATGGCCGTAGGTCATGCTCATGGAAGAAATGGCGGTGTCTACGTTGTCGATGCCGGCTTCCGCCGCTTTAAGCGCCGTAGCCGTGGACATGCCAGTAGTGGCGTGACAATGCATATGAATAGGCACGGAGCATTCTTTCTTCAGACGGCTGACCAACTCAAACGCCACGTAGGGCTTCAACAGACCCGCCATGTCTTTGATGGCGATAGAGTTCGCGCCCATGCTCTCAATTTTCTTGGCCAGCTCCACCCACATATCAATGGTATGCACGGGACTGACGGTGTAGGACAAGGTGCCCTGCGCGTGTTTGCCGACTTTCAGCACCGCTTTGATCGCGGTCTCGAGGTTTCGAGGATCGTTCATCGCGTCGAAGACACGGAATACGTCAACGCCGTTAACCGCAGCGCGGTCTACAAAGCGCTCAACAACATCGTCCGCGTAATGTCTGTAACCCAGCAGGTTTTGCCCACGCAACAACATTTGCTGAGGCGTGTTTGGCATCACTTTTTTCAATTCGCGAATGCGTTCCCATGGATCTTCCCCCAGATAGCGGATACAGGAATCGAAAGTCGCTCCGCCCCAGGACTCAATGGACCAGTAGCCGACTTTATCAAGCTTCTCGGCAATGGGGAGCATGTCGTCTAAACGCATGCGTGTGGCCAGCAGCGACTGATGCGCATCACGCAATATTACGTCCGTAATACCTAGTGGTTTTTTCGTTGTTGTCATGGGTTATTAGCCTTTCGTTTACTCTCGCGAATTTCCTTGCGTTCACTTCTTGTGGCGTGAACGGTGTTTAGCGATTGCGGCTGCGATAACAGCCATCGTGTCGTTATTGTTATTCGGAGGCGGCGTGGGGTTGCCTGCGGTGGGAGGGGGGACTACCTGAATTTCCGGCGCCAGGCGATTGACGACTTTCGACATCAAATTGGTTGCGCCGACCAGTATAGCCAGGAATACGAATACGAATCCCATTCCCGCTACCATCAGGGTGACCGCCTGCTGAAAAAGCTCATTCATATGATCGATACCTGTCTTTGATATACCAGCATGAAGACGCCAACGAAGAGGCATTCCATGTGCTTAAAGAACAAACGCAGGGCCGCTTCTCGGCGGCAAATCTTGCGTAAGATACCGATAAAACCAGGGGTGCGCAACCGTAAAACTTCGGTTTTCCCCTATTGACGAAAAAACCTAAAAAAACTGAGAACTCAACACCATAGCTTGAAAAACAATGATGCGCCGGTGAAGAAAAACGGCATTAAAGAAAGGAGATTGAACTGGATTGAAAATTAAAAAATTTGGTTTGTAGATATCTTACCCTGAAGCCGCGATTGGCTTCCTAACATCTACTTTTTTAGATACTGCAAAAAACAGTTAAGAGATGGCGCGCTCGGGAGGATTCGAACCTCCGACCGCCTGGTTCGTAGCCAGGTACTCTATCCAGCTGAGCTACGAGCGCGCAACAAATTGACAACTTATAAGATTTTAAATGGCGCGCTCGGGAGGATTCGAACCTCCGACCGCCTGGTTCGTAGCCAGGTACTCTATCCAGCTGAGCTACGAGCGCGCATCAAAAACTTAAAGTGGCGGAGAGAGAGGGATTCGAACCCTCGATGAGGTTTCCCCCATACGCCCTTAGCAGGGGCGCGCCTTCAGCCTCTCGGCCATCTCTCCGCAAAAGCGGGGCGTATAGTACCACAAAATTTTAAGAATGATAGTCCTTATTCAAAAAAAGTTTGTGGTACCGTCAATTAATCGTCCTGATGGTCCGACTCGCCAGCCTGAGCAGACTTCTCACGCTGGATACGCTGATAAATTTCTTCGCGGTGTACAGCTACTTCTTTCGGCGCATTAACGCCGATACGCACCTGATTACCCTTCACCCCCAGAACGGTAACGGTTACATCATCACCAACCATCAGAGTTTCGCCTACACGGCGGGTTAAGATTAGCATCTTATTCTCCTTAAAGAACGACCTATTCCAAAAAATGACCTAATTGTCGATTACTTGTAGATTTACTGCGCTCTACAAGCCCTTCGTCAACCTACTGCACTTTTTTATTATTATCGAGAATCCGATTTTTAAAAGGACGGTTAATAACCGTCGTTAAGAAATTGCGGATTCCGGTTGATCTTTTTCTATATTTACGTGCGACCTGCATCACACAGGTCGCCTATTTTAGTTATTTCCAGGCAAAAGCCAATGTTTTATCCAAAATTACGCCGGTTTTTCGCTCAATTCGAAAGCGCCGTGCAGGCTTCTAACCGCCAATTCCAGATATTTTTCATCGATCACGACAGAAACTTTGATCTCTGAAGTGGAGATCATTTGGATGTTGATGCCTTCTTTGGAAAGCGCCTCGAACATCGTGGTGGCGACGCCTGCGTGAGAGCGCATGCCGACGCCGACGATGGAGACTTTGGCGATCTTGCTATCCCCCTTCACCTCTCTGGCCTCAAGCTCCTTACAGAGCTTCTCAAGGATTGCTTTGGCCTTGTTGAAGTCATTGCGGTGCACAGTGAAAGTGAAGTCTGTGTGATTATCTTCACCCACGTTCTGCACGATCATATCCACCTCAATGTTAGCGTCGCTGATCGGCTTCAGGATCTTTGACGCCACGCCAGGAATATCCGGCACGCCGGATACGGTCAGTTTGGCTTCATCGCGGTTGAAAGCTATGCCCGATACTATGGGTTGCTCCATATTCTCATCATCCTCTGTTGTTATCAGCGTGCCCGGACCGTCTTCAAACGATGAAAGGACACGTAAGGGAACGTTATATTTGCCGGCGAACTCCACCGAGCGTATTTGCAAAACTTTGGAGCCCAGGCTCGCCATCTCCAGCATTTCCTCAAAGGTAATGCTGTCGAGTCTGCGCGCGCTGTCCACGACGCGCGGGTCCGTGGTGTAAACGCCGTCCACGTCGGTATAAATCTGACACTCATCCGCCTTCAACGCCGCCGCCAGAGCAACGCCGGTAGTATCCGAGCCGCCGCGGCCAAGCGTGGTGATATTGCCGTTCTCGTCTTCGCCCTGGAATCCAGCTACGACAACTACACGACCTGCATCCAGATCAGCACGAATGTTGTTTTCGTCAATTTCAAGAATGCGGGCCTTAGTGTGGGCGTTATCCGTAAGGATGCGAACCTGTCCGCCGGTATATGAACGCGCTTCGCAGCCGCGCTTGTGCAGCGCCATACATAGCAGCGCGATGGTCACTTGCTCGCCGGTGGAGACCAGAACGTCCAACTCTCTTGGAGTCGGCTCATCCATTATGTCCTTGGCCAGCCCGATCAGCCGGTTGGTTTCGCCGGACATCGCCGACACCACCACCACCAAGTCATGACCTTCTTCTCTAAACTTTTTTACTTTGTCCGCGACCTTCTCGATACGCTCCACGCTACCGACAGAAGTGCCTCCGAACTTTTGAACCAGTAGGGCCATAATGTTTCTATCTTTCCGTCTTAGTAATTACATTTTTTCGTCACACACTTCCCTTTGCTCGGGGCGTCGCCCTGGGCGCGCCCGCTTATTCTCCCTGCCTTCGTCTTTCGAATGCGCGGAATTAACCCAGTTGCGCTTCCACCCACGCATTGACAGAGGCCAGCGCCGCATCAAGCTTATCCAGCTCCACGCCGCCGCCCTGGGCCATGTCCGGACGCCCACCGCCTTTGCCGCCCAGTTGCTCAGCTACCATTTTCACCAGATCTCCGGCTTTTACTTTCGCAGATTCCGCTTTCGTAACGCCAGCCACCAACGACGCTTTACCGTCTTCAACAGACGCCAGCAACACAACGGCCTGCCCCAGCTTGTTTTTCAATTGATCGACAGTGTCCATTAATGCCTTGCGATCAACGCCATCTAACTTGGCGGCAAGCACTTTGAGGCCTTTTACGTCTACCGCGGAAGCCGCCAGATCGCTGCCTGCGGAACTGGCCAGTTTGGCTTTAACCTGATCCACTTCTTTCTCTAACTGACGGGACCGTTCAATCAGGGCGCGAACTTTATCCGCCGCCGTCTCGCGATTGCCTTTCACCAACGCGGCGATATCCCGCAACAATGCGTCACTGGACTGCACCCAGTTCTCCGCCGGTTGCCCCGTCAACGCTTCAATACGACGCACGCCAGCGGCAGTCCCTGCTTCACTGGCAACCACAAACATGCCGATATCGCCAGTGCGCTCAACGTGAGTACCTCCACACAGTTCGATAGAGAAATCGCTCTCGCCCATCGCCAGAACACGCACGGTATCGCCATACTTTTCACCGAACAGCGCCATTGCGCCACGTTCCCGCGCGGCATCCATTCCCATAACTTCCGTAGAAACCGGCGTATTGGCGCGAATCTGCGCATTAACGATGGATTCCACCTGACGAATCTGCTCCTGCGTCATCGGCTCAAAGTGCGCAAAGTCAAAACGCAAACGCTCTGGATCTACCAAAGAGCCTTTCTGGGCGACATGGTCTCCCAACACTTTACGTAAAGCCGCGTGCAACAAGTGCGTAGCAGAGTGATTGAGCGCCGTGGCTTTACGCTTATGACGATCTACTTCCGCCGTTGCAGTTTGATCCGCTTTGATTTCCCCTTCGGTGACCGCGCCGATATGCACAATCGCCGAACCTTCTTTTTTGGTGTCTTTGACGATAAATACACCGGTATCGGTTTTCAGCACGCCGGTATCGCCCACCTGACCGCCCGACTCCGCGTAAAACGGCGTCTTATCCAGCACGACCACGCCTTGTTGACCAGCAGTCAGGGCGTCAGCCTTGTCTGAACCGGCGAACAAAGCCTGCACCTTATAGCTGCCGGCAAGTTCGGTATATCCCGTGAATTCAGAGGACACGTCTATGTTCAGGCCGGCGTTGTAGTCCACTCCAAAAGACCCTGCTTCGCGCGCGCGCTTACGTTGAGCTTCCATTTCTACTTCGTAGCCATCCATATCCATCGCCAGACTTCTTTCTCGTGCGATGTCGTTGGTCAGCTCCACCGGAAATCCATAGGTATCATAAAGAGTAAAAATCGTTTTACCCGGAATGGTGGAGCCTTTGAGCTGCTCCAACTCGTGCTCCAACAACTTCAAGCCCTTATCCAGCGTCTTGGCGAATTGCTCTTCTTCCAACAGCAGAGTCTTTTCAATCTTGCTTTGAGATGATTTAAGCTCTGGATAAGCGTCGCCCATCAACGCCACAAGCTTAGCGACCAACTTATGCAAGAAAGGCTCAGTCGCGCCCACTTTGTTTCCGTAGCGGGCGGCGCGCCGAATAATACGGCGCAATACGGAGCCACGTCCGATATTTTCAGGCAGCACGCCATCAGCAATCAGGAACGAGCTGGAACGAATATGGTCAGCGATAACCCGCAGCGCAGGCTCCTCTGTAGAGGCGCCGCCAAGCACCTTGGAAGCTTCGGCCAACAACTCCTGGAAAAGGTCAATCTCATAGTTAGAGTGCACGCCTTGCATCAGGGCTGAGATCCGCTCAAGGCCCATCCCGGTGTCCACAGACGGCTTGGGAAGCGGATGCATCTCACCATCGGCGGTGCGATTGAACTGCATGAAAACCACGTTCCAGATTTCAATGAAGCGGTCGCCATCTTCATCCGGGCTGCCAGGAGGTCCGCCCGCGATGTGCGGTCCGTGGTCGTAGAAGATTTCGGTACAAGGGCCGCAGGGGCCGGTGTCGCCCATCTGCCAGAAGTTGTCCGACGCATAGGGCGCGCCCTTGTTATCGCCGATACGAATAATGCGCTCTTTCGGCACGCCAATTTCATTGGCCCAGATATCATAGGATTCGTCATCGGAGGCGTAGACCGTCACGGTCAACTTGCTCTTATCGATATTGAGCCAGTCCGATGAAGTCAAGAATTCCCATGCATAATTGATCGCTTCGCGCTTGAAGTAGTCGCCAAAGCTGAAGTTGCCCAGCATCTCGAAGAATGTGTGGTGACGAGCGGTATAGCCGACATTCTCCAGGTCGTTGTGCTTGCCGCCTGCGCGCACGCACTTTTGCGAAGTGGTCGCCCGGTCATAACTACGCTTATCCTTGCCCAGAAATACGTCTTTGAACTGATTCATGCCGGCGTTAGTGAACAGCAATGTAGGATCATCCGCCGGAACCAGCGAACTACTGGCGACAACTTCGTGCCCGTTACGCTGAAAATACTTTAAAAAGGCGCTGCGTAATTCTGAACTCTTCATACCTGTTCCGTTCTGGGTGATTTCAATAGTGAGACCCGCGCGATGACTGAGTTGCGCGCAAAAGGCTGAGCTGCGTACTCTACCATAGAACCTGCGGGGTAAAAAACGGCCCTGTAGATTATGAAATGCGCAATTTTACATATAGCGATGAATGGTGGCGGGGCTTAATACGCAAACGGCGCAGCTTGGTTAAGCTGCGCCGTAGTAAAAGGCGAATTTCGCTTACGCGGACATGCGCTCCAGCAACTCTTTCGCGAAGTCCACGTACTGTGTCTGGTAGGCGGGAGCTTCATCCTGACGGGTTTGCAACATCTGGCTCAGGAACTCATGCACCAGTCGAGCCGGATCAGCGAACATAGAGGCTTTATTCAAAGAGTCCGCCAACATATCCCGGTGTTTCGCCAAAGACTGGAAGGCGTCGCCAGCGCCTTCAGTGCGGCGGTATGCTGTATCCACACGCTCATACTGCAGACTGCGCATATTGATGGCGTAATTAGCGATTTCACTGCCATCTACGTTCATCTCCATTGCCGCGGAAAAGGCTGCGTCCATATCACCGCCGAAGAAAGAGGCGGCAATCCCCTCAACTTGCTGCAGCATATCCGCCAGCGCATTCAGCTCATCCTCATCCAACTCGCCATCAACGGAGAACTCAAAAGAGCCGACTCTGAAGCTGTTGCTGGAGAACTGCATGGCCTCGCCATTTTCTCCACGACGATAATTCAGTGAGGACTGTGAACCGGATGCTTCCACCATGCGAATGCGCACGTTATCGCCATCCTGAGTCTGCACGTTTATGCCAACATTCGCGGCGTAAAGAGATGAACGTCTGGCGGACAATGCTTCAGCAATACCGCCAAGGCGGGATGGGGCATCGCCGCCAGTCTGAGAAGCGCTGGAGTCAGAATCTGAATTTGAGCCCTGAGGGCCGTTATACCCGTCAGGAACGTAAATGACATCCGGCTCGCCATATCCCGGCGGCACATAGACCACATCAGGCTCTTGCGTTTGGGGCTGAGGATCAGTGGGACTGTCTGAAGGCAGAAAGCGCTCGCGCAATCCCGCCAGGCCATCCTGAATCAGCTGATATCCTGCATCGATATCTTCTTGCAGCTCATCCGTAATCAAGCCGCGGGCGTCCAATTCCTCCAGCGCTTCTGCGTATCCGCGATCAACGCCTTCAGCAGCTTGAGCAAACAGGCTTTCCAAATCTTCCGGCGAGGCGCCGTTACGGGCGGCGTTTTCAATTCTCTTTTCTACAAAGCCCAGAACTTTGTTAGCAACATCTTGGGGAGTGGGAACTTGTGGCTGATAAGAGTCATTGGCGGGCTTTACTCCAAAGCTGGCGAGACGCCCCGACATCCTGGCCTCAAAAACACGAACGGAAAAATCCCGTCCGCCGCCGCTTTGGCTATAGGAAACTTCTGTGCTGGAGTAACTGAAATCATATGCGACGATATTGCCGCCCGCGCCCTTGCCATGACGCATCTTCTCAGATGCTTCAGAACCAGAGCCATGATTGGAACCAGAAAGCAGATTATTTATCGCCGGCATTGCAAAGTGCATGTAAACGCCCTCCCCCAAAACTATTTACGCCCTCCCGTAAAGCCATTTTCAACGAGGGCAATATAGTTAGCGTCAGATAGCGCGTTTTCTTTAACGACTTTGCATTATTAAAAGTTAATTTTTAGGAGTTTTTGATTATGCTTGCAGGTAACCATTTGATAATCCTAAAGCTATGACAGCCGCAGCCTCCTCGACGACCCACAAATACAAATTCACCTCAGCATTACGGCCATTTTCCCTGATCATCGCCGTCGCCTGCTGTAGCATCGCTTTCGCCCGCACATACTCTGACACCGACTTCTCAGTACTACTCTCTGCTCTGACTTTCACTGCAACACTGCTGGCGCAATGCGGAGTAAACCTCATCAATGACTGGAGCGATCAACGCCAGCCCGAGCTGCGCCTATGCTCCGACCAGATTCACGCCATTCGTCACAATTTCGCCCTGGGAATGGCCTGCTTCGCCTTCGCTGCGATTCTGGGAGGCGTCATTATGTTTATGAGAGGGCCAGTAATCGCATTATTAGCCATAGCCGGTTTTGCGGGGTGTCTGGCGTATACCATTGAACCTTTTAACCTGAAACGCCGGGGCTTGGGGTTAATATTGGTTTTTGTATTGATGGGCCCGCTTTTGATTACCGGCGCGGGATTCAGCGCGACAGGAAATTGGTCGCAAACGTTGCTTTTGGACTCAATAGCCTTCGGACCACTAATCTCCCTGGTGTTAATGGCGAATGAAATCCGGGATATAGAAAAAGATCTGCGCCATGGCGATCGTACGCTTTCTTCTATATTGGGACTCCCCCGAGCCAAAATGGCGTTTCTGGCTCTTCTGGGATTAACCGCCGCCGGGTATATCACTCTGATGTCTTTGGGCCACTTGAACTCGCCACTGTGGATGACAGGCTCGCTCGTTCCCGCCATGTTTCTCACGTATCGACTCCTGCAGATGCAAAGCGCCGCGTCCCGCCATAACCTGCCGCAATTGGCGGGCAGACTGACAGGCGTCACCGCGCTGTGCCACATACTTTCCATTTGATCGCGCCGGGACAGAAAAAGTCACCTGTGGTATAGTCCCGCCGCAGTTTTCAGTCGCCTTGAGAGTCCTCACTTTTATGCTATCGAATCGCTTTCCGGAAGACCCCGCGCAGCTCCAACCCGCCCCTCTGTGGCGCCGCCTCGCAGCTATGTTTTATGACGCCATTTTGCTGATTGCGGTCTGGCTGGTGACTACCATGATTTATATGCTTCTACGCGGAATGGTTATTGGCTCTGAGGCGATGCAGATGGAGGCTGACGCAGGCAAAAATATCGGCGATCCGCTGCTTTCCAGCAGCCTGTTCCTGGCTACTTTCTTCTTTTTCGCCTATTTCTGGCGACGCATCGGACAGACTCTGGGCATGCAAGTCTGGCGCATTCGTATTCAGAACCCGGACGGCTTCAAAGTGAACTGGAGCCAGTGCCTGCTGCGCTTCTTTGGCGCAGCAGCCTCTGCAGTTTGTCTTGGTCTGGGATATCTCTGGGTTCTTTGGGATAAAGAAAAACTAAGCTGGCATGATCGTTTCTCTTTGAGCAGGGTCGTTTATGTCCCCGCCAAGCCCTCCGAAAAGAAAAAAAAGAAGTAGCATTTCCTATTTCCCCACTTTTTCCACCCATTCAGACATTTCAACAATCCCCCATTTGTCCGATTACACCGTCGAAACGCCAATTTAACGAAAATATTCGGGCGCTCGGCGGCACCCAGAAATCTACCGCAAAAACAAAAACATACAGAAATCAACAAACTCCAAACCAATAGCCATTTAAAAATTTAACGACGAATCTATAGGTAATTTCCGCAGTCAGCGCTTGGTTGACATTAAAATTCTTTTCGGATGGAATACGGAGGAACCGCTAGTTCAAAAAGCGTGATTTGTGATAATAACAACAGACAGAACAACAAGACTCAGTTCTAAAAACAAGAAAGCATCCTGTGCACGAGCAAGCACTATGGATCAAATAGAAGTTAAAGCGGTCTGGCTCATATGATGGTTACAGAATATTCCCAACAAATTTGCGTACGCTTCTGCAGCTCGCTACTTATTGGGATCTGTATGTCCTACCTCGATGATTTCCTCGCCACTCGCCTATCCCTTAGCGAAGTCCTAGATGAGTAGCTTCTAAGAGACTACCCTGGCATGAAAGGCTCAAATGCCACATTCTATTCTCACAACAAGCAAAGAATAGGTGGTCGCCGGAGCTAACTACTATTATTAAGTCGATTTGTCGGCATCGCCCACTCTCAACCGGAGGTTTACATGGCTGAAAAAGCCCCCCTGGTAGTCACAGACGTACATAAGAAGTTTAATGACCTGGAAGTCTTGAAAGGGGTTTCGCTTAGAGCCGTAAAAGGTGACGTAATCTCAATGATAGGTTCGTCTGGTTCAGGCAAAAGTACTTTTTTAAGATGCATCAACCTGCTTGAAATCCCCACCTCAGGTGAAATAGAAGTTCACGGCGAACAGATCACCTTCATCACCAGTCGAAACGGAGAACGCAAGCCTGCGGACATCAAGCAGGTGGAACGCATGCGGTCCCGACTGTCCATGGTATTTCAAAGTTTCAATCTTTGGTCGCACATGACCGTGCTGGAAAACATCATTGAAGCGCCCATTCATGTGCTTGGCGTCCCCAAAAAAGAAGCCTTAGAGAGCGCAGAGCGTTACCTCCAGAAAGTCGGTATCTGGGAGCGCCGCAACTACTATCCCGCACAAATGTCCGGCGGACAGCAACAGCGCGCAGCTATCGCCAGAGCGCTGGCGATGGAGCCGGACGTCATGTTGTTTGACGAGCCCACCTCCGCGCTTGACCCAGAGTTGGTCGGCGAGGTGCTGAAAGTCATGCGCTCGCTTGCGGAAGAAGGCCGCACCATGATCGTGGTGACCCACGAAATGGCCTTCGCCCGCGACGTTTCCAGCCAGGTGGTGTTTCTTCACCAAGGCAAAATCGAGGAGCAAGGCTCTCCTGATAAAGTATTCAACAACCCGGATTCCGAGCGGGTTCGACAGTTTTTGGCTCCGAAGTATTAATCCTATACAGGGCCAATTAAACCGTGCGCGACGTCCTTCGGTTCATCGCTGCACTTTCGCAGAAAATGGGGTTTAGAAAACGGTGGCCAAGCCATCAGTCAGATAATAAATGTTGAGGAAATTTCATGAAAAAGTTACTCATTACCTTGGTGTCCGTACTGGCTTTTTCGTCAGCCCAAGCTAAAGACTGGAAAGAAATCCGTATTGGCGTTGACGCAACCTACCCTCCCTTCGCCTCCAAAAACGCCGCTGGCGAACTGGAAGGCTTCGATATCGAAATCGGCAACGCGCTGTGCGCGGAAATGAAAGCGAAATGTGAATGGGTAGTGCAAGATTGGGACGGCATCATCCCCGCACTGCTGGCTCGTAAGTACGACGCCATCCTGTCATCCATGTCCATCACCGAAGAGCGTCGTGAAAAAGTTCTGTTCACCGACAAATACTACAACACGCCTTCCGGCTGGGTAGCCAAAAAAGGCGCAGGCATTGATCCTTCCGACATGAATCAGCTGAAAGGCAAATCCGTTGGCGTTCAGCGCGGCACCATTCAGGACACCTATGTCAGCGAAGAACTGAAAGACGTCGTCAACATCAAGCGTTACGCAGGCCAGGACGAAGCCTACCTGGATATGAAAGCTGGACGTCTGGACCTGCTGTTCGTTGACGCGCTGGCTGCCGACGGCGGCTTCCTGAAAAAAGAAGCAGGTCAGGACTTTGAGTTCGCTGGCCCAATGATCACTGAACCCGTCCGTATCTTCGGCGAAGGCGCTGGCGTCGCTGTGCGTAAGCGCGATACCGACCTGGCTAACAAATTCAACGCCGCCATCAAGAAAATCCGTGGCAATGGCGTGTACAAGAAAATCAACGACAAGTACTTCGAAATCGACGTTTACGGCAAGTAAGCATCTTAAGGGAGGCTCCGGCCTCCCCTTATCATCAATCGATCAGGCGATTTTATGTTAGATCTGAAAGGTTACGGCCCCACTATCCTCAAAGGATCATTGGTTACCATAGAAGTAGCCATACTATCTCTATTGCTCGCCTTGCTGTTGGGATTGTTGGGCGCAACCGCAAAACTATCCAGAAACCCGGTTTCCAAAGCAGTAGGCACCGCGTACACCACCGTGATCAGGGGCGTGCCCGATCTGGTTCTGATGCTGCTGATCTTTTATGGCGGCCAGATAATGATGAACAGCCTGTCAGACTGGCTTTACGACCAGTTTGAAATTGACACCTACATCAACATCAACGCCTTCGTCGCCGGCGTGTTGACCATAGGCTTTATTTTCGGCGCCTATATGTCAGAAACATTTCGCGGCGCTTTCCTCGCCGTCGAACGCGGTCAAGTTGAAGCTGGCCTGGCTTACGGAATGAATCGCTGGCAGATTTTCAAACGCATTATGTTTCCACAGATGATGCGCCACGCCCTTCCCGGCCTGGGCAATAATTGGCTGGTTATGCTGAAAACCACTGCACTGGTTTCGGTCATTGGCATGGAGGATATGGTGCGAGCCGCTCATCAGGCTTCCGCCGCACTGCAAGCGCCATTCATGTTCTTTATTCCCGTGCTTTTAATATTCCTGGCGCTGACATCCATTTCCGAGTTTTTCTTCAAAAAGCTGGAAACTCACTATCATGTTGATTCCAGGAGAGCTTCCCAGTGATTGAGACACTTACCACCTGGCTCAACCAGAATAAAATTTTTAACGTCGGCACGCTGGAATACTACGGGGATGGCTTAACGGTCACCGTTCAACTGGTCTTCCTGTCATTGCTGATTGGCTTGGTTATCGCCGTTCCACTAGGCATATTGCGCACCAGCAAGAACCCCTGGATAAACAAACCTATCTGGCTCTATACCTATATATTTAGAGGCACGCCACTGCTGATCCAGCTTTACCTGATCTATTACGGCTTGCCTGCGCTTCCCGGCGTGAAAGATTCTTTCATCTGGCCCTTGCTCGCCAATGCGTTTTACCCGGCCTTGCTCGCCTTCATTCTGAACACCGCTGCGTACACGACAGAAATCATTCGCGGCGCGATTCAGCAAACCCCTCAAGGGGAAATCGAAGCCGCCAAGGCATACGGTATGTCCTGGTGGTTAAGCATGCGTCGCATCATTCTGCCCAACGCCTTCCGCCGGGCCCTGCCAGCGTATAGCAACGAAGTTATCTTCATGTTGCACGCCAGCGCCATCGCCAGCGTGGTGACGATTATCGATCTGACTGGCGCAGCCCGTTATATCTATTCCAAGTACTATGCGCCTTTCGAGGCCTTCACCTTTGTCGCCATGATTTACCTGTGCCTGACCTTCACCATCATTTATATCTTCAAGCGTCTGGAGCACAAACTCATGGCCCACTTGAGACCTGTAGGAAGCTGATTTGTCTATGAGCGCTTTATTCGCCCCTCACAAGGACTTCTTATCCGCCACGCTGGCTGACATCCCTGAGGGGCGGGAAGCTGCGCAAGAAAGGGAAGTCGCAGAAAATAACGGTGTGGTGTTCCGCCTCACCGGCCACGGCGCGCTGACGTGCGCCCCCTCCTCTCCAGTCGGCCCAAAACTGGTCTTTTCCGCAGGCGTGCACGGCAACGAGACTGCGCCAATAGAAATCATGAACGAGATCGTTTCCGAACTATTGGAAGGACTTCATCCTGTACGTAGAGAGTGTCTTTTTCTACTCGGAAATCCTCCAGCCATGAAGGCGCAGGAGCGCTTTATTGACATCAACCTCAATCGCCTCTTCAAGGAAAGCGCCACTGCAGGCCCAGGATATGAGCCTAATCGGGCGGCGGAACTCATCGCACAAGTACAAGACTTTGTCCCAGCTGAAGAGACCTGTTGGCACTATGACCTGCACACAGCAATTCGGGGCTCGCAGATCGAAAAGTTCGCCGTTTATCCATTCCTGCCAGCCCGGCAGTGCCCCACGCTGCAGCTTAAGCTGTTGGCGGCCAGCGGAGTGGAAGCTGTCCTGCTGCAAAACAAACCCGCCGCAACATTCTCAGGCTGGAGCGCAGCTGAGTACGCGGCGGAGAGTTTCACAGTGGAATTGGGCAAAGTGCATCCGTTTGGTGAAAACGACCTGGCGGGACTCGCCAATCTTAAAAATCAGCTTCTGGCGCTGATCGCCGGCGATGACGCCGCTATCAAATCCTACGGCGGAAAGCTGCCTGAGCAGTATCAAGTCGTTGACGAAATTATTAATACAGGCAAGAACTTCCAGCTGAACATCGCGGAAGCCACCCCCAACTTTACTGAGCTGGAGGTGGGTTATTCAGTTTGGAAGGATGAGGAGACGGAATACGTTGTTTCCGGCAGCCCTGTGCGCATTGTTTTCCCTAATTCCAAGGTAGGGCCCGGTCAACGCGCGGGACTGCTGGTCAGGCCTTTGCCTGCCATATTACTGAGCTGATGCAGCGGGCTGATCCCGCTTGCCTACCGGCTTGCTACGCACCGGCAGCGTAAAATAAAAAGTGCTGCCGCCACTTTCTCCCGGCCTGAAGCCAATCTCGCCGCCATGAGAGTGAATGATGGACTGACACAACGTCAGACCAATCCCCATCCCAGACTTTTTCGTAGTGAAGAAAGGACTGAACAAATTGTTCTGATGCTCTTCCGCGACGCCGGGTCCTTCATCCGTCACTTCGAATAAAATACCCTTACCATTGGCCTGAGCGACTTTAAACTTAACAGCACCGCGCATATTCGCGTGCCCCATCGCCTCCATGCCGTTACGCAACAGATTCAAGGCCACCTGCTGCACCTGCACCGGCTCAATATAGAGTTCCGGCAATGAGGGCTCTATATTCGCGCGCAACTCAATGCCGTGCTCCTTGGCCTCTATTTCCGCCAACTCCAGAATGTCCTTAGCGAGCGTGTTGGCGGACAACATTTCTTTGCCCTGCAAAGGCTTCTTAACGAAATCGCGGATATGCTGAATGACCTGACTGGCGCGCAAACACTGACTTTCTATTTTCTTCAGCGTTTCGTCCATTAGCGCCTTGTCCAACTGCTCCGCCTTGGCAATGCGGTTGGCGACGCGGATGTAATTGACGATGGCGGTAAGAGGTTGATTTACTTCATGAGCGATACCCGCCGCCATTTCTCCCATCATACTCAAACGAGAGATATGCGCGAGCTGGGAACGTTGCGCCTCAGCGCTTTGCCGCGCAGCCTCAAGCTCTTCAGCCTGCCTGATCTCATCCGTAGTGTCGTGAAACACAACAACAGCGTGAGTTGCGTGATCATCACGCGCCGTCGGCGTAACCGTAAAGGCGACGGGATAAACAGAGCCATCCGGTCGGGTAAACAAAGCGTTTCCGATACGTAACGCCTCATTTTTACTTAATACACGTTGTAGACGCTCGGTCATACGATCCAGATCGAATGCGTTTTCACCCTCAGGGTTTTCCGCCTGACTGAAATGCAATTGCACAAAGGAACGCCCGAGAAGGCTGTCTTCGTCGCACGCATTCATGCGTCCCGCCGCCGAGTTAGCGAAAATGATTTCACCACGGCGACTCAGCCCGTATATGCCCTCGCTCATGGCGGACAGGATGCTCGCCTTGTCAATCTGCAGCTCGCGATTACGGGCTTCCAGCTGCTGTTCTAAACGATGGATCTTCAGGTGAGTCTCCACCCTTGCGATCACTTCTTTGACCTGAAACGGCTTGGAAATGTAGTCCACGCCGCCAGCATCGAAGCCCATCACTTTGGAGTCCGTGTCATCCAGCGCGGAAAGAAAAATAATCGAAGAGGATGCGGTGGCCGGGTCTTGCTTCAAGGTACGACACACCTCGAAGCCATCCATGCCAGGCATCATGACATCAAGAAGAATCAAGTCTGGGTGGGATTTACGAACGATGCTAAGCGCTTTCTCGCCGCTATCCGCCACTAATAGCTTATAGCCGCGACCATCCAACGTTTCGTAAAGGATTTTCAGGTTAGCCGGATTATCATCCACCAGCAGAATCTGGTCCTGTCTGGATAGCTTGGATACTGCTTTGTTATCTACCGTCGCCATGCTCCACCGAGAAAAATGCCGGAACTTGCGACTATAGACAGCCGTATCATCCCGTTTAATACGCGATAACCCTTACAGACTTGAGGCGACTTTCACCTCTGGGAAAGCTGCGGCGGAAGCCGCAGAAATCAACTTCTTGCGGCCAGCACCATCTGCACCAACTGCGCCAGAGAATGCGTTCCCATCTTCTGCATGACGCGGGAACGGTGGATTTCCACGGTTCTCTGACTGATATTCAACTCAATGGCGATCACTTTATTAGCATTGCCTTCAATCATCATTTCCATGATTTCAAGCTCGCGCGGCGTCAGAGACTCTATTTTTTGACGCAGTTTCTCTTTGTGGCGCAGCGCTTCTTTCTGTTCGGCGTCCATCGCCAAAGCGCCTTTCACCTTCTCCAACAGGTCTTCTTCTCGGTAAGGCTTCTGCACAAAGTCCACCGCGCCAAGTTTCATCGCTTCCACAGCCATGGCCACATCGCCATGCCCGGTTACGAATATCACTGGCAAGGCGCAACCCAGCTCAAGCAGTTTTTTGTGCAGCTCCATGCCTGTCATACCAGGCATACGGATATCCAGAACCAGACAGCCATTCAGATCGGCGACTTCCTCTTCCAGGAAGCTTTGGGCGCTGGAATACCCTTTGGTACTGTAACCTTCCGCCCGCAACAGGAGCAGCAGAGAGTCGCGAACAGCTTCGTCGTCCTCGACTACATAGACTATCTGGTTCATTACATTCATCTTGGCTAATTACCTATTTTTCTTGCAGGTTCTTGTTGCTCATCATTTTAGGTTCCGACGCCAGCAACAACGCCGGATCGAGCCTGGTCTGAAACCAGTTTATCCGCCAGTCCAGATGCGGGCCTGTGGCCCGCCCGGTAGAACCGACTTTGGCGATTTCCTGTCCCTGTTCCACTTTGTCGCCCACTTTCACCAGAATCTTATCCAGATGGATAAAGGTGGAAGACACACCATAACCGTGATCAATCACCAGGGTTCCTCCTGAAAAAAACATATCCGGGTGCGTGAGCGTTACTTCTCCCGAGGCTGGCGCAATCACGGAAGCGCCTCGCGGCGCAGCGATATCCAAACCATAGTGCGGGCGACGCGGCTCGCCGTTGAAATAACGCTGACTGCCATACACTCCCGTGATCGGCCCTTTTGCCGGAGAAATAAATCCCTCTAAAAAATAGTTTAGTCGGGAATCGCGTCCCCGCGCACGGGCTACTTGAGCGTTCTCCTCCCGAATGCGTTTCAAATCATTCGGGTCGGGTTCCATCATCTTCTTGGGAATGCCCTCGATATACTGTATGTCGTAATCTCTGGCGGAGATAGTGACGGGTTGCGTCCATTCCTGTCCATCCGCCAAACGGACCTTCAGGCTGTGGTTTAAATCGTCATCGCGCTCGAAACCAAACACAAAATGACCATCTTTCGTCAGTTCAAGCTTATGGTCGTCATACCAGACCTGAGCATCGGCAGCGATTTGGCCGACGACCAGACCACCTTGAGTTAAGTCGCCCTTGAGTTCAATAGGAGACGCCGCCCAGACACGGGCGCAGAGAGTAAGAGAAAGAAGAAGCATCCAATGCGGAAGGCTTCGCAGAAGTCTGATTAACATCATTTTTAACGATAAGACCGCGCGCAAAACAAATGGCGAACCACTTTGTGGTATTCTCGTTATCATAGCCGTTAGTGGAAGCGGGTAAAACCGTTTATCCGCCCGATAGCTGACAAATGTAAGCGGAGGCAGGCGTTTCTAACCTGATTTTAATGATGGCCCAGCTCCAACCGCCCCTAAACCACCCTACTCGCTACTGGCATCAGCTGGATGATGGCCGCATTCAGTGCGATATCTGCCCTCGCGCCTGCAAACTGCATGAAGGACAACAAGGCTTATGCTTTGTGAGAGCGCGAGAGAATGACGCCATCGTTCTCACCAGCTACGGCCGCTCCAGCGGTTTTTGTATCGATCCTATAGAAAAGAAACCGTTGAACCACTTTCTGCCGGGCACGCCAGTACTGTCTTTTGGCACCGCCGGTTGTAATCTCGCCTGTAAATTCTGTCAAAACTGGGACATGAGCAAATCCAGAGAAATGGATACTCTCGCCGCCACCGCCATGCCGCAACAGCTGGCTGAGGCCGCCCGGCATTACGGCTGCCGCAGCATCGCCTTCACTTATAACGACCCCGTCATTTTTCACGAATATGCGATCGACGTGGCCCAAGCCTGCCATGAAGTAGGCGTAAAATCCGTTGCTGTGACGGCAGGCTTTATGTGTCCAGATCCCCGCAAAGAGTTCTACCGCTACATGGACGCAGCCAATGTTGACCTGAAAGCATTTACGGAACGCTTCTACCATAAAATTTGCGGTGCGCATTTGGCGGAGGTGCTGGATACCCTGATCTACCTGAAGCAAGAGACATCAGTCTGGTTCGAAATCACCACGTTATTGATTCCAGACGAAAATGACTCCTCTCAAGAGTTGGAGGACATGACCCAGTGGGTGGTGGAACACCTTGGCCCAGATGTTCCCATGCATTTCTCCGCCTTCCATCCAGATTGGAAAATGCGGGACAAACCCCACACGCCCCCAGAAACGCTCACCCGAGCCAGAGATATCGCAATGAAGAACGGAGTACGCTATGCGTATACCGGCAACGTTCATGATAGCGAAGGCGGCAGCACATGGTGCGCGAACTGTGGAGAGTTACTGATAGAACGAGACTGGTATCGCCTTGGTAAATGGGGGTTAAATGAACACGGGGAATGCGCTCATTGCTGCGCCGCTTTACCGGGTGTATTTGAGTCACACCCTGGCCACTGGGGCCCCCGTCGCCAACCCGTAAGGATTAACTAGAACGCATGCAGTTACGCCCACATCCAGACCTCCAAATTGAGCCCATTACGATAGCCAATGGCGCGCTCACCCTTGTTCATCCAGTACTGACGGACGCTGACGCAGCCTCTGTTATGGAGGACTTAACCCAGCATTTGGCATGGCGCCAGGACAGCCTGCGCATACAAGGCCGCATAATTCCCATTCCGCGCCTGCAAGCCTGGTATGGAGAAGCGCATTGCCATTATGCTTATTCCGGCCTACGCCTGAGTCCCGTTCCATTCTCCCCACTGCTGCAACAGTTGCGTCACATCGCTTCTGAACACGCCGCCGCCGAGTTCAACTGCGCTCTGTGCAACCTGTATAGGGATGGCCAGGACAGCGTTTCCTGGCATGCAGATGATGAGCCCGAGCTAGGGCCTGCTCCCATCATTGCTTCTTTTTCTTTTGGCGCAACACGCAAGTTTCAGATTAAGCCCAAACGGGGCGGCCAAACCCTGGCGATAGAGCTGATGCATAACTCGCTGCTGATTATGTCAGGAGATATGCAGCGCCACTGGCGCCATCAACTGCCAAAAAGCAAGACGCCAGTGGGTCCGCGAGTGAATCTGACTTATCGACATATTCTCGTCGCCTGATTACCCTCAGCTCGGATGACTATGGCGGCTCACCAGTAAACGGTTGCGCATCCTCAATGATGAATTAGAATCTGCGGCGTGGTTATCCGTTAAACCAGTTTCGAGAAAAACATGTCTATTAACGACAAGCTGCGCAGGCAGCTTTATATCATTATTTTTCACGCTGACACCCCGGCCGGCAAAGCCTTTGACATAGCGCTCATCGGCGGCATTCTTATCAGCGTTTTAACGGTGATGCTGGACAGCGTTAGTGAACTGCGCATGAAATACGGCGACTGGTTCGTGGCCGTTGAGTGGCTTTTCACCATCTTGTTCACCACTGAGTACCTGCTGCGAATCTACTGTGTAGACAAACCCATTCGATATATTTTCAGCTTTTACGGCATCGTCGACCTGCTCTCCATCATCCCCACCTATTTAAGTTTGTTCGTGGGCGGCGCTCACTATCTGCTGGTTATCAGGGTGCTTCGAGTTCTGAGGGTGTTTCGTATCCTGCGGCTGGCGAAGTATGTTTCTCAGGCCAATCTACTGTTGCACGCGATTCGCCAGAGCAGGCAAAAAGTGACTGTGTTTCTGTTTTCCATCCTGGTGCTGGTCACTTTGTTCGGCTGTATGATGTATCTGATAGAGGGGCCCGCTAATGGTTACACCAGCATTCCGCGTAGCATCTATTGGGCTATCGTCACCCTCACCACCGTGGGATATGGAGATATCGCCCCGAGGACAGACCTTGGTCAAGGCATGGCGGCGATGGTCATGGTGATGGGTTACGCTATCATCGCCGTGCCAACAGGAATTTTTACCGCAGAACTTTCCAACGTATTGCGCAACAACTACCTAAGCCTGGCCTGTCGTTCCTGTGAAAAAGATTTACATGAAGCGGAAGCCCGTTTTTGCAGCCACTGCGGCGCACGGCTTCCTTTAGGGACGGTAGTAAAGCCAGTTAAGGCTCAGAGTTGAGGCATGCGGCCAGAGACGCCGCACGCCTTTTAGTGCGTAGTACGGATACTATGGATAGTACGGAGGGACGCCCTAGTGACGTCTCTCCGCAATTTTCAGTTGCTTGAGCTTCTGCTGAACCATGCCAAATAACGTATTGCGGCTATAGGCGCCTTTTTCGTTTGGCTGCCCAACACGCAGGCCAGTCAATATCTCCAGCGCCTCTCCTACATTCCTGACGGAATAGATGAAGAATTTCTTCTCCTTGCAGGCGTCCAATACACGTTTGTTCAGCATCAGATTGTGCTCGTTGGAAGCGGGAATAATTACGCCCTGCTCCCCACTTAACCCTTTGATGCAACAGGTTTCAAAGAAGCCTTCAATCTTCTCGTTGACCCCGCCAACCGGTTGAGAATCGCCAAACTGGTTCATTGAGCCGGTAATCGCAATATTCTGTTTGATCGGCGCATCAGCAATCGAAGAAATGATCGCGCAAAACTCCGCCATTGAAGCACTGTCGCCATCGACTTCGCTGTATGACTGTTCAAAGGCGATACTGGCGGAAATTCTGATCGGGCCATTCTTACCGAAAATAGAAGCCAGATACGCAGACAGAATCATCATGCCCTTGGAGTGAATAGCGCCAGCCAGCTTGACGTCACGCTCGATATCGATCACTTCGCCATCGCCATAATGCGTGGTCGCAGTCACTCGGCTCGGCACGCCAAACTCATGATCGCCAGTACTCAATACCGACAGCGCGTTGATTTGGCCCACCTTCTCTCCGATTGTGGAAATCAGCGTAGTGCCGTCGCGAATACTGTCGAACACTTGGTCACGAATTCGACTGGAGCGATATTCCGCGCTCCGCAGCGCTTTATCGACATGCTCTGAATGGATCATTTTCGCTTTGGCGTCGTTTGCCCAGTAGTTACTCTCACGCAATAGGTTAGCGATATCCGCCGCATGCAAAGACAACCGGTTCTGATCTTCCGCGACGCGAGCGCTATGCTCCAGGATTCTCATCACCGCGTAGCGGTCACAAGGCATCAGCCCCTTCTCGCGCACCAGGCTGGTAATAAAACGGGCATAGTGCATTTGCGTCTCAGGAGTACGAGAAATCTCACTTTCAAAGTCCGCCGTCACCTTAAACAGCTCGCCGAAGTCCGGATCATACTGCTGCAGCAACAAATAAGTATCTCTGTCGCCGAACAGCACAATTTTCACTTCCAGCGGCATTGGCTCCGGCTCCAGAGAAATCGTACCGGACAGTGTGATCTCTTTCTCCAGCGCATTCATGACCACATTGCCTGAGCGCAACGTGCGCTTGATTGCATCCCAGACAAAAGGCTGTTCCAGCACTTTGACGGCGTCCATCAGGAGATAACCGCCATTGGCGCGATGCAGGGCGCCGGGCCTGATCAAGGTAAAGTCGGTAAATACGGTGCCTTTATAAGTCACGTTCTCCACCGCCCCAAACAGATTGAAGTAGTTGGGGTTGTCTTCCACAACGATCGGCGCATTGCCATTGGCGTCATGATGCACCATCACGTTAACCTGATAACGTCTGGGCAGCTTGTTATCCATAGTGGCGGCGGCCAGAGCGGCCTGCTCTTCGCCGTCATCCAGAAAAATCTCAACGTTCTTCAGCAAGTCCGCCTGAATTTGTTCCAGGTGTTCGACGACTTCCAGATGCTCGCGATACTTTTTCTTCAGGTTGTCGATCAAATGCTGAGAAACCGCCAGCGCAATCTCTTCATTCAGCGCTTGCTGTTTATCCGCATATTCCTGTTCCCACTGGCTGAGTCGACGCAACACCGTGCGGAGCTTTTTCTCCAGCTTGTTGATTGCGTCTTCAAACTCCTGTTGGCGAGCTTCCGGAAGCTCTGCAAACGTGTCCGCGCTGTATGGTTTCTCGCCGTCCGTCGCAACCAGACGATAACCGCCCGGCGTCGTCACAGTCAGGCTGATTTGCTGTTTTTTAGCCGCGTTGGCGATGCGGCTCAGCGATTTTTCCTGCTTCTGACTCAGCTCGTTTTTAATCTGCTCTGCACGCTCGTAGTAAGATTCGTTGTCAAACGCCTGCGGTATGCCCTTTTGCAGGCGCACCAACAATTGTTCCAGATCTTTCTTTAACGGCATTCCCAGACCGGCAGGAAGACGCAGCACTTTTGGCGACCGCACATCGTCAAAGTTGTTGACGTAGCACCAGTCGCTGGCGACCGCATCAGAACGTTTTTTCTCCAGGAAGCGCATGATCATTGTCCGCTTACCCAGACCGTTGCGGCCAATGGCGTATATGTTGTAGCCAGCATCCGCCATGGATATAGCGAACTGCACCGCCTCCTGGGCGCGATTCTGCCCGAGAATGCCTTCCAGCGGCTCCAGCGCGCGGGTGCTGCTGAATTTAAAATCTTTTGTCAGACAGGGTTTGTAGAGCGATTGGATTGGTAGGGGCTTTTTCTTACTCATAGACTCCGCCCGATGCTAAATCGGGGCGTCAAAATGCGTGTATAGATCGCTGCTCGCCACGCCGGCTCACCTGCGACTTCCCAAAAAAGGGTCAAGTTTAACCAAATCGGCTTTAGCGCAAAACCGCTTTTACACATTTATCCAAGATGCTCCCCGCCACGCCCGCCAACGCTACAAGACCCACAAAAGCGCTGACGATTGATCAGGCGGATTAAAGTTTTTCCTACACCCGCCGTTATAAGTTTAGCGTAACTCCGGTTACAGCGACGCGTGCCGGAAACAGGGCTAAGCGCAATAATTCAAGGCGAGTTAATACAGCAATAGGGAATGATTGAAAAAATGAAAGACAACCTGTTAGAGGAAAACCAGACATGTACATTAATGACGCCAGAAACAGGCCCTCCCCCCCAGCTCCGCCTCCTTGAAGCAGGCTGCTCAGGTGGAGTCCACACCGGCGCAGGCGCCCCTGTCAGAAGGTGAGCTGCATGACCGCCGCATACGCCCAGACCGCCGGCGCAGCGATGAAAACGACTACGACGGCAAGGAGCGCCGCAAAAGAAGAGAGCGGCGCACCCCCAAACTCCTCGGTGCGCGAGACGGGCAGCCGGAAGAGCTGGAGAGTAGAACAGGCAGGCTGGTGAATACCGCCGTTTAACCCTCGCTGTTAACCGCAGGGGTTGCGCCAGCTCACAAATCACGAAGCTGAGCGTTTATTATCCAAACCCAACCAATAAAATGAAAAGCCCGATAAAGGGAATCCATCGGGCTTAACGCTATTACCCAAAAGATACAGACTCAGCATAAGATCATGCAGGAAGTGACTTTCCCCAACCAAACAGAACGCCGCATCAAAATACGGCATACCACGTCAGCCCTGACGGCGATGGTTTGCTTATCAGGCTTGTTCAACCGTTCCAAGACTCGCATCGTCGTTAACTGCATAGACTTCAATCGCTATGGCATGGCGTTTCACAGTAGTCAGAAATTTCGTCTGGGCGAGAAGATTGAACTTTGTTTCCGTGGCCGCTACATTGCTGAAAATGGCATTCAGGCACAGATTATTAACTGCCGCGAACATGAGCATGGCTTCAGGTACGGCATCCAATTCGCTTACTGCGCCTCCAGCAGAGATTACTCCAGAGAAGTTGATAATGCTTTGTCCCGTATTGAAGGTTTATTCAGCAAAGCGCAGGAAGTCTGCCGCTCAAGGGCTTCATGACTGAGCTGTCAACGATGTTGGATTGCGACGGCCTGATTCTCGCGGGCGGTAAAGGGCAGCGGGCGGGCGGTAATGACAAAGGGCTGCTATCCTGGCGCGGCCAGCCTCTCGCCCAGCATATACACGCTACATTCACCAAAACCTGCGAAAGGATTCTAATCAGTTGTAATCGCAACAGGGCGCAGTATCAGCGCATGACGCCTTTTGTCTTTTCCGATGACTGGGGAGAGTTTGCCGGCCCTCTGGCGGGCATCTGTTCCGCCCAACCCTATATGAGTAAAGAGTGGCTATTGGTCAGCCCCTGCGATACGCCTCTTCTCCGACCTGAATACGCGCGTCGCATGTTCGCCAGCAGACGCGACAACCTGATAAACATCGCCTGGGATGGAGAACGATTGCAGTATCTGCACTGCCTGCTTCCCGCCAGCAGTTTTGAAGATATTCTTCGCTATTTACAAAGCGAGGGACGAAGCGTCAAACGCTGGCTTGATTCACGCCCCCTGCAACAAATCGACTTCAGCGACTGCCCAGAGATGTTCTACAACATCAATACACTGGAAGAACTGGCGAATCTGGATAAGTCTCAAGAACAATAACCGAAATACGCCCGCTGCTCGTTTCGTCCGAAGCTATTCTGACTCAGAACTCCACTCACCCGCCCTGGCCTGATCGCTTTCCTTCGCCTCCACCCAGTGCTCTCCTTCCGCTGTCAGCTCCTTCTTCCAGAATGGAGCCTGCACCTTTAAATAATCCATGATGAACTCACAGGCGGCGAAAGCATCACCACGATGAGCGCTGGCGACCACCACCAGGACGATCTGGTCTCCCGCCCAAAGCTCACCCACTCGATGGATGACTCGCACCCCATTCAAATCCCAGCGCTGAGAAGCTTCTTCTGCGATTTTAAGCAACGACTTTTCCGTCATGGCCGGATAGTGCTCCAGATAAAGTCCTTTCACATCAGGCTTATCACTGAAGTCACGCACCAGGCCGACAAAGCTGCAAACCGCGCCAACACTGGTGTCGCCATCCGTCAATCGACGCGTTTCTTCTCCGAGATCAAAGTCGCCCGTTGTCACATCGATGTTTATGTTGTCGCTCATCGTTCAGAAACCACCTAATGAAGGCTGCGCGTAACGCGCAATAGATAAAGAAATGCTGACTAACACTTTAAGTTTTTAAGGAAAGAATTTCTAATAGGCGGCCGTCGTTTAAACAAACCGAAATAAAAAAGAAGCTGTGAAAGGAGCCCGTCATGAGCTATATGCTGCTCAAACACATTCATATGACCTGCGTTGCGTTGACCTTTGCGTCATTTACCCTGCGCTTTATATGGATGATCCTGGAAAGTCCGCTCTTACAGCGCAAGTTAAGCAAGATTCTTCCACACATTATCGACACAGTGCTACTGCTGAGCGCCATAGGACTCGCGCTCAAGCTCCAGCAATACCCTTTCCATAGTGGATGGCTCACCGCAAAAGTGGCGGGATTAATCATTTATATCGCGTTAGGCGTTTTCGCGCTCAAGAGAGGCAAGACAAAAGGGGCTCGCATCCTGTTCGGACTTGGCGCCTACACAGCGTTCGCCTATATCGTCATGGTCGCTCTGACTAAAAGCAGCTGGCCCTTACCGCTTTAAACCTTCCGCCAAATTAGTATTGCGTGCCGCTTTTATCCTCGGGTTCTAGGTCACCCGGCTTAGGTGGCGTCACGTAATAACGCTTCTGGTCAAGCTCTTTGACTTCAGGATCGCTCACAGGGTTTCGTCTCCGACTATTAACCACCCAAATCACGACCGCGACCACGATAGCTAGCAATACGACCCACTTCATATTCGTTCTCCCTCTCCACAACAGCTCAAGTTACATTTTCGATTCTACAATGACTGTCGCCAATTGCAGACAATCTAACTATTTGAAATTTATAACAATAATTTCAAACACCGGCGTTCTGGTAAGAAAAAGGCAACCCTTTTCACAATAGTCCAAATCCAGAAAGAGATAAACAAAAAGCTTAACTCTTTGTTTTTTAAACAAATTACAAACACCCCGCCATTATTGGCACGAATCCTGACTAAGAGCGCGGGGCGTTATCTGTTTATAACGTCAACTTATAACTCTAACTCTACTAATAGGGGAATGATTTGAATCAAGTTAACTTTGAGGTCAAAGCCCTTTCATACTTAAAAAGTATTTTTCACCGCGCCAAATCAAATTGTAGATCCATCACCGCTATTTTTAGCTTCACTCTAGCAAGCGCTGCCTTAACCGGGTGTGGCGGTGGTGGAGGGTCTGGAAGCGACTCTTCCAGTATTGACGGAAGTACCCCCCAAATCGCCGCAGCGAAGCAGTCAACGAACTACGCCCGTAGTGCGTTTATCATCTGGGAACCGCCATATACTCGCGAAGACGGTAGCGATATCGAGCTATATGAATTAGAAGGCTACCGCGTGTACCACCAGCATGAATCAGACAACGACTGGAAATACGTCGAAGTTGGAGATCATCAGTTTGAGTATGCGTTTTCCAATCTGGAAAAAGGCGTTCACTATTTCGCAGTCACCGTTCTGGATATAAACGGAATGGAAAGCGAGCCTTCCAAGATTATGACTAAGAAGATCCTATAACGCAGATCAACGACCTATCCGACAAAGGACAATACTCGATACGGAAAAATAGAGAGAAGGAATATGGACAAGGAAACGCAATAAGGGCGGCTAAAAGGCCGCCCTTATATTTTGTATTGAGCAAACAGGCTCTTGGAAGAACTGGCTTTATTCAGCCTCAACAGGAGCGACGGGCGTTTCTTTCTCTTTGGCTGGCATCTTCGGCATCAATTTATCTCTGATCGCGGTTTCGATTTCTATCGCAATCTCAGGGTGCTCTTCCAGATATCTTGAGGAGTTCGCTTTACCTTGACCGATCTTGTCGCCTTTGTAGCTATACCAAGCGCCAGACTTATCAACAAAGCCTTCCTTCACGCCCAGATCGATAATCTCTCCAGTGCGGTAAATACCACGCCCGTACATGATCTGGAAATCCGCCTGTCTAAAAGGAGGAGACACTTTGTTTTTCACCACTTTCACGCGAGTCTCGTTACCAACGACTTCTTCTCCTTCTTTCACAGAGCCAACGCGGCGAATATCAAGACGGACGGAAGCATAGAACTTAAGCGCGTTACCGCCAGTAGTGGTCTCTGGCGATCCGAACATGACACCGATTTTCATACGAATCTGGTTAATGAAGATCATCAAGCAATTCGCCTGCTTAACGCTGCCGGTCAACTTTCTCAGCGCCTGTGACATCAAACGGGCTTGCAGACCAACGTGGGAGTCTCCCATTTCGCCCTCAATTTCCGCCTTTGGCGTTAGCGCAGCAACGGAGTCAATGATGATGACATCAACCGCGCCGGAGCGTACCAGCATATCGGCGATTTCCAGAGCCTGTTCGCCCGTATCGGGCTGAGAAACCAGCAATTGGTCGATATTAACGCCAAGCTTCTCTGCGTAAATAGGGTCCAGCGCATGCTCCGCATCAACGAACGCACAGGTTTTGCCCTGACGCTGCGCTTCTGCGATCACCTGCAAAGTCAAAGTAGTTTTACCGGAACTCTCAGGTCCATAGATCTCGACAATACGTCCATATGGCAGGCCGCCGATGCCAAGAGCGATGTCCAACCCAAGCGAACCAGTAGAAACGGAAGGAATAATTTCTCTTGGCTGTTCACCCATCCGCATAACTGCGCCTTTACCAAACTGACGCTCAATTTGTGATAAAGCGGCCGTCAACGCCTTCTTACGATTGTCATCCATTCTTAAACACCCTTTATTTCATTTAACCGGTACGAGTTGTTATTTCAACCCAGAATTACTGTATAAATTGACAGCATTATTCCATAACCCGACGGACAAAGTCACGCTTAAATTTTCTACAAATTGCTTTCCAGCATCGCTATCGCTCCCCGCAATCCCTCGACAATGGATTGCAGACGCACCTGCTCCCTATCCCCAGAAAAATGAAAGCTCCGCGCCACAACCAAGTCCCGAAATCTCCATGCAACCCAGACCAGCCCGACGGGCTTTTCTGCGGTTCCGCCTCCAGGGCCCGCTATTCCGCTCACTGCGATAGCAAGCTGCGCCTGCGTATGCTGCAAGGCGCCAAGCGTCATCTCTTTCACAACCTCTTCGCTGACTGCGCCACATCGCATCAGAGCCTCCGACGACACCTGTAAGCGCGACTGCTTGGCGTCATTGGAGTATGTGACCACGCCTTCCTCAAACCAATTAGAACTACCCGCAACGGAGGTAATCGCATAGGCGATTCCACCGCCGGTACAAGACTCCGCTGTCGTCACCGTCAGGCCCCGCTCACCCAGGACTACGCCTAAACGCGCCGCCAGACTCTTGATCTCATCGTTCATTCCGTCACCATCAACCCCAATTTAAATACAGGAAGGGCGCGCATTACGCTCCGGGACAATGATCGGCCTCCTTTATTAAGGCCATGGCTTTCCCTTACAATCCCGCCTTCATTCATAAAATTACACAATCCTTTTGTTCTGTCATGTCCGCTATTGAATCCGCAATCAAACCCCAACACACGCCAATGATGCAACAGTATCTTGGCATCAAGGCGAAACATCCTCACCAGCTCGTATTTTATAGAATGGGCGACTTCTATGAGCTGTTCTATGAAGACGCCCGTCGCGCCGCTGAGCTGCTGGATATCACCTTGACCCAAAGAGGCCAGTCCGGCGGACAACCTATTCCGATGGCGGGAGTTCCCTTCCATGCCGCGGAAGGATATATCGGCCGTTTGGTTCGCCTTGGCGAATCTGTCGTAATCTGCGAGCAGGTTGGCGACCCCGCCACCAGCAAAGGGCCGGTAGAACGCAAGGTCGTCAGGGTCGTCACGCCGGGTACACTCAGCGATGAAGCCTTTCTGGAAGAGAAGTCAGACAACTTACTGTTAGCGATAAGCGCTTATAAGGATTTATTCGGCCTGGCGACGCTGGATATCGCCGGCGGACGCTTTTTGATCCAGGAAGTGCGCGGAGCCGAAGCGTTAGCCAGCGAGCTGCAACGCCTGCGACCTGCTGAGATTCTGGTCAGCGAACAGTTCCCTTTTCTGACGCTACTGGAAAACTACACAGGCGTGCAAAAGCAGCCCCCCTGGTATTTTGAGCAGGAAACTGCCCAGCGCCTGTTATGTCAGCAGTTTCGCACCAAAGATCTGGCTGGATTCGATTGCGAAGGCATGAGCGTCGCCATACAAGCCGCAGGCTGTCTGTTTCAGTATGCCCAAGAGACGCAGCGCTCTCAGCTTCCCCATATTCGAACCATGATTCGGGAGCGGCGCGAAGACTCCATCATTCTTGACGCCGCCAGCCGCAGAAATCTTGAAATTGACGTTAATTTGGCGGGAGATTCCAGGCATACGCTGGCATGGGTCATGGACAAGTCGGCCACCGCCATGGGTAGCCGCATGTTGCGCCGTTGGCTGAATCGTCCATTGCGCAGCCAGGAAGAAGTGCGTCAGCGTCAAAACGCCATTAAAGAACTGCTGGAAGGCTACCAGTTCGAAGCATTACACGAAACGCTCAAACAGATTGGCGATAGCGAACGCATTCTGTCTCGGGTAGCGTTACGCTCGGCGCGCCCCCGCGATCTCGCCCGCTTACGGGATACGCTAACGCTCCTGCCTGATTTGCAAAAGCAGATGGAGGAACTGAGCGGCGCCCACTTGCGCAGTCTGGCCAAACAAATCAGTGAGTTTCCTGACATCGCAGACCTTCTCAGCCGCGCCATAGAAGAAAACCCTCCTGTCGTCATTCGTGATGGCGGCGTGCTTCGCCAGGGATTTGATGAAGAGCTGGACGAATTGCGCGGAATCAGTGAAAACGCAGGCGATTATCTGCTGGAAATTGAGAAGCGCGAAAAAGAACGCACGCAGCTATCCTCTTTAAAAGTGGGCTATAACCGCGTTCACGGTTACTTTATCGAGCTGAGCCGCACACAATCCGACCAGGCGCCCGCGGACTACATTCGACGCCAGACATTGAAAAACGCCGAGCGCTTTATTACTCCTGAGCTGAAAACTTTTGAAGATAAAGCGCTGAGCGCCAAGAGCCGCGCATTGAGCCGGGAAAAGCTGCTTTATGACCAGATTCTGGAAACCATCGCAGAGCAGCTTGCCCCTCTCCAAGACAGCGCTCGCGCTCTATCGGAGCTGGACGTGCTGTCCAACTTTGCGGAAAGAGCGCTGACTTTGAATCTGGTCTGCCCGGAGCTGACAGATGAACATATGCTGCATATCGAAGGCGGCCGTCATCCAGTTGTTGAGCAAGTCAGTCAGGAGCCGTTCGTCCCCAACGATCTGGATCTGCAGGACAGACATCGCATGCTGATCATTACCGGCCCGAACATGGGCGGTAAATCCACCTACATGCGCCAGACCGCATGTATTGTCATCCTGGCTTACTGCGGCAGCTTTGTGCCCGCCGCTCAGGTTGTCATCGGCCCGATTGATCGCGTATTCACCCGTATGGGTTCCTCGGATGACATCGCTGGGGGACGCTCTACTTTCATGGTGGAGATGACCGAAACCGCCAACATTCTGCACTATGCTACCCGTCAGAGTCTGGTCTTGATGGATGAGGTCGGCCGCGGCACCAGCACCTTTGACGGACTCTCGCTGGCCTGGGCCTGCGCCGAGCACTTAGCTCAGGAAATTCAGGCCTTTACCTTGTTCGCCACACACTACTTTGAACTGACTGCGCTGCCCAAGACACACACAAATGTCGCCAACGTGCACCTGACCGCAACGGAGCACAATGACAGCATAGTCTTCCTGCACACCGTACACGAAGGCCCTGCGAGCAAGAGCTACGGAATACAGGTGGCGCAACTGGCGGGAGTGCCGCCTCAAGTTATCAATCAGGCGCAAAAGCAATTGAAACAGCTGGAAAGCGGCGGGTCCAAGCCCGCGCTGACGGCCCCTGCGCCATCGCTTCAGGACGATTTGTTCGCTCGAATCGAGCCTAGCGAGGTGGAGACCCGCCTGCAAAAACTCGACGTGGATTCTCTTTCTCCGCGAGATGCATTAAATATGCTGTATGAGCTGAAATCGATAAGTAAGAACGCCTGAAAACTCAGGTATCCCGGGCGTTGCAAGAACGCCTCGGGTTGCTTGCGCCGAAAGGGTTTTCTACAATACTAAATCGCGCGGCCCAACGGTCACTGAGCAATCGCGCAGAGTTTCATAATAAGGGATCAGACCATGACTTTTGTTGTTACCGAAAATTGCATCAAGTGCAAATACACCGATTGCGTCGAAGTGTGCCCGGTGGACTGCTTTTACGAGGGTCCTAACTTCCTCGTCATCGATCCAGACGAATGCATCGACTGCGCGCTGTGTGAGCCAGAGTGCCCCGCCGAGGCCATTTTTTCCGAGGATGAATTGCCGGAAGATCAAAAGGAATTTATCGCGCTGAATGAAGAGTTGTGCCGCGTCTGGCCGAATATCACGGAGAAAAAAGACGCGCCTGCTGATGCGGATGACTGGAAAGGCGTTAAGGGCAAACTTAAAGATCTGGCGCGCTGATCAAAAATTAGCGTCCAGCTTCAGACATAAAAAAGAGGGCTTCAAGCCCTCTTTTCTTTTTAACGAATACTATGGCGCGCACTTTTCTTGATATAGCGCCTGCAACTTACTGCGTCGCTGAGCAATTTCTTCGTCAGAGACATACTCAGGCGTGCCGTCATCTTTAATGCGGGCAAAGGCGTATCCCTGATCAATCTGATTAATATCCTTTCTAAGCTCCGCACAGTAGTTATCTAATTTAGCTTTCTGAGCCGCGCGTTCTTTTTCATGAGCGACCCGCGCAGCTTCCTCAACTTTATACTGCTCATAGATACGCTGGTAGCGCTGCCCGACCTGCTCCGCATCACGCTTTTGCGCATCAGAGACATTGGGCTGAACCTTGATGACTTTGGCGTCCTTATGCTGGCGCGTATCGCTGAAATGCACTTCGCCATGCTCATCGACCCATTTATAGATTTCCGCCTGCGCAGACGCGCCAAAGCTGAATAACAGCACAGCGACGATGGCGCTGATGGGATGATTTCTAACGATATGCCTAGCCACTTTAGTCACCTTGCAATAACTGCTGCACCGGCTTATAGCTGCGCCGATGTATTTCCGTCACCCCCAGCTCCTTCAACGCGGATAAATGCTGAGCCGTTGGGTACCCTTTATGCCCCGCCAGCCCGTATCCAGGGAATATTAAGTCTAATCTATCCAGTTCTTCGTCACGCTCTACTTTAGCTAGTATAGAAGCCGCTGCAATGGCCGCCACTTTGCTATCGCCTTTAACAATCGCTTCTGCCGGCATATCCAACTTAGGGATCTTGTTACCGTCTATCAGAGCCAAATCTGGTGTAACCTGCAAGCCTGCTACGGCGCGCTGCATCGCCAGCAATGAAGCCTGCAAGATATTAATTTGATCAATCTCTTCGACAGTCGCCCATCCCGTCGCCCACGCCAGCGCTTTTTCTCTGATTTCCTGTGACAACGCAACCCGTTGACGATGACTTAGTTTTTTAGAGTCATTCAGGCCTTCGATAGGCTTTTCCGGATTTAATATCACTGCCGCCGCTACGACAGGGCCAGCCAAAGGGCCCCTGCCAACCTCGTCGACGCCTGCTACAAGCTCTCCAGTTTCCTGATCGAACAAGCCAATCTGCGAATGATTCATGTCATTGTCCTTCTTTGGCGCCTTGAACCTCGACACGCCCTTTTTCAATTAACTCTGCAATGGCCTGCGCCGCGACCACACTGGCGTTTTGCCGTATAAGCTTGTGCAGTCCTTCAAACTCGCCTTCAAGGCTTCTCCGCCGCTCCACGTCCAGCTCTTTCAGTAACGCCCCTCCCAGCTTGGAAGGCGTAGCGTCGTGTTGAATCAGTTCAGGGACTAAAACTCTATCCGCCAGCAGGTTCGGTAAAGAGATGTACTTTGCTTTCAGTAAGCGCCGCATAATCCAATAGCTGAGCGTCGCAAGCTTATAGGCTACTACCATGGGACGCTTCACCAACATCGCTTCAAGCGTCGCTGTTCCAGAGGCCAACAGTATAGCGTCCGCAGCCATCATGCATTCACGTGAATGCTGATCAATCAGAGTAACAGGTAGTCGGCCGCCATGAGATTGCAGCTGCCGTTCTATTTGCACTCTTCGCGCCTGATTGGCGGCAGGAATCAAAAATCGAATATCAGGGCGCCGCTGGTGCAGCCAAGCAATGGTTTCAATAAAGGTAGGCCCCAAGCGAGAGACCTCACCGCCTCTGGAGCCTGGCAACACAGCGACAACGTCACCCGATGCATCAATACCAAGTTCGTGACGCATTGCCACTTTATCGGGATGAAGCGGAATAATTTCCGCCAAAGGATGGCCAACAAATTTTACCGGCACATTATGCTCGCGGTAAAAACGCGCTTCGAAGGGTAGCAGCGTCAGCATCAGGTCAACCGCTTTGGCGATTTTGAAGACACGATTCTGTCGCCAGGCCCACACAGAAGGGCTAACGTAGTGAGCAGTTTTAATTCCTGCCCGACGCAGCTTTAATTCGATGCCAATAGTGAAATCTGGGGAATCAATACCAAGAAAAAGATCGGGAGGATTCGCTGTAAAGTGCTCAACGATGCGGCGGCGCATAGCCAATAATTCCGGCAGCCTGCCAAGCACCTCAACCAATCCCATAATTGAAAGGCGCTCCATTTGAAAGAAGGTGTTAAACCCTTCTTTCAACATCCGTTCACCGCCGATACCTTCAAAAGTCGCCTGAGGGTATAGGACCTTTAATTCTTGCATCAAGCCCGCCCCCAACAAGTCGCCGGAAGCCTCTCCGGCGACAATGCCGATGCGAATCGGTCGTTGTGATATGGGCGTCATCTTAGGAATTTATCTAACGATGCCTCGGGCTGAGGATTGTACGCTGCGAAGGAAGACGCCTACTTCCGCAAACTCTGCGGCCGGCGCTTTAAGCTTCTCTATTGCTTGCTCAAGCGTTAGGCCTTGTCGGTACAGCGTCTTATAAGCACGGCGCAACTCCAGGATTATCTCACTGGAGAAGCCACGACGCTTCAATCCCTCGACATTCAGACCATGAGCCTTAGCGGATTGTCCTCCCGCCATGATATAAGCAGGGATATCCTTTAAAACGATACTACCGCCTGCGCACATGCTGTGCTCGCCAATTTTGCAGAACTGGTGCACCATAGTGCCGCCGCCGAGAATCGCCCAATCGCCAATATACACATGCCCTGCAAGGGTAGTCATATTCGCCAGAATACAGTTATCCCCAACCACACAATCATGGGCGACATGAACGTACGCCATGAACAGGTTATTACTGCCAATCCTGGTAGCGCCGAGATCTTGAACTGTCCCACGATGAATCGTACAGCTCTCACGGATGACGTTATTGTCGCCAATCTCTAAAACGGTAGGCTCGCCATTGTACTTTTTGTCCTGGCATTCCTCTCCTACGCTGGCGAATTGAAAGATACGGTTGTTCTTTCCTATCTTTGTGGGGCCTTTGATCACTACGTGAGAATTGACCACTGTCCCAGAGCCGATTTCAACATCGGCTCCGATATAACTCCATGGCCCAATCTCCGCATCAGCGGCGATTTTGGCTCCCTGTTCAACAATCGCCTGAGGGTGAATGGACATTAAAGCCTTCTCTCAGCAGTTAAAATTTCCGCGCTGCAAACGATATTTCCATCGACTAAAGCCCGGCAGGCGAATTTCCATATGCCGCGCTTGTCAGTCACAATTTCCGCTTCCAAACGCAATTGATCTCCCGGAACGACTGGCTTTTTAAAGCGCACTTTGTCTGTCCCGGCCAAGTAGTAGGTATAACCGTCCGCCGGTTTTTTACCTGTGGTGACAAACCCAAGAATTCCAGCCACCTGAGCCATTGCCTCAATAATAAGCACGCCGGGCATAATAGGATGCTCAGGGAAGTGACCGGTAAATTGCGGTTCGTTGTAAGTGATGTTCTTCACACCAGCAATAAACTCGCCCGGCTTAATCTCCAGCACCCGGTCCACTAACAGGAATGGGTATCTGTGAGGTAAGTATTCTTTAATTTCATTAATTTCCATATTTGGAAAGCCTCAACAACATGATTGCACAATGCCGGATAAGTTTATGATATCGATTATACAGAGCCGTTGGCCCGGATTCTCGATCCTTTACAGTTCGCTTTCAATCCGCATCGGACTTTCGGCGGCCGCCCTGCTCCAGCACCCTGACCCTACGCGCCAACTGATCCAGCTGTCGGAAACGGGCCACATTTTTTCGCCACGAAACATTGGGCTCAACCGCAGTGCCAGAAGAATAAACTCCTGGCTCCTTAATATTATGAGTCACCAATGTCATTCCCGTAATTTGCACTTGATCCGCTATTTCCAGGTGGCCGGCAATGCCTACGCCGCCACCGATCATGCAATGTTTGCCTATCGACGAGCTTCCCGAAACGCCTACACAGGCGGCAATAACAGTATATGCGCCAACTCTGACGTTGTGGGCGATTTGTATCTGATTGTCCAACTTCGCCCCGGTTTCGATGACCGTGTCATCCAGTGCGCCGCGGTCGATTGTTGTATTGGCGCCTATTTCAACATCGTCACCAATAACAACACCGCCAAGCTGGGCGATTTTGGCCCAGTCTCCCCTAATGGGAGCAAAACCAAAACCATCTGAGCCAATAACAGCTCCGCTATGGATAAGTACTCGCGCGCCAATACTCACGCCGTGGTAGACAGTAACATTTGGACGTAACTGAGTATTCGCTCCAAGGACAGAACCCGCGCCGATGTAACAACCGGGGCCAACAACCACCCCATCGCCAATCTCCGCGTCATCTTCAATGACTGCATTTGCTCCAATGGCCACGCCATCACCAAGCTTGGCGCTTTCTGATATAGCGGCGGAGGGAGATATTCCACTCATATTCGACCATTGAGGGGAAAACAACTGACTACAAAGAGCATACCCGAAGTATGAGTTTTCCATCACCAGTACATTGGTCGAACACTGATCAGCGAGGCTGGATGGAATGATGACAGCGGAGGCGCAAGTATCTTTCAAATGCTTCAGATAGTTCTTGTTAGCCAAAAAACTGATCTGTCCAGCCTGAGCCTTCTGCAGCGTCGCCAGCCCTTTCACCTCTACTGAGCCATCGCCCCGCAGCTCAGCGCCAATCCGAGAAGCGATATCCGCCAGAGTGTATGAAAGGTCTGTCTTACCCATGAACGCCAGCCTCTGAAAATTATTTGGCGCTGTTAAGCGCTTCGATCAGCTTTGCAGTCAAATCCAGAGAAGGATTAGCATACACCGCCAATTTGCTGGGTAAGATGACATCCACTTTCTCTTTTTCCGCTATTTTCTTCAGCGCGTCGTCAACCTTGGGCTTGGATTCCTGCAAAAACAATTCTTCCCGCTTGGAGATCGCAGATTGATATTTGTTTTTCAGAAAATTGAATTCCTGCGCTTTTTCTTCCAGCTCTGCATTCAGTTTAGTGCGCTCAGTTTCGCTCATGATGGCGGAGTCTTTTTTCAAACGCTCCTGCATTTTCTGCGCCTGCTCGCCAACTTCTCTTAATCTGGCTTCTTCGTCAGCAAAATCTTTCTTAAGATTCTCGCCAAATTTTTTGGCTGCTTGAGAAGAAAGCAGCGCTGTACGTAAATCAACTACCGCCACTTTCTGAGCCGCACTCACCATTCCAGCGTATCCTGTGCTTACTAACGCCAGCGCCAAAGCGGCAATTCGAATCAATTTCATATTGGGCTCCTTAAACTTAAACATTTATCTCTATCGGCTGACTGGAAACCACCAGTGAGGACGCAGAGTTTATAGAGTTCTGCGTAACTTGGCTAACACCGCCAAGCCTTCACTGTTTCGGTTATATGCCGCAAAGACCAGAAAAATCCTGCGCGCGCACTAGACAGCGCGCCAGGAAAAATCATTTCGTTCTTTAGAACGTTTGCCCCAGCAAGAACTGGAAGAATTGGGTTTTATCGCCCTCCTTATCGTTCAGCGCTCTTCCCAGACTGAAGGACAAAGGACCGATAGGCGTTACCCATGTCATCGCGACGCCAGCAGAAAAACGAAGCTCGTCGAAGGAGGGATCGTATCCCCTGGCTGTGTCGAACACATTGCCGCCATCCAAAAACACCACGCTACGGATCTGAGAGCGGTCTTTTACAAAGATAAAAGGCACTATCAGCTCAAGGCTGGACTCAACCTGTACATTACCGCCAAAGGGGTCCTGATCTCTGTCTGGATTACCAGGATGCGGCGTACTCTTTGGCCCTAGCGTATTGGCCTTGAACCCGCGTATTGACCCAAAACCGCCAGCATAATAATGCTCAAAAAACGGTAAGCGATCATTGTCGCCGTACCCATCGCCATACCCTAAGTCAGCCCTTAATTTCAGCGCCCATTCCTGGTCTTCTGACAATGGGTAATACTGGGTATTGTTGTAGTTCAACTTGTAGAAGTTATAGTCACTCAACTCTGGTAGCGTGACCTTCACAGAGAAAGACTGCGAGTTACCTGAAGTTGGGAATAACCCCTTGTTTAGGGTGGAGCGACTCCACCCGGCGGACAAATCAAAGAAGCTGTAGCTAGACCCAAACTCGTTAGTGAAATCAGAGATTTCCTGAACAGGATACTTAGGCAGCTTAATGCGGGTGTGCGTATAACCTGAGCTAAAGGTCAGCCTTGAGAATCGATCTATTGGATAACCAAAGTTAACGGAGCCACCCATGCTGTCTTTCAGATATGCGGCAACATCATTGTCATCATCGTCATAGTCTGTTTCCTTGTAAAACAGACTGAAACCTCTGCTTACCCCATCAACGGTGTAATATGGGTTGGTGTAAGAGAAGTTTGCGCTCTGAACGCTCTTGCTTTTGTTAACCCCGAATGACACCCGACGGCCCGTTCCCAGGAAGTTCTTCTCCGCCACGCTGGCGCCGACAGTCGCGCCGCCGTCCTGCGAGTAACCCAAACTTGCGGAAAGGCTGCCGGTAGGCTGCTCTTCCACAGAATAGTTCACGTCTATCTGGTCATTGGTTCCAGGAACCAGAGGCGTTTCTACAGTAACAGTTTTGAAGAACCCTAAACGCTCCAGTCTCGATTTGGATGCTTCAATTAAGTCTGTCGAAGCCGCCGCAGACTCCATCTGCACCATTTCCTGACGCAGCACCTCATCGCTGGTAGAAGTGTTGCCGCTGAAGCTGACTCGACGTACATAGGTACGACGACCAGGCTCAACGTAGAAGGTAACCGAAGCAGTGTTATCGTCATGCGGCTCAGGAATAGCATTCACGCTCGCGAATGTATAACCATCATTCCCCAGACGCTTGGAAATGATGTCCGATGTTACCGTAAGGAGCTGACGGGAGAATGTATCGCCAGGTTTCACTACAATCAGCTTGCGCAGCTCTTCTTCTTCGACTTTCAAATCGCCCTTTAAAGCGATGTCGCGAATTTTGTACTGAGGCCCTTCATTTACGTTAACCGTAATGAATACTTGCTCTTTATCAGGAGAAACGGAGACCTGCGTAGATTCGATACTGAACTTGATGTATCCATTATCCAGGTAGTGTGAGCGAATACGCTCCAAGTCGCCATTCAACTTCTGCTTGGAGTACTTATCACTGCTGAAAATGGACGCCCAGAACCCGGTCAATTTGAGCTGCATGAGATCCCGCAACTCGTCATCCGCAAAGGCGTTATTGCCGACAAAATTAATATGCTGGATGGCTGAAACCGGACCTTCCTTGATTTTGATATTCAACTGCACACGGTTACGTGGCAACTCCTCCACTTCCGCTTTTACAGAAGCATTGTAACGCCCCTGCGCCACATAGCTGCGCAGAATTTCCAGCTCGATACGCTCCAGCGTCGAACGCTGAAACACTTCCCCTTCCGAAAGCTTGGCTGACTTAAGGCCTTCCATTAAATCTTCGGTGGGAAGATTTTTATTTCCCTCAACTTCAATTTTGCTGATTGATGGACGCTCAGTCACGTTGATGATCAACACATCGCCTTCCCGGCTCAGCTTGATGTCGGTAAACAGTCCCGTCTTAAAGAGCGAGCGGGTAGCATCCGCAAGCTTCTTTGAGTCAACGCTCTCTCCCACATTGACAGGGAACGCGGTAAAAACGCTTCCAGCGGACACTCTTTGCAAACCATCTACTCGAATATCGGAGACGTCGAATTGATCATTTGCAGCGTAAGAAAAAGCGGCCGTCAGCCAAACAAAGATAAAAAGCAATACTCTCATGTAATCAACACACGTGATGGGAGCCGAAGGTTCAGCATTATTTACTACAATTTGGAGAGGTCGTTATAGAACGCTAACAACATTACGAAAGCAATGAGGGCCATCCCGACTTTTATCCCAAGCTGTTGTTTTTCTTCAGATAAGGGTTTGCCCCGAATAAGTTCGACAAAATAATACAATAAATGCCCGCCATCCAATACCGGTATTGGCAACAAATTCAGGATACCCAGACTAATACTTAAATATGCAAGAAAGCCAAGAAAAGCCTCCAATCCAGATTTAGCAGAGATTCCCGCAGCCGAAGCTATAGTGAGAGGCCCACCAAGATTTTCAACCGAAATCCGTCCGGTGACGATTTTTTTCAGCGCGGTCAACGTTAGTAGAGAGATATCCCAGGTTTCTTCCAACGCCTTGCCTACCGCCACCAATGGTGAATATTTCACATCGCGCAACATTCCAGGCGGCCATTCAGTCGCTTTCGCTTCCGCACCAATTACGCCGTAGGTCTCACCATTGTGCTCCCTTGCTTCGGGACGAACACTAATATCCAGTGACCGTCCAGCCCTTTCCAGGGACAACGTTAGCTGTTTTTCAGGGGACGCTTTTATTTCTCGAACAAAGTCAGACCAGTTGCCAATAGGCCGTCCTTCAACCGCCACGATTCTATCACCAGGCTCAATTCCTCCCTGTTGAGCGCGCCCCCCCTGAATCACACCGTGAACCACTGCAGGGGCATCAGGAACGAAGCTTTTCATCCCCAGTTCCAACACTGGGTTAGGCTCAACTTTTCCTATAAGCCAATCATTAATCGGCACAGTCGCATCGTGAGGGAGACTTTCGTCAGGGAGGCTATAACCAAATTCAATAGAGCCGGAGTCACCAAGACGCCCAACCAACTTCATGTTGACGTCGCCCCAGCTATATACCGGAGAACCATCAACGCTAGTCAGCTCCGCGCCAGCGACAATCCCCGCCTGCTGCGCAGGAGAATTGTTAGAGACGCTTCCTACCACTGGCGCCAGTGTTTGGATACCAAGCACAAACATACACCAGTAGGCGAAGACAGCGAATATAAAATTCGCAACGGGCCCTGCAGCCGCAATGGCTATACGCTTGCCCACCGCCTGCTGGTTGAAGGTCAGATGTCTTTCTTCAGCAGAGACATCGCCTTCCCTTTCATCCAGCATTTTGACGTAGCCGCCCAAAGGTAAGGCTGCAATCACAAACTCAGTGCCTTGCTTATCCCGCCATGTCAAAAGAGGAGATCCAAAGCCGACAGAGAACCGCAAAATTTTGACACCACAACGCCGCGCCACCCAAAAGTGACCGAATTCATGGATGGTGACAAGCACCCCCAATGTAACTATAAACGCTAAGGCTTTTTGAAAAAATTCCATGCTCTCTATTGTAAATATATCTGAGCGACCTTCTAGTGAGGCTTACGGAACAACAACTCCGCCAGCCAACTCATTAATGACTTCCGAGGCATATTGACGGGCTACTCTGTCAGCTTCAATTACAGTTTCGACAGAATCCGCTCGCACAATAGAACCTTTCAGCAAACTCTTTTCAATAACAACGGGAATATCGACGAACCGGATACCCCCTCGAAGAAACGCATCTACCGCCATCTCGTTAGCAGCGTTAACTACCGCCGGCGCAGTTCCACCAAGCGCAAAGGCTTCTTCAGCCAATCTCAAACAGGGAAAACGCTCTTTATCCGGTTTTTCGAAATGCAGCTTCCCAATAGAAAACAGATCTAATGGCTGAACGCCTGCATCGATCCGTTCCGGCCACGCCAGCCCGTAGGCGATGGGCGTGCGCATGTCAGGGTTGCCCATCTGAGCCAAAATAGAACCATCCACATACTCAACCATGGAGTGAATGATCGACTCAGGATGTAAATGTACTTGAACCGAGCCTGGAGCCAGATCGAACAACCAGCATGCCTCGATCAACTCCAACCCTTTATTCATCAAGCTCGCGGAATCAACTGAAATTTTACGGCCCATAGACCAGTTCGGGTGCTTACACGCCTGCTCCGGCGTTACCTGCCTTAATTGCTCCCGAGAAAAGTGCCGAAATGGCCCTCCTGACGCAGTCAGCAGGACGCGAGTAACCCCATGCGCAGCAAGTGATGCAGAATCGTTTAAGCGTTGCGCCGCTTCTGGCAGGCATTGATATATCGCATTATGCTCACTATCAATAGGAAGGAGTTCAGCGCCATGCTTTCTCACAGCGTCCATGAACAACCCACCAGTCATTACCAGCGCCTCTTTGTTGGCGAGCAGTATACGCTTTCCAGAGTTCACCGCTGCCAGCGTTGGAGTCAATCCAGCCGCTCCGACTATAGCTGCAACGACAATATCCACATCATTAGCGGAAGACGCATCGCACATAGCCTCAACGCCCACTCTAACCTCTGTGGCGAGACCTTCGCCATGAAGGCGCCGCTTAAAATCCGCTACGCCCGCATCAGTCGCCAATATAGCGAATTTTGGTCGATGCTTAATGCAGATAGAAAGTAACTCGTCCAGGTTACTATGGGCTGTGGCTGCGTAAAGCTCATACCGATCTGAGTGACGGGCCATCACATCCAGGGTACTGCGTCCAATAGAGCCCGTGGCGCCTAAAACCGTAACTCGCTTCATAAACCTACCCCTGCATCCAGCCTGAAAAAATAGCTAAGACCAGGAATACAGGAGCCGCAGCCGTAACACTATCAATACGATCGAAAATACCGCCATGCCCAGGAAGAATTTGACTGCTGTCCTTCAGGCCAACAAAACGCTTACCCAGGCTCTCGATCAAATCGCCCACAATGGAAAAAATCGCAGCTGACAGGGTCATCATCCAAAGCACAACAAGCTGAGGCAAGGTAAGAGTCAAAAATGAATTCATTGCGAAAGGCAAAACCGAAACAGCCAGCATCCCACCCACTGCGCCTTCCCATGACTTTCCAGGACTGACATGAGGGGCAAGCTTATTCTTACCGAATGTCTTACCAGCAAAGTAAGCGCCAATATCGGCAAACCAAACGATGAGAAAGATATAGAGGATAATCCACTTCGTATCGAAGCCCGGCTCAAGCACAAACACCCCGCCGCGAATCGCCACCAGCGCCTTCCAAGCCGGAGCCAGGATCAACAACCCAGCGACAGCCCTGGTCATAGGCGGCGTCCAGAAAGCTTTAGATGCAGGATATGTCAAAACTATCGCCAATGCGCCTATCCACCAAATCAACGCAATGGAGAGAGTCAGGATCGCGGGCAAGTGAGAGCAGGCAAGCAACACTACCGCCGTCATGGCTGCGTAACTCGCTCGGGAAGTCTGTGACGTTAGACCACAGATCTGCGCCCATTCCCAAGCCGCCAATGTAACAATCGCCCCAATAAAAAGAGAAAAACCGAAAACATCGGTCAGCGCCACTCCCGCCAGAAATAAAGGCAGGAGAATCAACGCGGTGATTATTCTTTGTTTTAGCACAATTAACGCTTTGCAGCTGGATTAGTGGCGAATTCGAAAGAGGAGGGATGCTCAGCCTGAGGCCCGCCATCTTCCGCCAAGCGACGATCAACCTGGTCGTCAGTTTGCCCAAACCGTCTTTTCCGATGGCTATAAGCAGCTAACGCCAACTCCATCTGCTCCGTACGGAAATCCGGCCAGAACACATCCGCGAAATACAGCTCCGTATAAGCAAGCTGCCATAAGAGGAAATTACTGACTCTCTGCTCACCCGCAGTGCGGATACACAGATCAGGGGGCGGAAGGTCACCCAACTCAACATACTGCTGAATCAAGTGATCATCAATATCAGCAGCGCGAAGCTCGCCCCGCTCAACTTTTTCAGCAAGACGACGGGCAGCTTGAGTAATATCCCAATGCCCACCGTAGTTAGCCGCTATTGCCAGCGTCATACCTGTATTGCCGGCGGTTAAACCTTCTGCATCCTGCATATGTTGCTGCAGAGTAGAGTTAAATTTAGAACGGTCACCAATAATTCGCAGCCGGATATTGTTGCGATTAAGTTTACGAACCTCGCGTTGCAGCGCCACAAGAAACAAGCGCATCAGTGCGCCCACCTCTTCTTCAGGACGACGCCAGTTTTCGCTACTGAAGGCGAACAACGTCAGCACCTCTACACCGTGACGGGCGCAGGTTTCAACAACAGCCCGCACAGAATCAACGCCCGCTTTGTGGCCTGCAACTCCAGGGAGCCGACGCTGCTTCGCCCAACGATTATTACCATCCATGATGATCGCCACATGGCGAGGTTTGCTGGTTCCAACCAAAGGAATATCAGCCGTCGACATTTAACCCTCCAACATCCAGCCGCCCTTCATGACTTATACAGCCATCAGGTCTTTTTCTTTTTCAGCAAGAACGCGATCGACTTCAGCAATGTACTTGTCAGTCAGCTTCTGGATATCGTCCAGCCCGCGCTTCTCTTCGTCTTCAGAAATTTCTTTGTCTTTCAGCAGTGTTTTGATATCTGCGTTTGCATCGCGGCGCAGATTACGAATCGCCACCCTGGTGTTTTCCGCCTCTCCGCGAGCTGTCTTCACCAGCTCCTTACGAGTCTCTTCCGTCAACGCAGGCATTGGCACCCGAATGACTGTACCAGCGGTAGATGGGTTAAGCCCCAAGTCAGACTTCATGATGGCCTTTTCGATTTGTGGCACCATGTTTTTTTCCCATGGTGTTACGCTCAGAGTTCTGGCGTCTTCAACCACCACATTGGCGACCTGCGTCAAAGGCGTATCAGAGCCGTAGTATGGAACCATGACCGATTCAAGAATCGCAGGGTTTGCCCGACCAGTCCGAATCTTAGCGAAGGCATGACCAAGCGCCTCCATGGACTTTTTCATTTTTTGTTCAGATTGTTTCTTAATATCATTAATCACGGCTTTACCCTCGCTCTATCAATGTACCTTCTTCCATACCCACCACGATATTGATAAGCGCGCTGGCCTTATTCATATCAAATACCCGCACAGGCATACCGTGGTCGCGACACAAACAAATCGCAGTTAGATCCATGACTCCAAGCTTACGCTCAAGCACTTCATCATAGGTGAGTCGATCATATTTTACCGCATCCGCCACTTTCATAGGATCGTCGGAGTATACGCCATCCACTTTAGTGGCCTTCAAGACTACGTCCGCGTCAATTTCGATACCGCGAAGACAGGCAGCGGAATCAGTTGTAAAAAACGGGTTGCCGGTACCAGCGCAGAAGATCACCACGTCGCCTTCTTTTAAGTCACGAATAGCACGGCGACGATCATAATGCTCAACAACGCCGCTCATAGGTATGGCGGACATAACACGGGTCGCGATATTGGAGCGCTCCAGCGCATCTCGCATAGCCAGCGCATTCATTACAGTCGCCAGCATTCCCATATGGTCGCCGGTCACTCTGTCCATACCTGCATCCTGCAGCGCTTTACCGCGAAAAAGGTTTCCTCCCCCAATAACCAGACCGACCTGAACCCCTATACCAATTAGCTGACCAATTTCCAACGCCATGCGATTGAGCACTTTCGGATCTATTCCAAAGTTCTCTTCTCCCATGAGCGCCTCACCAGAGAGTTTTAGCAGTACACGCTTATATTTGGGTTGAGTTTGAGCAGACGGGGGCATATGTAGTTTCACCTGTGTTGCACGCTAGCTTGGCAAGTTGAAGAAACGCTAAGAGGCTGTTTGCAGCCTCCGGATACTAATGTGGCGAGAGCAGAGTATACCGCCCTCGCCACAAATTCATACAAAAAGAAGAAATTAGCCTTTCAGCTGAGCAGCAACTTCTGCAGCGAAATCCACTTCTTCTTTTTCAATACCTTCACCAACCTCGTAGCGCACCATAGCAACTACCTGAGCGCCGGCTTTCTTCACCAGATCGCTAACTTTAACGTCAGGATCTTTAACGAAAGCCTGCTCCAGCAAGCTAATTTCCGCCAGGAATTTGTTGATACGGCCGTCAACCATCTTGTCGACGATCTCTGCAGGCTTACCGCTCTGATCAGCTTGCGCCTTGTAAATTTCACGCTCTTTAGCGATCACTTCATCGCTAACGTCATCACGAGAAATGAACTGCGGATTCACTGCGGCGATGTGCATTGCAATATCTTTCGCCAGCTCAGCGTTGCCGCCATTCAGAGCAACCAGAACGGCAATACGGTTGTTGCCGTGAACATATGCGCCAACCACATCGGAAGACAGCATAGAAGCACGACGAACATTGATATTTTCACCAATTTTCTGAACCAGAGCCTGACGCTTCTCTTCCAAACCAGACTCCATCAGAGCCGCAACGTCAGCGGACTTTTTGTCAAAGGCGGCGCCAACAACGTCGCCAACAAAGCCCAGGAAGTTTTCGTCGCGAGCAACGAAGTCAGTTTCACTGTTCACTTCAACAACAACTGCGTAGCTGTTGTCATCGCTAACTTTAACTGCAACCACGCCATCCGCGGATACACGACCAGCTTTCTTAGCTGCCTTCATGCCGCTGCTTTTACGAAGGTCTTCAATCGCTTTCTCGATATCGCCTTCTGCTTCAACAAGCGCCTTCTTGCACTCCATCATACCCAGACCGGTGCGCTCGCGCAGTTCTTTTACCATGGATGCTGAAATAGCCGCCATCTTTTAATCCTCACTTGTCAGGTTCAGAAAAATTGAAAAAAAAGGGGAGATCATCCCCTTTTTGATCATTCTATATGCCTAAGATTACTCTGACTTTTCGGCAGCTTCTTCGGCGGAAGCAGCTGCTTCGTTAACTTCTACGAACTCATCGCCATTACCCGCCGCTGAGGACAGACCTTCCAGGCAAGAGTCAGCAACAGCCTTGGCGTATACTTGAATTGCGCGAATGGCGTCGTCGTTACCAGGAATAACATAGTCAACGCCGTCTGGATCGCTATTGGTATCAACTACGCCGATAACAGGAATACCCAGCTTGTTGGCTTCCTTGATAGCGATACGCTCATGATCCACATCGATCACGAACAGCGCGTCAGGCAGACCGCCCATATCTTTGATACCGCCGATGCTTCTTTCCAGCTTGTCCATCTCACGATGCAGCATCAACACTTCTTTTTTGGTCAGCTTGTCGAAAGTACCATCTTGGCTCTGAGTTTCCAGATCACGGTAGCGACGGATAGATTGACGGATGGTTTTGTAGTTAGTCAGCATGCCGCCCAACCAGCGATGGTTGACATAAGGCATGCTGGCGCGATCCGCTTCTTCTTTAATGATCTTACCGGCTGCACGCTTGGTGCCTACGAAAAGAATTTTATTTTTCTTTTCGGCCAGATTGGAAACGAAACGCAGAGCATCATTCAGAGCAGGTACAGTGTGCTCCAAATTAATGATATGAATCTTGTTGCGCGCACCGAAGATATATTTGCGCATTTTGGGGTTCCAGAAACGAGTCTGGTGACCGAAGTGAACGCCCGCCTTCAGCAGGTCTCTCATTGAAACTTCTGACATATCTTTTACTCTTTAAAAAAGTTTGGGTTTAACCTCCATGCATCCCATGCTCCAACCGCATCTAAGCGGCACCCGAAACATGTGTCGACGCATGTGTGTTTTTATGGCTTCAACGCTCCTGATTTTCAGGATGCATTTCAATCCGGCGCGCTTTATACCACAAACCCCCGTTTTTTTAAAGACCAAAATCACCCTCCACCCCTCCAGCACAGAGCCTGCAGCGGCCCAGGCACGCAGAAAAACGATAGCCTAGCAAAGAACTCGGATTTTTATTCACTCTACGAACCGGTTACAATACGGCAGCGTCTAATATCAACAGAATCACACTTTGCCCTTGCAGGCAGTTGGAACCCTCAGAAGCGAGCATGAAAGTTACCATCAAAACCCCTGAAGAAATCGAAAAAATGCGCATCGCCGGCCGTCTTGCGGCTGAAGTGCTTGAAATGATTGAAGAGCATGTGAAACCAGGAGTCACTACCGGCGAGTTGGACGAGATTTGCCATAAATATATCACCGAAGTCCAACAGGCCATACCTGCTCCGCTGAACTACAAGGGGTTCCCCAAATCCATCTGCACCTCAGTCAACCATGTGATTTGTCACGGCATCCCCAGCGACAAAAAAGTACTGAAAAACGGCGACACCGTTAATATAGACATCACGGTAATAAAAGATGGCTATCATGGCGACACCAGCAAAATGTTTTTTGTCGGCAAACCCACCATTGCTGCTGAAAGGCTGGTGCGCGTCACTCAAGAATGCCTTTATAAAGGCATTGAACTGGTCAAGCCTGGTGTTCGCCTTGGCGACATTGGCCATGTCATCCAGCAATATGCGGAAAGCCAGCATTATTCTGTTGTGAGGGAGTATTGCGGTCACGGTATCGGCGCGGTATTCCACGAAGAACCGCAGGTAATGCATTACGGCACGCCGGGAACAGGCACGGTGATCAAAGAAGGCATGACTTTTACCATTGAACCGATGATCAACCAGGGCAAGCGCCACTGCAAACTGCTTCCCGACGGCTGGACAGTCGTCACCAAGGACCATAAGCTTTCAGCTCAGTGGGAGCACACCATCCTGGTGACCGCAGACGGATACGAAGTTCTTACCAAGCGTAGCGAAGAGTCTTTCTAGTCAATAAATCCGATTTATGACTGAACAAAGCGACCAGGTATTAACAGAAGCGCCGCCAATCAGGCTGGATCCGCGTCTCATTTTTGACGCCGACGCCTACGCCACGCTTCTGAGAGAAGGAAAGCCCACTTTGGGCTTCCTGAAGCAATCACTACAGAGCGCCACTGAGCGACTGCACGAACAGTTCAAGTCCGGCGCGCCCATCAGAGAACTGGTTTCTGGTCGGGCAGCTTATATCGATCAGGTGCTCAAAGCCTTGTGGCTAGGCGCAGACTGGTCTGATCCAGATAAAATATGCCTTCTTGCGGTAGGTGGGTACGGACGCAATGAGCTCCTCCCCCACTCAGACATTGATTTATTGATTCTGCTTGATGATGACGCCGATATCAGCGAATTCGGTCCAGCGATTGAAGGGCTCATTACCCTGCTGTGGGACCTCAACCTCGATATTGGCCATAGCGTCCGCACGGTAACGGAGTCGATAGCCAAAGCGGCGACAGATATCACCATCGCCACCAACTTACTGGAAACCCGCACCCTTGCCGGGGAGCCAGAACTTCGGAGCCGGCTCAGTCGTCGCGCTTATTCAGATGAATCCTGGACCGATCAGCGCTTTTTTAGCGCCAAGCGCGACGAACAGCTCGAAAGACATCAAAAGTACGGCGATACCGAATACAATCTTGAACCCAATATCAAGACATCCCCAGGCACACTGCGCGATATTCAAACCATCGGATGGATCACCAAACGCCATTTCTGTAATGAAAGTAGCGACAGCGAAACGGCTTACGACTTCCTGACCGCCGATGAGTACAGCACCTTGCGCGAGGGCGAAGCCTATCTTTGGCGCTTAAGATACGGCTTGCAAATGCTGGCGGGGCGCAACGAAAACAGGCTGCTTTTCGACCATCAGCGCTCACTGGCCAATCTATTGGGATATATCGACCGTGACGATGAGCTCGGCGTCGAACAAATGATGCAGGAGTACTACCGCTACGCCATGGCGCTAGGCGAGCTTAACGATGTGGTGCTGCAATACTTCGACGAAATTATCCTGCATGCAGATGACGAGGAAGTCATCGTACCGCTTAACCGGCGCTTCCATATCCGCAATGACTATATCGAAGCCATTAACAACCAGACCTTCGCCTACCAGCCTTTCGCCTTAGTCGAAGTTTTTCTGCTGATGGCGCAAAGCCCTCAGGTCAGAGGTATTCGAGCCAACACCATCCGGGCAATCAGAGCACATCGACATCTGATCGACGACAAATTTCGCAGCGACCTAGCCAACACATCTCTATTTATGGAGATTTTAAAAACGCCTCACGCCCTGCATCGCACACTCTCGTCCATGAAACGCTATGGTGTGCTAGGCAAGTATCTTCCTGAATTTGGTCGTGTTGTCGGCAAAATGCAGCACGACTTATTCCATATTTACACCGTGGATGCGCACACCATTCATGTTATTCGCAACATGATCCGCCTGCGCAACCCCGAAAGCGTCAAAGATTACCCATTGGCGACCCGACTGGTGTATCGACTGCCCAAGCTCGAGCTTCTATACATTGCCGGCATATACCATGACATAGCCAAAGGACGCGGCGGCGATCATTCGGAACTGGGCGCAGAAGATGTTGAAGCCTTCTGTAAAAGGCATCATCTCAGCCAGCGGGACACCAGTTTGGTGGCCTGGCTGGTGCGCAACCATTTGTTGATGTCGATGACAGCGCAACGCAAGGACCCCTCAGACCCTGAAGTGATTCATGAGTTCGCCAGCAAGATCGACTCGCAAATACACCTGGACTACCTCTATACACTGACTGTTTGCGATATCAGCGCCACCAACCCCAAATTATGGAACACATGGCGCGCAGCTCTTTTGCGACAGCTCTACAGCGAAACCAAACGTGCAATCCGACGCGGCCTGGATACGCCACCCGATCGCAGTCAGTGGGTGGCGGACACTCAGACCGAAGCGCGCGAAATACTACATTCGCAGGATTTTGGCGACGATAATATCGACGCGATCTGGGACGCTCTGGAAGAAGAGTACTTTTTGCAGGACTCCACCGGCGAGATAGCGTGGCAGACCGCCGCTATCATCCGGCATGGCGACTCCACCGAGCCGCTGGTATTAATTCGCGACGCCAAGGGCGGTGAAGCAGAAGGCTTCATGCAAATCATGGTGTACCAGCGGGCTCGCGACGACTTATTCGCCGCCACCACAGCCACGTTGGAGCAACTACGCCTGAACATTGCCGAGGCCCGCATTAACTGCGCCACAGACAGATTCAGCCTTGGCTCGTTTGTAGTCAGTAGCGCCGACGCGGATACAAGCGGCTCTGTCAGTAAGAAGCAGATCTCCCAGCGCCTGGAGAGAGAATTAAGCAACCCTGAACACTACCCTAATGTCATTAAGCGGCGCACCCCCCGGCAGCTGAAGCACTTTTATTTTCCAACTGAAGTCACTTTCAGTAATGACACCGTCAACCAACGCACAGTTATGGAGATCATCACTCCAGACCGTCCAGGCCTGCTCGCCCGTATCGGCAGCATTCTGCTGGAACACGAGGTCGAACTTGTCACCGCCCGCATCGCAACGCTTGGCGAGCGAGTGGAAGACGTTTTCGTTCTGACAGATATTGATGGGGCCCCCTTGAGCGACCCCGAGCTATGCCGAACATTGCGCGACGATATTTGCGGGCAATTGGACCAACAGAACAGCAAAGAACTATAGTCGTCCGTCCAATTTGACGGCAGGCTCTGGAGTAACGACAAAGATATGAACCCAAACCTATCTCGTCTACAGCCGTACCCTTTTGAAAAACTGGCGCAGCTGAAGCAGTCCGCCCATCCACCTGCTCACCTGCCCCATATAGCGCTTTCTATAGGCGAACCCAAACACGCGCCACCAGAGTTCGCCCTGGAAGTACTGCGGAATAATATGAGCGCTCTCTCACGCTACCCCACAACCAAGGGAGAACCCGAACTCCGCAAAGCCATCGCAGGATGGCTGGAGAAGCGCTTTAACCTGACCGGAGGAATAGACCCGGAGTCACAGGTCTTACCAGTCAATGGGACTCGCGAGGCCCTCTTCGCTTTCGCACAAGCGGTTATCGATCCTACCCAGAACGCCCTCGTCGTCAGCCCAAATCCGTTTTACCAGATATATGAAGGCGCCGCTTATCTGGCGGGGGCGGAGCCCTATTTTCTGCCTTGTGACGCAAGCAATAGCTTCATCCCTGACTTTGACTCCGTCCCGAACTCCATTTGGCGACGCTGCCAGCTCCTGTTTCTTTGCTCGCCTGGCAACCCAACCGGTCGCGTCATCCCTATTGAGACGCTACAGAAACTGATTTCGCTGGCTGACGAACACAATTTCATTATTGCTTCGGACGAGTGTTATTCGGAGATCTATTTCAATGAGTCCACTGCGCCCATCGGCTTACTAGAAGCTTGCGCTAAATTGGGCAGACACGATTATCGCCGCTGCGTTGTATTCCACAGCCTGTCAAAGCGCTCAAACGTTCCCGGACTCAGGTCTGGTTTCGTTGCGGGGGACGCGAGCATACTTCGAGAGTTTCTTCGTTACCGCACTTACCATGGCTGCTCAATGCCCATCCCAACGCAGCTTGCCTCCATCGCACTTTGGAGCGATGAAGAACATGTACGACAAAATCGCACCCAGTATGTGAGCAAATTTCATAGCTTTAAGGAGATACTTGCTCCGTGCTGGCCACTTGAGATGCCTGACGCCGCTTTTTACTTCTGGGCGCACACGCCTATTCCTGATGATGTCTTTGCACAACGTCTTTATGCGGAGAAAAACCTCACCGTTTTACCCGGGCGTTTTCTGGGACGTGAGCAACAAGACGTCAACCCAGGAGCAGGACGCGTCCGCATGGCGCTAGTCGCCTCAGTGGATGAGTGCATTGAGGCCGCTCAACGCATCAAGTCATTTATAGAGTCACTGTGAACGGCGCATTGCGAGCGCGCAACTCAAAGCAGGGACAACCGTAAAACAACAGGTGAAATGATCCAATGAGTTTGAAAGTGTACGGCATCAGCAACTGCGACACCGTAAAAAAGGCCCGAAAGTGGTTGGAAGCCAATCATATTGAATATACTTTTCACGACTTTAAAAAGTCTGGCGTTCCCCAAGACAATCTGGAAGCCTGGCTTAACGCAGTCGGCGTGGAAACATTAGTCAATAAAAGGGGAACTACTTGGCGCAAACTCTCGGACTCAGATAAGTCCGATATAGAATCAGGAGCCAAGACAAAAGAATTACTGTCGGAGCACAGCTCCGTTATCAAACGCCCGGTGATCGAGACGCCATCAGGAGACATCATTACAGGCTTCACAGCATCCCAACTGGAAAAATACGCCTGAACGAGTTGCAGTCTCCCGACACCGGAGCAACAGACATTCCAAGACATTAAACACTAAGCAAAGAAGGTACTATCATGTTGGCATTTGGCATTGGCGTAGGCGCCAAGAACAGCAAAGGAGACTGGCTTGAAACCTATTTCGCCGCTCCCTTGTGGAATCCTGCAGCGGAAGTAAAAGAGCTGTTGAAGGACTCACTGGGCTACGCCGGCGGTAACCAGACCCTGGAGCTTGACGCCCAAAAGCTGGAAGCCCTGGCCGCAGCGTTCGACAAAGCGAACCAGCCCACACAAGCGCAAACCGCCAAGGCGTTACGCGATTCGAAACGCCCGACAGTAGCCGTCATGATTGAAGAAGACGGCAAAGCCTCTTCCACACCCGAAGTATATTTAAAGCTGCAATTGATATCCCATCGCTTTGTGAAACCCCATGGGATTAATCTGGAAGGTATTTTCGCCCTGCTTCCCAATGTGGCCTGGACATCACAAGGCGCTATCGACATTGAGGAACTTTCATCACGTCAACTGAGCGCGCGCGCCAATGGCGAAACCCTGCGCGTATTTTCCGTAGACAAATTCCCACAGATGACTGACTACGTAGTACCCAAAGGCGTACGTATCGCTGATACCGCTCGCGTCAGGCTCGGCGCCTATGTCGGTGAAGGCACCACCATCATGCACGAAGGCTTCGTCAACTTTAACGCTGGCACCGAAGGCGCATCCATGATCGAAGGCCGCATCTCTGCAGGCGTAATGATCGGTGAAGGCTCCGATCTTGGCGGCGGCTGCTCCACCATGGGCACACTGTCCGGCGGCGGAGCTATCATTATATCCGTCGGCAAGAACTCACTGATCGGCGCCAACGCAGGAATTGGCATCCCTCTGGGCGACCGTTGCAAAGTTGAGGCCGGCCTGTACATCACCGCTGGCTCCAAAGTGGCGGTAATGGACGACAAAGGTAAAGTTGCAAAAATCGTCAAAGCCCGTGAACTGACTGGCCAAAACGACTTATTGTTCCGCCGCAACTCTGAGACGGGCAGAATCGAAGTCGTCACTAATAAAACCGCAATTCAGTTGAACGAAGCGTTGCACGCCAATAACTGATATCAAGGCGGCTGGAGACCACCTCCCCCCTCGAATGATATAAAATGCAGCAAGGCGGACAGACTCTCAGTCGTCCGCCTTATTTTCAATCGCAACCCATTACTCGTTGAGCGCATCATGACCGATCCCCTTTCCCCTACCCTGGAACTGGCTGTGGACCTTATCAAGCGCCCTTCCGTCACTCCTCATGACGCAGGCTGTCAGGATCTATTAAGTCAGAGGTTGCAAACCATCGGATTTGAAATAACAGACCTTCCTTTCGGAGAGGTGCAAAACTTTTGGGCCAAACGCGGCTCTCAAGCCCCACTGGTTGTTTTCGCCGGCCACACCGATGTCGTCCCTACAGGACCGGAAGAAAAGTGGGAGCATCCCCCCTTCGCCGCAGAGGTGAAAGATGGCGTGCTACACGGTAGAGGGGCCGCAGATATGAAGGGAAGTCTGGCGGCCTTTATGACCGCCTGCGAGCGCTTCGTTGAAAAACACCCCAACCATCGAGGCTCCATAGGCTGGCTGATCACCAGCGACGAAGAAGGCCATGCAGTAAACGGCACGGTAAAGGTTGTGGAGTACTTGGTCGACAAGGGCGAAGTCATTGATTGGTGTATCGTCGGCGAACCTTCCAGCACACACACTGTGGGCGACGTCATCAAGAACGGTCGTCGCGGCTCCATTGGCGCCACACTGATAGTGAAAGGCGTTCAAGGGCATGTCGCATATCCTCATCTTGCCGACAATCCGATTCACAAAGCCGCACCAGCACTGGCGGAATTGACAAATGAAAAGTGGGACGAAGGCAACGACTTCTTTCCCGCCACCAGCCTGCAGATCTCGAATATTAATGGCGGAACCGGCGCCACCAATGTAATTCCAGGCGAACTCAATGTCATGTTTAATCTGCGTTTTTCGACCGAACTAAACGCAGACATCATCAAGCAAAGAAGTGAAGCGATTCTTCAAAAGCATGGCCTGGACTACGATATAGAATGGCGCTTATATGGCGAACCCTTCCTGACAAGTAAAGGGCCATTAATCGAAGCCACCCAGAAAGCGATCAAACATGTTCGCGGTTCTGAAACCACACTTTCCACCAGCGGCGGAACATCAGATGGACGCTTTATCGCACCAACCGGCGCACAGGTGGTGGAGTTAGGGCCTTGCAATGCAACCATACACCGCATAAATGAGCAGGTTCTGGTCAGCGAAATTGACCAACTCAGCAGTATTTATGAACATATTCTGGAAGAATTACTGGTAGTCGAGTCTAAGTAGATTCGGTAACAAGCAGGCCGGAGCTGAGCCTATGACCTCGTCTCATCCCAGCATCATGAAGCGACTGATGCAGCGATTGCGAAAACGGGATTACGACCAGGCGCGCGCTTTTCAGTGCTTTCTGTGCGGAGGCATTACAGCAGTATGCGCCATGGCGACGCTGGTGATCTCTGATGCTACGCACCCCGCCACACTGGCTCAGGACCTGCTTAACCTGATCGTGCTTGCGCTGCTTATTTTAGGCCTAGTAATGGCGGCGTATGGCTATATTCGCTTACTTATTATACGTTTATCTAATTTCTCCAATGACAGTGGCAACCGGAAAGAGTCCTGATATATGCAAAATCCCCCCCGCTATCCCGATATCGAAATCTATATTCTGGATACAAATCTCCCAGATATATGCGAATGGCTGAAGAAACATCTGACGATTGAAGGAGCCCCCCTGGTGGAGGGAAACACACACAAGATCCACACCAACTATAACGGCGCCGACATTCCTGTCATCGTTGTTGAAAAAGCTTCCGGTAAACGCTTCACAAGCGTTTGGTTCGACTCCTCCGCCACCCCTTGGGAAACGGATCTGGACTGTGCTCGCAGCGCATTCTCGGCCCTCAATAAAGAGGTGCGCTGCTCTGCAAGCGGCTGGATCGAAGAAGAGGAAGAAGATGCGCCGGATCTATGGTGGAAAATCAATCAGCACGGCGAGAAACAGTGTAACTGGAAAGATTAAAGGGCGGTTAAACCGCCCTTTTAACATCTACCAGTAAAGTAGCGATCAGCGAACGGGAGAAACATCCTCCGCCTGAAGACCTTTGTCCCCTTCCACTGTCCGGAACCTCACTTTCTGTCCCTGACGCAAAGAACGATGACCTCTGCCTCGAATAGAGCGGAAGTGAACAAATATGTCATCGCCACCTTCGCGCGTGATAAAGCCAAATCCCTTATTCGGGTTAAACCACTTAACAATACCCGACTCGCGCTCGTCATTGGCGTTATCTTCCTCATAAGCCTCTTCCGAGCTTCCAGACAATATCGCTGGCAAAAAGCCAGCCAGAATGAATAGCACAGCGGTGATCAAATAAACGCCAATGCCTGCGCCAGAAGTTAAGAGGCTCGTTAATCCACTGCCGTCCGCCATGAAGGAAAAAGTGGGCTGCATACCGAAAAGACTCAGCGCAACGCCAAGCACGATAGGAAGAATAAGACCGGCAATCACTGCAATCATCATTTTTACTGAATTATTATCTTTCATTTATTAACTCTACAAATAATTATTTTGGAACAAAAAACACCCCAATGGCTGTGATGGAGAGACTTACGAGTGTGTTTCATATCATTCCGAAAACGGCATGGATGATACCGAAAGCCCCCTCCACCAAGCCTAAACACCAGAGCGCCGGTTCGGTCAGCATATAGACCCGGGCGGAAATCTTTAGAAAACCAGCTAGACTAAAAAGCGACCGACAAAATAAAAAAGGCTTCTCCGAACGCTCTGCTCTCGATGATTTAGAATCGAAATCATCTAAGAAGTCCTTATAATAGCAAATCGAGACATATATTACGTAGTACGCGGGTACAACTTTATGACTTATGGCCTATATTTTTTGGCCGCCCGCTCCTACCAGACGTTCGACTGAGGCTAAGGGCTAACGAATGGAACAACGAGTCACCGACCTGGAAACCAAGCTTGCTTTCCTGGACGACCTGATCACATCACTCAACGATACGATTTACCAGCAAGACAGGCGGATTGAAAAACTAGAGAGCCAGCTGGACAACCTGCGCGAACAACTTGAGAGCGTGAGAGAGCTGTTGCCTGAAGATGGGGAAGAAGGGCCTCCTCCGCATTATTGATTCGCTTAGATGCGGCTAATCTGCTGTTTACACAATAAAATTGTTAAATCAGTAAAATTCTCTAATCATGTATCCTAGACAAATGACTCAGCCTTATTCACAACGAGCGGAAGTATAATTTAGTGTTTTCTATAGTCATACCAGCTAAAAATGAATCAGCAGGCCTCTCAACCTTTCTTCCAGAACTTCGCAGTCTATACCCTGAAGCTGAAATTATTGTTATTGATGATGGCTCAACAGACAATACTAGAGAAGTCTGTATTTCAAATAATGTCAATGTCATTAGCCACCCATATAGCAAAGGCAACGGCGCAGCAATTAAAACTGGAGCACGAGCAGCAACACAGGATGTAATCGTGTTTATGGATGGTGATGGCCAGCATAATGCAAAAGACGTAAGGCAGTTGCTGGCCAAAATAGATGAGGGGCACGATATGGTCATCGGCGCCAGGCAAGGACTCCAATCGCAAGCTAATATATCGAGAGGCGGGGCAAATGCGCTTTATAACTGGCTAGCCACATTAATTGTGGGACATAAAGTTGAAGACTTAACTTCAGGCTTTCGTGCAGTACGAGCGGATAAGTTTCGTGAATTTCTATATCTATTGCCAAATGGTTTTTCATACCCTACAACCTGCACAATGGCTTTCTTTAGAGCCGGCTACTCAGTCTCATATATACCAATTCTTGCCAATAAGCGCTTAGGAAAAAGTCATATTCGGATTATCCGAGACGGCGTACGCTTTCTATTAATAATATTTAAAATTGGCACACTCTACTCGCCTCTAAAGGTCTTTTTCCCAACATCTTTACTATTTTTTAGCTTAGCAAGCATTCACTATGCTCACACCTACATAGACCAGGGTAGATTCACAAATATGAGCGCACTGCTTTATATAACTTCTGTATTGATATTCGCCATGGGGTTAATTTCAGAACAAGTGACATCCCTAATGTACCAGAAAAAGTAAGCCCTTCATAAAATGAACAATAATTTTGACTTTATAATCCGGCCAAATAAAAAAGTAACCACCTTTATTAGTGAGATATGGGAATACAGAGATTTATTCTACTTTCTAGCCCTACGAGATTTCAAAGTCAGGTATAAACAAACTATAGTAGGGTCTCTCTGGGCTATTCTAAGACCACTGATGACAATGCTAGTGTTTACTATTGTTTTTGGAAAAATAGCGGCTTTGCCAAGCCAAGGTCAAGCGCCATATTCTATTTTAGTATTTTCAGCAATGCTGCCATGGTTCTTTTTCTCTAGTAGCTTTCAAGATGGAAGTAATGCACTTGTATCAAACGCCAATATGATTTCAAAAATTTACTTCCCAAGAATCATTATTCCAATTAGCAGCCTCTTTGTTAATGCAGTAGATTTCATCATTTCATTTTTCTTACTTCTGCTGCTAATGATATTTCTTCAATACCCGCCGACATACAAAATAATTGCACTTCCTGTATTTTTCCTGATCTCCGCAGCATTCACTGGCGCCGCAATAATTTGGATGTCTGCTTTAAATGTAAAATATAGAGACATAAGATATATTATCCCATTCATTGTTCAATTTGGATTATTCATATCACCAGTTGGATTTTCATCAACCGTCATGTCAAACGAATGGAGATACGTATACTCCCTGAATCCTTTGGTGGGGATTATTGATGGGTTCCGCTGGTCAATTCTAGATGAGAACGTCAGCTTTTATTGGCCTGGATTTTTCTTATCTATATTTGTAACTATCGCCCTATTATTTACAGGCTATCTTTATTTCAGAAAAACAGAAAATAAATTTGCAGATATAATATAGTGTAATAAATGTCAATTGCAATCAAGGCACAAGAAGTATCAAAGACCTATCTGATTACCCACCAGATGTCTCCTAGATACCTTACATTTTCGGAAAAGCTTTCTTCAGTAGGCAGGCAAATTTCGACCAAAATTAGACACCCAATGTCAAAAGGTGCTGACAAGGAAGAATATGAACTATTCTCCGCTCTGGACAATATAAGCTTTGAAATAAAACAAGGTGATCGTATTGGTATACTAGGGAGAAATGGAGCTGGAAAGTCGACTTTATTAAAGATTCTGAGCCGCATTACTGAGCCCTCATCAGGCTGGATAGGAATCAAAGGTAGAATTGCGAGTCTACTAGAAGTAGGCACAGGGTTTCACCCAGAGTTAACTGGAAGAGAGAACATCTTTCTAAATGGCGCCATACTTGGCATGACCAAACGCGATATAAAGCGTAAGTTTGATGAAATAGTAGATTTCTCTGAAGTAGAAAAGTTTCTCGACACACCGGTGAAGCGCTACTCCAGCGGCATGTACGTTAGATTGGCTTTCTCCGTGGCAGCCCACTTAGAGCCGGACATATTTATTGTTGACGAAGTATTAGCCGTTGGCGACGCTCAGTTCCAAAAAAAATGCATAGGAAAAATGAATGAAGTCCAATCGGGGGGAAGAACACTACTTTTCGTTAGCCATAATGTCAGCCAATTACAAAGCCTTTGTGATAAAGGTTTGTTATTAAATCAAGGAAAACTTGAGAGCTTTGATAGGTTCGAGCATGTACTTTCAAGATACTCGGAATTACTAACTGTTGGCGTCAAATCCTTTTATGAAGCCCCAAGTAGTAGCCCTATCATCACACGAGTTGATATCTTTTCTGAGAAATATGGAAGTTCAGGACATGTTGCGACAGGAGAGAGCTTAGAAGTAGTAATAACATATAAGTCATATGAGAAAAGACTCAATTACGCCGCCATAGGAATTAATGACTCTCATGGAGTAAGGGCCCTAACCTCTAGAAATTATTTTGATGAAAAGTGTATAGAGGAGTTTCCTAATGGTGGAAAGATACATTGCAAGTTAGAAAGCTTACCTTTAAAAGAAGGTATTTATTACCTTGATATAGCAATTGGGCAAAGATTAGTTGGGTTCTTAGATCGAGCTAATAGCTGCTTAAAAATTGAGGTGCTATTCGACAACTATTTTGGTAACGGTTCAAAACTTTTACCGGGCGAAGGTGTTATTGTTGCGAAAGCCGCGTGGACAGCTCAACCATAAAAGTATCAGCAAACAATTCCTGTCTATTTCGGAGCCAATGTGAAAATCATACAAAAAATTCGCAAAAAATTGTTGGGATTTGATAAAAACCACTTACTAGCTCAAGTAGAGCAACAGAAACAACAGATTGAACAGCTAACAACGATAGTGTGTGGAATAAGTGGCAGCAGCAGTAGTGCGTGGCTGTTAAAGAATAAAGATGAACGCATGGATGCTACAGACGAACTTTTTGACGAAGCGAGACGAAATTTTCATTTGATGAGATATGAGTTTGCTAGTAACTATTGCAATGGCCTAGATGTAGCAGACATAGCTTGCGGAACAGGCTACGGTTCTGAAATCTTAGCGCTAGAAGGAAAAGCTAACAGCGTTACCGGCATAGACATAGATAGTTCCGCAATATCATATGCAAAACAGAAGCATGGTCCGGCTAATACAAGTTATAAAGTAGCCTCAGCAGACGACACAGGCTTACCTTCTGCCTCTCTAGATCTCATTGTATCCTTTGAAACCATTGAACACCTTCCTCCTAGCGTAGATATTCTAAAAGAGTTCCATAGAGTTCTTAAGCCAAGTTCTACTCTTATCATTTCCACCCCCAATAATTGGCCACTAACAAAACATCATCTAAGAACATATAACTTTTCTTCTTTTAAAGAAGACATCGAAAAATATTTTCGCATTGAAATAATTTACAATCAAAACTCTGGCTCGAAATCAGAATACAACCACAATCAGCCTGCAGGAATAACACACACAACAATAAAGAATCAAGATTTAGCAGAATGCTTTATTGCTGTATGCAGAAAAGATAATTAGATGACAACATACGATGATCAGAATACTATGCTTAAATACAAAAGATGATGCGGCAAGAATATACGGAAACACTCTACACTGCCCTGATTTTGAGTTTATTTTTGATATAGCACACTCATTTATTCCTGAAGACTTTTTAAACAAGCACTCTCCAGACATTTTATTATTAAGTTTAGAGTGGATCCCTTTTTACAGGCTGGTCTCCGCCGAGGCTAGAAAAAAGTCAATACCTGTTATTTATGTAATGGATGGCATAATCGAATGGACATACATTTGGAACAATCATAGCTATATTTTCGATGATGGCACATTTATGCAGCCATTAGTCGCCGATCACTTGTGCACCATAGGAAGAAATCCCTCAAGATACTTATCCTCTTTAGGCCTTGCTGATAAAATAAATGTTATAGGACTTCCCAGGCTAGACAACTATGAATTTTCCAGAAAGAGAACAAGCCAACCAACCATACTAATATGCACAGCAAACACATACTCTCATAATCTTTCACATAATTTATACGTACTTCAAGCACTAAGAGACTTAAAGAGTTTTTTTGATCGCAACAAGTCTTTTATCCCTATATGGCGAATTCCTAAAACGCTAGCGGGTCAATTAGACATAGCATCATATGTTGAAGGCGAGACATTCAAAGAGTCACTATCTCGTTCAAATGCGCTAATTTCATTTCCATCAACTTGTCTTATCGAAGGCATGCTTGCTGATATACCAACTTGCTTAATTGAGTATAGAATAGAGCCTCTACTATTTAATTCTGCTTGGCAAATACGCTCTAAAGATCATATTGAAAGCGTAATTCATGAGCTCCTTTTTCCTCCATTACAAAAATTAGCCTATCAAAGGCTATGTATCCAAGACGAACTTGAAGAAGGTAGTGCATCCGAGAAACTTATTAAGTTAATAAAAGATATTGCAAATGGAGAGCATAATCATGAAGCTCTACAGAAGCAACAAAATGGCCCTATCGATTACAAGTCGATCCACTCTCAGCTCAGTGCATTTTCAATAGACTCACAGTCACTCTTACAATACGAGCTGGAGGCCTATTCAAAGCATCTGAAAAAGTTAAAGCTAGATTTAGCTGATAGCATTAAAACAATTTACAGCAGCCCTTTCATCAGACTCTTGCTCACACTGAAGAATATACCGGGATTTAAAAAGGTAAACAGAGCCATTTTGAAGCTTGTCGGTGCAATTGGAGTTAACGTTCACAGATAGTAGCTTTGGTGCTAACAATGACAACCACTTTCCTAAATAAATATAGAAATATACTAGATAGCTACGAAATTATATCTCTTGATGTTTTTGATACTGCTATAACTAGGAGTCTTACAGAGCCTACTGACATTTTTTCCATTCTAGAGTCTTTGTACAACAACCCCGACTTCAAGAAATTCAGGGTAGATGCAGAAAAACACGCCAGAGAAACTAGAGCCTCGCATGAAGATATCACTTTAGGGGATATATATAGCACCCCGCTTTTAGACGATGAATATATTGAGAAAGAAATCGAGATTGAACTCAAATATTGCAAAGCAAATAATGAAATAAAGGAGGCATACGATTATTTAATAAATAAAAACAAAAAAGTTATCTTCACATCCGACATGTATCTACCACAAAAAATAGTTGAAAAAATATTAAATAATAACGATTACACAAACATTTATCGCCTTTACGTTTCCAGTGAGACTGGCGTTACAAAGTCAACCGGAAATGCATACAAGGAGATACTAAGCGATTTTCCTAACAAAAAGATACTTCATATTGGCGACAACTTTAATTCCGACTATAAGTCAGCAAAAAAAAATAGGATAGATAGTATTCACTATAACTTTTCAAATTATTCAGAAAGGGCCTGCCAACACCCTTACGTAAGAAGCTTATTTAATTATGGAACAACAGCGGAAAAAAGCCTAGCTTCTCTCTACCGAGATATTTACATCTCCCAAAAAAGTGGGTGGTTCATTATAGGCTATATTTATCTAGGCATTATACTAAAAGGTTTTACCTCCTGGATTGAAAAAAAGTTACATAAGATGGCCCCAGACACTGTACTCTTTTTATCTCGGGATGGCTTTCTCCCCTATGCTTGGATTGAGAAAGAGAGCCTATCCTTCAATAGCAAGTATGTTTACTGCTCTAGAAGGATGATGTCTATCGCTTTGCTAGGAAAGGAAAAAGATCAAACCGTTGTAGCTAGATCACTTGGGCTGAGAAAAAAGATTCATCCATTTATTGAAAGCCTTAATATTCCAACTCTTAAAGATGGCAAGAGCATTGATATTAAAAGTATTGAAATAGAAGGTACGAATATAGAAAATTACTATAAAAAATTTATTAGCAGAAACTCTAAAGTTGCAATTATAGATATAGGGTGGAAGGGCACATGCCAAGCAATGTTAGAGGCGATATTCAAGTCTCAAAATATAACCTTTCAAGGCTACTATTTGGGAGTATCTCCAAACCCAAGAACTGAAAATGTTGAAGGCTACTACTGCGACAAAGGATTCCCGAGGATGGAGAGTTTGTTAGTAGAGAAAGGGTGTGAAGTTGCAGAACTTCTATTCACCGCACCTCATCCTTCAGTAAAGAGTATCGATAGTAAGGGAGCTCCAGTATTCTATAACGACAATAACATTGACTACAAAAATATTGAGGAAATGCATGCCGGAGCTATGGCCTTTCTAGACGACTTAGAAGCACTCCAAGCCAAGACAGGTCTAGTAATAAACCATCAGTATCAAGGAAGAAAGGCACTAAGCTTTTTGCTAAGCAGTCCTGGCCACTCTGATGCAATGATACTAGGGACAGCCTTTCACACACGTCTAGCTGGAGAGGCGAAGCAAAAAATGCTGATCCACAATGTACATAGAGCAAACGGAGGTGCTTATGATAAAGTTATTTTTACTCTGACAGCTTATAAAAGTTTCTGGATTGAAGGAGCAATTGCTCTCTTACCTCGCAAAATAAAACCGCTGGCAAGCATTTACTTTGCACTCTTCAGAAAATATGAGTATTTACTATTCTTTATACAAAGGAAAGGAGTATTTGAGGCTGTTCGGGCTATTACTAGAAAAATAAAGTCTCTCATTCCCTATAAGAGAAAAAATTAAAACCGGTTATAGTCAATGAACGAAGATAAAGAAGTAAAAGTGTATTCTTTCGACATATTCGATACATGTATATCAAGACGCCAGCACCAACCCTATGACCTTTTCATTGAACTGTCTTATAATATGGAGAGTAACGGATCACACCTACTCCATGACCTAAACTTTCCAAAGCTACGTCACCAAGCTGAACAGTCAGCGCGCATGAATTCTAATAGACAAGATGTTCTATTAGATGACATCTATGAAGAAATGTTAAAAAAAATCAACGATAGATCTCTTTTAGATGAAATAAAGGGCAAAGAAATTGAATTGGAAATTACTTCAGCCCACCCCATAAGGCCGACTCTTGATCGTTTTCATAAACTGCGCGCTGAAGGCGCTAGAGTTATCTTTATTTCTGACATGTATCTTCCAAAGGATGTGTTGAGCGCAATTCTTCTTAAATGTGGCTACAATATACAAGGAGTTCCAATATACTCATCAGGGGAAGTTGGCCTAACAAAAAGATCTGGGGCGCTTTTTCAGCATATTCTCAAAAAGGAAAGTATAGAAGCAAATGAGCTTTGCCATATTGGCGACAATATTTTATCAGACATCAAAGTTCCAAGAAGCCAAGGAGTCAATACGGTTCATGTTGAGGAAAGCAGGCTTGCTCGAAGGTATATCAATATACTGCAGCATAAAACCTCGTGCTTAGACCTTTTAACGGACCTACTTCAGAGAAAATCCAAACTCTATAGAAAGCTCTACAAGCACCCTTTAGACAAGCTAAATATACAAAATAGACTTGCTCTTTCGACATCTCTTGGAGCATCAAGACTAGTTTCACACTCAAGCGAACTCAACGGCCCTCTTCAGATCATTTCCTCTTATATTTCTGCGCCTCTGCTCAATAGCTTTGTATCATGGTTAATCAATCAAGCACAGCAAGATGATATAAAAAGACTATATTTTGTGGCGCGCAACGCCCAAATTTTTTATAAAATTGCAAAGGGTATTTTTAAAGATAGCAATATCGAGTGTCACTACATATATGGGTCAAGAGCTGCTTGGTATCCTGCATCGTTTAGCACTTTAGATGAGGAATTCACTCAACTTATACTCAACAAGTATCCAAATCGTTCCATGCAGCAAATTTTAAGTGATCTATCAATACCAGAGGATTACTGCAGAAAGATATTAGACAAGTTAGAAAGTAAGCACCAAAAATTAATAACCACTACCAACAAGGAAAACGTCAAAAAATTACTTACATTTCTGGCAGAGTCGGAAGAATCCACCCTATTACTTAACCACTTCGCGAGTCAACGGGCGTACATAAATGAATACCTCTCAACCATGGGAGTATTTGAGCCAGGAAATATTGCTATTGTCGATATAGGCTGGCATCTCTCATCCCATAACGCACTATATAAAATAGTGAAAGATAACAAAAAGGATGCGCTTGTAGGGTACTACTTCGGAGTGGGAAAAAAGCATCCTCAGACTTTGGCTCCGTTTAAGGCATTCATAACTAACGAAGGAGCCCCCGAATATAATTGGCTATTTAAGTTAGGGCCAATGACATTATTAGAAGAAGTATTCTGCGCCGCGGACCATGGGTCAACAAAGTGCTATGAATATAAAAATTCAAGGGTAGAACCAAAACTTAAAGAAACTCATAATAGCGACTACACTATCTATATTGATAAACTACAAGAAGATGCACATCGATATTCCAAGCTATTCAGCCTAGAGCAGTTTTCTCAGCTTTACTTGATTAGAGAGGAGGCAATCGAAACATTCGAGCTGTTTTATAAGTTTCCTAAGCGTTTAGAGGCACTGTCAATTTGTGAAAGTCGTATATTTGCGTTAACCAGCCACGATGCCAGCCAAGAAAGAGTACTAGCTCACCCACTTTCTTTTCCTGAGCTTATTAAAGTTTTTTTTGCAGCATTACTGCTCAATAGACAGATCTCACCAAAATGGACATGGTTCCAGGGCTCCACGTCTATATCCAGACCTTTAGTGGCTTTTGTTGGGCGAATATTATCGCGCATTGAGTCTACATCCAGTAAAATTGAAAAGAAAAGCAAGCCCCCTTTATCATGAGCAAGAAAAATACAGAGACGGTGATAACTTTCGGTACTTTCGACGTATTTCATGTTGGCCACCTTAGACTCCTTATGAGAGCGAAGTCCATGGGCGCACAGCTAATTGTCGGAGTTTCCACCGATCAGCTTAACTATTCAAAGAAAGGCCGCTACCCAGTTTACTCTGAATCTGAAAGGTTAGAAATCATATCTGCCTTAAAGTGTGTAGACGCGGTATTTTTAGAAGAGTCCTTAGAAAAAAAGAGAAACTATATACTTGAACAAAATGCTCACATATTAGTCATGGGTGACGATTGGAAAGGAAAGTTCGATGACCTTAAAGATATTTGCAAAATCGTCTATCTTGATAGAACACCTGCGATATCAACAACTGAAGTTATAGAGAAAATCCGTTTATAATAGCCTCTATACGCCGAAGGCCTCTGACGCTCGCTTCACCGTCTGCTAAATCGGCATATAAATCAGCTTTTACATTCTCGCAGCCCACACCATATAAGTCCCAATACGAACCTGGATTATCAATATACATATCCAAGGCATGTAGCATCTCACCTTGATCTCCTACAATTTCCCCAAATCTATACTCAGGACCAAAAGAAAATCCATTCTTAAATGGAGGGGGAACATCTAAAAATATAGTTGGTCTATCGAGCAACAGAAAATCGAAAGCTATAGAAGACCAATCGCAGACCATTATATCCGACACAAGTAGTATTTCTTCCGTGTTAGGAAAGTCCGCATGCGGCAAGAAGTATATATTTCTGTAGTTACTCGAAGTTAGTATTTCGCCAGAGTTTAAATGGGTACGAAATGCGACGATGCACCCCTGACTAGCACAGAGATCCTCTAACTTTTTAAAATAGCTCTCACTACTTTCGCCAAATGGGATAACACTTCGCCCCTCATGGTCCTGCCGCCAAGTTGGCGCAAACAAGATTACTTTTTTATGATCAGGGAGACGCAATCTAACTTTTAGTTTATTAATATCCAGGCTTTTCTTTATTAAAATATCCGTTCTAGCGTAACCAGTAACTTTTACATGCTCCTCTTCAAACCCGAATCTACTTGTATACATTTCCTTTACTTTTTCAGAAGTCACCCACACTTCGTCGTACTCTCTCTGCACCGAGAAATCGTCCGGAATAAATCCCTTGAACGGAATACCATGCCACACATCTACAAATTTTATGGATGTCAACTTTAATAATAGACTCATCGCATGCAAGCCATGGTCTGACACTACACAAACTGTACTTGCTAGAATAGACGCAGACGAAAGTTTAGTAAGCAATATAGACCTTACCCCATTCTCTATTAACCCCTCATGGTACTTTTCGTCCATCGTAAGAAAGATAAGTTCGGCCCCATTCAGCTTGTTAGCTTCGTTAGCCCAGTATAAAGCCCCTAAATTCCCGTTAAGCTTGTGTCCATAAAGAGCAACATATTTATTCCGTTTACCTACATTAATCCAGCGAATAAGAAGAGAAGCTACTACCACAATTGCTGATAGTATCAGTGCTTTCCAGTGAGAAGGATTAGATTTATCAATCTTCATATCGACATCAAATGATCAACAATTATTTCTGATGGACTTCTTTCATAGTCAACATGAAAATTTATATCAGGAGACGAACTAGCGTGCTTTCGCACAAACTCGGCTATAACAGCTTCCTTATATTTTGACAAAACCACATTTGTTCCCAGGCCTTCCTGCCTTTCTGTGTACTCCCGCATTAACAGACAAGGTAACCCGATGTACGACGCCTCCTCCTGATTGCTCCCCCCATCTGTAACAAGAAAGTTAGCGCCGCAAAGCAGCGATACAAACTTTAGATAGTCCATCCTTGGACACAGTTCAACTTCTGACAAAAGTTGGAGCTTAGCCCGCCAGCCAGAAGAGTCGAGCTTTGATCTTGTTACCGGATGAAGTACGAATTTAACTCGTATTTGCTTCGAAATAGATACAACTTGCTCCATAATAAAGTTAAATCTTTTATCGTTACTGACATTTTCTGTTCTATGCAGCGAAATTACAGCATATTTTTCTAAGAGACGCCCCCCTTCTTGATTGTATACAAGTTTAAGGGAGTCAACTAGTGTGTTCTGAGCCGTGTCAATAATAACTCCTTTACTTCTTATATTTTCCACAGCCCATTTACCAGGGCAATAGTGAAATTGGGAGAGTTTTGAAACACAAACACGAATTATTTCTTCAGGGAACGGGTGCATATAATTAAAGGATCTTAGTCCTGCTTCTACATGCGCCACTGAAATATTATACTTCCAGCCAATATAAGCTCCCAATAAGGTTGACATAGTATCGCCGTGGACGAGTATGGCTTTAATATTTATGTCACGAAAGTATGATCGTGATGAGGCGGCTTTAGTCGCACAGCATAACCATTTAAAAAGCTTCGGTGCCGAGTCCGCTTCACCTAATGTATACAAACTGTCTTCTGGGGCTCGAATGCCAAACGAAGAAACGAGGTCTTCCATAGTTTCTGAGTGCTGACCTGTTAATATAAATTTAAACGGTTGCGCTCTCTTTTCTAGCTCCCTAATAACCGGCGCCATTTTTACCAGCTGAGCTTTAGTGCCAACAATAACTATAAACACCTAACAACCTCTCATCTTTTGGGTTCAAAGGGTCAGTTAAGGTCTTCCTGTATCTTAGCCTTAAGTCCATCAATCTCCATCTGATAATCAAAGTCACTTCCCCAAAGTTCTTTAAGGGTATACATTTTTTCATATTTAATAAGCAGCTCAAGCGCTTCGGACCGAAAGCCTCCCGAAGCTAACATAGCAACTGATAGCAAGCCGGTGTTTATAGAGCGGAGCTTTAGTACAGCTCGATCAAACCTGTTAACTGAATTAGCTACATCTCCTCTGCTTAGAAAATACTGCCCAGCGAGAACATCCAGTCTACTATATGTTTTTGAACCCTTAATAGCGTTTGCACTCTGATACGCATCTATTAAGCCTACAACATCTAGACCTTTACACTGTTCATAGTCGCTAATACTAACAATAGTCTCAAAATATCGAAGCAACGTCCCACTTTCTTTAGCATCTTCTAAGGACGTTATGGCATTAGTAAGATCCACATCAGAAATTTTCTTTGATAAACTGCAGTCAAGTATTATTTTCCAAAGCCATGCTTCGCCGGATTGGGGGTGGTACAGAAGAGCGTTTGACAAGTATTTGTAAGTCTTTGACAAATCCCCTTCCTCGTAGCTAGCACGAGAAGCTTCAAGCTGGCTTCTTAAAGAAGATACATCATGCAAAGCCCATGATTTAACTAAAGTTGAATATGTCCCCCACATATCAACTCTGATAAACAGAAGTAGACTTTCAATAGAAATACACAAGCCAAATAGAGCTGCAAGAACCGTTTTCTTTCTTATTCGGGTAAACAGTTCGAGCAAGCAGACCGAAAGCATAGCTCCTGGCAAATAGTTCCTATGCTCAAAGTATAGTTCCAAGGGTATGACTGTGGATTCAATAAGGTGCCCTGAAAAATATCCTAGCACTCCTATTGCCAGGAAAGGCAGTCTTTTACGCAGAACATAAACCAGCAAACATATCCCTAAAATGGCCAACCACCCAAATAACCCACCAAGGGGAGAAAATGCACCTTTAGAGGCAGATATCTCAACGAATAGTCCAGATGAGTACGCTTTAGGTATTAACAAATCATATATATACATCCATAACACTCTACCCTCAGTCCAGAAGCGCTCACCGACCGTAAAGTCACGCCGTGAACTTTCCAAAGACCAAGCTGGAACGCCGCGGTAGAGTAGATACCCAATGACAAAAAAACAACCCAGAGTCAACAAGCACCTAACAAGCATCCATGAGCGCCGACTATTCCTATTCGCTGCCTGCAAAACAACATCAACACTCAAGAACAGGAAAGGCAATACTGCAGCACTCTCTTTAGAGAATACCGCCAAAATTGACAAGATAACGCACAAAAAAGCATAGCAGAGAGCCTTCAGACTAAACCCATCTTTTGAATCCACGCATCGGAGCTTAAGAAATGTAATTAGCGCCGCCAAACTAAACGTTGTCGCTAATGTCGCCATCCGCTGAATAACGTATAGAACAGAGGAAACCCAAAGAGGGTGGAGCAGCCAAACAGCAGCGCATACAAGCGCCAGTACTGCCGCCGAGCATGTCTTATCGACAGTAACTAACGAGAGGAGTAAATAGGCAAACCATGCTAATAAACAACAATTAAGAAGGTGTATAAGGACATTTGTCTTCTTGAACGAGAACGGATCTGCAGGCCAGCTCTGAGCGTCAATTAAGAAACTAGCCATTGATACCGGGCGCTTAGTTGGCCCAGCAAAACCGCTATTAAGGTAAACTTTAAGCTTATTTAGTGAGTCGATCGTCCCTTGGTTTCCCAACACACTTAGATTTGGGACGTCATCGAACATAAACTCCCCTTGCATACCAGGAGCATAAAGCTTATACCCCCCCACAAGGAGAAACGTCAGAGTGAGCAAAAAAAGAAGGCTAGTGAGAGTGCTTTTCAAGGCAGATTTCCAAATCCCAAAAACAAAAAGGCCAAGGGTTTAACCTTGGCCTTTTATTGCGCTAGGCTGCTACTATATTATTAGCTGCAGCTCTTAGGCAGATACTTAACGTCGATTTTGGTAGCGGCAGCGCCTGCTTTACAAGCCCACTTGATTGAGCCAACGCCAGTAACAGGGCTGATGTTATAAGTTTTGCCTTGGATAGCTTGAGCTACGCCGGTGCTCTTCATCGTAATAGTCACCAAACCATCAGTAACGTTCACTTTTTCGACATATTTGCCGCTGATGTCTGACTCAGCTGCAATACCGGAGCTACCACTGTCTGCAGTAGCCAGAGAACCTTCCTGAGTCCAAATCTCAGTAATAGTAGTTTTCAAACCGCCAGACAGCGACAACCCTTCTGATATCTGAGCGCGAGCAGTGTAATCCTGATAAGCAGGAATCGCTACAGCGGCCAAAATACCAATGATCGCAACAACGATCATTAATTCAATAAGGGTAAAACCTTTTTGCATGCTCTTCATTTATCTCTCTCCTACCACGTCTTTCGACACTATTGAATTTCGGTTTCGCGCCCGAAGCCGCCACCTTGATTTAGATGGATGCACACCCCGTGCCACATTTAACTCTTACTTCGATAAAGTATGTTATTCAGTGCCTTACCAATCCAGCCCTTAGCCATTGTAGGCCAAAGGACCTATGCGCACTTATGACAAAATGCGACCACACATGACAATAATTGTCACCTTACAATAAAAACCACTATAACGCCTTTCCAAGTTCCTTGATTGATTCTAAACTTCTGAAAGGCAATTGTTTTTAGTCACAACGCATATCATTTGTAATGAATACACAGATTTCCCCGCCATTAACAGGGTTAGCGCGTCGCTTCGTTCAGGATGGGCTGCTAGAAGAGAGCGTAGCACGTGAGGCGCAAGCCAACGCGCAAAAGTCCAAGGACCCTTTTGTTAGCTATATCGTCAAGCAAGGTCTAGCCAACGCCACACAACTCGCTTATGCGGCTTCCGCTGAGTTTGGGGTCCCTCTTATGGATCTCTCTGGCCTCTCTATCGAACAGATACCTGACAAAATCGTTGACGAAAAGCTCATTCGCAAACACCACGCACTTCCTATATTCAAAAGAGGAAATCGACTCTTTCTGGCGGTCGCAGATCCCACTAACTTGCAAGCGCTTGACGAGATCAAGTTTCATACCGGTCTTGGTACCGACGCCATTCTAGTGGAAGAGGATAAGCTTTCTGCGTTAATTGAAAAATACTTGGACTCACATGAGCAACCTTTGGGAGACCTTGGAGATACCGAACTTGATGATATTGATATTGACGCTGGAGATGAACCAGACAGAGCTGACGACTCTGGGCCAGAGCAAGACGATGCGCCAATAGTTAAGTACATCAATAAGATGCTCCTTGATGCGATCAAAGGCGGGGCTTCAGACATACACTTTGAGCCTTACGAAAAGTCATATCGTGTAAGGTTTAGGACAGACGGCATATTGAACGAAGTATCTAAGCCTTCTATAAAGCTAGCCGCAAAGTTAGCAGCCCGCTTAAAAGTTATGTCTCAGCTCGATATATCTGAACGTAGGGTGCCTCAAGACGGCAGAATAAAAATGAAGCTTTCGAAAACAAAGGCTATCGATTTTCGTGTCAACACTCTTCCTACCCTATGGGGAGAAAAAATCGTTTTAAGGATTCTTGACCCAAGTAGCGCAAAACTGGGAATAGACGCATTAGGGTACGAAGAAGACCAGAAAAAGATGTATTTGGATGCTCTCGCGCAGCCGCAAGGTATGATTCTAGTAACAGGACCTACCGGAAGTGGAAAAACAGTCTCTTTATATACAGGTCTAAATATACTCAATACAACAGAGCGAAATATTTCCACAGCAGAAGACCCAGTTGAGATAAACCTGGAAGGAGTAAACCAAGTAAATGTCAACACAAGAGTAGGCTTGGACTTTTCATCCGCTCTAAGAGCTTTCTTACGCCAAGACCCAGATGTAGTTATGGTTGGGGAGATTCGGGATTTGGATACTGCCTCCATAGCAATCAAAGCCGCCCAGACTGGACACTTAGTCCTATCAACTCTCCATACCAATAGTGCAGCGGAAACTCTAACTCGTTTAAGAAATATGGGAGTGCCAGCGTTTAACATAGCTACTTCTGTAAGCCTCATAATTGCTCAACGATTAGCCAGAAGGTTATGCTCCGAATGCAAGGAGACCATTACTGTTCCAAATGATGTGCTAAAAGAGGAAGGCTTCACAGACAAACAAATTGAAACAGGCTTTAAATTGTATAGGCCCAAAGGCTGTGATAAATGCAAGGATGGGTATAAGGGACGTGTTGGTATCTACGAGGTGGTAAGGATCACCCCTGCTATGCAAGAACTTATTATGAACGAAGCCAGTTCGCTAGAGTTGGCGAAGCAAGCGCAAAAAGAAGGCTTCCGTAACCTCCGACAGTCTGCGCTCAGAAAGGTAATAGAAGGCGTAACCAGTCTAGAAGAAGCAAATCGCGTAACGAAGGATTAACGTATGGCTCAAGCAGCAAATAAAAGCTCCACCTTCGTTTGGGAGGGCACAGATCGAAAGGGGAATAAAACAAAGGGTGAGACTAGCGGAGCCAATGTGGCTCTGGTTAAGGCTCAGCTTAGGAAACAGGGAATAAACCCAACCAAGGTCAAAAAGAAAGCAGAAAGCATATTAGGAAAACGAACAAAGACGATTACTCCCTTCGATATTGCCATCTTCACCCGACAGATGGCGACAATGATGAAAGCCGGTGTGCCACTCGTACAGTCTTTCGACATTGTAGCGGATGGTTTAGAGCACCCGTCACTGAGAGAGCTAGTTTTAGACATAAAAAATGAAGTCGCGGCGGGGAATAGTTTTGCAGGTGCGCTGGCAAAGCATCCAAGACACTTTGATGACCTATTTTGCAACCTCATTGACTCAGGAGAAAAATCCGGGGCCCTTGAGACTATGCTGGACCGAGTTGCAAGCTATCTGGAAAAAACAGAAACTCTTAAGAAAAAAGTTAAAAAGGCCCTTACTTATCCTATTGCTGTAATAGTTGTGGCTATTGTTGTTACCGGTATACTTCTCGTAAAGGTTGTACCCCAGTTCCAAGAGTTATTCCAAGGTTTTGGGGCAGACTTACCAGCATTTACTCAAGTGGTCATCAATCTTTCGGTCATAATGCAGGAGTATTGGTTTGTATTCCTCATAAGTATTGTCGGATCAATTTTTGCCTTTAAAGAAGCAAAAAGACGATCAGAAAAAGTATCAAATGCTGTAGATAAATATATTCTCAAGCTGCCTATTGTTGGGGATATCCTCTATAAGTCTACTGTTGCAAGATTTGCCAGGGTCTTATCTACAACTTTCGCAGCCGGTGTACCTCTGGTTGACGCGCTAGACTCAGTAGCAGGGGCCACGGGTAATGCTGTATTCAAGCAGGCCGTCCATAAAATCCGTGATGATGTGTCCTCGGGAACTCAACTACAGTACAGCATGAAATCTACAGGGGTTTTCCCCGTAATGGCTATTCAGCTAACTTCGATTGGCGAAGAGTCAGGCGCACTCGATGATATGCTTGAGAAAGTTGCAGATCATTATGAAGCGGAAGTTGATGACGCAGTCGACAACCTTACAGCCTTAATGGAACCAATGATCATGGCCGTCCTCGGCGTGCTTGTTGGTGGGTTGATCGTCGCAATGTACCTTCCTATATTCCAATTGGGCTCCGTGGTCTAATCAAATACCTATCCCCAAAAGACCTCGCGCTCGCGAGGTCTTTTTTTAACAGTACTCATATAACCGATGTTAGAAATTTTTAGTCAGTTCAATCATAACCCTGCGCTGCTTTATACCACGGTCATTGTTTTCGGCTTGGTTGTCGGCAGCTTTTTGAATGTCGTGATTCTGCGAAAGCCGAAAATGCTCGAGCAGGAGTGGCGGGCTCAGTGCGCTGAAATTCCAGGCTGCGACTGCCCTAAAACAGATGAACCCCTGATCACGCTTTCCAAACCCGATTCAACCTGCCCTAAGTGCGGACATAAAATCAGGGCCTGGGAAAATATTCCGGTAATCAGTTATTTGTTTCTTGGCGGCAAGTGCTCCTCGTGCAAAACGGGTATTTCTATTCGCTATCCGCTAGTGGAAATCGCCACCGCTTTATTAGCGGTCATTGTCGTCTGCTATTTCAAGATGAGTTGGGCGGGACTGGCGGCCATCGGCTTAAGCTGGACATTGCTTACTTTGTCATTGATTGACTTCGACACCCAGCTACTGCCTGATGACCTGACGCTGCCTCTGCTTTGGGCGGGATTGTTAATCAATATCCAAGGTATTTTCGCCCCTCTATCAGAAGCTGTGATTGGCGCAGCCATTGGCTATTTGGCTTTGTGGTCGGTTTACCACTTATTCCGCCTTTTGACCGGCAAGGAAGGTATGGGTTACGGCGACTTCAAGCTGCTTGCCGCTCTTGGGGCCTGGCTGGGCTGGAAAATGCTCCCGCTCATTATTCTGCTTTCATCACTGGTTGGAGCCGTTATTGGCCTGGCGATGATTATTACCTTGGGTAGAGATAAAAATATCCCGATCCCATTCGGCCCCTATCTGGCAATCGCCGGCTGGATAGCCGTGATCTGGGGAAATGATATCGTGTCCGCCTATTTGGGGATGTACCCTGCGCCTTAGCCGCAGTATCTTTCCCTACATGAACCAGACTACTCAATCTAACCCATTAATTATCGGACTTACCGGCGGCATCGCCAGCGGAAAGTCCGCAGCAGCGGCTAAGTTTGTCGAATTAGGCGTTCCCTGTATCGACGCCGATCAGGTAGCCCGCGATGTAGTCGAGCCCGGCGAGCCTGCTCTGCAACATATTGCAGAGCATTTCGGCTCCGCCCTGATCACGCCGAATGGTGCTCTGGATCGCTCAGCGCTTCGCAAGCTGGTGTTCCATGATCCTGAACAGAAGAAGTGGCTTGAGAAGCTGCTACATCCGCTCATCAATCAGCGCATCCGCGATTGGTTAAATACATGCGCGAAACCTTATTGCATCCTGGCATCGCCTTTATTGCTGGAGACCCGACAACGCGAGCTGGTGGATCGCATACTGGTCATAGATGTTCCTGAGCCAGTACAAGTCGCCAGAGCGATGGCGCGAGATCAAAATAGCGAGGATTTGGTCCGCCGGATTATTGCGACTCAAAGCGGCAGAGAGTATAAACGCCAACATGCGGATGATATCATCCTGAACGATAAGGACTTGGCCCATCTCAATCAGGAGATCGCCAGGTTGCACGAATACTATTTAGAACTGGCGCAGCATGATCGATAAATCTTCTACCTCTTCAGCCACACGCACTTCCCTGAAAGTGGATTGCCCAACCTGTGGAAACAAAGTCACGTGGATTCAGGAAAATGAATTTCGTCCATTCTGCAGCAAGCGCTGTCAAATGATCGACCTGGGCGCCTGGGCGTCCGAAGAGTATCGAATCCCTGAAGCTGAGGAGAAAGACAAGTGGTCTGAAGCCGACGACGATCGGCCCAAGGACGCTCATTGATATCCAACCTCTGCGACCTTTCCTATTCACATAACAGGATGTATTAGCCGGTGACGTTCGCGTACAAATACCTTTGTGCGGCCCTTGCCGCCGTCTCATTTCAACTCATATCCCCTTCCCTTTCTTACGCCAAAGAAACAGAAGAAGCAATTGAAACTAAGACCGCAGTCCCTGCCGAGGAGAGCGCCCCAACGACGGGGGAAGATGCAGAACAAGAGACCATGACCGAGCGCTCGTTCAGTTGGATCGTCGATCAGCGCAACGCCTGGTCAAATAGAATCGGCTCTCTTGGACGCAATATAGACGGTTTTTTTGGCGGCAAAGAAGCTGAACTAAGCGCCAACGGCAGCTTCATGAAGGTAGGCTTGTTCGGCGTTTGGCGAAAAGAAGAAGGCATTGATCCTGAACCACGCTTCAAATTTCGTTTGGACCTTCCTTATACTCAGGACCGGTTCAAACTGGTGATCGAGAACGACCCGGATGAAACCAAAACCTTGGCGGAAAAAAACCGGAATAGGGTGTTAAAGGAAAATGAAACCACCAACACCACCAGTACTGGCTTCTTTCGCTTAATTGCCGCCCTGAAAGAGTGGAAGCTCAAGGGCGACCTGGGCATCAAGCTGGAAATTCCACTGGACCCTTTCGCCAGGGCTAAAGCGGAGAAAGAATGGGCGCTCTCTGACACCTGGGCCTTCCGGGTAGACGAATCGATTTATTATTACCATTCCGACGGCTGGGGTCACACCAGCGCCTTCTACTTTGAAAACGCCATTTCAGACCATTGGTTCTTCCGTTCCAAGTCAGAAGCGCAGTGGGTTGACAATCGGGATGGCTGGGAGTTTGCGGAAGTTCTTTCCCTCTCTCAAAAGATTGATGAAAAACGAGCGATGAATCACCAGTTGGGATGGCTGGGTGAAAGCCGCCCCAACCCACGCACCAGCGCCTATTTTATAAACACCACCTACCGTCAGCGGCTTTATAGTGACTGGCTATTCCTTGAGAGCACGCCGGAACTGCTGTTTCCCAGAGACGATAACTTCAAGCCAAACCCATCGCTGACACTGGGTATTGAGATGATCTTCTCCGAGTAAATCATAGCGATGGAAGATCTAGTCTACCGCCCCATAGGCCATATCCGCTCCTGCTTCCCAGAAAAGTTTGGAGCGCCGCGCCAACCCGGGTTGATCAAACACGCCATTACGGAAATCGTGCTCACACAGGAATTTTCTTCCGTAGAGGCAGTGTCGGGGCTGACGGCATTCAGCCATATTTGGGTTCTTTTTCATTTTCATAAAACCGCCGCTGCAGGCTGGAAGCCGAAAGTGCGTCCTCCAAGGCTCGGCGGCAACAAGTCTGTCGGCGTATTCGCCTCCCGCTCGCCATTTCGCCCCAACCCTATTGGACTCTCCGCCGTGCGTCTGCTCTCCGTTCAGGAGAGAGGGGGGCTACAAGTGCTCAGCGTGGAAGGGGGCGACTTCGTAGACGGAGCCCCTGTGCTGGACATTAAACCTTATATTCCCTACGTGGACGCAATAGAGGCGGAAGGCGGCTATGCGGTTGAGAAGCCGGAGCCTTGCCTGGAAGTACGCTTTACAGAGGAAGCAAAACAAAGCTTGCGTCAGTTAAGCCCTCAATATCCCAAGCTTCGAGAGCTGATCATTGAGACCATTGGACTGGACCCGCGGCCCAGCTATAAAAAAAGCCAAGCCGACGCAAAAGTCTATGGCTTGGCTTTATACGACCTGAATATTTCCTGGCGTGTCTATGACGATTACGCACTTATCAGCGCTGTCGCGCCCCTGGCAGTTAATGAGTAGTCACTTCCGGCCCTGATTCAAACTCGGGGAAATCCGGCGCATGCTTTTCAATCCACTCTCGCGCCGCCTCTTCCCCTGACATACGACGACCTTCCGTCGCCAGCACTTCCCGTTTGTAATGTTCAATGTGGCACACCTGCTCCACCATCCGAGCGGCGAATGCGTCTTTTTCGCTCATGAAACGCAGCCCGATTTCAAAACCGTTATCCACTTCATTGCACCAGATAACCTGAGCAGGCGTTCTAAAGGTTGGGCGTACAAAAGCGATAACCACCATCACCTTCTCTCCCACCTCATAGGAAATTGGCGACATACAGCAAACTCCGCCACAACTTATGTTCTGCATACAGTGTGAAGACGCGGCGGGACAACAACCGACGCCCACGGTGGCGGGGCTCTTATGGATTATGGTGTCATGACTGACACCGGATTGAGGGTATGAATCTTCTTTTGAAGGACGTTTCTTTTCAAGCAGAATAGGGATATCTGTAGGATGACGTATAAACTGACGCATCGCTGTATCTCCAGTCACAAACATGTTCATAAGCACATCGCCTATTCAATGTCAGCGTTAAATTGACCTTCTTACAGCTCATCCGTTGGCGTTCGTGTTCAGTGTAAAACTCTGCGCTTCTCCTTTGCCATACTGCTCCCACTTCTTGACGCTTGAAGCTGAAGGCCCATAGAACACAGCTTCTGACGCACGACAACAATCCTTAACTTAAGATTTAGGGGAAAAAGCAGTCTTTTTCAACCAGACTCACTCACTTACAGGGATTTTTTTGATTAATTTTTCAAAATTTAACAGCATCAGCCGACAATCTGTCACCAAAAACTATCAAGCCTGTTCCAGCACTTTCTCTTCAAAGTGACGAACTATGGCGCTGAGTTCCTCGAAACGGATGGGCTTGGTCAGAAAGTCGTCCATCCCGCACTGCATACATTTCTCTTTCTCGCCGGGGAAGGCATTCGCAGTAAGCGCCACAATAGGAATATGGGAAAAGCTTTGACCGCTATCACGGATACGCCTGGTCGTCTCATAGCCATCCATAACCGGCATCCAGCAGTCCATAAATATCAGATCGAAGTGAGTTGAGCCCAACTGTTGGATGGCGATTTCGCCGTTTTCGGCAAAGTCCACTCGGCAACCGCACTTCTCCAACATCTTGCGCGCAAGGTTGCGATTGACGGTATTGTCCTCAACCAGCAGAACACGCAACCCAGAGCGCCTTGAATCCCTGCGATCCTCAAAGGTCATCAGACTGGGAGAAAGGATAATCGAGGTTTCATTCGGCTCCTCCACCAAAACCGAGTACAAAGCGTCGCGTAAGTGCGACTCTCTGTCCAGCTTACTGAGATAGCCGGATACTCCCGCGCCTTTCAATTCAGACACATGCTCTCTTTGCGGGTGTGAGGACAGCGCCAAAATCGGCGCGTTTTTCTGCAAGTCCAAGGATTTGATGGACTTAATCAGATCAATAAAATCATCACCCGGCAGCGACTCGTCCAGAATCATCGCGTTGTACGGAGCTTTGGAGTCCACTGCCTGGTTTACCAGCGCCCTGACCTCTTCGGAGGTTTTAGCAATATCACAATGCAGCAGGGACTCTTCGGAGAAAATATCCAGAGTGGCCTTGAGACTCAGCTCATTGGCGTCCGCCACAAGGATGCGACTTTCTCTGAAAATATTCTCTTCATTGAGAATTTGCGGACTGTAACTTTGCACACGCTGACAGGACAGTTGCGCCCAATAGGTCGTGCCTTTACCTTCCTCACTTTCGATACCGAAAGAGCCGCCCATTAACTCGACGAACTGTTTACACAACGCCAGCCTTAACCCTGTGCCGACTTCGTTGAGCCCCTGCGAAACAGGCGCTTCAAAGGTGTTGGACAGCAAGGTATCAATTTCATTGGGGCTGATTCCCGGACTGCTGTCTTCTACAGTAAAGCGTATACGCACCCGATCTTCGTCAAACGCCACCGGATGCACATGCAGCACCACCTGGCCTTTTACCGTGACCGTAATCGCAACGGAGAGCAGGCTTTCCAGCACGCGCAACAGAATATTGCGATCCGTCAGCACCCGCGTCGGCAGGCCTGCATCCACAAAGGTTTCAACGTTCAGGCCTTTGGCTTCCGACACCGCCGAAACACGCGCCACCGCCGCCTGCAGCAATGCTCGCAATTCGGTAGGCGCCAAATCCACTTGCGTCGTGCCGGCTTCCAGTTTGGAAAGGTCCAGCATATCGTTAAACAGGGTCAACAAAGACTCTGAACTCTGTTGCACCGCCAGCAAATATTCACGTTGCTCCTGAGAAACGGGGGCATCCAGCAGTAGGCCGGTATAGCCAAGAATGTTGTTCATCGGTGTGCGCAGCTCGTGGCTGATATTGGCGATAAACACGCTCTTGCTTTGATTCGCCTTTACCGCCTGGGAGCGCTCGACTTGAGAGCGTTGCTCGGACTGCCGCAAAATGCGCGTCTGCTCCAGCATGCGAATACGCAGATTATTAATAGCGGTGACCACCTGACTCAGCTCGTCAGATGAGGACGGCGGCTTGCGGTCCAGGGTTAATGTCGCCGTCGGGTTATCAATCTCCAACCTGCGGCAATACTGCGACATCTTTTCCAGATGCCGACTGACCAGCAGCCAGAAGATCAGCAAAAAGAAAATAGCGACGACAAAGGTTTTGACGCTCTGGGTAATCAGAATAATAAGCAACCGATCCCAGATTTTGTGCTGGATCGGCTCCAGTGTGGCGATGAGCGTCAGGTCGCCGAGCCAGTAATTGTCCATGCCCGGCTGATAGATGGGATACACCTTACTGAAGGAAGGCTCGCCGGATGGCGGCGTGCCTGCGGTAAACACATCCTGGTAGTTGGTGACCAGAGAGACATTGTAAATTTCCGGCAGGCGTAGCAGTCCCCGCAATAACACATCCAGGTTATCGTGATTGATGCTCCAAAGGCTATTCGCCAGTCCCGGTTCGAACGTGCTGGCGACATCGTCCAGCCTGGTGTTGAGCGCCGCCACCTCCGCACGGTAATCCAGCCACAACTGTACGCCGGTGGAGACCAGGGCGACGGCTGTGCTGAACAGCAGGACGCTCGCCACGACCTTCGATCCTAAAGGATACTTTCGCAGCCGTTTACTAAATTTACCCCACAAACCCCTAAACTCCCTGTTTGCCTACTACCGTTGAGAGCGCTATCGATATTGTAGCAAAACCTTACTTTGACACTTTTGACGTCCAGTCGCCTATACGCCACCCGCCCCTGGGACAGCGACAACTCTATATATGTTCCCGTCAATAATCCATCCCGCCTACGTATTCAACAGCGGCCAAAAGCGCAGAGCGACGCGTTGTTCAAACCACAACCGCATCGGCTTTAAGCTGGCCACACCAGGGATCAACTGCTATCTTTAGCGGAAAAACTGACTGCTAAACCTCAACTCTTCCGGTTCGGAGCTCCCCTTTTGAACGAACATGTCGTCGTAGCCCTCGCCGCCATCCTGTTTTTCGGCGTCGCATCTCAGTATATAGCCTGGAAACTGAAACTGCCTTCAATACTGTTGTTATTGCTGAGCGGTATAGTTCTGGGCCCAACGACCGGCGTACTGAACCCTGACGAAATTTTCGGCGACTTCCTGTTTCCAGCTATTTCCTTTGCTGTCGCCATCATCCTGTTCGAAGGCGGCCTCAGTCTTAAACTGGCGGAGCTCAAAACCAGCTCAACCGCTGTCCGCAGCCTTGTCAGCGTGGGGATACTGATTACCTGGTTTCTCGCATTTTTCCTGTCCTGGCTTACTCTCGACGTTCCCTGGATTCTCGCTCTGCTGATCGGCGCGATTCTTACCGTCACCGGCCCCACCGTGGTGCTGCCTTTGTTGATGCTGATTCGCCCCAAAGGTCAGGTTAACTCTATCCTGAAATGGGAAGGCATTCTCAACGACCCCATTGGCGCACTTCTGACCGTATTGGTCTATGAGGCCGTCGTGTCCACCAGCGTGGGCAAAGCGACGACCCTGTTTTTATCCGGCTTTTTGTTGACCGTCGTAGTAGGCGGCTTGATGGGCTTGATTGCCGGCATGCTGGTGGCGACAGCGCTACGTCATCACTGGATACCGGAGTTTCTGGGCAACACTTTCACCCTCGCGATGGTCATGTGTCTGTTTACCGCCTCCAACCTGATACAGCATGAAAGCGGTCTATTCAGCGTCACTATTATGGGGATCTATTTAGGCAACCAGCGCCTGGTGTCGATACGCAACTTGGTGGGCTTTAAAGAGGACCTCCGCGTACTGCTGCTTTCCTCTATGTTTATCGTTCTCGCCGCCCGTCTGGATGTGAAAGACCTGGAGCACATCCATGCTGGTAGTTTCGCTTTCTTGCTGCTGCTGGTGTTTCTGGTGCGTCCGGCGGCGGTTTGGGCTTCAACCGTAAAAAGCAATCTGAGCTGGAAGGAAAAGGTCTTCTTATCTTCCATGGCGCCTCGAGGCATCGTCGCCGCGGCGGTGGCCTCTCTATTCGCCGTACGCCTGCAAGGCATCGGTTATGAAGAGGCGGAAGCATTACCCCCCACCATGTTTCTGATCATCATGGGGACGATTCTTATCTACGGGCTGGGCGCCAGACCGCTGGCGAAAAAGCTGGCGCTGTCCGACGATAACCCGCAAGGCTGTATTATTCTTGGCTCCAACGCCTTCACCAATGCGCTCGCCAAAGCGTTGAAGAATGAAAATGTGAGCGTGCTGATCGTCGACGCCCGCTGGAGCAACATTAAAGAAGCCCGTATGGAAGGCACGCCGACACTGCTGGGCAACGTCCTGTCCGAGCAGTTACTGGAGCGCGTCAACTACACCGGAATGGGACGCTTTCTGGCGTTAACGCCTAACCTGGAGTTGAACTCTCTCGCCTGCATACGCTTTTCCGACATATTCGGCGTCAAAGAGGTCTATCAGCTCGGCGAGCCTGAAGATAAGGACAAGCCCGCTCAGTGGATTCCCGAAGACTTGTCCGGGGTTGCTCTGTTCTCCACTCAGGCCACGTTCAATCACATCATGAAGCGGCTGAATCACGGCGCCGTCATCAAGCGCACACCTCTTACCAAAGACTTCACCTACGAGCAATTTAAAGAAAAGAACCAGGATCAGGACCCATTACCACTGTGTCTGGTAAGTGAAAACGGGGGGCTGAATTTCTTCACTGTGAAGAAAAACCTGCAACCCAAGCCAGGACAAGTGCTGATCAGCCTCGTTGGCTAGCGTCTGCTGCTAAACTTTCTAAAGCGCTCTTTTTAGCTCAAGATCATGCAGATACTGACGCTTAAAGAGCCTGTTTACACAACTTGGCATGACATGAAGGAATCATCCAACCGATGACGTCGTTAAAAAAAATAACTCACGGTATTGTTTACCCCTGCGTCTGCGCACTTTTATCTTCCCCTGCGATGGCCCTCTCTCCCAAACCTTTTGAAGTGGCGAACTACTCTCCTCTCGCGCAGATATTTGGACTGCCGTCTATTCAAACGGCCCTGAACACAGCGCCATCCGGCTTTGAGGCAAACCTGCAGCACTCCACCGCAAACACCTATGTCACACACGAAAACATCAACGAAATTTCCTATTTTGACGGCGAGGTGGCGATAACCTCGTTATCGCTGCGCTGGCGCTTCAAAGACGACGCCGAGCTCACCTTGAGAGCGCCCTATGTCGACCACAGCAAAGGCCTGTGGGACGACTTCATCTACGATTGGCACGAATGGTTCGGCCTTCCTCAGGGCGGCAGGACGCAGGACACCAACGATCAATTCGCCTATGTATACCAGCGCAATGGCGAAAGGCTGCTGAACTTTCGCGAAGAAGCCGCCGGGATCGGCGACATTCGCTTTGGCTACTCCCAACAGTTGCATTTCTGGGAACAGGATTGGCTGGCGCAACTGGAAGTTAAAGCGCCGACAGGAAATGCAGACAAGCTCACCGGCAGCGGCGCCTGGGATCTCTCTGCAGGCGTAGGCTGGGAGGGTTCAGTTGATAGCCCCGACCAACGCTTCATTCCATTCGCCGGCGCCGCTGTCAGCTACCTGGGCGATAGCGACCTCAATCTTGCGCCACTGCAGAAAAACTGGGCGCTGTCCCTACGGGCTGGAGGCCATTGGCGCGCGCTGCCTTATCTCACGCTTACGGCGCAGATAGACAGCCACTCCGGGCTTTACCACAGCCAGTTGCGCGAGCTAAGCAATTTCTCCCTGCAGTTGACGACCGGGGGACAAATCACCCTCAGTGATTCGCTGGTATTGAATATCGCAATCGCAGAGGACCTCAACACCACCATTACGCCGGACTTCGTCGCCATTCTGGGCATGACCTACGGCTGGTGATTGAGTCAGAGCTCCAGATAACCTGTTATTAATTTGAGCCGACATTCGCCTGTGGTTAAGATGTCGGCTTGTCGCCTTTAGCGCCTGAGGGCGTATTTCCGCAATCCGCTACAAAATATTCCGTAGATGGACACATTCCGCAAACGGAAGTTCGCCGGAAACTTTTTCTCAGAATGATTAAACCAGGAGCAACTATATCCATGAGATTTTTAGGGCTTAACGCGGCTATCGGCGCCGCCGCACTGTTGGGAGCCAACATCGCAACCGCTTCCGAATTAGACTTCAACATTGGCGATGAGTCCGTTAATGTACAGGTCAATATGCTGCCGCAATCCAGAGATTTTGAAACAGGCCTGGGTTACCTCTATCACAAAGGCGGCGGTCACCTGCTCAACGGCGACCTGCATGCACGGGGACAAACGGCTATCGGCAACCTGCCGACAACGGTTGGCATTGGAGCCCAGCTGGACGCTTTTACCGAAGGTGACGTCGACGGCTCAGCCATTGCATTAGGTGGATACGCGCACATCAAAATTCCCGCCGTTCCAGGATTGGGAGTCAAACTCGCAGGCCATTTCGCGCCGTCCATTACGTCCTTTCAAGACGCCGAGCAGTTCTCCCGTTTTGATGTCAAAACCACTTACCGCGTGATTCCCAACGCCGATATTTATCTGGGATACCGCGTCATCAAAGCGGACATTGAACGCAATAATGACATCACACTGGACGAAGGCGTAAACGTCGGCTTCGCCCTGCAGTTCTAAGTCTGTGTAAACGACTTATAGCGTTTACCAAGACAATCTCTCGCCGCAGAACGCGCCTCTTCGTCGTCTGCGGCGATTTCACCTCGCTCATTCCTATGCATCCCCGGCTGGGACTGCTTCACAGATTCCTCAAGCCAGGGTTTTCCGCCCTCCGTAAAAACCCTTAGACTACCCCCCAACAGCCTCAATAAGAATCAACAATGGAATTGCCTATGTCATTGCGCGAGCTGAAAAAAGTTTCAGGGCTCCTGCTGCTTGTGTCCATACTCTCCGCCTGTGGCGGCGGTGATGAATCTCTGGATGGCAACGGCGGTTACACGCCGCCCAAGAACGATAACAAAGTTGATCCTCCAGCCGGCGACGCCAGCGGGGAAACGCCCCCCGATCCCATTGACGCCAGACAGGTCAACGTCGCAGTGCTCGCCACCCCTGGCATGCAAGAAGCCACTATCGCCCAAAAAATTCTGAGCGCTTTCCTGCCGGCGTCAGCTTACGCCATCTCAGCCGGAGACAAGGTGGCGGCCAATCTGAGCATTCAGCAACTGGATTATCGCGGCAATGTTATTTCCGGCGGCGTAATCACAAACAATGACTATTCCGTCAACCGCTCCAGTGACGGCAGCTACACCATCACCTTTGACGGCTCCATTCCTCAGAGAATTGACTTGGTTATTGCGGCGGAACTTAGTAACGGCTCGGTGATTCGCACCGGTCTGCCCAACGCAAACAAAGGGATACTGATCACCGCCGCGTCAGAATATACAGTCAGAGATTTCTTTAGCAGTCTGAGTTCCCAGGCCGAGCTGGACGGAATGATGCCCTGCAACGACGGTACGGACGCCTGCGGCTCACAGGCCGACGCACGCATGCTGAACTGGGCTGCGTTGATGAACGGCGTGCAGGATTTCGAAGTCACCTTACCGGACAATGCTGACCTAGAAGAGACGATGGCGTTTCTTGGCGACAACGTATTATTTGACGATTTCGTCGACCAGTTCATCGCCATTATCCGTGAGAAAAAAATCGACGGCACAACATCAACCAGTATTGCGCCAGTGTTGGAAAACCGAGCCGGCCTGTACAACTCTGTATTATTCGCCGCCGGACTGAACCAAGGCCTGCCCAACGGCGCTAAAACCGTGGTGTTCTCCAACCGCATCGCCACGATCAAAACCAATACGTCCGCGGAAGTCACGACCTATTCCTACCCCATCGCAAGCTTTACCGCCACCGTATTGGGCATCATCAATAACATTATCGTCGAACAGGTCCCCTGGGAGCGCCATAGCCTGACTCAAGTCTCCGACGACGTCTTCAACCAGGGCGCGCAGGCGGAAGAGGATGATATTAACGCCCATGTCGGTTCAACACTGACCTATCTATCTCCGGGCGGCTTTTTCGATATGGCGCGCCTGCAAACCCAATACATTACCCGGGAAGACAGCGCAAGCCCTACCGGCTGGCTGACCAATCCCTTCTATACTCGCCTGTACACCACCAAGTCGACCAATGACGACAGCGCTTCCTCGCCCTCCATGGCTTCCGCTTACTTGAGCGATGGATTTGCGATTGAACTGGCCTCCAAGTCAACGGGAGGGTATAGCCGCGAGCTGACGCTGGAAAAACTGAACACTTTCGGCTGGCTGTTCCATAGCAAACAATCCTCAAACTTCAGCACGGACGTGATCAATGGCGGCGAATACGGCGTGATCAGCCTGCGCCAGAACCTGTCCACCGACCCAGTCATGACTGTCGTTGGCGCGATTCACCACTGGCAAGCGACTGCTAGCGATATTGCGCAAACTCAACCTGCTCCGGTTGCTGGCGATCCCGACATCTACCATACCTATCAGGTGAGCCGTAGCGCAGACGGCTCCGCCTCAGGCGTCGGCATGTCAACGGAAACCCCCGCGTCTCTGGCGCTGGAGCGACTGCCGACTATCAAGTACAACAACGCCGATAAAGTCTATGAAACACAATATACCGGACGCATCAAAGCCGGCTCAGCAAGCGGCGTCAGCGATCCTTCCGGCAATGTACTGTCATTCAACCTAGACAGCGATACGGACGGCCAAGGCATCATTCATGCGGTGAAGTTGTCAGACACGGACATCAATTACGCAGGCGCCAGCTATGTGTTATATGGCAATAGCCTGGGCATCAGCGGAAACGCAACCTTGTTCGGGAATCATAACCTGTCCACCTTGACCTTCGACGACGCCTCTGTCGCGACCTTGCGTCTGAACGAGCGCCGGGTGACACAGACCATTGGCAGCCAAACACTCAGCGATATTGAAAATCACGATGCAGATTACTCTTTAACGCCACAAGCGTCTCCCGCCGCCAACACGGGAGCCGACAGAAACCTGCTCAAGCTGGATTTCACCGATCCGCAACCCGCAGGAGGAGAAACGTTGACGATGGAAGGATTCGCCGCCAGCGGCGGCAATCTGCTGATTTTACTGGTGCGTTACGGCGACCGTATCGGATTGGTATACGGCTTCAAGCAACAAGCGTTGACCGCAAACTCAGATTAAACGTCCCTCCCCTGTTCTCCGCAATGACATTGTGGAGAGCAGGCCATAGCTAGCCCTCCTTCCATCCCAAAGTGTTGAATCAGCTAAACTAAATACGCAAAATAAAATCTGCTAGCAAAAACGATGGGTAGTACATGAAGAATTACCGCAGCTATGCCGTTATTGCCTTTAGCGGCGCATTAGTTTGGCTTTTTACATTTTCATTCTGGTATGACTTACATGCTCTAGTGGTTAAGGATGACAAAAAAGAGCTCAAGGCCACAAACGCCAACCTGATACCGACCGAGCCTCTTCCCGATTTCAGCAGCTATGAAGATGTCGGTGAGAAGAAAGATGCGTTTTTCTCTTATTTGCTGCCATTGGTACAACAAGCCAATCGACAAATCAAAGAAGAACGCCAGTTCATCCAAAAGATGCAGCGCCAGACCACGTTCTCGACGGAAGATACCGCTCGCCTGCAACGCTTGGCGGAAACTTATCGAGTGCCGTTTGATGACGCCTTCAACAACAATTTTTTTAAACTGATGCTGCGCAGAGTGGATACGATTCCGCCCTCTCTAGTGCTAGCGCAGGCCGCCAATGAGTCCGGCTGGGGAGGCTCCCGCTTCGCCCGTGAAGGCAACAACTTATTCGGACAATGGTGCTTCAAGCCCGGATGTGGCATAGAACCCGCGCAACGCGCATCTCACCTGCAGCATGAAGTGGCGCGCTTCGATACGGTCTACCATTCCGTGATGAGCTACATGCGCAACCTCAACCGGAATCTGCACTATATTGACCTCCGCAAGACCAGAGAAAAACTCAGGGCCCAAGGGCTCGCGGTCACTGGACAAAGCCTGACTCCAGGCCTGGCGAAGTACTCTACCCGGGGAGAAGCTTATATTGCGGAAATACAGGGGATGATCCGCGCCAATGACTTGGAGAAATACGACCAACCCAGTGACGCCGCAACACTTTGATCAATCGGGGTTACCGAATGAAAACGCGACCATTGGTTATTTAACTCAGAAAATCCTGCCGAGGTTGCGTAAAATGAAACGGATTCCAGCCGACCATGGGACACACTATGAGCATCAACCTAGCCCGTAACCGCTTCTCCGAGACAGCTCGATACGAATCAGAAAATCCTCCGTCGGTTTCTGGCGCCCAGTTGTGGAAAAAGTTGGGCGCGGCCGCCTCCGCCGCGGGAATTACGACGGTAGAGCATGCATTGACGCTCTATTACACCGCCGCTTCCCCCAACACGCCGGTATGGTGCAAAACCGTCATTTACGGAGCCCTGGGGTATTTTATATCGCTGATAGACGGCATTCCTGACCTGACGCCCATTCTGGGCTATACCGACGACCTCGCAGTTATGGCCGGCGCTATCGCTACAATCGCCGCGCATATCACTCCTGAAATACGACGCCAGGCGCAGGAAAAAACGGCAGCCTGGTTCAAAACCGACAAGAAGCAGACATCTCAGCAAGGGAGCAATTGATGGCGGTACCGCAAGCACACTGACCCACACCACACAAAAACCGGAGGGCGACTCGCCAAGCCGGAGAATAAGCGCCGAAAGAGCGACAGGCGATTTAAATACATTTGCCTGGATAATCAAAAATCAGACTTCCTGAAAACACAATAACGAGATATTTCGACTAATGTTGAGCTTTCTTCCACATTGGCTAAGAGGCGTTCTAGCCGTCCTCTTGATCCTGCTTTCAACGACTATTTTATTTCCTTTCGTACTGGCGCTGGCCTTTATCAAGCTGCTGATACCGATTAGCGTTACGCGTAAATACTGCACCGTCCTGCTGATCGGCATCGCTGGACTGTGGATCAATATCAATAACGGGCTGCTGTATCTTCTTCACGACATTCAATGGGATGTGGAAGGCGATAATGATCTCAACCCCAATGACTGGTATTTGGTCACCTGTAACCATCAAACCTGGGCCGATATCCCCATTGTGCAAAGGGTCCTTAACGGCAAAGTTCCAATGCTGAAGTTTTTCCTTAAGCAGGAGTTGATATGGGCGCCGTTAATTGGCGTGGCTTGGTGGGCGCTGGACTTTCCGTTCATGAAGCGCTATTCCCGGGAACAAATTGAACGCAATCCCGCATTGAAAGGCAAAGATCTGGAAACCACCAAAAAAGCCTGTGAGAAGTTTAAATACACTCCTGTCACCGTATTCAACTTCCTGGAAGGCACGCGCTTTACCCAGGCCAAACACGATCATCAAAAGTCGCCCTATAAACATCTGCTAAAACCCAAAGCCGGCGGCGCTGCGTTCGTGCTGGGAGCGATGGGAGAGCATCTGCACACGATGCTCAACATTACTATTCATTACCCCGGCAAAGCGCTTGGATTTTGGGGGCTGGCGTCAGGGCGAATCAAAAAGGTAGTGATCCGCATTGAGAAAATCCGTATTCCCGATCAGTTTCTCAGCCGGGACTATATGAACGATGCTGAGTTTCGCTCAGAGTTTCAGGAATGGATCGCACAGTTATGGCGAAAAAAAGACGAGCAGTTGGAGCAGCTTCACCGGCAATACGCATCTTGAAGCCAGCAAATAGGCTTTGTGGAAGTTAATAACCTGAGCTCGATTATTCACACTCAAAGCCGACACTAAAAACCAAAAAAGGAGGGATAACCCTCCTTTTTCTAAAGTTGCTTCATAGCGCTTATTTTCTTCCTGACCGTCTCAACGCTGCGGGAGTAAAGTCCTGAGAGCTGGCGTCCAGATTGAACTCATAGCCCTTCGGCTCTTCATTAGTTAAACCCAGAGCCAAATAGCGTCCAGAAAGCAGGTCATATAGCACTTCTGCGGAGAACCAGGAAATCTTCTGGTCGTAGAAGTAAACATGATGTCCTTCCGCAACGCGCCACAGTTCGCCACGGCCGTCATAATGATCCGCCAGACCGATTTGCCAGGTATCCTCGTCAACATAGAAGACGCGTTTTGCGTAAATATGTCTGGCTCCAGGCTTCAGAGTGCCTTCGACCACCCATACGCGGTGTAATTCGTAACGCGCCATATCCTGATTCAAATGACCAGGCTGCACCAGCTCGGAGTACTTCACTTTTTTCGAGCTGAGGTCGTAGGCGTTGTAAGGCAGATAAATTTCCTTCTTGCCCAGAACTTTCCAGTCATAACGATCCGGCGCGCCGTTGAACATATCGAAGTTATCGGTGGTGCGCAGACCGTCTGATGCGGTGCCAGGACCATCATAGGCGACCTGAGGGGCGCGACGCACGCGACGCTGACCTTCGTTGTAGATCCAGGCGCGACGCGGCTCCTTAACCTGGTTCAGTGTTTCATGCACCAGCAGTACGTTGCCCGCCAGTCGCGCGGGAGACTCTATTTCCTGCTTGAAATAGAAAATAACGTTGGGATCCGCGCCAGACTTGTAGTCAGACAATGAGCTGACATAGCTTAACTGTTCGGAGAATATAACTGGCGTGAAATCGCCGCTCGCCAAAGGCGTCACCTGCGCCACGCGTCGACTCAAAGAGCCGCCGCGCCAACGGGTGATGTGGTTCCAGATAATCTGTTTGGCCTGATCGGATGAGCTGCCGCTCAAGATGGGAAACGCCACCGCCATCTGGTAGTCGGTGATGCCGTTGCCATCGGCCACCAACTCTACAGAAGCAGCGTTGTGCTTCGCCGCATCATAGACCTTCTGATCATAGGCGGAAGTACGGTGGGTGGGATACACCTTGATCTTGTAACTGCCCGGGTATTTCTTCAGCATCGCCATCTGGCCGGCGGACAGGTGGTCTTTATACTGATCCGCATTGGACGCGCTGATCACGAACTTGGGCTTTTCAGCCGCGAACGGATTAATGTAATCAACGCCGTCATAACCAGCAGGAATCGCCTTTAACCCACCATCCCAGGCTGGAATGGTTCCGTCAGCATTACCTGCTTTTTCCGCACCAATGGGCGTCAAAGTATCGCCCAATTTAGAGACTTCACCCGCCGGAGCCTTGGCCCAGGAGAAAGAAGACGATATCGCCAACGCTAAAGCACTGAGTTTTATTATTGCATTCAATCTCATTGAGGCTACCTCATAAACCTTAAATAACTTGTCTAAACCCTAAAATGATACCGATACGCTTGCAGAAACGTTGTCCCGGTCATTGAGGTAATTGTACGGCTCGCCCCCGAAGAAGTTGGTGTAGCCAATGGAGGCGGAGTATTTGTTAAGATAGACGCCCTTCAGAGTCAGACCTACCGCTTTGGAGCCTTCTTTGAAAGGCGCTCCGGGCTCCGGCGCATAACCTTTAACGTCGTGACTCCACGCCAGTGACGGCTCTAAGTTGATGCCTGCGAAAACATTCGGATAATCAAGCGTGAAGCGCATGCGATAGCCTGCGGAGAAGTCGGTGACGAAACCTTCGTCCTCACAGAAAGAAGGATTAAGGTTCACCGCCTCACAGCTTGCGCCGGAATCGTTCACAACCGGCCCTGTACCATATGTGCTATCGCGCCCATAGCGAGAGTCATTCGGCAGGTCATGCACAAATACTGCGCCAATCTCCGAGACAAACGTCAGCCTGCTTGCTCCAAGAATCTGGTCAATAAACTTGATAAAGGTCACTTGAGCCTGCGTTACCGCGAACTCATCATATCCTCGGATAGTATCCCCCGCAGAAGCGCCAGCATCGTAAAAAGCGCTATAGGGCTGATTCTTACTCGCTGCAGTTAACTCAAATGAGTTCTTCTGGATGGGCAGTTTAGGCCTGTGAGTAACCTCACCGCCTATTGACCAGCCACTATCAGTACTAGTGTTAAAGCTGATACCGAAAAGCTGTATGTCTTCAGGGAACTCAATAAAGTACTTGGCGCCAACACCATTACTGCCTGAGCCTTTCACGAAAGAGGCGTAGGGCAACCTGCTGTGATAGTTAATGTAGTAAAAGCCAAATTCAGTATCACCTAAATCTGCCGCATACCAACGCACCGCCAAGCCATATTGGCCATTATTATCAGGCTCTCGATCTCCAAGCCTTTCGTTTACAAAAGAGCCAACTCCCGCGTCCCAATTAACTACCTGAGATTCAGGGAATTGCGCAAAAGTAACGATACCTCCGCAACCATCAGCGGCGGAATCACTATTAGAGAAGAAAGTGCCGCAAGGGTCAGCTTCAGCTTTTTCCCATTCAATTTGATAAAAGAACTCAGTAGTAAGATCTTCAGATATGCCGACAGAGGTGTAGAACATGTTAACGGGAAGCAGAACATCCTTAACCTCCGCTCCCGGAGCTCGGGCGGCTGAGGCGTCTATCGGGTTGATTATATTAACGCCGCCAAGAATAAATGTGCTTTCCCCCCAGCTGACCACCTGCCGGCCAAGTCTGGCGTTCACTGGCGTATCGCCAAAATACCAGTCACCCCAGATATAAGCGTCTAAAAAGCGCACATCCGCGCCAGCCTGCTCCAATGCCTGATCGTTCAAAGGGCGTGTCTGGCCGACTTCATCATACGCTCGGCCTTCATCCATTAATTCTTTGTCGTAGAAGTAACGCAGACGAGTAAAACCACCGTAGTCGCCGTAACGCAACATCAGGTCAGAAGTGCCTTTGATAATTTTCGAGTAAGTCTCGCCTTGCTTGAAATTCCAGTTGCCATTATCACTATTGTGAGAGGAAGCAGCATCTGAGTATGGACCTGCGCAGCTAGCGCCTTCGCAACGCCCCTGATTACCGGGACTCAATTGATTCTTATCGCGATCGGATATCCGCCAGCTTGCTCCGGCGGTGAGGGTGGTGTCCAGCGAGCCTTCAATGTCGCCCAGATAAAATTGAAACGCCTGCGCCGGAGCAGAGACTGTCGCCGCCACTGCGACGGCCAAAGGTAATTTGGTCCACTGACGCCAACGTTTATTTTTATTTATCATCGAACGCTACTCCGTTATTTTTCTTAGATCTTCATGCCATGCAGGAAGACGTTCTGTGTAAACCCAATTTTTGTTTGTTTTATTATCGACCCCTAGAAGATGTAAAAGACGTGAAATCACGGCGGAATCTTCTACGATGAAAGTCTCATACACTATAGACGCTAATGCCCGGATTCACCAATAGTCTAAATAAAAAACGCAAGTTATGAAAAAATAAGAAAGTTATGGGTTTTATTAAGGATTTTCAGGCGGCAAACAAATAGCAAATTCGACCTGTTTTAGCATGGGTATTTTTTACGGTATTTATGTCATATCAAAATTGATAAACAGGTCGCAAAATCTATCTCATTCACCTATCTATTTATGCTTTAGCCCTAACGAAAACTATCCCGCGCCCTCACGTTGCATTTGCAACGTAAGGGAGACATGATGAATCCAAGGTCAGACGGCTAAGCCGTCAACAAAAAAACAAGAGAAACACACCAAAAACAATAGGAGAAAAACATGAATGCGAGAGAGGTTGTAATTGTGTCGGGAGCCAGAACCCCAATGGGCGGTTTTCAGGGCTCCTTGAGTTCATTGACTGCTGTAGAGCTGGCCGCTGCGTCCATTAAAGAAGCAATTTCCCGCGCCAGCCTGCAACCTGAAGACATTCAGGAAGTCATCATGGGCTGCGTTCTTCCCGCAGGTCTGAAGCAAGGCCCCGCGAGACAGGCCATGCTGGACGCCGGCATCCCCAACTCTACAGGCGCCACCACAATCAACAAGCTATGCGGCTCCGGCATGAAAGCCACCATGCTCGCGCATGACCTGATTGTCGCCGGGACTAACGAAGTCATGATTGCCGGCGGCATGGAAAGCATGAGCAACGCGCCTTACCTGCTGCCAAAGGCCCGTTCAGGCTATCGCATGGGCCATGGTGAAGTAAAAGACCACATGTTCCTTGATGGACTGGAAGACGCCAAAACCGGACGCCTGATGGGCTCATTCGCTGAGGAAGTCGCCGGTAAGTTCGGCATCACCCGCGAGCGGATGGATGATTTCGCCATCAGATCGTTGAAACTTGCCCAGGAAGCGATTGAAAGCGGTGCGCTGAAGGACGAAATTGTTCCTGTCACAGTATCGTCGCGCAAGGGCGACTTTCTGGTAGAGCATGACGAGCAGCCAGGCTCAGCCAATCTTGAAAAGATTCCCACACTGAGACCCGCATTTCAGAAAGATGGCTCCATCACTGCCGCCAACTCCAGCTCTATCTCCGACGGCGCTTCCGCCATGGTATTGATGAGTCGTGAGGAAGCTGACCGCCGCGGCGCGAAACCTTTCGCCAAGATCGTCGCCCATAGCACCCATTCCCAGGCTCCTTCAGAGTTCACTATCGCACCTATCGGCGCCATTCAAAAGGTTCTGCAGAAAGCGGGCTGGTCTAAGGATGAAGTCGATCTGTTTGAAATCAACGAAGCTTTCGCCATGGTGACCATGCTGGCGATTCAGGAGTTGGGCTTGGATGGAGAGAAAGTCAATGTCTTCGGCGGCGCCTGCGCTCAGGGTCACCCTGTCGGCTCAACCGGCTCACGAATCATTATTACCCTCATGCATGCACTGAAGCGTCTGGGCAAGAAGCGCGGCGTAGCGGCGCTCTGTATCGGCGGAGGCGAAGCAACTGCAGTCGCCATTGAGCTTATCTAAGTAGATAAAGCCCATTTAATATAACAAGGGGCCGAACTCGGCCCCTTGTCACTACTGAGGAATCTCAAGGTCGGTGTGGCGACGCCAGATATTCCTGAGACTGCATTTCCAGCAATCGACTCTCTGTTCTCTCGAATTCAAACCTGAGACGCTCGCCCTGATATATCTCATTAATGGCTGCAGCGGCGGAAATAATCATTTTTACCCGGCGATCATAAAACTCATCCACCAAGTTAATAAACCTCCGCGCCTGATCTTCTTTATTAGCTTCAAGCACTGGGACGTTGCTTACGAGCACAGCGTGAAACTCACGCGCCAGCTCTATATAGTCGTTCTGACTGCGAGGGCCATCACACAGCTCTTTAAAGTCAAACCAGATAACGTCATCCGCCCGACGTATTGCGTTCAGCTTGCGGCCATTAATCAGAATATCGGTTTGGTGAGCCCCGGCTTCCACAGCCAAACGCTCATAACTTTGCGTCAGGCTCAACTGAGCCTCTTCATCCAAAGGATAATGATAGAGCTCCGCCTGTTGTAGCGTTCGCAGGCGATAATCCGTGCCGCCGTCGACATTCACCACTTCCGTATGCTGATTCAACAGCGCAATCGCCGGCAGGAATCGTTGCCGTTGCAGGCCGTCTTTATACAGCCCGTCAGGCACGATATTCGAAGTGCACACCAATGAAACACCCCGCTCAAACAAGCCTTCAAGCAAGGTGGCGAGAATCATGGCGTCGCCAATATCCGTGACAAAGAACTCGTCGAAGCAGATGACCCGCGCATCACGACTGAAGTGATCAGCGACGATCTCCAGCGGATTCTTTTCCCCTTTAAGCTGCTTCAACTCCTGATGCACCCTCTGCATAAAACGATGAAAGTGCACGCGCATTTTGCGTTTAAAAGGCAGACACTCATAAAAAGTGTCCATCAGGTAGGTCTTGCCGCGCCCGACGCCTCCCCAGAAGTACAACCCCTTCTCGGGAGTCGTATCCGCTTTCGTCAACCCGATCTTCCGCGCCAGACGCTGAATACGGCTAGCCTGAAGACGTTTGCTTTCCGCCGCCGTCAGGCGTTCAAACAACACCTGCAGCTTTTCAACCGCCATTTCCTGAGCGGGGTCATAGGAGAAATCCTGGCGTTCGAGATCTTGTCGATACTTTTCAATTGGAGTCGTCACTGCCTGACTCGCCTCACTGATAAATGATGTTCAAGTCGCCCACTAATTATAGTTGGCCGAAATTGCGCGCTTATTTTGCCTTTTTCTAAACATATTGACTACACAGGTAAGGGATATTCCCGACCCCTTCACATGCCGCGTCGTTGCGAGGGTCCAGTGCGACCAAAAGCTACCCGCCAGCAATGGAAATCGAGGCGCTTTTGTCGGTATACTACTTCACTCCTCCGGTTCACAATTCCTTGCAAATTTTAAGTGTTGAAAGAATTATGGGATCTACCATTGTTATAGCGGCGGTAACTTTTCTGGTCGGTTTAGGCCTGGGCGTTCTGCTGCACAAGCTGTTGCACTCTGAAACCGCTAAAAACCGGCGTTTGGAACGCCAGATCGATCATCTGCAAGATCAACACACCCGCTATCAAGCGGAAGTCGCTGAGCACTTCTCGCGCACAGCGGAGATGCTGGGCAAGCTTAACGCCAACTATCGCGACATATTCAATCATCTGGCTGTCGGCGCCGAGCGTCTGTGCAGCGACAGCGAGTTCAAATCACTGGTGTCGTCCGCCACGCCTTCGCTATCCGTGAAGCGTAAAGAGGGTAAAAGCAAAGCTGAAGAAGATACCGTCTTTGAGCCGCCTCGGGATTACGCCCCCAAAGCTGATCCTAAAGAAAAAGGCACTTTATCGGAGGATTATGGGTTCGAGAGCCGTTCGCATAATTCACCAGAAGCCGCTTCTGAAGGCGAGAAATACTAGTCCGCCTTTATGCGCGATAATCCGGTTAAACCGGGTTATCGCCATCGAAGAAACTCACTTCCACGTCTACGCTGTCAGCAAGCCCTTTACCAAGAGCCTGCACGCCATAACGCTCCGTAGCATGATGCCCGGCAGCGACATATACAATTCCCTGCTCTCGGGCGCTGTGCACAGTCTGCTCTGAAATCTCGCCACTTAGATAAACGTCCACCCCCATACTTACCGCCTGATCTATAAACCCTTGCGCCCCACCAGTACACCAGGCGACAGTGCTGACCTTTTGGTGTGGGTCATCATCAATAATCAAAGGCGCACGCTGTAAACGGTTGGCAAGATGTTCGGACAAGGCGCTGACAGTCATTGGCTGAGGCAAAGCGCCCCGCCATAACAACCCTTCCACATCCCCTGCTTTCACCCTGCTTTCAACGGTAAAGCCCAGGTGCGCCGCCAACGCAGCGTTATTGCCATAGTCAGGGTGAATGTCCAGCGGAAGGTGGTAAGCGATCAGGTTAATGTCGTGCTGTAACAGTTTGGCGATGCGCCTGCGCTTCATACCGACAATAGCCGCGCTTTCGCCTTTCCAGAAATAACCGTGGTGCACCAGCACCGCATCAGAGCCCTGCTCAATCGCAGCGTCCAGCAACTGCTCGCTGGCCGTAACGCCGCACAGTATTTTGCGAACGTTCTCGCGCCCTTCCACTTGCAAACCATTAGGGCAGTAATCCCTGATCCGGTCCGGTTGTAACCAGTTGTTCAGCAGTGTCATTATTGTTGAGATATCAGTCATGGCCTACTCCTCCATCGTTGCAGTTATGTTAACATTCCGCGCCAGTGCCGCCAAAGAACGAGAGAAATGAGACAGTTAGCAGCCTATGGAATCGCCGTGGCAATTGGTTTGTTAGCCGCTGGCGCTTATCTCTTTTTTATAAAGCATCCGACATCGCAGTCCCAGCCGGTATTGACTTCATTCGCCGACGCCGTTGAGCAGACGCTGCCTTCCGTTGTCAACATCTACAGCGAAGAGCCCAACCCCGCGCTATCCGACGCTATTTGGAAGAACCCTTTATTCTCCAACTATTCCAAGAATATTACGCCTCCTGAACCCACGCTAAGTAGACTGGGTTCCGGCGTCATTATCGATAAACAAGGGCATATCCTGACCAATTACCATGTGGTCAAATCCACGGAACTGATCAGGATCATGCTGTCCGACGGCCGGGAGACTCCCGCAGAAATTGTTGGCCTGGACAGTGAGGCTGACCTCGCCGTACTGAAACCCAAGCAGGACGGACTTCAGCCGATCCCGGTCAGCCAATCTCAACCCCGAGTGGGAGATATCGTACTGGCGATTGGCAACCCGTTTGGCGTTGGTCAGGCTGTAACGCAAGGCATCATCAGCGGCCTGGGGCGATCAAACCTGGGGCTGGCCACCTATGAGAACTACATTCAGACAGATGTCGCCATCAACCCGGGGAATTCCGGCGGCGCTTTGATTAACGCCAAAGGCGAACTGGTCGGCATCGTCACCGCGGTGTTCTCAACCACGGGCGGTTACCAGGGCATTAGCTTCGCCATTCCCGCACAGTCAGCCATGACGATAGCTCAGGACTTAATCCAATACGGGCGGGTGATTCGCGGATATCTGGGGGTGGAAATGCATGAGCTGGCGCGTCATGAAGCGGATTTTTTTGGCCTCACGGACACCAATGGATTACTGATAACAGGAGTCCAGCCAGACAGCCCTGGTAGTAAAGCAGGATTAGAAGCTGGCGATGTCCTCCTGATGATCAACGACATGCCTATGAGGACATCACAACAAGCCAGGGACTTTGTTTCACACAACAAGCCAGGGGATCAGATTAAGTTGACGGTGTTCAGGCGCGGTCAACCTGTAAATCTAACCGCCACCTTACAACAGCGCGCAGGCAATGAAGGGGATTAACCTGAGGCTATCCCCTTACCGCCTCCAAGGACTCTATTAGCGCTTTCAGCATTGCCTCATTTTCTTCGCGGCCGCCAACCGTCAAACGTAAGCATCCTGCGAGCTTGGGATGCCCGCCATCCAACAACTTAATCAAAACGCCGCGTTTTTTCATTTCGTTGAAGACAGACTTGGCCGACGGGTCCAAACGCACCAAAATAAAGTTCGCCTCGCTAGGGTAGACTGTCACGCCAGCCACCTCGCCAAGCTGGGCGTTCAACCAGCTGCGCTGCTCACGCAGCGCTTCTGTCTGCTTCACAAACTCTGGAAAATGCCGAATAGCCGTCAGTACCGCGTTTTGCGTCAGGCAGTTGATGTTGTACGGAAGGCGCACTTTATTCAGTTGTTCAATCCATTCCTGCGGGCCAAACAGCATACCGAAACGCAGCCCCGCCAACCCAACCTTCGAGAAGGTTCGCATTATCACAACATTGTCGTATTCGCTGGCCCAACTCATATAATCCGCGTCGGTAAAAGCCGTGTACGCCTCATCGATCACCACCAGCCCAGGGCTTGCTGCAACAATCTGACGCAGCGTTTCATCATCAAACAGATTGCCTGTTGGATTGTTAGGCTGAGCAATGAAAACCAGGGCGGGTTGATGACGCTTGATCGCGTCCAGCGTCGCCTGAGCATCTATCTGGAATTCGTCATTCAGCGGAACGCCCACATACTCCGCGCCTATGAATGTGGCAATCATCTTATACATGACAAAGCTGGGCTCAACGGAAAGTATTGTCCGCCCTGGCCCAGCGACCGCCATAGCGAGAATCTGGATGATCTCGTCCGAGCCGTTGCCGAACAGCATATCCACAGCATCAGGCAGGCTATAGAGCTCCCTTAACGCCGCTCTGATGGCGCCAGCGTCAGGATCTGGATAGCGATTAATAGCCGCATCGCGCAAATCCGCACCTAGTTCGGCCTTTAGCGCAGCGGGAAAGTCGAAAGGATTTTCCATTGCATCCAGTTTGATCAGGCCTGCGGCATCCGCAACGTGATAGGCGGAAAGCGCCTGGACTTCAGGGCGCACCCACTGGGTAATTCTGTCTTTAACGGACATAAGCCTATTCCTCGACTATCCGATACTCTGCGGATCGGGCGTGGGCGGTCAGCCCCTCGCCACGTGCAAGCACCGAAGCAATGCGCCCGGCGTCAGAGGCGCCGCGACTGGAAAAATTGATCAGGGAAGAACGCTTCTGGAAATCATACACACCCAAAGGGCTTGAGAAGCGTGCGGTGCCCGACGTCGGCAATACATGGTTCGGCCCAGCGCAATAGTCCCCTAATGCCTCCGCCGTATAACGCCCCATAAATATGGCGCCGGCATGCCTGATATCAGGTAATAACGCATCAGGATCAGCAACCGAAAGCTCCAAGTGTTCCGGCGCGATAAGGTTAACCACATCAACAGCATCTTTAAGATCAGCGACTTTAATAAAAGCCCCCCGCTCTTTTAAAGACACAGAAATAATATCCTTACGCTCCATACCCGGCAGCAGCTTCTCGATTGAGGCTTTCACCGCAAACAGGCAGTCCGCGTCAGGAGAAATGAGAATCGCCTGCGCATCCTGATCGTGCTCCGCCTGAGAGAACAGGTCCATAGCAATCCAGTCTGGGTCCGTACCACCATCGCAGATCACGCAGATTTCCGAAGGGCCGGCGATCATGTCGATGCCAACGGTTCCGAACACCATACGTTTCGCCATGGCCACGTATATATTGCCGGGACCGACAATTTTATCGACCTTGGGAACTGTTTCCGTGCCGTACGCCAGCGCCGCTACGGCCTGCGCGCCGCCAACGGTAAACACCCGATCAACGCCTGCTACCGCCGCAGCAGCCAGCACCAATTCGTTCACTTCGCCACGCGGCGTCGGTACGGTCATAATAATGGAGCCGACCCCCGCTACTTTAGCGGGAATCGCATTCATCAGCACTGAAGATGGATAAGCGGCCTTGCCGCCTGGAACATAGATGCCGACGCGATCCAAGGGAACAACTTGCTGCCCTAAGACTGTTCCATCTTCCTCTTGATAGGTCCAGGAAGGCTGAGCCTGCTTTTCATGGTAACGACGAATGCGCTCGGCGGCGCTTTCCAGCGCGCCTTTCAACTCAGGACTAATGGAGGCGAGCGCCTGTTGCAGGCGATGATGCGGGACTTCCAAAGCGCTCATTGAGGTTGCATTCATATGATCAAAGCGATTTGTATATTCCAGCACCGCTTCATCACCACGAACGCGCACATCTTTCAGCACGCTCTCCACAACGCGATTCACTTCCGCGCTATCGTCTTCCTGAAAAGCCAGCAAAGCTTCCAGCTGCGACTTAAAATCCGCCTGACTGCTATCTAATTCACGCATATCTGCAGTTCGCCTCATCCGCTACTTCATTAGTGTTCGCCCACACCACCCTCAGCTCAAGCAAGGGCTCATCAAATTACTCTGCGCCCACCGCCTGCGCCAGTTTCTCGAGTATTGGCTGCAAACTGGCGTGTTTCATTTTCATTGAGGCGCTATTGGCAATCAGCCTGGAGCTGATATCGCATATCTTCTCGCGCGGCTCCAGCCCATTGGCCACAAGGGTATTGCCTGTATCGACAATATCTACAATTTCATCCGCCAGCCCCATCAGCGGCGCCAGTTCCATACCGCCATACAACTTAATGATGTCGGCCTGGATACCTTTACCCGCGTAATAACGCTTGGCGATATTGACGAACTTGGTCGCCACTTTGATACGTCCCGATTTAGGCGTTGCGCCCTTCATCGCCGCCGTCATCAAACGACAGGTGGCGATTTTGAGGTCTAACGGCTCATAGAGGCCATCATAGCCGTGCTCCATCAGCACATCCTTACCCGCCACGCCCAAATCAGCCACGCCATGCTGCACGTAAGTTGGAACATCTGTGGCGCGCAACACAACCAGCCGCACATTGGGCTGGTTGGTGGTGAAGATCAGTTTGCGGCTTTTCTTGATATCGTCTTCCGGCTCAATACCGGCCGCCGCCAACAGCGGCAATGTGTCGTCCAGGATACGCCCCTTGGACAGGGCGATGGTGATGATCGCACTCATTACAGGATTCCGGATATTGGTGAATTGCTTCAGCCCGGCAGCCGACGAATCTTCGCGCCTAACAACTGCATTTTTTCTTCAATACACTCATAACCACGGTCGATATGATAAATGCGGTCTACAAGGGTATCCCCTTCCGCCACCAATCCGGCGATGACCAAGCTGGCGGAAGCGCGTAAGTCCGTCGCCATTACCGGAGCGCCGGTCAAAGACTCCACGCCCTCAACGATAGCAGTATTGCCTTCGAGCTTGATCTTCGCGCCCATGCGGCGCAGCTCCTGCACGTGCATGAAACGGTTTTCAAATACGGTTTCAACAATGGCGCCCGTACCTTCCGCTACGGTGTTCATTGCAACGAACTGCGCCTGCATATCCGTTGGGAAAGCGGGATAGGGAGCGGTGCGCAAGCTAACAGCTTTCGGCCGGGCCCCTTTCATATCCAGCTCTATCCAGTCTGGGCCAGTGCTGATATGTGCGCCGGCTTCATCCAGCTTCAACAGGACCGCTTCCAAAATGTCTTCGCGAGTGTCTTTCACTCTGATCCGACCGCGGGTCGCTGCGGCGGCGACCAGATAAGTCCCTGTCTCGACTCGATCCGGCAATACGTTGTAACGGCAACCATGCAGACGCGGCACACCGTTAATTTCAATAGTTGAAGAGCCATGGCCGCGAATATCAGCGCCCATTGCAATCAAACACTCGGCAAGGTCAATGACCTCAGGCTCACGTGCGGCGTTTTCAATAACTGTTTTACCATCCGCCAGCGTCGCCGCCATCAAAAGGTTCTCCGTGCCGGTCACCGTCACGGTATCCATGTAGATATGCGCGCCTTTCAGACGACCATTGGTTTTTGCTTTGATATAGCCGGCTTCGACCAGAATATCAGCGCCCATGGCCTCCAAACCGCGAATGTGCAAATCAACAGGTCTGCTGCCGATGGCGCAACCGCCAGGCAAGGAAACTTCGGCCTCGCCAAAGTGAGCCAGCATCGGCCCCAGCACCAGAATGGAAGCCCGCATGGTCTTTACCAGCTCATAAGGCGCAGTCAAATGCTTGATGGTATTGGCGTGCACTTCCACGCACATTTTTTCGTCGATCATCAACTCAACGCCCATGCGGCCCAACAGCTCAATCATGGTGGTGATGTCGTTAAGGTGCGGCAGGTTGCCTATGGTGACGGGCTCGTCCGCCAACAGTGTCGCAGCAAGGATTGGCAATGCGGAGTTTTTCGCACCGGAGATACGAATATCCCCATTAAGCGGCTTGCTACCGCCGATCAATAATTTGTCCATTAAACTTACCTGGGTTGGAAAACGAATTATTTATTCGCGGCGGCCCACTCATCGGGAGTGTATGTTTTGATAGAAACAGCGTGTACGGTGCCGTCAGCGATCAGATCATGGATGCAGCTGTACACCGCTTGCTGTTTTTTGACGGGAGAAAGGCCGGCGAAACGCTCACCGACGGCAACAACCTGATAATGATAGCCATCACCTTCTACACGGACTTCACAGTCGGACAGCTTTTCTTGCAAAATTTCTTGCAATGCTTCGGGTTGCATGCGCCCACTCCTCGTTATTCGTTGGCTGAACTAAACGAGACATTTTACCCCAAGCAGGGGCCAGGCCCAAGTTATGGATTGGAAACAATTTGCAGCGACCGCCGCAAATTGTTTTTTTTGAAGGGATATTTATTTATTAACATGGCAATGATATTGGCATGTTAATCACCAGGCGCATGGACGCGCCTGCGCGGCGACAAGCCGCGGGAGACAGGGCCTGACATGTGCAGGCCCTGTCGTTGCAGACAAATAGAAGGAAGCTATTTGTCTGCCTGATTAGTTGCAGACAAATAGAAGGAAGCTATTTGTCTGCCTGATTAATAGCTAGACTGCCTCATCCGCCAATGGCAAAACAGTTTCCACTCCGCTAACCCGCGCAATATCGAACATTTTACCGGTCAAACCCGAAACGCTGACATTCAGGCCTTTTGCTTCCGCCGCCGCAACCAGGCGCAGCAGCAATGATATCAGCACACTTTGCGCATTTTCGACGAGAGAGACATCTATGCGCAGCGGGGAGGTCGCATCCGCAGCTTGCACCGCCTTTTCGCCCTCGGCCAACAAGTCAGCCACATTAGAGAGATCAACCGTCCCCGAAATACTGAGCGCCATCTCTTTGGATTGCGCATCCTTAGCGCAGGTCAATCTCGCAGACATTATTTCGCCTCGCCAGTCAATTCACCTTCTTCAATCCGACTGGACCAGCTATCTACGACCTTGGTGATATCGCCATTGTGCACGTTAACTTGCTGCTCAAAGCGGTCCTTGAATGCAAGCCCTATATTCACGCCATTAACGATGACATTTTCCAGCAACCATTTATTATCGCGATTCTTATACATTGAATAGATAACCGGATACTTGTTGCCAGACGCGGAGATCACTTCCAAATCCACGCTTGCGCGCCCTTCATCTCTTGGATTGATGGTCGCAGCCAATACGTTGACTTTGAACTCGCCACTCTCCACTAGCGCTTTGCCATAAGCATCAAACAGACTCTTTTTGAATACTCCGACAAACTTTTCTTTCAGCTCATCACTGGCTTCTCTGCGATAACGCCCCATGACCCGCGCGGCAATCCGCTCAAAATCAACCAAATTTTGAAGCGCGCCTTCCATCACCCCATAAAACTTTTGCGGGTTCTCATAATAAGTCTGCTTTTCTGACTGCAATTTTGTAACCAGCATTTTGGTGCTGTCCTGCACCACACTCATCACTTCCTGCTGCGCGTTGGCCTGCGCCACAACTGCAAACGCCACCATCGCCATGGCTGCGAACATGCGCCCAATATTCTTCACTGTTAACATCATGTTAATTGCCTAACTATTTCTTTGCCTGACTAGTACTAACCCAAATTCACAACTTCATTTTGAATTCAGAGATACAGCGACTTACTTACTGGTTGCAAAGTCACTTATCAGCTTCTCTAAATTAAGCGCCCCCTGCGTGCTGTAAAAGAAGTCCCCTTCCTTTAGGGCTTCCTCGTCTCCGCCAATGGAGACATTGATATACTTCTCTCCCAAAAGGCCTGCAGTACTAATAACTGCGACACTATCCGCACTTAGATAGTTCACATCCGCATCAATATCCATTTCCACTACAGCCTTGGACGACTTGGGATCCAGCGAAATACTGTTGACGCGCCCAATCGTGACGCCGGACAAGGACACTTTACCCCGCACTCTCAGCCCGCCCACATCAGTAAATTCCGCATACAACTTGTAGGTATCCTGCGTTGGACTCAGTGACAACCCGCTTACTTCCAGCGCCAATAGGAACAACGCCCCAATGCCGGCGACAATGAACGCCCCTACAGATATCTCCAGCGTACGAATCCGCATATTAAAAATCTCCAAACATTACGGCGGTCAAAAGAAAATCCAATCCCAGCACAGCTAACGATGAGTAAACGACTGTCTTGGTGGTCGCGGAGCTGATGCCCTCAGAAGTAGGGACAGAATCATACCCCTGAAACACGGCGATCCAGGTACACACGACGCCAAACACAATGCTCTTGATAATCCCATTGAGGATGTCATCGGAAAAGTCCACGGACGCCTGCATATTGCTCCAAAAGGAACCTTCATAGACGCCCAGCCATTCTACTCCCACCATTTTGCCGCCCCAGACGCCCACCACGCTAAATATCATGGCCAACATCGGCATAGCGATAAACCCGGCAAGCAGTCGCGGCGCAATGATCTGCCGCAATGGGTCAACCCCCATCATTTCAAGGCTGGACAATTGCTCAGTCGCCTTCATTAACCCGATTTCCGCAGTCAGCGCAGAGCCGGCGCGTCCAGCAAATAATAACGCGGTTACTACCGGCCCCAACTCGCGCACCAGCGTCAGAGCGATCATCTGGCCAATGGCCTGCTCTGAACCATAGTCCACCAAAATATTGTAGCCCTGCAGGCCAAGCACCATGCCGATGAACAGCCCACTAACGACAATAATCACCAGCGAGAGGACGCCTACGGAGTAAAGCTGCTTGAGTAATAGCGGCAAACCTTTCATACGTGGAGCGCCCATTAGCGACCCCACCAAGAATATTCCCGCCCGACCTAAGGAGCCGAGCGAAAGCAGGCCGTTTCTACCAAGCCTTTGCAGAAAATCCAGCATCCTGGTCTCCTCGTAACAAATCCTCCGCATAGTCTGTCGCGGGAAAATGGAAAGGCACGGGTCCATCCGGCAAACCATTGAGAAACTGCTTGACGAAAGCATTCCCGCTGGAACGCAATTCTTGTGGACTACCCTGCCCCATCACCTTACCGTCGGCGACAATGCAAAGGTGGTCAGTAATACTCAATGACTCCTGAATATCATGAGACACGACCACACTGGTCAGCCCCAACGCATCATTGAGCAAGCGAATCAGCTGGACAATAACCCCCATAGCAATAGGGTCCTGGCCGGTAAAAGGCTCATCATACATAACCATTTCCGGGTCCATAGAGATAGCCCGCGCCAAAGCCACGCGACGAGCCATACCGCCAGACAATTCGCTTGGCATCAATTCACGCGCGCCGCGCAGCCCCACTGCATGCAGCTTCATCAACACCAAATCACGAATCATTGCCTCCGGTAGCTGAGTGTGAATCCGCAAGGGAAATGCGACGTTCTCAAAGACATTGATATCCGAAAAGAGCGCGCCAGATTGAAACAACATCCCCATGCTCTCGCGCAATTCATATAACTCTTTGCGCTTCAACTTCGGCACATTAAAGCCGTTCACCCAGATGTCGCCTTTGTCGGGCTTCAATTGGCCGCCGATCAGTTTAAGTAGAGTGGTCTTACCCGTACCGCTGGGCCCCATGATGGTGGTGACCTTGCCTTTGGGTATATCGATGTCTACGTTATCGTAGATAAGCCTGTCGCCTCTGGCGAAGGTAAGCCCCCTGACTTCCACGTAATTGGAGGGGTTTTGCGTCATCTAAAATCACCTTAATCGCCCAGCCCGCGTAAACGCTCCCTTCCTGGAAGCATTAAGTATCCTAAAAACATAACCTTACGGCGGCTTTAGCGTTTCTGCCAAAAATAGCCTAAACAGCTGCGGAATATATCAGAAGATGTTTTAACTGCCCACATCTTTCCCGGCAAGTTGCAGCAGTCCCCGAGCGTCGTATAATACGCAGGCCTCGCCGAACGCCACTTTTTCGCAAGACTGTTTAAACAAGGCGGCGCAGAAGCATTACCGCGACGCAATATCCGCCACTGCCAACGCCATTAGGAACGCCAGATTAATGAGCCATCACGACCACGAATACATAAAGGCCGCAAGACGCACCATAGAAATGGAGATTCAGGCGGTTCAGGCGCTCAGCAGCCGGATTGACGATGCGTTTGTTAAGGCCTGCGACCTGATGCTGAACTGCAAAGGGCGCGTGGTGGTTACCGGGATGGGCAAGTCAGGTCACATAGGCAATAAAATTGCCGCCACCCTTGCGTCCACGGGTACGCCGTCGTTTTTTCTTCACCCCGGTGAAGCCAGCCACGGCGACCTCGGCATGGTCACCCCCGACGACCTTGTATTGGCGATATCCAACTCAGGCAACACGGCGGAAATTGTCACCATACTCCCCCTTTTGAAAAGAATGGGAGTCCCATTGATCAGCATGACCGGCAAGCCGGACTCTACTCTTTCTCAGATTGCAGAAGCTAACATTGACGCCAGCGTTGCCACAGAGGCCTGCCCTCTGGGACTCGCCCCCACCTCCAGCACCACGGTTTGCCTGGTGTTAGGAGACGCTTTGGCGATTGCGCTGCTGGAGGCGCGTGGTTTTACAGCAGAGGACTTTGCATTCTCTCACCCTGGGGGAGCTCTGGGCCGCAGGCTATTGCTGAAAATTTCCGACATCATGCATTCTGGCGATGCAGTCCCGGTAGTAAAAAGTGGAGCATCTTTGAGTGAGTCGCTCCTGCAAATGTCGCAGAAAGGCCTGGGCATGACTTGTATCGTCGACGCAGACGACAAGCTTCTCGGCGTGTTTACTGACGGCGATTTACGCCGCACTCTAGATAAAAACATTGACATTCGGAGCTGCGCCATTGATACGGTTATGACGGCAAACTGCAAGACTGTCACCAAAGACATGCTCGCCGCTGAAGCTCTAGGGTTGATGCAGGAGAAAAAGATCAACGCGCTGCCTGTCGTCGATGCTGACAGAAAAGTCATTGGCGCTTTCAATACCCAGGACATGCTACGCGCAGGAGTCATTTAATGTCGCCAACTTTGACCGAACAACAAATGCGAGCTTTGCAACCGATTAAGCTCTTAGCGCTGGACGTAGACGGCGTTCTGACAGACGGGACTCTTTACTTCGGCGAATCTGGAGAGCAATTCAAACCCTTCTCCATACTCGACGGTCTTGGCGTCAAGCAATTGCAAAAAGCGGGAGTAACCGTCGCCATTATTACTGGTCGTAAGTCAGCCATGGTCGCCAAAAGAGCTGGCGACCTGGGCATTTTAGAGTTACTGCAAGGCCGCGAAGACAAGCTTGTCGGGCTCAATGAGATTCGTAGCAAGCTTGGTTTAGAGTTGGATGAATGCGCCTATGTCGGCGACGACCTGCCCGATCTGGCGGCCATTCGCAGCTGCGGATTTGGCGTTACCGTGCCGAACGGTCACTGGTTTGTCCGTCAGCACGCCACTTACTGCACCGCAACCCAGGGCGGCAAAGGCGCGGTCAGAGAGGTATGCGATATGATTCTGGCGGCAAAAGGCCTGCTCCACACCTCCTTGGAAGCCTACCTATAACTTCATGACAGAACTGTTCAGACAATACAGCAAATGGCTCTACGCGGCTTTGGCGGCGCTTTTGGTTATTTATCTGGTCGCCTATCAGGACGAAGCCAGCGTCCCGTTCTTCGAGGAAGAACCGCTCCTGAAAGACGAACCTGACGCATTTGTCATCAACGCGGTTTACACCACCTACAACAAAGAGGGCGCACTCACCAGCCGCCTGCAAAGCCAGCTGGCGAAGCACTATCCTGATACAGACACCGGCGTACTCACGCGCCCCAATCTGGAGATCTTCCAGCAAGGGGAGAAAAGCTGGCATGTGGAGTCCCTGGAAGGCGAGCTGCTGATCAAGCAGGACACCCTGAAACTGCGTGGGGACGTGGAAGTAAATGGCGCTTCCAACGACGGGGCGCCAATTCTCATGCAAACGCAAGCGCTCGACTACAACAACAAGTCGCGCTTTATCAGCACCGATCAACCCGTTAAGATAACTTCAAATATCAATCAGTTAACCGCTGTCGGAATGGAGGCGGACATTGATAAAAAGCTTATTGTATTACTTTCTCAGGTAACCGGCGTTTATGCACAACCCAAGTAAACTATTCACCGCGGCGCTGTTATTGAGCCTTATGTTCGCCCCGCTTAGCCATGCTTTGGATCTTCTTAACGGCAGTGACGAACCAGTGCGCATCAAAGCGGGACGTTGGGAGAGAGATGGCCAAAAAGGCATCGACACCTATATCGGCAATGTCGTCATTACCCAAGGCAAATCCAGCATTGAGGCGGACAAAGTCATTTTATACACCGACGACAATGGCATCAGCCGCTTCCAGGCGACCGGCAAACCCGCTCATTTAGTGCAGTTTGACCAAGAAAAACAAACTGAAACCCACGCTTACGCAGAAAGCATGGATTATGACCGCAGCCAGAGTAAAGTCGTTATGCGTAACCATGCGCGCATTCTTCAGGACAATAGCTCAGTGGAAGGCGAAGAAATTATTTATTTCACAGACAAGCGTTTAGTCACGGCAAAGGGAGCCTCATCGGGCAATCAAACCGAGCAGGTTGAAATTATCTATCATCCGCCCAAATCTAATAAACAATGAGCACTCTCACCGCCAGAAACCTGGCCAAGGCCTACAAGAAACGGCCCGTAGTAAAAGATGTGTCCGTTGAAATCCGCAGCGGCGAAATCGTGGGCCTCCTCGGCCCTAACGGCGCAGGAAAGACCACCTGTTTCTATATGGTGGTAGGACTGATCCCCAGCGACAAAGGCAGCGTATTTATTGACGAAACGGAAATCACCGGCCTGCCAATGCATGGGAGAGCGCGCAAGGGCATTGGCTATCTGCCGCAGGAAGCATCGGTCTTCAGAAAGCTGTCAGTAGAGGACAATATCTACGCCATTCTTGAGACCAGAGCAGATCTCAGCCGCAAGGAGCGTAAGCTTAAGATGGAGGAGCTGCTGCAGGAATTTCACATCACCCATATTCGTAAAAGCCTGGGCATGAGCCTCTCAGGCGGCGAGCGTCGACGCGTGGAAATTGCTCGCGCGCTGGCTACGGAGCCCAAGTTTGTTTTACTGGACGAACCTTTCGCCGGGGTGGACCCTATTTCCGTCAATGATATCAAGCAGATTATCGAGCATCTCAAAAAGCGCGGCATCGGCGTTTTAATTACAGACCATAATGTGCGCGAGACCTTGGATATTTGTGAACGCGCCTATATTGTCAGTGAAGGATTTATTATCGCAAGCGGCGCCCCAAGTGATATCCTTGCCAACCCAAAGGTTCGAGAGGTCTATCTGGGTGACCAGTTCAAACTTTAGTTTAACCGGCGGCCTCCATCCAAGATGGACCCCAAGGCTCAAGAGCTTAGGATTAAAGCACCTAATAACTATGAAAAACTCACAAGATCTGTGCCTGAATCGGTGGTAAGCATCAGATGGTTATGAAAACTTCATTGCAGTTAAAGCTGGGTCAACAGCTGACCATGACCCCGCAACTGCAACAAGCAATAAAACTTTTGCAGCTTTCAACACTGGATTTACAGCAGGAGATTCAACAAGCGCTTGAGTCCAACCCCATGCTGGAAGTGTCTGAAGAAGACGAATCTCCCAACCACGTTCAGAACGATACGATCAGCGACATGCTCGCTAATAACTCCAGCAAGGAGCGAACGCAAGAGTCGGGCATGGATGAAGGAGGATTCGCTGAAGAGGACAACTGGTCCGATTCTATTCCGAACGACCTCCCCGTCGATACCGCCTGGGATGATGTCTTCCAGAGCGGATCAAGCAGCTACAGCGGCGGCGAAGATGACGAGTACGACTTCGAATCCCGCAATAGCAAAGGCGAAACCCTGCAAGACCACCTTCTCTGGCAACTGAACCTTACCCCCATGTCCGACATTGACCGCATGATCGCTGTTGCGATAATCGATGCAGTCAATACCGACGGCTATCTCTCACTCACTCCTGACGAAATTCATGGCGGACTGCAAACTGAGGGGGAAGAGGAAATTGAGCTGGACGAAGTACGCGCCGTCTTAAAACGCGTGCAGCAGTTCGATCCTCCAGGAGTCGCCACCTGCAACTTACAGGACTGCCTGCTGAGCCAGTTGAACCAACTGCCTAAAGACACCCCCTGGCTTGGACAGGCCAAGCTGGTGGTCAGCCACTATATCAATCTGCTTGGCAACCGTGACTACGCCCAGTTGATGCGCCGCAGCCGTCTAAAAGAAGACGATCTGCGGGAAGTGCTCAAACTGATTCAAAGCTTGAACCCAAGGCCAGGCGAAGGCATTCAGGAAAGCAATACCGAATACGTGGTTCCTGACGTTATCGTCAAAAAAGCCAACGGCCGCTGGCTGGTGGAACTGAACCCTGAAATCGCCCCGAAGATCCGCATCAACCCTGGCTATGCAGGCCTGGTGAGACGGGCGGACAACAGCTCAGATAACACTTATTTGCGCGACCAGTTACAGGAAGCCCGCTGGTTTATCAAAAGCTTGCAAAGCCGTAATGAAACTCTGTTGAAAGTCGCCTCACAAATCGTCGAACATCAGCAAGGATTCCTTGAGTACGGCGAAGAGGCGATGAAGCCACTGGTGCTGCACGATATTGCGGAGGCGGTGGAGATGCATGAGTCAACGATTTCCCGGGTGACCACCCAGAAATACATGCACACTCCTCGCGGCGTATTTGAGCTGAAGTACTTTTTCTCCAGCCATGTCAGCACAGATACGGGTGGCGAGTGTTCTTCGACCGCTATTAGAGCTATTATCAAGAAGTTAGTCGCGGCGGAATCACCAAAGAAACCATTGAGCGACAGCAAAATTGCTGCGCTGCTTGGCGAACAGGGCATCAACGTCGCCCGTCGCACGATCGCAAAGTACCGGGAGGCGCTTTCCATTCCGCCTTCCAATGAACGTAAGCGGTTAATTTAAAAGGAGGAATGCAGGCATAAGACTTAAATCAAATAGTCACAAATTGGATGTGCTAGTATTTTTCATGGAAGTGCAAAATTCATAATGCACCGTATATTGGCATTAGGAGCAAAGTATGCAAATGAACATCACCGGACATCAAGTCGAGTTAACTGAAGCACTGAAAGACTACGTTAACAACAAGTTCGACAAGCTCGAACGACACTTCGACAGTATCAGTAATGTCCAAGTTACGCTCTCCATTCAAAAACAGCGTCAGATTGCGGAAGCAACCATGCACATAAGCGGCGCTGACCTGCATGCCAATGCTGAACACGAAGATATGTACGCGTCAATTGACGCACTGGTGGACAAATTAGACCGCCAGATCCTCAAACACAAAGAGAAGCACGTTGATCGGATGCACGGCGCATCCGCCAGATAACAGAACATGGCCCAAACCACACTAACTATTGAGTCAATTATCTCGCCCGCCCTCACACGCTGTGGGGTGTCGGGCTCGAGTAAGAAGCGCGTTCTCGAATATATCGCCAATCTGATTGCGCAACATTTTCCGTTTTTGGACGAGAACGCCATTTTTACCAACCTGATATGCCGTGAAAGACTCGGCAGCACTGGTATCGGCCAGGGTATCGCGATACCCCATTGCCGCTTGGAGAACTGCGACCGCATCATAGGGGCCTTGCTTACGCTCAAGGACAAAATCCCTTTTGACGCCATAGACAACGAACCCGTGGACCTGCTGTTCGTTCTGATCGTGCCTCAAGAGGCCACCAGCGAACACTTGGACCTACTGAGCCAGCTGGCCCAGAAATTCAATGACCGTCGCTTCTGCGAACACCTGCGCGACTGTGACAACGACGAAACCCTGTTCAGGAGGGTGCTGGAGAAATAATCCAGCTTCGATGGAAAGAGGAAGACATGAAGCTGATTATCGTAAGCGGTCGTTCAGGCTCCGGAAAAAGTACGGCGCTCCATGTTCTGGAGGATATGGGCTATTACTGCATCGATAACCTGCCTATCGGTCTCCTCTCGCCTCTCACCCAAGAGGTGCTGGACCAGGGAAAGACCCAGAATCAGCAACTCGCCGTCAGCATAGACGCCCGAAATCTTTATAGGGATTTATCGGATTTCCCGTCGATTTACGCCACTCTGCAAGCGCACAATATTGATGTGGAAATCATCTATCTTGACGCTAATGACGCCACCTTGATCAAACGTTTTCATGCAACGCGTCGCAAGCACCCGCTCAGCAGCAAAAGCACATCGCTGAAAGAAGCCATCGCCAAAGAGAAACAGCTGCTGGAGCCGATCGCCACTCTGGCGAACCTATATATAGACACCAGTGATCTCTCCATTTACCAGCTAAGGGATCAGGTGAAGATCAGGGTTATCGGGCACAAAACCCAGGAACTGGCCCTGCTCTTCCAGTCGTTCGGCTTCAAGCATGGCGTGCCGTCGGATTCCGACATGGTGTTTGACGTGCGCTGCCTTCCTAACCCTTACTGGGACACCGCACTGCGCGGCTACAAAGGCACAGATCAGGAAATCATCGAATTCCTGAAGCAGCATCCGGAACCGGAACAGATGCTGCAGCACATTATCAGCTTTCTTGAGACCTGGATTCCGCACTTCCAGAACAGTAATCGCACCTATATGACAATCAGCATCGGCTGTACTGGCGGGCAACACCGCTCGGTCTATATCTGCGAGTGCCTGGGAGAGCATTTCAAGAAAAAATATGATAATGTCCAAGTGCGCCACAAAGAGCTGGCGCAATAAGGTTTTAACAATAAGAAGCCACTGTCGCTTAACAATTAAACCGGCCTGAATCCAACATTCGGGAAACTTCAAACTTTTATACTCATCGCGCCCCATGATCCAGGAACAAGTCACTATTATTAATAAGCTTGGCCTGCACGCCCGAGCGGCGGCCAAATTCGTGTCCACCAGCGGCCGATTCGCCAGTAAGATCAGAGTAGCCAAAGAAGGCCAGGAAGTTGACGGAAAAAGTATAATGGCGGTCATGATGCTCGCCGCCAGCAAGGGAACGCTTCTTACGCTGAAAATAGAAGGTCCGGATGAAGAGGAAGCTTTTCACGCCATCAAGGCTCTGATCGAGGACTATTTCGGAGAGGGTGAGTAACCCTACCGCTTTAGGGGCGCTTCGCCCCATCCCTTCCAAGCATGCCAAACAATACAAACCGCTTGAATAAAGTAAGACAATTCCCTGATTTTCCTTAGACTATTTTTCGTCTTAACTTACACTTTATAGTGGGCTCGCTTATACTGGCGCCACAACGGCGCAGAGCCCGTCTCTGTATTTTATCCGGCAAATTCCTCGCTGCCCGTTGCGGGCCGCCCTAAACGCGGATGTAAGTCTATGTCTCAAGCGACCGAAAAAAGCACTGCCAAGGTCCGTATGCGCTCCATTGCGGAAGCGCTGGAAAGCGGTTCTTTGCAGCAGGTCGCGCGCATCCTGAATGGCGGCCTCTCCCCCAGCGACATCGCCCACTTGCTGGAATCATCTCCGCCCAATGAGCGGAAGTTACTCTGGCAGTTAGTCGATGACGAACTGGATGGCGAAGTTCTTCAGTATCTGAGCGATGAAATCCGTTCCGACTTCCTGAGCGAGATGAATGCCCAGGACGTTATCGAGATCGCCGAAGACTTCGAAGTCGACGACCTCGCCGACTTGTTACAGCAATTACCGGAAGCCGTCATCCAGGAAGTCCTGGAGACCATGGACGCCCAGGACCGCCAACGTCTGGAAGAAGTCCTGGCCTATCCCGAGGACTCCGCCGGCGGTCTGATGAACACGGACATGATCACCGTGCGCCCGGACATAACCGTCGATGTTGTGCTTCGCTATTTGCGCAGCCACAAAAGTCTGCCCAACATGACCGACAGCTTGCTGGTGGTGAACCGAAAAGATGATTTTATCGGCGTACTCCCTGTCACTACGCTATTGGTGTCCAGCCTTAGCTCAACCGTGCGTGAGATCATGCGCACGGATGTGGAGCCGATTCCTGCGACTGTTGCCGATAAAGAAGTCGCCACCCTGTTCGAACGCCACGATTTGGTTTCAGCGCCGGTCGTCAACGATAAGGGCAAGCTTGTAGGCCGTATCACCATCGATGACGTGGTTGACGTTATCCGTGAAAACGCCGATCACGAAATCTTGAGTATGGCGGGTCTGGACGAAGAGGAAGATATGTTCGCCCCCATCATGAAGACGGCTAAAAGTCGCGCCGTCTGGCTGGGGATAAATCTGATCACCGCGTTTCTCGCTTCTGCGGTCATTGGCATTTTTGAAGCGACCATTGCAAAAGTAGTCGCTCTGGCCGTATTGATGCCCATTGTCGCAAGCATGGGCGGCATCGCAGGCAGCCAGGCGCTCACACTGGTAATCAGAGGGATGGCCACGGGCAAGGTCAGCTCAAGTAACATTCGCTGGCTGATGAACCGTGAGTTTCTGGTGGGAGCCTTCAACGGCTTACTCTGGGCTTTCGTGGTGGCGACCGCCGCTATGGTCTGGTTCAACGACGTCACTATTGGCGTCCTGATCGCCTCAGCGATGCTAATCAATCTGACCGTCGCAGCTATCGCCGGCACCGCTTTACCTCTGATACTAAAAACCCTGAAAATAGACCCCGCTCTGGCCGGAGGCGTCATCCTGACAACAGTTACGGACGTGGTTGGGTTTATGTCATTTCTGGGACTCGCCACAATCGCCTACGCCTGACTAGGCGCAAGGCGAATGCCTGTCTATTCTTATCTTACTTGAGCGCTGTGTTACCATTTTAGTTTCCGAGAGTTGATTCGAGCATTTCAATGAGCCATTCACATCACGACGACGATTTAGAAGACGATTATTACGACGAAGAGGATCTGCCCCCCAGTAAATCCAGCCGCAAACGGGCGATGGAGGCGCTGCAACAGCTAGGGAAGAGATTGACGGAACTTAAAGCAGACCAACTCAGCCAGCTTTCACTGACTGACCGACTGCTGGATGCGATCCACACCTATAACAAAATCGGCAGCCACGAAGCCAAACGCCGTCAGCTGCAATTTATCGGCAAGTTGATGCGGGATGTGGACGAGGAGGAGCTTCGCTCATTTCTCGACAAGTTCGACCAAGGCTCCGTACAACAGGCTGCGGAGCATCATCGCCTGGAGCGCTGGCGGGAGTCCCTGATTTCAGAAGGGGATCAAGCGGTGACTGAATTTATGAATCAGTATCCGAACACCGAGGCGCAACACCTGCGACAGCTAATCCGCGCAGCGCAAAAAGACATTACGGAAAACAAGAATCGCGGCGCCGCCAAAAAGCTGTATCGCTACTTAAAAGAGGTTGTCGACGACGCCTGATTGCAGAGCGCTACTTGAGTCTGCGATGAGCGAGTACGGGCATTCTGGCCCGTACTTCCTGCAGCTCAGCCTTATCCAGAGTGGAGAGAAAAACGCCTTCTCCTTCTTCCAGCCCTCCCATAACCTTCCCCCAGGGATCGATAATCATCGAGCGCCCATAGGTGCGTCGAGATTCTGAATGGCGCCCTCCCTGATTGGCGGCGGCGATAAACACCTGATTTTCTATCGCCCGCGCCCTCAATAGGGTTTCCCAATGCGCCTCGCCCGTCACATAGGTGAATGCGGAAGGAACCGTCACCAATTCCGCCCCCTGCTCAGTCATCGCCCGATAAAGTTCGGGAAAGCGTAAATCATAGCAAATCGACAGGCCGACCCTGATCCAGGGCGTATCAATCACCACCACCTTTTCGCCTGGCTCGAATATGGCGGACTCACGATATGCGCCATAAGCGTCTTTTACATCCACATCAAATAGATGGATCTTATCGTAACGGGCAACCGTAGCCCCGCTATCATCGAACACCCAGCAGGCGGAGCGCACGCGCCCATCAATGAGAGCGCCGTCAGGACGTTGCGCACAAGGCAAGGAGCCAGCAATAATCCAAACCCCAAAACGTTTCGCCAGCCCAGCAATAAATCCTCGTATTGGGCCCTCTGCATCCGCCTCCGCAGCCCCGATATCCAACGAACGCTTGCTTTCGAACAATGCAAAGTTCTCCGGCAGCAACACCAGCTGCGCACCGCCACCTGCCGCTTCCGCCACCCAGTGCTCCACTCGGGCAAGGTTCTGCGCTATATCACTGGTGCTGACCAACTGCACTATCGCCAGTGTGAACTCGCTCATCAATCCGCTCTCCTTCTCTGCGAAGCCGAGCCGCCGCTGGTGTTATCAAATATCTGCTGCAGGCTGACTTCAGGGTTATCCAATGTACCTTTGATTTTATACGTGGCGCTGGTCATCCGACTGAGGGGATCGCCCAGTAGCTTGTCGATCAGAAACAATGCGCCCCCCACCTGGGGAGCCCCCACCAAAACCGCCGCCAGCGGCAGGTTTTTCGTTACCGGCAGCACGACCACCATTTGCATATCCAGAGTGTCATCAACCAGGCTGGTCTTGCCGGTTATCTTAAATCCGCTGGAAAGAGTCTGGATCGCGAGCGGACTTTCAAAGTTCATCACCCCCTCTTCAATGCGCGCCTCTCCTTCAATCTGGTCATAAGCCAAGCCTTTACGATACAGATCAGAAAAGTCCAAACGCAAACGCCGGGTAATTGAGTCCGTGTTCAAGATACCAAACACCCGGAAGATATTGGCCGAGTTGGACGCTTCACGGAATACGCCATTGCTCATCTTGAAGCTGATTTGCCCCGTCACGTCCTTCCACTGAAACTCAGTGGGGCCGCCCTGCCAGACTATACCCGTATTGAAGCTGTAATCTTCTGCGGTCAGCGGCGCGTCTTCCGCCAGATTCTCATAAAAGCGATCAAAGTTAGCGCCTTTCAGATCCCCAGTGAGAATCGAAGTCTGGTGACCCGTTTGCGGGTCCATCAGCCAGCTTAGTCTTGCCGTCACAGTTGCGCCGGCGAGGCGCCCAAACATATTACTGAATACCACGCCATCTTCCCGGGGCTGTGTTACCCAGGCCCAGCTTCCCAGCTGTTTCCCCCCTAAGCGCAGGTCTTCGATATCCACCTGCGCCAGAGGCACATCCGCAGGCGTCATACGCTTTTCCACGGCGGTGGCGGCGCTATCAGAGATATACAAACGCCGAAACTTCGCAAAGGGCGGCTTGCTGACGTCATCGTGGATAGACAAAGTCCCCGTCAGCCTCTCTCCGTCATCAAGTGAAATATCGAGCCCATCAGAACGCCGTTGCAGTCGCGCATCCACTTGACTGAACCACTCGCCGGCGACCTCCAGCCTCCCAACCTGCATCGACACGCGATTCAGCCAATCCGGCGCACTTGCTGACTCATCTCCCATATCCGCGCCGAGGAACTCTTGCAGATAAGTGCGCCACTCAGACACCGACAACCGCGATAGTTGCCCCGACACATTGACGCCGCGCGCAGGCAGCTCCAGCCCTTCGGGGGCGTTATCCCCCGTGACGAACGCCAACGCGCCCCGGTTGATCGCCCCGTCACTGACTTCAAAACGCGCTTTCAGCAGATCTTTCACGGAGACAGACCAGTTTTCACGACTCCCCTCCGCTTCCCAGTCGCGTACGACAGACAGAGGAGAGCTATCCTGTATCGTCTTGCCGAAAGGGGCTGGAGCCCGAATGTCAGCGCCCATCAGCTCACTGTCCAGACGTAGCCTGAAGCGACTTTTATCAGTGTGATCGAGATCCAGGGCAAGGCGATAGGGTAGCTGGCCAGACAGCGGAACCGTCCGCTCGATCTTGAGCCAATCCAGCAGCGTAGACGCCTCTATTTTACTCGCCAGCTTTAACGCCAGCGTCTTGCGTTGCTCCGACCAGTTTGATGTTGTCACGTCCAGATTTGCAGGCTGCCCAAATATCGCCCCTTGCATGCCTCTCGCCCGAATGCCATCAGCGGTGCTAAAGGAAAGGTCGCCCCGTAAATCCGTCAACGCCAGATCATTGCGCTCAGACCGCAAATTCAATCCGGCTGTTTTCAACTTGAGATCAATACGAGGGGGGCCCACTCCGACCGTATCTAACGTCAAGTCCAGCACGCCAGAACTGGCGCCACTGACAGACCAGTCTTCCACAACCGGCGCAGTCACATTGGCGATAGGCGACTTCTTCAACCAATAATCCCAGTCGCTTTTCTGTGGGCGAATATTCGCGCTGATATGGAGCAGTGAGCCAGGCCCTCCTCCGCCGTCACGCTTCACCTTCACCGAGCGAACCCGTGTGCCGGCGATCGTCCCCTCGCCGACAATTGCGCTCAATTCGCCTCCGATAATCGCGAGACGCGCATCAAAATTTTCCAACTCAGGCCAGCCGTCTGCGTAATGCAAACGCCCGTCTTTCAGATTAAAAAACATCTGCGAGCGATGATTGGTAGCGGTCGCCAGAGGGCCCACCACACCGGAATAGAAGTAGCCGCCGGTCGTCACCTGACCGCCTTTTACCGCCTGCCGCAGCCAACGATTGAGCTCCGGCGGAATGATATGTCCCGGCACAAGCAAAGACGCCACCCGAGCATCCGCACTCTCCACTCCGATCGCCAGCTCCAGGTTAAGCTCACGGGTCTTGTCATGCGGCAGCAGTATGCTAAAAGCGCCGCTTAGTTCCGCTTGCAGTCCATTAATCTCTTTCAGCCGCAGACCGTTGCCGAAAACATAGACATAATCCTCGTTACCACGCCATTCAACACGCCCCTCGCCAGTGGTGAACGTCCACCCCGCGTGATAAAGCTCCGGAAAGCTCAGTTGCATCTCTGATCCCTTGAAGATGACCTTGCCGCTATGATTACGCACTTGCAGAAAACCATCGATACCGGCGCCGCCGGGCGCTCCGCCATGTGCCGCAACCCTGACTTGGTCGAGCTGCGCGAGCACCTCAAACTGCCTGTTCGCATCAAGATTAAAGCCTATGTTGCGCAGTGCGCCTTCCGGCTGGTAACTCGCAAGACGCCGCGACGCGTCTTCGGGCAAGACGCCAGCGGCGACGCTCAAACGCCCCAATAGACCCAGATTCAAATCATCCAGGGCCATCCGGACCGCGCCTTCCGCGTTAACATCCACCAATGCGCGCGCACCACGCCAGCTGTCCCCCGCCCAATCCAGGCCAAGATCATAAGCGGTGACCTTCCAGCCGCCTTGTTCAGTTAGCGCCGCGGTGAATCGCGCCCTGATATTCTGCAAAGGCGCCAGAGTGGTTTGCTCATCCGCCCAGGCTAATCGGGGGATATCCAAATCTCCTGCCATATCGACAAGGCGATTGTCCTCCAAAGTCAGCCAAAGAGCCCCTGCGGCTTCGATATCCGTAGCTTGTACGCCATGTTCGGAAATCAGGTTTAACAGGGGGTCCAGCGCCTCCCCCCTGCGCCAGCTCAGGTAAGCTTCGCCATTGAGCTTCCCGGAGTTAAGCAAATCATGCGCATTGACGGAAAACAGCCCCAGATCCGTATGACCTCCCGCCCGCAGAATTCTCCCCGAGGCAGCCACGTTATTTTCTTCAACTTGAATTGTCAGCACCGGAATCAGCCAACCCGCCACCTGACTGTCGCGATAACGCCAGTGCAGCCGGATTTCTCGAAACTCCAGCACCGGTGAAGCCAGATAATCCGCCAGACGCCGCCAGTCCAGAGCCCCGCCACTATTCGCTTTCTGCTCCAATCCTGGAAGTCGCCAGCCGCCGCTCAGGCTCTGTTCCAGGTTAACGGAGACATCGCCGATTTCCACTCGACTCAAAGCCAGTTTCATCGAGAACAGTGATTTGACCATATCAGGCTGGACAACGAGGGAATCCAGTGTCATCGCGCTGTCGACTTTATTGGGGTCGGTTAGAGTAACGTTTTTGAGGGTAACGACGGGATCGAAGCCGTCCCAGCTTCCTTCCAGCGCCTCCATTTTGACTGTTGCGCCCAAGGAAGCGGACAGGCGTAACTCCAGATCTTCCTTGAACACAGACACTGCGTCGAAGAAGTTACGCCCAATAGAAAGGTAAGTAGCAACAAGGACCAGCAATGCGATAGCCACATACCATATCCATTGCGTGATCTTGATTAACACGGATTTGATGGTCATGACTGGATCGGGCCGCCGGCGGTATACGTCTATGCTTAATTAGTCGGCGCCGACGACAAAAACTCAGTATCGCCGCCGGCCGGTAATATCTACGGAAAGTGTGCGCTGCAATCTATTGCAGAACAACATCAAACTGCTCCTGGGTATACATCACTTCCACCTGAAAGCGGATACGCTTGCCAATGAAAGTTTCCAGATCGGCGACGCTGTCGGACTGCTCATCCAGCAACAGATCCACCACTGCTTGCGCCGCCAACACTAGATAACCCTGGGCGTCATAGGTGCGGTTAATCCGCAAAATTTCACGAAAGATTTCATAACACACGGTTTGCGCCGTTTTGACCGTACCGCGACCATCACAGGCAGGGCATGGCTCACACAGCATCTGCCCCAGACTTTCAGTGGTGCGTTTGCGAGTCATTTCCACCAACCCCAACTCGCTCACGCAACTGATTTTGGTTTTGGCGTGATCGCGCTCCAGCATTTTTTCCAACATACGCAGCACCTGGCGCTTATGCTCCTCGTCCTCCATATCAATGAAGTCGATGATAATGATGCCCCCCAGGTTTCGCAGCCGCAGCTGTCGCGCAATGGCGCGCGCCGCCTCCAGATTGGTTTTGAAGATGGTCTCTTCAAGATTGCGATGCCCGACAAACGCGCCCGTATTGACGTCAATGGTCGTCATCGCCTCAGTCTGGTCGATAATCAGGTAGCCGCCAGACTTCAATTGCACCTTGCGACTCAGCGCCTTCTGAAGCTCATCTTCAACGCTGTACAAATCAAAAATCGGCCGCTCGCCGGGATAGTACTCCAGCTTATTGCGAATCTCAGAGACGAATTCATCAACAAACTTCAGCGCCTTATGGAAGCTCTCTCTGGAGTCGATGCGTATTTTTTCGGTATAGGGGCGAACAAGGTCGCGCAGAGTGCGGATGTAGAGCGGGAGATCTTCATATATCGGCCCGGGAGCCGGTGAAGTTTTGATCTTCTCCCGTAAAGACAACCAAAGCTTTTGCAGGAAAAGGATATCGGATTTCAACTCTTCCGAACCGACGCCTTCCGCGGCCGTGCGGATGATAAAGCCAGCGCCATCGGCGGAATTGGCGTCTTCAGTGGTGACGCAAAGCTGAATAAGCTCCTTGAGACGGTCACGCTCAGCGTCATCCTCTATACGCTGGGAGATTCCGATATGATTGTTATCGGGCATATAAACCAGATAACGAGACGGAATAGATAGCTGAGTGGTGAGACGCGCGCCCTTGGCGCCGATTGGATCTTTGGTGACTTGAACGACCAGAGACTGGCCTTCCCGCAGCAAAGAGCTGATATCGGGGTGCTTATTGCCGCCGTTGCGATCCTCTCCGGGGTTCACGGTGGTGACGTCCGAAGCATGAATGAAAGCTGCGCGCTCCAATCCAATATCAATAAAAGCCGCTTCCATACCAGGCAATACACGGATGACTTTGCCTTTGTAGATATTGCCGACAATGCCCCGCCGCTGACTTCTTTCGATATAAACTTCCTGCAGCATGCCGTTCTCGACGACAGCGACGCGAGTTTCCACCGGAGTCACGTTGATTAAGATTTCTTCACTCATGCAGTTAGTCCGACCAGATCTTGATTCCGAATTCCTTTAACAGCACGACGGTCTCGCAAAGAGGCAGCCCAACAATGGATGAATAACTGCCTTCCACGCGCTCCACGAAACTCCCGGCCAACCCCTGAATGCCGTATGCGCCCGCTTTATCAGCTGGCTCACCGGAATCCCAATAGCGCTGAATTTCCTGCTCGGACAACTCTCGAAATCGCACCCGACTCAAAGTCGTCGTCACCTTGCAACCTTCCGCCGCCACCAAGGCCACAGAAGTCAGCACCTCATGCCATGTCCCTGAAAGCCTGCGCAGCATGGCCCGGGCGTCGTCAAAATCAACTGGCTTGCCGAGAATATCGCCTCCCGCCACAACCGTGGTGTCAGCGCCCAACACCACTATATCCTGTTGATCCTTACGCTCTGCAAATACTGTATTCGCTTTTTCTCTGGCGAGGCGCTCCACATAATCCGCCGCTGCTTCAGAAGGCAGAACGCTTTCATCAATATCCGCGCTGGCGATAGAAAACTCACACCCCAACCCGGCGATCATTTCGCGCCGACGAGGAGATCCCGACGCCAGCACAAGGCGACGCCCTCCAGGGTTACCGTCAAACATTTTCCAGTTTTTCCATCAATAGCGAAAACAATGGCCACAACAGCGCCGAAGTCAGGGCCCCTATTAAATAGGCCATATCCGTCGCGGGCTGGGCAAGCATGCCGTTAATCCAGCGGAACAGCATTAGTACGATGCCTACAATAATGAACACAACAAATGACTGCTGAATCAGAGGGAACATTTGCAGTCGTTGCAGCATCGTCAACACTAGATAGGCTTGTAGCGCCAGCGCCAGCGCATGCACGCCCAAAGTGCTTCCCATCAACACGTCCCATAGCAGCCCTACGCACCATCCAACCAGAATGCCGCAAGCGCCGGGATGCTTCAACGTCCAGTAAAACATCACCATGCATATGGACTCGGGCCTGAAATAAGCAGCGTAGCCACCCAAAGGAATCAGGCTGACGCAAAACGCCAGGAACAGGGTGAATACGAACAAGACTGGGCGAAACTCATCTCTGGGCATAAGGCCTACTGAGTTTCTTCAGGCGAAGGTTCGTCGGAAACCCTGTCTCCCGCCTCCGACGATTTCTTCTTGAACACCAGCAAAACGTGTCTGCTGCGATTCAATTCAGATAACGGGTGCGCTTCGATTCGAGCAAAGGGTTCTCCCGGGTCATGCACCACCGCAGTGACTTTCGCAACGGGATAGCCCGCCGGGAATTTTCCACCCAAGCCGGAACTCACCAACAAGTCGCCAACAACAATATCAGCGGTATCGGGAACGTTTATCAGTTGCAGCCGGTCCAATACGCCGGAGCCGACAAGTATGCCGCGCACCCCGTTGCGATTAACCTGAATCGGCACGGCATGATTACTATCGGAAATCAGAAGAACACGGGAGGTCAACGGCGACACTTGCGTCACCTGCCCCATCAAACCTTGCGAATCGAGCATAGGCTGCCCGACGTAAACGCCGTCGTCAGAACCTTTGTTGACGACCACCTCATGCATATAAGGATCAGGGTTGATGCCGATGATCTCGGACACCAGCACAGAATCATCCACCACAGACGAAGCATTCAGCAACTCACGCAGACGATTAACTTCCGCAGTCAAAGACGCCAGACGCTGCGACTTTGCCTCAAGAATCAAAAGCCTGTTGCGCAGCGCGTCATTTTCCTGCTGTAAATCGCGGCGTGATTTAACCGCGTCTTCAGTCCAGTCGACCACGTCGGAAGGAGCGCTGACAACCCATTGCACAGGGGCGACGAGAGTCGCCAGCGTTTCGCGTAACGAAGATAAGAGATCGAGGTGATAATCCGCAAATCCGATGGCGATGGAGAGCACAGCCACCAATATCATTCGTGCGCCTAAAAATGGGCCTTCAACGAAGATATTTTTAATGTCGCAATCTCCCCAACAGTCCGGAAAGGAATTTATCTACAAACACAGAAAGCTACCATAAAACATGGCGAAAACAAGTGGCCAACTCCGTTAAAGAGTTGTTATTCCATAAAGAATAGACCACTGCCGCGTTTGTCGATAACTTCCAGCGCACGACCGCCGCCCCTTGCGACACAGGTAAGCGGATCGTCAGCAACGATCACCGGCAAGCCGGTTTCTTCTGTCAGCAAACTGTCCAGGCCACGCAACAGGGCGCCGCCGCCAGTCAATACAATACCTCGCTCAGCGATATCGGACGCCAATTCAGGCGGCGACTGCTCCAATGCGCTCTTGACCGCCTGCACGATGGTGGCCAAAGCTTCTTGCAGCGCTTCGAGGATTTCTTCGCTGTTCAAAGTGAAACTACGGGGAACCCCTTCCGCGAGGTTGCGGCCACGTACGTCGATTTCACGCAGCTCCAGACCTTCGTATGCGCAACCGATTTCCTGTTTGATTCGCTCTGCGGTGGCGTCGCCAATCAAACTACCGTAATTGCGGCGCACATACGCGGTAATCGCCTCGTCAAATTTGTCTCCCCCCACTCTTACCGAGTCGGCGTACACAATACCATTCAGGGAGATAATGGCGATTTCAGTGGTTCCACCACCGATATCCACCACCATGGAGCCGTTCGCTTCTTCAACAGGCAGACCGGCGCCAATGGCCGCCGCCATAGGCTCTTCAATCAAAAATACTTCTCTGGCGCCCGCGCCAAGGGCGGACTCTCGAATTGCTTTACGCTCAACCTGGGTGGATCGACTGGGGATACAAACCAGTACGCGAGGACTGGGGGTGATGAAACTGTTTTCATGCACTTTGTGGATAAAGTGCTGGAGCATCTTTTCAGTAACGTGGAAATCGGCGATGACGCCGTCTTTCAATGGTCGGATCGCGGTAATGTTGCCCGGCGTCCGTCCCAGCATCCTCTTCGCTTCGGCGCCTACCGCCGCAACGCTTTTCTGTGCGCCCTGGTTACGAATTGCGACCACAGAGGGCTCATTGAGCACAATTCCTCTTCCACGAACATAAATCAGTGTATTGGCGGTCCCCAGATCGATCGAAAGATCGCTGGAAAACAAACCACGTAATCGTTTAAACATTGAACGTTTGAATCCGTATTCTTTTTAGGGTTGGGCATGCTGCGGCAACTTTAACAGTGGCGAGTGGTCAGGGCAAGAATCATTTAGCCCCGCCAGGGCCTAGCCGCAAGCCATTAAAAAATTGTCATCAGAAAGGTCTGTTTTAGGGCGTTTTACAGGGAAAAAATCGCCAATTCATTTACAGACTGCACGCAAACCCTCTTATAATAGCCCTCTTTAGTTTCCGGTGCGATCAGGAGCGCTGCAATGGCGTTCACCAGCCCGGATTCAACATCGAATTATCGGATCAGATCCGAATCAAGCCAACCGCAACGCCCAGCAGGAGAATAATGTGACTATCCAGTCGGAACAGTTGGAGACTATCGCCAAGCTAGCGAGATTGGAAACGCCCGGCGACCAAGTGGCGAAACTGACTCGCGACCTGGGACAGATTCTGGACTTCGTCGAGCAGATGCAGAAAGTGGACACCAGCGCTGTAGAGCCTCTGTCCAATCCGCTGGAAATGACTCAGCGACTGCGTAAAGACGAAGTGACGGAAAGCAATCAGCGTGAAAAGTTTCAGGCTATCGCGCCAGCCACCGAAAATGGCTTGTACCTGGTTCCCAAAGTCATCGATTGAAGCGACTGGAACGCCCGCCGTCATCAGAACCCATTGCGAACGCCTTGCCGGCTATAGATAAGTAAGAGATACGCATGTTGCCACATACTATTAGCGAGATCATAAGCGGACTCCGGGATAAGCAGTTTTCATCCCGTGAAATCACCCAGGATTACCTGACCAGAATCAAACGTCTCAACCCAGAATTGAATTGCTTCATCACCATTACTGAAGATCTGGCTCTCTCTCAGGCGGAGCAGGCAGACGCCCGTCTCAATGCAGGAGAAGCCTCTATTCTGAATGGCGTACCTCTCGCGCACAAAGACGTCTTCTGCACGGAAGGCGTGACGACGACATGCGGCTCCAGAATGCTGGAAAGATTTGTTCCGCCTTACGAGTCCACTGTCACCCGCAAGTTTATGGAAGCCGGTGCTGTCACATTAGGCAAGACCAACATGGACGAGTTCGCCATGGGCTCATCCAATGAGAACAGCTACTTTGGTCCGGTACGTAACCCTTGGGATACCGAGCGAGCGCCCGGCGGCTCTTCAGGTGGTTCCGCCGCAGCGGTTGCAGCCGGACTTTGCGCAGCGGCGACCGGCACAGATACAGGCGGATCAATTCGTCAGCCTGCCGCATTTTGCGGCCTGACTGGACTCAAACCAACTTACGGACGCGTATCTCGCCTCGGCATGGTAGCTTTCGCCTCAAGTCTGGATCAGGGCGGCCCTTTCGCCCGCACGGCGGAAGACACGGCGCTGCTAATGAATGTCATGGCCGGACACGACCCAATGGACTCCACCAGCGCCCTGAACCCCACGGAAGATTACACTTCAGCACTGGCGCAACCGCTGACTGGCGTCACTATCGGCTTACCAAAAGAATACTTCAGCAGCCAGCTCAATGCCGAGCTTGAAAAAGCGCTGCAGGAAGCGATAAAAGTGTACGAATCGCTGGGCGCTTCCTTCAAAGAAGTCTCCCTGCCCCATACAGAGCTGTCCGTACCCGCTTACTACGTTATCGCACCCGCAGAGTGCTCAACCAACCTGTCGCGTTTCGACGGTGTTCGCTACGGCCATCGCTGTGAGAATCCCAAAAATCTCGAAGATCTGTATCAACGCTCTCGATCCGAAGGTTTTGGGGACGAAGTAAAGCGCCGCATCCTGATCGGAACCTACGCACTGTCCGCTGGATATTACGACGCCTACTACCGGCAGGCGCAAAAAATCCGCCGCCTGATTAAGAATGATTTCGTGTCTGCGCTGAACGAAGTCGACGCGTTGTTATGCCCGACCACGCCCGATGTCGCCTTCAAACTGGGCGAGAAAACGTCAGACCCGGTACAGATGTATCTTGAGGACATCTTCACCATTCCCGCCAGCTTGGCTGGTCTACCTGCGCTTGGACTGCCTTGCGGCTTCAAGGGCGGCCTGCCCGTAGGAATGCAGTTGATCGGCAACTACTTTACTGAATCCCGGTTATTGAACCTGGGACATCAATATCAGTTGAACACTGACTGGCATAAACGCAGTCCGGCCCTGGGCGAATAAGCCCACCCGCACTACATAAAGATTACGCAACCATTAGCGAAGAGGTCATATCATGGAATGGGAAGCGGTTATCGGGCTGGAAGTTCATGTTCAGCTCGCCACCAAATCCAAAATATTCTCCGGCGCAGCCACCACTTTTGGCGCAGAGCCAAACACTCAGGCTTGCGCTGTAGATCTGGCCATGCCTGGCATGCTGCCGGTAATGAACGAAGAAGCCGTGCGCATGGCGGTGATGTTCGGCCTGGCCATCGGTGCCGAAATCAACACACGCTCGGTCTTCGATCGCAAAAACTATTTCTACCCTGATCTGCCCAAAGGCTATCAAATCAGCCAGCTGGACCACCCAACCGTCAAGCAGGGCAAATTGGACATCCAGCTTGAGAGTGGCGAGAAGAAGACGATCAACGTCACTCGCGCCCACTTGGAAGAAGACGCCGGAAAAAGCCTGCATGAAGACTTTCACGGCATGACCGGCATCGACTTAAACCGCGCAGGGACCCCCTTACTGGAAATTGTATCTGAGCCAGAACTTCGCAGCGCCAAAGAGGCGGTCGCGTATTTGAGAAAGCTGCACTCCATCGTCACCTATCTGGGTATCTCCGATGGCGACATGTCCCAGGGGTCCATGCGCTGCGACTGCAACGTTTCCGTTCGTCCAAAAGGTCAGGAAGAGTTTGGCGTTCGCACAGAGATCAAAAACGTCAACTCCTTCCGTTTTGTCGAAAAGGCCATTCAAGGTGAAATTGAAAGGCAAATCGACCTAATAGAAAATGGCGGCAAGGTCAAACAGGAGACGCGCCTGTATGATGCGGACAAAGACAACACTCGCTCCATGCGCAGCAAGGAATTCGCCAACGATTACCGCTATTTTCCAGACCCTGATCTGTTGCCCATAGAAATAGACGAAGCCTATATAGAAGCTGTTCGTGACGCCCTCCCAGAGCTACCAGAGCAAAAGCTGGCCCGTTTCTGCTCTGAGTACGGCTTATCTGATTACGATGCAGGCGTACTAGTTAGCTCACGCGCACAAGCGGATTACTTTGAAGCCGCAAACAAAATTGCCGGCGACGCCAAACTGACAGCGAACTGGATAATGGGAGAACTGGCCAAACGCCTGAACCAGAACTCTCTGGATATATCTCAATCTCCCGTCGCCGCTGAAGGGCTTGGCAAGCTGCTGCTGCGCTTGAAAGACAACACCATCAACGGCAAAGCCGCCAAGGATGTGCTTGAAGCCATGTGGAACGGCGAAGGCGAAGCAGATGAAATCATTGAGAAGAAAGGCCTGATAGCCGTTACTGACGACGGCGCCATTGAAGCTTTTGTTGATGAGGTCCTGGCGAATAACGCTGCCCAAGTCGAACAATATAAAGCCGCAGATGAAGCTAAACGCGGAAAAATGATCGGTTTCTTTGTCGGCCAAACAATGAAAATCTCAAAAGGCAAAGCCAACCCGCAACAGGTGAACGAGATACTCGCCAAAAAGCTGAGTTAAGCCTAAAAAAAGAGCCCTAAACGGGCTCTTTTTCATTCTGACTGCAAGGGCCGGTTATACTGGACGCCCCCACAAGTCATATTCGTCCGCATCCTCTATCTCCACCGTAACCATGTCGCCCGGCTTCAGATGAGTCTGGTTGTCCAAAAACACTTGTCCGTCGATTTCCGGCGCATCCGCTTTGGAACGACAAACCGCCCCTTCTTCCACCACCTCGTCCACAATCACATCCATACGCTTGCCGATTTTCGCCTGCAGACGACCGGCGCTGATACGCTGCTGCACTTCCATAAAGCGCTCCCAGCGCTCCTGTTTGACAGCTTCTTCAACAGGATCAGGCAACTCATTCGCCGTCGCGCCTTCCACCGGAGAATATTTAAAACATCCAACTCGATCCAACTGCGCTTCTTCAAGGAAGTCGAGCAACGTCTGGAAATCGTCTTCAGTTTCCCCAGGAAAGCCGACTATAAAGGTGGAGCGCAGAGTAATATCCGGACACTGCTCACGCCACCTGCCAATTCTGTGCAGCACCTTCTCTGCATGGGCTGGACGACGCATATTTTTCAGCACAGACGGAGAGGCGTGCTGAAATGGAATATCCAGATAAGGAAGAATTTTACCGTCCGCCATTAACGGAATGACGTCATCAACATGGGGATAAGGATACACATAGTGCAGTCGCACCCAAACCCCCATGCGCCCAAGCTCGTCACAAAGCTCTTTCATTCGCGTTTTTACGGGGCGACCTTCCCAAAAGCCAGTGCGATACTTAGTATCCACGCCATAAGCGCTGGTGTCCTGAGAGATCACCAGCAACTCTTTAACGCCGTTATTCACCAGGCGTTGCGCCTCGCCCAACACATCACCGATAGGACGGCTCTCCAAGTCACCGCGGAAGGACGGAATTATGCAAAACGTACAACGGTGGTTACAGCCTTCAGATATCTTCAGATAGGCATAATGCTTGGGCGTGAGCTTAACCCCAGTATCGGGCACAAGGTTGAGGAAGGGGTTGTATTCAGGCTTCGGAGCCACTTGATGCACTTGGTTCATCACTTCCGAATAAGCGTGCGGGCCACTTACCGCCAGCACTTTCGGGTGCACTTCACGGATCACATCCTCTTTGGCGCCAAGACACCCGGTCACGATGACTTTGCCGTTCTCGCGCAACGCCTCGCCAATAGCGTCCAGAGACTCTTGCACAGCACTATCGATAAAGCCGCAGGTGTTCACCAAAACGACATCCGCATCTTCATAGCTGGCCGATATCTCGTACCCCTCCGTACGCAGTTGCGTCAGAATGCGCTCCGAGTCTACTGTGTTTTTGGGGCAGCCAAGGCTGACGAAACCCACTTTGCCGCTAGAAGAGGACATCTACCATCACCTGTCTATTCAGAAAAAGGCCGCCATTCTACCTAAGCTCAGCTCGAGAAAATAGATCAAATATCGCTCAAACTTCAACCAACAACAAAGATTACACTCCGTAACAAAATTCCCACATTGTTACAAAAAAATCGTGCTCTCTATGCCAAAAAGATTAATTTTAAATCAAATTCAATTTGGTACACTTAGCCTTCCATGTTGAATGTTAGTATCATTACTTAACCGACTATGATTCAAAGCAGTCCAACCGTCATGCAAAGAAATCTGAGGCATCATCTGCGCATTCCAACGGATTTCGTCGCACATATCACTACACGCGACCAACGGGAATGCGACGCGGCCATCCACAACATTTCCAGAACAGGCCTCATGCTTGAATGCGATCGCTGCATCTTGGAGACGTTGACGCCAAATGCCTTAAATTTTGCGCCATTACGGCCAGTCTGCATCAACATTCGCTTCACTCTGCCTCTGGGCAAGAAAGATGTTGTCGAAGTAGAGACAGAGATGCTGGTCATATACACTCGCCGACTGGCTCGTAACGCCTTTCACGTAGGCTTACAATTTAAAGAGTTGACGCCAGAGCAAACCCACCAACTTGAGCAGTATATCGCCGAGAATAAGCTGCGTTAGAAATTCGCCGCCGGATTTTCCAGGTTTTCATCTTAAACTTTCTATTTGGAGCCAACAGCTCAAATAGGATGGAACCCCGAAAAGTTCGCCAAAAACAGCTCGCTATAGGCAGCGCCGCTTACTTGCGTGAATCAGAAGCTACTAAAAGGCCATAGAAAACTATATCGTCAGAATAAACTCTTCTAAAAGCCATTCTTCTTATAATCACCAAGTGTTTGGTATAGTAGATGTAGCTTTTTAACCCAATCATCCTCGGACATCAGCCTTACCGGAGACCCCTTACTAAGGAGTGCAGTTGAAAAAATGACTGATTACAACCTCACCCATCTAAAACAGCTGGAAGCTGAAAGTATCCATATAATCAGAGAAGTCGCCGCCGAGTTTGAGCGCCCCGTCATGCTCTACTCCATCGGAAAAGACTCTTCGGTGATGCTGCATTTGGCGCGCAAGGCCTTCTTTCCCGGCAAACCGCCCTTTCCTTTGATGCACGTGGACACAACCTGGAAATTCAAGGATATGATCACTTTCCGTGATCAGCAGGCGGCGAAATTTGGACTGGACTTGATTGTCCACATAAATGAAGACGGCGTGCGCGAGGGCATCGGCCCCTTTACACACGGCAGCGCCAAGCATACCGATGTCATGAAGACCGAGTCTCTGAAACAGGCTCTCAATAAATATAAATTCGATGCAGCCTTTGGCGGCGCCCGTCGCGACGAGGAGAAGTCCCGCGCGAAAGAGCGCGTCTATTCTTTCCGCGACTCCAATCACCGCTGGGATCCGAAAAATCAGCGCCCTGAGCTGTGGAACCTGTACAACGGAAAGATCAATAAAGGCGAAAGCATCCGGGTGTTCCCTCTGTCCAACTGGACCGAACTGGACATCTGGCAATACATCTATCTGGAGAACATTGAGCTCGTCCCTCTTTACTTCTCCGCCAAGCGCCCAGTTGTCGAGCGCGATGGCACGATGATCATGGTGGACGATGACCGCATGCCTTTAAAGCCGGGCGAAACCCCGATGATGAAAGACGTGCGCTTCCGTACTCTGGGCTGCTACCCGCTGACTGGAGCTATCGAATCTACGGCGACCACGTTGCCGGAAATTATTCAGGAAATGCTGCTAACCACCAGCTCTGAGCGTCAAGGTCGCGTCATTGACCATGATCAGGCTGGCTCGATGGAGCAAAAGAAACGCGAAGGCTACTTCTGATCCATAGAGAGAAGAAGCGCCTTCAGGGAAGCATTCATTTAGCAGAGTTCAATTGAGTACGGTCCATGTCACATCAATCAAACCTAATCAGCGAAGACATTCTCGAATATCTGAAGCAGCACGAACACAAAGAGCTGCTTCGCCTTTTAACCTGCGGCAGCGTTGACGACGGCAAAAGCACCCTGATCGGCCGATTGCTGCACGACTCCAAGATGATCTATGAAGATCAACTTGAAGCCATCAAAAAAGACAGCGCCAAATCCGGCAATGCGGGCGAAAAGCTCGATTTATCCCTGCTGGTTGACGGACTTCAGGCGGAGCGCGAGCAAGGCATCACGATTGACGTCGCCTATCGCTATTTCTCCACCGCCAAGAGAAAGTTCATCATCGCCGACACCCCAGGCCATGAGCAATACACGCGCAACATGGCCACAGGCGCCTCCACTGCGCAACTGGCCATCATCCTGATCGACGCCCGTCACGGCGTTCTGAAACAGACCAAACGCCACACCTTCATCGCCTCACTGCTGGGCATCCAGCACATTTTGGTGGCGGTGAACAAAATGGACTTGGTGGACTACAGCGAAGAGCGCTACGAAGAGATCAAACAAGAGTATCTGAATTTCGCTAAAGGCCTGACTCTACACGACCTGAAATTCGTACCGATCTCAGCACTGGATGGCGACAACGTGGTCTCCAACTCCCCAGCGATGCCTTGGTACAAAGACAAGCCGCTGATGGAAATCCTGGAGACAGTGGAAATCTCCCGCGACAAGAATTTGTCCGATTTCCGCATGCCAGTGCAGTACGTCAATCGTCCGAACCTGGACTTCCGCGGCTATAGCGGCACAGTATCCTCGGGGATTATCCGCAAAGGCGACCCCATCATGGCGCTGCCTTCCCGCAAAACCAGTACGGTAAAGTCCATCGTCACCTTCGAGGGCGAACAGGAAGAAGCTTTCTCTGATCAGGCCGTGACGCTGACATTAGCCGACGAGATCGATATCAGCCGCGGCGACGTACTGGTTCGCCCAGATAACGTCCCCTGCGTATCCAACCGGATGCAGGCGCATATAGTCTGGATGAGCGAAGCGCCGTTGCTGCCGGGCCGTCAATACTACATCAAGCAGGCGACGCATCTGGCGACCGGTTCTGTTAGTCGCATCCATCACCAGATCGACGTCAATACGCTGGAGAAGAGCGAAACCGATACGCTGCAGCTGAACGAAATCGGCTCCTGCGAAGTCACGCTCAACCAACCGTTGGTGTTTGATCCCTATTCCCGTAACCGCACTACCGGCGCTTTCATCATCATTGACCGCCTGACCAACGTCACTATCGGCGCAGGCATGATCGAAAGCGCTGTAGACGATGCGGACATCGCTGCTTTCGCCCCCATCACTGACGCAGAACGTGAAGCCCGTAACGGTCACAAGCCCGGTCTGATTAAAGTCGAAGGCGAGCTGGCGGACAAACTGGCTTACGCACTGGAGCGCAACCTGTTTGAGCGTGGTAAATCTGTAGTGGTTGTCGAGGAAACTCTGGCTGAAGCCACATTAACCGCCCTACTGAAAGCCGGCCTGCTGGTCATCGCCACCCAAAGCGTTGAATCGTATGAAGGTGAAGTCGCCGCTACGGTAAGCGCGGCAGACGAGAAAGAGCTTTCAACACAGGTTAACCGCGTCATCGGTGAGCTGGTGGAGAAGCACTACTTCGTGTAAAGCTTTCTTAGCCAAATATAGGCCTCAAAGCGACTTTCGCCTTGAGGCCTTTTTATTTTCGGTTATTTCAACGCCCTCAAACACTCATCCAGAGCGCTTACCGCACGATTCGCACATTCCACTGTGGCGTTATTTCCCATTAGTCCAATACGCCAGATTTTCCCTTGCAGCGGCCCAAGTCCAGCGCCAATCTCCATGTTGTAATCTGTCAGCAGCTTCGTTCGCACAGCCGCCTCATCAACACCTTCCGGCACTTTGATCGCATTCAACATTGGCAGGCGGTAAGGCTCATCCACCAGGAAGGACAGCCCCAGCGACTCCACGCCTCTCACCAAGGCTTCATGAGCCGTTCTATGCCTCGCCCAGCGATTCTCCAACCCTTCGTCCAGGACCAGGCGCAACGCCTCATGAATCGCATACAGAGTATTAACTGGCGCAGTGTGGTGATACGCCCGCTGGCCACCTTCAGCCCAATAGGCCATTACCAGGCTCATATCCAGAAACCAGCTTTGCACGGGCTTGCTCCGAGTACGGATTCGGTCCGCCGCCTTTTCACTGAAAGTCACTGGGGCAATACCCGGCACAGCAGAGAGACACTTTTGCGCGCCACTGTATACTGCGTCGGCTTTCCAACCGTCTACGTCCACCTCTATACCGCACCATGAAGTAACCATATCAACGACGGACAGTACGTCACGCTCATGCGCAAGACGACACAGGGTCTCAGCGTCGGAACGCGCGCCAGTGGACGTCTCCGCATGCACAAACGCCAGCAGCCGCGCGTTGGGGTGCTCGTTCAGAACTTCCTCGATACGCTGCGGATCAACCGGGCTCCCCCACTCAAATTCAACGACAATCGGTACGCCGCCCGCACGAACAACGTTTTCCACCATACGTTTGCCGAACACGCCATTGATCGCGACAATCGCCTGATCCCCCGGCTCCAGCAAATTAACCAGGCAAGTTTCCATGCCAGCGGAGCCCGGCGCTGAAACAGGCATCGTCAATCTATTCTGCGTCTGGAATGTCGCCTGCAACATCTGCTTGATCTGATCCATCATCTCGATAAAGACAGGGTCCAGATGACCAATAGTCGGTTGCGACATCGCCGCAAGCACGCTGGCGGGCGTGTTCGAAGGCCCGGGCCCCAGCAGTAACCGGTTGGGAATAGTAAAACCTGTACTCATGCTTGGTTCCTTGAATCATTGTTATGGATAAAGGAAGTCTACAAGACAACGCAACATATCTCACGGTTACTGAGCAAAACTCAGAATGCCCGTACAGCAGCCTTGCACTCTTTACTGGGGCGATTACAATCCGCCTTTAACTAGGACACGGCTTCGTCCGGCGTCCCCCGCACACTCAGGCTCGATTAAGGCTTACCTACTATGGCGATTAGCGAACTCAGCATTCAGGTACTGGAAAAATTCTCCGAAGACGACGCCAGCCAGACCCGAATTCCGCAACAACTGCCCAAGACCGGCGCGGACAATGAGGCTGTTTTTCATACCTTACGTCGATTGTTCGCCGCAAAAACGGGTAAGGCTTTTGGGCGTATTAATCTTCACGCTGAAGGCCAAAGTTTTGGCCCCCGGCTAAAGGATTGGTACGAAGGAAAAATGTCCTTCCAGCAGTTAACCGAAAAAGGCTTGGCCGATTTCAAAGAAAAGCTGGACGTAATTCCACTCACCACACAGAGCTACTTATTGTGGATCCACGACCAGCAGGGCGACGCCCGCACCCTTTATATTTTTGTTCTGGAAAGCAGCGTCACCAATGTCGTTACCAACGAATTGCAAATAGAGCCCATTGAGCATCTGGACCCACAAGCCATCACTTTCGCCCTGCGTATCGAACTGGACCCACTTTTCACCAGCAATCAGCCGGACTGCGCCAGCGTCTATCTCCAACGTAACCTGCGCAAGATAGGCGAAGCGGGCTGCCATAGTTTTGGTTTCGCCACCCATGTGGACACCGCCAAAGAAACAGAAGTGGTATTGAGCGGCCTGGAGCGCTTCGCTGAATCATTAGATCCGAAGAGCGCCGCCAAGCTGAAGAAAAAGGCGGTTGAGTTCTGCTCAGACCAGGAGAAACTGGGGGAAGCCGTACAAATTGAGGAATTGTCCATCGCCATGGATGAACAAAACCCCGACAAGTTCGCCCACTTCATGCGCGAAGCTATACCTGAAGCCCCGGCAGCGTTGCGCCCGGACAGTCGCAAGCTGAAACAACTCGTCCGCTTTGCAGGCAGAGGCTCCGGCATGAGCTTGTCGTTCTCTTCCGAAGCAATAAATGAAAGCATTATTTACGACAGCGAGAAAGACGCACTCATTATTATGGAGATCCCCAAGTCTTTGAAAGCGCAGTTAAAACGCTACCTAAGCCCTCAGGAAGAGCAGGAACAGAATCAGGACGACAACGACGAATAGGCCAGGAGCGAACACACAAGCGTGGAAAGGTAGCGACAGCGCCGGGGACACGGCGCCGTCATCAGTGCTAGCGATCCGTTTTCACTGGGGGACGAGGAAAGCTGGCCACTGTTCCTCCGGACTTGCCGGAGGAGATCTTTGCGGTTCCCTGCTGCTCCACTTCGTCGATACGGATAATAGACGTCATAGGAATGAAGGAACGACTTACTCCTGCAAACTCCCCTTTGAGTTTCTCCTCCGCAGGATCAACCAGTAACTGGGAGCGCTCACCGAACAACCAGTTCTCCACCTCAATAAACCCATACAGCTCGCTGGAATAGACTTTACTCGCGTACAGCTCGAATACCTCATCCTGATTAAAGTAAACGACCCGAAAAACTTTTTTACTCGTCTTATTCGACATAAACACACCTGTAAATTCAATCGCTCAACTATCCGTATCGCCCTCGTAAGCCTTGAGAACAAAGGGGAGACGCTGAAAACCGGCGCAATCATATCACAGCCGCCACCGAGCTCTGGAGTCCATACTGCTAACTTTTTGAACGCCCCCCTACACTAGAGTCCGCCTAGAACGTATAATACGCGGTCCCAATTTTTAAGTTCGCAGATTCTTCGGGTGGTTTTGAATGGCGCAAAAACTCTTTATTAAAACCTATGGCTGTCAGATGAACGAGTATGACTCCTCGCGCATGGCTGACTTATTAGGCGAGAGTCATAGCGTTGAACTCACCGACAACCCCGATGAGGCGGACATTTTACTGCTGAACACCTGTTCTATCCGGGAAAAAGCCCAGGAGAAAGTGTTTCATCAGTTAGGCCGCTGGAAAACGCTCAAAGAAAAAAATCCTAATCTGCTGATCGGCGTCGGCGGCTGTGTCGCCAGCCAGGAAGGCGATGCTATTCGCGACCGCGCGCCTTACGTGGATATGGTGTTTGGCCCGCAGACCCTGCACCGCTTGCCGGAAATGGTCAACTCCGTCGCCCATCAAAAGATTCCCATGGTGGACGTCACATTCCCCGAAATTGAAAAGTTCGACCGCCTGCCTATGCCCAGCAGCGAAGGCGCCAGCGCCTTCGTCTCCATCATGGAGGGCTGCAGCAAGTACTGCACATTCTGCGTGGTGCCCTACACTCGCGGCGAAGAAGTCAGCCGCACTGTAGACGACGTGATCGCGGAAATCGCGCATTTGGCCGGACAAGGCGTGCGGGAAGTCAACCTACTCGGCCAGAACGTCAACGCATACCGGGGACTGACGCACGACGGCGATTATATGGATTTGGCGGAGCTGATCACTTATGTCGCCTCGGTCGACGGCATTGACCGCATTCGCTACACCACTTCGCACCCGGTCGAATTTTCCGACTCGCTAATCGATGTCTACGCCAGCGTTCCCAAGCTGGTTAGCCACCTGCACTTACCCGTGCAAAGCGGCTCCGACCGCATACTGAACCTGATGAAGCGCGGCCACACTGTCGCTGAATACACAGACAAGCTGCGTCGTCTGCAAGAGATTCGTCCTGACATCAGCCTGTCCTCTGACTTCATTGTTGGCTTCCCAGGGGAAACTGACGCGGATTTCGAGGAAACCATGAATCTGATCAATGAGATAGGCTTTGACCACTCATTCAGCTTCGTTTACAGCGCGCGTCCAGGCACTCCTGCCGCCAACCTGGAAGACAACGTCTCCGAAGAGGCCAAGAAACAGCGTCTGGCGATTCTGCAGCAGCGCATCTTGCAGTTCGCACAGGACATCAGCCGTAAAATGGTCGGCTCCACCCAGCGTATTTTGGTGACAGGCGTATCCAAGAAAGATCCTGGCGAACTACAGGGGCGCACCGAAAACAACCGTGTAGTGAACTTCCGTACCGACAGTCATGACATTATCGGGCGTTTTGTCGATGTCACCATCACTGCCGCCCTGCCCAACTCACTGCGCGGCGAACGCGTTGATGGCCTGGACTATTAAGTCACAGGCCCATATCACACTATCAGGCGATATATTTTGAACGAACCAGCCATCAGCTTTAAGCTGGAACCTGCTGACCCCATCAGACTGCAAGCGCTATGCGGGCAGTTTGACGAAAACCTGCGCTTAATCGAACGCCGCCTGAAGGTGCGCGTCGCCTACCGCGGGCATTCATTCACGCTGTTTGGGGAAGAAAAGAACGCCCAGGCGGCGGCGGAAATCATCCGTCACATTTACCGGGAAACCGAAGCTTCCTCCACCATTGAGCCCGACACGGTCCATCTGTTTATTCGTGAGTCCGGGGCCGAGGAAGAAGACGAAACAAGCAGCTCTTCCGGTGGCGTTGTCATCCGTACACCAAAGCTACATATCCGGCCACGCGGTCAAAACCAGATTCATTATGTAAAGTCCGTCCTGCAGCACGACATTAACTTCGGCGTTGGTCCTGCTGGAACAGGCAAGACCTACCTGGCGGTCGCTTGCGCAGCGCAAGCGCTGGCCGATGATCAGGTGAAGCGCATTCTGCTAGTGCGTCCCGCGGTTGAGGCTGGTGAAAAGTTAGGATTCCTGCCCGGTGATCTGGCGCAGAAAGTCGACCCTTATCTACGCCCTCTGTACGACGCGTTATACGAGATGTTCGGTTTCGAGCAGGTCAATCGACTACTGGAAAAAGGGCTGATCGAAATTGCGCCGCTGGCCTTCATGCGCGGCCGTACGCTTAACAACGCCTTCATCATCCTGGATGAAAGCCAGAACACTACGCCAGAGCAGATGAAAATGTTCCTGACCCGGATCGGCTTCGGCTCAACTGCTGTAGTTACTGGAGACCCCACTCAGGTCGATCTGCCGAAAGGCGTTCCGTCCGGCCTTGTACAAGCATTGAAAGTGCTGGAGGACGTCAAAGGCGTCAGCGTCACCAAATTCCTGAGCAAAGACGTCGTTCGTCACCCTCTCGTACAAAGAATTGTTGATGCGTACGAAGCATTTAACAAAAATTCCATTTGAAAATCGTCGCCGAAGCCCATATAAACGAAGCAAACGCATCTAAATAAAGCAGTTTATGAGTCTCGACGTCGATATCCAGATAGCCTCGGAAGAGGCTGACCTTCCAAGTGAAGAACAGCTGATTCTGTGGGCGCAAGCAGCCCTGCGCGAAACGGGCGACCGTGAGGTGACCATCCGCATCGTTGACGCGGAGGAAAGCCAGGAGCTAAACGCGCAGTATCGCGGCAAAGACAAGCCGACCAATGTCCTGTCCTTCCCTTTTGAAAACCCGCCTGGATTAACTTTGCCCCTGTTGGGCGACTTGGTTATTTGCGCGCCGGTAGTGTTCAACGAGGCCGTTGAACAACAAAAAACCGCCGCTGCGCACTGGGCCCATATGGTCATTCACGGGATGCTGCATTTACAGGGATACGACCATATAATTGACGAGGAAGCAGAGGTTATGGAAAGTCTCGAAACCGAACTGGTGACCAGTCTGGGCTTTCCCCCTCCTTACGCCACCAACAGTTCTTTAGCTGAAGGGTAACACAACATCAATGAGTGACGATCATTCGGGTAGCCAGCAAATCTCTCGCTCATGGCTTGACCGTATAACCCAGGCCTTTTCCGATGAACCGCAAAACAAGGAAGAACTCCTGCAGATTATGCGGGAGGCGGAAAACCGCAACATCATAGACCCCGACTCCCTGAGCCTGATTGAAGGCGCCATGCAGGTGACCGACATGCAGGTCAGGGAAATCATGATTCCTCGCGCTCAAATGAGCGTCGTCAAGGCTTCTCAGAGCCCTCAGGAATACATGGACGAGCTGCTTGAGTCCGCTCATTCCCGCTACCCTGTCATCGGCGAATCCAAAGACGAGGTAGTGGGCATTCTGCTGGCTAAAGACCTGCTTGGACTGGCGCTGAAAAACGAATTAAACAAAAGCAAAGTACAGGACATTCTGCGCCCCGTATGGTTTATTCCTGAGAGTAAGCGCCTGAATCAGCTGCTGAAAGAGTTCAAGGAAAACCGCAACCATATGGCGATAGTGGTGGACGAATATGGCGGAGTAGCCGGACTGGTGACCATCGAGGACGTGCTTGAACAGATTGTGGGCGAAATCGAAGATGAACATGACTTCGATGAAGAAAGCCTCATCAAATGCACCGGCCACAATCAATATGTCGTTAAAGCGCTGACCCCGGTGGAAGAGTTTAACGAGTACTTCACCACCAAACTGGACGAAGAAGAGTTCGACACAATTGGCGGGCTGGTCATCAAGCAGTTTGGGCGCCTGCCCAAACGGGGTGAAACGGTCTCCTTTAACGGCTTCGATATCAAGATACTCAACGCGGACAGCCGCCAGATTCGTCTGATCCAGGTCAGCCGCACGGCATGAAGTCCGCTTTGCTGAAAAACTGGGTGGCCCCGGCCGCCGCAGGCGGGCTGCTCACTCTGTGTTTCGCCCCCTACAACCTGTGGTTCTGCGCCTTTCCCGCCGCCTTGATCCTGCTGAATGTATTTCAATTCGGCAAGGTCAAACCAGCCCTGGCGCAAGGTTGGGCGTTTGGCCTCGGACTGTTCGGCTCCGGCGCTTCCTGGGTTTACGTCAGCATCCATGAGCACGGCAACGCCAGCGCAGTGCTGGCCTTTATCCTGACCGCCGCTTTTGTCGCAGGCATCGCCTTATTCCCCATGCTGCAATTTGCGATAACCGCCCGCTTGACCCGGAAACGCTTATCGCCCGGCCTGGAAGGGCTTGTGTTTATCGCCATGTGGGTTTTGTTCGAATGGGTCAGATCCTGGTTACTGACAGGCTTCCCCTGGCTGTTTCTGGGCGTCGCCTTTATCGAAACGCCATTAGCCGGTTGGGCGCCGATACTGGGCGTCTATGGCGTGGCCTTTTTGCTGTGGTTGTCCTGCCACGCTTTAAACCTCAGCTATCGTAACCGCAAATCTCTGACTACTCTCGCCTGCGCAACAGCGCTAATCGTCGGAGCTTGGGGCGGAGGAGCCTTGTTACAGCCAATTGAATGGACGACTCCACGAGGCGAACCTATTCAGGTCAGCATGGTGCAGGCGAACATTGCCCAGGAAGTAAAATGGCTTCGCGAGAATCGTGAAGTTATTACAGAGACTTATCTCACTCTCACCGAACCACTCTGGGACAGCGACCTGATTATCTGGCCGGAAACCGCACTCCCTTACTTCAGCAGTCAGGCGGGACCGCTGCTCAAACAGCTGGACAAGCAGGCCAAAGAAAACAACGCCGCCTTGATGATGGGTATTCTCAGCGCGGATAGAGGTGAAGACGCCAGGATAAATATTTACAACAGCTTTATAGCGCTGGGCCAAGGCGAAGGCTCATACAACAAGCAAAAGCTGGTGCCCTTTGGCGAATACGTACCCTTGGAGTCATGGCTGCGGGGGCTTATCGACTTTTTTAATTTACCTATGTCCAGCATGCAAAAGGGGTCGCCAACACAAACCCCGATTCGCTTTCGGAACGCAACCCTGATGCCTTTCATCTGCTACGAAGTGGTGTATCCAGACTTTGTAGCAAAGCTGGCGCAAGAGCCTGAGCTATTGGTGACTGTCAGCAATGATAGCTGGTTCGGCGCCTCTATCGGCCCGCACCAGCATCTGCAAATTGCACAGATGAGAGCGCTGGAGAACGACAAATACATGTTACGCTCCACCAATAACGGCATTACCGCCATCATTGATCCGCACGGTCGCATTGCCTCCCGCGCACCACAGTTTCAGGCGACCACATTAAGTGGAAAGGTAGAATTGCGCCAAGGCGCTACGCCCTTTTCGCGCTTGGGCTCCTGGCCAATTCTGATTATCGCGACGTTATTGCTGGCTGGCGCATTGTTATTAGGACGGCGCGAGCAGACTGAAGCTCCCGCCGCCGCATTGGAACAGGCAGGTTAGTCTCCGCCTTCTGGAGCGACATCTCCTTCAAGCTCAGGTTCGTAGGGCCAACGGGATGTAAGCCGCTGAAAGTAGATGCCTTGGCACCGGTGACAGGTGTCGATATGCGACGTCTCCACCAGGCAAACCATTTTGCCGCACTGATCGCATTTAAGTACGCCCGGGCAAGCGACTTCGCCTGCAACATAGGTTCCCGGATCATGGTGCAGCTGGTAATCCAGCTTTTCCAAATCCACCAGGGTTTTATCCGCAATAGACAGTAACGCGTCGCCGATGCGCTGCTCAATCAGGTCAATGTCCAGCCTCAACCACTCACGCAACCCTTTGCCGGTTTCCGCTACAAAGTGGTAAAGCTCTTTCATGTCGCGTTTGACGTATGCCTCCAGGAGATTCCACTCCTCCTTGGTCAGCTTCGCTAATCCCTGCTCAAACTCGACAGCCTGATCAATCTCCTGCTTAACAGTCTCCCATGTCTTCACTTCAACATCGGCGAGAGATTTCTCAACGCGCTGCAGAATATTGTTGTACGCCTGCACGACATGTTCAGGCGCTTTATCCTCCTGCTTCATACCATAACCTCCCGGATATGCGAGATCTTGTTTTCAACCCTACTCCAACCCTATCTGTAGTCAACACTATTAGGTTAGAATAAACGGCTTTCATGGCGGAAAGCCCGCCATTAACCCATTGTGTTTACACGCCCCAGCGCCTTGCCGACGCAGAGTCCATCAGTAAGGATTATGTCACGCTTGCAAGCCGACGTTTTTGATCCGGGGCGATAAACCTTAATTAAAGCGATCAGGCGAAAAAAGACGACCGATGGAAGAACTGTACCACCCAAAAAAAGTTGAGCAGGAAGCGCAAAAGTTCTGGGAAGAAACCGATGCATTCAAAGTGGACGAAGAGCCAGGCAAAGAGAAGTTCTACTGCCTGTCCATGTTCCCCTATCCCAGCGGCAAGCTCCACATGGGCCATGTCCGTAACTACACCATCGGCGACGTCATCTCCCGCTACCAGCGGATGCAGGGTAAGAACGTTCTCCAACCCATGGGCTGGGACGCATTCGGTCTACCGGCGGAAAACGCCGCGTTGAAAAACAACGTGGCGCCAGCCAAGTGGACTTACGAAAACATCGCTTACATGAAAAACCAGTTGAAGCTGTTGGGCTTCGGTTATGACTGGAACCGTGAGCTGGCCACATGCCGCCCTGAATACTACAAATGGGAGCAATGGTTCTTCACCCGCCTTTACGAGAAAGGGCTGGTCTACAAAAAAATGTCCACGGTCAACTGGGACCCAGTGGACGAGACTGTATTAGCCAATGAACAGGTTATCGACGGCAAGGGCTGGCGCTCCGGCGCAGTTGTGGAGCGTCGCGAAATCCCGCAATGGTTCATTAAGATTACGGATTACGCGGAACAACTGCTCAATGATCTGGACCAGCTGGAGAATTGGCCCGAACAGGTCAAAACCATGCAGCGCAACTGGATCAACAAGTCTGAAGGGGTTGAGTTCCACTTCAAGCTGAAAGAGCACGATGGCGACCTGCTGGTATACACTACGCGCCCTGACACCATCATGGGCGTGACTTACGTCGCAATCGCACCACAGCATCCGTTAGCGTTGGAGGCCGCCGCCAATAATCCTGAATTGGCGAAGTTCCTGGACGAGTGCAAAAACACCAAAGTCGCAGAAGCGGACATGGCCACGATGGAAAAGCGCGGCATGGACACCGGCTTCTTTGTCATCCACCCGCTTACAAACGAGCCTGCGCCGATCTGGGTCGCCAACTTTGTCTTGATGGACTACGGTTCTGGCGCAGTCATGTCAGTGCCCGGTCACGATGAGCGCGACCACGAGTTTGCGCGGAAATACGGCTTGCCCATCAAGCAGGTTATTTCCGTCATCGACGCCGATGAGGCGGATATTCAGGAAAAAGCCATTACCGAGAAAGGCATCCTGGTCAACTCTGGCGAATTTACCGGCATGACTTCCCTGGAAGCGTTTGATGCAGTCGCCGAAAAGTTGACCGCCATGGGAATCGGTGAGAAAAAAGTCAACTATCGTCTGCGTGACTGGGGTGTATCCCGTCAACGTTACTGGGGTGCGCCAATCCCCATGATGACGCTGGAAGATGGCTCGGAAGTTCCCGTTCCTTTGGCCGACCTCCCCGTGAGGTTACCTGAAGACGTGGAAATGGACGGCGTCAAATCCCCCATAAAAGCAGATCCCAACTGGAGCAAGCGCAGCTACAACGGCCAGCCAGCCACCCAGGAAACCGACACCTTCGACACTTTCATGGAGTCCTCCTGGTATTACGCGCGCTTCTGCTGCCCCAACCTGGAATCCGCCATGTTGGACCCCGCAGCCGCCAACTACTGGCTGCCCGTAGACTACTACGTAGGCGGAATCGAGCACGCCATTCTGCACTTGCTGTACTCTCGCTTCTTCCACAAATTGCTGCGTGACGAAGGTTTAGTGGACAGCGACGAGCCATTCAAGAAGCTGTTGTGCCAGGGCATGGTGATCGCAGAAACCTTCTACCGCGAAGATCCATCCGGCAAGAAAATCTACTTCAACCCCAAAGACGTTCGCATTGATCTTGATACTCAAGGCAACTCTCCAAAGGCCTTCCTCAATGAGGATGGCCAGCCCGTCATCATTGGGCCCAAGGAGAAAATGTCCAAGTCCAAGAACAACGGCGTTGACCCGCAAGAGCTGATTGACAAGTACGGCGCCGACACTGTTCGCCTCTTCACCATGTTTGCGGCGCCGCCTGAGCAATCACTGGAGTGGTCAGAGTCCGGCGTTGAAGGTCAACATCGTTTCCTGCGCCGCCTGTGGAAACTGGTGCACACACACGTTGAGAAGAAAGGGGCTGCGCCGCTGAATGTGGCCGAACTGAATGAAGCTCAGCGCACACTGCGTCGCAAGACTCATGAAACCATCAAGAAGATGACCGATGAGTTTAATCACCGCATGGCGATCAACACGGGCATCGCTATGGTGATGGAGCTATTGAATGAGTTAAGCCGTTTTGAAGACGAATCGCCCCAAGGCTTGGCGGTTGTACAGGAAGCGCTTGAAACAGCCGTGTTGGTGCTGGCTCCGATTGTACCCCACATTAGCCACGGTCTGTGGCGCGAGCTGGGACACGAAGACATCGTCATGAACGCTCCCTGGCCAAAGCTGGACGAAAAAGCGCTTGAGAAAGACAGCATAGAGCTGGTTGTTCAAGTGAACGGAAAGTTGCGCGCACGCATCCAGGCGGCGGCAAACACCAGCAAAGATGAGCTTGAGAAAATGGCGTTCGATGATGAGAACGTTCAGCGCTTCATGGAAGACAAGACCGTCGTTAAAGTCATCGTTGTACCAGGAAAACTGGTCAATATCGTGGTGAAGTAAAGCGATGCGAATCGGTATAAGACTAATCTTGGCGGGGATGGCCAGCCTCCTCGTCAGCGGTTGCGGCTTTCATCTGCGCGGCCAGATGGAACTCCCTTCGTCTCTCCAGGCGCTCAATTTGAGCTGCCCGGAGGGCGACGCCAGAGTGCTTTGCGGACAGGTGCGCGAACGCCTGCAGCAAGCCTCAGTTCAGGTCAGCGAGGGAGGAGCGGATGCTCCCACCCTGGCGATCGGGAGCGTTGAAAACAGCCGTCGCGCCGTGAGTCTGGACAGCAGCGCCAACGCCGCCGAATATGAGCTTTCCCGCAAAGTCACTTTCAGCCTGACTGACACGCAAGGCGAGCCATTGATTCAACCGACGTCGCTACAGCAGTTCCAGTCTTACCAATATGACAAGCTCAGCGTGCTTGGCAAAGAGAAAGAAGAGAACAGCATCCGCGACGACCTGGACAAGCTGCTCGCCACAGAAATTCTCAATCGTCTGGCGGTATATAGCGAACAAGCTTCGGCGCCGGCGGCGAACTGAATTTTTCTCATGCGCATTAAACCAGAGCAGCTGCAAAGCAACCTGAACAAACATCCCCCCGCCGTTTTTGTGGTGAGCGGGGATGAACCACTGTTGCGCCAGGAAGCCTGCGACGAGATTCGCGCTTACAGCCGTAAACAGGGGTTTAGCGAGCGCATCGTCTTTCACGCCCCCAAGAACTTTGACTGGAGCGCTCTTGATGAGCACACCCAGTCTTTCTCCCTCTTCGGCGAAAAAAAGCTACTGGAAATTCATCTGGACAGCCTGCCAAATGATGGCGGCAAAAAACGTCTCGCCGCCTTTAGCGAGAACCCACCTGAAGACTGCCTGATGCTGATCATCAGTGATCGCATTGAGTCCTCCACTCTCAATACAAAGTGGTTCAAATCCATTGAGACGCACAGCCTTCACGTTCAGGTATGGCCGGTCAGCCACGATCAATTGCCCAACTGGATAAATCAGCGACTGCACAAACTAGGGTTCACTCCTACATCCGGCGCTGTAAAGGCATTATGCGATCATGTTGAGGGTAATTTACTGGCGGCCCGACAGGAGATGGAGAAACTGCGTCTACTGTCCGACGACGCCAATCTGGACGAAGAGCAAGTCCTGCGCGGCATATCCAACAGCAACAAGTTCACCGTATTTAATCTGGTGGACGCCTGCCTGGAGCGCAACCCCAAACAGGCGCTAAAAGTGCTACAAACGCTACAGGCGGAATCCTTTGAACCGACCATCGTGCTTTGGTCTCTGGCCCGCGAGGTGCGCCTGATCGCCAAACTCTACAAACATTCGCAAACTTCCCAGGGCCTGGAGCAGGCGCTGCAGAAGGAAAGAGTTTTCAAGAATCGCTGGGCCCTGTACAAACGCTTCATTCCACGCTTTAACGCCGCCCGCCTTCGAGACATTCACCAGGCCTGTCAGGCCGCGGACAGATCCATAAAAGGCTTGGATAGCACTCCTGTTTGGTCTACCCTGACTTACGCCGCATTGGAGCTGGCGGGCGCAGGATTATCCACATCCTGATTGATCTCCCGCCACGGGAAAGCCACCCTCAGGTTGATGCAGATCAACCAGTTAACGCTGTTGCTGTCTATGATTAATGGAACCTAAATCATCGGGAGAGATGAAGCATGAGCACACTGCAAGACGAGATCAAAAGACTCAAAGACTCACTTAAACAGGAAAGGGACGAGTTGCGGCTACAGCTGAATCTGGCCAAGGCGGAAGTCCGGGACGAGTGGGAGGATCTTGAAAAAGACTGGGATAAGTTCGTCGGCAAACTGCAGCAGGCAGGCAAGGAAGCAGGCCAAACCGGCAAAGAAGTCAGCGAAACCGCCAAGAAAATGGGCGAAGAGTTACGCTCCGGTTACCAACGCATCAAAGATCGCCTCAAGTAATCCCTAGCCTGGGGTTAACCCCCTACGCTTAGCCGCTACCGGCCCCCTATCATAGGAAGCGGCCCTGTTTACACTGTACTTTGCTGACAATTTGTAATATAGGTGTAAATGGGTCCGCTTAGCCCTGACCATGTCAGCGGCCCTGCGAATCACCGAATAAAAACAATCAGATTACGGATCCGCAAATGAGGAACACAGTCACCGTCCTACTGGGTGTTTTCATGGCGGGCTTGCTTAACGTCACCCACGCCCAAACCAAATTCAACGATCCCAAACAGACACTCAAGGAAGAATTCTGGGGCAAACTGTACGCCAATGGCGGCAAGACGTTCTTTTGCAAAAAAGAGTTCAGCAAGAAAAGCATCCTCGTCACTGAAAGTTATATCTATTCATCGCTTTGGATCAGAGACAACCTGGAGTGCGGCACTCCTCGACAATGCAGGGAGAACAACGAGGCATATCGCCGCATGGCGTCTGATTTGCACAACATCTACCCAGAAGACGCCCGCTTTGAACTAGAGCGCCGCGCGGCAAAATTTGAAGAGCTAGGCAATGAAGTCAAAGCCAATGAGTGCGGCATCCGTCAGGTATTCGGCATTATCGACCCTCCTGACGACATAAAAGGCGACATCGCTCGAAGCCTTCTTTACATGCACACCACTTACAATCTGCCTTTATACGGCAATCTGGACCAACTAAAACGCTGGTCACGCGCCGACCCTCCTACTCCAGAGGAGATCGCTCGAGATATACAGATTCGAGAGCTGCAGGGCAACAGCAACCCCTTTATTACCCATCCCGAGTCCGCCGACCAAGTCATGCAGAACCGCTGACGCTTCTTTACAGCCTAGACGCACATTTGAGTCAGACAGCCACAAAAAAAGCCCGCATCGCGGGCTTTTTCGGCTATTCCTCAGTGCAATTTAAAACTGCTCTACATCCAGCGCCATCATATCGCCGCTACCTGACTTGATAGACTCAGCCAAAGACACTGTACGCGGCAGAAGTCGACGGAAGTAATAGCGAGCAGTTTTCAGCTTGGCGTCATAGAAACCAGAGCTGTCGCCAGCTTGTTTCTCAATCGCTACTTTCGCCATCATTGCCCAAACGTGCGCAAATGCGACGTAGCCGAACAAATCCAGATACTCAACACTGGCTGCGCCGACAGCGTTAGGGTCCTGCGCAACCGTCTCCAACACATACTCCGTCACATCTGACAGACGCTCAAGGACGCCCGCCAGCGGCTCTATAAATTCCTGCAGTTCGCTGCAATCGCGGTTAGCCTCAATAAAGTCGGCCACTTCGCCAGCGTATAGCTCGACGAATTTACCGCCGTTCATCGCCACTTTGCGCCCCATCAGGTCAAGCGCCTGAATGCCGTTAGTGCCTTCGTAGATCTGTGCAATGCGCACATCGCGCACCAGCTGCTCTTGACCCCATTCACGGATGTAGCCGTGACCGCCAAAGACCTGCTGGCCAAGCACAGTGCTATCCAGACCACGATCCGTCAAAAACGCCTTGGCGACAGGCGTCAACAGAGCCACCATCGCTTCAGCGTGCTGTTTCGCAGCGGCGTCGTCAGAGTACTTGGAGATATCCAGATACTTCGCCACATAGGTGGAGAACGCCCTGCTGCCCTCAATCAGAGCCCGCATGGTCATTAACATCCGACGCACATCTGGATGCACAATAATAGGATCAGCCGCTTTTTCCTTAGCAACCACACCGGTGGCGGCGCGCCCCTGAATACGGTCTTTCGCGTACTCAACTGCGTTTTGGTATGAGCGCTCCGCCGCCGCCAGGCCTTGTACGCCAACGCCCAGGCGCTCGTAGTTCATCATGGTGAACATGCAGGCCAAGCCTTTATTCGGCTCACCGACCAACCACCCCTGCGCGCCATCAAAATTCATGACACAGGTAGCAGAGGCTTTAATGCCCATCTTGTGTTCGATTGAACCGCAAGACACTGGGTTGCGCTCACCAACGCCCCCCTCTTCAGTAACTTTGAATTTAGGCACCAGGAACAGAGAGATACCTCTTGAACCTGCTGGAGCGTCAGGCAGCTTCGCCAATACCAAATGAATGATGTTTTCACTCAGGTCATGCTCGCCGCCGGTAATAAAAATCTTTGTGCCAGTGATAGCGAAGGAACCATCGCCATTAGGCTCGGCTTTGGTTCTGATAATACCCAGATCTGTTCCTGAGTGTGGTTCAGTCAAACACATGGAGCCCGCCCATACGCCTGAATACAGGTTCGGCAAATAAGTTTGCTTCAGCTCATCAGTTGCGTGAGCATCGATCGCCAAACAGGCGCCAGCCGTCAACATGGGGTACAAACCAAAAGAAATATTCGCGGATTGCACCATCTCTTCAACCTGGGCGCCCAACATCTTCGGCATCCCCATGCCGCCGAAGTCGGGATTACCGCCCAACCCACACCAACCACCTTCGATAAAGGTGTTATAGGCCTCCTTGAAGCCCTTTGGCGTCGTCACCACTCCCTCGTTCCATTGGCAACCTTCTTCATCTCCGCTCCGGTTGAGAGGCGCCAGCAAGGAAGACGCTATTTTGGCGGCCTCCTCCAATATGGCGTCCGCAGTATCCGGGTCAACAGTGTCGCGCGCGCCCGGCAAGCTGAGCCAAAGTTTATCGGCTTCAAACACTTCTTTGAGTAGAAACTGCATGTCACGAAGCGGCGCAGAATAATCAGCCATGGTTACTCCCTCGAGCTAAATCGCTTTGTCTGAATGAATGTCTTTCTGTTTGTGTTTATTGTCGCGCTATTATCTGGCTATTACGAATCCGGCCACATACCGGTTCGCATCGGTATGTAAAAAAGCCCGCAACAGCGGGCTTATTTTGTCCCTATACGGAATCAGAACGCAAAGTTTTCCACTTCCATATCCATCATGCAGTTAGCGCCGTTGAGTGCGGACTGTGCATGAGACAGAGTGCGAGGCAGAATGCGCTTGAAGTAAAAACGGGCAGTTTGCAGTTTCGCCGTATAGAAGCCAGTTTCAGTGGTTCCTTCCGCCAGCTTCTGCTGCGCCACCAGCGCCATACGCGCCCAGAAATACGCCAGCACAGCGTAGCCTGAGTACATCAGGTAGTCCACAGAGGCGCCGCCCACTTCGTCGCGGTTCTTCATCGCAGCCATACCAATCTTCATAGTGAGGTCGCCCCACTCTTTGTTCAGCTTGGCCAACGGCTCTACGAACTCGCTCATATCCGCATTTTCCGCCTGATCTTTGCAGAACATATGAACCAGCTTGGTGAAGCGCTTCAGTGATTCACCCTGAGTCATCAGGATTTTACGACCCAACAGGTCAAGCGCCTGAATACCAGTGGTTCCTTCGTACATCAACGCGATACGAGTGTCGCGAACGATCTGCTCCATACCCCACTCGGAGATGAAGCCATGACCGCCATAAACCTGCATTCCCAGGTTAGCGGACTCGTAACCAATTTCGGTCAGGAACGCTTTAGCGATTGGAGTCAGGAAGCCCATCAACTCGTCTGCTTCATTGCGAACTTCTTCAGTAGCGCCATGGTGAACGAAATCGCCTTGCACTGCGGTGTAATAAATCAGTGCGCGTGAACCTTCAGTGAACGCCTTTTGCGTCAACAACATACGACGTACGTCAGGGTGTACGATAATAGGGTCGGCAGGTCCATTTGGATTCTTCACGCCCGACAAAGAACGCATGGCCAAACGGTCTTTTGCGTAGGTCAAAGCGCCCTGGAAGGACAGTTCAGACGCGCTCAAGCCCTGAATAGCGGTTCCCAGACGCGCGAAGTTCATGAATGTGAACATGCACGCCAAGCCTTTGTTCTCTGGCCCGATCAGGTAACCTTTGGCGCCATCGAAGTTCATGACGCACGTAGAGTTGCCATGAATCCCCATTTTATGTTCGATAGAACCGCAAGTTACGCTGTTGCGCTCTCCCAGACTGCCATCATCATTCACCAGGAACTTGGGAACGATGAACAGTGAAATGCCTTTGGTGCCTTGTGGTGCGTCTGGCAAACGCGCCAAACAGATATGAACGATGTTTTCCGCCATGTCATGTTCGCCAGCGGAAATAAAAATCTTGGTTCCAGTGATGCTGTAGCTGCCGTCAGCATTAGGTTCAGCTTTTGAGCGCAGAATACCCAGGTCGGACCCACAATGCGGCTCGGTCAGACACATTGTGCCGGTCCACTCACCGCTGACCAGTTTGGGTAGATACGCCGCCTTCTGCTGTTCAGAGCCGTGCAGGATGACAGTGTTAACCGCGCCATGACTCAAACCTGGGTACATCCCCCAAGCCCAGTTGGATGACCCGACCATTTCACTCATAACCAGACCGAGAGACTCGGGCAAACCTTGTCCGCCGAATTCTTCTGGCGCAGTCATTGAAGGCCAGCCGCCTTCCACGTATTGCTGGTAAGCTTCTTTGAAGCCAGTAGGAGTGGTTACGCCGTCTTCGCTCCAGGTACACCCTTCCTCGTCTCCCACCCGATTAAGGGGGGAAAGGACCTGCTCACAGAACTTTGCTCCTTCCTGGATTATTGCGTCCACCATGTCTGGGGTCGTCATTTCCGCACTCGGTAATTCCTTGTAATGAGACTGCACATTCAGCAGTTCATCCATCACAAACCTGATATCGCGTAAAGGAGCTTTATATTCCGGCATAACGTTTACCTCAATCTCTACTCGGCGCAGCAACACGAGGCCGCCACTTTTTATTCCATGTTCTGGATTTTTTTCACAGTGAGCCACAATACTCACCGATATATCAAACAAGTGTTTGAAACATACGTTTGCTTACGGGGATTGTCAAGAACGATTAGAGTTAAAGTTCCAATTTTTAATAGCCGTTTATCGAGGCGTACGCAACAATACTTACAAAATAAAATTAAACCATTTAAAAACAAATAGTTATGCAACACAGCAAACGATAACAAACACAAGTCAGGAAATGATAAATGAGTAATATTTTGTAAGTAACGGCCTTTGCCTAAGCGGCGCAAACCAGCGCTCGGCAAGGTTAAGAATCAGTAAAGAGAGTCTAGATCACTTCATCCAATTGAATGCTGGGTTGCAGCCCCTGCTCAAAAGCTTGCCCAATGCGAATCAGGTCAAGATAGGTGCGAATGGCTTCACTTTCACGCTCACCGGAAGAACCGCGACTGTCCTCTTCTTGCTGCCGCTGCTCACGCTCCTGCTGTTGCTCAGCCCGCAACTCCGCGCGCCCATCCGACTGTTGCTGCACAAGCTCAGAGCGCGCCTGCAAAATGGCCTGAGTCGCACGCGCTGCGACAGACCGATCCTGAGAAGAGGGTTCTGCCGGAGCCAACGCCGCCCTTCGGACCTGCTCCATCTTCCTTATCGTCGCCTCAGGATTACCGGGCACTGACGACACATCAATCGGCACTTCGCCGCCGACGGCGTATGAGCGCCCATCTGGTCCGCGAGAGTAAGAATATTGCGGAGCCCCTGCATAGAGGCCGCCAACAGCCACATGCGCCTGCTCATGTTGCCGCACTTCCAGATCCCGTTGCGACAATTGAGAGATTGCAGCTAAATCACTTTCACTCAATCCGCCACCGGAGTCGCCGGTAGCCGACCGCCTGGGCTGCTCATCCTGGCTAGGCGCGGAAGCCCCTCCAGCTTCACCGCCACCTTCCTGGATAGCTCCAGACGCCCCCTCAATTACACGGTCAACCGCTTCTCCTCCATCACCATTTGGTGATACAGGCACGGTCTCGACAGCAGGAGCTTCCTGACCAGCAACCGCCGCCCCATCCGCCTCCGTAGTTGAAGGCTGGACTACCTGAGGCGTCACGCTTGAAGTCTGCGCGAAGCGATTGTAAATAACAGTAGGAAAAGAGTTGGAGGAGGAAGAAGGCGCACTGGGCTCCAATGGCTGGACAGGAGGCAGAGTGGATTCCAGGTCGGAAATAGCGACAGCGGAGCTGCTCACCTTCGTGGGAGGCGAGTATGGGGTAACAGAACTGATGGCGGGTTGTCCCGCTCCGGCTACCTGCACCTTATGCTCCCGTTCACCTCGCTAAGCCTCGTCGCGACCGCAACTACTCAGGCTTTGATATCCAGTAGCGTTCCCAGGGTTTCGTCGGCGCTTTTAATGACTTTCGCCGAAGCTTTAACGCCATTTTCGTACAGCTTAAGGTCCACAATGGACTCAACGACATCGTCGACTGTACGCACCTCACCAGAATCCTCGGCGGGTTGACCTGCTTTGGCGATTTCAGTCGCCGCTTTTTCCATTCCCTGGAGATTTTGCTTTACACCTTGCACACCGCTTTGCAAAACGCTTGAAATCATCGCATTACCACTCGGCGATCAGACTAACTCAACCTTGATTGTACCCATCAATTCGTTCAATTTTCAACCAGCGACAAAATTTCTTCACAAAGTCGCAGCCCAACCGTACCTTTTGGCGCGCCTATGCATCAGTCAAACAATGAAGCTAGCCGCAAGGAGGTCTGAACATTGGGACTATCCGGCGCTTCCGCCCTGGGAATAACGCCCAGGCAGGGCGCAGAAATTCTGGCGCTCAGTGTTTCAAGGTTATCCGCCAGTTGGGGCATGACTTCCGCTGACAACTGATTGGCCACCCACCCCGCCAACCTCAGGCGCCGACCACGCAGCGCTTCCACGGTCAGTAAGGCGTGATTGATGCACCCTAAACGCATGCCCACCACGAGAATGACAGGAATATCCAATATTGCGGCGAGGTCACTTAAATATTCACGCGGATTCAAGGGCGTCAACCAGCCGCCCGCGCCCTCAACCAAAGAAAAGTCATGAGGCGTCATCAAGGCGCCACGACACAGCCCAGCCAATCGAGGGGCAGACAAAGTGCGTCCCGCCTGCTGCGCGGCGATATGAGGAGCTATCGCAGGCTCCAGAGCAATGGGATTTACTTGAGCATACGGAAGCTTCACTGTGGCGTAGCGCAGCAACGCCAGTGCGTCTTCATTTCGCAGTCCATCCGGGGTCTGCTCACAACCGGAGGCAACCGGCTTCAAGCCCAGTGTACGCCTCCCCTGGGCACCAGCCGCATGCAGTAACGCAGCCGATACAAAGGTCTTGCCAACCTCTGTATCCGTCCCTGTTACAAAAAAAGTCTTCGCCATGAATTAGATCCTGCTATATACGCAGACCCCAACATGATAGGTGGCGGGCACCCCTTGTTCCTGTCTGCATTTTTCATAGTTTTCAAGCACCTGTCGCAGCCGTCGCTTGCCAGTCAGGCCTTGCGGGCGCTCCGATTGAATATTGTGGGCGCCAATGCCTTTAAGCTCTTTCATAACACCGAGTGCGGAGTCATGAAAACGCACATGCAGGGATTCTCTACATTCTCCTTGCAATCCACAGGAAGCCGCCGCCTCAGCGATCTGTTCCGCGTCCAGAAAACGGTTGACGTGCCTATCTCCATCCACTCCACCCCATGCCTGCTCCAGCTCAAACAACGTTTGCGTCAGCAATGTGGAGCAAATCAGTCGCCCTCCCGGCCGAAGCACTCTGCTCGCTTCAGCAAACCAAACACGGGGGTCGTCCAGCCACTGCATCGCCATATTGCTGAACACAAGATCCTGACTGGCGTCCGCCACAGGTAGCGACTCCATATCAGCCACAGCCCAGAGCGCCGCAACATCACCGTGATGCGCACGGGCGTACTCAATCATCCCTGGCGACAGGTCATAAGCGCACAATCTCGCTTCCGGAAAGCAGTTCTTCAGACGCTGAGTCAGCCATCCCGTACCACACCCCACATCGATAATATCCTGTGGAGCACTTTCTCGGATGAGCGACACTAGGCTTTCGCCCACTTCTTTTTGCATGCCCGCCAAGAGGTCATAGGTCGCAGCCGCGGCGCTAAACGACTCAGCTACCTTGGATTTATCCATGACGCCACGCTCCAAATCAGCAAAAGAGGAAGTCGACACAATGGATTTAAACGTTACTGCATGATTCATCGAGTTGGTCCACGCTTTTTCATCCTGACTGCAGACATTCCGCAATGAAACGGCTTGCCTCTGCATCGGGGAAGTGGCTCATGCCACTGATTATTTTCACTTGGTGGGCGGGGTAATTTTGCTGAAGGGGTTGCGCCAGATCTACCGGGGCAATCGCGTCCGCCTCCCCTAGAAAGTGAACGACCGGGATATCAAGGCGCGCTAATTCATCACGCAGGTCCCAGCTCCGCAACCACTCCAGAGATGCGCTCAACTGTTGATCTGACCAGGACTCAATTTCAGAGGCGAAGCCTAAAGTCTGTCGAGCTTGCGCTCGCGCCGCAGTGGCGCCTTGGGTCTGCAACAGATTAAAGCGCCTCAGTAATCGTCCACGATCCGCTTTCAAGTCTTCCGCGAAGCTATCGAGCAATTCCAGGCCGACGCCGGGCCAACAACCGTCACCAGAGAAAAATGGATTGCAAGCCACCAACGCCAAACCCGCCACCATCCTGTTTTCCTCAGCCAATCTGCGAATCGCCAAAGAACCGCCTAACGACCATCCCACGATAAGGGTTCGCTCATTCCACTGGGCGGATAGCTGGGTAGCAAGCGCAACATAGGAATCATTCAGCGTCCAGGTCGTAACCAATGAAGCGCCGCCAAATGCCTGCTCCAGAGGCCCCAGCGCCGACTGCGGTTGCGCCCAACCGCCAATCAGATGAACTGACTCAAAGCATCCGTCAAGCATTCACCGCTCCAGTAACAATGGCGGCGCCACGATATCTATAGAGGACTTCCAATAATTGGTTCAGGTCATCATCTGTATGGGCGGCGCTAAAGGTCACGCGTAGTCGCGAGGTGTTTGCTGGGACCGTTGGAGGGCGAATTGCCGTTATCAGAATGCCTTCTTGGCGTAACGCTTGGCTCAACTCCATCGCTGTAGCCGCGTCGCCTATTAAAATGGGTTGTATCGGAGTGGAAGAGGCCTCCAGCTGATAGCCCATTCCTATTGCCTCTTTACGGAAGCGCACCACCAATTCATTCAATCGTTCACGACGCCAGGATTCTTCACGACTGATACGTAAACTGACGCGCGTCGCAGCAGCGATCGCCGGGGGCATGGAAGTTGTGTAAATATAGGTTCTGGCGAATTGCACCAGTGTTTCAATCAGTTCTTCCGGGCCGGCGACAAAGGCCCCGGCTGCGCCATAGGACTTGCCAAGTGTTCCCATCAGAATTGGGATATCGCTCTGGTTCAACCCAAAATGGGCCGCACACCCTCCGCCCTCGGCTCCCAGCACGCCAAAACCGTGAGCGTCATCCACCATCAGCATGGCGTCTTTGCTATGGCATATCCGGGCTATGACGTCTAACGGAGCAATATCTCCGTCCATGCTGAATACACCATCCGTGATCACCAGGGCCCGGCTGTCGCCCACCTCATCCAACCGCGACGCCAGATGCTCTGAGTCTGCATGGCGATAGCGCAGCAGTTTTGCGCCAGACAAGATCCCCGCATCTAGTAGCGAGGCATGGTTGAGTTTGTCCTCAATGACGTAGTCGCCTCTGCTCAACAGTGCAGACGCCACGCCAAGGTTAGCCATATAACCGGTTGAAAATAGCAAGGCGCGATCGCGCCCCGTGAATTCGGCCAGATCTAACTCCAGTTCATGATGGGCGCGATGGTGACCGATAACGAGATGAGAAGCGCCACCGCCAAGGCCATACTCACTCAGGGCCTGCTGCGCGGCGGCGATGACGCGAGGGTCGTTGGCCAACCCTAAATAGTCATTGCTGCAGAAGGCGAGATATTCTCGGCCCTCAATCATAACCCGAGGCGCTTGCGGGCTGTCTATCGTCAAGCGGCTGCGGTAAAGAGCCTGCTGTTTCCGCGCCGCCAGCGTCTGCGCAAGATGCCCCCATTTAGACATGAGGTTTACGCAGTTTTTGTCGCGTCGTAGAACATGCTTTCCATGCGTTGTTGCTGGTCATGCGCCTGAATGGCGTCATGCAGATACGCCTCCTGCTGATCCTCCGAATGCGCTTGTTCGCGCTGTTCCGGACGAATACCCAACTTCTTGAACAGCATCATATCCTTATCCGCTTCGGGGTTAGGCGTAGTCAGCAGTTTCTCGCCATAGAAAATAGAATTGGCGCCCGCCAGGAAGCACATCGCCTGCATCTGCTCATTCATGTCCTCACGCCCTGCGGACAAACGCACGTGAGACTTGGGCATGAGGATTCGCGCTACGGCGATAGTGCGGATAAAATCGAACGGATCTATGTCCTCCTGCACTTCCAGAGGCGTACCTTGCACTTTGACCAGCATATTGATCGGCACGCTTTCAGGATGGCTTGGCAGATTCGCCAATTGAGCGAGTAATGCAGCGCGGTCACGGGCGCTTTCCCCCATACCCATTATGCCGCCGCAACAGACTTTCATACCCGCGTCCCTAACATTTTGCAGCGTTTCCAGACGATCGGAGTAAGTCCGCGTGGTGATAATTTCACCGTAGTAATTTTCAGAAGTGTCCAGGTTATGGTTGTAGTAATCCAAACCTGCGCCAGCAAGCTCCAACGCCTGATCCGCCGTCAGCATACCCAGAGTCATGCAGGTTTCCATCCCCAGAGATTTAACCTGCTTGACCATCTCAAGGACGTAAGGCATATCTTTGGCGCGAGGGTTTCTCCAGGCCGCTCCCATACAAAAACGGCTGGCGCCTTTTTCTCTGGCGGCCTTGGCCTCGTTCACTACCTTTTCCACTTCCAGCAGCTTCTCTTTTTCAAGGCCGGTATTGTAGTGGCCGCTCTGAGGACAGTACTTACAGTCTTCGGGGCAGGCGCCGGTCTTGATGGAAAGCAGAGTGCTGACCTGTACTTCATTCGGATCGAAGTTTTGCCTGTGCATGACTTGCGCCTGAAATAATAAGTCATTGAAAGGTAAAGCGAAGAGAGCTTCGACTTCTTCCAGAGACCAGTCATGGCGGATAGGTGATTGCATAGTTGCTGTCATATCAAACTCTTGCTGTTATACAAAACTAGCCGGGGCCTGAGATATAATCCGCCTCGACACAGGAATGTGGACCCAAAAACGAGAGAAATTCATGGAAGACATAATAAGCCGAGCCCAAAAGCTGTCAACCTTTCTCAGAGAAAAGGTTAACAGCTTACAACTAAAGCATTGCTTGCTTTGCCTCGAATCAGGGTGCGTTACTCATATTTGCTCCGCCTGCGTCGCGGATTTAACCGCCCCCAAACACCCCTGCCCCCGTTGCGGAATCAGTCGGGTGGCTCCCGATACCGCCCCCTGCGGGCGTTGTCTTCGTCAACCGCCATCTTTTGACGCCAGCACCAGCGCTTTCGACTACTCCTTCCCATTGAGTCAAGTCATTGGGCAGCTAAAGTATGGAGATAAACGATATTGGGCCAGGGCGCTCGCACAGGCGGCTCTCCCTGCCTTTGTACAAGCCTGCGCGCACATTTCAACCCCCGTGCTGATTCCCGTGCCAATGCATAAGAGCAAGCAGCGTAAACGCGGATTCAATCAGGCGGAACTGCTGGCGCGAAGCCTGGCCCGCTACGCCAATGCGAAGTTCAGCAGTAAGCTGTGCCGCCGGATCAAGGCCTCTCCACCTCAAACCGGACTGAATCAAAAAAACAGACGCAGCAATGTGAAAAATAGCTTTGCGGCGTCATCCAAGCTCCCTCAGCAACCGCTGATTATTATTGATGATGTCGTCACTACAGGCAGTACGGTGGATGAGCTGGCGCGCACGCTGAAATTGGCGGGGGCGCTTGAAGTCTATGTTTTCAGTATTGCCAGGCGCTCAATGGATTGAGCCTCTTAACCATTTAATACACGCTTCACCACCGTCTCCGCTAATGCAAGCGATGCGGTCAGTCCAGGCGACTCAATGCCAAACAGGTTATACCAACCTGCAACGCCATTTTCTTCCGGCGTATTGATGACAAAGTCCTCAGCGCGCGCGCCCTGTGGCGACAACTTGGGACGGACACCCGCATACGCCGGCTGCAGCATGCCCTCCGGCAACGCAGGCCAGTAATTGCGTATAGCCTGGGCGAACTTGGCTATCCTTTGCGGGTCCACACTGAACTCAGGCTGATCGACCCACTCAACATCAGGACCAAAACGCGCCTGCCCCCCCATATCCAGAGTCAAGTGCACACCCAGTCCACCGTTCTCCGGCACTGGGTATATCAGGCGCTGAAAAGGGCTGCGCCCCGATAGCGAAAAGTAACTTCCTTTGGCGAAATAGATTGGAGGAATTCCAGCAGATGGATAGCCGTCCACGTTAGCAAGCACTCTCATTGCATCCAATCCAGCGCAATTTACAACCACTTCCGCACGCACCTGACAGGGCGCAGCGCCGCCAACGTTCAAGGTAATCCGCCCCGTTTCAATAAACCCGCCCAGCAGGGGCGCGTTAAACGCCGCAATCCCGCCCGCGCGTTCAAAGTCGCCCTGCAAAGACAACATGTACTGATGGCTGTCGATAATGCCTGTGGAGGGAGAATACAGAGCGCCAACAGATCTTAATTCGGGCTCCATCGCCAAAGCTTGAGCCTGAGTCAACCACTGTATATCCGCCACGCCATTGGCGGCGGCCGCCTCATATATTTGCTGCAGGGCGCCTATCTGTTCAGGGTGGGTTGCAACGATGAGCTTTCCGCAACGCTTATGAGGAATCCCCCGAGAAGCACAGTATTCATACAACAGCGCCTTACCCCTCACACAGGTTTCAGCTTTCAGGCTGCCTTGCGGATAGTAGAGGCCAGCATGAATCACTTCACTATTGCGAGATGATATGCCGGAACCAATAAGGCTCTCGCGCTCCAACAGCAGCACATCTTGCCCGCCTTCAGCCAACGCTTTGGCCACGCTTAGCCCCACGACACCAGCGCCAATCACTACAATGGATGTTTCAAAAAGCTCCATAACAAGTTCGTCGCTCTCATCTGCTTAATGATTGATATAAACGGAAAAATTGGCCGAACAGATAGAATTTATCCTAGAATTGGAGGCCTCGGAAGCCCTGATAGCAGGGTCCGGTGTTCTCCCGCCTTGCCAGCAACTCAAAAGGACCCGCGCAGTGAGCGACGTCAACGCCTCTGATTCACTCTTTTTTCGAATAGCGCCTTACTTGGGATTGGCGGGAACATCATTATTTTGGGCGGGTAATGCTCTGGTAGCGCGGGGCTTCAATGACAGCATCCCACCGTTGGCGCTGTCTTTCCACCGCTGGCTGGTTTGCGCGCTCCTCATTTCACCGTTTATTTTGCGGGCGTTCCTGCGCCACAAAGACACTATAAGGCAGCATTGGCTCAAGATCAGCGTGCTCGCTTTTCTTGGCGTGGCGACTTACAACTCACTGCTTTATACCTCTGCGCAATTCACCTCTGCACTTAATATCACGTTAGTGAACTCGCTGTTGCCGGTAGCCACTCTGGTTTTAGCGATGCCTTTGCTTGGTCAGCGCCTGAATATTAAAAGCGGGGCCGGCGTGTTGCTCGCCTTTCTCGGCGCCTTATACGTGATACTGCATGGAGAACCAAGCGCACTGCTCTCTTTGCAGATGAACGCCGGCGACAGCATCATGGCGGCGGCGATGGTTATTTGGTCACTATATTCAGTGTTGCTGAGAAAATGGGCCATCCCCATCCCAGGCTTCGACTTGTTCGCTATTTTGCTGGGATTGGGGCTACCGATGATCCTGCCCTTTTACGCTTTGGAGCATCATTTTAAAGGCGGATTTGAGTGGAGCTATGACTTGGCGGCGGTTATCGCCTACGTCGCGATATTCCCGTCGCTCTGTGCATACCTGCTATGGAACTACGGCGTCACTAAGACTTCGCCCAGTACCGCCGCTTTATTCGCTTATTTGACGCCGCTGCTTACCGCCCTGTTATCCATCCCTTTTCTTGGCGAGCATCCAGAAACCTACCACCTTATCGGCGGTGGAGCGATTTTGGCTGGATTGTGGCTCTCTCAGGATATGGGCAAAAGTGTCAAGCCGCTGGCTCCAAAACCTCGAACTTGACGCCTCTTTGCTGCAATCGATCCATCAATGGACGCCCCATCGCCATGACCGGCGTGATCACGCCGTAAGATTTTGGTAATTTGCGTCGATCGAGCGCCAGACACAAGCCGCTTTCCGCCAGCATTTTTGAGGTTTCTCCATAACCTGGGTCGCCCCCACTTACCTGCGTCTTTATCTGGCGACCATCACAGGAACCAATAAACACCACCTTAAACCAGCCCCGGCTACGCTGCTCAGGCGTGGGCCCCTGCCCGGCGGGCTTGAGACTTAAAAGCCAATTACGCGTAGGCTTGAGTTGAGCCAACGCAAATACGCCGCCGACAAACGCGGCGCCTGCAATAACCCGGGGCAACTTTTTCACCTGGACATAATGGCCATACTTAAACTCCTGACCATACTGCTCAAGCGCCCTGGCGCTACGCTTCACCACTTGGGGATCAATAGTAGGGAAAGGACACGCCCAAGCGTTGATTTCCTTACGGAAACGCAAATTGAAATCCACACTGCCGACTTTACGGGGAGATTCTGACATGTGAGGTCTGTTGCGCTTATCGGCCCGCGCCTGTCGGGCTCTCGAAAATGCGTGCACGGCGGAATGCCAGGTTCCGCCGGAAAAAGCGCCGCCAGCGCGAACAAACCCTTCCAGCTTAACGGGGTTGGCGGCCAGAGCGTCTGCAGGCAAGCCCTGGGTTAATTCAGTCACCGTATAATAAGCCCCCAGATCATGGGGAATGCTGTCAAAGCCACAACAATTTACTATTCGGACCTTATTACGCTTGGCGACCTCATCGTACTGGCTGATCATCGCGTCTACGAATTCAGGCTCTCCTGTAAGGTCTGCATAATCTGCGCCCTGGGTAACACAGGCCTTGATCACTGGTTCGCCGAACTTGATATAGGGACCAACTGTATTGATTACCGCCTTCGCGTCTTTCGCCATCGCATCCAGGCTGGCCTGATCTTCGATATCCGCCTGAATCACATGTAAACGACTACGCACATCCGGATTAACAGAACACAGGCGCTTCTTTAATCGCTCCAGCTTTTCTGGATTTCGTCCGGCAATCGCCCAAACGAAGTCCTCCCGCATCATCGCCCTCGCCAGATACTCGGCGGTCAACTCTCCTGTGTATCCCGTCGCACCAAATAGAACCAGATCATAAATTTTCTTGTTCGCCATGTGGATATCCTTGTACCGACTTGACAGTATGCCTAGCGCCACGCGTTAATAAGCCGTTCGACCTAGGACGCGAGAATCCGTCAATTCTCACCCGAATGCAAATACATACATTAATAATCCGGTTATAATACCCCCCGCCCAAGGTAAAACAACAGACAATCCGGGGGCTTAACGCTAATGAAACTTGGAATAGAATTACCGACATGTCGGATAAAAAACAATTTGCCATAGTGATGCTGGTATCGGCGCTGTTTGTATTATGGATTTTATACGGCAGCCTGGAGATAGTTTTCATAAACGACGAGCTCAAAGAAGACCCCGTACTTTCAAAGTACCCCTATCATTTCAGGGTCATAGAGAAAGATGGCCGCGTCGCCGTCATGGGCACCCTGCATTCCAACCAGAAGACTCTTTCGAAAGCGTTGCGCATTGTCTTCCCTGAGCTAAAGGACGAGAGGGACAACTCACGCGCCCTGCTACAGGCGGAAAAAGATTTCGCCAGAATGCAGGCTTATGCGCAGGACCTTGTGTTGAAGAATGAAGCTTTCGACTTTGTTCGTTGGGAGCTTGATGAAAATTGGCTTCGAGTTCAGGGCATACCTTTTGAAATGAAAGGCCCGGACGCCGCTTCCCCCATGGCTGACGCCAACGCCAACTAGGCACGCATACGAAAAACGCCCCGATGGGGCGTTTTTTATATCTCGCAAAAAAGGATCAAAGCCCCTTTAAACTATGCTGAGAAAGGATGTCTCAATATGATCGTCTCATTACGATCCGGGCCAGTGGAAATGACATCGATTGGCGCTTCAATCTGCTTCTCCAGGAAGGAGATATAGTCTTGCGCGTTCTTTGGCAGATCCTCTACACGCTTAACGCCAAAAGTGCTCTCTTTCCAGCCTGGCAGCTCTTCGTAAACTGGCTCTACTTCACCAAACGCTTCGCAATCGATCGGCGGACGCGTAATCTCAACGCCATCTGCGGTGCGATAGCCAACGCACACTTTCACAACATCCAGACCATCCAGAACGTCCAGCTTAGTCAAACAGACCCCGGAAACACTGTTGATTTGGATCGCGTGACGCAGAGCAACCGCATCAAACCAGCCACAACGACGAGGACGACCAGTCGTTGCGCCAAACTCATTGCCTTTCTTCGCCAAATAGGCGCCAACGTCATCGAACAGTTCCGTCGGGAATGGGCCTGAGCCTACGCGCGTTGCATAAGCCTTGGTGATGCCCAACACATAATCCAGATACATCGGACCAAAGCCGCTACCGGTCGCAGTACCGCCCGCAGTGGTGTTGGATGAGGTAACGAAGGGATATGTGCCCAGGTCGATATCCAGCAAGGAGCCCTGAGCGCCTTCAAATAGAACATTCTCGCCGCGCTTTCTGAACTCATGCAGCATGTCGGTGACGTCCGCCATCATCGGCAGCAACTCTTCCGCCATCTTCAGCGTTTCGTCGAGCGTTTTCTGATAATCGATCGGAGCGACCTTATAGTAGTGCTCCAGAACAAAGTTCTGGTACTGCATGATTTCTTTCAGCTTCTCAGCAAAACGCTCTGGCTTCGCCAAATCACCAAGACGCACGCCGCGACGCGCCACTTTGTCTTCATAGGCGGGACCAATTCCCCGGCCAGTCGTGCCAATTTTCGCAGAACCCAAGCGCTCTTCCCGCGCCAAATCCAAGGCCTTATGGTAAGGCAGAATCAGAGGACATGCAGGGCTCAGGAAAAGACGCTGACGAACAGGTACGCCTTTGTCTTCCAGGGTCTTGATCTCAGACAGCAACGCATCCGGCGCCAACACAACGCCATTACCTATAAGGCAGGCGACATTGCTGCGCAAAATTCCAGAGGGAATCAGGTGCAGAACGGTTTTCTGTCCGTCTATCACCAAAGTGTGCCCGGCGTTGTGTCCGCCTTGGAAGCGAGCCACCGCAGCGACTTCTTCCGTCAGCAGATCTACAATCTTACCTTTGCCCTCGTCACCCCATTGAGTGCCGAGAATGACCACATTTTTGCCCATGATGATTAAATCTCTATTTAACGTGATTAGGATTGAATTCGGTTAAGGGCGTTACGATCCATTGCCCCGACTCGTCCCGTACGATTTGGCGATCGCAGTGGGAAGCCCAGTGGCCGGCTTCCTCACCGGGCATCAGTTGTATAACTCTGTCGCTCCGCCGCAACTGCCTGATCAGCTCCCATAACTCTGCATCCTGACCGTTTGGAGCTAAAATAGCGCCCGCCGGCTGCGCCCATTCGCGCCTGCCCATGCGGTATAAAGCTTTCAAATCCACACTGAAGCCCATTGCAGGGCGTCCCCGACCAAAATCGCGCCCTACTTCGTCATAGCGGCCGCCTTTCGCCACCGCCTGTCCCAGGCCTTCGGTATATGCAGCGAACACCAGACCGGTGTAATACTTGTAACCGCGCATTTCACAGAAATCGAAGTAAATCTCCACTTCCGGATAACGCTCGCCAATAACTGCGGCGACCTGGCTCATTTCGTCCAGCGCGTATTCAATATCTGGATTGCCCGCAAAAATTCTGCGCGCTTCTTTCATTTTCTCTTTGCCGCCAGCCAGCCTAGGCAGCGCCATTACTTTTTGACGAATCGCTTTATCTGGGATAGTAGCAGCGATTTCATCAACTTCAGGAATCGCTTTCCTGCGTAACGCCTCAAACAGCTCATCAGACTGAATTTTGGACAGTTTCGCTTCCGCCAGTATCGCCTGATAGACGCCCACATGAGCAATATCCATGTGCAGCGGACTGATCTTAGCCAGATTCAGCGTTTCCAGCATCAGAGAGATAATCTCAATATCTGCGGCTGAACCCACTACGCCATAAAGCTCGCACCCAGTCTGAATAGGCGTGCGCGAAGAAAACATACTGGGAGATTTTGTGCGCAAAACGCTGCCGATGTAACAGAATCGACTGGCGACATCATGGGAGCGGCGTGAGTCTATACGAGCCACCTGGGGCGTCATATCCGCTCTAATTCCCATCAGCCGTCCAGTAAGCTGGTCCGTCACTTTGAACATCTCCAACTCCAGATCGCGTCCGACGCCGATAAGCAGAGAGTCCAGGAACTCCAACAGGGGCGGTACGATCATTTCGTAACCCCAAGAGTGGTAAAGGTCCAGCAACTGTCGTCTCAATTCCTCAATGCGCTTGGCCTCTGGCGGCAATAACTCTTCCACGCCATCAGGGAGAAGCCATAAATCAGATTCGGACATTGACTGCGTATCGCCAAACATTCATTTCACCTTTTGGTGCGCAACGTTTTGTGTGAATGGAAGATCACTGTCTGATCAGGTATAAAAGGGCGGTCCCCACAAGCATGCTTACAAGTCCGGCCAGCCGCATGATTCCATCATCGACCTGCGCCAACCTGACCACCATGTTTCGCCAGCGTCGCGGATACAGAAAAGGAAGGACGCCTTCCAACACCAGCATCAGACAGAGCGCAATTCCCAGTTCCCGCCACATTGGAACCCCTCATCGCTTTGCTTTGCACCATTCAAACCAAGGCGCAAAGCCACACAAAATATATACAGTTGCCAGTATTTAATCACAAAAAAACCGGGATAGTTCCCGGTTGCAGAATATTACCACTATTTCGGCGGCTTCCCAATGCTTTTTAAGGCTGGGTTAATTCCCCTGGGAAGCCCCTCGCGGTTGTTTCAGGTACCTAAGAAACTCGCTATCCGGTTGCAGGATCAGCAAGTCTCCCTTACTGGAGAAGGTCTGCTCATAAGCACCCATGCTCCTGTAGAAAGAGTAAAACTCAGGATTTTTACTGAATGCGTCAGCGTAGATTCTGGAAGCGACGGAGTCGCCTTCGCCTCGAATCTGCTCTGCTTCTTTATACGCATTTGCGTCAATAACAGTTCTTTCAGCATCCGCCGCCGCACGTACAGCTTCAGCTTGCTCCTCACCTTGTGAACGATGCTGCTGAGCAATTTTCAGACGCTCAGACTCCATCCGTTCGTAAACAGAGTCACTGACGCGAGTTGGCAGCTCAATCGCACGAACGCGGATGTCGTTGATTTCAATACCAAACTCTGTGCGAGCGATCTGATCCAGACTCTTGGTCAACTCTTCCATCAGCTCTTCACGCTCACCCGCCACGACTTCGTGCATAGTGCGGCGACCAAACTGGTCGCGCAGACCGTTATCAATACGCGACTCCAGCAGGCGTACTGCATTATTCTCATCGCCGGCAGTGGAACGATAGAACTGCCCCACATTCACTATGCGCCATGTTGCATACGAGTCGACATCCAGCGGCTTTTGCTCACCGGTAAGGTAACTCTTGGTTGGCAAATCCATTACCAGCACACGGATATCGAACTTACGAGCCACATCCACAAAGGGAATTTTGAAGTGAAGCCCGGCTCCGATATCGGATTCAACCATACCGCCAAAGCGCAATAATACGGCTCGATGAGTTTCTGGAACAATGTATACGCCTTGCATGACGACAATGATGGCCAGCAAGATAGCGCCGAGAGAAATTGCAAATCTTGTAGTCATTATTGGCCCCTGCTTCTGCTCAGAATTTCGTTACGGGAACGGAAATCCTCCACCGCACGGGAAGAACCGCTGGAGCCCGTATCGACATTACGCGGAATAATAGCGCCCGCTGCGGGAGCCGCATCTGCGCGATTCAGCATTTTATCCAATGGAAGATACATGATGTTGTTCCCTTGCCCTTGATCCACCAACACTTTGCTGCTGCCGGACAGAACTTTCTCCATCGTATCGATATATAAACGCTCGCGAGTTACCGCTGGCGCGCTCTCATAGATCTCGAGCACCTTTAAGAAACGCTGGGTTTCACCTTCAGCCTGCGCAATCACCTGATCCCGATAAGCTTTAGCTTCTTCAATGACCCGCTGCGCCTTACCTCGTGCTTCAGGCACGACCTGATTTTTGTACGCTTGCGCGCGGTTGATAACCTTCTGCTCATCCTCTTTCGCGCGTTGAACTTCTTCAAACGCGGACTTAACTGCGGCAGGAGGCTGCGCGGCGTTGATGTTAACCTTCTTCACCTCAATGCCAGAGCCATAAAAATCAAGGTAACGCTGCAAACGGTCCTGCACGTTAATCGCCAGAATCGCACGCCCTTCCGTCAGAACCTTATCCATAGACTCAGAGCCAACCTCGTGACGCAGAGCACTATCGATTGCAAAGTCCAAGGTCGTGACTGGGTCGCGCATCACCAGAGTATATTTACGCAAGTCGCCAATGACGTACTGAACGGTCAGATCAATATCAACGATATTTTCATCTTCCGTCAGCATGTGACCTTTTTTCTTCTGATTGCGAACCGAGGTGACTTCCTCGATAAAGACTTGGTCGATCAGGGGGATCTTAAATTGCAGACCAGGCTGGCGCGTATCCAGATACTTACCAAAGCGCAGCACAATTGCGTTTTCTTTTTCGTCTACGCGGAAAACAGAACTGGAGATAGCAAGCAGCACTAAGACAACGATGATAATCGCCGCCACGCCGCCAGAAACTCCACCACCGCCGGAAGAGCCGCCTCGAGGCTTGCCGCCAAACAATCCACCGACTTTCTCCAGACCTTTGCGAATGACTTCATCCAGATCCGGCGGTCCGTCATTTTTGTTGCCGCGACGGCCTGAGCCCCATGGGTCCTGATTATTATTTCCGCCTGGTTCATTCCAAGCCATTTTATTCCCCTTCGTTGTGAAGATTTAAAGCTTGCGCGTAATACTATTTATCTATGTCTCGATCGGCAAGGTTCTGAAATGTAATTAAGATAACGCCGACATACAATGCAGCGCGCTCAGATGGTCGATACGCACAACTTCTGAGCTTAGCAGACATGTCCGGTAAGCTGCTCAAGTTTCACGCCTTCCTTATGCGCTATTTGCAGCCAGTCGGTTTTCGGCATCTTTATATGTACAGAAAAGGAGCCATCCTCCTTCACCTCTTCCGACAACACCGCCTCTCTTTCATAAAGCTTGGCTCGCAACCGACCCAACGCAGGCGGAATGCAAAGCGTCTCGTCAACCATGTCAGCGCCCAACAACTTTCCAGTCGCCTGCTCCAGCAGTTCAAGACCGTCTCCGGTAACTGCAGAAACCCAAACACGAACTGGCTCGCCATTTTCATTTAACTCCAGGCGAGGTTCGGCTGCTTCCAACCGATCGACCTTGTTGAAAACAAAGAGGGAAGGAATATCGTCAGCGCCGATTTCCTTTAAAACATCCTCAACTTGCTCGATGTTTTCCCTGCGCTTTGGGTCACTCGCATCCACGACGTGGAGCAACAACGAAGCGTTGCAGGTCTCTTCCAACGTCGCGCGAAACGCGTCGACCAGTTTGTGAGGGAGATGCCGGATGAACCCGACCGTGTCGGCCAGAACCACAGGACCGTAGTTTTCCAGGTTAATACGCCGCAGAGTCGGATCAAGAGTTGCGAACAGCTGATCCGCAGCATAAACATCGGACAAGGACATACGATTAAAGAGGGTAGATTTGCCGGCGTTTGTATAGCCAACGAGTGAAATGGTCGGCACTTCCGCCCGACGACGCGCGCGCCGGCCTTGTTCGCGCTGCTTGCGAACCTTCTCCAAACGCTTGTGTATAGATTTAATACGACCACGAATGAGTCGTCTATCGGTTTCGAGCTGGGTCTCACCCGGCCCACGCAAACCGATACCGCCTTTCTGACGCTCAAGGTGGGTCCAACCCCGCACCAGTCGCGTAGACAAGTGCTCAAGCTGAGCCAGCTCCACCTGAAGCTTACCTTCATGAGTTCGCGCTCGCTGGGCGAAGATATCCAGTATCAGGCCCGTCCTATCCAGAACCCGCACTTGCAGATCCTTTTCCAGGTTTCGTTCCTGACTAGGAGTAAGAGAATGATTGAACAGTACGACTTCCGCTTCGTGCTCAATTACCGCCGCCCTGACTTCCTCCAGCTTACCGCTGCCGACAAAATACCGCGGACTGGGCTGATTACGGGTTCCGGTGACCAGCGCAACAGGCTCTGCGCCGGCCGATAAAGCTAATTCCGTAAGCTCGCGAGGGTCTTCTCGATCTTTTTCTTCCAGCATATCCAGGTGAACAAGTACAGCCCGCTCACCCGCTTTAGGACGCTCAAACAATCAGGCGCTGCTCCGCATTAAGCGTTAGATGCTTCGTTCTCTCCTTCGCCTTGAGCGGCGATACGTACGTTCCGGGCAGGGACGACGGTGGAGATAGCGTGCTTGTAAACCATTTGGCTGACGGTGTTTTTCAACAGAATTACAAACTGATCAAACGATTCAATTTGTCCCTGCAGTTTGATGCCGTTTACCAGGAATATGGATACCGGGATGCGTTCCTTCCGTAGCGCATTTAAATAAGGGTCTTGTAAAGACTGCCCTTTTGACATTGGAATTCTCCTACTTTTAGTTCTAATTATCGGTGATTAAATTACTAACTCGTGTATGTATTATCACCAGGGACGGTTTGCCAGCACTTTGGACAGCATTGAGTAATAGTATAGCGCTAACCTGCGATCTGACCTATAGTGGATTACACGATTGTAACCGTTGTGAAATCAGTCGCATAGCGGCTTCGACTAATTGTGTATCATCTGCAGACAACCAATTTATCTCGGGCCAGGAACGCAACCAGGTCATTTGTCTTTTCGCCAACTGACGAGTGGCGGCAGTCGCTTTTTCAACCATTTCTTCCCGACCAAACTCACCTTCGAGATAAGACCACACCTGACGATAACCTACCGCCCTGATAGAGGGCAGCTCCACACTCAAGTTTCCACGCTGACGCAACTGCTCGACTTCATCCAGCAACCCTTGCTCCAACATGATCTGAAAGCGCTTGGCGATACGGGCGTGCAAATCCTCTCGCTTAACGGGCGCCAGAGCTAAGTTTAGCGCATTGTAAGGCAAAGCTGCGCCATTCACACTGTCCCAATTGAGCTCATTTTCCGGATTCGCCCCGTCTGCCGCCCAATAATGCGAGAGCGGCCTTCCTGTCAGTCGAAACACCTCCAAAGCGCGCTGAATGCGCTGACGGTTATTCGGGTGAATTTTGGCCGCTGCTACTGGATCGACTTGGCGCAGCTGCTCATGCAGCGCAGGCCAGCCAATCTGTTCGGCTTCAGCCAGTATCTCCCCCCGCACATTCTCGTCTGCGCTGGGCATATCGCCCAATCCTTGGCACAAAGCTTTATAGTACATAATAGTGCCGCCTACCAGCAGAGGAATGCGTCCGGCATTCACGCTTTGCTCCATCAGGCGCAGGGCGTCAGCACGAAACTCTGCAGCGGAATAGGGTTCAGCCGGGTCGCGAATATCAATCAAATGATGAGGGTAGCGCGCCAACGTTTCAGGATCAGGCTTAGCGGAGCCAATATTCATTCCGCGATACACCATGACGGAGTCCACGCTAATCAAGTCACAGGGCAGACGCTCGCTCAGGGCCATAGCAAGGTCCGTTTTACCGGACGCGGTTGGCCCCATTAACAGTATGGCAGGCGGCAGCGCCTTTTTCTCCGACACTATCGACCCCGCAAAAACAGTTTATCCAGCTCAGACATCGTCAACTGCACCCATGTTGGTCGGCCGTGGTTACATTGCCCGCTGCGCTCAGTATCTTCCATATCCCGCAATAGCGCATTCATTTCAGCGATGGTCAGCTGCCTGTTGGCTCTAACCGCACCGTGGCAGGCCATAGTGCCCAACAGCTCATTCATGGTTTCCTCCACTTTGCGAGTGGAACCATGCTCCGCCAATTCTGCAATGACGTCCCGCACCAGAGCTTCAACGTTTGCATTCCGCAATAACGCCGGGACTTGCCGAACAATTATAGACTCTACGCCAGCGACGGTGATTTCCAGCCCCAACTGCCGCAGTGTCTCTGCATTTTCTTCTACAGCCAGGGACTCACGGCGGCTGACAGCCAGATTCATCGGCACCAGCATGGGCTGAGTGGTCACACCGCTATTATGTAGTGAGCGCTTCATCCGCTCATAGACAATCCGTTCATGGGCCGCATGCATATCGACCAGAACCATACCCTGCGTGTTTTGGGCCAGCACGAACACGCCGTGTAATTGCGCTATCGCATACCCCAGAGGGGCCTCTGCGACATTATCCATGGCAGGCGCAGCTCCAGACTGAGCAGACCCAAACATACCGCCAAGCCCTGAATTATCATGTAATTGCCCGTAGGCGGATATTTGCTCCTTCACAGCACCTGCAGAGGGCGCCCCCGACATCGAAAAACCAGATGCAGCGGGCTGTTGCCTTAGAGGCAATACATCCTGCGTTGGCCACTGCATTTCGGGGCGCACCTGCTCCACCTCCGCAGCAGGCGTAGCCTCCGCCGCTGCAACCTGTGGCTTCACTTCGGCCAGCGCCCTGTGCAAACTGCGAAACAGGAAATCATGAACCATGCGGCCTTCACGGAAACGCACTTCGTGTTTGGTTGGATGCACATTCACGTCAACAGTGGCGGGGTCCAGCTCCAGATAGAGCACAAAGGCGGGATGACGTCCATGATAAAGCACATCCTGATAGGCCTGTCTCACAGCATGCGCCACCAGCTTATCGCGAATCACGCGTCCGTTGACGAAAAAGTACTGCAGATCCGCCTGACTGCGAGAAAACGTGGGTTTGGCCACCCACCCGCTCAATGACAACCCTGATGCTGAAACATTGATAGGGATCGCGCTCTCAATAAAGTTTGCGCCGCAAAGCTGTCCGATGCGACGAACGTGATCCTCTTCCGAACCGGCTGGACGCAACTGGTGCACGACCTTCTGATTATGCCGCAAGGTAAACGCGACACTTAGCCGGCCCAGCGCCTGCCGCTTGATAATTTCTTCAATATGCCCGAACTCTGTTTTTTCCGTACGCATAAACTTACGGCGCGCCGGGGTATTGTAAAACAGGTCACGGACTTCCACTGTGGTGCCGGGAGTATGGGCCGCCGGTGAAATTTCCGACTTCATGTCACGCCCTTCCACTTCCACCTTCCAAGCCTCGCCCTGATTTTGCGGACGCGACGTCAAGGATAGACGGGACACTGAGCAGATACTGGCGAGCGCCTCGCCCCGGAAGCCCAATGTCGCCACGGCCTCCAAGTCTTCCAGCGTTTCAATTTTACTGGTGGCGTGACGAGATAGCGCCAGCGGCAGGTCTTCCCGCTGTATCCCTCCTCCATCATCGCGAATTCGAATCAATTTGACGCCGCCACTCTCAATATCGATTTCTATTTTGCGCGCGCCAGCGTCCAGCGCATTCTCCACCAACTCTTTCACCACTGAGGAGGGTCTCTCGACAACCTCACCCGCAGCAATCTGGTTAGCCAATCGAGGGGAAAGTAAATGAATCTTCGACATCGGGTATTTCGGCAAATTATCAGGAAGTGAGTCGCCTCTGCGCTAAATAAACCATGTCTTAGCGTAGGCGAGCAATTGCCGCAGATGGTAACAGATGTGCAAGGACAACAGAACCGGCGCTCCAGGCGCCAGCTCATCTAGGTGAGGCGTTATCAGGTAGCAGGTATCATCAGGACCTGGCCAATTCGCAGAGACTCAGTGGTCAGTCCATTATGATTCATCAGATCGTTAAGACTGATGTTGTTCCTCTGGGCGATGCTGCTGAGCGTATCGCCTTTCTCAATGACATACGTCTGCCCCACCTTGCCTTGTCCAGACTGCTTCTGCCAGGCCAGCAATGTGCCCGGAGGCGGCGCGTCGACGAAATATTTTTGCAGCCCGCCATATATCGCCGTCGCAATTTTCTTTTGATACTTACTGGTTTTCAGTCGCTGCGCTTCAGACGGATTAGAGATAAAGCCCGTTTCCACCAAAATGGAGGGAATATCCGGCGACTTCAACACCACGAATCCCGCCTGCTCCACTCTTTTCTTGTGTAAACGGGAAACCCCGCTTACGGATCTCAATACGCTGTCGCCCACAGTTAGACTGGCCTTCAAGCTGGCGGTCATGGACAAGTCCAACAGCACGCCAGCCAACACCTGATCCTTATCTTCCAGGCTTACGCCGCCAACGCCGCCAATCAAGTCGGATGTATTCTCCTTCTCCGCCAGCCAACGCGCCGTTTCACTGGTGGCGCCGCGCTTGGAAAGCGCATAAACCGAGGCGCCGCTGGCGTCAGGGCTCTTGAATGCGTCAGCATGCACCGAAACCAGCAAGTCGGCATTGTACTCGCGAGCAAGTGCAGTACGGTTACGCAAAGGGATAAAGTAATCGCCTTTACGGGTCAGCCGGCTGGAAAAGCCGCGCTCCTGATCCAGTAACGCCTGCAGTTCACGGGAAATCGCCAGCACCACATCCTTTTCGCGAATGCCTTTGGGTCCAAGAGCGCCAGGGTCTTCACCACCATGACCGGCGTCAATCACAACCACGATATCGCGTTTCTGCGCATGATCGTCAGCCTGCTTTTTAACTTGCTGCGCCCCACCTGATCCGTACAGATCAATAACTAAACGATGCCCATACTGATCGTTCGGCTGCAACGCAAAGCTTTTCGGGTTTACGCTTTCCCGGAGGTCCAGCACAACACGCAGGTCTTTAGAGCCGCGGCGGGCGCTACGAATGCGTTGAATCGGCGTCCCTTCGTAACTGACAGCGGTGAAGTCAGTCTCCAAAGAAGCCTGCGAAATATCAATCACCAGTCGATCCGGCTTCGACAGAGCGAACACCTTGTGATCTACCGGTCCACTCATATCAAAAACCAAACGAGTATGATCAGGCGCCGGCCAAACACGGACATTACTGACCGTGGCCGCTCCCGCAACGGAAGAAATCAGTATCACACTGAGTAATATCAGTCTGAGCGCTACTGTCATCTTGTAAACCTCATTGCCCAGTATAATCGTTACTCCCGGGACTGCTTTGCATCATACGCCTCCAGCCACTGACAGCCTCGCGCGGTGTGCGCCAGCAGTTTGATTCTGCGGCCTTTCATCAGCACTTGAATATCGACCGTCAAGTCAGGCTCTGGCAACAATGGAGCGCCTTTATCGGGCCACTCCACCAAACAAATCGAATTTTCATGGAAATAATCGCGGATACCGAGAAACTCAAGTTCCTCCGGGTCCGCCAGTCGATACAGATCAAAGTGAAAAACCAGCCTGTCTTCCAACTGATAGGGTTCGACCAGAGTATAAGTGGGACTCTTAACCAAACCTGAATATCCCATGCCACGCATCATGGCGCGCGTCAGCGTGGTTTTGCCTGCGCCTAATTGTCCCTGCAGATAGACTACCCCGGGCGCAGCGAAGCATTGCGACAACTCATCGCCCAATATCGCCATCGCCTCTTCATCAGGAGCGACTACCTGCCTGGATGAAAGCATCTGCGTCATACCGTCGCCTCGCGCATTACCGACCCTAACTGCTTTAATAAGTCGCCGGCCATCAAAGAAGCCTGCGCTACACTTTCCGTTGCGGAGTCCGCCGCTGCGCCATGCCAGGCCGCCGCTAGTTCCGCCGCCGCCAACGGCTTCATGCCCTGCGCCAGCAATCCCGCCGCAAGGCCTGTTAACACATCGCCCATACCACCGCACGCCATTCCCGGGTTACCCGCCTGTACGACAACCTGTTCTTCCTGGTCCGGAGCCGCAAGCACAGTACCGACTCCCTTCAACAAAACATGACAATTATAGGTCTTCGCCAAATCTCGCGCCGCCGCAAAACGGTCACGCATCACATCCGCCACCGAACACTCCAACAAACGCGCCGCCTCTCCTGGATGCGGCGTCATTAAGGAGTGAGGACTGAGCTGATGCTTGCGGGCGGCGATCATATTCAGGGCGTCAGCGTCGACGACCATGGGTTTACCAGCATCCAGGCATGTTTGCAGACACATTTGCCCCCAAGGCTCCTTACCCAATCCAGGGCCCAGAGCGATCACATCCGCCGATTCCAGCATGACTAACAACTCTCCCCGACTGTTGATTTCCCGAAACATGACCTCGGGGAGTCGAGATAGCCCTGCGCCGACATGTGCGGCGCGGGTGGCGCATGACACCAAGCCACAACCGGCTCGGTATGCGGCTTCCGCCGCCATGATCGCAGCGCCGCCAAAGCCAGAATCGCCACCAACTACCAGAACACGACCGAACATGCCTTTGTGCGACGATGACTTTCTGGCAACCGCTAATTTAACCGCCAGTGAAAAATCAGAACGGCGGCAGGCCGGGGGGATTTTACTATAAATATCAGTGGGGGCATCCAGCTCGTCAAATACAAGCTCGCCGGCATAGTCAGGCGCCTCGCCCGTCAGCAGCCCTCGTTTCATACCAATAAAGGTCACCGTCATCGCCGCATTCACGGTAGCCCCAAGAGGCATACCGGTATCCGCGCACAAGCCGGAGGGGATATCCAAGGCGATGATTGGCTTACCGGCGGCATTGATAGCGGTAATCGCGGCAGCATAGTCGTCACGCACCTCACCGGATAATCCCGTTCCCAGCATGGCGTCGACAATGATATCGCCGCTTATAGAGGAAACAGGAGACCACATAGTCACGTCAACGCCAGCCGCACGGCAACTCGCGAAGGCCTGAGCCGCCTCACCTTGCAAATTTTGGGGGTCGCTCAACGCAAATATTTCGACCTGCAAATTATGACGAAGCGCCAGCTCCGCCACCACATAACCATCGCCGCCGTTATTGCCGCCACCGCAGAACAGGGTCAACCTCTCCGCTTCAGGCCAACGACGCATCAGCGCGCGAAACGCTGAACGCCCCGCACGTTGCATGAGTTCATAGCCGTTTTCAGCCGCCATGGACTGTATGGCCAGCGCGTCGAGCTGACGCACTTGCGCCGCCGTGTATAGGTCCTTCGGCATAGGATGGGAGACCCGCACAGGTGACATTTCAAGAATCCACTTCAATTAATAGCGCTATACGTATGTAAATTTTAGCAAAATACTCGAAAAAGACCATTTCGTAAACAACCATGCGCCGATGTGTCACAATAGCCCCCTGGATTAAAGCGGTAACTTATGACGAACGATACTTACAGCCAATCTCAACTTAGCCAGTTGGCGGGCGACATCAAACAGTGGGCGCAAGAGCTGGGATTTCAGCAATGCGGCGTTACCGATGTCGACCTCGGCCGTCACGAAGAGGCGCTCAGGGACTGGCTGAGTAAGGGCTATCATGGCTCCATGGGTTATATGGCCGACCATGGCGACAAACGCAGCCGCCCAGCCGAGTTGTTACCCGGAACACTGCGCGTCATCAGTGTGCGCATGGACTATTGGCCGGAAAAAAAGGGGGAGGCGCAAGCACGACTTGAACAAGATCAGTCCGCCTATGTCTCCCGCTACGCTGTGGGTAGAGACTATCACAAGCTCATGCGCAAACGCCTCGCTCAGCTGGGCAAGCGCATACAGGAAGAAATTACGGAGTCCGCCTATCGTGTTTTCGTCGACAGCGCGCCGGTTCTGGAGCGGGCATTAGCGCAGAAGGCCGGCTTGGGGTGGATCGGCAAAAACACCATGCTGATAAACCCCAAAGCGGGATCTTACTTCTTCCTTGGCGAGCTGTTCACCGACCTGCCCCTGCCGGTCGACCCACCCTATCCCAAAAACCATTGCGGAAGTTGCAGCGCCTGTATGGATTTCTGCCCCACCAAAGCATTTGTGGCGCCCAATGTTCTGGACGCCCGCCGCTGCATTTCCTATTTAACGATAGAGCTAAAAGGCAAAATCCCTGAAGACCTTCGGCCGATGATGGGAAACCGCATCTTCGGCTGCGATGATTGTCAGATGGTTTGTCCCTGGAACAAATTTTCCCGGCTTACCGGCGAAAAGGACTTCTCGCCGCGCCATCGTCTCGACAGTGCGGAATTACTGGAGCTGTTTGCATGGACGGAGGAAGAGTTCCTCAGCAACACGGAAGGGTCAGCGATACGCCGTACCGGGCATGAAAGCTGGCTGCGCAATATCGCTGTAGCGCTAGGCAATGCGCCAACCTCACCAGCCATCATTGCTGCATTGAAGGAAAAGCTTCTGCACCCTTCCGCTATTGTTCAGGAGCATGTGCGCTGGGCGCTGACGCAACATGGCGAGCCGCTCGCGGATATGGCGGAGCGGCAAGAAGCGGAAAAAACGTCAGTCCGTTAAACGCAGGAAGTGTTCGCGGTAGTAACGCAGCTCTTCGACTGATTCTCTGATGTCCTCCAACGCCTGATGAGAGCCTTTTTTCTTGATTCCAGCGGCCACTTCCGGCCGCCAGCGACGGGCCAGCTCCTTCAGCGTACTGACATCCAGGTTACGGTAATGGAAGAACTTTTCCAGATCCTTCATGTAGCGGGCGAGAAAGCGGCGATCCTGGCCAATGGAATTGCCGCACATAGGGGAGCAGCCCGCATCCACATGCTGCGCCAGAAAATCCAGCATCTGTTTTTCCGCCTCAGCTTCTCCGATTGTGCTGGCCTTGACCCGGTCCGTCAGTCCGCTGGTCCCATGTGTATTGCGATTCCAGTCATCCATGAGCGCCAATACGCTGTCTGGCTGATGCACTGCGATAACCGGCCCTTCGGCGACCAATTCCAGGTTGCTGGTGGTGACGACCACCGCCATTTCAATAATTCGGTCCGAGTCCGGATCCAGTCCGGTCATCTCCAAGTCGATCCAAATCAGGTTATCGCGACGTGACATAACTTCTCCATCGTTTTACAGTAGCACCGGCGTCAAACGGCGACATCAGAAAAATCAGGCAGTGTAGCGGCATCCATAACCGTTTGTAAGCCTTACGTCGCCAGCCGCACGCATACCCAAGGCCATCAGGCTGTATATTAAACTAGTGTAGTTCATAGGATAGTTAAGCCCCCCGATTATGGCGAAGCGAAAACTCAGCAAACAGCAAAAATGGCGCATCCAGAAGATCCAGGACGAGCGCACCAAACGTGCGACCCGCAAGGAAACGCAACTGGAAAGCCAACTGAGCGGAGGAGAACTGTCAGCGGAGCAAGAAGGGCTTATCATCGCCCATTACGGCCAGCAACTTGCTGTCGAAGCACTGGAACCGCCACATGCAGGTCAGATATTTCGCTGTTACGTCCGCGCCAATATTGACTCCCTGGTCACTGGCGACCAAGTGATCTGGCGCGCCGGCCCGGACAATTCCGGCGTCATTGTCGCCCGCCAGCCTCGCGAGTCAGCCTTAAAGCGCCCAGACAAGTTCGGTCAGCTGAAACCTATCGCCGCCAATATTGATCAGATTCTGATTGTCATCGCCGCGGAGCCTGAGCCTCATCACAACCTGGTTGATCGCTATCTGGTGGCGTCGGAAGCGGTTGGCATTCCCCCGTTGATCATTCTCAACAAGCAGGACCTGATCAACGACGCCAACCGCGACACGCTGCAGCAGTTCAAAGATCAGTACCAGCAATTGGGCTACGAATGGATCGACGCATCCACCAACACGCAATCCGGCCTGGATGACCTCAAGAGACATCTGGCGCATAAGACCAGCATCTTTGTGGGTCAATCAGGGGTTGGGAAATCCTCATTGATCAAAATGCTGTTACCGGATGAAGACGTCAAAGTTGGCGACCTGTCGGAAAATGTTCGCAAAGGCACGCACACCACCACTACAGCCAAGCTGTTTCACCTCCCCTCCGGCGGCGACTTGATCGACTCCCCCGGCATCCGGGAATTCGGCTTGTGGCATATTGATGAGCGCACTCTGGAGGATGGCTTCGTCGAATTTCGCCCCCACCTCGGCCATTGCCGTTTCCGCAACTGCCGACATCTTCAGGAGCCCGGTTGCGCCCTGCAGTCAGCGCAGGAAAGCGGCGAAATTCTGGCCAGCCGCATGGAGAGTTTTCTGCGCATCAGGGAATCGCTGCAGGAACAGGACATCCATGAGGAGAACCTGTAGGACTGTTTACCAGGTCAGCCCGTCCGTGTTCGGCGCGGGCTTATCGTCTACCGGCAGATCTTTATCCGGATCGAATTCCGGTTTGCGGCCCTGACGATCCAGTGTACGGTCCAACTCTTCTAATAAATCTGAGGTGGAGATAGCGCTGTCCGCTTGTTCAGCGCCTTCGATATCCTCTTGCGTCTTTTTGTTCAGCACCAGAATAGAAATACGGCGGTTGACCGGGTTGTAAGGGTCTTTTTCATCGAACAGCACTGATGACGCCAACCCGACCACTCGCGCCATGCGGGTTTCTGGCAGCCCTCCTTCCACCAGGGCGCGGCGGGCAGCGTTGGCGCGGTCAGCCGAAAGCTCCCAATTGCTGTAGTTGTCCCGGCCAAGAAATGGCTGGGCGTCGGTGTGACCGGAAACGCTGATCTTGTTCCTGACTTTGGCGATGCTTTTCGCCAGTTCAAATAAGATTTCTTCAAAATAAGGTCGGAGTTCCGAGCGGCCGCTGTCAAACATGGGGCGCTGCCGTTTATCGACTATCTGAATGCGCAAACCTTCATCTGTGATATCCAGCAACAGCTGATCCTTAAATGCATTCAGCTTGGGGTTTTTCTCAATCTGCGTCATGATTTCCTGCATCAACCGGGTCAGCTTCTGCTGCTCAAGTTGCGCTGCGAGGTCCTGAATGGTGTCCTCACGCATGCGCACTTCGGGCTGATCCTGTGGCTTACCGGCAGTGTCCTGGGTCACTGTCACCGTGACGCTGCCTTCGAGGTCGATCACATAAGGACTGCCGCCCTGTTCAAAACCAATCGGATCGGTGAAATAGCCAGAGATCGCCTCTTTCTGATCTTCAGTGGCGGCCTCGCTCAGCCATAACACCAGAAAGAAAGCCATCATGGCGGTGGCGAAGTCCGCGAACGCCACCTTCCAGGCGCCGCCATGAGCGTGATGCCCCTTGCGGACACGACGAACGATAATCGGCGGGCGTTCCTCCATCATATCCCGCCTCCGTTGTATTCAAGCCAGCGCGTTTCAGACATGATCGCCGCCACCTATTTGGAGCGGACGTAATCATTAAGCTCCTGAAAACTGGGACGTACGTCCGAGTTCAGGGCCTTGCGCCCAAATTCGATGGCCAATTGCGGCGCCAGGCCGGTCATGGTCGCCAGTATGCTGACCTTGACGCACTCGTAGGCTTTAATTTCTTGCGCCGCCAGGTGGTGCATAGCGTGCGAGGTTGGACCGACAAAGCCATAGGCCGCCAGTATCCCCAGAAACGTCCCCACCAAAGCGGCGGCGACATGCACGCCCAGCTGGTCAGGCGGTCCTCCCAGAGATTTCATCGTGATAACAATCCCCAATACCGCAGCGACGATCCCAAACCCCGGCAGGGCGTCCGCCACGCGATTTACCGCATCGGCGGGCTTTTCCAGCTCCTGCATTCGGGTTTCCAGCTCCAGATCCATCAAACCTTCCAGCTCATGAGGCGCCATGTTGCCGGTACTGACAATGCGTAGATAATCGGTAATGAAGTCTCGCAATTTATCCATCCGCACGATGGCGGGATAACGATTGAAGATCTCGCTGTTAAGGGGGTCGTCCACATCCGCTTCTATCGCCATGACGCCCGAGCGCCGCGCTTTATCAAACAAATCGTAGAGCAAGCTGAGCAGATCCATGTAGACCACCCGGTTAAAAGGCGACCCCATGATCATTTTCGGAACGGCTTGGAATATCTGCTTGATGACTTTGAACGGATTGGAGATCAGGAAGGCGCCCAGCGCCGCGCCGCAGATGATGATTAGTTCGAAAGGTTGCCACAGGGCGGCCAGCTCCCCGTGCGACAACACATATCCGCCCAACACGCTGGCCAGAACGACGATCACTCCAAGAATTAAAAGCATACCAGGAACATTCTCTGCTTAAGTGACAAGGCTGCCACTATTAACTACTTTTATATTGTTAGTTAAGATCAAAACCGGCGATTTCACAAATACTTATGCAGGATACCGCACCGCCCCAACAATCCATGGCGTGGGTGGATCAGTTGGTTAAAAAACCGCTGCCTCCCGTTACCGCCACCAATAAAATTCTGTTGGGACTGCTCAGCAAATCAGCCTTGTCCTACCAGGGGATGAGCGACTTCATCAAAAACGACCCGGTATTAGCGCTAACCGTGCTCGGTAAAGCCAATGTGGCGATTCGCAGCGACGAAAGCCTGGTAAAGACGCTGGCCCACGCCATCAGCCTGCTGGGAGTGGAGTTCCTGGAAAAGCTGTTAAAGGAAACACCTCCGCCGGAGTCGGATAAAGAAGAGCCGGTGAGACGCTATCATCAGGCTATCGCCACCAGCTTTTTCGCCGGCCATCTCGCCTCCTATATCGCAGCCCATAAACATAAAGGCAAAGAAGAGGAATATTTCTGGGGCGGCCTGTTCTGGGGCGCGCCAACCTGGTATCTATGGCGCTTCACGCCCAAGAAAATGCAGGCTTGGACGCAGAGGCTCGAACATTCTTCGACACATCGCCGCTCGGTTGAAGAAAAAGTGTTTGGGGCCCCCTTTATTGAAGTCTGGAGCAAAATCCAGGAGGCGTTCGCCTTGCCGCAAACGGCCGTTGACGAACACTATCTGCATGACCTGCCTTTGATGAAGCAGCTCGTGCGCATCTCCCGACGCTATCAAAGCACCGGGTCCGGCGACCTGTCAGAGGACCGCGATCTGCGTTTATTTGTAAACAGGCCTAAATTCATTGTCGGCTTAAGCAACCTCATCGCCTTTCATGCCCAGCTCGACTGGCGCAGCAGCATATTCAACCGTCTCAGCAAAGTGTTGGCGGTGTATCTGAACTGCTCTCTCAGCGAGGTCATTCGGCAAACGCATCTGATCGCTGTCGAATCAGCGCGTCTGCACCCCTTAGCATCAGGCGCCCGGCTGGCGGAGTCGCTCCTGTGGGATCCAAAGACTCCCGTTCGCCAGGAGGAGGAAGCCTCCCTTGTCACCTCTCCCTCGCCGGCTCAGGAGCCCAGGCCCGCCCCACGAAAAGAGCCGGAAATCATCGCGCCTCCTCCGCCACTTGTTGAAGAGGAGGATACAGAAGAACCCTTTGTCCACGCGCAAACCAAACCCCGAGAAAAAACCGTTCCGCCTCCTCGTCAGACCGCCCAGGCCGATGTCAGAAAGCTACGCCATGGCAATCGGGATCTTTACGCTGAACTGACCAACATGATGCTGCAGTCGCCACATCAGTTTAAGGACATTGCCTTCCTCATGAACAACGCCGCCCGCTGCGTAAAATACGGGGTGGGCCTGCACACCTGCGTCATCGCCCTGATCAATACAAAGCGCACGCGCCTCAAGGGATATTACGCCGTCGGCGCGGAAGACCGCACCGACCTGCCCCGCATAGACCTGGACCTGACGGAAGCCAACCTGTTCAGCAAGCTGATGGAGAAGCCCTCCAGCCTTTGGGTCAAACCCGGCAGCTCTCCCAAAGTAAAAGCCATGATTCCCGACAGTTTCAAGGCGCTCAATAAAATGGACGACTTCTTCCTCATGTCCTTGTTTGTGAAGACCCGTCCCGTCGCGCTGTTTTATGCAGACGCCGGCCTGGACAGCCTGCCGCTCAGCGAGTATGAGTACGAAAGCTTCAAGCACGTCTGTAGCTCGGCCTCTCATGTTCTGCACCATTTCGCCGTGCGCAATCAGCAGAATAAGAATCAGGAGAGCTAGCCTCTGAAAGCGCTATGCGCTTATAGCCGCTTTTGCTAACATCCGAGGCTTTCAACCGCTGTGCGTCCTGCCACGCAGCGGCGTCTCTTTATATACAAACGCCCGACCAAGAGAGAGCATCCCGATGGCGAATACCCTGGACTCCCTGCCGTTAATTCTTGAACCTGAACAGCTTGAGCCGCTACTTGGCTCGCCCGGGCTGATTCTCGTCGACCTTTGCCGCACTGAGAACTATCAGGCGGCGCATCTGCCGGGAGCGATTCATATTCCACCAGGAGCGACTCAATATGCCCGCCCGCCAGCGCCAGGGCTGTTACCAGACGAGTCTCAGCTGCAAGCCATTGTTCAACACATCGGGTTACGTCATGACAGCCACGTAGTGGTGTATGACGATGAAGGCGGCGGCTGGGCCGGCCGGATGATCTGGCTGCTCGATAGCATCGGATTTCAGCGTTACAGCTATTTGAACGGCGGTCTGGTCGCCTGGCATGACGAAGGTCGCCCGCTCACTCGAGAGGAGCCCAGCGTCACTCCCAGCGATTACGAGATTCAGTTGCGCTCAGAACCCACAGCGACTCTGGACCAGTTACAGGCTGAACTGGGCGACCCCGCACTGGCGATATGGGACGCGCGATCGCCTCAGGAATACCAGGGAGTGCGCCAAACCGCCGCGCGCAATGGCCATATCCCCGGGGCCGTTAATTACGAGTGGACTCGGGCGATGGACCCGTCCGCGGGCTTGCGTCTACGCGACCTGACGGCAATCAAAGAGGAACTGGAAGCGCTCGGCCTTAACGCGGATAAACGCATCGTCACTCACTGCCAGTCCCATCACCGCTCTGGACTGACTTATTTGCTCGGGAAGGCGTTGGGCTTTAATATGCGCGCCTACGCTGGGTCTTGGGGCGAGTGGGGAAACCACCCCGATACGCCGATCGACCAGCCCTGACAGGCCGCGCTTGCGGTGGTTTTACGCACGGAACACAACATGTCCTTATTTGACCGTCTTTTTATTCTGAGCCAGCATCTGACTCCACAGCACGCGCTATCGCGCGCCATTGGCAAGCTGGCGGATTCCAGGACGCCGTTTATAAAGAACACCTTCATCAAGTGGTTCATCAAGCGTTATAACGTGAACATGCAGGAAGCGTTACTTCCGTCGGCGGAAGACTATACCTGCTTCAACGACTTTTTTACCCGGGCGTTAAAGGATGGCGCACGCCCTATCCACCCGGACGCTTCAAGACTGGTGATGCCGGTGGATGGCGCTGTCTCGCAGGCTGGCTCCATTGACTACGGCAAAATCTTCCAGGCCAAAGGCCATAGCTTCAGTCTCGTCGAGTTATTGGGGGAGACCTGCAAAGAGCGCAGCCATTTATTGGCGGTGAGTTCGCCACCATTTATCTGTCCCCCAAAGACTATCACCGCATCCACATGCCAATTGACGGCGAACTGCGCGAGATGATCTTCGTTCCCGGCAAACTCTACTCGGTCAACCCGCTGACCACCGAGAACGTGCCTGCGCTGTTCGCGCGCAATGAACGCGTCGTGTGTATTTTTGACACGCCATTGGGACCGATGTCCATGACGCTGGTTGGCGCCATGATCGTCGCCAGCGTAGAAACGGTGTGGGCCGGCCGCGTGGCGCCAATGGGCAAAACGGTGCGCAGTTACACCTATAAACCAGGCGAAGTCACGATCAAACGTGGCGAAGAAATGGGACGTTTCTGTCTGGGCTCAACCGTTGTGATGACCTTCCCTAAAGGCTCCATGCGCTGGCGCGAAGGCTTCAAAGCAGAGACGCCAGTGCGCCTGGGCGAAGACCTGGGTGAAATTTTGCAGACCGTTACGGCCGTTGACGAGCAAATAACGGATTAATATGACGACGGGCGACAGGCCGCTTCGGTCTGTCGCCGCGACGCTTCAGCTAGATTCTATCCGCCGGAAACCCCAACACATCCTCTAACCGGCATTTCCCTTCGAGCACCATAAACAGCCGATCCACGCCCAACGCAATGCCAGAGGACTCCGGCATATCAGGCAGCGCCGCCAGTAAACGCTCGTCCACCGGAATAACCGGTTTCTTCGCCGCTGACCTGGCGAGATTGTCTTCTTCAAAGCGCCGTCTTTGCTCAACCGGGTCTATCAACTCGTCATAGGCGTTGGCGATTTCGACTCCATTGATGTACAGCTCAAAGCGGAAAGCCACCGCGTCGCCTTCGGCGTCTTCACCGACTCTAGCCAGGGCCGCCTGGCTCGGCGGATAGTCACGGATAAACACCGCACCCAAGGGTTTCAACGCCGGCTCAACGCGGTGAGTCATCAGCACATCCAACGCCTCATCCCGGCTCAGTTCTGACGCCGCCATGCCGCTGGCTTGCGCCGCTGCCTCCTGCAGCGCCGAGGTTTCCGCCCGATACGGGTCCAGATCGACAAAGCGCTGGAACGCCTGCCGATAACTCATGCATTCCGCTTTTTCTTCATAGCCCAGACTGGCCAGAAGCTCCTCCACCTCACGCAGCAGATCCTGGAGCGAAAACCTGGGACGGTACCACTCCAACATGGAGAATTCCGGATTATGACGAGTCCCGAACTCGCCGCGCCGAAACGCCCGGGTAATCTGGTAGATGGGCCCTGAACCCGCGGCGAGCAGGCGCTTCATCGCATGCTCCGGTGAGGTGAGCAGATAGCGAGGTTCAGGGTCCGCACTGATGACGTCAAAACTGTCCAGATTGAGGTCGGTCGCAGTAACGCTGCTCAGCAAAGGCGTATCCACTTCCAAGACCTGCCGGTCATCGAAAAAAGCGCGTAAGCGCTTGATGAAGTCAGCTCTTTTGCGAAGGGTGTCAATTGCGGCGCTTGGGCGCCAGTCGGGCTGTTGCATAGTCGAATAAGAAAGAATTCAGTCTGAAACAATAAAAAAAAGGCGGATTCCAACGAATCCGCCTTTCCATGAGTCAACGCGCGGCCTTAAAAAGGCCTGTGCGGCGTTATCAGCTCTTAACGCGGCTCACGTATTCGCCGGAACGAGTGTCGACTTTGATCATTTCGCCCTGGTTAATGAACAGAGGCACAGCCACCACCGCGCCAGTGGTCAATTTGGCTGGCTTGCTGCCGCCCTGAGCGGTGTCGCCACGCACGCCGGGATCAGTTTCAACGATTTCCAGCTCAACAAAGTTTGGCGGAGATACTGACAGCGGCGCGCCGTTGTATAAAGTCACAGTGTAGACGTCCTGCTCTTTCAGCCACTTAGTGGTGTCGCCAACAGCGGAAACGTCCGCCGCGTGCTGTTCGAAAGAGCCGTCAGTCAGCATGAAATGGTAGAATTCGCCGTCGGTGTACAGGTATTCCATATCCAGATCAACAACATCTGCGCCTTCTACGGAATCACCGGACTTGAACGTGCGCTCGCCGACGCGGCCAGATTTCAGGTTACGGAACTTGACCCGGTTGAACGCCTGTCCTTTTCCGGGTTTGACAAACTCGTTCTCAATAATGGAACAAGGGTCTCCGTCCAGCATAATCTTGAGACCTGATTTGAATTCGTTGGTAGAATAGTTGGCCATACTTCCTCTTGAAACAGAATGATCGCCAGACGGCGACGCATGTTAAAATTCGGTCAGAACCTGACTTGTGGTGCAAATTTGTAAATGATAGCCCGAAATCCGGTTGCAGTAGAAGTCTGCGACGCGAAACTTGACGCCCAATCCGCCCCCTCACTCTCCTGGAGCCAGCAAATCGCCGACATGATCAAGTCGCCGCAGGAACTGCTGTCGCTTCTGGAGTTGCCGCAAGCGCTATTGCAGGACGCGCTTCCCGGGCATGCGCAGTTTCCGGTGCGGGCGACTCGCGATTACGTGCGCCGCATGAAGAAAGGCGACCCGAACGACCCGCTATTATTACAGGTGCTGCCTCTGCATCTGGAACAGCAGGAAATGGCCGGCTATAGCGCCGATCCATTAAGCGAAACAGATTACACTGCATCCAAAGGCATCTTACAGAAGTATCACGGCCGCGCCTTGCTCATTACCACCAGCGCCTGCGCCATCCATTGCCGTTACTGCTTCCGACGCCATTTCCCCTATAGCGAACATCGCCAAAGCCGCGCGCAATGGAAGGAGGCTTTGGCGAGCTTGCCGGGCGACGGCAGCGTCAGTGAAATCATTCTCAGCGGCGGCGATCCGCTTATGCTGAATAACTCGGTTCTTGATGAGTTGCTCACTCTCATCGCAGAACTGCCGCAGATCAGCAAGGTAAGGCTCCATACGCGTCTGCCAATCATGCTGCCTGATCGCATTGATCAAGGACTACTGGACCTGTTTTCGGACCGTCCATTCAAAACCATCATGGTTATCCACGCTAACCACAGCGCAGAGCTGGACGACTCCGTGGAAAAGGCTTTGGCGCGGCTGCGCCCTGCTGTCCATATGTTGTTGAACCAAACCGTTCTGCTTAAGGGCGTTAATGACGAGGCCCCCACCCTGGCCGCTCTTAGCGAGAGATTGTTTGAATGCGGCGTTACGCCCTATTACCTGCATCAGCTCGACAAAGTTCAGGGCGCAGCTCACTTTGACTGTGGCGACGAACGTCTTTCTTCTTTAATGCAAACGTTAAGAACCCAACTACCCGGTTACCTAGTCCCTCGTCTGGTCAGAGAAATCCCCGGAGCCCCCTCCAAAACGCCCATTTTCGCTTAATCAGAGCCAAAGGGGCGGCGCAAAAAAATTTTGACAGGGATGACTGGTTATGTAACTTTTTGTCGCTTTGTGTTACACCCATGTTAATCGTAAAAGTTTGCAAAAGAAGGGATTTTGGAGGCCCCTCCACTCCCTTTGAAGAATCTTTGCTATTCTAAAAGCAAGAATTTTCATTTATTTTGAAAAAACGCGCGTATCCCGCTGGATTCATTGAGTTATCGGCAGGCATGCGTTCAGGTCACCACGAAAACTATAATGGTTGTCATGCATGGACGGTCAAAGTACTGCGCCGAAAATAACTGTTCCTGAGCTCAAGCTCACCTCGCTGTCCTTCTGCGAACCTAACGTTAAGCAGTTGGAGCATTGGGTGAGCCAGCTGCCGATCGCCAACATTGGTGAAACCGCCAAACGGCTATACCATGCGATTATTGAACTCAACCAACTGATTACCGCACCCGCTAACCGCTACCAGTTAATGGAAGTCATCCGTGGACCTATCTATTACGTCTGCACGGAGTTATCAAAACACTTTCTTAACCACTCAATCGTTCTGCCGGAAAAACAGCGCAAAATCGCCAACCTTGCCCAGGCCCTGCAACTGCATCTGGCTAATGGCTATAAACTGGTGATTCACGATCAGCTCAGCGCCTCCATGTCGGACCGCGCCAAAAAGTCTCTGGCGACAGCCTGTCATCGCGCCATCAGTGACCTTTCCCGTTGCGTATTACGCGCCTGCCAGCTGTATTGCCAAAGCCCAACCAATGTTTGGCTGGAAATTCATCAGCTTTATAAATTCGCGCACAACTTTAAGTTCGCCAACGCCAAAGTGCGTGATGAACAGTCAAAGTTATTTGAAGAAACCTCGCTGGAGCATATCTACAAGCGCGTACTGTTGCTTGGCTGCTGCAAACCCAACCAGATGCGCCAGAATGATATCGCCGCCGCTTTCGAGGCCTTCGAATCCTGGGCGCAGTTTACGGATGTGTTGGACGACGCAGAGACAACCGCACTGTTTATCGTCAATCCCGGCGCAGATGCGGCGCCTCACTATCGCAGCTTGCAAAGCGCGGCGCCCAGCCTGGATTCTTTCGGTTTCGACACCGCCCGTCTGGTTGACAGACTGACGGACTACATAGCTTACGTAAACACGCACAAAAAGGCGCCGGAAGGCGTATTGGACATGCCTGTGCGGATGACTGACAACGTCTTGTCATCGCTGAGTCAGGCGTTGGGCATTCTAACGAAACGCACCTTTAAGCGTATGTCCAGCACCGGTCGCGTATTCCTGAGCGTCGGCCTCTCCGCCACGCACTTTTTCTGCGCTAACGGCGTTGAATTCAATACCCTACTGATGTCGAAAAACGACGACGACAATGACGTCAACTACTTCATGCAGCGCGCACGTAAAACCGATGTCTGGAATTCCTCTTTCGACGCCGGCCCCACTCGTGACGATCGCGGCCGCGCCGCTGAAATGTCGCCGATAAATTATCCCGGCATCAATCGCATTAAACAGACGGAAACCAAGTCCAACTACATGCAGCATATCGTGCCCCTGGTGAACACCAGTCCGGGCGGCTACTGCATTCAATGGGTGGGCGACGTGCCCGGCAATGTTCAGGCCGGCGAATTGCTTGGCGTGCGTGAAGATGAGTCTCACCCTTGGAGTATTTCCGTCATCCGCTGGATTCGCCAAATCAAACAGCACGGCACCCAGTTCGGCGTTGAGTTGCTGGCGCCAAGCGCCAAGCCTTGCGGCGTACAGCTCACGCAGAAAACCGGCGAAGGCAGCGAGTTCTTGCGCGGACTGCTGTTGCCGGAGCTTCCCTCTATCGGGCAACCTGCAACGCTCATCACCCCACGCCTGCCGTTCCAGGTGGGTCACAAAGTCATCATCAACAAACAGGGACGCGAAACCAAAGTACAGCTTTGTCGTCGGGTGTCCGCCACCGGCAGTTTCAGCCAGTTTGAGATTAAGTTTTTAAATCAATCGCTTAATCAAGCTCAAGAAGAAGTGAAAACGACGGGCGCGAGCGAAGATGATTTTGATTCACTGTGGCCGTCCTTATAGGAACGAACGTCAAATTACTTAACATATTTCCTTGTCGCATAATAAAGAGCGACCTAGAATAACTTACATATATAAAACTTTGTAAAATCTAGGCTGTAGGGCGTTCTTTAGGTGCGTTCGGCGGCAAGGTTTACGCCAATTGACTGGAGTTTGATCAATTCACGTTCATGCAAAAAAAAAATCCAACGGTACATTTGCTGATCCTGGACGCCTCGCAAAATGATGCCGAAAAAGTAGTCAGCCTACTTCGGAATGCAGGGAGAGCCACGCGAGCTCACCGAGTCACCAGTCTGGAGGATTTGGAAGAGTCGCTAAACTCTCAGGTGTGGGATCTGTTCATCGCCAAAGAAGTCGACGGGGAAGTCACCTATAAGCACTGCCTCGAACAAATCAAAAGACTGGAAAAAGACCTTCCTTTTATCCTTCTGACACAGACCTTCGATGAGGACTCAGCCCTGGAAGGACTGAAGCTGGGCGCACGTGAAGTGTTGCCGGTGGACGCGCTTCCGCGAATGGTGTTTTCCATCAAGCGAGAGCTGAACGACCTGGAAGAACGTCGTCGTCGCCGCAACATCGAAGTGCATCTGCGGGAAGCGGAAAAACGCTGCAACCTGTTGCTCGAAAGCTCCATGGACGCTATCGCTTACATCAACGAAGGCATGCACGTTTTCGCCAACAAAGCTTACCTGGAACTGTTCGGTTACGAAGACATCGACGAATTGATGTGTATTCCCGTCATGGACGTTCTGTCCAGCGGTAGCCAGGAATCCTTCAAGGACTTCCTTAAAGCCTTTAATGACATCCAGCAAAATCAGCAGCATAAAGAACTGACCTGCACTATTCGCAAGAGCGACGACTCCGAAGTCGAGGTCGTCATCAGCTGCTCTCAGGCGACGTATGACGGCGAAGCCTGCACTCAGATAATCGTGCGTCCGGAAGTCGACCCCGAACTTGAAGAGAAGCTGCGCAAGTTCAGCAGCGAAGACTTATTGACCGGTCTCTACAACAAGGTGCACTTCATGGAGCACCTGGAAGGAGCGATCGACAAAGCGCTCAACAATGATCTGCAAGGCAGCCTGCTGTATCTGGAACTGGACGAGTTCTCCGTCGCCCGCAACGAATATGGCATTCCAGGCTCAGACAGCATCCTTGGCGACTTCGCCAACATGTTGAAATCCATTTGCCCGGACAACTACTCCCTGGCCCGTCTTGGCGATGATACCTTCGCTATATTGGCGTCCCAGGTCGACGACAAAGGCTCCGAGCAGCTGGCGGAGAATATACGCAAGCAGACGGAAGAGCATTTATTCGAAGTCGGCGACCGCACTGCGCAGGTCACCGTCAGTGTCGGCATCGCCCGCATCAACGAAAATGCGCCGAAAGCGGAAGAGCTGATGAGCCGCGCTCACAAAGCCTGCTCACATGTTCACAACCTGGAAGGCAAGAAAAAAGGCAATGGCGTTTACCTGTATAACGCCGTGGACTTCGACGCAGCGCAGCCTATGGATGAGGACATGGTCGCCGTACTGCAGCGCAGCCTGGACAACGGCCGCTTCCGCCTGTTGTTCCAACCGATCATTGGTTTGCGCGGCGAAGGCGAAGAGCATTACGAAGCCTTCCTGCGTATGCTGAACGACAAGAACGAAGAAATCAGTCCATCCGAGTTTTTGCCCATCGACAGCAACGCAGAGCTTGCGATCAAACTGGATCGCTGGGTAATCCTGCAGAACATCAAGAGCCTCAGCGCACATCGCGCCAAAGGACACGACACCAAGCTGTTCTTGAACATCACCCCCTACACGGTGCTGGATAAAACCTTCGTGCAGTGGTTGGGCCTGGCGTTGAAGGCAGCCAAGCTGCCCGGCGGCGCACTGATCTTCCAGATCGCCGAAGAAAACGCCATTGAGTACCTGAAACAGGCCAAAGAGTTCGCTGCCGGCATTAAACGCCTGGGCGGCAAGATTTCCATTGGACGTTTCGGCTGCGCCTTGAATCCGTTCAACACTATCAAGCACGTTGAATGCGATTACATCAAGATGGATGGTTCATTCACCGAAGAGATTCAGAAAGACGAGCGCTCCAGAGAGAAGCTGAAGGAAATGATCACTCAGCTACAGGAATTGAAGAAACTGACAGTGGTGCCTTTCGTGGAAAACGCTTCCGTACTGTCCACACTGTGGCAGGCGGGCGTCAACTACATTCAGGGGTACTATCTGCAGGAGCCCTCACCGGAAATGAATTACGACTTCAGCGAAGGCGAATAGCCTCGCGGACGACGACATTCGTTCCTTTTGCTGTGTTCACGGCGGGCTTGAGGCCCGCCTTTTTTGTTTTGGATGACCCGTCCTGAATAGAGTTGGCGCCTATTCAGGACTAGACAGGAGAGTAGCTTACTCGCCTCCCACCAACAAAGCCGTATCGCTTTCCCGCAACCCCAGCAAATAGAGGATGCTGTCGAGCCCCAGATTGGAGATCGCATGTTTGGCGGACTCTTTCACCAGAGGTTTGGCGCGGAAGGCGATACCCAATCCAGCCACACTCAGCATCGGCAGATCATTGGCGCCGTCGCCCACCGCAATTACCTGCTCCAGACGCAAGCCCTCTTTTTCCGCAATCTCCCGCAACAGTTCTGCTTTACGCGCGCCATCGACAATCCTGCCAGTCACTTCGCCCGTGACTGCGCCGTCTTTAATATCCAGCTCATTGGCGTAGACATAGTCAATGCCCAACTTGGCCTGGAGTCCCTTCGCAAAGTACGTGAAGCCGCCAGATAAAATCGCTGTCTTGTAGCCCAGCATACGCAGATGGGAAATCAGTTTTTCTGCGCCTTCCGTCATCACCAGTCGCGCCTGCACTCTTTCCAGGACGCTTTCAGAGAGGCCTTTCAATAACCCCACCCGCTTACGAAAGCTTTGCGAGAAATCCAGTTCGCCGCGCATGGCCCTTTCGGTGATTTCAGCGACCTGTTCGCCAACGCCCGCCTCTTTGGCCAGCTCATCAATGACTTCCGCTTCGATCAGCGTGGAGTCCATATCAAAGACCACCAGACGACGATTACGGCGATAGATATCATCTTTCTGAAACGCGATATCCAAATTCAGGTCGTTCGACACATGCAGGAATTCCGCTTTTAACGCGTCCAGATTCTGAGGCGTCCCACGCACGGCGAACTCTATGCAGGCCTGAGCGTTTGTGCGGTCCTCGTAGAGTGACAGGCGGCTCGACAAACGGCTGATATTGTCGATATTCAAATGATGGTCCGCAGTGATGCCGGATACCCGTGCGATCTGCTCTGCAGTGATCTCACGCGCCAACAGCGTGACAATATAGCGCTCCTTGCCCTTGCCTTTCGCCCAGTCAGAATACTCCTGCTCTGATACCGGCTTGAACTGCACCTGCAAATTCAAAGCGTGAATGCAAAACAGCAGCTCCTTCAGCACATTCGCGGATTCTTCACTATCAGGAATCTGCACCAATATGCCCCAGGTCAGGTAATCGTGAATGACGGCCTGGCCGATATCCAGAATAATCAGCCCATGCTCAGCCATGATCCGGGTAATCGACGAAGTCAGTCCCGGTTTGTCATATCCAGAGACATTAATCAGTAGTATTTCGCTCACGGCGTCTTCCACCTCAATCTAACTGCTTAGCTATGAATTATTGCGTTCATCGCGCGCCCGGACGGGCGCGTGCAGAAGTGATTCACTCGCCTTCCGGGGATACCGGTTCGGCGCTTTCATCAACGATGATTTCCACTCGGTCGACCCGTTGCAGGCCACGGGGCAATTTATGCCCACGGCGACCGCGCTCGCCCAGATAATGGCTCAAATCATCGAAAGTCAGTTTGAGGAAACGTTTGCCAGCGTGCAGCACCAAGGTGTCTTTTTCACCCACCACCGCCAGATTGCTCATGACTTCTTCACGAGCTTGCGCACGAGCACTGGGGATACCGATGATCTTGTTGCCCTTGCCTTTGGCCAGCTCTGGAAGTTCACTCACAGGAAACACCAGCATTCGTCCTTCATTACTGATCGCCACCAAGTGAGGATTGTTTTGCCTTTCCAACAGAATCGGCGGCGATACGCACGCGCCTTTCGGCAAGGAAATCAAAGCCTTGCCAGCACGATTCTTCGATTGCAAATCTTCCAGCTTGGCCACAAAGCCGTACCCCGCATCTGACGCCAGCACCACTTTCATGGAGTCAGGTCCCATCAGCACATGGGTAAAGCCCGCGCCGGAAGGCGGATTGACCCGTCCGGTAAGCGGCTCGCCCTGCCCTCTGGCGGACGGCAGCGAATGCGCCGCCACACAGTAGGAACGTCCGGTATCGTCAAGGAAGATGGCATTCTGATGACTGCGCCCCTTGGCGGCGGCGAGAAACTTGTCGCCGGCTTTATAGCTAAGGCCTTGGGCGTCGATATCATGGCCTTTGGCGGCCCGCACCCAGCCCTTCTCCGACAACACCACGGTGACCGGCTCAGAGGCGATCAAGTCAGTTTCGCTGAATGCCTGCGCTTCTTTTCGCTCAACAATGGGAGAACGGCGCTCGTCGCCAAACGTCTCCATATCCTGTTTCAGCTCCGTCTTGACCAGCTTGCGCAGCTTGGCTTCAGACCCCAGGATGTCTTCAAGCTTTTTGCGTTCTTTCTCCAGCTCATCCTGCTCCGCCCTGATTTTCATTTCTTCCAGGCGGGCCAGTTGCCGTAACTTCGTATCCAGAACGTACTCAGCCTGCACATCGCTCAAGCCAAAACGCTCCATCAGGACCGGCTTCGGCTTGTCTTCGCTACGAATGATGGCAATGACTTCATCGATATTCAGGAACGCGACCAACAAGCCTTCCAAAATATGCAGGCGCGCCAATACTTTCTGTAAGCGATACTCCAGTCTGCGCCTGACTGTTTGCGTGCGGAACGTCAGCCATTCCTGCAGCAGCACGCGCAGGTCTTTGACCGCAGGACGTCCGTCCAGGCCCACTACATTGAGGTTGACCCGATAGTTCTTTTCCAGATCAGTGGTGGCGAACAAATGCGCCATCAGAGGCTCTGCGTCAATGCGATTGGAGCGAGGAATAATGACCAGTCGAGTCGGATTCTCATGATCGGACTCATCCCGCAGGTCCGCCACCATGGGCAGCTTCTTGGCCTGCATTTGCTGGGCGATTTGCTCCATGATGCGGGCGCCGGACACTTGGTGCGGAAGCTCGGTGACGACGATGTCCTGACCTTCTTTTGTGTATTTCGCACGCATTTTGACGGAGCCGCGACCCGTCTCGTAAATCTGCCGCAGATCGCTGCGAGAGGTGACGATTTCCCCACCAGACGGAAAGTCCGGTCCTTCTATATATTCACACAGCTCTTCCACTGTGGCTTTCGGGTGATCCAACATATGGATACAGGCTTGGGTCACTTCCCGCAGGTTATGGGGCGGAATGTCCGTCGCCATACCTACGGCGATACCTGTAGTGCCATTCAATAACAGGTTGGGTAGTCGGGCGGGCAATAAAGAAGGCTCGTCCAGGCTGCCGTCGAAGTTGGGAACCCAATCAACTGTGCCCTGCCCGATTTCGCTCAACAACACTTCCGCGTATTTCGCCAGACGGGCTTCGGTGTAACGCATGGCGGCGAAGGACTTGGGATCATCCGCGGAGCCCCAGTTGCCCTGCCCATCAATCAATGGATAACGATAGGAAAAAGGCTGCGCCATCAACACCATGGCTTCATAACAGGCGGAATCGCCGTGAGGATGGAATTTACCCAACACATCCCCGACAGTACGGGCGGATTTTTTGTGCTTGGAGGCGGCGCTCAGGCCAAGTTCGGACATGGCGTAAACAATGCGCCGTTGCACCGGCTTCAGGCCATCGCCGATATGGGGAAGCGCCCGATCCAGAATGACGTACATGGAATAATCAAGGTAGGCTTTTTCCGTATATTCCTTTAGCGGACGACGCTCAATCCCCTCTTCAAACATCATGCTCATAGATTCTTAAATGCTCGCTCAGCTCGTCATTCGAATTTGTCAAAACCCGTACTCTACGCAAGGTCTGGCCCAAGATAAAGTCAAATTCGCATTGCTACGTAGCGGCTTGTACGCATTTTGAGCAAGGTCCGCAATCACTAAGATCGCCTCACTCCATTTAACAAAGGAGGCTAACTTGTTATTCAAAATTTTCGTGCAACAGAAAGAGCAGTTGGCCGCAGCTAAGCCTTCCGCTCCACAGCTTCCAGCAAAATTTCCAGTGCTCGGAGCCAAACTGGCCCCGTTCCTGTTTCCATTTTGCATGAGTGCGTTCCTGGTGATGATGGCGATGGATTATCTCATTTCAGGACATTGGCAGGCGGCGCCTTACTACTTAAGCGCCAGTATCGTTTTGGCGAGTATTATCGCCGCAGTAAGAACCATCAAGAAAAAGCAGTAGCCGGATTTATCCGCCCTCTCATTCATAATAAGAGCTTATACGCTCATTCCTAACGTCACTTTCCACAGGCTGGAAACCCGAGTCACCGCAGGCGACTAAAAACAATAAGCCTACGCGGGCCGACCGGAAAGTCTGGCGAACTCATCCATATAGCGCATTACTTTTCTGACGTACTGGTACGTCTCCGTGGGCGCGTCCTGCTGCAGCGCTTTTAACACTTGCTCCCGAGTTTGTACTGGGGACTTTCCAACGATTTTACGTCGTACATTGCTTGGTCCCCAGTTGTAGGCCGCCAGAACCAGCATGGTCTGCGCCGTTCGATCTTCAACCTGACCAAAATAGCGATGTCTCAGAATTTTCAGATAAGCGCCGCCCAGTTTGAGATTGGTATAAGGGTCAGCCAGTTCTTTTTCCGTAGGATTTCGCGACTTTTTGTACAGACGCTTGTAGGCTTCACGACCTCCCGCTCCCGCCACCACCTGCATCAGGCCCATAGCGCCCTTTTCGCTGCGCACGTCTGGACGCAAACTGGATTCCGTTCTGGCGACGGCGTATAGCAGACGTTCTTCCATATCCAGCTCCACCGCCACCTTGCGCACTTCTTTGGCGTAAGCGTATTGAGGCACATGACCAGGAAAGCGATCCGCATCGTGAATAGGATCAGCATTGGAATAGTAGGCGGCGTGCAAGGCGTCGGCGTCTGGCAGTAACTGTCCATGACTGGGTTGAGCATTAAACAGACTCTGCATTCCCCCAAAGCGCCAGGCGCTAACTACCAGGCCGAGCATACAGGCGGCGATAAATGCGATAAACAGTGGCGTGATATATTGTTCAATTAAAGGATGAGCGGCGACAACTTTCTGCTTCATTCCCACTTTCTCCATCACATCTATATGGAGCCATTCTAATTTTCGGGGGAATTTAAGCTGTTTAAGCCGCGTTGGTATTTTGTTATTGAAAATTAAGCAAAAGCAAAATAATTAAAAACCTCGCCGGCGCGATAGCGTCGGGCCGGCGGGCTTATCAGACAATTAATACCAGTCTGTGAGCAGCACTCCAAAACCAATCCTTTGCGTGCGGTGGTTATAGTCAATCAAACTCTCGCCATAGCCATCGTAATACTCGATGTAACCTTTCAAACGCCCCTGCAGCGGAAAACTATAGGACAGTTGCACCGTCGTGTGGTTGTCATCGCGGCGGAAGTTGTTGAACAGGCGCATGCTGGCCACGTTCTCATTATGTTTATAGGTCGCCCCAAACTCGGCGTACCCCATATAGTTGTGGATATCGGGGTTGTCGTCGTCATCCCCGCTTTCCGGCAGACGCCACCAGGGTTTGACGCTGAAAGTCATACTTCCCTGATTGAACAGGAACGCCGTGTAGATGCGATTCCAGCTCCGCGACGTCGGTTCGGTGCGCCCATTCGACTGATGGCTCAACCCCAGCACATAATGCTCGGAGGTATAGCCAAACAGGCTCAGGTTATTACGGAACAAAAAGATCAGTTCGGGCTCGTAATTAGTTTCCCGGAAAGGTGCGGACAGAGACTGGTTATACAGCTGCCAAAACGAGACCTGGGTATAAGCGAACCAGAGGCTCATAGGCTCGGGGATAAAGTTACGCGCCAATTGCACTTTGAAACTGATCTGGAATTTGGTCTCCGAATGCTTTTGGCTCTCCAGGTCCATACTAGGCTCTCTGGTCGGGCTGTATGGCATCTCGTTGGGGTCGTCCACATAGGAGTACAACAGCAGATAGTTGGGCTTGTGGGGGATAATAAGGAAACGGTTGTCGGAGAAAGTCGTTTCAAACTCCAGGCGCTTATCGATATCGCTGGGCTGCCGGATATCGCCGAGGGGATCATCGTTCTGGTCCTCTACCCCGCCCGTTTGGGGGGCGTCTTCCTTACCCAGGGATTTGGCTACGCTGTCATAACAAATCAGGCGTTGCTGTACATCCTCCAGCTCATAGCACGCCAATATAGGCGTCTCGTTTTCTTCGGCGAAAACCGTCGCCGCCCCGAGTAGCAAAAGACACAATCCCCAACGCATTAAATCACCATTTCATCCTAACCCACTGAAGCCAAAGCGTATTTAACATCATACGCGAAAGCTTACAATCATTTATGTTTGAGCCCGAAATTACGATCCGAACATACCGCAGAAAATTCCTGTTGCCGTCCCCAGACAAAATACTGTACATTTAAACAGTATCTTGGAGGCAGGTTATGCAATACGGCGAAGCAAACAAAGGGCGTGGAACCGGGACCAATCCACACAATCGTTTTCACCCGCAACGCAGCGAGAGCGATCCCGCTGAAATCGCCGCATGGAGTGAAGTCCACGACGAAGCTTATCAGAAGCACCCGCAAACGGAATATATCCAGCAAAGCTGTCAGTCCATTGTCAGCAAGAATAATTCCCCCGATATTCCCTTCACCTACTCCATCAATCCTTATCAGGGATGCGAACACGGATGCGTCTACTGCTACGCCCGCCCCAGCCATGAGTATCTGGACCTGTCGCTGGGCCTCGACTTTGAAACCAAGATCTACTGCAAAACCAATGCAGCGGAAAAGCTGCGCATCTTTCTGGATCAGCGCAATTACCGCTGCGAAACCATTGCTATCGGCGGCAACACCGACCCCTATCAGCCCTCCGAACGGCAACTAAAAATCACCCGCAGTCTGCTCAATGTCATGGTCGACACCAAGCACCCGGTTACGCTGATCACCAAGAGCAACCTCATACTGCGCGATATTGACCTGCTGCGGGAGCTGGCGTTTCAGAATCTGGTCAAAGTCATGATCAGCGTCACCACCATGGACGTGAAGCTGAAAAATATCCTGGAACCCCGCGCGGCGAGCCCCAAAGCGCGTCTCAAAGCGATTGAGACCTTACGCCGGGAAGGCATCCCCGTTGGCGTCATGGTGGCGCCGGTAATCCCCGGCATCAACGACCCGGAGATTGAAGATATCGTCACCCAATGCGCCAACGCCGGCGCGCTCAATGCCGGCTATATCCTGTTACGTTTGCCTCATCAGCTAAAGGAGCTTTACGAAAGCTGGCTGCAACAGCACTATCCGCTGCGCAAGGAGAAAGCGCTCAACTTACTGAGGGAGTGCAGAAATGGCGAGCTGTATCAGTCCGATTTCCGTACCCGCCAAAGCGGCGTAGGACACTTCGCACGTCTGATCGAACAACGCTTCAGCATTGCCGCCAAGCGCAATGGACTTAATTTACGACGGGATTCCCCATTGCGTACGGACTTGTTCACGCCGCCCGGCGCATCCAGACAGATAGACCTGTTTTCCTTGTAGAGCGAGCCGCACGGCTCGCTCGGCAGGGCTTAGCCGAATACCGTTACGGTCTGCTGGCTGAGCGCCACCAATTCGCCGTTGGCGTTCCACAACTTGGAGCGGGTATAAGCATACCCTTCCGAAGCGTGCTCAACGTAAGCCTTATACAGACACAGCTCATCCGGTTGTATGGTTGGCGTTGGCTGCGGGAACTGGATAGACCAGGTCAGCGTACTGGCGGGAGCCGGCGTTTTCACCCAGGGCAATGTCGCTGGCGGCCAGGCGTCCACCAACCCAAGAATGTGACCCAGAGTCATCGCTGGCTCCGGCTGACGGAAGCGCACCCATCCCCCCATTTCTCTCGACTGCACGCCGGAGAACGGCAGGTTGCCGTAGGCGTAGTAGTAGTTGAAATGCTGCGTAAATTCGGGCGTGACGCCTTTGATGTATGGCATTTCAATACACTGATCGGGAACCTTCGCTTCTGGCGTCGCTTCGCCGGACGCATTGATGATGGTGTCCCGCGCCTTGCCGAAGCTGGCGAAAGCAGTGGCTTTCACTTCCCCTTGTTGAATTGCGCGGCCCAACACTTGGCTGACTGAACCGCCTTCGCGCAATAACTCACTGGCGACGGTTAATCTAGTTGGGGCGACGGGGGAGACGAACGAGATATTAAATTCACGCAGAGGGCGATCCTCGGAGAGCGACTGGCGCATGGCTTCGTAGATAAACGCCGCCACCAGCCCTCCAAAGGTCGAGCGACCTTGGGACCAGTCCTCGGCGATTTCTACATCGCATACTGAGTCGCTAACTTCTCCCAGGAGCTTGGAAAAAAGCATTGGAATTCACCTTTATTGCTTACATTGCTTCATGACGAAAAATGTCCTGGCCTCCTGACGTCATACTGCTACACGCCAACAGGCGCACACAGGATCGGGCGTTATTCGCCGGTCGCCGTCATCAGCGACCGAACGATGTTTACAACATTAACTTTAAATTGCAAGGCTCCACCGATTCCCTTCCAGCCGGTTTCGATTCCACCGACTCAAAGCTGAAAGCCGAAGCCTGTACGGGCGGGACATCACCTTTTCCCGCCCGCTACGACACAAAGCCTGTTACAGGGAGCCCTGTGCGGCCATGTCCATATATTTACTGGTAAAGCGCAGCTTGACGTTCTTCTCGTCACCCAGCACTTTGCCGTTATCGAACTCAATGCCGACAAAGTCAGCCGACTGCGCGGTAGCGCCAAACAAACCTTTGTCGAAGCTGAACTGACGCACGTATTCCATGGTCTTCTCAATTGCGTCGGATTTAGTGTAGTCGCGGGCTTCGGCGGGTGTGTAGAACATCGCGGTGGTGCGCAGTTGGGCTTTAAACTCAGGAACCGTCGCGCCAGTGGCTTCCGCCATATGCTCAACCGCTTCTTTACTGCCGGCGCCGCCGCTTATGATCGCCATGGTTTCATACCAGGCGCCGGTAAGCGCTTTTTTGAAGCGCTCATCAGCGTCTGTCTTCACAAATGTGATATCGAGAATTTCACCTGGAATCATGGAAGAGTCAAAAATCATCTGTGCGCCTTTGGCGTTGCGCGCCTGCTGCAAAGGTGGATTCCAGGTCACTACCGCGCCCTTGGAACTGGAAATGAAGGCGCTGGCGATGTCCGCATCGGAGGTATTCACTACCTTGACGTCTCTTTCAGACATGCCGTTTTTATCCAGCGCACGCGCCAGCATGTAGTGGGAAACGGAGAATTCCACCAGATTGATTTCCCGCCCTTTCAACTCCGCCACGCTGTGCGCGCTTTTCACCACGATGCCGTCGTTGCCGTTGGAATAATCGCCTACGATAATCGCCTGGGTATCCACGCCGCTGACGGAGGGAATCGTCAACGCATCCATATTGGTGGCGGTGACTGCATCGAAGTCGCTGGCGGTATACAGGTTGATGGACTCGACGTAGTCATTGATCAACTGCACTTCAATTTCAATGCCGTACTTGTCCGCCCACTTTTTGACGATGCCTTGATCCGCTGCGTAGCCCCAGGGTTCCCAGCCAGTGTAGTGGGACCAGGCCAGTTTGAACTTATCCGCCGCTGAAGCGGAGGCGGATACCGCCAGACACATCATGATGGAGGTTATGCTTCGTACCATAAATTTTTTTCCTTGTTGCAAAGTATTGCGTCCGTCATCAGTAACGGACAGCCGGTTATTCTTTATTGATATCAATAATTTCAATGGCGTCTTCCAGAGAAACGCGGGCTTCTTCCGCCCCTTCCATTTTCTGGATGGATTTCTCCATTTTGCCGCTCAGGTCATCCATATCCACAATAGACTGCGCCATCTTGGGCAAGGCGTTGCGACGGAAGCTGCTGAGTTCTTCCAGAGCGGCCTGTACATCAGTAAAGGCTTTCTTCAAAGTATTGATGTCCAGCTGCGCCTGAGACGCCTGCTTTTGAATCTCCACGCCCTGAGTGCGCAGCGTACTGGCGGTTTCGGCGATCAGGTCATTGGTGGTTTGAGTCACCGCCTGCACGCCTTTCAACACCTTCTTCTGCGCCTGTAACGCCAGCGCCAGCGTGGAAGCCGTGGACAACGCCGTCACCGTGACATTGCAGGCGCGATCAACGCCGCGAACCAGCTCCTGGTTGTTGCGGATGATAACTTCAGTGGACAACACGCCTTGCTGGTTTACCGCCAGCATCTGCTGCAAATCGATAATGCGTTGACGCAACGGAAACAGTACTTCCTCTTCCAGAAACTTACGCTTCTCCTCATCTTCCTGACGCTCTACCTGAGAAGTCAGTTGTCTATCCAGCAGTTGCCCCAGCTTGATGTAGTCCTGCAGCAGGAAGGTCAGCTCGCGCATGCGCTTCTGATCGTTGCGCAAGGTGACGTTATCCCGCTCCAGCTGCGACTTGCCGTCTTTCAGCGTCGCCACGATATCCTGAATCACGCCTTCAACGCTCTGATAGCGAGCGAACCAGCGCGCCAGAGGCGTACCTACGCCAGGGATCATCGACAGCAGTCGACGAATACCGCCCATATTGAAATCAACCCGATTCGGGTTGATGTCGGTCACTTGCTCCTGCAACGTCAACAGTCCTTGCGCCACCGGGCCGCCGTCCTGAGCGTCACGCAACAGATTGGCCATAGGCTGTTTCAACATCGCGCTTTGCTGCGCCATATTGCGAGTGACGGTTTCACCCAGATTGGCCACAGCCCGCGCCTGGGCGTCACGCTGGTCCAGATTGCGAAGATCGATGCCGACCAATTTCTCCACCAGCTCGTCAGCCTGCGCCTGTAGCTTGGGATCAACCTCTTCAGATTTGGAGGTTTCCGCAATGACCTGCTTCTCTATTTTCTCTTTCTCGGTCAGGATTAAATTGCTCACTGGTTATTCCTCATCACTTTTTTTGCGCATATTGCTGCGAGTTTTCAATTAGTGTGGTCAGTTCCTTGATCGCTTGCTCCATATCCATGGCGGCGCGACCGCTACTGAAATCCGTGTTGGCGAGGCGGGCGCTGACCTGATCCAGTTTGGTCAAGGCTTCCTCGTTTTCCGCATAAAGGGAGCGCACCCGCTGCATTTGCTCGTCGAACAAATGCAAGCGACCGCGCAGCTGCTCACGGGTTCTTTCCGCTTCCGCCGAAACAACGCCATCCATGCGCTGCAGCTTGCTTTCGATAGCGACCCGATCAATCGCGCTGACTGACTGGAGGGACAGAGAGACGCCTTCCAGATTATCCAGGCCGTTCAGATACACCTGCTCCGCCATGGCCAGATAGCGGTTATATGTCAGTTCCGTGGACTGCAGTTTGCGATTGAGCACCTGATTGAAGATCTCAAACTTCTTCTGAAATAACTGTAGTTGCTGGATAGCGTCGTCCGCATTCAGTTTAGACAACTCCGTATTAAGGTGAGCGATGGCCTGTTTGCGCTGCGCTTCCAGCGCTTTGCGGTACCGCTCAATGTAGCGATTGGCGTGAGTTCCGCCTTTGGCGAAATACTCCCAGGACCAGCCGCCCAGCGCCAATACGGCGCCGCCCACCAGGGCGCCCAGCGTCGCGCCGCCCACACCGAAAAGCATGGTCGCAGCGCCGCCCAAAAAGCCGACCAAAGCGGGATATAGCGTCACCGGTTGGGTCAGCGAGGTTTTCAGCGTCTCCGCTTTGATTTTGGCGGGTTTGATCGCTTTGGTGTCAAAGGTCATACCTAGATTTCTCCGCTCACCAGAACGATTTCCACCCTCGGCAGGCGGTAGTTGTAGGCGCGCAACGATTCGTTCGGCAGTTGCGGCAGTGGTTTTTCACCGCCAAAACCAACAAAGCGGAACCGGTTCGGATCGATTTCATAGGTGACTTCGATATAGCGATACACCGCTTCGGCACGGTCCAGGGAAAGCCGTTTGTTCGCTTCCGCATCGCCCCTGACGCCAGTATGTCCGCGAATTTCCACGCGGAAGTTCGGGTAGTGCTGCAGGTTTTCCATCAACAGATCCACTTCACGCTTGCCTTCCAGGGTCAGCTCTGACGTTCCGCTGGCGAAGATAATCGGACGCACTTTCAGCGCGCCGAACTCCCGCAGGCGTTCCCACTCCGACGCGGCCAGCGCGCGAAAACGCGCTTTCTCCGCAGAACTGCTTTCGCCGGCGAACTCACCCGTGGCCAGGGTGTCGTAAAGCTCTTTGATGGGGGCGCTGGTGAGCAGTCGATAAGGATCGTTGTTCGGTATGGGATTGCGGCTGAACACTTTGTCGTCGAGCAGAATACCCACCGCCGACTCGATGGTGTCCACCAGATACTCGCGACCCGCGTTGCGGCGTCCAACGCCAAACCAGTCTTCCGCATTTTCGGTCAGGCTCTTCCATTCCACACCGCTCAGGAGTTCTTTGGACTGTTTGGCGTCGAGGTCATATTCGTCACGCAGCGCTTTCACCAGCTCATCCTGATTGCGACGATAATGCTGCAGCGTCTGGTAATACGCTTTCAGGAACACTGACACCATCTCCGGGTCCTTACGCAGCACCGTGGCGTTGGCCACCAGCACATCCACAATCAGCTTCTGGGTGTCCTCGGTGCCCAACAGACGCACAATGCCGTCGTTGGACAAGGCCCGGGTCACTTCAGGCTCCCACACCACCGCCACGTCAGCCTGCCCTTTGAGCAGCGCGTCCAGCGCCTCGCCGGAGCCGTTGGTCGGCAGTTTCCAGGAGGTCGACTGATTCAACGCGGTCAGGTCAAAATGGCTGCGAATCGCCCTTAACAGATGTTCACTCGGCGAGTTCGGCGTAAACGCCACTTTGACGCCGTTTGCGCTTCGCAAATCCTCAATGCCCGCCACTTTGGACTGACGCGCCACAATAGCGTCGCCGCCCTTGCTTTCGTCGATGACAGAGATAATAGGGCCGGGATAGTTCACCCCCGCCCCGTTTTGCACATAACTGTCCACCGTGGCGACGATAAAGGTGTACTCGCCTTTGCTCAGGCGCTTGAAACGGTCCTGATAGTCGGCCTGGTCATCCACGCATTCGAGCAGATAGCCCAGGCGGCGCAGGCGCGCATTCATTTCCGGCGAACACAAGGGGAAGTAGCCCACCCAGCTATCCCTGGCCAGGCGAATGGTCCCCTTGGTGTTCTTGGCGTCTGTGGTCTGCAGTTGACGGTCCTCCTGGGATTGCAGCAGGAATATTTTGACTCCCGCCATCACCAGCAGCCCGCCCAACAGCAGGATGATTACTATCTTAACGTGCGCTTTCATGCATCCAGTCTCTACTGCCTGAGGTCGCCTTGCGTTCTATTGTTGAAATTCCAGGAGCGTGAAGTCCGGCGCTTCGGCCAATACTTCATTCAGCCCCGCCATCAGACTGTCCGGGTCGCTCGCAGAGCGGTAAAAGGTCAACCCGGGCTGATGTAAGGAGTGATCGTCGCCGATACAGAATCCAATAGTGTGAATATTAATCGGCGTATTCTGCAGAATAGACTGCACCGCCCCGTCGGTTTCATAACCGCGGCTGGCCAGTCCGTCAGTGATGATCACCAAGTGATATTCGCCATATCCCAGCTGCTTGCCCGCCTGCGCGGTCAACGCGGCTTCGCCGTCCTCCAGGCCAGCGGACAGCGGCGTACCGCCGCCGGCGACCAACTGGTCAATCATCTGTTTCACTACCGGACGATTCTCCGTGGCGAGATGGGTGCGTTCGCCAACGCCCTGCCCGTCAAAAGCGTAAACTCCCACATTGGCGTCAGCCGGTAGCTGTTCAACAAACTTTTTCACTGCGGTTTTAGCCACATCCAGCTTACGCTTGCCGTCGCCGCAATCGGTATTGTCCATGCTGCCGGAGCCGTCGAACACAATGTAGTAGTTCTTCGCCAGCAGGTTGTCGCTCAATTCGCTTTGTTCCCTTGTCGCCGGCCAAAGGTTATCCGCCGGGCGCATACCGTAAAGCGCCGTAGGTTTAGCCGCCTGCGCAGGCTTCGTCTCGGCTGTCGCCGCCGGAGCGGAGGACGAGGCCGGCGAGGAGGAGCTATCGCACCCCGCCAGCGCCGCCAGGGCGATACAGACTGAAAGTTTCTTCAACATCGCATATCCCCTTACAGCGGCATGAATACGTCGGATTCAGCTTCAACCTGAATAATGCGGAACTCGACCCGCATATTCGAACGCCATTCCTGCTGGTTTTTGGGCGCGCAGGGCTCCGCGCCGCAAATACCGGTTTTCGGGTTGGCGATGCCGTTGCCCACCACCGCGAACTGGGATGGGTCCAGACTGATATTCTTGCCCGCCGCATATTGAATGATGTTGTCGCGTACTTCCTGCGCGCGAGCCAGACTCAGGTTGCGGGCGGACTGTTTGATGCGTCCCAGCACTACCGCCTGCTCGCCTTTTTTCTTGGCGCGCAGGTACTCCATCGGGTCGGAGTTGCCTTCCACAGTGATGATGGCGCCGCCATAGGTGCTGGCCAGCTCGACCACCTTATCAAAGGAGTCCTGATACAGGTCGATAGAGAAGGACTTCTGGTTCGGTTGGAAGAAGACCTCGAAAGAGAACAGTTCTCCCTCAGCCAGACTCTGTTGCTGCTGACGCTGATTCACCAGCTGCGCTACCTTCTCCTCATCGAAACGGGGCTTGGCTGCTTCCGCTTTGACATTGACCGCCGCGCCCAGGAAACCATAGTCGAAGGCCGCTTTCGCCAGCGTCGCCGGCTTGCTTAGAATACCTGCCTGTTGCAAACCGGTTTGTACTTCACTGCTCAGGGCGTCGAAGCGACGGGGGTAGTTGCTATCGGTAAAGAATTGCTTGTTACCTTGCAGGCCGACAAAGGTCGCGTCCGCGAACAGGCCTTCCACATCAGCGGTGGCTTCTTCGCTGTCCAGCAGCAGTTTGCCCGACGCCGCCAACATGGTCCGGTAAGGTTTGACGTCTTTGGTTTTGTTCTGGAACAGCTTGCCCAGCGCCTCTTCGCCTTCGAGCAGGCCGGCGACAAAGGCTTCCACTTCACTGCGATGGGCGTCGAAGTAGTCCTTTCTTACCGCATAGACGTCGGCGATAACCTTGTCCGCAGTACGGGTGGACAACAGAATGCGCGCGCCTTTTACCGAATCTTCAGAGCCGGAGCCGACATTGCCGCCGGAGGTCAGCGCCAATGCGTCAGGGATAATGACGAACGCCGCGTCCACATCCTGCTCATAAAACGCCGCCATGGGCGCATTGTTGGTGCCGGTCAGGTCAGGCAGCCAGCGAACGTTGACGTCTTTGAAGCTCAAGCCTGCATCTTTGAGAATACGAGCGGCGTAATCCACATGGGGACCATACGCCTGAATCGCGATGGTTTTACCCTTCAAGTCCTTGGCGTTGCGAATATTGGACTTCACTACCAATGCATCGCCGCCCGAAGACCAGGTCAGTTGATAAATCACCACCGGCTGCGTGCGCGGGTCTTTATTCAACAGCTCCGCCGCCGCGCTGATCATGCCTACCGTGCCACGCAAGAAAGGCGTTTCGCCGGCCACATAGCTTTTAACCTGATTGACGAAGGCGTCTTCCCGGTAAAGTTTCAGTTGCAGGCCTTTCTTGTCGAAAATGGAGCCTTTCGCGGTTTGCGTCTGATTGCCATTGGCCAGCAGCGTGGCGATATCGCCGCCCCAGGTAATGACCGGCGCACTGAGGCTGCGGGTGTTCACTTCACCCACATTGAGCTTGACCACTTCGCTGATCGGCTTGTAGTCAACGTAAGTGGGTTTGGCGTGGGAAAGCACGCTGAAGGCGGTAGCCAACAGCGCCAGTACCGAAATAAGAGAGCGTTTAACCATAATGGATTCCTTATAACTTACCGTCGATATTCCGCATCCAGCAAGGTTTGGAATGAGTCCGGATGTTTGAGGTTGAAATCTTTGACGTGTTGCAGGTATTCAGGATCAAACCCTTCCTGCTTCACTTGTTCTATTAATTCTTTGAAGGCGTCCGTGTGCATGACCTCACGGCTGGTGGCCACCTTCGGCAGGGGGTGATCCGCAACGATTTTGCCGCCCCGGCCGACGAAGTGGCGATCGCCCCGGTCATCAGAATAATACTGGGACAGCACCAGCAGCCGCGTCCCCAGCAAGCAGGCCTCATGCATGTCGTGAGTCACGAAGAACACCGTCAGTTGTTCCTTTTCCCATAACTCCAACAGATGCACCTGCAGGTCCGCGCGGGTGTCCGGGTCCAGAGCGCCAAAGGGTTCGTCCATCAACAGAATGGGCGGCTTCATGATCAGCGCCTGGGCGATGGCCACCCGTTGCTGCATGCCGCCGGACAGTTCATGGGGATACTTGCGCGCCGCATCCGTCAGGCGCACCTGGGCCAGCATCGCCATCGCCTCTTCTTCGTGGGCCTTGTTGCGATACCAGGGATTCCACCATTGCCCCTGCGTCAACGTCTTGCCCAGCATGACGTTTTCCAGCACGGTGCGATTGGGAAACAGGGAGTAACGTTGATACACAATGCCGCGACTGAGGTCCGGCAACAGCGCAGGCTCCCCGGCAATCTCCACTTTGCCGGCAGTCGGCTGCTCCTGCCCGAGGATGAGTCGAAGCAGCGTGGACTTACCACAACCGCTGGGCCCAACCACCGTACAGAACTCCCCTTTGCGCACCGACAAATCAATATTGTCGAGCACCTGTTTATCACCGTACTGCTTGTATACGTCTTCTATGTGAAGCAATGGCTGCATCGTTTCCAATCCTAAGATTCAAGCGTCGCCGGTCTGCGCCGGTCCGTTCCGCTATGTCCGCATTCAATCAGGGTAGTCCGCAAACGCGGGTCCCGCTCGATTCCCGCTATTGTTCGTACCACTTGTAACGCCACTTCAATATCAAGCGCAGCGCCCAGTCCATCAAAAAGCCCAGCAAAGTGATCCATATAACGTAGGGAATGATCACATCCATGCTCAGATAGCGCCGCACCAGAAAGATGCGGTATCCCAACCCTTCCGTCGCCGCAATGGCTTCAGAGGCGATGAGAAACAGCCACGCGGAGCCAATGCTCAGACGTAACGCTGTGATCAGGCGCGGCATCATTTGTGGCAGCAGTATTTTGTAAACCACCGCCAGATCGGAAGCGCCCAGAGTCTTGGCTTTCACCACCTGTTCGCGAGGGAAGCTGCGCACGGACAGCGCCATATCCCGGGTCATGATGGGAAATACCCCGATAAAAATAAGCGCGACCTTACCCAGCTCGCCAATGCCCAGGGAAATGAACAATATCGGCAGCAGCGCCAGCGGAGGAATCATCGCAATGAAAGTAAGAATGGGGTTGCCCAGAGAATAGAGGCCATTGAACGCCCCCATGTTGAGGCCAATGATCAGCGCCACCAGGGTAGAGAGCGCCAGCCCTATCGCCAGACGTTGCAAACTGGCCAGCGTATCGGCCCAGAACACATAATCGCCGCTGCGCCGGTCCGGCTCAAAGGCGAGTCGGTAAATGGCGTCCCCCATCTGTTGCAGGCTGGGCAGCAGTTTGTCGCTGGGGTTATCGGCCAGGCGGATATCGGAAGCAATGAGATAGGTCGCGATCAATATCACAAATGGCGCCAGCGCCAGAACCACGTTCAACAGTCGCGGCGGCTGGGCGAACAGGCCCAGCATGGCGGGTCTTTTCATCTAAATCCCTTATTAATAATTATTGAATGATGGCTGTCGGCGTCCGCCGTTTAAAGGTTCCGCTGCGACTCCCGGCTGTCCGGATAACGCTTTTTCTCGATGGCGTAATACGCCTTCAGCAGGTCGGCCTCCAGGCCAATCGCCTCGCGGGCCTCCTTCAGGGTGTAACTTGAATACTGTTCAAAATCCACCGTATCCAGAGGCGTACAGTCAGATACATAGCCCAGTCGCACGGCGTCTTTGTATACCTGCAGATCTTCGTCATTCATCTGATAGACCTTAGGGTACAGATACTTGGCGAAGAAGCTGTATAAACGTTCTTCCGTCGTCGTCACCCGGTTGGTGCTGCCCATGGTGAAGCCAAGCACGAAGGCTTCGTCTTTTGGCGCCACGCCACGCCCCAGCAGGATGTGGATATAATCATGCGCTTTCAGGCCGGTGGCGCCGTTGAACAGATTGACGCCAGGGATGTCAAATTTGGGGTTCTCCACCAACTGAATGATCAGCGGGATGTCTTCCTGTTTCAGAGCAATGCTCTGAATGCTGGCGAATGCTTCCGCCACAGTCATTTGGTCATCGTCCAGCTTGATGTGCCATTTTGCCACACGTTCGGGTAATGCCATGGTTGTCTCCATGAGTTTGAGCGAGCTAGCGAATGTTTATACGTCAGTTACACAGTATAGGCCGGGCGTCTGGAGATGAGACGACGCACGGGCATAAAGCGCCGTTTCTCATGACTTTCCGTCATTTAATTATAAATTTCAATCGCATATGCGCTTATAACGCACCTGCACCAGCCCGCTGGAGAAGGTTTCCGCCAACTGAAAGTCCAGGCGCGCGCAGGCGTCTACAGGGGGAAAAAGCGGAATTCCCCGGCCCAGCAAAACGGGCACATAGGAAATAATGTACTCGTCCACCAGGTCTTCTTCCTGGAAGGAGGCCAGCAGCTCACCGCCGCCCACCAGCCAGATTCGTTTGTAATCCAGCGCCCGGAAGTGCGCCAATAAGGTTGAAGGATCGCCAGCGCAACGCTCCACTCCCGGGGCGAGCTTTAAATCCTCCTGCCGGGAGAACACCCATACCGGTTTCCCCTGGTAGGGCCAGGCGCCCAGCTCCAGCACTTTGAGGTATGTCTTGCTGCCCATGACCAACGCATCGACGCCGTTGTAAAACGTCTCGTAGCCATAGTCTTCATTTTCATCCGCCACAGACGCCAGCCAATCCACCTTTCCTTGAAGATCGGCGATGTAGCCGTCAAGACTGGCGGCTACGTAATACACTATTTCCATACACGAAAGACCTTAACAGTTTTCAATGGTTATCGGTTGTCGCCAAATAAAACCGCGCCGATTACACGCTCTCCGGGAATACAGCTAGAATTAAATGCAAGACAACGTCACATGCTTAAGTCCGGAAATAATAAGCTCCCAAGAGCGCTCTGTTTTTCTGGGCAAGTAATGCCTGTTTTTTAGCGCATGACGAAGGGGCGATGATAGAACAATGAACTTTATTAATCATCCGTGGCGCCGCGCCGTATTGCTGGCCGTCATCGCGCTATGGTTTCTTGTGTCCCCGACCGTTCATGCGCAGGACGCCCAGACTAACGCACCGGAAAGCAGGCTGATCAGGTTCAATATGAGCGATGGCGGCGGCTTTCCTCCGTTCACTTACTATGACGAACATAACCAGCCGCAAGGCATCATGTATGAAGTGCTGGCTACCGTGGCCAACCGGCGCAATTACCAGCTCAAGCTAATGGCCTTGCCCCGCAAGCGACTTGACAGCATGCTCGCAACCGGCGATGTGGATGTGGTGACTCTGGCGTGGGAATGGACGGACGCGCCAACGAAGTTTCTGTGGTCGAAGCCGGTCATCCCCCATCGCGACGTGATTTTTTCCCTGCGCGATCGCAACCTGCAATTCAAGAAAGTCGATGAGTTGGTAGGCATGACCCTGGTGGTGCGCTTCGGTTACCACTACCCTTTGCTGGACCCTTACTTTGAGGATGGCCTGATCAAGCGTCAGGAAGATTACAGCGAGACCATCATGCTCTCGCATCTGTTGAAGACGCCGGACCGGGTCGACGGCGCGGTGATAAATGAGCTGGTTGGCCTGTGGTTGATCAAAGAGAAGCGTCTGGGCAATCAGTTCGTCCTCTCCGAGCAGGATGTCAGCACCGTGTGGTTTCGCTTCGCCGTGACGCCGCAGCGCAAGCATTTACTGGCCGATATCGACGCCGTGCTGCAGGATCTGAAAGATTCCGGCGATCTACAGGAAATTATCGCCCGCTATCAACCCTGAAAGCGCTGCTAACTACGCAGCGAACTCCGACACCCGATACTCCGCTTTGATGACGACCTCCAGATAATCCGAGTGATTCATCGCCAGTTCAAAGCCTTCACTGTCATCGCCTCCGCCGGGCCCTCGCGCTTTCATCAGACTGCGGCTGCGCGTCAGCCCCGCCATCGCCTGACGGTTAGGCTCGTCCCATTTCGGATAGAGACTGTGTACGGCGATCAGGCGCACGCCCAAAGCGTCCGCCAGCTCCAACGCCTGCTTCTTGTTTTCCCTGGCGGCGGACTTCATGATCTCCAGCTTCCTGGTCTCCAGATAGGAATACTCCCACTGGATATCTTCCAAAGAGATGTTTTTTGTGGTCGCCGCCAGCGCCAGAGTTTGCGGTACATCGGCGATCGCCAGTGACTGCAGCTTGAGCGTGAACGTCACCGAGGAAGCGCCGGCGAACATGCCGGATTTAGAGGTCACGCGAATATTTTCAAGGGATAGCTTGCTTTCATTCACCCCCAGCCGCTTCAAGCCATCGATAAGGCTTTTGACATCCTTCAACTTCTTCAGCGCTTCGGTGGTGAACACCGATGATTCCCCCGATACCTTGAGCGCCAGCGTCGCCGCGTCAGGCGACACTTTCACCTTCTCCACGGTTTCCATGGTGATTCTATCGGGATATTTTTCGCTCATGCTCAAGCTCTCCAGTTATTGCAGCATGTCCCGCAACGGAATCAGGCTGCGCTCACCCTCGGGCGACACAATCGCCACAGTTTGGGCCGGTATGACTGACTGCCCCGTTTTACGTTCCTGAGAGGAAAAATTCGCGGTAATCGTCACGCCATCCGCAAAGTGGGTGGATTGCAGCAGACGATCCTGAGACAGGAACTCAAACCCCGTCATGCGCGTGCGGTAAAGCTTTTCATGCCAGGGACGGAACACTTTATCGTAGGCGGCGATCACAGGCAGGTCGCGCTTCTGATTCGCCGCGTTCAGATGGTACATCGGCGGAATCATGTACAACAACTGCAGCAGCCCCACATCCACGCGGGTTTCTTTGAACTTCAGCGAAGGGTATTCCCAGTGCAGGGTCGCCACGACGCTGTCATGCAACGCCAGCTGATATAGCGGCAGGCGATAGGCGGGATTGTAGTAAATATTGCGCAGCGCCGGCTTGATCGGCTTGGTTTCAAAGAACAGCGAGGGCGCCTCGGGCGGCCAGTAGTTGCCACGATAATAGGTGGACTGGCGGTTTTTACCGGTATCCGGGTCTGTCCAACTGAACGGTGTGATGGTCATACCGTGAGCGAACTCAATGGCGTTCGCAAACAACGCGGAGCCGCCTTCGCTCCCCGTGACCAGCGCCAGTTCTTCCCGTGGGAAATTCAATCGTTGCGTACGCGCCGCCACATCCTGAGCTTCGCTGGTTTTGCGGCCTTCCGTGTAGTCCTCGTAGATCATGCCAGTGGCGTCCACATCCAGGAACAGACTGTTGAGCTTGGCCTCACGCGTCACCGCTGTCATACGCTGCTCCGCATACTTTTCAATCGCCACTGGGTTGGCGTAGGCGCCCACACTGGAGAAACCGGAGACAACACTGCCGTCTTCCCGTCGATATGGCGCCTTTTCCCAGTTTTCACGGCCAACCTGGGCGGTCAGCCAGGTGCGCGGCTCATCCGGCGCGTGAATGCTGCCGTAGCTGTCATAGACTCCCACCAGATAGCCCGCCGCCTTCGCAGCTTTCACCGATTGCGGATGCCATAAGGTATCCAGCCAGTCGTTGGCTCCCAGCCAGGCGCTGGTCAGCCCGGCCTTGCGCAGCGCGGCGATGGTGTCCGTGGAGAAACCGCCGCCCCAGGACTCCGGCTTGGTCATCATGGAGCCGAACGTCTGCTGCATGGCCGTGCGCATCGCGTCTCCCCGCAGCACTTCCATCGCCGGATCATGTCCGCCCGGTAAGGGATGCTGCGCCGGCGCATCGATGGCTTTGATCAACGCTCCATTCACCGCCCTGACGATGGCGTCGCGAGAATAGTTCGAGACAAACCCGGCATCGCCCTGCGCTTCCTTGAAGGCCTGGGTAAACATCTTGCGCGCTTCTTTATCACATTGCGCCCAAAGTTTTTGCGCGAGATGACCCTGCGTCTGATATTTGGCGGCGAATTCACGCACGAAGGGACGCCAGCTCTTGATATCCTCGGGCTTGATCAGGCCGCTGCTCCACAGATAGATATGTGGCGCGCCCGCCAGCTTGGCCACATTGGGGTTTTGCGCGAGCTTATCATCCAGCGTCAGCAACCCCTGACGCTCCAGCAGCTCGCGATAAGCCAAGGCGCCAGTGACAGGCGTAGCCGCGCCCTTCTGCAAACGCAGCAGATAAGGCCGATCCGGCATCAGCGGCGAAAATTCATGGCTCACGCCCAGACGCAATGCGCCCTCATCCCGATCGAAAGTCATGGCGGTATTGAAGGGATTCTCCAATGTCCAGGTCAGAGAGTAGCCTGCTTTTCCGTCAGCGCCGGTGCGCACTTCCGTCCAAAACGGCATGGACAGCAGTTCAGTCAGCGCGGACTCGTCGTACTTTTCCTGCAACCAGTCCGCCCACGCCGCATCATCGGCCGGAATATAAAAGCCCTCGCCCAACGGCAGGCCATAAGCGGACACCTGACGCGCCGCCGACACCGGCCAGTCAATATGCGTCTTCGGCTTATCGGCGCTGATGGCGAAAGTCAGAGCGCCATGATCAACAGCGACTTTCACATCAAACGCGTTGTCCGCCAGGGCAATACGCCAATGGCGCTGATCCCCCTCCACAAACACTACATTTTTGACGTCTTCTGCAGCAAACGCCGCCGCTGAAGCGGTAGACTGGGTTTGATTCATCTGCACCGTCACCGCCAGCGTGACGGGATCGATCAGATACAGGTCGTCGCCAACGGCTACTTGCACCGGCTGCGTATTCACCGACGCCGCCCAGCTTGGTTGCAGCGCCATGGATAACAGCGCCGCCAATACGGATATTCGTTTCATAATTGCGTATAACTTGAATAGAAATTGGATCGAGGTATCGCTTTAAGTCACGTTAGTTCCTGCTGAGGAGCTACAGGGAGCATTTGGGCGCGGGCTTATAGGTAAGTCATTGATAATGGAAGCCGCCATGCCCCGGGAAACTTAAACGTGTAAGCTCGATCCACTATAAAATAAAAGTTTCCCGGTTTCTGCATGATAAAGACGCATCCGTTCCGCCGATAACCCTGAATCCCTTGGCCGCGTAAGACTGACGAAGTTATGAAATTTTCTTCATGAGGGTGAAGCGACTAAAACCCATATCTCAACGCCACGTAGAGATTGCTGTTGTCCTTGAGTTGGCCAAAGAAAGTTTCCTCTCTTTCTCCATAGAAGACATTGGCCCCGCTCTCCACCCGCCAGTGATCGTCCACTTTGTAGTTCGCTTTCAGACGCAGGTAGCCGTCTTCTTCATTGGGGCTCCAGAAGTTGAACAGCGACAGGGTCAGATTCTGGTTCATCAGCAGCCTGGTCAGACGCAATGTCACTACCTGACGATGCTCGTCCTTGATATAAGCGCTCGGCGGCTGCGAGGCCTTGAAGGCGTCGTAATCCTGCATGGACTCAATGTAGAACTGCACCGCGCCAGTCAACTCCGGCAGCAGCTCGCGTTCATAACCTATTAAAGCGCGCCACTCACTGTTGCGCACCCAGGGGTCGTCTCCGCGATCATCCTCCAGGCTGTCATAATAGCCCAGCTCCGCACTGGCTACGCCGCCGGCGACAGGACCACGCACACTCGCACCCCACACCTGCAGCTCAGGAAACGTATACAGGCCGCTGCCTGGATTAACGCCCGCCGGACTTTTCCAAAAGCCGCGATAATAATAGGCGGCCAGTTCGTAGGGCCCCAACAGACGATACGCCCGCAACGCCAGTTCATCATCCTGCAACGCGTTTTGACGCCCTTCCACCCGTACGGGCTCATTGCGTCCAACCACTTCACCGGAGCCTGCGCTGTAGTAGGAAATCCGCTCGCCATCAATGTATCGGTCCGCATCGAATTGCGGCGTGTACACCCAGTCCAGATTCACTACATCACTGAAGAGGGATATCTTGGCGGCGTCCGAAGGCGCTTTCAGGTACTCCTCGTCACGGCCAATCATCAGCGCGTTCCAGTCCTTGGGAAAGAGGTCGTTGATGAACAACAGATCGCCGGTTCCCCAGGTGAGAATCTGACGTCCCAGCTTGATATCCATCGCATCCACCGGGCGTACCATAAAGTTGGCTTCGCGCAAGTCCAGCCAGCCTTCGCCGCGCTCAAGATCGATACGATGATGGTCCAATACCGGGTCGTACAGGAAATCCGCCACGCTCTTAAACGTGACCGACTCCAGAAACGCCTCAGCCTGCCATTGCGCGCGCGCTTCGCCAATAGACGCCCGTTTTTGCGTCGGATCATCCTGCAACCGGGCGCCGAGACGGGTTTCCGCAAAGCCGGACATTTGCAATGGAAACGCAGTCAGCCCTGCCTCTGTCCCCTGATCCTTACCATTCGACTCGGGCTCAGCCAGTTCCAGGCCGAGAGGTAGATCCGGCTCATTGGCGGACGCTTTAGCAGGCTCTTCCAACCCTGTCGGCAGTTGTGGCTCCTCCGCTCCCAGCCCCATAGGCAACGCGGGCTCTTCACCCCAGGCGCGGGCGCTTAAAAGCAGGATGGCGACGATGCGAAGCGGTGTTTTCATCAGTGCTCCCGCCTTCCCTCAGCGTAAATACTGCCGCGGTGCGCTACGCAAATAACGTTCGCTGAAAATATCTTCTGGAATATCCACGTCGTAATCGACTTTGCTGTAGCGCATCTGGGTGTAGCCGCCGATTCGGGTGTCGCTCATTTTGGATTCCGTGACCGTCTGGTAACCGTCCACCATTTCCACCCGTGTCGCCTGATAGGTGCGATAAGCCCGATCCGATGCATCGTAAAATTCGGTTTTCACTGGGATAAAGGAGGTCTTGTGAACCCAGTTTTTGTAGTAGGCGAACTCCACATTGCCGGCGTTTTTTGGCGTGCTTTTCAGCACGTAGTAGTTATCTGTCTCTTCGAGCAACACATGATCGTCTTCATCCGGGGTGCGCCCGGACACATCTTCGTAGAAAAAATGGGAGCCCATGAAGCTGGTGCGCTCATCACTGGCGGAAATGCGTTTCACCAGATCCAGCGCCGGCAGATAGAGCCAGCGGTCGTCATCGCCCTTCACATGTTTCCAGACCAGAAAGGCGCTTTTACTCACATCAGCCGGACTGTGAAAGTACACATAGAACTTTTGGTCGCCATCGCCGGCGTCGTCAATGTCTTTCCGCAGGATGGTGAACTCCCGCGAACGCTCCCGGTTCTGCGCATCGAAGATACGCATATCCACCCGCGCCTTGCCGTCCACGCCCTGATAATAGGCCGCGTGGCTGGCCTTGCGTACGATGTCATCCACCTGCGCCTGATCCGCAGCGCCCGCCTGTGTCGCCGAAATCCCCGTCATGGCGAATAACCAGATCGCCGCCCACCATTTGAATGAAAGACTCATGCCCCAGCCTCCCTTGTTGATTGCAGATTTTTAAACAGAAAGCGATCAAACGCCGTCAGCAGTGCGGGCAGGATCAACAAGGTCGCCACGCCTGCGAACAGCAAAATGGAAGAAATAAACACCCCGACAGTCTGGTAGGGAATCAACGGCGCCGCCAACAACGGCAGAAACCCCACGCCAATAACAATCACATTGCGGGTAATCGCACGCGCCGGCTCGCCAAACACCGCGTCCACCGTCTCCCGCCAGGAGCCGGTCTGCCGATACAGAAAGCGACTGCGAGCCAGAAAGTGAATGGCGTAATCCACCGCCAGTCCCAGACTCAACGCCGACAGCACCGCCACCGGCATATCGTAATCTTTGCCAATCCAGCCGATGACGCCGTAGATCGCGCCAATCGTGACCGTCAACGGCAACATGCTGAGCAGCCCCCACCACAGAGAACGGAATAAAAACGCCATCATCGCCAGCACAATCAGGAAGCTGCCGAGAAACGCCTCCAGCATCCCGCTCACCATTTTTTCCTGCCACACCACGTTGATATAGGTCAGCCCAAACCATTCATGCTTAAGGGCCGTCGGCCCCGGATGCTGCGCGAAAAATTGGTCAACCGCGGCGACCACCGCCGCCATATTCTTGTTGTCCCCGCTTTTCAGTTGTATCCACAGATTGGTATTGCGATAGTCCGGCGTCACGAAGCGCCACAAATCCTGAGGACGGTGACTACTCTGATAGGTTATCAGCGTCTGCCCCACGGCAGCGGCGCTGGCGGGGATGCGAAACGCCTCCGCTTCCCCCTGCATGAGTTCTCTGTGCACAGTTTTGACAATGTCCGGCAACGCATTGCTCTTACCCACCAGACCAGTTCCCTGCAGGTACTTTTGCAGGGTTTCGATATATGCCAGGGTCTCAGGCTGTTTGAAGGTTTCAGCGCTTTGCCTCACGGCGTCCAGCCCTTGCCCCAGCGCATCCCAGGCGTCCCATAACGCATCGGTGTCCGCCTGTTCGCGGGCGTCCGCCACGACGTCCTGCAGCTCACGCAACCATTCGTCTCGGGTTTGCGCAGTCACTGCGGCGATAAGGGCGCGAGCCGGCGCCTGAATGGCCGTATCCGTCTCGTCCAATAACGCGGCGACCCGGCTGCGGGCGTCCTCTAACGTGGCTGGCTCCGCCGGCTGCAACGCCAGATAGGCCATATAAGTTCCCGCAAAACGCTCATTCAACGCTTGATCCGCAACGCGAATCGGATGACTTTCCGCAAACCATTTCACCGGGTTGTCATTAATCTGAATTTTGCTAATGCCGTAACCTGCGCCAACCGCCACCAACAAAGTCGCTACCAGCACCAGTTTGGCGCGGCGGTAGGTGAAGCGTCCCAGCGCATGAAGAAACCGCGCCAGCGCCGTATGCTCCTCTCCGTCTTTGTCCGTGTTCATACCAAATCCCTGCAGGGAGTTTTCCGGCATCAGCATGATGTAGGCGGGGACCAGCGTCACCGTCAACAACCAGGCCAGTCCCACTCCAATGGAAACGAATACGCCGAACACCTGCACAGGAGGAATCGGCGTGAACGCCAATGATGCGAAGCCCGCACAGGTGGTGATCGAGGTGTACAGCATCGGCGCCGACAGTTCTTCCATCACTTCGCGAATCGTTTTGTTGCGGTCGCGAATGCGGGGATAGCGGTCAAAGAAGTCTGACAGGATATGCACCGCGTCCAGCACCGCGATAGGCATGATAAAAATAGGGATCATCGAACTCATGATATGCACGGTGTTGCCGGTGACCACCAGCAACCCCATGGTCAGGATCACGGAAATCATGGCCACCGCCAGCGGCGCCAACACCAAACGCAGATGGCGGAAAAACCACCACATCAGCAGGAAAATCAACAGCATCGCCAGCGGCGCGGAAATCGCCATCTGCTTGAACATCTCCACGCCAAACTGATCCTGCGCCACCGGCAGCCCGGTAATGTGGTACTCATCATTTGAGTCGAACTCAGCGACCTTGGCGCGCAGCTTCTCCGCGATCTGGTAACTGATGTCCTTTGAGGTGATGGGAACGTAAAGCGCCAGCGCTTTCTGGTCCGATGACACCAGTGTGTCGCGCAGCATGGGGATACGCATGGCTTTTTCTGCGACCTGCAAAGCGGCGGCGTCGTTAGCCGGGGGCGACGGCATCAACCATTCGAAACGCACCGTTCCCAGTCCGGCCTGCTCAATATTATCCACCGTGGACGGAGCCATCAGATCCACGCCCACCACGCCTTGCTCGCGTCCGTTCTCCTCCCAGCGCAGACCTTGCGCGAATGACGCCAGGTCGTACACGTTTTTCAGTGAGCGCGCATTGAATACGCCCTGGGGATGCTCGCGGTTGATCACCCCCACCACGACAACATCGTACAGGCTGAATTCCTGTTTCAGGTGGTTGTGAGTCACCCTGACAGGCTCATCCTCCCGCAGCATGTTTTCCGGGTCGGTATCAATGTGTAGAGGGTTCAGGAAGGAAAACGTCGCGGGGCTCAGTGTTGGAGCCGCCGCCAGAAGAATCAGCAGCAGGCAAAGAGCCCCGCTCAGGCGGAACCAAAACTTGGGGTTTCGGGAGGCATGTTCTGATAAAGTCAGCATAGCAGGGCCTCAGTGAAAGGCGCTTCCGGGATGGAACCCCAGTTTTTTCAACACCATGGCTAACGGACAAAAGCCGGTGAACGCCGCCTGAAGCATATTCAGGCCGACAAAGGCGGAAAGCAGGAACCAATAGGGACTCACCCAGTAACCCAGAATCAAACCGAGAGAAACCATGAAACCTGCGAATGCGAAGACCAGTCGATCAATGTTCATAGCGACCTACTCCTGTTCGGATGGCTGAAAGCTTAGCTGCTGATCACTTATTTAGAATAATCTAAATGATTTTTTTCTAATTTAGATTATTCTAAAATATTAGTCAATTCATTAGATGTGTGACTTCAAATTATGCTGGATAACGAATTTGACCCCGAAGGTTTTGAAAAGGCTTTGTCGTTAATCAAGTCCATGGACAATCGCAATCGATTGTTCATTCTCTGCCTGCTGTGCGACGGCGAGCGTACGGTGACGGAAATGGCGGAGGCGGCGGAGCTGAGCCTGTCCGCCATGTCCCAGCATTTAAGCGTGCTGCGTCAGGCGGATCTGGTGGAGACGGAGAAATATCAGCAGAGCGTGACTTATCGCCTTAAGGGCAATGAAGTCAAACAGATGATTGCGCTGCTGAAAAAGCTGTACTGCGACAGCGCCGCCCAATAGCGGCGCCTGCGATGTCGATGCGTTAGTGAGCGCCTTGAGGCGCGCCAACGCCGCTGCGGGGTAATGGCTTCAGCTTCCATACCAGAGGAATCAGCAGCGCAAACAGGATCGCCAGCATCTTGAAGCTGTCCATGAATGCGATAAACCGGGCCTGCTCGGCCACCTGCTGATTGGCCATCATCAACGCGCGAGTGGCGTCGCCAGTGATCTGCTGCAACTGCATATAATGCTGGCTCCAAACCTCGCTGACCGGGCTGGTGTTGGCCACCAGATGACCGCGATTCACCGTCGCAACACGATCCAGAAACGTCATCAACAAGGCGATGCCGACGCCGCCGCCCAGATTACGCATGAACGACAGCATGGCCGCCGCCTGATTATTCGCCGAGGTAGGCAACCCTACATAAGCGCTGGATGTCGTAGGAATGAACAGGAACGCCAGTCCCAGCGTCTGCCACACCCTGGCCAACGCCAGTTGATCCCGGTTCACCGACAACGTCAGGTCCCCCAGATTCCAGAGCGCCAGACTGCTGACGGTCAGTCCCAGCGTCAGCAGAATACGGGAATCCACAGCGCCAACCAGGCGCCCCACGATGGGCATCATAAACATGATCGCGAACCCGCCCGGCGACAGCACCAGACCAGCATCGAAAGCCGAATACCCCATCAGCGTCTGCATCAGCAGCGGCAACAACGCAGTGGAGCCGAACAGCACAAAGCCCATCATAAACATGATGACATTGGCCATCGCAAAGTTGGGGTAACGGTACAACGTCAGGTCGACGATAGGGTTCTTCTGGTCGAAAGAACGCACGATATAGGTCAACAGCGCCACCACCACAATCACCGCCAGGGCCACGATCTGCGGCGAATCGAACCAGTCTTCGCGCTGCCCGGTGTCGAGCATCCATTGCAGACAGCCCAGGCCGATGGCGATCAGAGCAAAGCCAAAATAATCCACCTTGGAGCCGTCATGGTTGGCGGGCTCGTCCGGCAGAAAGCGTTTAACCAGCATGATCAAGACGATGCCAACAGGCACGTTGATCAAAAAGATCCAGCGCCAACTGAACTCATCCGTAATCCAACCGCCCAGCGTAGGACCAATCGCCGGCGCCGCCACCACCGCAATGCCGTACATGGCGAACGCCATGCCACGCTTTTCCAAAGGAAAACTGTCCGCCAGTATCGCTTGCGACACCGGCTGCAACGCGCCGCCGGCCAGACCTTGCACCGCGCGAAAGATAATCAGCATTTCCAGCCCCGGAGCCATACCGCAGGCCAAAGACGCCAGCGTAAAACCGATTATGCTGCCGATAAAAAAACGCGTACGCCCAAAATAATCGGACAGCCAGCCGGCGATGGGCAACGCGATAGCATTGGTGACGAGGTAGGACGTCAGTATCCAGGTGGTCTCTTCCGGTCCCGCCCCCAGGCTGCCGGCAATATGCTGCAGCGAGACGTTGGCGATGGAGATGTCCAGCACCTCCATAAAAGCGGCGAGCGCCACCAGCGGCGCAATCAGCCAGGGATTAACGGTTTTCTGCATGGATACCCCAGACGCTTGGCGATTCCGATTGGCGGCGCATGGCGCTTGCTCCTGTCTTTACGGGCATCAGGAGCCGCTGACATAGACGGTGGGAATAACCGACATGCCCGGCCACAACTGCACCCCGTCGGGGACTTCATCAAAAATGATTTTCACCGGCACCCGCTGCACCACTTTCACATAGTTGCCAGAGGCGTTTTCAGGCGGCAGCAGACTGAAACGGGAACCCGTGCCGGGCTGGAAAGACTCAACGCGAGCGCTGAAGGTGACGCCAGGATAAGCGTCGACTTCAACGCTGACTTTATCGCCCACTTTCACATCGCCGATCTGAGTCTCTTTGAAGTTGGCTTTCACCCAGGCCTCGCCGGTAACTTCAATGGCGAAGTTGGTCTGCGGACTGACAAAACTGCCAGGATGCTTATCCACTCGGCTGATCCAGCCATTGGAGGACGCGCGGATTTCCGTCCATTGCAAAGCCAGACCGGCGCGCTCTTCATCCGCCTGCGCCTGTTTGAGCGCCGCCTCACTCTGGCCGATAGCCGCTTTCAGAACCGCTATATTGCGCTCATCGGAAGCGACGGTTTTCTGTTGGGAATGGGCAGCCGCCACCTTGCTGGAGGCAACGTCGATGGAGGCTTTTACAGTCTCCCGTTCCGCACGCAGGGTGGCCAGATTGGTTTTTGCATCTTCCAGCGCCTGCTCGGAGACCTGCTTGCGCCCGGCCAGGCGCTCATAGCGATCCACATCTCGCTGCGCCTGCGCAATTTGCGCATCCAGACGCGCCAGATTGCTTTCATGATGCTGTTTCTCAGCTTTGGCGACGTCCACTTGGGCCAAAGCATCCTGTTTACGCGCATCCAAACGCGCCATAAAAGCGTCCAGATCCGCCTGCGCCTTCACCATCGACGCCTGCTGCATGGCGACGCGGGCGGATGCGCTTTGCAATTCAGCTTCGTAGGGTTTGGGATCGATGCGGGCGAGCAGGTCTCCCGCCGACACTTTCTGGTTATCGCTCACCAACACCTCCACTAACGTGCCGGAAACCCGGGGCGTCAGGAAGATAACGTCGCGCTCGACAAACGCATCGTCGGTTGAGACCTTGCCGGCATGCCACAGGTAATAGCCGCAACCAGCAATGCCGGCCAGGCTGAAAAACAGCATCAAACGGATCATTTTCTTTGACATGGCGCAGTCCCAAGTTCGCTATACAGGTTCAGGATAAAGACGGGCCCGCGGGCGGGATTTCTGAGTAAAGAGTCGGACTTTGGCCCCAACTTCTGATTTTCAGCCGCCGCCGGGTTAAAATTATGTCGATTGCAATTTATAAAACTGAACCGTACAGTTCAGTTTTTGCATTCTACTCTGATTTGACGGATAAGCACAAAGGCAATTTAACGACCACCATGGCACTAAACCCACAACGCACCGAACAGATACTTGAAGCCGCCAAGAATGTTTTTCATCAAAGCGGATACGCCCGCGCCTCCATGGACCGGGTGGCGAAAGAAGCCGGCGTATCCAAGGCGACGCTGTACAATCACTTCAAGAGCAAAACGGTGTTATTTCAGGCCGTGGTGTCCAGCGCCAGCGCCAGATTCATTCAAGAGTTGAGCGACCTGCAGATGGATGAGCGCCGTCTGGAGCCCGCCCTGCGCATCGTCGCAGAGCGCTTTCTCACCTTCCTGCTCTGTCCGCATAATCTGGCGGCCATCCGCATGATCCTGGCGGAGATTCAGGCGGACCCGGAACTGGGGGAAGCCTTTTACAGATCCGGGCCCGCCGTCGGGGAAAGCGCCGTCGCTCATTTCCTGGAAAAGCGCATGCAGAAAGGGGAAATCCCTCAGACAGACCCCGTTCGCGCCGGCCGTCACTTCATGGCGTTACTGCGGGGAGATCTGTTCTGGCGCGCCCTGCTCGGCGTCGCGCTGCCCCAGGAAGAGATCAACGCGCACCTGGACAGCGTCGTCAAACAGTTCATGCAAGGGGTCGCCGGGATGTCCGCCAGTCACGGCAGTGCTGATACTCGTAACAGTCCAGCGTCCGATTCTTGAGAGTCGCCGCTTCAGGAATCAGGCCAGCCTGACGGAAGCCGCACTTTTCCAATACCCGGCTCGATGAGGGGTTGGCGACGGAGACAGCGGCGAGCAGACGACGCAGTCCCAGCCGGTTATAGGCTTCGTCCATCAGATGCCTTACCGCACCGGTGGCCAGGCCGCGCCCGCAATAGTTCTCCGCCACGCGGTAGCCTATCCAGGCGTCGCCACTGTCATGGCTAATTCCCCGCAAATTGGCGCGCCCCACTACAATCTGATTTGCAGAGCCTGACGCTTCATCGCCCCACAGTAAAAATGGAAGCTGACGCCCCTGCGCCCATGCCCGGAGATAATCTTCGATATGTCCTTCTACGCCCCGACGGGTGTAGAAACCGTCGGGACGAGGTTCAATATGGGCTTCAAACCAGGTCCGGTTAGTCAGCTCGAATTCAAACAAGGCGTCCAGGTCGTCCCAAGTCAGTAATCTGCAATCCATGAAATGTCCTTACTGATTTTTTCCTGCTTTCTTTCCAGTTTTTCTTTCCAGTTTTTCTTTTCAGCTTATCTTGCCTGACGCGCTGCTTCTGAGCGGCGCCATGCGCAGAGAAGGCGAAGCCGGTTCTCTCCCGGCCTGTTTCTCTCATATACTGTGCGCGCTCAAGCATACACAGGACCCGATACGCCATGAAAGTCATCCGTAGCAAAGCGTTCACTGCGGACCGCGCCTGGGGCGCGCTCGACATCGCCAATATGAGCGGCGTCACCTGCCGCCTGCACTGGACGGATCAGCCGTACAAGTGGCATGTTAATGATGGCGAAGAAGTTTTCGCCGTATTGGACGGAATAGTGGATATGCATTACAAGGACCAGGGAAAGGTTAAAATCGCCACACTGCAATGCGGCGACATATTCTACGCCACAGTCGGAACCGAACATGTCGCACATCCCATCGGAGCCGCCAGAATTCTGGTCATAGAAAAAGAGGGCTCCGTATAAGCCGCCCTCCTTTTCCCACGGATAAAACCACATACAGCAAGAGGAATACATGACGGATATCAGCATCAGGACCGCCACCGCGGACGACGCCGCGCTCATTCTGCAATTCATCACGGAGCTGGCGATCTATGAGAAAGCGGAGCACGAAGTAAAAACCAATGCGGCAGAGATTCAACGCTCCCTGTTTGGTCCCGACTCCACCACCCACGCCCTGATTTGCTCAGTAGATGGCAAGCCCGTGGGCTATGCGGTTTACTTCTTTAACTATTCCACCTGGCTGGGCAAACACGGCATCTATCTGGAAGACCTGTACATATCTCCTGAATGCCGGGGATGCGGCGCAGGCAAGGCGCTGCTCCGTCACATCGCCAAAATCGCCGTCGCCAGAGGATGCGGCCGCTTTGAGTGGAGCGTCCTGGACTGGAATGAGCCCGCCATCAACTTTTACAAATCCATCGGCGCCAAGCCTATGGACGAATGGGTGATCTACCGTCTGACCGGCGACGCTTTGACAGACTTCGCCAAAGGTTAACCAGAGACGACGCCCATGCAACTCGCCGCCGCCGCAATCCACGCCCGTCTGCAAAGTCTCGGCAATGAGACAATTGCCGCGCACTCCCTGCGCTTTTTCAAAACCGGGCCGGGAGAATATGGCGCTGGCGACCAGTTTCTGGGCATCAGGATGCCCACCTTGCGCAAGCTGGCGTCCGAGTTTCGCGGCGTTAGTTTGTCGGAAACCTTGCGGACCCTGCAGTCCTCCTATCATGAAGAACGCATGCTCGCCTTATTATTGCTGGTGACGCTGTTTCAGAAAGGGGGCCCAGAGCAAAAGCAGGCGGTATACGAGGCCTATCTGGCCAACACACGCCTTATCAACAATTGGGATCTGGTGGACGGCTCCGCGCGCTTTATCGTCGGACCATATCTTGAAGATAAAGATCGCAGTCAGCTCTATACACTGGCGGCGTCACCCGATTTGTGGGAACGGCGCATCGCCGTGCTGGCCACTTACCACTACATCACCCGCCATGATTTCACAGACATTCTGCAGCTCGCAGAAATTCTGCTACAGGACAGCGAGGACCTGATCCAGAAAGCCGTTGGCTGGATGCTGCGGGAAGTGGGGAACAGGGATAAAACATTGGAGGAAACATTCCTGCTCAAACATTACCGCAATATGCCTCGCACCATGTTGCGCTACGCCATTGAGAAATTCCCAACGGAGGAGAGAAAGCAATATCTCCAGGGGTTGCGCTAACCCTCTGACGTTAAGCCCTCTGGGCTAACCAGGCAGCTCCGCGAAGCCCGGCGCGATATGTCCGGACGCCGCAAGTTGCGACCAGAAGTAACTACTAAGGAACAGTATGTACACACGATATTCCAAAATCGCCCTAGTGTGGGCCGCCGCGTTATTCGCCACCCTGGTGGCTTTCAACAACCTGACGGACTACGGCTCCAATTTCGCCTTTGTCTCCCATGTGTTAAGCATGGACACCACCTTCCCGGATAATCAGGGCATGTGGCGCGCGCTGACTTCTCCCATGATTCACCACGGCGCATACGCTCTGATCATCGCGACAGAATCTTTGGTTGCGATTCTGTGCTGGATGGGCGGCTACCGTCTGCTCAGAAGCGCGAAAGACACGGAACGCTTCAATCAAGCCAAAGGACTGGCCATTGTGGGCCTGACCCTGGGCGTGATCCTCTGGTTCACCGGCTTTATCGCTGTCGGCGGGGAATGGTTTTTGATGTGGCAGTCCAAGATCTGGAATGGACAACAAGGCGCCTTTCGCTTCACGGTTATTCTTGGCGTCACTATGATCTATCTCAATATGCCGGACACAAATACACAGTCTTGAGTCTGCGGATTTTGCAGCGCTCCCCTTTCTTTGCTATACCTTGAGCAGGGTTTAGGCGAGCGCTGAACACACACTTTTGGGACCCAAGCATGCCACCACCTACGCAACGCCCGCGTTTTCAGACGCTGTTCCTGCTTTTACTATTGAGTTTCCCCGCGGCGGCGGACCATGAAGTTGTCTTCTACCTTGAGGATGAGCCCATTTACACCAGTAAGTCCGTGCAATCTCCCGGCTTTCTGATGGAAGTGGTGGGAGAAATGAACAAGACCATGAAGCTGAAGGTAAGCGCCAACTTCCTGCCATGGAACCGGGCCCAGTATATGGCCATTAAAACGCCCAACGCCGTTATCTTTCCACTCAGCCGCACTCAGGAAAGAGAGCCCAAGTACACCTGGATCTGCAAAGTGTTCGATGTACCGGTGATGTTCATCACCAAGGAAGGGCGTCCACCCATCAACGACTTTCATACCGCTCGCGAAATGCGGGGAATCGGCGTCATCATCGGCACGCCACAGGAAGAAATGCTCAAAACCGAGGACGTGCCTTACATCGCGCTTACCGGCAAGCAGTTATATGAGGCTTTGGCCGAAGATCAGGTCAAAGCCATCTACACCGCCAAACCTGAAGCTATATTGGGCTGGAAGCAAGGCGAATATTCGCAGAGCCTGCAATATGGGCAAACACTGCAGACGCTGCCCCTATGGATAGCCGCCAGCAAGTTATCCCCTAACGTCAAAGTACAGGAATGGAACGATGCGCTTGAGCAGCTAAAAACGTCAGGCATATTCGACAAGCTGCGAAAGAAGTACTTCGGCGACGACCCGAAACTGTTCAACGCGGCTCAAGGCGCTTCGTCGCCCAGCAACTGAGGATACTTGCGTAATGCGGCGCGCAGCTGATGATAGGTCAGCCCCAGCGCGTCGGCGGCCCGCTTCTGGTGAAACTGATTGGCGGCGAGCGCTTCGGAAATCAGACGCTGCTCGAACTGCGCCACGCGACTGCGCATATCCAGGTTCTCAGCCTCTCCTGCTGTTTCCCGCCCAGCCTGCACGGCTATTATTGGCTCAGTGGGCGGTGCAACTTCTTCGATAGACGCACAGGCTGAGGGTCGCCAAGGGCTCTCAAAAGGATCGATAACCACTTCCCTCAGCATTTGTTCCTGGGCGCCATGTCGATAGACGCTGCGTTCGACAACGTTTTTCAGCTCGCGGACATTGCCCGGCCAGTGGTAATTCATCAATTGAGCCATGGCTTCGGGAGCGAAACCCGCAAACCACTCATATCCCAGCTCAATACTCATTTTCAGCGCGAAGTGCTCAGCCAGCTCACGAATATCGTCTTTGCGAAAACGTAGCGGGGGCAGGCTGATAACATCGAAGGCGAGACGATCCAGCAGGTCGCCGCGGAAGCGCCCGTCCTGCGCCATAGAGGGCAAGTCCGCATTAGTGGCGGCGATGACTCTGACATCCACATGCAGCGTCTTGTTGCCGCCGAGGCGTTCAAAACGGCCATATTCAATCACCCGCAACAGCTTTTCCTGCACCTGCATGGAGGCGGTCGCCAATTCGTCCAAAAACAGCGTGCCGCCATCCGCCCTTTCAAACAACCCCGCCCGGCCCCGCGTAGCCCCCGTGAAGGCGCCCGCTTCATGACCGAACAATTCAGACTCCAACAACGACTCGCTCATGGCGGCGCAGTTCACTTGCAGATAAGGCTGCTCCCAACGGGAAGAGAGGTAATGCAGACGCTCCGCAATCAATTCCTTCCCCGTTCCGCGCTCACCGATCACCAGCACAGGCCGGTTCAGCGGAGCCACCTGAGATACCTGCTGCAGCACGCGATGCAGCTCTTCCGAACCGCCAATCAGTGTTTGTCGTCGACCATCCATAAAAAACCATTTATTAGCCAATTAAGCTAAAAATAAGCCTTAAAGACTACTTAAGACAACCTGTGAATGCAGAAACATCGCCACAAAATCAAACAAATCCAATATTTTCATATGGTTACAAAAACTGGCACAGGACTCGCTAAGGTCATGGCAACGTTACAACCTACTTCAAAAGCCATAGCGCGCTTATAGAGAGTACGCAGGCGACACAGCAAAGGAGATTGATTTATGGGTATTTTCTCTCGTTTCGGCGACATCATTAATGCAAACCTGACCGCTCTGCTCGATCGCGCGGAAGATCCCGCCAAAATGATTCGCATGATGATTCAGGAAATGGAGGAAACGCTGATCGAAGTGCGCACCACCTCCGCCCGGGTCATAGCGGACCGTAAAGAATTGGAACGGCGCATGGATTACCTGCGTCAGGAATCCGAAAACTGGGAAGGCAAAGCCCGCCTGGCCCTGAGTAAAAACCGCGAAGACCTCGCCCGCGCCGCCCTGGCGGAAAAAAGCGCCATCGAAGAAAACCTGCAGATCGCCGGCAAAGAGTTGAAAGCCATCGAGGAACAACTCGAAGTGCTGCACGAAGAAATCGCCCAACTGCAGCAGAAACTGGACGACGCTAAAGCCAAGCAGAAATCCCTGGTGGTGCGCGAGCAAACCGCCCGCTCCCGCATGGATATCCGTCGCTCCAGCAATCGGGATAAACTGGAGGAGGCCTTCAACAAATTTGAGGCCTACGAGCGCAAAATGGATGACCTGGAAGCCCAGGTGGAATCCTATGATCTCGGCCGCACCGGCTCTCTGATGGATGAGTTTTCCGAGCTGGAGCGCAACGATAAGGTTGAGCTGGCGCTTGCCGAATTGAAGGCGCGCATGGATGCCGATAACGGGAGTAAAAACTAATGTCGTCCATTATGGTTTTCTTTTTCGTGCCGACGGTGATCTTTCTCAGTCTCGTCGCCCCGATCTGGCTGATCCTGCATTACCGCACAAAAAGCAAGATCCGCCGCAGCCTGTCCGAGGATGAGCGCGACTTGCTGGAAAGCGCGTTAAAAACGGCGGTGCGCCTGGAGCAGCGCATCAACGCGCTGGAAACGATTTTAGATGCGGATCATGGCGGCTGGCGCACCTACGACAACCGTCATGATCGTCCGCAGCACCATTAAGGAGTCCACCATGAGCGAAGCCAACAAGCAAAACGGCTACAACCGCAACCTGTATCGCGACCCTGACGCTGGCTGGATCGCCGGCGTCTGCGCCGGCCTGGCGGAGAGTTACGGACAACCGGTATGGCTGGCGCGCATCATCATGCTGTCGGTCTTCATTTTTAGCGGCAGCCTCGGCGTTCTGCTTTACATCGCAGGGGTAGTCCTGCTGGCAAAACGGCCGCGTAACAGCCATACGCCGAGCCATGGCCGCCCTTTATTTGATTACGGTGAAAGCGCCTCGGATCGCGCCCGACAACTCAAAGAGCGCATGCGCGCGCTGGAAATGCGCCTGCAGTCCATGGAGCGTTATGTGACGTCCAACCGCTTTAACGTTAACAAAGAGCTCAAGAACCTTTAACGCGGCGGCGGAAATGCGGGGGATATGGGCAAGAGGATGGACTCATGAAGCCCGTAAAACATCAACGGGGCGCATTGAGCGCCCCGTTTTCATAGGCGTCGACTTATTTGGATTTCTTTACGTATTTGGTAAGAATCACGATCTGCTGGCCGTTGACCCGGCCTTCAATATGCTCAGGATTGTCCGCCACCAGTGATATGCCACGTACGGCCGTGCCGCGCTTGGCGGTGAAGTTGGCGCCTTTCACGTCCAGGTCTTTGATCAAAGTGACCGTATCCCCCGCTTCCAGCACAGCGCCATTGCTGTCCAGGTGACGCACCGCCTCTTCCTTGGCTTCGCCCTCACCCGTCGCCTTCGCCCACGTCAGCGTATCCTCATCCAGATACAACATGTCGCTCAAATCCTGGGCCCAAGGCTCCGCACTCAAACGCTTTAGCATGCGCCAGGCCACGACCTGCACAGCGGGAACCTGACTCCACATGCTGTCGTTCAGGCAACGCCAGTGATTAACTTCCAACGTATCCGGCTCATCCATCTGCCCCTGACAAACCGCACAAGCCAGAATGCATTGGTCGGCGGAACCGTCGGAAGCCGGCGGCACCGCATAGACCCCGAGATTATCCGTCGCGCCGCAAAGTTCGCATTTTGATTCGCTGCGCGCATGCAATGTTTGTTCTGTACTCATACCTTATCACTCACATCTGAATTTAAATCCGGGACCAGCGCCGAGCGCCGACAAGGGGCGCAACGATAGCAGATTGGAGCCATATTTTGACATCGATTTAATGAGGATAGACGCAATCCAGATCAATAAACGCAGCTAAAATCGGTCGAAACGCTTTCCTGTATCTGAAGCCGCCCTATAATGCCCCCTCAAACAAGGCCGACCATGGATCTGGCCCACGATCAGAGGATATTACATGCGCCCACAATACAAAGCCGCCGTCACATTTCTCACCACGTTACTACTGACGGGCTGCGACAGCCTGATCGGTTTGGCTGGAGAAAAGCTGCAGAAAACACATCTTATAGATACCTGCGGCGAAGACGACCCCGCCTGCATCTCCGCCGTGGAAGCTCAGTTCGACGCCTGTCATACCAAACATAAAGAACACTGGAACGCTTTCATGAAAGCAACAAGCGAAAAAGAAGAAGACCTCCACTTAGAGCGCTACTCGCTAGGCTTATATGATTGCATCGTTGACGAAAACGGCGCCCCCTATTTTTATTATGATCCTGATGCTTGAGGCTTTCTCACTTGCAAGATTCGCTTAGCCGCCCCGCCTCCCACTTCAAATGACTTAGCCCTTATAGCCGATTCAGTCCCGTTGCCACCAGACTTACAATTTCAGTTGCTTTATTTCAGTTTGTAACCCTTGCAAACCAAACGCGCACCAGTTCCTCCTCAGCTTAGGATTAGACGTCGGAGAAGTGTTAATGAAAGAAATCCCTTGCTTTCAGCAGTTGCAACATAGTTGTCCTGGTTATCGTCACTATTATGCACTGGCGGACTGCGCTATAGACGACTCAATTTATCAAGCAATTCTACGTAGCGATAACGATAGCATGTGTCTCTTTCGCGATGTCGGAAGCACATTACGTGCAGCATCACCCCACCTGATCGAACTTGGCGCAAATACATTCACACAATGGTATTTTCATAAAGGCTGGGGAAGAAACTGGGGGATATTCATTGCTAGCTATAAACCAATCCAAGCCTTAGCCCATCACTTTAGAAAACTCAACCGGGTACTCGGGCCTAATAATGAAAAGTGGCTGTTTCGTTATTACTCCCCTAACATCTTACGTGAATTCTTACCTATCTGTGATCAAGAACAGTTAGAAAGGATTATGGGGGATATTGGATCTTTCTGGATGGAAGATAAAGACGACGCTTATTCGTTATGCTACCAGCGCAATTTCAAAAACCTTCGTCAAACAAGACAAAGTCTTGATAGCGCCTCGTTTGAGCAAACCGATATAACTCTCTCATCAGCACATTCCGCTAGCAACAACGATACCTATCTAAAAATCACCCAATACCAACATGAGCGCCTAGCTGAAATTCCCCGACGAAAGTTTATATATAAACTAGCAACAGACTTTAAAGATTGCTATCCACAACGTCTGCAGTGTTATAACCTGAATACATTACAAAAGCGTGTTGAAACGGCCTTAAATCAAATGAATATATTAGGCTTGAAAGCACGCCATGAAGCTTACTACTACATATATGCTTGCATAACTTTCGGTTGGGACTTTCTCTCGAACCCTGAATACGCCTGGATCAGAAAGCGTTTTATTGATAATTGGGAGCTAGGCTCAAAGAGTTCCCGAGTTGAAGCGCTATACCGCTTTTGCCGCAGCCTCCCCACACAAAAGGAGGCGCTATCACTATGAGCGTCAAAGACCTTGAAACAATAATTGCAGAAGAGAGACAAAATCCAAATGAGATTGACAGTGGGGTACAGCAGTGCAAATTAAATAATGCCTCCACTGCCATTCCCAAAATTTCCTACCCCACACCAATGGAGCTGAGCCCAACTCGCACGCCATTACCATCACAGCTTGAGGGATTTGGTAAAATTCCAGCTAACGACCCAAGATGGACAACATCTCTCAGAGGGATAGCTAGCGCCTTTGGCAGGGTAGCCAGTACGACAGCAGGAGTAGTCGCGGGCGTCTTGATTACAGACAATTCCGTCTTCACCCAAGAATGGACTGAAGGAGATATATCATACGCCTATAATGAAGACGACTTTACATTGATTGGTACTGACGCCAATGGGACCGCCACTCAATACAAAGTCTACCCAGATGGCGAAATATGGTCGCAAGATGGAGTGATAGTTGGGACAGCGGATGAAAACGGAAAAATCTTCCCCGTCGACCCTCAGGATGACGTAAATTATCGAATGTGGGTAGCAAATGGTGGGGAAGATAGTTTTGAGGTATGGAAGGCTAAGGGCAAACCTAAGAGCACAATCGAACTTGAAGATAACTCGGCAGCCACAGGCAATAATATTGCAAATGATATTGATAAAAAAATTTATAGCTTTTTCCCACAGCAGTCCACAAAAATTAAAAACGTCGACCACAACTTAGTCGATGATGTTTTTAAAAGTAAGGATTCGGGAAAACTGATAGAATTTTTTAAGAAGTTAAGAAAGGAAAATGGCCTAAATTCTGCAAAATCAAGCAGGGCAAACCTAGCACTAATAGATTTTGACTTTGGCAATGGTTATAAAGGAAATGTTGTTATTCAAAGCGGAATAGACGTAGTCCCAATAGAGCAGAGAAAGTTACTTGATGGACTCAACAACTACAACAACAAAGAAGGTTTTTTCACGTACATTGAAGACCCAAGAGGTGTTCGAGTTCAAGACAGAATAAATGACTCAGAAAGAATTGGCCTGGAATCTTTATTAAACATAATAGAGAAAAACAAATTCGATTCATCAAAAATCAGAATATTATCCGAGTTAGAAGTATGCCAGCAGTGCGAAAGTGCGGTAAGCAATTTTAACAAAACAAATGGCGACGCACATAAAGTTACTGAAATATTAACCTCTGGCCACACTGCAAAAACGCCAGATGTGAAACGCCTTTTCACGGAGTAAAAAATGACTATCAGCTTCAAAAAGCAACTCAATGATAATTTGGAAAAACTGATAAACAAGCATTTAATAAGAGAATATGCCGGCTTAGATGAGAAAGAAATTCATAACCTAGAAGAATATGCTTGCGGAAAACTTCCACAAATTTATAAAGAATTCCTTATAACTTGCGGAAAGGAGCCATCCGGCTATTTCAAGGAAGTTTCCATTGATCTGTACCCTGACTTATTAGAACTCAAAGATGTATTTGACGAAGCTAACTCAGAAGCAAAATCCCCTGTGACGCTAGAAAGCGACGTATTTCTTATTGGCGAATACTCCGGCGAGCAATTCTGGTATTTCAAATTGAGCGATGGTAACGACCCTGCTGTATACTTTTTATCAATATGGGACAACCATACATACAAAGAAGATGAGCATCTATCAAACTTCCTGCTATCGATTTCTGGTGTAAGAACATAGCAGGGTAGCCTGAATCTAATGCAATTCAACTTACCGACAAATACTTGGCGATACAAGATAGGGCTAGCATGCTGGGATCTAGAGGTAATGCACTCTGAATTTATAAATAGTGATTCAGATAAACAAACTCTCCTTAGAACATCTGTCTCAAGCATAATCAGTTCTCTTGGCGACTTCGCCACACTGGGAAGCCTGTCAATTACGACAAACTCTGTAGGAGAGGATGCTGCGCAGTTTAACCCTGATGCCACTGAAGAATCACTGGAAAACTTCCTGCTCAATTACCACGATATTTTGGAGGTAGAGGCAGACTTGGATTTAAGCCTAGTCGGCAATGATGGCATTGAAAACTGATTAAAAGGAGGAGTAACGCTCTGGTTCCAGTTAGAATATGAGACAGATAGAAGCTCACCTCTGCGTTTACTCATGTCCTTAAACGTAGATATTTATTTTTCAAAAACATCTGGCGAAATAAAAGACAACCAAGCCCTTTCATTAGCGAATGCGCCTCGACTTAACAATTTCTTAACCAGACTGACAAAAGAACAAGCAAAAATAATGGATATAGATGCGCCAGGATACTTGGACCAAATTGATAAAAGGGGGTTAATAAAGCCAACATGACCCCAGGCGAATTTAAAATAGCAATTATCGAAAATGAGTTAGCTACCGCAGATGAGCTAATTGGCGCAGCGCCCAGCGATATTATAAACCTAGAAAAGTCGTTTTCCGTCCAACTTCCAGATAGTTATAAAAACTTCCTTCTTTGCTGAGGTAAGAATATGGGGAGGCTTGGCTCCACGCTAATTTTATCTTATCCCGACATACTGAACCTAAGAGACTCATTGGATAGCTTAATAGAAGAAGAGGAATTGGGAATAAGAACCCCTAAAAAGTCATTTGTTTTTTCTTCTTTTGATGAGTTGATATTTGACTTTTTATCTGCAACGGAAATCCAGACCCTGTTGTATATAGAATAGACGAAGGAAGAAGCCACATAGAAGATAGAGGGTCAACCTTCACTGACTATTTTTTCAGGCTAATTGAAACCTGTGACAAATCAAAAAGTAACGGAGCATTTAAGTACTATTGCAATGGCGAAAGCGTTATCAAAGAGCCTTTTAAGTAGCTCCTTCTTGCATACATCCTCTTATACCAAAATAACACTCACATTTTATCACCACCATTAACCAACCTCCTGTAATTGTTCGCAAAAACAACGTACACAATCACCAAAGCACCTCCATATACTTGGGCATTCCCATTGATATATCCACGATAAAGCATTGCGCCAAGAAACAGATACATAATCACCTGCATAAGACGCCCAAACGCCAGGTAGGCGGCGTAGGCTTTAAATGGCAGGCGTTGTTTCAGGAACTGGTCCGCTTTGTTTAGGCATGTTCCCACTAGATACAGTGCGGCAAGGGCGCTGACAATGATTAAGATGACTTTCCAAAAACTCCAGGAGATTAGCCAGGAGAATGACGAAAGCTTCAGTTCGAGTAAAAGCGGAATGATGAAGCCAAAGAACAGGATCAGGGAGAACACGCTGATAAATACTATCAAGGTTTTTTTCAGTGCGGAGACAACTTGTCTTCTTGTATATTTGTCGCTCATAAAATCTATTAAAGGCGGACCGAATTCAAACCAGGTAACGTAAAGCGCTTTTGTGATTTAGAAACGCATTCCCATCCAGATTACGGCTTCCGTGCATTGGCTGATAATGTTGTAGTAGGGACGATAGAAGATGCAGTCCTGATTAGCTTCCATTCCAACTTGCTGGTGTTCTTCTTCGTCTTTAACGATCTTGGCTACGGCGTCATAGGCGGCTTGGTCGCCCAGTTTTTCCAGCGCCTGAAGTTGCTCGCGTAAGTGTTTCAGAACAACGGTTTCCACTGCGGCGGTGCAGGCCAGCACTGAATTTTTGCCCAGCAGGCCGGAGATCAACCCCAGTACAAAACCGCCGACGCCACATAGCCAAAGACTGGGACAACGACGAATGCCCCGGCGTTTGAGCTCTGCTCCAAAGATGCGGTGATGCTCTTTTTCGTGGGCTAAAAATTCTTCCAGAAGCCCCAGGTGTCTGGCGCCAGTGAGGCGTGCGACGGCGATCTGCGCGCGATAGATGTTAATGGCGCCGAATTCACCGGCGTGATTAACCTGAAGAATTTTACCCGGCGTATTTTTAGAGCCATCTGCGACGGAGGTGAGGTCCATGATTGACTGCTACTTCTGTTTACGACTACTGAGCCGCACACAATATCCGCAGCCTGGATATTAAACAAGCAAAGGCGCCGTTTAGGCGCCTTCTGAATCGCACTGATCTATTCAGTAATGACGGTTACAGACCAAACTGCTCGAAGTACGCCTTATGGCTCTTGGAGAATTCGTAGTCGTTGAACTTGTCCCAGTTAATAGACCAGGTCATCAGCCCTCGCATATTGGGGTAAACGCCTTTGGGCTGGTATGTTCCGCAGTTCTCTTTCTTCATCAAGCAGTCCAGCGCAGTTTGCACATCCTGCACGGAGGTGAAGCCGCCGCCGGCGTTAACGCTGGATGGCAGGCCAATCGCGATTTGGCTCTGCTTGAGCGCAGGGAACATCATGTTGGAATCTTTCTGCACCGGGAAGCCCGCCAACAACATATCCGTCATCGCCACGTGGAAGTCCGCCGTGCCCATGGTGTGGTACTGGTCGTCCAGCCCAACGATTGGCCCTGAGTTGTAATCCTGCACATGCAGTAACGTCAGATCGTTACGCATCGCGTAGATCACAGGCAAATACGCGCCACACCGAGGATCGGCGCCGCCCCACTTACCGCTGCCATAGAAGCTGTAACCGTTCTGCACGAAGAAGGTCTCCGGCGCCATGGTCAGCACGAAGCCCGCGCCATACTTGGCCTTGAGTTCTTTCAGGGCAGCGATCAGGTTGACGATAACCGGCGTGGTCGGATTACGGAAATCATTGTCGCCGGAATCCAGATATAACGAGTGTCCTTCAAAGTCGATGTCCAGGCCGTCCAGACCATACTTATCGATAATCGCTGAAACGGAACGCACGAACGCATCTTTCGCTTCTGAGCTGGTCAATTGCACCTGCCCGTTGGCGCCGCCGATGGAAATCAGCACTTTTTTGCCCTTGGCCTGCTTGGCGCGAATTGCGGCCTTGAATTCCGCTTCGGATTCCACATTGGCGCACTCGGATACCGGGCATAAATGGAACTCCACCTCACCCGAGGTTGGGGAGGTCGGTTCTGCGAATGACAGGTTAATCACATCCCAGTCATTGGAAACGTCGGCCATGCGCACATAGCCTGAGCCATTGGCGAAGCTCGCATGCAGATAACCGATCAGGGCGTGTTTGGGCAACCCGCTGTCAGGACCAGGGCCGCCGTCGTCAGGATTGTCTCCATCGCCATCGCCTGGGTTATCTCCATCTCCATCCCCCGGTGTATCGCCATCACCATCGCCGGGATTATCCCCGTCGCCATCTCCGGGATCGTTTCCCCCATCATCACACTCCCCTTTTTGCTCCCACAAGGTTGGCGTGGAAGCAGGGTTCCAATTGGCGCCCACATGCGCGGTGTGAGTCACCAAAGCGGTGTATACGATGTTGCTGTACGACACCACATCGCCTGCCTGATACGTCACGCCCTCCCGCCATACTGCGCAGCTGGATGGGTCCGCAGGGTCAGTTGGATCAGTCGGGCCGCCTGGGTCGGCAGGGTCCGTCGGATCAGTTGGGTCCGTCGGCGCGCCGCCATCATCATCGCAAGCGCCCACTTCTTTCCAGACGCCCCATTGGCCGGACTGAGAAGGCGTCTCGCCTTGAGTCCACCATTTCGCCTCGTAAATCTTGCCCTCATAACTCACTTTCATGCCCTGGGTGTAAACCGCAGAAGCGCTCCAAACGGCCACATCGCAGGCGCCCGGATCAGTCGGATCAGTCGGATCAGTCGGATCGGATCGGTTGGATCGGTTGGATCGGTTGGATCGGTTGGATCGGTTGGATCGGTAGAACCGCTTACCACATCCCATATGGTTTTCATCAAGGATGTGTCGTCATGAGTATCCTGGGAAATTTCCCAGAACATCACGCCCCCGGCCTCCGCCAGAGCCAGCTCCGCTTTGGCGCGAATGGTAGGCTGGCCGTTGTAATCCAGGCCGCCAGCGTCATCACGCTGGGCTGCGGAAGCGCCGTAGCGGGCGATCACGTCTTTATAGGCCACCCAGTCTTTATGGGAGTAGAAAGGCACGCCCAGAACAGCTTTCTCCTGCGGCAGACCTTCGTTGAATTTCCAGTGGCTTAACGCGCTCTGAGCATGCTCATAGGTGGAGTGCGGATAGCCCAGGTCGTACACCATCAAATTCAGAAAATCGACGCTGCTGATTACGTCAGCATCTATGCTGCCGGGAAAATCTGTGGCGGTGACGGCGGCGGTCAGAATTTTGCCTTTCGCGTGCAACGCCTCACCAAGCTCCCGCATCAGGACTTTGAAGTTATTCGCTTCGGCGCCCGCTTCAGGATATTCCCAGTCCAGATCCACACCGTCCAGACCGTACTGATCCACCATGTTCATGATGTTCTGGATAAACGTAGCGCGGGCGCTGCTGTTCGCTGACAGCGCAGCGAAGGCGGAGTCGTCGCCGTCGTTCCAACCGCCGACAGCGATCTGTACTTTCACGCCAGCGGCGTGCGCCTGCTGCACCAGGGCGCTCAAACGTTGCGTACCGCCTTCAAGCGGTTGTAACCCGCCACTGGCCGTGGGCAGCGCAAAGGAATAATTGATATGAGTGACTTTGTCGTAAGGAATGCTGTTCACATCCCCTTGCCAAGTGGGAAAGTAGCCCACCACCTTAAACTCCGCCAGCGCCTGACCAGCCATCAACCCGGTCGTCAACGCCAGAGAGAGCATACCTGTTCTCTTAAGTGGATTCATCTCATCACCCTTCCATTGTCTGTTTTCGTATCATTGGTACGCCAATGGTCATACATTAAACAACCAATTGGTATCATCCGGAGTTATGATTTTTTATATGCTATTTGGGTGATGACCTGCCTGCGCCCTTCAAGCCGTGAGGCGCGCCGCAGCGCCTTTGGGTATGAACTACACTTGTTGGAGATTTTCCGCGTATATAACAATTACATTCTGAACAGACAGTCATAACGTAAAGGAATTCCCGCGACGCCTGCATGCGCAAAACTTCCAACCGAATACTCTCCGCGCTGTTGCTGATCACAATAGTCGCGCTGGGAGCTACGCTATTCCAGCACTGGCAGTTGCATTTCGTCAGCGACATGTCGAAAAAAATCATCGATCAGGACCGGCTTCTGTTCAAACATCTCGATCAGGTGGGGCTGGGTTTTGCGCGTATTTACGCCATGTTGGAGCGCATTCCCATGGAGGCTAATCAGGACGCCCGCGATGCGGCGCAAAAACAGTTTTTGGAAAACTATCGCACTCTGTCAGAACTGATAAATCGCTCTCCTTCCCGAGCCATTATGGAAAACACTTCAGCAATTGAAGATGAGCTGAACGGACATTTACGGGAGATCGCCCTGCTTGGCGAACAAATGTTTCAGGCCATGGAGACAGCGACGCCAGGGACCGCCATGACTATCCTGCACGAAAAAATATCTCCCTTGCGCGATGAAGCGGTTAATTTGCTATACCGGCAACAAGAGATTTCAGATCAGTACGTGCACCGCTCCTCTCTCAATATTGAGGAAAGACTGCATTTTATCGAAGGCATCACCTTCATCAGCGTCGCCATCTTGCTCGTCACCTGTCTCGGCGCGGGTTTCCGCCTGACTCACACCATCATTCGCCCTTTCAGGCGGGTCACCCGTCATCTGCGCGCCATGCAGGACCAACCTCAGTTCATCAATCTGCCGGAAAAGGACCGCGATGACGACCTGGGACTGTTCATACGCACGCTGCATAACCTGTTGCAGCGCCTGCAGCAGGCCAATCAATTGCTGGCGGGCGCCAAAAATGTGGCGGAAAGTGAAGCGGAGAATCGACGCGAGGCGGAACGACAGACGCGAGTGCAGAAAGACATGCTGGCCAGCATTATCGACCACATCCCTGTCGCCGTATTCGCCAAGGACGTAAAGAACAACTACCGCTTTTTGATATGGAACAGCCAGGCGGAAAAGCTGTTCGAAGCGAGCCGGGACGATATCATCGGCAAGACCGACTACGACATTTTCCCCAACAAGGCGGAGGTGGATTTCTTCCGCAGCATCGATGAACAAGTCATGCAGTCTGGAGAGGTGGTGAACGTGGAGGTGGAGCCAATCACAACCTCTCGCGGCACCTGGCTGGCGCATACTACCAAGGTGCCCATCTTCGATGACAAGGGCGAGCCGGAAACGCTCCTCGGCATACTGGAGGACATCACAGAAAAGCAGCGCGCGGACGAGCAGTTGCGAGAATATGCGCAGCAACTGGAGCGACAAACCCGTGAGCTGACCGCCGCAAAGGAAAAAGCGGAGCGCGCCAACCGGGTAAAGTCACAGTTTCTGGCTAACATGTCACACGAACTGCGCACCCCGGTGCATGCGATTCTAGGCTTCACCAGCCTGTGCCTGAAACGGGTGAAAAATTCGGATGAGCTGGTTTACGAACACCTCAGCGAAGTCAAAACCAGCGCCGAAGGTCTGCTGGAGCTGCTGAATAATCTACTGGATCTCGCCAAGCTGGAATCCGGTCGCATGACTTACACGTTCAATCTGGTGGATATCCTCGCCATACGGGACAGGCTTCTTAAGGAGCTGCGTCCGCTTTGGGGCAAAAAGGAGCTGCAGATTCATACCGAAGACTTGTTGGACTCCTCTTTTGTTGTGTGCGACGGCCCCAAAATGACTCAGGTCTTGCGCAACCTGCTCAGCAATGCGATCAAGTTTTCCCCGCAACAAGGCCATATCACGCTGCGCATCGCCCATCGCACGCCGGACATGTATGAGTTGCTGGCTCTGCACGGATTGACGCTGGAGCGATTAAACGAGAAGACCGCGCTACTTTTGCAGCAACCAGACAAGCTCATAGAACTCTTCACTTCCCCCGCCCCCTGCCCGAGTGAATCCAGCGCAGCCGAATTTCCCTACTGGCCTTTTCAGGAAGAGAACTGCCTGACCGAGACCCTGAGAAGGTTGAACAGGGAGTTGCCCTGGGATGAAAGCCATTCCGCCATCTATTTAATTCAGGAGGGCGACGTCATCGCCCCCACTCACCTGGAAGGCGCGCGCCCACACCCCGAGGCCGCTCAAACCAGCGCTTACGCCAGCAACTGGCGCCGCGTCGGCGGACTCAGCGAACGCAAGGCCGAGAAGCTGGCGAAGCTGGCGCAAGAGGCCGGAGCCCTGGAGCGCCCATGCTGGAAACTGGCGGATGTGGGCGAGCTGCAGAGGAAGATTGTGGGATTAACGCCGCTTCCTCATGGATCGCAAAACAACATATTGCTGCTAGAGTTATCCTTGATGGATACGGATGAGCCTGTGTTCGCCTTCAGCGTTTCCGACCAGGGAGACGGTATCCCTGATGCGGAGCTGGAAAGCATCTTCGACAAATTCGTCCAGAGCAGCAGTACAGACACCGGCGCAGGCGGAACCGGGCTCGGTCTGGCGATATGCCGCGAAATCATCAAAGCTCATCGCGGGGTCATATACGCCCGCAACCATGAACAGGGCGGCGCCGACTTCATTGCGCTGATTCCAGAAGCGGAGCCCTCGCCCACCTGACAGCAAGGACAAGAGCGCTCAGCATGCATGAACAAATACTTGCGATAGACGACGATGAACGCAATTTACGCCTGATCCGAGCCTATCTGGCCGATACCGGTTACGAACTTATCACCGCCGCGGACGGCGTCGAAGGCTGGTCAACGCTGGAGCGCCACCTTTTCAAAGTGGATCTGATCCTGCTCGACCGCATGATGCCGAAGATGGACGGCCTCGCGTTTCTGCAGCTACTCAAGGAACACCCAAGAGCTAAAGAGATTCCGGTAATCATGCAGACCGCGGCGGCGGAGTCAGGACAAATTCGCGAGGGCATCGACGCCGGCGCTTACTACTACCTCACCAAGCCTTATGAGGAAGAGGTGCTGATTTCCATCATCAAGGCCGCGCTGGAGTTCGGCAAAGAGTCCCACAAGCTCATGACCGAGCTGGGGAAAAATGAGTCTCTGCGACATATGGCGCGCCAACTTACGTTGAGTTTCGCTACCGTGGAGGAAGCCGAGCAGGCGTCGATTCTGCTGGCGGACCTGTTTCCCTTTCCCCCCAAGGTCGTCACCGGTCTGGCGGAACTGCTGGTGAACGCCGTGGAGCATGGCAACCTGGGCATCTCCTATGACGAAAAGACCGACCTCAACCTGCGCGGAGAGTGGATGAATGAGGTGCAGCGGCGCCAGAAGCTTCCAGAAAACCAAAACAAACGCGTGCAGGTGGAGTTCACTAGAACCGACGACGCCATCACCGTCGCCATCACCGATCAAGGACCAGGATTCAACTGGCGCGAATACCTGCAGATCAGCGTCGAGCGGGCCACAGATAACCATGGCAGAGGCATCGCCATGGCCAATCTGCTCAGCTTTGACGACCTGACATATGAAGGGGATGGCAACCGGGTTATTTGCAAAGTGCTCGTTTAAAAACCGTCTCTGCAGGCCCCAGAACTATTTGGTGATCGATTAGAGAAAAACATCCGCGTCTCCGTGAATAATACCATTCACACAAACGCAAATAAGAATCATTATTGACAGAGAATCAATTTTGTTAAATGATAATCATTATCATTTAACTGTCGATAGTGGTTGTTCGTGTCGCATACATCTCACCCTTTTCTACTTGTCACACTCACTGTTCCCCTCACTCTCGCGCTGCCGCAGCAGGCGCTGGGCGATTCGACCGCGCCGGAAACGGTGCTCGATACCGTCGTCGTCACCGGCACTCGCAGCGAAAAGCTGCTGATGGAGACGCCGGTGCGCACCGAAGTAGTGACGCGTGAGGAAATCGAACGCAAACACGCACGGGACGTCAAAGAAGCGCTTGAAGACGTCCCCGGTCTGCTGCTGAAAAGAATCCACGGCAAGAGCGGCTATGAAGTCTGGCTGCAGGGATTGGACAGCAACCGCGTCAAAGTGCTGATTGACGGCGAACCGGTCGCCGCCAGCACCGGCTCCAGCGTCGACGTCACCCAGATCGGCAGTCTCAATATCGAACGCATAGAGGTCGTCAAAGGCGCCACCTCCGCGCTCTATGGCAGCGCCGCCATGGGCGGGGTCATCAACATCATCACCCGTGATATTGAGCAGGGCCTGCACTACGAAGCCCTGGCGGAAGCCAGCAGTTTCGGCAAAGACAATATCGGCAGCGAGACGGCGGATATCGGCGCGCGCCGCGCTTCAGCGCGACTATCCGCCCGCGACGGAGCCTGGTATGGCGCGCTCAGCATGGACTATCGCGACAGCGACGGCTTCGACGCCACGCCAGAAAACTGGACCACACAAGGCGCAGAAGGCGAACGCGGCGACTGGTCGGCCCGTCTGGGCTGGAAGCCCGACCAGAACCAGTCCTATGAGCTGCTGGGCGGCTACTATCGTGAAGACCTCAACAACCGCATCTCCGCTGACGCCGCCGGTAAGGAAATCCGTAAGGTCAAAGAGGAAGAAGCCGAGCGCACCCGACTAAGCGCGTCCGCCGTCTGGCGCACCGCGATGGGTGATTTCCAGGCCCGACTGCTACAGGAGCAATTCGACGACGTCACCTATCAGGACGCCATCGCCACCGCCGTTAAGGAAGACCGCCGCAGCGCCAGCATGGAGACCCGCAGGGCGACCCTGGATTGGTCCTACGCCATGAATGACGATCATCTGCTTTCCGCTGGCCTGGAAGGGTTCGAAGAGACGCTTGAACAACGCCATGACGACGCCGTCGAAGTGCCCGCCGGCACGGATCGCCATAGCATCGAGGCATATCTTCAGGACGACTATTTCATTAGTGACCGCCTGGAAATTACTCCCGGCGTCCGCTTACAGCGAGACAGCGATTTCGGCTCTTACGCCGCGCCCAAAATCAATACGCGCTATGAACTCCTGCGCGAAGACAACCTGACCCTGTTCCTGCGCGGCGGCGTAGGCCGTGGATATCGCGTACCCAATTTGAAAGAACGTTATTACGTGTTCGATCACAGCCACCTGGGATACATGGTGTTGGGCAATCCGGACCTGCAGCCGGAGAAATCCACCAGTTACCAGTTAGGCGTCGGCGCTTATGGCGACCAAGGCGCCTACGTGGATATCAATCTGTTCTACAACGACATCACCGATCTGATCGAAACCGCTTTTGACCCGGACGCCACAGCGGATCGGGGCGACGGCGTCGCCATTCACCGCTACACCAACATCGCCGAAGCCAGCACCAGGGGCGCGGAAATCAGCGCCGCCTACCCACTGTCAACGCAATGGAAAGTTCACGGCGGCTACACCTGGATGGACAGCGAAGACAAACGCACCGGCCTGGAACTGCCGAAGCGCCCGCGCCATCAGGTGAAACTGGGCGCAGATTACACCTTGGCCGCCTGGGGAACGCAGCTGTCTTTAGACGGCGTATTTCAATCCCGGGAGTTCATCGACATCGCCGGCTCCATGGAGTCGCCATCCTGGAGCACGTTCGATTTCAAAGTGAATCAACCTCTGCCCCGGGGCGTCACCCTGTTCGGCGGCATCGACAATCTGACGGACACACAGCGGGACTTCAGCGACGCCAGCGATTTCCGCCCGGACGAAGGCCGATTTTTCTACCTGGGCGTACGCATCAAAGGCTGACGCCGGCGCCCGGACATCACTCAGCACAATCACGCAGCACTATGGCAATAACCCACTCACACACCCAAAAAACACATAAAGGCAACGCTATGAAACCAGTCTCCCCCACCCTTGCAGTCAAATCCGGCGCCATCGCCGCCGCTCTGATATTACTCAGCGCCTGCTCCGGCGGAGGAGGCTCCGGCGATCCCGACAACAATACGCCAACCAGTGGCGGCGACAGCGGCTCCACTCCTGATAATGGCTCCGGCGCGGCTTACACGTCTCTGATCGTCGACGCCAGCAGCCGCGACGCTTACACCTACGTCAACCTCGCCACAGGCCAAACCCTGTCGCTGACGGCAGCGGAAGCCGCTTCTTCCACTGACTGGCATATCGGTTTTCGCCGCACTGGCGTCGTACTCAACGGCGGCGCTTCCGGCTCCGGCCAGGTGCGCGGCGCGCTCGCGGTGGCGCAGCAGGATTTCTACACAGATAGCGGCGATCCCAACGCCAACGTATTTCTCAACGCCACGCCGGACTCGGAAGAAGAGCACCTTCTCGCTGCCGTGAACACCGCTGATCTGACCTTCACCAGCGATAGCGTGCTGAGCGCCATCACCGCTTCCGGGGACAGAACCGGCAACGTCATGGACCTGGGCTGGTACAACTACGATATCTCCACTCACATGGTGTCGCTGAACGACGCCAACGGCTGGTTGCTGCGCTCCAACTCAGGCGCCAGCTACGCCCGCTTCCACGCTACCTCATTGACCTATAACCCCAGCGCCAATATAGACGTCACCTTCAGCTTCGACGTACAACCCTCCGATGCAACGGGCTTCACCGGCGACGCCACCTTCGCCGCCTCCGTTCCTTTCAGCGGCGGCAGCCAATGCTTTGATTTCGATGCTGACGCAACCGTCGACTGCGCCAACGCGGCCTGGGATCTAAAACTGGAGATCAAGGGCTTCAACTGGACGCTCTGGACCAACAGCGGCCCCTCAGGCAGCGGCGCCGGCGGCGCTTTCGGCCCGCTCCCTGTCGCGGACCTGAACAACTATGTCTCCGGCACGCAGTCCGACACTGGCGCGGACATCAGCATGCACTATGTGGCCGACGCCACCGCGGGCATATTCGAAGGCTCGCCCTGGTACGCCTATAACCTGCAAGGCCAGCACAAAATCTGGTCCAACTACCGCGTCTACGTGATCGAAACCCAAAACGGCGGCGATGACGCCACCAAGTACAAGCTGCAGATTACCAATTACTACTCCGACGCGGGCGCAAGCGGGCATCCCAATATCCGTTTCATGCCAGTCGCCAAATAATCCACGCGCTCCACAGGAACCATTGCACATATATCGCACATATAACGAGGTGAACACATGACGGCTCAAGCGGTTCTCAGCAGAGACGCGGCGATCAAACAACCTGCTGAGGGATTGAAAGAATCCTGGACGCAAATGCGGCGGGAGCAACCCCGTCTGCGCATCCGCAATGCGGCGGAACAATTGGGAGTGAGCGAACTGGCGCTGTTGTTGACGCAGATGGAACAGCGCGTCCAGCCCCTTGGCGACGACTTCGCGGAGATGCTGACGTCCATCGAATCAGTGGGACGGGTAATGGCGCTGACCCGCAACGACCAGGCCGTGCACGAACGTCACGGCGTCTACCATGATTTCAAGGCTAACGCGGCTGGCGTCATGGGCCTATGTCTGGGCGAGATCGATCTGCGCGTCTTCTTCAAGCACTGGCGTCACGCTTACGCCGTTACCGAAGGCGCCGACGAGCAGCCCCGCCGCAGCATTCAGTTTTTCGACGCCTCCGGGACGGCGACGCACAAAATCTACGCCACCGAACACACGGATATGGCGGCCTGGGACCAGTGGATTAACGCTCACCTCGCTGTCGACGCGGAGCTGTTTTTCATGCCCGAAGCGAAGACGCCGCCGAATTACCCCAATGCCGGCAAGGTGACGGAAGACGACATGCGTCAGCCCTGGTCGGAGTTGAAAGACGTCCACCACTTCAACGCCATGCTGAGCAAACTGGGCATTGATCGTCTGGAAGCGCTGCAACTGGCGGGTCAGGAATACGCCCATCGTCTGCCGACGGACGCCATGGAGCAGGCGTTGCGATTCGCCGCCAATTGCCAGCTGGAGATCATGACGTTCGTCGGTAACGACGGCGTCGTGCAGATCCATACCGGGACCGTCAACAAACTGTTGCGCACCGGCCCCTGGTTCAACGTGCTGGACCCGGACTTCAACCTGCACCTGAACACTGAGCAACTGACGAGCTGCTGGGCGGTGCGCCGTCCCACCAGCGATGGCGTGGTGACCTCCCTGGAATGCTTCAACCAAGAGCGCAAGTTAGTACTCACCTTGTTCGGCGCCCGTAAGCCCGGCAAGCCGGAGCTGACTGAGTGGCGCGAACTGGTGGCGTCGGTGGAGAACCTGTCATGAGCGTGGCCGGCTTCTCAGTGCGTGACTGGAGCGCGCGCCTGGCCGGCGTTGCATTGCTGTGGATCGCCAGCGTGGCGGCCCAGGCTGCGACGCCGTCTCCCGAACGCATGCAGCGCATCCTCTCCATTGGCGGAGCCGTGACGGAGATTGTCTATGCGCTGGAACAGGAACAGCGTCTGATCGGCTCCGACATCACCAGCTATTACCCGCCCGAAGCGGAGAATATGCCGAAAATAGGGTATGAACGCTCCCTCTCCGCCGAGGGTATTCTCGCGTTGCGCCCGGATGCGGTGCTGGCCAGTGAGGATGCAGGCCCCCCCTCCGTTCTGCGACAGCTGAAAAGCGCCGGCGCCACTTGGTTAACCGTCCCGACCGCGCAGGATCTGGACGGGGTTTACGCCAATATTCGTCAAATCGGTTACCTGCTTGGAGCAGAGATTCAAGCGGATAAGCTGGTGACGGACATGCAGGCGCAACAACAGCAACTGGAACAGGAGAAAGCTCAGGACCAACGCAGCGCGCGGGTGATTTTCATCCTTCAGCACGGCGGCGGCGCGCCCATGGTGGCGGGCTCCAACACAGCGGCGGACCGCATCATCCGCCTGTCCGGAGCAGTGAACGCGCTGCAAGGTGTGGAAGGCTACAAACCCATGACGCCGGAGTCTCTGGCGCAGGCGCAACCGGACCTGATCCTGACCACTAACCTGGGGATGGAGCAGGCCGGAGGCATCGATGCTATGCGCGACATTCCCGGAGTCAGGCTCACGCCGGCGGGACGCAATGACAAAATCGCCGCCATGGATGGATTGTTGCTGCTCGGTTTCGGTCCCCGCACGGTGGTCGCCGCCAGACAGCTTCGTCAAACCTGGATGGAGTAAACACCTGTGCAGACCCTCTCCGCCATGCCGTACAAATCCACCCGCATCTGGTTATTGCTGGGCGCCAGTCTGACCGTCGCCACTCTCGGCGCGGTGATGCTGGGCGCATATTCTCTGACCTGGCGCTCCGTGCTGAACTTTGACCTGAGCAGCCAGGACTGGATGATTCTCTGGCATATCCGCCTGCCCCGAGTGCTTCTGGCCGGCGTGGTGGGCGCCGCCCTGGCGGTCAGCGGCGCAGCCTTGCAGGGATTGTTTCGCAATCCGCTGGCGGACCCAGGACTAATCGGCATCTCCAGCGGCTCAGCGCTGGCGGCAGCGTTAGTCATCGTATTGTTCCCTTTCAGCACCGGCTGGATGGGACTGTATGGGCTCAGCGTCGCCGCCTTCCTCGGCGGCGCGGCCACCTGCTGGCTGATCTTCAAGGTCGGTCAGCTTGGCGCCGCTTCCAGCTTGGCGCATCTGATTCTGGCCGGCATCGCAGTCAACGCGATGTGCGCCGCAGCGGTAGGCTTTCTCACCTATCTCAGCACTTACGAGCAACTGCGTACACTGACTTTCTGGACAATGGGCAGCTTCGGCGGCGCGCTATGGCCGTCAGTGGGGGTGTCGTTCACCATCACGCTGCCAGTGATCGGCATGCTGATGCGTCAATCCGGCGACTTGAACCGACTGCTGCTTGGCGAGCAGGAAGCCCGCTATCTGGGCACGGACACAGAGAAACTGAAAACCCGCGTCATCACGCTTTCCGCCGTCGCCGTGGGCGCCGCTGTGGCGGTATCCGGCATCGTCGGTTTCATCGGGCTGGTGGCGCCGCATTTGGTGCGCCTGCTCTGGAAAGCGGATCATCGCGTGTTAATCCCCGCTTCCGCCGTCCTCGGCGCCGCGCTGACGATCTCCGCCGACACTCTGGCGCGCACGCTGTTCGCACCGGCGGAAATGCCCGTAGGCATACTGACCAGTCTGATCGGCGGCCCGTTTTTCTTGTGGTTGTTGCTGAGCCGGAAATCCGGGGTGCGTTCATGATGCATTCCACGCTCCAAGATAACCGAGAAAAGCAGAGGGTCCCGCTATGATTCACGCCTTCGCCGTGTCCGTGATACGTCAGGACAAAACCTTGCTGGAGCAAATAAATTTCAGCCTCAGTCCTGGAGAACTGGTAGTGACGCTAGGGCCAAACGGAGCAGGCAAGTCCACGCTGCTAAAGACCCTGGCGGGCGAGCTTTCGCCCTCCCGCGGACACGTATTGCTGGACGATGAACCCATCAGCCAGTTCAGCCTGCCGCAGTTAAGCCGCCGACGCGCGGTTTTGTCCCAGTCCGTGCATCTCGACTTTCCCTTCAGTGCGATGGAAGTCGTGCTGATGGGCGCGCAACGCTCAGTATCTGGGGGCGATCCATTTCGTCTGAGTCAGGAAGCTCTGAAAGAAGTAGACGCCAGTCATATTGCGCAGCGAAATTACCAGGATCTCTCCGGCGGCGAACGCCAGCGTGTACAGATCGCCCGCGCCCTCACTCAGCTCTGGACGGGAGTCGGCGCCGGTCCCCAATACCTGATGCTGGATGAACCTACTTCCGCACTGGACCTGAAGCATCAATGCGCCTTATTGAAACTGGCCCGCAGGCTTGCGGCCAAAGGCGTAGGCGTATTCTGCGTGCTACATGATCTGCATCTGGCGGCCCAATACGCCGACCGTCTGGTGCTGATGAATCATGGGCGCATCGTAGCGGAAGGCGCGCCAGAGCAATTGATTACGTCGCAGAACGTCAGGGAGGTTTATCAGGTGGAAAGTCGCATCATGCCGCATCCCATTACACAGCGGCCCATGGCGATGATCGACTGAGACCGCCGCGCAAAGCGCGGCGGCTGAAGGAGGTACTGCTTACTTTTTTAACTACTTACTTTTTATAACTACTTACTTTTTGTATTCGCCGCGGCGGGAGGCCTCTATCATTTTGTCGTATTCGCCGCTGTCTTTCAGCTTCTGCAAACCGCGGTTAAAGGCTTCCATCAGCTTTTTGTTTTCCGGTTGCGTCTTATTCAGAATCAAGTGATAAGATTTCTCTTTGATCGGCTTGGAATGTACTTCAACTTGATCCATCACGCCCATGCTGTTCATTAGCTCGCTGCCCACATCCAAGTCTTCCATGTAGGCGTCCAACCGTCCCGCCAGCAGCTTTTTCACGTTAGCGTCCGCGCTGGACACCCGCTCAATGCTGACCATTCCGGACTTTTCCTCTTCATCGAAGCCGTAGCTATAGCCGGTGACGCCTCCCAGTTTTTTGCCTTTCAGCGACGCGGCGTCACTCCAGTCGAAACCACTGCCCTTCTTGTAGAAGGCGACCGTCTTCAAGTCGATAACCGTGTCGCTATAGTCGAAATCCTTCTCCCGGTCTTCGGTGCGACTCCAGATCAGCGAGCCATTAAGCTTGCCGTTCTTGGCGTCTTCATAACCCCGCTTCCAGGGCAGGAATACATATTCCACCTCAATATTCTCGTTGGCGAAGGCTTTCTTCACCACATCGGAAATTACACCATATTCTTTCAGACTTTCAGATAGATACGGCGCCCACTCGCCATTGGCGAGGGTCACTTTTTCTGCGGCGCAGGTCCCGGAAAAGACCACAGCGGCGGATAAAACAAGCACATTCATCAGGCGGTTAAATAACGTCTTTTTCATTTGTTTACCTTTCATTTTTGACTACGGATAGGCTCCGCAACCTATTATTGGTTATCGCAGATAAGGCTAGCAGAAGACATTAAAGCCGCCAGTGAGGACGCACGCGTCAATGGGCCAGTTCACAATCTGTGAAATTCGGGCGATATTCTGAATAAGCGCTATAATGTCGCGTATCTGTATGAGTTCGGGCGCAAAACGCCCCTAACCGAGATTGGAAAAATAGGACATTGCAGTGGAAGGGTTTGACAATTTTTTACAAAAACACGGCTTAAAGGAGTCCCATATCTACCTGCTTGAGCTGATTCCCCTGATTGAAATGATCTGGGCGGATGGCCGTTGTCAGGACGCCGAAGTGAAAATTCTCTACCGTTACACCATCGAGCATCTGAGTCGGGTCAGTCGCGAGTCTCCGGATATCGAATTCATTTCAGAAGATGACATTAACGCGTTTCTCGACCGCTTCACGCAAAGCCGTCCCGATCCTGAAATGCTGCGTGAGCTCAGAGACCTGTGCCTGGATCGAATGGAGAGCAAATCCAAATATCAGAACCAGATGGAAAGCAAACAGGCCATGATGAATTATTGCCTGGATATCGCCGCCGCCAGCGTCAGCAGCTACCCCTACAGGTTCAACGAACGCATCATCGCCGAAGAGAAAGAGCTGCTGAAAGAGCTGTTTCACGCCCTCTCCTCCCGCTGATTTTTCATCATGAGTCGTAGTAAGCCGTCGCTGGCGAAAAGCATACATCCGTCGTGGTTCAACGCGCTGTCACGCCGGGTCAGGCTCGGCAATAAGGTGAAAGCCGCAGCAGCCTGCCTCTGGTTCGCCGCGGCATTATCCGCATACGGCGGCTCCTATGAAGCGATGGATCAGTCACCCTCATTATGGCCGGTCGGCCTGCTGGGAGCGGCATTACTGCTGCAGATCGTCAGTCTGATTTTTTTTAATGCTAAACATAGTGTGTCGGAATAATGCAGGACGACGTAGAAACCTATCAGGTCGTCACTCGCGGCAAGCTCGCCAGCGGCCAGGAACTTAATCAGGTTCAGCGTAACTTAAAAGCGCAGTTACGTCTGAACGACGCCATGACCGCCAAGGTATTCGCGGGCGCACCGCTGAAACTGAAAAGTAATCTGACCTGGCGACAGGCTCAGGGCTGGCGGAAAAAGCTGCATCAGCTTGGTTTGCAGACGGAACTGGCGCTGCAATTAAACCCCGCCTGTCTGCAAGCAGGCTTACAAGCCGCCCCGCAGGAGCCAGACCAAGAGGAGCAGGATGATCAAATACTGCTGTTCGAAGCCGGCAAGCTGACGCCTCATCTGGTTCATTTCTCCGAATCTCTCACCCTGTCCAATGAGTCCGAGACGGCGGTCGCCCGCATCGTCAATCACAACGCGTATTGGAGCCCGCTGGCGTTGGTGCTGGCCTCAACCGGACTGGCCCTGACGCTGCAGAATCACCTGTTGCGGGTGATGACGCACTATCTGCAGTGGGGCGCTCTGGCCAGCGTCCTCAGCATCGTTTTCCTGCTGCTGGCCATCGTCTGTCTGCCCCGACTCCTGCAACCGCGCATGCTGCAGTCCATTGCTGACGCCCGTGGCGCACATCGTATTTATCAGCAGGAGCTTCCCGTCTTTTGGGTCGGCGCGAAAAAGCATCGGCTAATCGATGCGGAGCAGCATGACCTCGGCGTCATTGAGCGCAAACAACAAAGCGCGACCTTGACGGATGCGCAAGGCGACCTCGTTTATGAATGGCGGCAGGCCGTGCGCGTTCACGAAAGCAGCAAAGACGCTCTGGGCAAGATTCAGGAGAAACTGGTGGAAGACACCGCATTGGGCCCTGTCGCCGAATACCTGGGGCATGCGAAGAAAGTTCTGGACTTCCTCAAGCGTAAACGCGCCAAGTCTGCGGCCTCTCCTTCCCGGGACCCGCAGAACGCCATGGCGGTGCTGGACCAGGAGGGCAATTTGGCGGCGCTGGTGTACGCCACGCCGGAGCCGGCTGCGCAAATTCGTAAACCCGACCTCTCTCCACAGGAAAGACTGCGTCTGCTGGCCTTCTGCGCCTGTTTGCTCAGGAGTCCGCTTGTATGAAGCAGGTATAAAGCGGTTATGAAACAGTATTCCTTCGAGTTCAGAGGCCAGCTTTCTCCCGGGGCGGATCAAGCAAAAGTCCAGGCCGGACTGGCGAGTTTGTTTCAAGCCGCTCCTGCGGAATTAGCGTCCATATTCAACGGCGAAAAGATATTTCGTCGCGAAGGATTAAACGAGTTTACCGCTAAGTCCTATCAGCAGCAGTTCGCCCGCGTCGGCGCCGTTGGCGCAGTGAGAGAACAGACGGAGAACACCGCCACTCCCTCCGTCGCAGCGAATACAACGCAGCATCACAACTATGCGCCCGGCTCACCGACAGCGTCGCCACAGGCGGCGGGAATGCAGCCCAAGACGGATGACCGCTCCCGTTGCCCGAAATGTCAGTCACAGAATATCGACGCCACTCAGTGTCTCGATTGCGGCGTCATTCTGGAAAAATATCGCCAGATGCAGGAACGGCTGCAAAACCCTCCGCCGCAGCCAGCCCCTGTTCAGGCGGAGCCGTTTCGACTGGAAGAAGCGGACCGTGAGCAGAAACGGGCGGCGAAGTGGCTGTCCTGGGCCGGACTGATCCTGACTATTGTGTTTGTCTCCGACAGCTATCTGCTGAAGATCAACTTTCTCTATTCCGCTGGCATAGATCTGGGCTATATCCCCTTCTTCATTGGTCATCTCGTCTTGCTGCGCGGCTGTATTCTTTATGCGGAAAGCAAAGGCTACAGCATGCTGGTGGGGCTGTTGGGATTATTCAGTCTGGCGGGGCTTTCCGTTCTGATGCTGCTGCCGGACCATCGGCGGGATAAGTCCGGCGTTACCGGCAAACACCTCGCTACCTCCGGCGTCTGCATTCTGGTCTGTGTGGTGTGGGCGGTTGGATTTTTCAACAAGTTGCACGATATGAGTGAAATCGTCAACGAAGGCCGTCAACTCATCGCAGGCCGCCATGAATACCCCGCCCCCGAACTGGACAGCGCAGCGGAAATCTACGAGCGTGAGCAGAAGGAAATGCGGGCTTATCTGGAAAAGTCGCTGAAAACCATCAAGGACGGCTCATTCCGCCCCAGCGAAATCACCACACTGGCGGACGTCATGTTCGGCGCGCTGGCGCGCTACGAGGCCTGGCGCAACTATCAACGCTACCGTCATGTGGCCGAACAACAACCATTGCCGACACCACTGGAGTCAGACTGGACCAAGCAGAACCAGAAGCTGTTCGCGACCCTGTTGTATAAAAATATTGATCGCGAAAAGCAAAGACGTCTGTATACCGAAAAGCAAAACTGGCTGGTGGGCGTTCACCCGGATCAAGTCGGCCCGTTTTGGGATAAGTTCAGCCGCTACCTGTTCGATGTTCTGAGCGCCTATATGTCCGCTTACCAGAATGAGTTGTATCGCCAGCCATTCAACAAAGACAAGAACGCGCCTCCTCCTGTTACCAAGCTTGATCTGCGCGAGATTAGCCTTCCCGATTACGCAAAACTGCGCAAAGAAGTCACCGTGGACACCGTCACCTACAGCGCCACGCTGGGCCAGCTGTCCCACACGCCGCTAACCGTCGCCTTCTACCTGGAGCCCTACACCAAACGCTTCGGCAAGCAAGGCGTACTCGCAAAAGGCGTTGTCATCTCCCCCGACTTTCCCAACAAATATCTATACGGACACTTTAATCTGTTCAGCCGTTATCCGTCGGAACAGGAATTGAAGGAGCAATAAAGCCGTGACTCAACCAGCCCAAACCACGCACTACGAAAATGCGACCAATCAGGACGGCGACGCCCTCGCTGAACTCAGGGTCCAGGCGATGCAACCCAGCCTGGAAGCCGTGGGGCGGTTTGATGAAAACAGAGTGAGGAGACGTTTCCTGGACGCATTCGTTCCGGAGGAGACTTTCAAGATCATAGAAAACGGAGAGCTGGCGGGTTTCTTCGTCCTGCGCAACAAGCACGACCACCTGCACCTCGATCACCTCTATATTCATCCCGATTATCAAAACCGATCAATCGGCGGAAAGGTAATTGCGAAAGTAAAGTCGGAAGCCGCGAATAAAGATCTGCCAATAAGACTCTGCGCGCTCCGCGACAGCAAAGCCAACAACTTTTACCGGAAACACGGCTTCGTCAAAACTCACGAGGGCGAGTTTGATATTTATTATGAATTCAACCAGCGCTGAAGCGCGCCTTAACTGCTATACACGCTGACTCAACAGCACCCCTCCGCCCATGGTGATAAACAATCCACCCGAGACTTTTGATATTTTCCGCTCTAGATCCCGTGCGAGAAAACGTTGCCCGACTCGGCTCATTAACATGGCGTAGCCCAAGTGAACGCAGGTGACAATCACGCATATAGAGACATACATAACGCCAAACTGCTCCAGATGCGACTGCTCCGTATTAATGAATTGAGGTAGAAAGGCGGATAAGAATATTAAAGTCTTAGGGTTACTTGCGGAGACAAGAAAAGCCTCAATGTAGAGCTTGCGTGAGCTGAAGTGCGCGCCCGGTCCCGTTTTATCCGGTAACGATAAGTTAGACCCGCCACCCGCCCTTAAGCTTTTGAAACCGAGATAGATAAGATACGTCCCACCCAGTACTTTCAGCACAGTGAACCATATCGGAAGCTGCTCAAGAAGCTCCCCCACGCCAATCGCGACAAGGCATACGATCACAAACTGGCAGGACAGATTTCCCAGCACCGTCACAAACGCGGACTTCCACCCATATTGAAAGCTGTTCTTGACTACCAACAAAACATTCGGCCCGGGTGATAATGTGGTGACCAGATAGGCCAACGCAAACATAAACCAGATATCCAACCCCATCATTCACTCCTTTACCACGCCAACATAGACGTACAGCCTAAAAACAGGGCGAATCCACGCGAGCCGCCGGTCGATCAAAATAGTAGTTACTTCAATCAATTGAATCCAATTGAGTTTTTAGCCTATTTAATTAAAAAAGACGGCCTGTGGGATTTGACCAGAACACTATCGGCACACCACTATTAATAAGCGAGTCAATTTTACACATAGTGATGCACTTATTGGTTGAATCCAATAATTACACAGACAGAAATGGTTATTCCAACAGGAACACAGGAAACAATATGTACAAAGGAAGCTGCCTTTGCGGTCAGGTCAAAATTGAAATACAGGGGCCGGTTGAGTCGATTATTCATTGCCATTGCTCCAAGTGCAGGAAGAGCAGCGGTACGGCTTACGCCACCAATGGGTTTGTAAATACGTCGGACTTGATAGTTCAGGAGGGCGCGGAAAACTTGGCCTTTTTTGAAATGGCGCCCGGACGCAAACGCCACTTTTGCCGGATCTGCGCCTCCCCGATATTCAGTTCAAATGATGCCGCGCCTGATCGGGTGAGATTACGTCTGGGAATTCTGGATTCAGACATTGTCGAACGCCCCCTCTCCCATAACTTCGTCACATCCAAAGCAAACTGGGACGATCTGGACGCCCGGCTTCCCCGGTATGAAGCGCATGAGCCCGGGCGTGACGGTTAGCTCAAGTACAGCGTATGGCAAATGATAATAATGTGGACAATCTAAAAACCGGCTTTATTGTGAGAGAAAAGCCTGAGTTAATAGAATGGCTAAAAAGTAATTCTATTACTGAATCAGACTATCACTTTATTCCAATAGTTTTGACTTCGGATATTCTATGTCAGCCATTAAAACCAGGGTCAGTAATATTTATCTACCAAGACCTAAAGGGCTTTTTCATTCAGCACGAATTCCTTATCTGAGTATTTAGACGTGAGAACATAGAAAAGATATTTGGCTCATTTGAATGCAAGTCTGAACTATTTGACCGCTTTTGGAAGTTAGATGAAGTATTGTGTGTTGACGTACCTATAAAATATGAAGTCAAAAACTAAGCCACAAAAAATTAAAAGGGAGACAAAGGCGCTCCCTTTAAGTTAAATTTTATTATTTAATTCGGCAACGCTCTTAAATTACGGAACTTGTATATTTCCGCCAGGAATAACCCCCAGTTGTCCGCATTATTAAGTGACGCCCGCTTATCAGATCCTATCGCCAGCCTGACACACTCATGCTCTCCATAAGCGATATCTATAGTGTCCAGAATTCGGTGGCTAAGTTCGTGGGCGACGCAACGGAACTTAAACCATTGTTCGTCATTTCTATCATTTTCATCAAAGTTACCACTCAGGTAGCCAGGCGTCAGGTAGATTCGCAGCCCGCTTTGCACGTTAACGTATCCACAGTTGGCTCTGAAAGTGCCTGTCGTTTCCTTGACTGTATACTTCTTGCTTTGGGGCGCATTGTTATTAAGGCGATGGAAGAAGTTATCATTGTTTCTATGGGAAGATTGCCCCAGTTGATTGTCAAAGTCGGAGTCGTAAGGGTTCAACCCCACTTTAACCATCGGTCTGACCCAGCCAATATAATCTTTAGGGTGTCGAGGTGCAGAAACAAAAGTCAGGCTAGTGCATTTCCTTGTTAAATACTTATGCATATTATTCAAGCCTTCAAGAACTGACTTGATATTCCCTCCACCAAACCATCTATTTATCGAGCTGCATTTTGGAAGAGTAATAGACTCCGCCAATATTGTTTCCAACATTCCTAGTGCATTGTTTATTTTTAACTGTTCGCCGTTATTAAAAGGGGTTGCATCGCCCATGGTTTCAAATCTTACTGTGTAAGCCATGATTTAACTCTCCGAGTAGTTCTATGTTGTTATATATTCTTCACTCGGGAAAGCGACCTAGGACATTTTTCCCCTTATAAGCAATAGTGCTTAGTCCGTTTTTTTTTCAGCGGCCATCATTATGCCAATTAACTAAGGAGCCTCTATAAACGTTGACAAAGCGGCCAACTTTTGACGCCGTAATGGCAAGGTTGGAAGTTATTCAGAGGTTCCCTAAATTGTCATCGCAGCAACAGGAGAGACGCATCACAACGTCGTCAGCAGAGATAAAAAGCCAAGTCATGGCGCCGTTCGGAAAGACAGCGCCATGCGCTCTTATTTTATTCCTTGTACTCCGGATTTCCCTCAATAAAACGCCGCAAGTTTCTATCTGCGGTCGCCTGCACTTTATCCCGCAACATGTGCGACCACCCCAGCATCCAACCGGTTACGCCCAAGGCATGACGGGACCAGCGCCAGAAGTCGAAGCGATCGCGGTGGCGATATATTTTGCCGTCCTTGAACTCAAATTCGGCGCGTAGTTTGTTGAGCACATAACGCCCGGTCGTGGAGAAGGTATAACCCGCGCGCCAGCGGGCGGAGCCGCGCTGTTCGTCGGCTTCGACATGATGGTAGTGCAACGACAGGTCCGCCCCGCGTTCACACAGCATATGCCACATGGCCCCGATTTCCTTGCCCTTGAGGGTGAACACTTCATCCTGAAACTCAGCTTCGTCGTGATAGCAGGCTTGCATGGTTCGATAATCTTTGTCCTTAAAGGCGTCATAAAAACGGGTCACCAGTTCGGCGTTAGGGTGCATACCTTGTGTCCTTTTATTCTTGTGTAAGCGGCGGCGGATGTTGCGCCGGCGCAAACTCCTCCTCGGGTTCGCCGACGACCGCCCTGGTCAGACCGAAGTCTTCAAGGATCGTATACACACAAGGGATGACAAACAATACCAAAAGCGTGGATGCGCCCACGCCGAACACAATACTGGTGGCCAAAGGAATCAGAATCTGCGCCTGCAGGCTGGTTTCAAACAACAGCGGCGTCATTCCCGCCATGGTGGTCAGGGAGGTCAGCAATACCGCGCGAAAGCGGTCATGGCTCGCTTTGGCGGCGGCGTCATGCACATTCATGCCCTGCCCCACACGCATCTTGACGAACTCCACCAGCAGAATGGAATCATTGACGACAATGCCCGCCAGCGACACAAATCCCAACAGCGACGGCATGGTGATATCCATCCCCATCACCACATGCCCCACAATCACGCCGATAAACGCCATCGGAATGTTAAGCATCACAATGACCGGCTCTACATAGGATTTGAACTGGAAACTCAGCAGAATAAAGATGCCCGCCAGTCCCATCAGGAAGCCAAGTTTCATCGAGCCCTGAGTGGCTGCGCCTTCTTTGATTTCGCCCTGAATGCTCAGCTGAATGTCTGGATAACGTTGTTGCAGTTGCGGCAGGAAGTGCTTCTGCATGTCGCCGATCACCGCCTTGGTGTTGTTCAGACTGATGTCGACATCGCCATACACCGTGACCGTGCGCTGGTTGTCCACCCGATTAATGCGCGAGTAGCTGCGGCTGGGAATGATCTCCGCCACGTTGGATAGCGGAATCAGCGCCTTGCTGGCCGGATGCACAATGGGGAAGTTGTCGAAATCCGCCAACTCATCACGGGACTCATCATCCAGACGCACCACCACCTCATAGGTTTCCAGGCCAACGCTCGACTCCAGCACCGTCACGCCCTGAAATGCGGCGCGCAATTGCGCGGCGATGGTTTGCGCGTCCAGTCCCAGATCATATGCGCCGGACTTCAAGTGCAAGGTGAACTCCGGCTTACCCGGGCGCAGATCGTCCAGCAGGTTGATCACGCCGGGATAGCCCGCCAGCCAGTTCTGCAACTCATGAGACGCCAGCGACAATGACTCCAGATCGTCGCCGCGCAGACGTATTTCAATCGCGCGTCCACCCGGCCCGATCGTCGGCTCTTTGAACAACACCGACCAGACGTCCGGCGTTTCCCCAGCCAGTTCACGCCAGCGTGACGTAAAGGCCTGCAAACTGAAGTTGCGGCGCTCGGCGGTGAGCAGGTCGACGCTGATAGTGGCTAAATGGGGACCGGTTTCGAAGGCGTCCGCATTCTGTCCATAGTTCACAGTCACGGAACCTATCGCAGGCTCATCCTGTTCCTTGTTGAATTCAGAAGCGGTTTGCTCCAGCGCCTGAGAGTAATGGGCCACCATAGCCTCAGTACGCGCCTGCGAGGTCCCGGTAGGCATGATTAGGCGCGCCTGTACGATATCCCCCTCTAGATCCGGGAACGCAGAAAACTTGATAACGCCAGAGGCCAGCAGACTGACGCACAGAATGAATGTGGCGATAACGGCCCCGACAAAGCCGTAACGATGTTTGATCAACACCGACACGCGCCGATCAAGTCCTTGCCGGATCTTCTCAAAACGCTGTTCAAACCCTACGCGGAAACGAGAGTCTTGCTGTTTCTCCGCATGGGCGAGCGAGTGTTGCAAGTGATGGGGCAGAATAAAAAACGCTTCGATCAGTGAGAGGGTGATAACCGAAATCAGCACGATAGGCACGACCACCAGAACCTGACCAATATCGCCTTCCAGGAACAACAATCCGGTGAACATGCACAGGGTCGTGAGAAATGACGAAAACACCCCTTTCGCCACCATCAGCGTTCCGTCCACCGCCGCCTGCAGAGGCCGTTTGCCCTTGCGCATCTCCGTACCGATACTCTCACTGATAACGATGGCGTCATCCATAAGAATCCCCAGCGCCAACAGCAACGCCACCATGGAAAGCATGTTAATGCTCACGCCCATATGTCCCAGCACAAAGGCGCTGGCGAGGAATGACACCGGCAATCCCATCACCACCCAAAACGCATAGCGGGCGCCGAAAAACAGCCACATCACCGCAAACACCAATACCAGACCCTGCCAGGCGTTGCTGCTCAACATGCTGATCCGGTCTTTGACGACGCTGGTGTAATCCTGGGTCAGACTCAGCGTCACTTCCGGCGGCAAACGCTGGCTCTCTTCTGCAATGAACGTCTCCACTTCCTGCAGAATACGCAGACTGTCGTCACGGGTGTTTTTGGATATTTTCAAAAAGGCGGCGGGCTTGCCGTCGAAGGTGGATTTGTTCTCCTCCAGCTCAAACTCGTCGACAATTTTGGCGATGTCGCCCAGACGCACTTCCGCCCCATTACCACCCCGCAGCACCACCAGATTCTCCAGATCCGTGACAGTGCGTTTTTCGTCGCTGAAGCGAATCTGATAGTCGCGGTAATCTGTTTTCACATCACCCGCCGGCAGGTCCACATCCTGTTTCGCCACCAGATTGGCGATGTCCTGCAAACTCAGGCCGTATTGACGCAGATTGCTTTCCGGCGCCTGAATCTGAAACTGCCGATCAGAGAACCCCTGTATGTCCACCAATGGGATATCCGGGTTACGCAGGATGCGCTGTTTCACCTCTTCCGCCAGGGTTTTCAGTTCGCTGCGCGGCAGGTCGGCAGTCAGGGCGATGGTCACTACGTTTTGCGTGCGACCCAGCTCCTTGACCACCGGTTCTTCCGACTGATCCGGCAAGGAGCTGATCTCATCCACGGCGCTTTTTACGTCATCGATGAAATCGTCAAAATCGCCGTCTTCCAGCATTTTCAAGGTCATCAGCCCCATGGAGTTACGGGCTTCGCAGCGCACTTCCTCCATGAAGCTCACGCCTTCCACCGCTTCCTCCAGCGGCTTGCAGACGGACAGCTCGATATCCGTCGGCGTAGCGCCGGGATACGCGACTTTCACCTCGACTTCATAGCTTTTTATTTCCGGGAAAGTTTCCCGCTTGATCTGCGGCAGCGTCATCACGCCGATGAACATAAAGAAGCCCATCAGCAGATTCGCCGCAGTTGGATGCGTGGCGAAGAAGCGGATCATGGGGTTTGCCTTCCTTCCGCCCATTGCTCGATCAGCGCTTCGGCGTCTTTATCTTCCTGCGGCGTCACCAACATGCCCGCCACGGCGGGGAACAGGTCGGTAGTGACGACGCGTTCGCCCTCGTGAATAACGTTATCGCCCTCGCTGTCCTCCTGCCGGATCAGCAGCATGGCGCCCTGGGTTTTGTAATGGGGTTTGATTCGACGCAGGCGATTATCTTTATCCACCACATACAGCTCATGCTCCCGCAAGGCGTCCCGTGGCAGCACTAAAAACGGCTGCGGCGCGCCTTGCAGCTCCACCTTGGCGTACATCCCTTCTATCAGCGGCGGTCGCACGCCAGGACGGGCGGTGCGATAAGGATTATCAACGCCGACGATCACGCCCAGCGTACGCGAGGCCGCTTCCAGATTATTGCTGATGCGCTCTACTTTGGCGTCCCAGTGTGTATCGCCATCTTCCGCCAGCGCGACACTGGCGGTGAGGTCCAACTCCGTGAAAATATTGCTGGCGGCGTCCTGCTCCAGAAACTTCTGAAACAGATCCTCCAGATTGGCGAATCCCTCCGCCAGCAGACGGAACTGGCTGAGCGGAAACTGGGCGTTGACCAACACCTTATCGATAGTCTGAGCGCCATACAGCGAGGCGCCCACACCGACGAACTGGTTCTCCTCCACTGACAGGCGGGTAATGCGGGCGTTGAACGGCAGGCTGATGTGAGTGCGCGCCAGATTGCGCTTCTGCGTCTCCATCGCCGCTTCGGCGATATCCTGCCTGGCTTGCAGCACCTGTAATTGATACGGCAGGGTTTGCAGTTGATTACTCAGTTTCTGGGTTTCCTGCCGCAACTGCAGCACAGCGGACTGCTGCGCGTCGTAGTTGGATTGCGAGGCGGAGCCTTTCTGCAACAGCCGCCCGATACGCTCCTGCTCCTTCCTGGCGATCGCCAGTTTTTCCTGGGCCAGTTTCAGGTCCTGCTCCGTGTCCTCTATGTTCAGCCGCATCTCCTCCAGGTTCGCGCGACTGACCGCCAGATCCGCTTCCGCCTGCTTCAACGCCAGTTGATAATCGCGATCGTCAATGCTGACCACCAGCGTTCCCGCCGGCAATATGGAGCCCTTCTTCAGCAGCGGGTGCACATAAGTCACTTTGCCTGACACCTCCGCCTTACTGTCCAGCACCACATCCGGCGCCACCTCACCAAACCCGGTAATACGCGGCCTGACCTCATAGCGCCTGGCGGACACCACCTTCACCGCCGCAGGCAGCTGCGCTTTATCCGCATGCTCCATCGCCGGACGACTCTTGATAATCGCCACCGCCACCGCGACGCCGGTCGCGACTACCAAGGGCAACGCCCATCGACGCTTCATCCAGGCCAGGCTCATAGTCAGTCCTCTTTCGTATTGTCAGGTTGTGAATGGAGGTGTGAATGGGAGTGTGGGCGAGCTTGTGAATGGGATTGAGGCGCTGCGCCACAGCCGGAGATAAACATGCGGTAGACATGCTCGATCCATTCATCGCTGCTCACCAGTTCATCGGACATATCCCAGGCCCGCCTGCGCACGGGCCCGCCGATGAAAGGCGTAATAATCAGATTCACCAATGAAAACGCCGCCCACTTGGGGTCCACGTCCGCGCGCAAATTGCCCTTTTTCTGTTCTGCTTCGATTAGCTTGGGAAGAAACATCGCCATGCGACGGGGCATCAGATCAATAAAACGATCCTGCAACCTGCCACGCTCCGACAGCACCTCATCGATGATGAAAGTAATCAAAGGCGGACAGTCGACGATTCTGGTGATGGCGGCGCGGATAAACCCACGAATGGGGTCAGGCTGGGTGACGACCTCAATGATGCGACCGAACTGCTGTTCGCCGAGACGCTCAATCAAGGCAATAAACAGGTCTTCCTTGCCGCCGAAGTAATAACTGATCATCGCGGACTTCATGCCCGCTTTCTCCGCGATATCGCGAATGGTGATGCTGCGATAGCTTTTCTCCCGCAGCAATTCAAAGGCGGCGTCCAACAGATCGTCTTTGCGCTGCTGCTGCAGCGCCGGGTCCAGAGGGCGACCACGCTTGTTTTCCGGCTCTTTAGCCTCAGTTTTCTTGCGCATGCATAGCCAATTAATTTATCAATTGATTAATTTAATCGGATGATAAATTAATTATAAGAAATCAGAAAGCGAAATTTTTGAGAAAGAGATTCTCGCTAACGATCAGCGTGATTAAGGTGGCGTCTTTTACTCAGCCGCCGCCTTTCGAGGGAGAGTCGCTACATTGGCGATAAGAATCAGAACAACGCCGATAAACTCGGGGCGATTCAGGCAAAAAAGGAAGAAAGGCTGTTGGAACACAGCATTGAGTTAGCTCAGCGTCTCATCCACCCTGGCGGCAGAATGAATAGGCTGGAATGCGCTAGAAGCCAGAATCTCCGCCGCTGTCGCCACCGTCAAATCCACCATCGGAACCGCTGTGGCTTGAGTCACCACTCCAAAAGAAGGAGCCTAACGCCAGTGTCATTCCGAAATCTCGCGCAGATTCATAAGTCACAGCTTGGTCGATCGAGGTCTGGTGATGATTAGAATATTTGACGAAGTCCGCTTCTTTACAATAAAGCGCGATAGCATAGGCGAGGTATTTTTCAGATAAGCCGAGCTCCTTCACCAAAGCCCTGACTTTTTTCACCGGGTATACTCTCCGGCGTCCACTCCTCTTTGCTAACGCCGGCCCCAACACTCTGATATAGCTCTTTACCGCCGCCCGGCGTCGCCACCAATTTCTAGTAAACATCCTAAACTCCCCTACCCACTTCTTATAACTCATCGCCACCGCTTAAAGTCAGGCGCCTTTTGTCCATACCGGAGACAATGACGTGACTTGCGGCGGCCCGGACAGCAGCACTGAAGATGACTGCAAAAGACGTCATTCCATTACTTCTGTGATGAGGTTATTCGTATCCACTTAATACAATACAGAAAGGCGTACTATGAAGGTCCCGGACACTAACGTCTACAAATCAGGGCTTAGATTACCGCTCCAACTCCAAGCGCCTGACTTGTTCATCTTCCATTCTGCGCATGGGCCAACAAAGAACAAGTGCGGTCAGAATCGCCAACGAGACTATCAGACTGACTACCAGGTAAGGCCATGTAAACTGTAAGCCCGCAATAACCAGCCAGGTTAAGGATAGAGTTACAAAAAGCTGAGTCACGCCATAGTAACCAGGAAAGAGATAAGAATACTTTCCACATTGAGCGCAACGAACGGGACTCTCTTTAGAAGCCCCCGCTCCTTTAATGGATATCTTGTTTTTACAATGAGGACACACTCTCATTTGCTCACCAATCAAATTCGCTCACTGGTATCGTCGAGGCTACCAAAGGCTTTGATATTTCTGTGATAAGTAGCGAGTACATTTTTAATCCTTGGCGGCAGATATGGACTTATCAAAATACAACAAAAGACAAGTTTCCAATATCGTCAGAAAAGACTAAATACAACTTGAATTGCCAAACTCCATCGCACTAAGAACCTCCCATAGCCCATTTCTCAACTAGGCTATACTTACTCGATAGACCCGCTGCGGCGGGTTCAGGCCAACGGAGTGTCACAGGCCTCCGCCGGTGTCGGCGGCGCCAGACGGACTCAGGTGATCGTCCAGCGTCAGACAATTTCCGGAGGCTTTGCATGCTCCGTTTGTGTGCTTTATTGATATTGCTCTTCCCTCACGCCGTTTTGGCTGAAACGGTGCTCGCTTTTACGCGTCTGGTTCCCTATCACTACAACGAAAACGATATGCCTCGAGGCATCAGTGTCGCGCTGGTGCAAGAAGTGTTCAGGCGTATGGATGAGCCGGTGAAGCTGGTCGAGCTGCCCTGGAGCCGGGCGTTGCGCTATCTGGAGAACGGCGAGGTGGACGGCGTGTTTGAGCTGTTGAAAACGCCAGTACGGGAAACCTATTCGGATTATTCATCACTGGTGTTGATGATGGAAAACGTTTCCCTGTTCGTGCCGGAGAACAGCCCCATTCAGTTCGATGGCGACCTGCAGCAACTGGCCCAGTTTCGCTTTGGCGGCCTGCAGGATTTCAGCTATGGCGAAAAGTTCGACGCCTTTCGCAGCACGGAATTGAACACGGAGTTCATCACCGCCGTGAGTCTGAACGACCTGTTTTTACGCCTGATCAACGACAACATAGATATTATTATCGGCGATCAACGCGGCGTTCTGTTGGAGTATCGGCGTCTGCAAGGCCAGAAAGTGCGATCTCTGCCACAAGTCAAACGCCTGCAGCCAAATGTGGAGGAAACGCCCAGCTACATCGCCTTCTCCAAAAAATCCCAAGGCGTCAATTTGCGTGAACGCTTCGATCAGGCGCTGGCGAATATGATTGCGGAAGGCGTGTATTCGAAAATCATCGAGAATTGGGCGGACTACTGAACGCAGTCCGCGCGAACTTTGGCGAACCGACTACTCCAGCGTCTCAGGCGCGAATTGCGTACTGATGCGGGTTCCCGCCTCTCCTGTAATCATGGCCTCGATATCTCGCAACGAACCAATCACTGCCGGCTTACCGGTAGCGCGGGCGAATTCGCAGGCGGCCTGTACTTTCGGCCCCATGGAGCCGGCAGGAAACGCGTCCGACGGCAAAGCGTCCGGGTGCGCTTTCGCAATCGGGCGGGAGTCAGGCGTTCCCCAGTTTTGATACACCGCGTCCACGTCGGTGGCGATAATCAAAAGATCCGCATCCAGTTGCTGCGCCAGCAAAGAGGAGCACAGGTCTTTGTCGATCACCGCCTCAACGCCCTGCAACTTGCCATCGCGGTTATACAGCGTAGGAATGCCGCCGCCACCTGCGCAGATGACTACTGTGCTTTTCTCCAACAGCCATTGAATGGGCCGGATCTCAAAGATACGCCGCGGCCGCGGACTGGGAACGACGCGGCGGAACTTGTCGCCATCGCGGGCGATGCTCCACCCCTTCTCCGAGGCCAGCGCCTCGGCTTCCTTCTCTTCGTAGACGGGCCCGATAGGTTTGGTGGGATGCTGGAAAGCCGGGTCGTCCGGGTCCACCTCCACTTGAGTGAGCACGGTAGCCAGCGGCGCCTCCGCAGGCAATAAATTGCCCAGCTCCTGCTCGATCATGTACCCGATCATGCCCTCGGTTTCCGCCCCCAGCACATCCAGGGGATACGGCGACACCGACGCATAGGCCGCCGCCTGCAACGCCAGCAATCCAACCTGCGGACCGTTGCCGTGAGCAATCACCAATTCATTACCTGCCGCCACAGCGGCCAGACGCTCCGCCGCCAGACGCACATTAAGGCGCTGATTATCCGCCGTCAGGGGCTCCCCCCGACGCAACAGGGCGTTGCCGCCCAGAGCCACTACTATCCTCATCGCTGCGTCCCCCGATCAGATATCCGCTAAGGTAGAGACCAGCACCGCCTTGATGGTATGCATCCGGTTTTCCGCCTGATCAAACACGATGGACGCTTCCGACTCGAACACATCGTCTGTCACTTCCACGCCGTTGTGCAGGCCATATTGCTCGAATATCTGTGCGCCCACCTTGGTCTCAGCGTTGTGAATCGCCGGCAGACAATGCATGAACTTTACACGGGGATTATTGGCCGCCGCCAACAAAGCGGCGTTCACTTGAAACGGCAGCAGCATGTTGATGCGCTCGCCCCACTTCTCCGGCGCTTCTCCCATGGACACCCATACGTCAGTGTGAATGAAATCTACACCGCGAACGGCTTCCCTTGGTTTATCGGTCAACGTCATACGGGCGCCGGTGCGGGCGGCGATCTCACGGCATTGCTCGATCAATTCATCCTTGGGCCACAACTCTCGGGGAGCGCCCAGACGCACGTCCATACCCAGCTGGCAGCCAATGATCAACAGGGAGTTGCCCATGTTGTTGCGGGCGTCGCCAACATAAGCGTACGAAATGTCATGCAGCGGCTTGTCGCTGAACTCACGCATCGTCATGACGTCCGCCAACATCTGCGTGGGATGGTATTCGTCGGTCAAACCGTTATAGACCGGCACGCCGGCGTATTGCGCCAGTTCCTCCACAATATGCTGATGGAAACCGCGGTATTCGATGGCGTCATACATGCGCCCCAGCACCCGCGCCGTGTCTTTCATGGTTTCCTTGTGCCCGATCTGCGAGCCGGTCGGGTCGATATAGGTCACATGCGCGCCTTGATCGTAGGCCGCTACTTCGAATGCGCAGCGGGTGCGAGTGGAGGTCTTCTCAAAAATCAGCGCAATATTTTTGCCTTTGAGATGCTGACGCTCGGCGCCAATATACTTGGCCCGTTTCAGGTCTCTTGCCAGATCCAGCAGAAATTTAAGTTGTTGGGGAGTGAAGTCCAACATACTGAGAAGGCTGCGGTTATGCAGGTTACGCGACATAAGAAATCTCCTTGTTACCTAAAAAGTTAACGCCTAAACCGGATCGCGAATAATGGGACAGGTCATGCAATGGCCGCCGCCTCTGCCACGCCCCAGTTCACCGGCGGTAATGGTGATGACTTCCACGCCGGCTTTACGCAGCAAAGTATTGGTGTAAGTGTTGCAGTCATAGGCGATGACCACGCCGGGCTCCAGCGCCACCACGTTATTGCCGTCATCCCATTGCTCCCGCTCTTGTTCGTAGCTGTCGCCGCCGGTCTGCACCGTGCGCAGTTCAGGCAAGCCAAGCGCCTCTCCAACCACCTCCACAAAGGGGGCTTTTTCCGGGCGAATATCCAGACGTCCATCCGCACCGTTATCGCCGGGACGGATTGAAAAAGTTTCGATTCGGTTGACCACCTCTGGAAACACCGTCACCAGATCGCGGTCGCAGAAAGTGAAAACCGTGTCCAGGTGCATGGCGGAGCGCAATTTCGGCAAACTGGCGACAATGACTCTCTCCGCAGCGCCATGGCGAAACAATGACTGAGCCACCAGCGCAATCGCCTGACGGGAAGTACGCTCGCCCATGCCGATCAGCACAACGCCATTACCCACCGGCATAACGTCGCCGCCTTCAAGCGTGGCTGCGCCGTGATCTTTTTCAGGATCGCCCCACCACACTTTAAAATCCGCTCCAGCGAAATCTGGATGGAACTGGTAAACGGACGCAGCCAGCAGAGTTTCCTGTCTGCGCGCCGGCCAGTACATGGGGTTCAGCGTCACGCCGCCATAAATCCAGCAACTGGTGTCGCGGGTGAATATCGAGTTGGGCAACGGTGGAATGACAAACCCGGAACGTCCCATGAACTCACGGAACAAGGCCATTTCCCGGCTATCGAAGTCTTCCGGCAGATCGCCGCCGACCACACCGCCCAGCAACAGCTCCGCCAGAGTAGCCGCAGGCAGCTCGCCCATCCAGGCGCGCACGTCGTCCGCCAGTCCCACACCTACGTTTTCGTCAGTAATTTTGCGATCCAACAGCCACTGACGGGCTTCCGGCAGCGCCATGGTCTGCGCCAGCAAATCATGCATGTCCACGACATCCACGCCACGGTCCTGCATCTTGCTGACGAAATCATAGTGATCCCGTTTCGCCTGCTGCACCCAGATCACATCATCGTAAAGCAGCTCTTCGCAATTACCCGGCGTAAGACGCAGGTGCGCCAGCCCCGGACGACATACCATCACTTTGCGTAGCTTACCCACTTCCGAAAATACGCCCAGGCGCGTTGCAGCAGTCATAGCCTATCCTTCCTTTGCTTACCCATTGATTTGAAAAGGCGAACTCTATTGATCACGCCGCTACAGCGACAGATATCCCATATACAGCCCAGCTATTCCCGCCAGAGCCGCCATAATTAAGACAACCAGCACCCCGGTTTCAAGGGGAGTAAATACGCGTTCGCCCTGCTCTCTCCTGGCGATGGCGAAAACCACCGCGCCCGGCGCATAAAGAATCGAGCTGAGCAGCAGGTATTTCACGCCGCCTGCGTACACCAGCCAAAGGCTGTACAGCACGGCGACCAGCGCGATGGCGAAGTCTTTCCCGCGCACGCGATCATTGTCGCCATAGGTTTCTCCCCGCAGACACAGCATCAATGCATAAAACGCCGTCCAGAAATAAGGCAGCAGAATCATGGAGGAGCCCAGGTACAGCAGATCCAGATAGGTGCCTGACGAAAACAGGGTAATGATGAGAAATACCTGGATCAGAGTGTTGCTGAGCCACAGCGCCCCCCGTGGCGAACCACGAGAATTGGTGCGCGCCAAGGCCTTCGGCATAGCGCCGTCTTTCGCCGCAACGCACAGAATCTCCGCGCTCAGCATCGTCCAGCTCAACAAAGCGCCGCACAATGAAATAATCAGGCCAACATTGATCAGCTTGGAGCCCCAGGCGCCAACCACCACTTCCAGCACGCCCGCCATGGAGGGGTTCTTCAGCCCCGCCAATTCAGCGCGACTAAGCACGCCCATGGACAGCACGTTGACCATCACCAGCAGAGCCAGCACGCCAATAAAACCAAGCACTGTCGCCTTGCCGACATCAGCGCGATTCTGCGCGCGGGACGAGTAAACGCTGGCGCCTTCAATACCGATGAACACCCACACCGTCACCAGCATCATATTGCGCACCTGATCCAGTACGGACCCAAGAGCAGGCTCCTCGCCGCCCCAGATGTCAATGCTGAACAGGTCCGCCTTGAAGCCGACCAGCGCCAGGACGACGAACATAATCAGCGGCACAATTTTGGCGACAGTAGTGATAATGTTGATAAAAGCGGCCTGGCGCACGCCGGAGAGCACCATGGCGTGCACCAGCCAGAGCAATACGGACGCGCAGATCACTGCCGTGGGCGTATTGCCCTCGCCGAAAGCGGGAAAGAAAAATCCTAAAGAGCTGAACAGCAACACGAAATAACTGACGTTGCCAATCCAGGCGCAAATCCAATATCCCCAGGCGGAGTTGAATCCCATATAAGCGCCGAAGCCCGCCTTAGCGTAGGCGTAAACTCCCGCGTCCAGTTCCGGTTTACGTCGCGACAGCGTCTGAAACACAAACGCCAACGCCAGCATACCGACGCCGGTCACCAACCACCCCAACAGCACAGCTCCGGCTCCAGCGCTCGTTGCGATGTTCTGCGGCAGCGAGAAAATCCCTCCACCGATCATCGAACCCACCACCAACGCGATCAACGCCCCAAGCCTCAGCCGTTGCGGCTGCTTATCCGACACAGTCATTAACCCCTCCCCCTCACGGGCATTAACTTCGCCAAGTGTGGCGACACCTATAGACACAAACCAGCGTGACCCGCCGGCAAATTGAGGCAGATCATACGGATTTCGGAAACCCGATACAAAAACTCTATAAAATCAGATAAGTGGGGTATTTTTTATACAAAAAAGCCCGTCACGGAAGGTGACGGGCAAACATGTCTGAGGGAGCCGCGCAAGTGCGCGGCCACAACCGGGGGCTGGGGACGCCGGTTATAACTTCTTGGCGAAGTCGTCAACTTCGCGTTCGGCCTGATCTTTCGCCATGCCATAACGCTCTTGAATACGACCGGAAAGCTCAGTGCGACGGCCGCGAATTACGTCGAGATCGTCATCCGTCAATTTGCCCCATTTCTGCTGGGCTTTACCTTTAAACTGATCCCATTTGCCTTCAATTTGGTCCCAATTCATAGTCTTTCTCCTTAGCTGGTTCTCGAAAAGTCGCTTTGCGTATCTCGTTGCAAAGCTCTCATTCCTACTAGAGCAGAAAGCGGGCCAACTCAATATAAGCCATTGATTTATATGAAAACAAACACAAATAAGAGTAAGAAATAAGCGCCAATATTCAGTGCAGAAAAGGCGCTTTCTACAAAGCTGTTGTAAAAAATACGCCGGAAGTTCAGAGAGGCGAGATCATGAAACCTCGTTGCTTTCCTGTTCGATCAATTTGGCGCAATGCTTCATCACTAGCCAGCCGCCCAGCCCACCAAGCGGCGCAATAAAAGGAAGCAGTTTTACAACAATAAGCGACGCGCCAACCATGCCTAGGAGAGCGATGCCCAAGCCTGACTCAACGCTTTTCAGCGCGATGACTCCCGCCACCCCAGCCAACAAACTGAAAGTGACCGCCGTCAAAAAAGAAACGATGCAGGAGGTGAGTAATTTCACGAATAAAGACCGGTTTTTTTCGAGCGGTAGATACCAGTGTCCCAACAATTTCCCATAAACATAGGCAAGCGCCATACTCTCCAGAATAATTGGCCCCCAATCAACCAGGAGCCTCTTGGACGCCGGTAAAATATCTACGCTGGATGTAAAAAGGCCATATACAAAAAACGGTATAAGAAACAAACCGCATAAAAAGGCATGAAACCAAGCGCTAAGCTGACGCGCTTTGGCGATAACTTGGGGAGACACGCATACTCCTTAAGCAGAGATTTAAGCGGGCTTAACCGCCTGATTTAAGTCCGCCGCCAATTTGTTAAGTCGCCGGGTCAGCGCCAAGCCGCCCAGCCCACCTAAAATCAATATCAGCGGCAGCGCGCAAAGGTATCCGGCCAGTCCAGCGAATAGCCCGATAGAAAATCCATCCATCCCTTCCCATACGGATGAGATCAGACCAATACATACTCCTGTACTGATAGCCGCTAAAAAGGACACCACGCAGGAAGCGCATACGATCTCAAATGTCGGTTTTTCACCGTCGACAGGTAAATACCAGTCCCCGAACTTTTTTCCGTACAGATAAGCGAACGCCATCGCTGTAAGCCCATAGGGGGCAGCCTCCAGAGTGATAGCCCACAGCCGCTGATCTCCCGCGCCTATAGCTATCGCCAGCGCGAGCCAAGGTGGAAACAGGCACAAGCCGCACAAAAGGACATGAAACCAGGCGCTTAGCTGGCGCGCTCTGGCGACTAGGGTGGAAGACAAACGTAACTCCGGTGGTAGCTATAATTCCATAATTTGCATCGCATGCGGAGCATACATCGGGGGAGGTGGCGGGGTAAATTCCAAGGCCGATTCCATATAGGCGGCGAAAGTTCTGTAAGGCGCTTCGAATACGCCGCTCAAGCAACATTCGCTGGTTGCCTGCAGGCCAAATTGGTCGTGGAAGCGCTTATCCGCGCCTATATATATACGACCAGGCCCATCGATAAACTGGTCTGCGGTGATATCGACGATCAACGCCCCCATTTCCAACCAGGCGTGTGGTTCCTCGCCACGCAGGCCGCTGACGAAGTTCACATTGTCATAGCCATGCGCCGTCAACCAGGTGCCGAGCATGTCGCTCGCAGCGCGACAGGCGCAGTAGGGAAAGCGTCCCAGATAGGTGTCGCTGATTTCCCGGCCATGGGCTTCAAATACGGTTCTGGCTTTACAAACTTGCTCTTCTAATTTTTGTAAGTTCATAGGAACCTCAACAAGCGTTTGCAATTCAATATTTCTGCTTGCCACGGCTTTTCCCTATTCTTCCTTGAGCCGGCGCCGACACTCTCACACCCCGCCGCCAAACTCCGGGAAAGCCACTTCCTGTGGCCGCCTCCGCCCTGATCTGAATTCAGGGCAGACGCAACACTCTATCAACATAACCCGACTTTTCCTGTCGTTCACCCCGTTTTCAAGGGATTTTGCGAAAATGCGCTCTTCGTCATATTTATTCAGGTTGCGTCGAAAAGATGAGGGATACAGGGCTCACCACAGGCTGGTTCCGACGTTCACAGACAAAGAGGAGGGACTCTATTGATCTGTCGAATGAACAGCCTTGATCTCGGACAATAAAGCCTGCGTTAGGCCGGCGCCGAGAACATAACTTTTACTCTCAATTGTTTTCCCAGGCCATATTCGTAAGAATAGCCCCTTTTCCGTTCGCATCGTCCCGACAGGCACGTCTTTTCCATTGCGCAGATGTTTCAGCCATGAGTAAACAGTTCAGTTTCCCCTTCTATAACACCATCCTTACCCACGAAAGCGGCGTCACACTCACTCTTCCTGGCAATATGACCGAAATTGCCTGGCTGAACGCCCCTAGCGCCCATGTTGCCCGCCAGTTTCAAAAGCGTGCGCAGAGAAAACTGCTGAAACAGGGCGAATATGTAGAGCTGCTGCACTACCTGCCGGAAGGCGAGACGGAAGTGCGACAGGTGAAAGTAAAGGTCCCGGCCTCCAGAGACGGCGGCTATACAGGACATGAGATTACGTTCGAAGCCGTTATCTGGCGCTTGCGCCAAGGGGAAATCCTCGGCGTGGTTCCAGCCTTGGCCGTCGCCTGCCTCTGCTGGGACGAAGAACAGATCATGCAGCGGGTAAGCGAGTGCATTCAGCTGGAGATGCTGCGTAATAAGCGGTTCGACAGCGCGCGCTCGCTCATCGCCTGTCAGTGGTATGCGTCCCCTAAAGTCGTGCGTGAGGAAGTGATGCTGGAGTTCTACACGCCAGCCGAACTGGCGGACCTGCGTCGCCAGCAGGACGAGCCGATGATCGCAAAGACCGCACGCCGCATGCATCGCAGCCGCGCCAGCGTGTTTGGCCTGGACGCTTACGTAGACACGTTAAACCGCAACCTGCTTGGCGAATTCCGCCAAAGCGTGCTGGTGGTTGGCCCCAGCGGCTGTGGCAAGACCGCGCTCATCAACGAATTTGTGAAGCGACACTTCACCGGCGCCAACAGCAACAAGATTCCCTGGCGCACTACCGCGGCGCAAATGCTGCAAGCCCTGACGCAACAGGGCGGCTGGCGTCACGCACTGGGCTTGTGGGTGCGCGAAGCCCGCGCTAACAGCGAACTCATTTACCTGGGCAACTTTAGCGAGCTGTTCGAAGTTGGCCAGTATCAAGGCAACAGCGTCAGCATCGCCGAAGCCCTGCGCGATCCGCTGACACGCAATGAAATCACCCTCATTGCGGAAGTGACGGAAGAGCAGTTGGCCGCCATTGATTTGCGCGCCCCGGGTTATAGTCAGCTCTTCCATATCGTGCGTTTCACCGAACGCGGCGAGGAGGAGGAAAACCAGATTGCGCGGCAGGCGATTCAAGCTCAGGCGGAACTTTTCAACATTCGCATCGCCCCCCACGCCATTGAACGCATCATCCTGTTGCAACGCCGCTATGCGCCTTATTCCGGCTATCCTGGCAAGATCATCCGCTTCTTTGAAAACATGATCCTGGCGGCCCGCAAAGACAGCAGCGCCATCACTGAAAATGAAGCCATCGCCGCCTTTTGTGAAGAGAGCGGTATGCCGCGTTTTCTGGTGGATCATCAGGCGCGTCTGGACGCAGATAAAGTCCGCGAACATTTCCGTCGCCGCATCGTCGGTCAGACTCAGGCCGTGGAAGCCCTGGTGCGCGCCATCATTACCGTCAAAGCCGGTTTGGCGCCTCGCGGCAAACCCATCGCCTCGCTGCTGTTTGTAGGCCCTACCGGCGTCGGTAAAACGGAAATGGCGAAAACCCTGGCGCAGTTTATGTTCGGGGATGAAAAACGCCTATTGCGCTTCGATATGAGCGAATACAGCGATCCTTATTCCGTCACCCGACTGACCGCCACCGGCGAAGCCAGTCTGGTGACCAAAGTGCGTCAGCAGCCTTTCTCGGTGTTGCTGTTCGATGAAATTGAGAAGGCCGATCCAGCGTTTTACGACCTGTTGCTGCAGGTGCTGGGAGAAGGACGGCTTACCGACGACCACGGCGAGTCCGCCAACTTTTGCAGCGCGCTGATCATCATGACCTCCAACCTGGGGGCTCAGCAGTTCATGCAAAACAGCGTCGGCTTCAGCACGGAAGATAAAACTGACGCCGCCGCCCAACGCCATTTCGAACAGACGGCGGCGAAATACTTCCGCCCGGAACTGTTCAACCGCATTGATCAGGTCGCGCCTTTCTTCGCCCTCACGCAGGAAGAGCAAATGGTCGTGCTGCAAAAAGAAATGCGACGCTTAGAGGGCGCCGCCGGGCTAAGTAATCGTCAGGTCAGTTTGAACTTCGAGCCCCCTGTCTGGAGCCACCTGAACAACCTGCCCTCGGACCCGCGCTACGGCGCCCGCTCTGTGCAGCGACTCTTGCGCAAGCATGTCACCGCCCATCTGGCGCCGGCGCTCAGCGCCCGCCCCCACGAAGATCCCCTGGAGATCACCGCCACCGTCAGCGCAGACGCACTGAGCTTCGACGCCCGCGTCACCCATCTGGAGAAACGCGCCAGAGGCTACTTTATGGAGCTGACCGAGAAGGTCGCCGCCCACCGCCGCGATCTGCAGGCGCTACAGGAGAGCCCCACCTGGATTTCCTGCCTCAGCGAACTTGACCAGATGGACGCGCGCAAACGCCGCAAGCGTAATTCGTTTTGGGAGGACCCGGAGCAAACCCGGCGCTATGGCGAGTTGTTCAACCTGCGCGAAGCGCTTACGCAACGCATAGAAGACGCCTACGCACTGGAAAATGAGTGCCTCAGCCAATTACTGGATCAACAAAGCGCCATGCTCTCGGAAGACTATGAAGAGACATTGCGAGAACTGCAGACGCGCTTTGACGACTTCCTGATCGAAGTCGAGAGCACGCTCAACCCGCACTATAACCAACATCTGCTGTTCGTATACGGCGGCCAGCCTCAACTCGACCGTCTGTCCCTGTGGTACGAGCGCTGGTTCGAAAAATTAGACCATGACTACACCCGGGTATGGATCTATTTAGACCCCGACTTGGACGCCAATCCGATAACGGAGGCCGTCCCCCACGGCGAGTTTGTCAAGCTGGTGACGCTGCCGCCCTATAAAGTCAGCAAAGAAATGCTCACTCAGGAAGAACTGCCTCTGATCGGCATGGGCTGGGTTTTATCCGGCGCCTGCGCGCAATATTTCTGGCGTCATGACCATGGCAAAGTGGACTGGGCCACGGAAGAAGACAAAAACGCGCCGATGTACATCGATTTCAATGACGCCAAGCTTGACGAATATGAGGTTCCCGCCGGCATTCACCGCATGAAGTTTTACAAAGACATGAAAGCCCATCGCAAAGTCCGCGAAGAAGAATATCAGGACGAACGCTTCGGCGACCCGCAGACCTATCAGGATCTTTCCGGGCACTCAGAGCGGGTCAAACACAAAGCCGCCCGATCCCTGCAGGACAAGCTGCTGGCCCGCCTCGTCATCCGTCAGGAAAAGAAACCGGAAGACAAAAAGCGCGACGCTAAATCCGCCTATGACGATGCCGCAGGAGGGCTGCAGGAATGACGTTACTGCGACTCGAATTTCCCACGCTGGTGGAAAGCCGCAATGGCGAGTTCACCCTGACGCCGCTGCTGACGGAGGGCTTTATCGTCAGTCGACGCCGCTATGGCGACGCCCTGCGCAGCTATCAATCCTCGCTCAAAAAGACCTTCGACGATCGACGCCTGGACCGGGACAGCGTAGAACATTTGCTCTGGTTATGCTTCCAGCCGGACTATCGGTTCGAGTTGATACACCTGACGTTCAAGTCCGGCATGCACTTGGTGGACGGCCTGTTTGCGGTGGCGCAATATCAGGTGCGCGAGCATCGCTACCTCTGCCTTCCCAAGCTGAATTATCAGACGCTGCTCATCCCTGACGATGTAGAGACACGCCCACAGCTGATTGAATTTCTGGTGGGAAGAATTGGCGCCTATATTCGCAGTCAGCGCAAAGCGGATGAGTCCTTCGACATCAAACGTCTACACTCTCAGGCCGGCGATTCCGCCACCACTATCGGCGTCTCCGTGAATGTCGAACAGAGCGACTTCCCCTTCGAACAAAATGCAGCGTCGCTATTTTCCTTTTTCTCCGCCAGCCGCGAATTCAGCGGCGCCTATGAACTGAAAAAGACAGCGGAAGATCTCGCACAATTTTATCCAGATGACCTGGAAGGCTCGCTGCATCGCGATAGCGAAGCCGTCTGGCTGGAACGCGCGCTGTTCTCCGGCGAACCGCAACCCGTCGTCATCGTCGGCGCGCCCGGCGGCGGCAAAAGCAACCTGATCCAGCACACGCTGGCCCAGTACATGGCGAACAGCGACGTCAAAGCGCCGGAGCGACTGCAAAAGCTCTGGCTGCTTGATCCATTACGGGTAATCGCCGGGATGAGCGTGGTTGGCGAATGGGAGCGGCGCTTTGAAGCGATTCTCAGCTGGGTGAAGAAGCGCCTGCAGAAGACCTACGCCATCCGCACCCCGGACGTGCTCTACATCGATAATCCCGTGGCGCTATTCCGCATCGGTAAGAGTTCGCAAACCAGCCTTACGCTCAGTCATGTGCTGAAGCCGTATCTGGAGCGCCGGGAAATCGGCCTGGTGTTGGAGGCGACGCCCTATGAATGGCGCCGCATTCAACAACTGGACCGTGGCTTCGCCGACCTGTTCCAGGTATTGCGACTGGAGCCGCTGCCGGCGGAAAAACTGTCGCAAATTTATGTGCGCCGACGCGCGCAATGGGAGCGCGAATACAACTGTGAAATCGCCTCCCAGGCGCTGCTTACCCTGCTGGGACTGGAGCCGGGCTTTCGCGGCGACAGCGCCCTGCCCGGCTCGGTATTGTCCGTCATGCGCGACATCGCCGTGAAGCATCAAGGCAAACGCGCCGATGAGCAAGCGGTGTATCAGGCGTTCCAGACCAACTTCCATTTCCGCAGAACGTTGATCGACAAAAACGCCACGCTACAGGAAAACGAAGTACGCCGTTTCTTCGAACAGCGTCTGGTGGGGCAACCGCAGGCGCAGGACGTGCTGACGGACACAGTGATGACCATCAAGGCGCAGCTGACGCCCTTGGGCAAACCGCTCAATACCCTTCTGTTTATCGGTCCTACCGGCGTAGGTAAAACTGAAGCGGCGAAACTGCTCACACAACGATTGTTCAACAACAGCGACTGTCTGGTGCGCATCGATCTGAACGAGTTCGTCGACGCGGGCTCCGTACACCGCCTGATTGGCGATGGTATGGGGCAAGGCGGTTTACTGACGGAGCGGGTGCGCTACCAAAAAGCCTGCGTCCTGCTGCTCGATGAAATCGAAAAAGCGCATCCCAAGGTCCATGATTTGCTGTTGCAATTATTGGACGACGGCCGTCTTACCGACGCCATGGGCAAGACCACCGACTTCACCCAGACTGTCGTGATCATGACCTCCAATATCGGCGCCAAAGAGGCGGCGTCGCGGTTTGGCTTCAGTCATCATAGCGACGACAACGCAGCGACTTATCGCAAAAGCGTGGAGCAGTTTTTCCGCCCGGAAATGATCAACCGCATCAACGATATCGTCGTCTTTAACCCGCTACAACACAGCGATATGCAGCGACTGGCGCAACTGCACATGCAACGCCTGCTGGAGCGGGATGGCTTTATCCGTCGCAGCACCATATTGAACATAGACCCGGCCTGTCTTAACCGGCTGGCGGACGCAAGCTTTGATCCCCTGTTGGGCGCGCGTGCGCTGAAACGCAATCTGGAGCGGGTTATCACGCATCTGACGGCGCAACGACTGGCTGAACTGGACAGCCTGGACCCGATCATGCTGACCCTGTTTGACGGCCCCCATGGCGTTGACAGCCGTATTACCCGCTTCCGTCACCAGTCCATCATAGCGGGCGCACTGCCGCGTCCAGAGCAGGATTACGCCTTGCCGGACTACCAAAGAATGGTCGCCGCGCTGCAGGCGCTGGACGAACGTTTGCACCAACCGCAAAGCCTGCTCCATCCCGGCGAGAATTACGAAGATTACTGGCGCTGGCATCTTAGCGACGCTCTTCGCGAGTTGCTGGAGCCGCTGCAAACCTATACCTGGGAAAGCGAGGAACGCAGCAGGACCCAGCGTCTTCAGGCCAACATGCCTTTCCGCACCTCGGCGCGAACGCGGGAAGGCTGGCGCTCCATACGTCTGGATTTTTCAGCGCTGGCGGCTCAGAACGACCTGCGCGACTACCTCAACGGCCTCTATCAGAAAGCGGAGGACTTCGTCGATTACAACATGAGCGACTGCCTCCAGCTCGGCGTCGATTTCAGCTACGTGCTGTTTATCGCGCACGCTTATCTGAACCGGGGGCTGGACCAGGGCTGCCTGGTGATTCGCTCTCTGGTGGCGGAAAAAGGTCAAATGGGCGTGCGCTTCCTGACCAACGCCTATGAGCAGACGCTGGGGCGCCTGGGCGAAGTGCAGGACAGCCGCATCAGCGACGACTGCGTCGCGCTGGCGCTGCGTGGCCCCGGGCTGCAGCGTTATTTCAGCTATGAACAGGGAGTGCATCTCTTTATCGAAGAATCCAACCTGCAAGTGCCCGTGACCGTCGCGTTTTACCCGGGATTATCTGCGGAGGAAGGCCGTCAGCGCCGTCTGGAGCAGGACCATCAGGGCGACCTGGATATCCAGCGTCTTTACACGACGCCCACCGCCACGCAGCGGGAGTTCGGGGTCACCGATCTGCGCACCGGACTGATGCTAAACGGCTCTCCCATGCTCGCCGACTGGCGCCTGTTGATAAGCCCCGCCTGCAAAGGAGAATTACGTCATGGCGATTGAAGAATTTCCCGTAGCCTGCTGGACCTTGGAAAGCGGTGATGTAATCGGCGTCATTCTGGGGACGGAACTGGTGGTGATGGAGTCGCATCCATCCAAAATCCGTAGCGCCGCATCGGAGTGTCTGGCCAAGGCGATCAAACAGGGAGAATGCCTGTACAGCCCGGAGATCAGCAGCCCGCAAATCAGCTTCCATACAATTAATGCACTGTTGTCCTATCGTTCGGATCAGGGCGTGTATCCGCTGTCGGCGCCCAGCGCTTTCCGCATTGCGGCGGTGCATAGCCGCGACCCCAACAGGGGTTTCGGCGAATGCTTTCTACCGTTTCTACAGCGCTCGTTTTACTACTATGACGAAGTGCAGCTGAAAACGCTGATCGAGCATTTCTCCTTGCAAGTGTTGAATAACGTCACGCCGGAAGAAGCCTACCGCTACGTCATGCCTTCCGAGCCCTGGCTGGAAGTGGTCAGTTTCGACCGCGGCAAAGTGCGTCCTTCTCAACAACAGCATAACAGTGCTGCGATGGAGTACATGCAGACAGTGTCGGATCAGGCGCCATTGCCCAAGCGCGTCAAACGCCAGGTCAGCCGTCTCCCGGAAGTAGCCTGGGAGCGAGGCGAAATGATCCAGCGGCTGGCGATGGAATTGCTGGAAGGACGCAGCAGTTGCCTGCTGATCGGCGAGCAAGGCGTCGGCAAGAGCGTGCTCTGGCAGGAAGCGGTGCGGGTGGCCGCGCGCCTCAGCAAATCCAGCGATGCGCCCCTCACCTTCTGGCGCTCCACGCCGCAACGCATCATCGCCAAGGCCAAGTACCTTGGGGAGTGGCAGGAAGTCTGCGATGAAGTGGTGGAGTCTCTGGCGCAAATCAACGGCGTGCTCTGGCTCAATGATTTCATCAGCCTGCTGTCGATCGGCGGCGAAGGCCAGGAAGACTCCATGGCGGCCTACCTGCGCTCCTATCTCGCCAAAGGCCAGATCCGCATTATCGGCGAACTGCGCCCGCAAGAACTGGACGCGGCGCGTAATAAGCTGCCAGGGTTTCTGCATTTATTCGAACAGATCAACGTCACGGAATTGTCTGGCCGCTCCGCGCAGCGAGTGGTGCAGGCTTACGCCAATTACGCCGCCTCCAACTTCGCTATCGATACTCGCGACGATGCGCTGGAGACAGTATCGCAATTGGTCAGGCGCTACATCAAATACGAACGCGCCCCGGGTAATCTGGTGCGCTTTTATCATCTCTGCGTCAAAAACGCCTTTGAGAAAAAGCAGGCGACCATCACCCGCGATCAGGTCATCGCGGACTTTGTCGCCTACACCGGGTTGCCGGAGCTGTTTCTGCGGGATGAACAGGCGCTGTCTCAGCAAGCGCTACTGGACTACTTCAAAACCCGCATCATCGGTCAGGACAGCATCCTCGAACAGTTATGCCGGGTCATCCAGATCTTTAAAGCAGGCCTCAACGATCCGCAAAAGCCAATAGCGACGTTACTGTTCGCCGGCCCTACCGGCGTTGGCAAGACCGCCGCCACCAAAGCGCTGGCGGATTATTTCTTCAGCGCAGGTCAGAGTAAAAATCCGCTGTTCCGACTCGATATGAGCGAGTTCCAACATCCCGGACACATTGAGCGTCTGATAGGCGGCGAAGGCAAACCCAGTCCACTGGTGCAGCACGTGCGCGCCAATCCGTTTTCTGTGGTGTTGCTGGATGAGATTGAGAAAGCCGACGACAGCGTCTTTGACGCCCTGCTCTCAACGCTGGATGAAGGTCTGCTGACTGATCGCTTCGGCCGCACCACCGACTTCCGTAACACTATCATCATCATGACCACGAACCTGGGCGTAAACGCTGGCGGCGGCATGGGCTTCTCAGCGGCGGAAAAACGCGGGCAGGTCTCAATGAGCGGCATTCGCGATTTCTTCCGTCCCGAGTTCATCAATCGCATCGACGCCATTCTCTGCTTCAATCCACTTGATCGCGACAGCATCCTGAGCATCGCCCGGCGCGAGCTGGAGTTGCTGAACCAGCGTGAGCGCGTCCGGGAACAAAAGCTCAAGCTGAGCTTCAGTGACGCATTGGTGGAACATATCGCAGAGGCGGGATTCAGCGAGCTTTACGGCGCGCGACCAATTCAGCGCGCCATCGAGCAACGGGTCGTGGCGGAACTGGCGTCCTTTCTGGTGGCGCGGGAACATACGCCGTCGCGCATCCACCTGGACGCTATCGACGGCGCATTGGTCATTCGCGCCGAGTAGGCGCTCTATGCGCTAATTGATATCCAGCCTGATACGCAGCTCCGATTGCGTATGGGCTGCGATATCCTGCTCACGGAAGCGCAGTGGGCGCAGTCGAGGCTGCTGCGAATACAGTTCCGTCTGATCCAGGTAGTACGGCGACTCCGGATTGGCGGACTGGGAGTATGTCAAAAACCCTTCAGCGACCGGCCCATTAACAGTGAAGCTCACCGCCATCATCCAGCTCGATCCATGAGTCAGGTGATAACCTATAGCCTCCGCGCTGATTTTTGATCCTGGCAGATAAGGATAAATATGCCGAGGCAGCAGGGTTCCATCCGGCTTAATCCAGGGATTGAACACATTGAAGCCGCCCTCAATATGGGCGGCTCCGCTCCACGGGAAACGTACGCCGCTCGGTGAACCATCAAGCGTACTCATTTCGACAAACTGGGCTTCGCCAAGGGTTGTTTCCAGAGACAGCCCCGCTGCTTGCACATAACCTATCGCCGTGGCCAATTGCTCCAGCACCTTATAGTTAGGGTCAAGCTTGTTAGGCGTATTGAAAGGGTCTTGGGGAGAAAATGTCTTACGCCATTGCGGGTCTTGATCAAACTGCCAGGCGAACTCCCGAAACAATACCCCGCCCCGGCTATCCGTGTTCATCTCGCCATCCCACAAACTTAATGCGTAACACCCCTCGGTGAGGTCCACGGGTTCGCCGTTGACGATGACCGGCTCATCGCCGCCCGCCCTACAGGCGGCCAACAGATCTTCCAGGATCTCCTCCCCTAAATAGGAGCGGCTATTCAGCAGCGCCTCTTTCAGTTCAGGCAGGGTGAAGCGTCCATCCCAACCGGCAGCGTCCGTCAGTAACCGTTGCCCCATTCGCGAGCGCCATGACTGCTCATTATCCACCGGGCCATACAAAGTAGAGACGCCCCGTATCGGACTGGCGGGATTCGTCAGCCAATAACTGTCGTTGGAGTTTTGCACAAAATCGAAGCGCATGAGCTTAGGCGCTTTGAAGAAAGGAGAAGGCCCTTTGAAGTCATATACGGAAGCGTCGCCCGGCAGGATGGTGAACTCAAGCTGCTCCCGTAACTTTCTCCACTTGGTATCGGTGGTCAGCGCCGTCTCGGCTTCGGGGCTCAATTCTGGAACGGTGGAGTCATCGATATAAAATGCGTCGCCAGCTTCGTCCACCACCATCGTGTTATTGAAGATGACGCCGTCGAACTGCTTAAAGACCTTGCGGACGTCCGCCATGTCGCGGGACAGACTCAAGCCCAGCCAAGTATCGATCAGATCGAAATTCGCCCGGTTGGCGTCTTTAATGCCATATGCTACGAAGCCCCCCTCCGACGACTGGCCCCAAGGCAGTATTTCAGGGTGGGCGACCATGGGACCATAATCGCTGACATACAGGTCCTTACTGAGCGCAAACACCGTATCCGGCGCGACTTTCACATCAATGACATAACTCCGTTTCTGAATGCGACGGCGCTCGCCATCCACAAGATAGGTCATCCCCGTCGGATCTTCCGGGTCCAGCCTCAATTCGTACACAACAAAGTGTTCTGCAGTCGAGTATGTGTGGGTCCAGGCGACGTGCTCATTGAAGCCGATATTCACCACACCCGGCATGCCCGCCACCGACGCGCCCATCACGTTCATGGAGCCGGGTATGGTCAGATGCTGTTGCCAGAATCGTAAATTTCCAGTGAATGGAAAATGCGGGTTGGCCAGTAACATGCCCTTGCCATTGGCGGTTTTGCGCTTGCCCAAAGCCCAGCCGTTAGAACCCAATCCCAATCTAGACTTATCAGGCAGTGCAGCCAGCTCAACAGGAGCGCTGTTGTTGGAAGCCCAAGGCGGCGACAGCCCGCTGTCCGCCATCTGCGGCAAATAGCTCTCGCCCGGCGGCGCGGCGACATAGATCTGCGTCAAGAAGCCTGAAGAACTCGACATCAACGCCAACCCGAGGGAATAAGTCAGCAGGTCCACATCTGAGATAGGACGCACCCACGGCTGGCCGGCGCAGGTGGGGTCGATATGGTCGACGCCCACGTCCACCAGGTATTTGTTGTAGCCGCTGGCGTAGCCGGATAACAACGCCCGACTGGCGTCGCTCATGGCGTCCAGCCCCTCTTCCGCCTGCTTGCGCAGCTCCAGAGTCAGATAGCCGAAATCGTTGATAAGGTTTTGTGAATCGCCAGACCCCGGAGTCTGATCCGGCCCAAAGTAGCGGGAGCGCTGACTGTTATATTTGATGATCTGATCCGCCAGGATGCAGATATTATCCTGTGCGTAGGCGTATCCTGAACCGAATGCGAGGCTTTGCAGATTATCCGCTTCGATATGCGGCGCGCCAAACTCTGTGCGCCGGATGCGCGCCTCCAGCACGCCATCGTCGTCAAAGGCGACCGGTTGCTCGAAGCACCCCGTCAATCCCAGGGCCAGCATCAGTACGACGCCGCGATAACCCCGTGGCCATTTTCCCAAATGCAACATAGAAAACTCCTTTTCTTGTTTTAGCGCCCCCTGGATAGCTCGCCGGCTCTCCCCTTGGCGATGTTCCACTCTCCTTCGCAACACCTTCTATGCTCAGGCTGGACAAGCCATTTATACTCCCGCCGCCGTTAAATGTACACGACGCTACCAGGCGTTTTTTATCTGGTCGAAATGCAGGCCATATTTGTCCAGTATCGCCGCCACACGTTGACTGTCATTCAAACGCCGCTTCTTCAAACGTGAGGCCGCAAACAAGCGTCGGCCCGCCTCCGCAGCCGAACTGCTGTCCCGACAGACGCGCACCACGGCTTCCAATTGCACCTGATCCAGATGATCCATTTCCTCCATCTGCTCCGGCGACATCAGATTCTCCAACAGGCCGGCCTCCGCCTGCTGACTTGCGGAGCGCAGCTCCATCCCCCAGAGATACCCCAGACGCTCCATCTCCGCGTCCACCAGGGCCACGTCAATCTCTCCGGCCTCCGCCAACGTCGCCATGCGGGTGACGCTGGCGTTGAGGTCGCGGAAGTTGCCTTTCCACAATGCTCTGGGTGAACAGGCGAACTTAAGATAGCGCTTGCGGCCCTGCTGGCTGAAGCGCACGCGAATCCCGTTTTCACGCTCAAAACGTTGCAGCTCGTAGTCCAGATTAGGCTCGATATCTTCATGCCGATCCGCCAGACCCGGCAAACGATATGTCCACAGGTTGATACGCGAGAACAAATCCTCCCGGAAACGCCCGTCGATGACATCCTGGCGCAGATCTCTGTTAGTACCGGCGATGAGTTGAAAGTCGCTGTTTTCTTCTTTGTCCGCTCCCAGAGGGAAAAAGCGTTTATCCTCGATGGCGCGCAACAGCATGGCCTGCTCATCCAAAGGCAGCTCGCCGATCTCGTCCAAAAACAATACGCCGCCGTCAGCCTCCTTCAATAAACCATCCCGTTTCTCAACCGCGCCGGTAAAAGCGCCCTTGCGATGTCCAAACAATGCAGACATGGCGTTATCTCCACGCAAGGTGGCGCAGTTGACCTCCACAAAAGCGCCTTTCACATCCTGACGCTTACGCTTCAGTTCGTAGATACGAGAGCCCAGTCGTGATTTACCGGCGCCGGTCGGCCCCGTAATCAATATGGGGGCGCGAGTGCGAATCGCCACGGTCTCAATCTGCTTGATCAACTGGTTGAAGTCCGCATTACGGGTATCGATGCCGGACTTCAAATAATCGGTGTCGCGCTTACGCGATTGGCTGAATATTTCCGCCACGGAGCGCGGCGCATTATCCAGATCGATCACTTCCACCTTGCTGCCGCCTTCATGATCCCGACTCGGCGCAGTTTGCAGCAGCTTGCCGGGGAAATAGCGGGCGCCCACAGACAAAAAGATAGATATCTGCTGAATGTGGGAGCCGGTGGTGATATGAAAGAAGTACTCCTCCTTCTCCGTATCAAAGGGATAGCCGTCAATAAACTGATACAGTTTGGGGAATACCTTATGCAGATCCCAGGGCGCATCGAAATCCAGTTGCTGCAGATCCACCTGAAGTTTGGGCGCCACGTCGCCAATATCGGCGATCACTTCATCCGCCAGTTCGCGATCCTGCGGGTTATATAGCAACACTAAGCGATCGACAGGAAACGCTTCCGGATGTTGCGCAATGGACACGGTAGGCCGCCAGCGTTGCCAGCGCTTTTCATATTTCCCCCTGCGACGGGACACGGCGTCCATGGTGGAGCCTAAAAAGCCAAATACCACTTTATGTTTACGTTTCTTGATCGCCACGCCGCTCTACCCATTCAGCAATAGACTTAATTGTGGAGATTTTAGATGAAAACTTCTTTTTTTCGAATATTTGATTCCAAAATAAGAAAATCTTTTTTTCTTAAAACGGTTCATAGCCATTGCTACAGATTTCCCGCACACACGTCTCAACCCCCGGGAAATATGGCGACTTCAGAGTTTCTTTGCAGAAAAGAAAAAGTTGGCACGAGTAGTGCTAATATTCGGGCAACTTAAACTTAACGACTCCATTGCGGATACCGGCATGTTTTTCATGATCAAGCACTTCAATCAACAACCAGGACAGATACAGAGCCAGCCCATAAGCAGCGGCTTGGTGGCCTGCCTGCGCCATAACGATTGGTATTGCGGTTATTCCAGCGACTGGAGCAAATCAAACGATCTCGGCGAATCAAAGGCGAACCACACCCTTCGATGACGTAATCACGTCCGGAGGGAAGCAAACGCCCTCCGGACACTCTCCCCTCACAAGGAACGAGAACCCGGCGGGCGAAAGCTCACCGGGTTTTTTTATGTGTTTTTTTCGAGCAGCGCGGTAAAAACGTCGCGTGACGAAAGAGAGCACATAACAAAGAACGGTTACCTGGAGCGATTGCACAGGCACATCAAGCTCCAACATTTTTTGCACTGCGTTCTTTGTTTTAAACGCCTGCGATCCGGGCTAACGAGCAAACAACGACACCCTGCGATTGGTTCCGTCCCCGCCACACCATGGGCGTGCGGGGAAGATCCGGGGTTACTAGCGCACTAAGGTTTCCCGGAACCAAGGCTATTGTAGAGGCCCTTTCGCTTATAACTTGCCAGACCAACCCTTGAACAGGGAAAGAACTGGCGAGGCTACCAAAGATAATATGCAGTCATGTGTTAAAGCCCTCGGACTCTTGAGGGCGTAAAGTCATCTCGGTTCGTTCAGCCCCAGAAGGTTAAACCGCCTCGCAACCGCTAGACTTGATAATAGACACCAACCTTCCACAAATTTATTATGAGTCGGCAACGAGAAGGAGGGATATATGTCCAAAGAGTACCTGCACTACATTGAAACAAAACCTGACGTGATGGTTGGCAAGCCTTGCATTAAAGGGACGCGGATAACGGTTGAAGCTATTCTGGAAATGCTTGCTTGCGGCATGAGTCATTCTGAAATTATTTCTGATTTCCCTTCCCTTAACGAAGCCAAAATCAGAGCGGCGCTTATGTATGCAGCACACCATATTGCAAAAGGGAGCGCTGCATAGTGTTGTTAATCGATGAGAACTTGTCTTACAAGCTTGCCGCTCGGCTGGCTGGTGATTTTCCGGGAACAATTGCAGTCGCTAAGGCTCCGAGTTTAGGGGAAGGCACGCAAGACCCTGTCGTCTGGGAGTATGCAAAAACGAACAACCTCGTTCTCGTCACAAAGGATAAAGACTTTGTGGACTACTGGCAGCGCTTTGGTCCTCCCCCAAAGGTCATCCGCTTAGAGATAGGGAATAGTAGATTAAGTAATGTCGAGCAGATGATCATAAATAACAAGAACAAGATACTGCACTTTATTAGTAGCTCCAATGATGGGCTGTTAATGCTAAAGGGCTTTTAGAAACAGCCCCCAACTTTGACCGGCTTCCCACATGCGCGGAGATTGTCATAGTCACCGATATAGCTTTTCACTACGTGCAGATAGAGTCCATGGATGGATTTGTACCTACTCTATCCACATATCCCACTTTTATTGAGACCAAGCCTACCCCTTAGTGTAAATGTGCCGACGTTTGTTAGTGTGACCCGCTTGTTTGTATCTGGACATACGAACACGGAGCAGACCAGGGGAATCGCACTTCGTTTCTTGCTTGAAGTTTTACTAAAGTGGCAGGAAATTGCTAAGAGTACGATTTTAAGGAAATACTCTGCAGTAGAGAATCCCCGGAAACCATGGAATAGCGAGTAAAGTGGCGAATTTGAGATATTGAGTGCCATTTTCACCTCTCACGGGGAAAACATGGTTAATTATTCACCACATAGTGCGATTTGCCTGCGGAGCAGGTCCTCTTTCTTCATAGAAAAATTCACTCCTCCCCACGCCTGCGCGGTTTGAGTAAATGCCGAATTTGTGAAATTAGGGTAGGCCCTAAGCCCCAAAGGGGAACAGGCTTTGGAAATATCAGGGTTTCAATTACTGAATAATTTGGAACTAAGCTGTAACAGTTAATCTGGTGTAAGACGTTGTGATGGGGACAGGTATTTTTTTACGCTTAACTGTATATAAACACAGCCCATTTCTCACGTGACTGGAAAGTCGCACGCTTTTTCGTAGCGAATGGCTCGGTTTGCTGATGATTTAGTCTTAAAAAATGCTTTGATTCAATAACTTGCGAGCTAGCCTGTTGTGATAACGAGACACCCAAGAAAGTGTATATGCGCACGCACGATTTCTTGTAAGTGAGGTAGTTTGACTTTCTGGGGTTTTACACTGGAATCAGTGGGTTGGATGAACTATCTTCAAAAGATTGGAATGGAAAAACGCGCATGCGCGATATACAAATGTTATACGTGCACCTTTACAGGTACGTGGCTAATCCTAAAATATAAAGAAGATTTTTAAATGAGGCCGTTGTGGTTAAGACTCTTCGACTATTTTTACTATTTTATCAATGCAGTTTTGGGTTTTGTCGCTCTGGCTGTGGCGATCGCTTTGATTCGAAGTGTCCTGGAAGGTAAACCAAGTTCGATTGCTTTAAATGCTTCCTTTCTTGGCTTGTCAGCCATTATTTTGGGCCTCACGCTTAAATTTGCTCTCAAATCTAAGGTTAATAATATCAAGCAAGGACTTGGCGTGATTCTGGCCCTAGCCTTGATGCTGTTCGGCGCTGAAGAGGCGTCCATTAGGGCGTCAATAATGGTGGAGGACTTTTATGCATACGAATTTTCAGAGCTAGGTTTGGAGTATTTGGCTATGACTTCTGCAGTGATATGCCTTTGGCTTCTGGTCTCCTTAATCGGCTGCTATCTTCTTCATAGAATTGAAAAACGTATAACCAGTGGGTGAAGCCGACCGGTACTACGCTGCGCTCTGTACCGGCAGCTTACCCAGACATTATGCATAAGCAGAGTAATCGAAGTGGATGAAGAAGCTCTCACCAAAGACTTAATATCACGTATTTCGAATGATTTTGAAATATTGAGAGAGGTCGATGGCTTCCATCAATTCTACGAGCAAAGCGTGAGAATTGATTTGGTGTTAAAGGCGAAGCCTCATCTTATAGAGCAGGGCTTTACTAATGAGTGGTTTGGTATAGAGTGTAAATGGGTTACTGGGGTACTTAAACAGACATCTAAAACTACAAGGCTTGTATGGCAAAGCATTACATACGCTCAGTCGCTTTTTAATATCAATGGAAGCTGGGAAAAACTTCGATTCGTAGCGGTATATACTCCGCCTCATCTAGAATCATCAATTGAAGCAAACCTTACGCGCCTGCTAGAGCTAGGGCACTATGGCTGCGTTGGCCGCTTCCACTTCTACAAACATTATCAGGGTTGGTGCATTCGGTTTGTTAAAGTCTATGCAAGCACTAATGGCGAACTCTATATTAGTCAGCCTCAGCTACCTAAAATCAGAGCGGGGAGTGTGTAATGCATAACAAACCGCAGCAATCGCTCCCGTTGGTCGCAGGGACAGCCAAAACGCTACGCTTATTTGTCTGCCCCTGTGCGGGGCGTTATGCTCTTAAGGAGATGAGATGACCGAAAGTGAAATCGTATTAAAACTTGCTGAGCAAGCTTTAAAGGCAAAAGAGCCTGACTTTGTAGGAGATTTGATAAAAATTGGACTTCCTATTTTAGGAACGATAGTGGGTGGTCTTATAGGCTTATTTGCTTCGAAGCTAACAGCCGAATTTAATAGTAAAACTCAGGTCGAACTAGCATCTTCGGGAATATAAATCCATGACAATGGCCAGATACATCCAGCCTTCTCCTGTTTTCAGATAGGTCACGTCGCCAGCCCAAACCTGATTGGGCGCAGTAGGATTAAAATTCTGATTCAACAGGTTATCCGCAACCGCATGATGGTGCTTGCGCCTTGTAGTGGGTTTGTAAGCAACGCGTTGCGTGACCTGAAGACCAAGCCGACTCATGAGCTTGCGAACCCGGTAGCGTCCCACCTGAAAGCCTTCTTCACGTAGCTTCTTCATCATCTCTCGACTGCCCAGACTGCTTCGAGAAGCGTTAAACAGTCGCTTCATTCGCCGATGCAGATGCAGATGCAGCTCATCAAACCGGATCACCGGCGCGGAGCGCCGTCGCCGGGCATAAAATGCTGATCGACTTGCACGCAGAGCCCGGCAAAGCGCTTTCACAGGGAAGCGATTCGACTCTGCCTGAATGAAGGCGAACTTTATTTCATTTCTTTCGCGAAGAAGGCCGAAGCCTTTTTTAGAATTTCCTTTTCCATGCGCAGCTCTTTGTTTTCTTTGCGAAGCCGTTTTAACTCGGCGCGCTCGTCTTCAGCCAGAACCTGGTTTTCAAGCTGAGCTTCAATTTTTTCCTTCCACTTGTAGAGCATATTGGCGCTAATGCCGAGGGATTTAGCCGCTTCTGGGACGGAATAACCTTGGTCGCGCACCAAGGAAACGGCCTCTTCTTTAAACTCTTTTGTATACTGTTTATACGACCTTTTCTGACTCATGCTGACACCTTAATCGTTGACGGGTATTGTCTCTTATTAATGTGTCCGGGACTATTAGACCACTACAATCCTTACAAAGAATTACAGAGCTTGAAAAAGAGTTGATGATCAAACGAAATCTCCGATTAGAGGAATTGATTTCTTGCTTGGATGACTTTATCCAAAATGTAATGGACTACTGCACTAACGTAAAGAACTGGAAAATACACTACAATAATAACAATGTGGATAAGCAAGAAGAAACGGAAGAAAAGCTTAAGGAGTCTGAGAGTAAATTTTACCAAGGCTTTCTTCATCTGTTATCTGCCGAATCAAAACTATTAGTCCTTGGAGCTGATGAGCTGCAAGCTGAGCTAAGGGCTCTAGGAGAATATGCTCAAGAAATGTACCGCGCAGTACACAAGGGTAATTCGAAAATTACTAGCGAAGAAATCGACGAAAAGCTAAACACCCTTAAAGAGAAGAGAAAGGGCCTATATAAATCTATCGGTAATCACGAAGCTGCGGAGCATAACAAGTTGCTCCAGCGGACTCACGAAGTGAGCCGCTGAGAAAAGCGTTATGCGGAAACCATTGTATGAAGTACTACTTCGACTACAACAAAGACGATGCTGACTGGCCTGTTAAGCACTGCTTGAACAAAATGCTAAACAGCTTCAGTTTTCCACATAAAGTAAAGGATTTGGTTACCGGGGAGTGTGGAGGTGAAATTGACTGGCACATACTGAAATGGAGCAAAGATGTAGGTTCTGACTTTCAAGTTGAAAAGTACGACGGGTTCATGGCTTATCTAGGTCATGAAGAGCATGGACTGAGCGACGGAGAGATTTTCTGTATAATTCCTAAATCTAAACTTGTCTCATACTTGAAAGAGGCCTGTGATTTTTACGGAAAGTATCAAGACACCACCCCGTCAGATATTGAATCACTTAAAGAAAGTATTAGAGAAATTGGTAGCAAAGCATAACAAGCGCAGGCTGCCGGAATGCCTTTCCGCTCCTTCGTCGCTACAAGTCATCCGCAGCTGCGGGCGTTATGTATTTATAGGTTGAGGAAGTCCATGGATAGAAATCTTATTAAGTGCAACTCTATCGAATATCGAAAAGGCTATATCGAAGTTCTAGCGGGTATTCATGATGAATGTGTAAATATAGAAGCATGGAATATACACCCTGAAGTTGATATTACGTCGCTTGATCTAGGTGATGAATCTCTTCCTGAAGGTGCGGTAACCTCTAATACAGAAATCGAGCTTAGCCTTGAAAATGCTGAGTTACTAATTAGCCTGCTAACTCAGGCTGTAAATAAAGTCCGTGCTAAAAACAATACATAACAAGTTGGTGAAGTACACTCCGGTGGCTATCGCCACGTGCGCAGGACAGCAAAAGCGTTAGGTGTTAATCAGTATGCATAGCCAACAGATTCAAAAATTGATTGATGCTGTAAGGAAAGAGTTTGGAGAAGTTCATTACTTTGGATCATCCAAAGAAGAGAGACACGGAGTTGGATTTACGATTTCCGATGTCAAGACTACGTTTTCTATCTCTACATTGGGTGGTGACCTAAAGAACAGTTACGATATTCAGGTAGAAAGTATACCCGCTGGTGAGTATATATTTACTAATGAAGTTTCACTGGATGAATTTATGAATCTCGTGAAGATATTTAGAGGTCCTAAGAGTGAGTGGCCATGAATACACCTAAAAAGTCAAACCAGCAAGGGCCCTTCGGGCCGGGACGCGCTTACGCCCCCCCTATTCAGTCACAAAGCCTGATTAGATCCCCTCCTTGTCCAGCAGCTTTAATACTTTGAAATAATCTATGGAAATAAGGCTTTCCCTAAGGAGGATGAAAGCGTCATAACAAACAATTTTATATAAGAAATGACGATTTATTGGGCTAAGGTCGAATCTGCACGGTATCAAATACTGCGGGTGTTTAATTTTTTTCACGCATAACCCAGCTCGTTTTACTCGCGATGCAAATCTAGCTTTTCTATTTCAACCTGTTGGATCTTTTGAGAAATAGACAACTTCGAAAATACGAATAATTATTCGATTTTTCGAATTGACAACTCCACCAGTCCTAACCACCTTCTTTTGTGGCGGATCAGAAGAAGCGTAATTTCCCTTTAAAAACAACGAAATTAAAAAGTTGGCACGCGTAGTGCTTATGCACACCTAGCGAGATAAAAAACTCTATTGCAGATACAGCGAAGCATTTCATGATCAAGCATTTCAGCGAACAGTCGGGACACGAGCTTAGCCAGCCTACGCAGGGCAGCTTCGTGGCCAACCTGCTGCTTAGTGACTGGCAATGCGATTATTTACGCAGTTGGATCGCAATTAACAGCAAGCCAAAAGGCAAAGCCTCCCCCTAGTGACTTAGTCACGTTCAGAGGGAAGCCAAAACCTCTGGACCCCCTCCCCTTATCAAGGAATAGGAATCCAGCGGGTTAGCGCTCACTGGTTTTTTGATGTGTTTTATCTGTGGACACAATGTGGACACTTTGGCTTTTTAAATCCTTTTTATAGCGGCCAACAGAATATATAACTTATTGTTTTTTATTGAATTTAGGTAGGCTGGCCGAATGGTAAGGCAGCGAGTTGCTAACTCGTCGAACCCGAAGGGGTTCTGCAGGTTCGAGTCCTGCGCCTACCGCCACCTTTAGACAGAGGAAGTCGCAAAACGGAGAGTTGCCAGAACGGTAATGGAGCAGTCTTGAAAACTGTGGCTTGGAGACAGGCATGGGGGTTCGAATCCCTCACTCTCCGCCAGATATTTTGACGATGAAAAAACGAACACGGCCTGTTGGTCCAATGGCGAAGACGCCGGGTTGTCTCCCCGGAAACAAGAGTTCAATTCTCTTACAGGCCGCCATTTATAGTGAGGTAAACAAGCATGTACAGCAATCAATTGGCGGAAGGTTTCGCCGCTAATCAGGCGGCTTACCTCAAACAGAGACTAGACCGCCGCCTGGGTCATGATCGGACTCAAATCCGGGTCGATCAAAATGATCTGATCGTCGTTTTGGAAAGAAGCGACTTGATCCGCATCGCCGCCGGCGACATCCCCACACGTATCGGGGAGTTACGCGTGAAGGCGAAGCTGACAGGTTAAGAGTCACGCGTTCGTGATGGAAATGGCAGACATACTTGGCTTAGAACCAGGCGCCGTAATCGGCATGCGAGTTCGAGTCTCGCCGAACGCACCACATTTACTAGCGATCTAAAAAACACTTATCGCTTAAAACGTATTACAGCCCGGTAGCTTAACTGGCAGAGCAGCGGCTTCCAAACCCGCCAGGTGATGGTTCGAATCCGTCCCGGGTTGCCACTTTGATTAACGAAATAGACCAGAAAAGAGGAAAAGGTCATGGAAAACGAGTTCGACGAACGGGTCGTCATCCCCAGCAACAACTAGAAACTGTCATTCTTCCTGGCGATGCCGCCTCAAGGATGACCTCAATTTACCCTCACACTGCCCCGTAGCTTAATTGGTAAAGCACCGGACTTTGACTCCGGAAACCCTGGTTCGAATCCAGGCGGGGCGGCCAATTTCAACCAGATAAACCTTAAAAAATCAGAGCATGTAGACAGATAGAAGAGATGTAGTCATGAGCACCCCTCGCATACTTAGATTGGACAAAACCGGCCAACCCATGCAGTGGATGAGCCAGGAAGAAGCGGCCACGCTAATCTGCAACGATCGCGTACTCTGGAGCGCCGGCGATAACGTCATTGTTTTGCGAGGCGGAACAGGACGTGACGGACAACGGTCCACCCTTGAAATTCCAACCATCATCGCTTCCGAAGGACGCGACAAACATTTGATGGAAACACCGCCGCTGACCAACAAATACCTGTTCCGGCGGGATGACAGCACCTGCATGTACTGTGGACTGACGTTCCCTTATGAACTGCTCAGTCGGGACCACATCATGCCTGTGTCCCGGGGCGGCAGGGATATCTGGAAAAACGTCGTTTGCGCCTGTATCCGGTGCAACAACTTCAAAAGAGACCGCACACCGGAAGAAGCCGGCATGCCTCTATTAGCAGTGCCATTCGTACCCAGCCGGTACGAATACCTGTATCTGACCAACAGAAACATTCTGGGAGACCAGATGGAGTTTCTACGTAAAGGCTTCAGTCGCCACCTGCTGGCGAGAATAGCCTGAGCCACCTCACCCTTAGCGGCCTTCGGGTCGCTTTTTTTCACTCAGATAGAAGCATCAGCAGCATTAAATAAACGAGCCTGATGGGAAGAAAGGCGCCAGGCGGTGTATAGTCTCTATATGTTTATTTTTGCCAAAAAAAAGCACTCGTACATTTTTTGAATGAGTTAGCTCGAATTTCCACGTCTTTTACACTAGAGCCAGCGGACTGGAAGACGTATTTCTTCTAAGCTCGGAAACAGAAGTTCACGCGTGCGATATCTAAAGGTTTACGTAAATCCAAAATGAAGATAGCACTCATATTTTTAGCTTTCTTAACACTTGCATCATGCTCAACGCCACCAGACCTTGATGCCATACAAACACGATTCGAGACTGATACCACCCCCTATGAAAAGCTCACAGCGATGGTTACCGAAGATTTTCAAGGAGAGTATTGCTTTAGTGTCGGAATAGATATTATCGGAGGCTTTAGGGAGTATTCTGGTGAGTGGAGTCATACGCAGAATCATGAGAGCACGCTGAGTCTTTCTCAGGTTTTAAAAGACGTCAGTATTCCTGAGAATAAATATAAGTCATATTTAGCGCTGTTTAAAACCACACAAACCGAGCGCGTTACTTTTTGTCCGCCATCCAAATACTACATTATGGCCCATCGCTCGGGGCTGGGTATTTCTGGATGTTTATTAGATATAGTGAAAGGTATCACTCCTCCAGCTGCATATGGTAAGCGGAACAACGGAGAGGACTTCATGGAGGTTAGAGTGCTGAAAAATGGATGGTGGATGGAGTATAAATGCAGCTAAATATGAATATCGAATTACTGAACGCTTGCACATACTCCTGTGCTCATTTTGTTCCAGTGAAAAATATTTCATAAGCATTTAGTTATGGCTTACAACAAGGCTAAAAAACATAGTTCGCGGCAACGCTGCGAGTTTATTTTTGTGGTATTAGGCATATAGAATGAACAAATCGGTCAGAGCGCTTCTGGAACAAGTGGAAGGCGTAGCTGATTTTTCTGGCGTCAAAATCAACGATATAAACGACACAAATATTCTGGGCGATAATGCCCTTCATTGCGTCTGTGTATGGGGAGACTTAGACGCAGCCAAATTGCTGGTTGAAAATGGGATAGACATAGAGCAGAAAGGAGAAGGAGGATTTACACCTCTCAGAGTGGCAGAAGAATTTGGTCACAAGGAACTTGTAAATTATCTTATGTCTATGGGCGCTGACGCAGAAGCATTAAATACAGAGTTTGAATTTGATCCAGAAGTAAACTCTAGGCATTTAAAGAGACTAGAGGAACGCATAGAAGAGCTGAGTAAAATGACACTGTCGGGGTGCAGTAAAGATGTCTAAAGAATGTTAAAAACGATGCGTCAGCAAAGCCATCGGATTAATTATCCTTTTACTCGTAGCCTCAGCAAGCGCATTCATCCTTCTTTCAAAGACCGATGAAAATGACTTTGATATTGTGTGCTCACCATTTAGAGATTTGTCTAAAGAAGGTAACGTGGATGCCTTATCACATGATGAAAAAGTGGCTTATATCACCCAGAAATTGGATCACAAGCTAACCAAAGACGACAATGCATACGAAGCATGGATGGCTACTTCTTTTGCTTATGAAGGTCAGAGATATATGCTTTTTAAAATGGCCGCAGATAGCACAGGCTATGAAAGTTGGAGTTGCGATGAGATGCGCAATCTGATTGAGCCTTCTTCAGAGTAATACTTTTTACTCCTGAAGCTGTTCGATCGACTCATCCTGCTCACACATTCCCAGCTTCCGTTCCCGATTCATCTGGACCCAGGCGAGTTTCCCCAGGGCGCACTCAATATCGGGCGCGTTGGTGATATGAATTGTGAAGGGCGGCGCAACGCCAAAGCCGCCGAACAGGCAGTCATGCAAGGAGTCCAGGCAGGCGCCAAAGTATCCGTTATCACCATTCAGGGCCTCCCCTAAAGACAGGTAAAAGCTTGGGATATCCGTGATGTAGCGGCCGTCAAGAAAGACCTCTCGTCCCTTTTTATCCACCGCCCGCAGACGGCCCTGCCGACAGTAATCTTCCCGATTTTTATGTATCTGCCGATATTTCTGATGATGGTCCCAGTCCGCCCATACCGGTTTTTTGCTCGACACGCGTTCTCCCAAGGTAATTCGTTAGTGCACAGATTTAATAGGAAGGCCTATGCGCCTAGCTCTGCGGAGCTAAGGTCGCAGTCAAGGCCGCTATTTGCTGTTGCAGCATTTCCAGGCGATTGTTCAGTCTCGACACTTCGTTTTCGTTTGGCTTGGTTCCAGCAAGTAGTTGCGCCAGACTCTGATCGATGCGGTGCTGTTCCTTGCGCAGTTCATCGATCCGATCGAGGATTAATCTCTGCGAGCTGTATGATTTCAACCTCTCGTCCCGTTCTTGCAGGGCTGCCTTGTGTTGTCGGAGCATGTCTTCCAGAGCTTTGTTCTGCGACCGCAATTCCGCCACTTCAGAGTGCAGGTTGGAGTTCTCCGAATTAGCGCTTAACAGCATGTTGCGCTCCACCAATGTCATCGCATACTTGCGTTCCAGCTCCCGGTAAATCTCGGCGTTGGTCACCTCTGAAATACGGTTTTGTAGCTGAAGCTCCAGCTCCGCATTCTTAAGCTGTAGAGGATGTATCGTCAGATGCAGGTTGGCGGCGTACACCAATGCGCCACATGCAGCGGCCAGAGCGAGAGTCAGAGTGAAGGACTGCTTTCCATGCTCGAGCATAGCGTCTCCTTTGAGAATTAAAATAGAACCCACTACGGCCATACTGCGAGTCGACGTAGATTACTCCATGTGTCCCCCGCAACCAAGCTAATCGCCATCATTACAGGCAAAACGACTAAACACACCTCAAGGGGACGTGACATTGCGCATCTGAGTATGCGAGACCATACTTTTTTTATGAACGATAACAGCACCAGATTAGTATCCGAGTACAACCTGAACACCTTCAGAGACAGCTTTGCACGCTGCTTTTGCGATGTGGATAGTGATGTGCGCTTTGTCGATGACTTCTATGTACGCCTCAAAGCCTCTGACGCCAATGTCAGCGCCATATTCAATCGCCGCCCCATAGAACGACAGGTGCACGCCGTTCGCTCGGCGGTTTATGCCTTGGAGGAGTACGCCACCAACGGGCGGCCTGATGATACATTGAGATTGATAGAAGCATCGCATAACCATCAAACGATGGGATTAACGCCCTGTATGTACGAACTATGGTTGAGCTGTCTGCTGGAAACCGTCCTTCGCCATGACCATGCATACAGCGATGAAGTGAGGCAAGCCTGGGAGCTGACTCTGAGGCCCGGCATTGATTATCTCAAACAAACGCTCATCGCTGAAATCCACGTCGCAGAGGATATAGAAGAAGGGAAAACCAACGCGCCTGAATAGTGGAGCGTCAACCCGTGTCGCCCTTTCTTCTCCGCCCCGGCTGTGCGGGTTTAACGCCGGAAAGCTCTCCGCCGCATGCCTTGACGATAGTCTCCATCACCATCTCCGCCGCAAAATTCTTAGGCATGGAATCCGGATTGGTCACCGCCAGTTGATAGGCGCCTTCCATCGTGGCGAGAACCATCGCCGCCAGTTTACGAATGTCTTCCGCCGCCAAGCGATCTCCCGCGATATTCCACAATAGTTGCGCCAACTCTTTCATTTGCATGGCGATGGCTTCGCAATACAACTCCCTGACGTCATCCACTCGCACCGCCTCAGCGCCAATCAACACCCAGGCTTTCACCGCCTCTGGATCAGCACCTTTCCCTAGCGCCAACCTGGCGTCGACAAACGCCCGCAATTGCTGCTCAGGCGTTTGCGCGTCGATACTCAGTCTTCGATAGCGGGTTTCGCCAATGCTGACGACGTACTCGACCAGCGCCAATAAAATTTCCCGCTTAGCCTTGAAATGATAGTGAATCAATCCCGGCGTCAGGCCCGCCTCCGCAGCGATCGCCTGGATTGTCGCGCCGTCGTAGCCCTTTTTCGTCATCACACGCAACAATGCGTTCACTATCTGCATACGACGCTCTTCGGTATTGGACTTTCTCCCCATCGCCGCTGCTCCCCCTAATTTAGCCCTGGAAGTATTTTGGTCATTTAACCAAATTTCTATTGCCGTCGCGATGATTTGCTTTTAATCTATTTTTGGTTGGTCAACCAACTTATTCAAAATGCAATTCACTGCGACATTTCGGTATCAACGGAGGAAAACGGGCTCATGAAAAGCGTCAGTCGTTTTAACACCTCTCAATACCCGCCAAACGGCGTCCAGCGCATCGATTTAGCGCCGGAATTGAAGAAAGAATGTTTCGTTCTGCGCGGCGTTTTTTCCGCGGCTCTTTGTGAACAACTATTGGCGGACGCCCTTGCTCGTGGATTCAGCGCTGCAGACGCAAAATATCCCCCCAGCTACCGCAATAACGCCAGACAGGTGGTGGATGATCCTATACTGGCGCAGAGTTTGTTCGAGATCTGCCGCAAGTTCCTGCCTCAGAACCTGCCTGACGCAGCGAACATCCCTGCGTGGGAACTACGCTCACTGAATCCTCGCCTGCGACTTTGCCGCTACAGCGCCGGGCAAAGCTTCTTTCCCCATCAGGACGGGGTTTATGCCTGTCCTGACGGCTCGGAATCAAAGCTGACTTTCCTGCTCTATCTCAATGACGCTGCAGAGTTCGGCGGCGGCGACACTCTGTTTTTCAAGGATGCTTTCGCAACGGAAATAAACGCTCGATTTACGCCCCGTCGCGGCGATCTGATCGTGTTTGACCACCGTCTCTGGCACAGCGGAGACACCGTCCTGAGCGGAGAAAAATACATTCTTCGCAGCGACTTGATCTATCAGTCATCACGCTCGAACGGCGCTGCCCCTGCGCTGTTGAATCCACATACTCTGCATGCCCACAATGGCTATATCTGGAAGATAGCGACGCTTTCAGGCGGACGTTTCGCCACGGCGTCACGGGATAAAACCATCCACATATGGAGTCCACAGAAGCAACTACTGCAGACACTGTCCCGGCACGCAAACTCGGTTCTGGATTTATGTTCAAACGCCAAAGATGACCTTTTCTCCGTCTCTCGAGATGGGACCATCAGTAAATGGGAACAGTGTGAAACGGGCTATTTTCACGTCAGGAAAATTAACACTTTTTGCCCGACGCCATTGCATGTTTCAGTCTTGGACGAGAACCGAATCGTCACCACTGGTTCAGACGGCGTTATTCGTCTCTGGGATCATGATCTGGCGCTTCTGGGGACGCTGACTGGACGCCCGGGCTGGGTATGGGACCTCGCCTCATTGGGACAAGAAAAAGCCGTCAGCGGCGGAGAAGACGGTTCGTTGTGCTTCTGGCGAACAGATACGCGTGAATGCTACTTTCGCCTCTCCCCCGATGCAGGCCCAATTCGTTGCCTGGCCTTATACAGCAAGGCTCACAGCGTCTTCGTCGGAACTGGAACCGGTCATATATTACACATCGATTTATTACCGGAACCTTATGTGACGAACGTCTGGAAGGCTCATAACGGCATCGTAAGAAGCCTGTTTGTCGGGGCGGGAAATCAACTTATAAGCGCCGGGGAAGACTTCCGAATCAAACGATGGAGCTTGGCGGGAAGCCCCCTTAGTGAAGACATCAGCCACGAGAACTTTGTCACTTCCCTATGCCCATATAGGGATAAGAAATTTCTCTCCGCCTCTTATGACGGACGTGTGATATTTCATTCACTTTAATCAGCATCGGGAGCGCTCCACTTTACTCGCCTTCCTCAAAATGAAAGCGTTATCTCCGCCCCGCCCCCTTGTGCGACGCGCCTCACAGAAATTTTCACCTAAGCCATCTACACTAATTTCCCCCCTCTCAAAAACCAAGTCTCCAGCAATTTTACTAGTCCTTTTTTATCGCCTCTAACCACTTTTGTTATAGCCATATCAACCTATTTTTCTGCCCAGGTCTTTTCGGGTTAAATGGCGATGCCCGCAAGCTATTGAATTAATTAGGTTTTATCAATTTTTTGGCGTCAGCTTTTTTTACGACGCCAGCAAACTGCAAATGCAATTGAACCTCGTCAATAACTTGACGCGCGAAACGACACTACCACAACTTCAGCAAGCGCCTCCGACCTCTAACAGAAGGATCGTACAGCAGTTCCTGCGGTTCATTTCTCCCATTGTTTAGAGGGACTTAACGCTTAATGGGCTACAAATCGATGACTCTATCTCCTACGGAGCCGTCTAAACGGCTATCCGCGCGCAAACTTGCGCGCCTGATTGTCAGCGCGGTCGCCATTTCTCAGGCTATTCCCGCTCTGGCTGCAAGCCCCGTCGACGAAAAACGGGAACAGTTCGTCATATCCGCCCGCGCAGGACACTTAAAGGAAGCCATCAAAGGCCTCTCCAAGCTGTATAAGCAAACCCATGATAAAGCGGTTCTGAATGACCTGATTGCGCTCTACTCCTGGAATGGCGAACTGGATAGCGCGCTTGCGCTATGTAATCCATGCGCCCCCAAAACGCTAAATAACGACAGTGTGGCGATACTGGCCAAAGCGCAGCGCAACCAGAAAAACTTCGCCGCAGCGGCGGAACACTACCGACTCTTGACCAAACGCAGCCCGAAAAGCCGTGACGCATGGCTGGGACTGGCGCTGACCAGCGCTGAAATGGGTGAGGATATTCATGCTCAGAAAGCCATCGCCAACTACCGTGAGTTGACTCGCCCCAGCATCGAGCGCTTTGAGAACGAGCTTTACGTCATGACGGTATTGCAGGACAAGGTCGGCGAAGTCGGCGTTCTGCAGGATTACTACAACTTCTCCCCCGACAACCGGGACATTGGATTGCGTCTTTATAAAGCCGCTATTGACCTGGGCGCCGCCACCGCAGCGGAGAGAATCGTCAAAGCGCACCCTGACTGGTTCAAAGGCATCGACCATTATTGGCTTGAGTACTACAAGTCGACCCTGAATATCCGCAGCGGCGCCAAATCATCCCGTCCGGATATTCTGGATAAAGGCATTGCCGACTTGCAGGCGTTATACGACAAAGTGCCAACGAACCACGCCCTGCGCGGCAATATCGAACTGGATATTTTCTATGGGCTGGTCGTCGCCAAACGCTTTGATGAAGCCAACAAGTTGTTGCCAGCCATTGAAGCGCGACAGCCGCTTCCCGCTTATATAGAAGAAGCGCGTGCGGATTTATACGCCGCCACGCGTCGCCCCTTTAAAGCCTTGCCAATATTCAAGAAACTTTATGCACAAACGCCAACCTTGGAGCTGGGCAAGAAACTGTATTACACGCACATGGACGCCGAGCAATATGAGGAGGGCGGCGCCTTGCTGCAGAAACTGCTGGAAGATCAGCCTCCAAAGCGCTGGGATTTCACTGGCAGCTTTAAAGTCAACAATGAAAATTACCAGCAGCTGCGCGAGCAAAGCATTATTCATCAGGCTTGGAGCGGCGACCTGGATGCAGCGGAAAAGTCGTTGCAAGACGCGCTGGTGGAAGCGCCCGGCAACCCCTGGTTGTGGATGGACTTGGGCAACGTGCAGCGCTGGCAGGGCCGCTTCAGTGATGCGGAATACAGTTATCGTCGCGCCGAATCCATGCTCTCCGGCAACGCCCAAGGCAGCGCCAAGCGTAGCTTGTGGCTGACGCAATTGGAAAAAGGCGACTGGCGAGGACTTAACGCTAAACGCGAAGAGCTGAACACCGCCTATGCCGATTATGAGCAAAGAGAAATCAACAAACGCTGGAATGAAGCCTCGGCGCCTTTTCTAAGCGTCAACGCGAGCCGCGTCAAAAGCAGCAACAGTGAGCCGGATAAAGCGCAAAACTCCAGAGAATGGCGTTATGACGCACGCTTATACTCACAACGCTGGGAGGGGCAGCGCCTCTTTATTCATGACCAGAAAATGTATGGCGAATGGGAAGAGCGCGACCTCTTCGCTCGCTACTCCGGTGTCGGCGCCGATCTAAGTTTTTATCCGTTCACCTTGGAAGTGGAAGCTGGATCAGGCAGCAAGCTTAACGACAAAGCCTACTTTTGGAGCGCGGCCAGCTGGTCCCTGTTTGACGACTTGTCGATACAGGCAAGCTATCGCTACAACCCATCGGAAACACCCCTAAGAGGCCTTTACGACGGCAGCTATATGCGTCAATGGGGCCTTGGCGCCACATACAAGCTTTTCCCGGGCGCCTCTCTGGGCGCTTCCGCCTCTCTTAACGATTTTACCGACGGCAATGATCGTCAAGCCATCAGCGCCTGGCTGGAAACCCAGCTATGGCAGACGCCGCGGTACAAATTGTCCGGCGTCGTCAGCGCTGGCGGCAGCGATAACGATGACGTAGCCACCAGCTACTTTAACCCAAAATCAGACCGCAACTATGGCGCAGAGCTGCGCCACAGCTACCGCATCAAGGTGTCTGACGATTGGGACCTGGATCAGTTTCTGGAGACCAGCGTGAATCAATATCGCCAGGAAGGTTACGACCCAGCCACCGGCTGGGAGATCAGTTACAGCCAGCAATGGCGTTGGAGGGATCAGATCAGCGTCAAGCTGGGAGTGAGCCGCGACAAGGCCACTTATGACGGAGAGCCTGAAAACGGCACGTTGATTTTCGCCAATTTTGAAATGAGGTTTATGCAGTGAAAACTATCGCCCGGATAATTTTCTTAAGCCTGACGCTGCTCTCGTCACTGGTTTGGGCGCGTCCGGAAAACAGTTATGTGGTGCTGGGCTACCACGACTTTTACGACGTCAAACTCAATCCGACCAAGCGCATTTTCGCCAATACCCTGAGCCGCGACCGCTTTGTCGAGCACCTCAACTGGATCAAGCAGAACAACTATCATCCAGTGAGTTTCCAGCAGATTGTCGACGCAAAGGAAGGCAAGTCCAAATTGCCGGAAAATGCGGTGTTGCTTACCTTTGACGATGGTTATGAGTCGTTCTACACCACCGTTTTTCCCTTATTGAAACTCTACAACTATCCAGCCGTCATCGCCCTGGTGGGCAAGTGGCTGGAAGTTGAGCCAGGCAAAGAAGTGCTTTACGGGAAAACCAACCTGGACCGCAAGCACTTCCTGAACTGGGCGCAGATACGAGAAATGGAAGCCTCCGGTCTGGTGGAGTTCGCGTCCCACACTTACAACCTGCATTACGGTATTTACGCCAACCCTTTCGGCAACGAGCAGCCTGCCGCCGTCAGCCCTCAATATGACAAGGTCCGCGATGTCTATGAGAACACGGAGGACTACGACCGTCGTCTGCGCAAGGACTTCAAGACAAGTAAGAAGCAAATGACCTCACGGGGTCTCAAGTCGCCACGCATCATGGTATGGCCCTACGGAGCCTATAACAGCCATTCCATCGATATCGCTCAGGAGCAGGGTTACTCCTACACCTTTTCTCTGGACGAAGGCGTCAACATGGTGACTGACTCCGGCCTGAATGTTTATCGCTATTTGATGGACCAGGAGATCAGCCTGGAGCACTTCGGCCGCATCCTGAGAGGCGAGCCTAAGCCGCCCATGGTGAAGCGTATTCTGCATGTGGATCTGGATTATGTTTACGACCCTGATCCCCTGGTCACCCAGAAGAATATCGACAGCCTAATTGAACGGGTCAGTCGCTACAGAGTTAATACCGTATATCTGCAGGCGTTCGCCGATCCGGACGGAGATGGCGTGGCTGACGCGGTTTATTTCCCCAACCGCCATCTCCCGGTGCGCGCGGACATATTCAACCGCGTCGCCTGGCAGCTGCGCTCCCGCGCTGGCGCCCGCATTTACGCCTGGATGCCGGTTTTAGCCTTTGATATGGGCAAAAACTACAGCTACGTCACCGATGCACGCACGCAGAAGCCCGCCCCGGAGCATTACCTGAGACTCTCGCCCTTCAACGAGAAAAATATCGAAACTATCGGCGATATTTATGAAGACCTGAGTTTATACGGCAAGTTCCACGGCATTCTTTTCCACGACGACGCCTTCCTCGGTGACTTTGAAGACGCCACTCCCGACGCACTGAAACAGTATGCGGAATGGGGACTGGGGGATTCCATTGAGGCGATTCAGGCGGATAAAGATCTCGCCAAACGCTGGGCGGAATTAAAGACCCAGTACCTGATCGACCTCACTCATCGCTTCGCCAAACGCAGCGCCCGTTACTTCGCCAGCGATGGCCAACACCTGCTGCTGGCGCGCAATATGTACGCCCAGCCAATATTGAATCCCGCCAGTGAGGCTTGGTTCTCGCAAAACCTGGAGGCTTTCGCCAAAGCCTATGACCATGTCGCCGTCATGGCCATGCCCTATATGGAACAGCAGAAAAATCCCGACCAGTGGCTGCGCAAACTGGCGCAAACTGCGCTGCAGCGTATTGATCCAGACAAGCTGGTGTTTGAACTGCAGGCGAAAGACTGGCGCGACGGCTCCGCTATTCCCGCGACGGTACTCAAGCGGCAGATGCAAATCATCTCTGCGGAAGGAATCAAGAGCTTTGGTTATTACCCTGATGATTTCATCAAGGGAATTCCCGACATCAACGTCATTCGTCCAGAACTCTCGCTGAACTCCACGCTGGAGGCGGCGAAATGACCCTGGATATTCTACTGCTGTGCATCTATCTCTACCCCAGCGTCATGGCGCTGGTGTGGATCACAGGAGGGGTGTATTACTTTTTTCACTGGGAGCGCCGCTACCTGAAAAATCACCCCGATCACAAACTCAAGCTGCGTCATTATCCGCTGGTGTCGGTGATGGTGCCCTGCTACAACGAGGGCGCCAACATCAAGGAAACCATTGATAGCCTGTTGGAGCAGGACTATCCAAATTACGAAATCATCGCCATCAATGACGGCAGTAAAGACGATACCGGCGCACGCCTGGATGAAATCGCCAAGGACCATCCCAGGCTGCGCGTCATCCATCAGGAAAACCAGGGCAAAGCCGCTGCGCTGAACAATGCGCTGGAGCAGGCCAAGGGCGACTGTCTTGTCTGCATCGACGGAGACGCTCTGCTCGACCCCAATGCGCTGGTATGGATGGTGCGTCATTTCCTGAGTGAGAACGGCGTTGGCGCTGTCACAGGCAACCCAAGAGTCCGCACTCGCTCCACGATCATCGGCAAAATTCAGACAGGTGAATTCTCTTCCATCATCGGTCTGATCAAGCGGGCGCAACGCATCTACGGCACCTTGTTCACTATCTCCGGCGTTGTTTGCGCGTTCAGAAAAAGCGCTGTCCAGCAAATCGGCGGCTGGAACACCAGCATGGTGACTGAAGACATCGACGTCAGCTGGCGTCTGCAAATGGCCGGTTGGAATATCCGCTATGAACCCATGGCGCGCTGCTGGGTGCTGATGCCCGAAACTATTCGCGGCCTGTACAAGCAGCGACTGCGCTGGGCCCAGGGCGGTGCGGAAGTCTGTCTGAAATACGGCTGGCGCTGCCTGTTCCAGGGCAAGCTGCGGTTCTGGCCGCTGTTGCTGGAGTATCTCGCCAGCGTTTACTGGAGCTACAGCGTTATCGGCCTGCTTGTCTGGCGCCTGTTCACATTTTCAGAAGTTCCCACCGCGGAACAGGTGCTGACTTTTGAAGTCTGCGCCGTACTGATGATTTTTTTATGTCTGTTGCAGTTCCTGGTCAGCATCCTGATCGACCGTCACTACGACCAGGGACTGCTCAAAAACTTTCTGTGGTGTATTTGGTATCCACTGTTCTACTGGATTCTCAATATCGCCACGGTAACCATCGCAGTGCCCAAGGCCCTGTTTAGAAAGCGCAACCAACATGCAGTTTGGGAAAGTCCGGATAGAGGAGAAATTTTTCGTGGCTGAATCGACACAAAGGACACTTATTTACACACAGGCGTCACGGCGCACCAAAGGTCTCTGGTTAAGAGACGGAGCGATATCGCTTATGACCTGGATGCTGTGGGGATACCTGCTGCTACATCCTGTGTACTACTTCTTTTTCAATGACGGAGAGCTTATGTCGCCACTGCTGCAACTGTCTCTCGTCGATATCTTGGCCTGGGCCGGCGGCATTCTTGCGGTGACGCTCTCACTGTACCATCTGTGGTCGCGGGCGCATCATTGCAAATGGTGGTGGCGACGCAGGAACCTGCTCAAGCAGGCCGAAATGGAGATGCTGGGAGAGGGATAACCTTCTTTCCACACGAAGTAAACTGCGACGACTGAGCCGCAGACACAAAAAAGCCGGACACTAAGTCCGGCTTTTTTATGAGTCGCTTCCGTCAGATCAATGGAAGCTCATCAATGCAACGATCAGGCGACGCCCGGTTTACGCGCTTTAGCTGGCTCAGCTTGGCCTGCTTTTGCACGCGCTTCGGTCGCGGCTTTCTTGTTCCAGTATTCAGCGTTCTCGATGCCCAGTTTTTCTGGGTCGAAAGTGTACTCGGTCACGCCTTTCTTCTGTTGCTCTTCGTAGTCACGCAGCGCTCTCAGGGCCGGTTTGGCCATGAAGAAAATCACCACGATACCCACGATGTTTAACCACGCCATCAAGCCTACGCCGATGTCGCCCATGCCCCAGGCCAGGTCCGCAGTTTTTACCGCACCGTAGAAAGTGGACGCCATGATGGCCACTTTCAGGACGAAAACCATGCCAGGAATATTCACCGTGCGCTTGATGTACGCCACATTGGTTTCCGCGATGTAGTAGTACGCCAGAATGGTGGTGAATGAGAAGAAGAACAACGCGAATGCGATGAACGGCTTGCCAACGCCAGGCAAGGTGCTTTCAATCGCCATCTGGGTGAAAACAGGGCCATTAGCCGCAATTTCCGACGCCACATTTTGAACAAGGAAAGTCCCCTCTGCAGCGCCATGAACGTTGTATGCGCCAGTGATCAGGATCATGAACGCAGTCGCGGAACATACGAACAGAGTATCGATATAGATAGAGAAAGACTGCACCAGACCTTGTTGCGCAGGGTGCTGAACTTCCGCCGCAGCCGCCGCGTGAGGACCACTGCCCTGGCCTGCTTCGTTAGAATAAACACCGCGTTTTACACCCCAGCCAATTGCCGCGCCAAAACCAGCCATTGGAGAGAATGCATCGCCAACAATCATGCTAATGACAGAAGGCAGTTGATCGATGTTCAGCGCCACGATAACGCAAGCGATGATGATGTACGCCAACGCCATGAATGGCACTACGATTTCAGTGAACTTGGCGATACGTCTTACGCCGCCGAAGATGATGAAGCCCAGGATAAGAACGACAACAACGCCGGAAACCAGCTTCGCGAAGCTTACTTCACCGAAGAAAGAAGTGTTGATGATCGAACCGGCTCCGAATGCAGTTTCAACCGCGCTGCCGATGTTATTGGACTGAACGCCAGGAAGGAACAGACCGCAAGCGATGATAGTCGAGATCGCGAAAATCCAGGCGTACCATTTTTGGCCCATGGCCTTTTCAAAATAGTAAGCGGGGCCGCCACGATATTGGCCTTCATCTTCTTCTTTGTAAATCTGCGCCAGAGTGGACTCGATATAAGCAGTAGCCGCGCCTAAGAAGGCGACCATCCACATCCAGAAGACTGCGCCAGGACCGCCGAAACCGATAGCGGCGGCGACGCCTGCGATGTTGCCGGTGCCGACCCGGCCAGAGAGAGAGACCGCAAGGGCCTGGAAGGAGGAAATCCCTTTGTCAGAGCTTGTGCCCGAGAGGAGCAATCGCCACATTTCACCGAAATGCCTGACCTGGACAAACCTTGTCAACACAGAATAAAACAGACCCGCTCCCAGACACAGGTAGATCAGAGCTGGGCTCCAGATCAGGCCGTTCAGTTCGTTAACAATATCTTGCATCAAAAATCTCCACGTAGAGTCTCTGTCGAATCGGACGCCGCATGCTGGCTACAGATTTGGATGAGACTGTTATTTTTGTAATGAAACGCTCGTGCGTATGGGATTTTCCCGGCGTCGCTTTGGTTGACCAACCTAACGCCCTAGGCTTCCCGGCATAAAAACCGGAGCGGATTATACAGCATCTTCGCCCCGTGTCTTCAGCATGCGACGAATATCCTAACGGCGCATCGTGCAAAAGTTAGTCAGCACTTCCCGCAATTCCCCTCATCACTTAGGATGGGATATTGGCATTCAATAAGTTACGGGGGAAAGCCGAAGTGCCGCAGCAGGAGGAAAACGCGAAATTGAGCGCTCGTCAGCAAATTGAGGCGGTATATCGGTCGGAATCCCGACGTATTTTGGCGACATTAATTCGCTTATTGGGCGATTTTGATCTGGCGGAAGAAGCCATGCATGAGGCCTTCGCCGCCGCGACCGACCAATGGGAACAGGAAGGCGTTCCCGCCAGTCCGCGCGCCTGGTTAGTGTCTACAGGGCGCTTTAAAGCCATTGATCATCTACGGCGTCGCGCACGCTTTGACGCCTCATTAACCGACATCGCCGAACGGCTTTATGCGGAAGCGACAGGCGCGGAAGACAAACAGAACGAAGACATTGAAGATGATCGCCTGCGCCTGATTTTCACCTGCTGCCACCCCAGTCTGTCCACTGAGGCGCAAGTGGCGCTGACTTTACGGGAAATATGCGATCTCACCACCGAGGAAATCGCACGCGCTTTTCTTGCTTCACCCAGCACAGTGGCCCAGCGAATCGTGCGCGCCAAGTCCAAGATCCGGGACGCCCGCATTCCCTATGAAGTGCCGACCGAATCCGAGTTGCCGGAACGGCTGGAGTCCGTGCTGCACGTCATTTACCTGGTATTCAACGAGGGCTACTCCGCCTCTACTGGCGATAGCCTTACACGTAGCGACCTGTCTGCGGAAGCTATTCGGTTAGGACGCTTGTTGGTGGAGCTGCTGAAGTCTAAAGCAGAAGCCTCAGAAGCGATGGGGTTGCTGGCATTAATGTTACTCAGTGATTCCCGCCGCGCCGCCCGCGCCAATGCGCAAGGCGACCTGATTCTGCTCGACGCGCAAGATCGATCACTGTGGAATAAGGCGCAGATAGAAGAAGGCGTACAGTGGGTCACTAAAGCATTAGGCGCCCAGCGCTTTGGAGCCTACAGCCTGCAAGCGGCCATCTCCGCCGTTCACGCGGAAGCCCCCAGCGCCGAGACCACTGACTGGTCTGAAATCATTGGCCTGTACACATTACTGCTACGCATCAACCCATCGCCGGTGGTGGCGTTAAATCGCGCGGTGGCGGTGGCCATGCGCGACGGCCCGCAGCGAGGACTGGAAATCATTGACGACATACTAGCCAGGGGCGAGCTGCATGCCTACCACCTCGCCCACTCCGCCAAGGCGGACATGCATCGCCGTCTGGGACAGTTTGAGCAGGCGCGGGACGCCTATCAACAGGCGCTGGCATTAGCAAAGCAAGAACCCGAACGCCGATTTCTGGAAAGGCGTCTGGAGGAACTGGCCGTGTCATTGAAGGATGTCTAAAAAATTTTTTTCTGCAGCATGTCGATTCGCCGTATTCCCAATCGACAAGGAAGTACATCAAAGGGGATAGTTTTATTGAAGCGCCCCTGGCAATCAAAGACTGAAATAGAAATGGAGCGTCAACATGCGATTTTTGATCATACGTAAAGCAGACAAAAACACGGAAGCCGGCGTCATGCCTGGAGACGACCTGATCTCCGCCATGGGGAGCTACAATCAGGAGTTAGCCAACGCTGGAGCCATGCTTGATGGGACGGGTTTGAAGCCAAGCGACAAGGGCGCCCGAATCAAGTTTTCCGGCGGCAAGCCTACTGTATTCGACGGCCCTTTTGCGGAAACCAAAGAGCTTATCGCTGGCTACACCATGATTCAGGCGAAGTCGAAAGAAGAAGCCATTGAATGGGCGTGTCGCTGGCCAGCGCTAGACGGCGACGGAGAAGTTGAATTGGAAATTCGCCAGCTCTACGAACTGGAGGATTTCGCGCCCAGCGAAGGACTGGAGCAACATAAAACCCTGCAGGCGCAATTGTCAGCCAAACCGCCGCAGGTAAATACCTATCTATTCTTCAATGGCCAATGCAAAGAGGCTTTTGAATACTACGCGCAAGTCCTGGGGGGCAAAATCGAATATTCGGTGACTTTCGCAGAATGTCCCGACCCAACTCAGAATCCTCCAGGCTGGGAGGATAAAATCATGCACATCTGTATGACAGTCGGAGATAGAAGATTAATGGCCTCCGATACGCCTCCCGGGCGCTTTGAAGAGCCCAAAGGCTTCTTTGTGCAGCTCGATGTCAGTTCTCCTGAAGAAGCTGATCGCCTTTTCAACGCGCTGCTGGAAGGCGGTCAAGTGCGTATGCCATTACAGCAAACCTTTTGGGCCCAGCGCTTCGGCATGCTGGTGGATAGGTTCGGCACTCCCTGGATGATTAACTGCAGCCAAACAGGCTGATCATACCCCCATCCCACACAAGGAAAAGGAGACCGTTATGAGCGCGACAAATACCGTTGAGAACGAAGTTCGTCAGGCTCTGGGTAGCTGGGTGGAAGCCGCCTGCGCCAAAGACCTTGATCGCATCATGAGTCATTACGCGCCGGATGTACGCGCCTTTGACGCCATCCTGCAGTTGCAATTCGATGGCGTGGACGCTTATCGCGAACACTGGGAAACCTGCTTATCTTACACATCAGGTCCGATGATTTTTGAGGTAGAGGATTTGCGCATCGAAGCCGAGGGTAATCTGGCCGTCAGCCACTTTCTCAATCGCTGCGGCTGTGTGAATGAACAAGGGGAAGCGCAGAGTTCCTGGATGCGCGGCACCGTCTGCTATCGCCGACGCGACGGCGACTGGAAGATAGTGCATGAGCATTATTCAGCGCCCTTCAGCGTACCTGATGGCGCAGCGCTGTTTAACCTCAAACCCTGATAATGCAGGATCTGGGTGACCCAATTAGAGCAACTTTCGCCGCCCAGATCCCGACCATATAGGAAAACATCATGAAATTTCTCTGCATGGCTTATTACAACGTACAAAAGTTCGCAGAGTTGAGCGAGGCGGAAATGCAGGCCATCGTCAGCCAATGCGCTGAATACGATAACAGCCTGCGCCAAAGCGGAGCCTTGCTCGCGCAAGGCTCTCTTGCCTCGCCACCGTCTTCTTTGTGCATTCGTCCCAGCAGGAAAGGCCCCATTGTTTCAGATGGTCCATTTTTAGAAACCAAGGAGCAAATTGGCGGTTTCTTTATGGTTGAGGCAAATAGTCTGGAAGAGGCTAAAGCGCTGGCGCTAAAGCACCCCGCCGCCAATATCGGTGAAGAAATGGGCTGGGGAGTAGAGATTCGCCCAATTGATAACTTCATTACCCTTTGAATAGCACGGACGCTATTAGCGAGATTTTCGGGGTCGCAAACTACTAATCTGGAGAACTTATTATGAAATATCTGTGTCTCGTTTATTACGATGAAAACATTATTAACGCCATGACCAAAAGCGAGTGGGACTCGCTTAACGGAGAATGTATCGCTTTCGGCGATGAGGTCAGACAAAGCGGGCATTTTGTCGGCGGCAACGCTCTGCAGCCAGTGGAAACCGCCACCACCGTGCGCGTCCGTAATGGCCGCGTCACTACCACCGACGGCCCTTTCGCGGAAACAAAAGAGCAGCTGGCTGGCTTTTACATGATGGAAGCCCGCGACCTGAATGAAGCGATCCAACTCGCCGGCCGCATTCCTCCCGCCCGACTGGGAAGCATTGAAATTCGTCCCATTCGAGAACTGCAAGCGCCAGAGTCAGCCGGGTAAACCGGCGGCCTCTGGCTGATCTTAGAGGGCTCAACTAAACAGCGCTCAATGCGCAGCAACCCTTTTAACAAATAAGGCCTGATCTAGTTTGTCTAGCAAATCGCTTTCTGCATGTTGCTGAAAAGTCGGATACTGTTTGACCCCATTGTGAGCCAACAGCTTTGTATAAAAATGAGAAAACAGAAGTAACTTCAGCTCAGATGCGGTCAGTAGCCGTTCTACATAACAGGCCCAGCCCTCTTTTCCCGTCATCTCTGCATAGGTTTCCTTGAATAACAGATGCATGATCAATCGCCTTGCCTGATCATCTGGCAAAGGATCGACTCCCATGACTTTGGCCAACTCATTATGCCACGCAACAACTGATGTTATGTCCGGAACGCTTTCCATTTCCCCCATCAGGACTTACTTCCTGTTTTCTTTGCGTATCACCAGCTTGAGGCCAGACCAAACTTCATCTACTGCGCATACTTTCACGTCCACTAGGCCCATAGGCAAAGCGATGCGTCGGATTTCATCTTCCGTCATATCCGTCATCACCTTGGAGGCCTTTTTAGGCCAGGATATCCAGATCATGCTATTCTGCTTGATATGATCAACCAAGTTCCCAAGCTCTAATTCCAACTCATCACGGCTTTTAGTAAAGAAGTGGATCATGTCCAAATCAGGACGGAGCGCATCAACAAGAAGTACATGGTCAGGCAGAGGGCTAACCAGCTCTGGGTAACCAACTGGCGCATTTGACGCATAAAGCACAAAGCCTTCTTTGACGCCCAGCTTTTTAGAGAGTGGCGTCGTGGAATAACCCGCCATATATTTCCCCCGTTCATGAAATAAGGCCAGGAGCTTTGCCCTGGCCTGATCGTCAATGGCCTCAGTCGTACTGCGCCTCCCAAGTCACAGTGTAAACCGCTGTAATGCCTTGGCTTTTGGGAGCGCCAGATATGCCGTTGCCGGAGCTAAACTGAACAAGGTAATCCTTTCCTTCCTGCACAGGAATCTCCAGGTAAGAAACCCCGTCTTTAAAACCGTTTTGGGGTGTGAAATTGATGCTTTCCCGATAGCCGTTTCCTGTCACGGTGACATCCCCATCAACACTCATACACACCGCCCGTACCGGGCAGTCGACAACTAAACTGTCGATATTGAAATTCACTTTCAGCAAACCGCTGCCTGTTGCGCGAAACTTATGATTGATGGCGCCGCCGTGCCCCAAGTTGATAGAAGCGTTACTTTCTTCATCGCGCTGGACTTCGCCATCAATGGAATACCTTAATACAGCGCCGTTGTCATAGGGAGAATAGTCCAGATCGTAGCTCATGGAGGTCGTCGAGTTATTGGCGGAGGCGGTTAAATTATAGGATTGATGCACCGGCGTCGCTTCTCGGTATGTTGTGGACTCCCACTCAGATTTTCCAACCGCGTCTACCTTGGCTCTGGCGGTTGTTTTGTAGTATTCGAAGATAGTGTCCGCCGACATGGCCGGCGTGGAGATAATCGAGGCGGCCAAAGCCAGCATTGCGAATTGCGTTTTCATTAATAAAGTTCCTTTTAAGTATTAGCCTGCTATCGAGAATCAGGTATTCAGTGAGACAGCCATGACTGGCGCTGCCGAACCTGAAACCGTTCCCGACGCAGATTAACCAAGCGCTCCATGCCTGACTTGTAAAAAAGTACTGTCTATCCCGGCATGGCCATCGCCCACGCCGGGATAGATCCGCCAACGCGATTAAAATCGCACACGGTAGAACGTGGCGTACAACACGGGCACCACGCAAAGGGTCAGGATCGTGGAGAACAACAGGCCCGCCATGATAGCGATAGCCAACGGCTCCCACATTTCGCCTCCGCCCAGATACAAAGGCAACAAACCCAGCACCGTCGTCGCGGTGGTCAACAAGATCGGCCTGGTGCGTTGCTGCGCAGCGTTGATAATAGCCTGAGCATGCTCGACACCTTCCGCCAGCTCCAGATTAATACGCTCCAACAACACAATAGCGTTGTTGATGACAATCCCAGCCAGAGAAACAACGCCCAGGAAGGTCATAAAGCCCATGGCGCTGTTCAAGGCCAACAGCCCCGCCGATACGCCAATCAAACCCAGCGGAATCGTACTCAGGATAATGATCGCCTTGCGGATGGAGTTGAACTGGCCAACCATCAAAATCAGGATGACGAAGCCAGCGATAGGCAGTTTATCGACGATAGACTGGTTCGCTTTGCCGGAGCTTTCTGATTCGCCGCCCAGTTCATAGCGTGTGCTGGTCCCCCACTCTTTCTGCTGTTCTTTGAGCCAGGGTGTCAACTCCGCGAATTTCTCCGCCGCGGTGATGTCCCCCTCCAATTGAGCGCCAACGGCGACCGTCTTCAGGCCGTTACGACGAAAGATCTTCGCCGTGTCCCAAACCACTTCAATATCCGCGACCTGTGACAGAGGAACAGACTTACCAGTGGATTGCACATAGACCGACAAGGAACGAACGCCGCTGATGTTGTTACGGTTGGAGCCTTCCGCCCGCACCATTACGGGAATGATATCCTCTCCTTCCCGGTACTCCGTCAATTCCAGCCCGCTAATGCCGGCTTGCAGAGACACTGCGATATCCTGGCTGGTAACGCCTGCTCTAAGCGCCCTGGGCTGATCGATATGGATCACCAGCTTCTTGATGCGCTGCCCCCAATCATCCGTAATATTGGTCAGGCCGCCGATTTCACGCATTTTCGCTTTCAAGGCGTCAACGCGACGGAACAGCACATCCGCATCCGATCCGCTTAATCGCACTTCCACTGGATTCGCGACGGAGGGGCCATTGGCCATGGGCTTGATCGTAGCTTCAAGGTCAGGGTGATTATCCAGTGCGTAGCGACCGATACGCTCGATCAGGTCAGGTACGAGCTTGGCGTCGCTGGCGGTGACGATCATCATCGCATAGCTGCTGTTATTGGGTTTTGGGTTATAGGACAGAATGATTCTGGGGCCGGCGTTGCCAATATAGCTGGCCCACTTGGTGACGCCCTCCTTGCGCGATTCCGTTACTTTCAGATCTGACTCAATAAAGCCTTCCATATCGTTTACGACCCGGCGAGTCTCTTCTATCGCCGTGCCTTCCGGCAGCTTCAACTCCACCTGAAAATAGTTCCGATCAGAAGGCGGGAAGAATATCTTCGGCACATAACCGAATCCTTTCATAGCCACGACAAACACCAGCAGCGTAACGACAAGCGTCACCGCCCTGTTTTTCAGTAAGGTCGTCAATACGCTGCGGTAGGTGCGATAGAACATCGATCCGTAGCTTTCCTCCTGCTGGGTGACTTTGAGGAAGTACACGCACAACATGGGGACCACGGTGAGAGAAATAACCCAGGAGGCCAGCAGGGTAATCGCCACCACCTTAAACAAGGATGAGGTGAATTCACCGACATTGGACTCCGCCAGATAAATCGGCAGAAAAGCGGCGATGGTCGTCAGTGAGGCGGTCAGCAAGGGAATACGCAGCTCCATCGCGGAGTCTATGGCGGCATCTGTGGCGCTCTTGCCCTTCTCCATCAGCACCATGATGTTCTCCGCCATCACAATGCCGTTATCCACCAGCATCCCCAGCGCAATAATCAAGGCCGCCAGAGAAATCTGATCCAGTCCAATATCCAGATAAGACATTACCAGAAACGCTAACAGCATGGACAACGGAATCAGGGTGGAGACCACCAGCCCAGTTCTCAGCCCCAGAGTGAACAGCATGACAATGGAGACGACAGCAATCGCCTGCAGCAGGTTGGAGACGAAATCGCTGACTTTCTGATCCACTTCCGCAGGAGAAAAGCTGACCAAGTCAAACTCAATGCCGTAAGGGTATTGCTGCAACAGCTCGTTCATCATCGCCGAGACCTGCTCGCCCAGCTCGATGTTATTTCCGCCTTCCCGCATGGCCACCGCCACCGCCAGCGCAAATTCCCCGGATGAGTGCAGCAAGGATTCCGGCGGGTCCACGTAGCCGCGCACCACCGTGGCGATGTCTTTCAAATACATCAAACGGTTGCTGCCGGGAATATTAATGATGGTCTGCTCGATGTCTTCTACGGACTCAAAGTTGCCGCTTGGCTCAAGCGATATGCGCTCACGTCCCAGATTAAAAGAGCCGCCGGAAATAATAATGTTGCGCGTTTCCAACGCCTGCGACAGCTGGCTTGGAGACAGCCCCAACTCAGACAGACGAGAGTTATTGTATTCAACAAAAATACGCTCTTCCTGTTCACCCCAGATTTCCACCTTGGCGACATCCGGAAACCGCAGCAGCTCCGTTTTCACATCATCGGAGATCTTTTTAAGCTCTGCGTAGTTGAAACCTTCCGCCGTAATGGTCATAACAATGCCGAACACATCGCCGAACTCATCGTTCACATAGGGGCCAACGACGCCATCGGGTAGGTCCGTGGAGGTGGACTCGACTTTGCGCCGCAGGTTGTCCCAGATCGGGCGCATGTCCTTGTAGCTTTCCTTGATGTTCACCGTAACGATGGACACACCGGTACGGGATTCGCTTTTCACGAAGTCCAGCTCAGGAATTTCCTTCACCGCTTCTTCAATCTGCGAGGAAACCAGCTCCTCCACCCGCTCGGGACTGGCGCCGGGGAAGTAGGTCACCACCTGCGCCGCACGCATGACGAAGCCCGGGTCATAAGCGCGGGGCATCCCCAAGAAGGTCAGGGTTCCGGCTACAGCAATCACCAGCAGGAGAACAATCGTGAGCCGGTTATTCTCTATCGCAAGCCGTGTGATATTCACTTGCTCCCCTCCGTGGTCAGACGCACTTGCAAGCCGGAGTGCATCTTGCTCATGCCGGCGGTCACCACTTCATCGCCCTCTTCCAGGCCAGAAAGAATTTGAATACCGTTGTTCTGAATCGCCCCGGTAGTCACCGCGCGACGATTGACCACGCCGGTCGAGTCGCCTTCGTGGCTGACTGTCCACACATAACGGCCGTCACCGTCTTCCTGCACCACCTGTGGAGGAACAAAAATAGCGCCGTCCTGCGCCTTCGCTTGCGGCGGACGGCCTCTTACCGTGACGGACATGCCTGGCAAAATGTTGTATTTAGGGTTAGCTGGCATGCTGAACGTTACGTTGAACAAACGCGTCGCTTCATCCGCGCGAGAGGACACCTCTTTCAACTTAAGGGGAAAACTCTCGCCAGGAATGCTGGAGAATAATGCCTGCACCTCCGGGTCCGTCCCTTCCTGCGCGGTAATCATCAGGCTTTCAGGAATATCCACTTTCACCAATAAAGAGGAAATATCCTGCAGTGCATAAATCGGCTGCATGGCGGAGACTTCTTCATAATTCTCCACATAACGTTTGGCGATCCTGCCGCCGAATGGAGCCTTTAATTCGGTGTACTCCAGATTTCTCTGCGCGGACTCCAACGCCGCCTGGGCCGCAATATCCTGCGCCTGCAACTTGCTGAAATCCGACTGGGAAATAACGCCTTTGCCGATCAGGGATTTACCCCGCAAGAAATCATCATGAGCCTGCTGATAATCCGCCTGACGACTCTTGAGCTGAATGAGAAAGTCAGTATCGTCCAGCTTCGCCAGCACCTCCCCTTCCTTAACAATCTGCCCTTCATTCACGTTCAGACTATGCAGTTTCCCTGTCACCCGAAACCCCAACTCCGCCTTCTGCGCCGCATCCACCGTACCGGGAAATTCACGCCAGTTCGCATTCTCCACCGCTCCCACCACAAGGGTCCTGACGGGACGCAAAGGTTTCTCCTCCGTCGTCTGTTGGTCCGTTTTAGAACAACCTTGCAATACGCCAAGAGAAAGCAAAATCGCCATAAAACTGAACTTGCTTAGACTGGTCATCGTGACTCCCTAGCTGTTGATTTACTGATAAATTTAACCGGGCGGACGCAAAGAACCGCTGCGTCTTGGAATGGCGGGATTATGGCTGGTTAGGGAGAGTGGGGCCAGTTTTTAGTAAAGGTGGATGCTTATAAGCTGGCAGGTATAAACCGATTACTCTCAAAAAAGCGGGGGCGATCTACGAGCCTCTTGACGCAGTTCCGTAGCAAGTATACAGGTTTATTTTTGATAAGAACGTCTCGACAATAAACGGATAAAAAAGCCCCCGGCGGTGACTATACCGCCGAAGGCTGAGGATAGTTTACAAAGGACGGCGCTGCAGTCCTTCTTCCTCAAGTTCACGCGCGCTGTCTTTGCTGACAGACAGGCTTCTCAACATCAGAGGTGGATCTTGCGGAGCTACGCCAGTCCAGTCCTCCAGCATGGAGTAGGCTCTGCTCTTATCACGCTCGTTCAACGTGAGGATGTCAGAGCCGTGATTGCCGCCTTTCACCATAAAGGTGCGAGTGCCGCGACGGTTGGAGTCCGGGATAAAGAACGCCGCCGCCGTCCAAGGATCGATATCGCCGTAGATCATGATGACGTTTGTGCTTTTCATCGCAGCGAAACCGGCGATGTCCCACATAGCTCTGTGGTCGAAAGGTTGGGTCGGCCATTCGCTAACGTAGGCGCTGTAGTCATTCGGGTCATACATCAGCAAGTTACGCATATGGCTGGTGAGCAGACGGGGATATCCCAACTGGGTGATCGCTTGGTAGAAATAGGCTTCATACTGCTCAAGTCCCGAATCCGTAACGAAGGTCAACGGCCCCCAGGCCAGCATGAAATCGAACAGCTCCTGATCGCTAGCGTCTTTGGCGGGAATATCTTTGCAGTATTCCAGATCCCCGTACTGATAGAACTGGAAGTACAACTCGCCGATAGTCAGGTCCAGCACGCGGTCCAGACCGCCTTCCAGATTAAACTCCAGGCCGTTTTCAGTTGCGTAAGTCTGGATGTACGCCTTCATGGTTTCTCTACGCTTCAATACTTCGCGCTGATAACGCTTGAGCGTTTCACGACAGGCGCGTGGGCCGACTTCTTCCTGGAATGTCACATAGCGGGGGTCGAGACGACCGAAGCTCTGCGGAGCCACATTAGCGACGGTGCCGTCTACGTCATTGGGGAAAAAGCGGCGGTGATACATGGCTGTCATACCGCCTTTACTGGCGCCGCGAGAAATCCACTTACCACTGTAGAACGGACGAATCGCCTGCACGATGCGATGATGATCTGACGCCGCCTGCTTGATTGTCAGATACTGCCAATCCAAAGGATCTGGCCTGGACTCAGCGAAATAACGGTGTTCGATTTTCAGCTGGCTGGCGTTGAGCACTTTGGTGAGGTTGTAACGATAGGTGCTGACGGAGATGTTGTAGCCGTTCGTGGCCAAAACCATCGGCGCTTCAGCAGACTTGTGCAACAACACCATACGTTGCTTGAATGTCCCCATGGCGGGATTATCGTGATCAACTGGCTGCTCGTAGCGAATCAGAATGTAGCGATAGCCTTCCGGCGGATTGTCCAGCTCTTCCGCCTCCATTCCCGGCACCCCATTGAGGTATTCCAGAATGTCTTGGTCGGGCGCTTGATTGGCGTAGCCGGCGCTGGATAGAAAAAGGGAGATGAGAAACGCGAAAAATAACGAATAAGGTGATTTATTAAGCATATCCTTTGTCGCCTTGAAAAATGAGTTCCTTTTCCAGGCATGGAGACGGCTGTTTTTAAACCTGCTCCGAGGCGGCTCTAACGCGCTAAACGCCCGTCGTTCCTGCAAGAGTGGTTAGATTATTATTCTTAAGATTAAGAATCCTCAGCTGATCCGTGCCCGGGATTTATTATTGAGAGTAGGGTCCTTGGTTGTCTGGGTAGCCATGCTCCTTTAGCTGCGCGATAGGAACGCCATTATAGCCATGAAGAACGACGGATTTAAACGAGTAAGTCAGTAAGCGGCCGCATACCGTCGCGGCTGCTTCATGATGAGCAGGTTAGGCAAATGCCTCCCGCCCAGTCCGGCGGCGCTTCGGCGTATCGCTCTGCGCCGGGTTGTGCGTTGAAAGGATTTTTAACGATGCGAAGCAGGTTTTGCACCAACAGGTAATCGCCCTGATGCGCTTCCCGGATGGCTTCTTCGAGCATGTAGTTACGCAAAATATACTCTGGATTAACCTGTTGCATTGCGAGTGTCCTGTCCGGGACAGAGGTGGTGGAAGCGTCAACCTGTTTTCGATATTCACTCTTCCAGTTTGCAAAAGCGCGGCTATCGCAACTCAGATCAGACATGAATGCCAGACTGCTTTCGCTGCCGTCGTAATGACTCAGGGCGCGCATAAAGCGATTCATGTCAGTGTAGTGAGACGTAAAAAGGCTAAGAAGTTGGTCTATGAGTCGACGTTGCTCGCCATCTTGAGTCCCCTGAGTCGTCGCGCTGAAGCCCAGACGCTGCGCCATTTTGCCGTAAAAGGCGGCGCTGTAGCGCTCGGCGAAACCATCAAGCGCTGACTTTAAATCTTCCAACGGAATCAACGGCAGTAACGCTTGAGCCAAGGCGGAGAGGTTCCACAAAGCAATACCGGGTTGTTGCTTGAACGCGTAACGCCCAGCGGTATCGTTTTTGTTGCTGATGAAATTGGGATCGTAACTGTCGAGAAAAGTGAAAGGGCCGTAATCAAAGGTTTCTCCGATGATAGACATGTTGTCCGTATTCATCACCCCATGTACGAAGCCATAGCTTTGCCATTGCGCAACTAAATCAGCCGTGCGGTCGCGGATTTCATTGAACATGGCAAGGTAGGGATTGTCCATTTCTTGCAAGCCGGGGAAATAGCGCTCAAGACAATAGTCCGCTAATAGTTTGAGGTCATCATGCTGGCCCAGATAATAAAAGTGCTCGAAGTGACCAAAACGAATATGGCAAGGGGTGACTCGTAACACCATGGCGCAGGGCTCCATACCGTTACGCATGGTGTATTCCTCACTGCCCACCAGACATAACGCACTGGTGCTTGCTATGCCCAGGCCGCTCATGGCGGCGCTGACCAAATACTCCCGAATACTGGAGCGCAGCACGGCGCGACCGTCGCCGAAGCGGGAGTACGCTGTGCGTCCGGCGCCTTTCAGGTGCAGATCCAGGCGGCGGTTTTCCGTGGTCACCACCTCGCCCAACAGTAGGCCGCGTCCATCTCCCAGTTCCGGGTTGTAATGTCCAAACTGGTGCCCTGCGTATTTCATCGCAATGGATTCGCCAGCCTCAAGAGCGCCGCCGCCACCGCAATAGCGCGGCAGTTCTTCCGGATTAATGTGGCGCCGATCCAGCCCGAGAGTCTCCGCCACGTCTCCGTTGAAGCTGATCAAATGCGCGTCTTGCAGTGGTGTCTGCGCTACTTTTTGATAGAAGTGCGAAGGCAGACGGGTGTAGCTGTTGTCGAAGGTTAGGGCGTTCAGGGACTTGGCGACGGACGACATATGCAGACTCAGAATGGGCATGGGGTGATGGCGCTTACCTTAACATAAGCGCATTTTTCGCGCGCCCCTCCGGGAAAAACAACTAAGTAAATTTAACTTGGTAAAATTAACGGAGGCGCCTTTTTACCCTAACGGATTATGCTGGCGTTGAAAGTAAACGTAGCGTCAAGCCTCGCAGGGTGCGCAGGCGAACACTGCGCCTGTGTAATACCTCCCTGTACGCCTTTCCCTGCGTACTTTCACAACACACCGATATCAAAAAATGGATTACATAATATGAAAAAAGGAATCATGGCGGCGCTGACTGCGGCGGCATTTTTTTCTGGCGGCGCATCGGCGGATAATGCTCTTCTCACCCCTAATCCCAACCTCATTAACGAGGACATTGAAATCTACGATTTCGCTTATGGCGGCTCTGGATGCCCATCCGGCTCCGCGAGTGCGGTAATGTCTCCCGACTACTCCAAAATCAGTATGTTCTTCGACCAATATACTGCAGACTCCACCACCGCTGATTCCGGCCGCGTCCGGAAAAGCTGTAACCTGGGCGTCGCCGTTCGCGTGCCTCATGGCTTAACCGTAGCGTTGGTGGCGCTGGACTATCGTGGATACGTAGACAACGCGCCGGGCGCTTATGCATCGCTACAGGCGAGTTACTTCTTTGCGGGCGAGTCCGTGGGCTCACGCCTGAACAAAGAGTGGATGGACCCGGAAAATCCGGTTGTAGAGGACTTCCTGGTCGAAGATAACTTCCGTATTGGCTCCATTTCCTGGTCACCCTGCGGGGAAGACGCGATTATTCGCGCAAATACCAGCATCAAAGCCTATAAAGCGGCGGATGGCGGCAAAGCGGAGATCCAGCTGGATACAGTCGACGCCTCTTCCAAGATTGAGTATCAATTGCAGTGGGATACCTGCCAGCAGCCTTGAGAGCGCTTGCGGAACATAACGCTGGATAAGCGCGGTTTCTGGTATTAGAAGATCAGGAACGAATTGATCCGCCCGGGGCGAAACTGCAGGAGCAGACTTTCGCCCCGGGCGGTCTTGCCTATGGCTCATCAGAATGAACGTGACGGCCAATGCGACGGCTAGTACGGGATTTTATGGGGACAGTAACGGACTTTAAGGGAAAAGCTTGTAACCGCTTTTTCTTCTGGCGCGAAATATTTTTCTCAACTCTTCCTTGAGATGATCTGGATTATTGCAGTAAATGGGTTTACAGCTTCCGTTGCGCGCATCCAGTTTGCCGGACACGCACAGAATCTCCAGGCGGCCGAACAGGTCCCGTTGAATGCTGGCCCGGTAAAATCGACGTTGTTTCGGGTGTTCCCATCGAATCATCTTAAATACTCTAGAGTCGGTTATATTCGGCGGATTTGTATCGGCGACATTCGCCGGATGTGCATAATCTTTCCCTTTACGCATCATCGGCGCCGCTCCGATATCCGGCTGATCTGAGCCTGACGTCGCTTGCGGACAAGGCTCATCAACGCAACTGAGGAGCGTTCCCAACATGGTCCTGTCTATGGACCATGAAAAGGGTTGCGGAGTTTATCTAAACCGGGGCGAAAAAGACACCCTCTCAACGCTTAAACCGCTTAATTTTTATTTGCTTCGGTTGATTTTTAAACAGCCTGTCAGTCACTTCAGCAAAGGGACAATAGCTCAATACCAATAGCCATGCCAATACCGTTTTGGCCGATTGGCGCGCGCCTTCAACAAGTCCTGTGGATAGACCTCTGAGTTGGAAATTACCAGACTTTCCCCTGGACTTTGCTGCATCAGATCAAGCAGGCGCTGGATTCTCTTTTCAGTCGGTGGATGCGTCCTGAACAGGGAAGGCTGAGACTCCCCACGCCCCGGTGTAAAGATGCGTTCCACCCAGCTTCCCAGCCGTTCCTCAATGGTGCGTAAGGCGGAGGCCAGCCCAGCAGGGTCTCCGGTCAATTGAGCCGCTGTGGCGTCAGCCAGGTATTCGCGGGTGCGCGACAGACCCAATTGCAGCAGTGAGAGAAGGAAAGGATAAAGGAGCAGAATCAAAATGATTACCCAATCGACGGACATCGCACCCAACCAGATCAGCGGAAGGTTGATCAGCAGTAAAAACTGACCAATATGAGTCAGCAGAAACACCAACCGACTGATACTGTCGGCAATCATCATGACTCGCACGTCGCCATTGCGAATATGTGCGATCTCATGCGCCAACACTCCTGCCAGTTCCCGCTGAGAAAGAGAGTGCAGTAGGCCCTGCGAAACCACAATCGCAGCGTTGCCCCTGTCTCCTATGGCAAAGGCGTTCAGAACACCGCTGGGCGCAATGTAAACCTTGGGCGTATTCGATAGCTCCGCGCGTTCGCTCAGAGCCTGAATCAATCGATATAATCCTGGAGCCTCGGCGAAAGGCAGATATTGCGCTTTGTAGGCGCGAATCAACATGTCCGGGGCCAGCTTCGGCGTAACTAATAGCGAGACGATGACAACGCCAGCCAGAGCATAAGCCGCCATCGCCCCAAAAAACCAACTCGCCAATATCCAGGCAAGAAAACTCATCCCGCCAAGAATCAGCACGGAGTGAACGGCATTAGTTATCCGGTGTCGTTTAATCCGCCAACTGTCAACAGAAAGCACTGCAACGCCTCCTATTTATAGCGAACCGTTAATTAACTTGAGAGCCTTACCTATATATCAGGATGACAAAGCAGAATGAAAAGTCCCGTGATAGAAAAACAGACGACGAAGATAGAATAAGGCGCAATGCAAATGGGGACTGGAAAAGCGCTCTTGAAATCGGGTAAAGTACGCCCCATATTACGATCATCGGGGACGACTTGGTTTCGACGCCGGTTACAAACCCTGAGGTGCATGTCGAGTGGACAGTAACACTCGTACTCCAATTACTGTAAAAAATAGTCGCAAACGACGAAACTTACGCTCTAGCAGCCTAAGGGCTCTAGCACTCATGCCAAGGTGCTTGTACCGCGGTTTTTATGAGTGTCACCCATAACAAGCTAGCCTGTGCAGCTGCTCCAGTTGTACACGCGAAACTTCAGGAGATCGCCTTTTACACCCTGCCCTTCGGGTCGTAACGGGTTAACTGAATAGAGGGTCCTAAGCATGTAGAGCCAATGGCAGAGGACTGGCGGACGCGGGTTCAATTCCCGCCGTCTCCACCAAATTTGAAAGGCCAACCTTCCCGGGTTGGCCTTTTTTATTGCCTGCTCCCGCGTACTGCCGCAGGTTCCTGCGGGTTCTCGCGGACTTGGCGAGTCACCTCAAAACCGTGTATTTGCCCCTATTTCGCTCTCTCCCGGCCATTTCTCTCTCCACTCTCACTCTCCGCCAACCTTGAAGTCCGCGACTTTCTAAAATAACTTTTCCTTTATAAACAGCTAGTTACATGGCGGACCAATCGAGTGGTTTGATTGCGGCATTGGGTGGGGAGAAGAATCAGGACTGGTTTGGAGCGAAGAAAGCGATAGACGCAGTGGGATGCATCTGGCTGTGATCCATGCGCTTTTTGTGGCGTTTCCACACCATACTCTTTTAGTCCAACATATTTTTGGCTGAAAACTAAGTTCTCAGATGGAATATGTGAGGAAGGAAAATGGGAATGTATTCCGTGACAAAACAGGAAAATAGACGATAGTAGAGCCCTGCTTTAGACGTACAATATTTACCAAAGGCAAAGCAACTCAGCCAAAGCGTAATGTAATTACCAGAGCTATTTCTGCTGCAAAGTGTGAACTCTGTGTTGTATTTATATACAGAAAATTGGCAATAAGTCAAGAAAGTTGCACGCTTTGCCGTACCGAATGGCTCGGTTTTCCGATGATGCTGTTCTGAAAAGTGCTTTGATTCAAGAAGTTGGGATCTGGCTTGTTGTGATAACGAGCCCCCAAGAAAGTGTATATGCGCACGCACGGTTTTTAGAAAATGAGATGGTTTTACTTTTCGTTTTTTTACACTGGAATCAGTGAGCTGGAGGGGATATCTTCGAAGTCTTGAAATTGAAAAACGCGCATGCGCGATATACAAATGTTATGTTACAAAAATATGACTGACCAACGATGCGATAATTTAATAAACGAATATCCAGAAATAGATTTTGGGAGTCTTAGAGTTTATGGTATAGCGACTGGAGATATAACTCAAAACTACGGGTGGGGTGAAAAATACGAATTTAAAACTAATCCCAACCCAACAAAAGGAGTTATGTGTAGTTCGCTTTTGAGAGGTTATGTGTCGCACTATAAATTATTGAACAATGGCACATTAATCTTAGAATGTTTTGAATATCCTCTAGATAAGAACCAAAAGCCAGATATTGTTAATGAAGAATTAGAAGGTAATTTCTGGGTGGTGATGAAAGAAAGATTTAGAGGCGAGCGTACTTATGTACCATTTCGTTCTGGTAAGGTTGTATCTAATAAAAGCGAGTGGGTGAATGAGAAGAGGTAACATAACAATGCCATCAAACGCGACGCCAAAAAGCGGTGCGCTTTATGGCAGACGTTATACGCAAAAGGAGATCGAGTGATATTCCCAGATGACATTGCTACTTGGCTCAAAATAATTGGGGCGCTGAGCACAGCTATCGGCTCAATCCTTCTGGCGTGGCGTGTTAAGGCAATTCTCAAGTGGGTGGTGTGCGGTCTCGTAGCCCATGAGCAATCCCTTACTCAAGTTCGCCGAATTTTGAACAATGAGCAACAAGCCGAACCAATGGTTGAGGGCGTAACAAAGCATCTATTGGATATCGAAAGCAAGCTGGGCGTCATCTTGCTGATCGCGGGCTTTCTTTTTCTTGCTGCCGGTATGCTGGCAACAGCGGCATCGTTCTTCTTTGGGGGCGGCAGTGCAAGCGTATAACAAGCACATCAAACTCGCTCCCTTCGGTCGCCGGACGCTCGCAAGCTCGCGCCGTTTATGTGAGCGTTAAATGTCTATGAGTATCGAAGATCAAAGTTCAGTTGACGTAATTGGAGTAAATGAAAGCGGCGTCGTAGTGCTTACGATTTCAGATCATCTAAAATGGGATGATGAGCATCTATATCTACTCCAAGAAAAAATTAATACTTACTTAGCATTCATCGAGTCTGGCGAAGTGTATGAAATTTATCCAGATTCAAAGGGTAAAGAACTAAAAATTAATGTGGTGTGCAAATATGAACCAAGCCTTACAGCTTTGAAGTTCCTATCACAGTGCGCCACTGTTATTAATCAAGCAGGTTTCCAGTTTGGTCACGAAGTCTACATTTAACAAGGCCAAGGAGCATCGCCAGCAAAGCTGGCTGGACCTCGCTACGCTCGGCCGCTGTTGGCGGCGTTATGTATTTAAGGAGTAGATTTTGAATAAGGTAGTTTATATTCCGGCTTATTTTGAGCCCGTTGGAAAAAACAAAACTGTTAAGGTTCCTACTGGAGAAAAAAAGAAAGGTTTCTTTGGTGGAGAAAAAGACGTCACTAAAAAAGAAACTCAGTGGGAGCAAACTGGCTGGTCTGACTGTCGAATTGACGGAGAGCGTTTAGCCAATGACTTGGCAGAGGTTGTTTGTGGACTAAATAACGAAGGGTATGAAGTCGTATCTGTAACTCCTGTTACCTCTGGTGCTTATGACTGGAACTACCAGCTTCAATCCGGCGGTGCAGGCAATAACGGCTACGGTGGTTATGGTTATGGTTATGGCTACGGATATAGCTTCACCAACAGCCTGATTGTTACAGCCAAAAAGAGTGCATAACAAAGCCAGCCAGAGGGACTGCCAAACCGCCGCTTGGCTCTGGTTTGTCAGCCCCTCTGGCGGCGCTAGGGTTATATGAAAAAACCAAATTCGATTTTGACAGAATTATTGATATTCCTTTCTATACTGGTGATAGGGGCTTTAATCGTTACGACCGGGCCTGTAGAGAATATATCTGCAGAGTGCAAAAGGACATTAAATGTAATAGGTTTGTGGTTTCAATTGTTTGGCGCAATTACAATTTCTTTTGAGTTCTTACGGGGCCCATTGGCTCGTGAGCAAAGAAAGGACTTTGAAGCGAAGAGATCGCAACGAGCAAGTGATTTCGAGGTAATACGGAAGAATCGAGATACAGCAGAAAGGATGCGTAAGATTGATGCCTTTATGAAACAGGGATTTCAATTAAACAGAGTGTATTTTTCGGTCAATAATTTTAATGTGACTGTGCGCCTAATGTATTGGTTAGGGTTGGTATCTATATGTTTAGGGTACTTGCTTCAGTTGGTTATATCGTGATTATTCACCCTAACAAATTAAAGCAAACCGACGCGCAAAATTCGCGCGCAGTTGTTTAAGGCGTTATGTTTTCTCACAATTCAATATGAGCTGACGTAGGTCGATAAATTGAAGATAGCATTGGCAATATTTCTAATAATGGCGATGACTATATTGCTTGAACTCGGTTACGAGAAAATTTTGGGTAAATCGAGAACCTACGACAACGAGGATACGATGGAAGCAATGTCCAATAGTGGTGAAAAAACTACATTAAGGCTAATTGGCTTTGGGGTGCTCTCAATTTTTGTGGTGATGGGCTTATCAAACATAATAATGATATAGGGTAAAAACTACACTAGTTCATTCTATGTAGGTTCGTACAAATGGCGTTTTCTTATTATTTATCAAAAAACATAACAAGGCGGTAAAGTATACTCCGGCTGCAAAAACCGCAGCCTGCGCGGGACGTGCTACGCGTTGCTTCGCACGCTCCTTACCTTGGCGTTATGCGCTGTGCGTAATATCTGATAAAGAAGATGAAAGAATTAGAAACTATATTGGAAGAGATTAAATCAGGCAAGATTCTTGGGGAAGAAATGTTCTTTGAATCTGATCTGGATTCAGTATTGGATATTAGAGATGAACCTGAGTTCGAAGAACGTTGGATGAAGGTCTATGAAAATATTAAAGGCGAATTCAAAGCGGAAAACTTTACTCCAGAGCAGTTAAGCTTAGTGGAAAGCTTGAGAAAGGAATCATTTCTTGCAGTTAGTAAATCATCTGGTCAGCATGAAATTTCATCATACATTTCGGATGATTTTGAGCTAATCGGAAAGGCCGCATTATTGAATAGGAGGTTTGAATTTCTAGATCAAATGCTAGAGAAATATCGAAATGGAGGTTTAATCTGAGAGATGGAAAAAATCATAGTAAAAGCTGAGTTTATTGAAGCTATCGAAGAAGAATTCACTCCAGACTTTAAAGTTGTTGGCATTTACTTTGGTGAAGGTGATCCAGAAAATAGTGGACAACATTGGAATTTCACACAAAGTATCGGAGATGATGATGATGATGATGAAGGTGTATGCACTGTAAAAGAAGTTCAGCAAGCTACTGTCTATGGTGGGATTACAGAGTTTACGATGGACTGTCGAGGTCTGGTCTGTAAATTTGATGAAAGTGCATGCCAACAAACAGGTGTAAATGAATTAGAAATTCAATATAACTTAAATCATAAAAAATGGGATGAACTTTGTACAATGGCAAAACGTGTGTTTGTTGGGGCTCCATACTTTACTGTTAATGAAGTATTTAAGCCCTAATGCATTCAGCACAGTTAAAGTACCAAGTAATGCCTAACAAGCGCCTGCAATCCGACCTCCGGTATTTGAGGCGGGCGTTAATCTCTCAAGGGTAGATTCTGCAATTCTCCCTATCCAGCCATATCGGTTTCAGTTCCTTAATCTGATTAGATAACCACTTTGGTGACCTGCGTGGACGTTATGTGGATAGTACTACCCGGGTTTTATAGGCAGGGCTTCTTATTGCATGTCCATCTGCATCTTCTTCGACAGGCCCTATTGCTAACCAGAGTTTTTTTCGAATGGGAAGTCGTAAATGATGCTCTGGGTCATTCTCGATAGAAAGCTTTGCGTGTTCCAGTAATTGTTTCATCTACTCGATCTCTGTTGCGCGTCATCTTGAACAGAACCCACAATAGCATAACAATATTCGAAGTTAGGGAGCTGGACTTTGATGGATTAAAGAGTTCTTGTCGTATCCATAAATTAATTGCATCTTAAATCATGAGATTATTAATCTATTAGAAATAGGGTCGCGGCGAATCATGATAGTAACCACTTTTGAATCAGGTGTATCGACTGGGGCGCTCAGTTGTGCGCGAATATATCCTGAATATTGATAGGAGGCTGTCGATACCTTGGGAAAAGCGTAATTATGACGTATGCGACTTGGGCCAACTGGGACCACTTTGAATTCTCCCCAAAGTTTACTCATCTCGGATAGAGTAACATCTAGCTTAGGAGACAAGTGGAGTTCTAAATATTCTACCCTTGAGGGATTTTTCTCTGTGCGGAATGATATGCTACCAGAGTCAAAATTGATGTTGGCGGGTTTAAAGTTAGCGCTGCCTAAAGATATGAAGTCCTCTCTCATTTCTGTGGATATTAGCGCTAAAAACTCATGGGAGCTGTATTTTCCCATAAGATACTGGTCTACAATTTCCTCTATTTCTCTTAATATGCACATATTGAGCTACCCTGATAGTATATTTAGATAATAAGCAGGTGAGTCAATTACCAAAGTTTGCGTACTTTTGCGCCTGTAGCCCATGCGTCAGCTTCTTCTGGAAAGTTTTGATATCGTTTACGATAACTCATCCTGGCTTTAGGTCAATGTCATCAACTTAAGACCAAGAATATAGCTCAAAGCGGTTGAAGGCAGCGGCAAGATGCGCTTCTGCTTACAATCTCGGGCGACCATGGTTCCTGATGATCTGTATCATAAGTGTGTTTCTCAGCCAGTTCCCCTTGGAGCTGGACTAAAGGGCATTTGAAGGCTTGGCTGCATGATTTCAAGCACTGAATATTTCTTCAGCTAGTTCAACTATTTTTTCTTTTATATCGAATATTTCTTCTTGCTCTTTTTCAGAGTACAGCGAGTATGCTCTTTCAAATGGAGTCGATATATCTATAAACACCATGGCGAGCTCTTTGGGTACGAGCCTGCTATTTTTATATATGTCCGTCAAATATTCCATGGCCTCAAACAGCTTTTTGACAAGCTCTCGGTCAATGCCTTCCCTTAGATTTAACTTAACAGGGATGCTGTCCTCAGCATAAAGACAGGCTTTGATGGTTTCTATGGCTTCATTCTCAGTCATATCAAGCCGAGTTAACTAAAATCCTGGTTAAACACTATGCTTAGCCACCGGACTCGCAGAGTGCAGTGGCTAATGGCTACACACCAAATAAAGCACCTTCGATACAATGCTCTTTTTACCAGTAGCCTATGTCGCTATTTTACCAAGCTCATAAAAAGCGATATCAGTAAAACCCTTGACTTGCAGATGTTGTTTCACACTTTCATGCGCTATCAGCATGTTGGTGGACTCCGCCAGGCGAAAAAAGTTGTGCCCGTTGGTTCTTTCTGGGTCTACAACCAAGCGGTCAAAGTCCACATCATACAAAGTCGAATTGGTAGGGCCATGCGCCGTAACAATGGATCTTTTCATATCTGCGGCAGAGACCAAGCTAACAATATTCACCACTTTGTAGTGTGTATAGACTTGGTCGCTGTCGGGGTCAGTTAGCTCAAGATCGTAAGCATCAAGGCTATCAACCCCACACTCTCGTAGTGCGGCAATCAGCTCGTCACTGAAAATCGGAGCTGCTGCGCGAAAAAAAGAAGGCATATGATGTGAATCATCTGCGGAGTGCGGGTTGTATGGGCTAAGCGTGAACCTCAAAGGATTAGGAGGAGGCACGGTAAGCGCCATCCCTATTCTCCAGTAGAACCAGTCTACTTCAGGAATGTCTCCTCGCCTCTTCTGTATCCATCTACCGATGCAATCACGATCGAATGCGTAATACATTTGCTAATTCCAATAAGCTCGCAACCTATAGCGCAACCTTACTAGGCTCATAGAATGCAAGATCGGTAAACCCCTTAGCCAGCAAGTGCTGCCTAACCTTGTCGTGAACGATAAGTGCGTTGGTCGACTCGGCTAACCGGAAAAAGTACTTTCCTCCAGCCTTTGATGGGTCCACAACCAAGCTATCAAAATCCACATCATAAAGAGGTGGACTACCTGAGTCGTGAACTATCGCAGTTGATTTTTGCATGTCGGCTGCAGAAATAAGGCCAATGATATTTACAACCTTATAGTTGGAATATACTGCTCCATTATCCGGGTCTGTAATCTCAGTATTATAAGCTTCTAAATTATCGACACCACACTCCTCCAGCGCTTCAATTAGGTCATCTCTAAAAATAGGGGCAGATGCATCCAGGAATGATGGTAGGTATGGCGAATGATCCCATACATCTGGGCTGCATGGTTTTAAAGTAAACTTAAGTGGATTAGGAGGCGGAGAAGGAAGTACCGCCCCCTTGCGCCAGAAGTACCAGTCGACCCCAGGGATATCGCCGCGCGGGCTCTTAATCCATCTCCCAGGGCAGTCACGATCAAATACGTAATACATTTTCTAATCCCAATGTTCCTATACCTTATAGAGCAACCTTACTAGGCTCATAGAATGCGAGATCAGTAAAACCTTTAGCCAGTAAGTGCTGCTTAACCTTTTCGTGAACGATAAGTGTGTTGGTCGACTCGGCTAACCGGAAAAAGTATCTTCCTCCAGTCTTTGATGTGCCATTAATCAAACTATCAGTATCCACTTCATTGAGTGAAGGTTCATCTGACTGCTGCATGTCAGCTGCAGCAATTAACCCTACAATATTGACTACTTTATAATTGGTATATGTTTGCCCATTATCAGGATCGAATAGATCCAGATTATAAGTTTCAAGATTCTCAACACCGCATTCTTGTAATGCAGCTATTAGCTCGTCGCTAAAAATTGGGGCTGATGCACGAAAGTAGGATGGCATATGGTGCGAATCATCTGCCGAATGTGGATTAAATGCTTCCAAGGTAAACTTTAACGGATCTGGCGGCAGATCTGGAAGGACAGCTCCTTTTCTCCATGAAGACCACTTAATACCGGGGATACCGCCTCTGGGTTGATCAATCCACCTGCCTTTACAGTTTCTCCTGAATCCGTGGCCCCGTCAGTAATATTAACCTTTAACACACTGAAAATGATGGCAAAATATCCCCATCGTCCTTTCACCCAGTAAGCGCTATGTCCCGAATTCATCTACGCTCCAGCCACAAGACCCTAACCAGCCATGCCGGCCTGGCCCTAATTGGCGATTGCCTGTCCCTGTCGCATATTGATGCTCTTGACGGGCGCTTTCCCACCAGCCGAGGTATGAAGACCAGCGATTTGATCAAGTGTTATGTTGGCCTGTTATGCCTGGGCCAGAGCGACTTTGAGGCGATAACCAATCGCCGTGCGGACCCGGCCTTCCGCAAACTGCTCAAAGTGGGAAAGGTTCCCAGTAGTGAGTGGTTACGCCAACGCCTTGAACAGTTGGCCGAGAAAGGTTTGTCAGAGCATCTGCCCGGCTCCAGTGTGGAGCTGTTGAAAGGGGCTGAGGCTCTGGTCAGCCTGGAATCAGGCGCGGCAGCCGGTTATGTGTGCCTGGATATTGACACCTTTGTGATGGACAACAGCGATACCCGCAAAGAAGGCGTGTCACGCACCTATCAACAAGTGGATGGATATACGCCGATAGCGGCCTATCTGGGGAATGAAGGCTGGTGTCTGGATCTGGAGCTGCGTCCGGGCAAGCAACACAGCGTGAAGGACAGCGACGGCTTTATGCGGCGAGTGTTGCCACGGGCCAAGCGGCTGACCACGGAGCCCCTGCTGATTCGGCAGGACAGTGGCTTCTGCAGCCAGGAGTATCTTTGGGCTCTACGCCAGCAGCGAGAGCAGGCGTGGGAAGAGCAACGTCGGTTGGACTATATCGTCAAATGGAATCCCCGTAGTGAGGCCCGTGATATGGCCCTTTGGGTGCAATTGGCGGAGGGACGGTGGCGGGAGGTTCGCGAAGGTAAGCGGGAAGCCTTGTGGCTGGAGCACGTGGAATGTCGGCATGGAGGGAACAGCTGGGAAGAGCGTCGAGTCATTCGATTGGTGGAACGAACCAGTGATCGTCAGGGGCAACTTCTGCTGGAGCCGGAGTATGAACTGGAAGGCTGGTGGAGCACTCTGGAGCAGACGCCGGAGCAGATTATTAAGAGCTATCGAGCCCATGCGACCCATGAGCAATTCCACAGCGAGATTAAAAGTGACCTGGACCTGGAGCGATTACCTTCGGGGAAGTTTGCGGTGAACGACCTGGTGTTACGGCTGGCGATGCTGGCTTATAACTGTCTACGTCTGCTGGGGCAACTGGGGATGACCGGGACGTTGAGTCCGGTCCGACACCCGGCGAAACGGCGGCGCTTGAAGACGGTGTTACAGGAGTTCATGTACCGTGCGGCGCAACTGATCCACAGCGCCCGGCGTTGGATACTGGACTTTGGAGAGGGGTTCCGGGGATTGGAAGCCTTCATGATGGTGCAGGCGCACCTGAGGAGAGCGGCCTCGGGTTAGAGAGGGATTAAACAGAAGGATTCAACGAAAGAGTCGGCGGAGATGGCCGAGGGCTTCCCCTGTCCGGGCAGCCGAAAATGCCCCAATAAGAGCTGGTTTTGAGCGATGCTAAAGAGCTAAAGCAGGGGGAGAGATAGAGAAGTTGGCTCGGTGCTGATCGAAAATCAGGGCGCCAGGGGTCGGGAAAGCGTTGGCGGCAAATCACACCACGGATTCAGGTTTCTGTCAAAGACGTAGTACATCCGCTCTCTCCCAGAGTTAACCCTTTTTCACGCCACCATACTCTAAAAGTATATGAAGGAAGAGCTGCCAACGATGATATGAGTCCCCACCAATATTACGCCAACTTTTCCTCCTAACTGAGGATGATAATAAGTTGGCGTAGTTGCCGAGCCTGGCTGACTTCAAATGCTCAAGTTCGCAGGCTAAACACCAAATAAAGTGCCCTCGATACAGTATTTAGGCAGGTAATCCGACTCGACAGTCAAGTCGTTCCCTGCGTCAAACCACTGTACAGCCATCCCCAGGAGTTCCATTGGGATAAAGCTTTGAACTGGGGCTACGTCTTCTTCACATCGTGCTTCAAAGAATTCGATAAGAGCTTTAAGGTTTTTCTCTAAGACTTCATTAAAATCCAGGCCAAGATTGGTTGCCAGGGCCAGCAATAGCTCAATCTTACCCATTGTTATATCCAGTGCTTTATCACTACCTTCTGCAACGGCCAGCTCTGACGCCTTATTAATCAGCGGAACAAAATCATCGCGTCTGAAATGAAAACTCTGCAAAGCCTCCACTAATACATACTCTGCTTCAATACTTTTTGTTGCGCTTGAGCGCAACAGACTTAAGGGGAAAGAAGCTAAGCTATTCATACTTTCTCTATCGCGCGCGACTACTGCGGTGAAGTAAGCTTCTTGCCAGCGTTCAGGAAAAATTCTGCCATTTTCTACAATGCCGGCGCCATTGAGCTGCGCTTCCCCACAACCTGATAGTGATATATCAATAGTGGTGTCTGGATTTTGCGCTAATGTAAAATAAGCAGCATATGCCTTTGCTGAGAGCTTGATGGCTTCAGCCCCGGCTTGATCATATGAACTATTGTCCAGTAGGGTTATTTCCCGCGCTTTCGCCAAAGACTCTTGAGCAACGCTAAGTACATTGTCGCTCTTCCTATATAAATTCTTACACCCATTTCTCATCAACCGATCAGCGCCGTCAATGTATTCAATAACCCAATCTTGGCGCATAGTAGCTTGTCTTTTGTTTTTAATCATAATTCCCACTTAAATATCATTATCTAGAATAGATTTAAGCTTTAATTTATCTATTTGATACTCAGAGACCTTTACACTATCCACAGCGGAAGGGTCATTCTCAATAGGGGTTTGCACTCTAAAATAGCGAATGGATTTGTCATCCTGAGAAGCAAACTTTATTGCTCGTGCTGCATAGACTTCTTTCCTTATTGCGCTATTCTTTTCATCAGAAAAGTTTGATGACACGCGCTTACTCGCCATACTCTGAGTTACGTTAGCAGCATACTCCGTAGTCCCTTGCTCGTAGTCAATACCGTTGATGTTCCGAGTACCGGTTGTTCCGCCTGCGCCCTTGGCTTCGATGATAATGATTTCACCCGCATCGTTCTGGTAAACCATGTCGAAATTCCCTGAGAGCGAGGGAGCGTTTTCGATATCCTCTGGGTGGATACGCTTGAAATCCGGGAATTCTTTTTGGACATGGACATCGGCGTATAGCTCGCCAATTTTTCCTGATACGGCAGCGACATTTTTGCTGTTGTATTCGGTCATATCCCAGTCGGAAGGCTTTAAGTCTTCCACTTTCTTACCAAGCTTCTTCGCGGCTTCTTCCTTGAGCGCTTTTCTTTCATCTCGTAGCGTGTCGCGTTCGGCTAGAAGTGCATTAAGGCTCGCAGCGTAGGGATGATTATCCGGCAAGCTCATGTCGTAGGCTGTAATCTCTGTGGAGACGGCCTTGATCGCGTTCTTTTCAACAGAACAGATTTCCTTTCCATTGGCTTTCGCCTTGTCTATGGGCTCTCCATCAACAACCACCGCATGTACGAACTCTTCTGAGGACAATTGCTTTTTAGCTGGGTACTTAACTGCATTTTTCCGAGTTAGCGTGATCTTATCTTCATCAAGATCAATATCGTCGTCGGTAAAGGTATACTCCGGTCGACTACTTTCACCGGTTTTCAGCAGTACCGTCGTGGGGCTGTTCTCGGTTGGCTTGCCATCTTCCAGTACTTTCTTGACCGCAGATTTGTGATCATCTGAAAGCGCCGACATATGCGGCTCAATGAATTTGTCCACTTTGCTCGTCTGTGCGCCAGACTGAGGGCAGTTGCCCGCCAGGGAGCTTACATGCAGGTCATCCGCGCCATTTAGGCTGTTATCAGTCATGCTTCCAACTTCCCATCCATCATGGACTGTCGCCCACTGTAGTAGTAAAGAGCCTCTAATCGAAGGCTGATATTCCCCAGCTCGGAGTTCTCCAGATAGTCCGTTCTAATCCATTTCTGGCTATCGTCCTGGAGGAAGCCCCAACCAAACAGGATACAAGCGTTAATAAAGTGATAGGCGTCTTGCCGGCTTTTAGCGCCAAGTTGATGCATCTGGGAAATGGCGGCATCGACGAGCCTGAACAGCTGGTCTGGCGCAATAGATTTAAGTCGGTCGGGATACTTTTCCAGAAATGTTGTCGCCATCTTTCGTACGAACTCTCGACGGACAGCGTGTGTAAACTGCTCACACTGATCCTGGCGTATTTTGAGAAGGCTATCTGTTGTCCCAGAGCTTGGCTGTTCTGACGGGTCGTAGACGCTTGCGTGTGAGTCTGATCCGTCAACATTTCTCGAAATAAACTGCAGCTTTCCCTGTTTACGCTGAAATATGCTGACCTTTTCTGGCGTGTCGCCCTCCATCTAGAAAACGCCGGTGTCGCCCATAATGCGATTGAGTTGCGCCGAATCGCTGAGTGGCAGCAGCACTCTCATATAGCGCGGATCGCAGTAGCGAAAGTACCAGTTCTCGTTATTGGGGCCACGGACTTTTGCAAGACGTCGGAAGTGCTGAACAAGTTCCGTCATGGGTTTATTGCTGGCTAAAAAAATACACCAGCTGTTGCCCCAGCCTTCCTGAAATAACCATTGGGTGAACGGATCACTGCCTAACTCGACGATGTGGGGAGACGCAGCTTTTAACGTTTCTCCAATCCCGTGCCAAAAGAGCGTCGAGCTGTCACAGGAGCTTTTGGTTATTTGCGGATAAATGCGCTCGTCAATGGCGCAGTCGACTAACGCGTAGTAATGACGAAAGCCGGGGCAATGTTCTTTGAAGCATTGCAAACTAGAGGTGTCCAACATAAAACTATCCTATCCCTCGCCCCTCACACGATAAGTGAGTGACCACGGCAAATCTCTTAAGTAAACAGAAATCAGAATTTTTGATTATCGTCGTCGTCCCCAAACATCAAGTGAGCCATTGCTATGGGGTCATAATCAGGATCGAATTTATGCACCTTCTTAGGCACGATGACAGGCGATTTTAAATAGTCGTCTTCTCCCATTTCTTTTAGCCATGCATTCCATTCGTGCGAGCTAATCTTAAGGTCGACATCGTTGGCGTCAAAGAGATCTAATCGAGCCAAGTCTTCATCAATACTTGGAAAGTTGAAGTCTAACGACACCAGATAATCAATAAATATACTGGGTAGCAATAGATCGTGCTTCTCGACATAGTGATAAAGGCCCTCGGGCCAGATCCATTTACCATCCGTCATCTCTGAGCAGCCAAGTACGCTCGTTTCTGAGTCTTCGCATTCAAAGCGACAACGTGCGTATCCAAGCCAAGCATTGCAGCGTGCGCCACTCTTCAAGTAACTAACGATTTTTTCCTTATCTGAGCCTATATCTCCACATAGAAAGCTCGGAGTTACGCCGTTTTCGTAGCTATTCGACCAGAAGCCAAGCACTTTCAAGTTGATAGCCTTTATGTTTCGTCCTATGTGACTAGCCATCTGAATATCAACCTTAGTCCCAGTCAGATAGAAGAGTGTCATTACCAAACCGATCCAGTGAGGCTTTGGGAACGACAACAGGGCTACGGAGATAGTCGTCTTCTCCCATTGCTTTTAACCAGTCTTTCCAAATGGAGTCATCCCCCTCGACTTCGATAGCTTCCGTTTCAAGGCCCAGTCTGGCTTTTATCAATGACTCGTCCACATGAGGAAAGTTAAAGTCAAGCTGCCTAATGTGATCCAAAAATTCTGGCGGCAACAATAGGTTATGTGCGTCAACATAATGAGCCAGCCCTTCAGGCCACACCCATACACCGTCGGTAAAGTCAGTATTACCTAGCTCTGGAGTTTCAGACTTAAGGCACTCGAACCTGCACCTTGCGTATCCCAAAAACTCTATTCCTCGAATGCCACTCTTTAAATAATGAACAATCTTTTCTTTGTCGTTTCCAATATCTCCACGAAGATACTCTGGAGATACGCAATTATCATAATTCTTCGACCAATAACCCACGTGGTTTAAGTGTATTCTTCTCACGATATATCCTCAGGGTAAAAGGTTTCATGACCCTCTCCAGTAGGGTATAGAATTTTCTGTTGATCCTCATATTTGTCTAGCTTACTGCCTGTTTGGGCAATGAACTCTTCACAGAAAGCCTCATCATAAACTCTAACTTGACCCTCTTTATCAACAATCATACGCCCTGTACCCCCTGTAACAGGAACTCCCATGCTATTCGCCAAGTCTTGCCGAGCGGGACCTGGTTCAAATCTACACGCAACAACCTCAATCTTATCAGGGGTAAAGCCTAACTCTTTTAGCCTGTTACCTAACTCAGCTCCGCTTTTTCCAGCAATATGATCACCGTTGCCGTGGGCTATTAGTGTAAGTTTCTTAACGTTCTTATAGTCGTGGAAGTTATCTTTATTAATGACAGGGATATTACGGGCGGCGATCAGTCTCTCCACGCTGGATAAAACTGCTGGATCTTGTTGAAGCGGCAATACTGCATTTTTGTAGCGATCCTCCATAATGTCATAGTTATCAGGAATGGCATCTGGACAATCTCCGGGCTTAGCCGTCAAGCCAAATGGGTCAATCCAGCTTGTCGGATTGGGTGCATATAGATAATTGTTGGTTCCTCCAACCAGTCCAACCGGGTCTTGGTTGATGAACCTTGCGCTGCCAGGGTCGTAATATCGGTGGCGGTTATAGTGCAGTCCCGTCTCGTCATCGAAATACTGGCCTTGGAAGCGCAGCGAGTTTTCAACCTCTTCGGTTTCTTTTAACGCCAGGTTGCCATACGCCTTGTAACGCACAGACCAAACGACTTTGCCTTTGGCGTCCGTCATTTCCTGCGGCGTACCGAGGTGATCGAGGTGATAGTGGTAGACTTTTTGATCTTGAATAAAGGCCAGCGGTCTAAACGAGTTCGGCTCGTAAACGTAGATTTTACTCAGATGCTTACGTTGCTCTGATAGGAGAACGTCGCCATTCCATAGGAACACTGTTTTCCCAAAAGCATCCTGCTTACTGACGCGACGACCGAGAGCGTCATACTTGTACTCAGTTCTTTGCCCATCTTTCTCTACAGCAACCAGTTGATTTTGTTTGTTGTAGAAGTAGCGAGTCTCAAGTTTTCCGCCTTTTCCACGCTTCTCCCTGATGAGGTTTCCAGCTTCGTCATACTCAAAGTGGCGATCGCCATGGAAGTTAAGACGGTTGCCTTTGGCTTGATTAGCTCCCTCCAGGATGTTGCCTGCCGGGTCGAATACAAACTCCTCGTTACAATAACTCTCGACGGCTTTCAAACGATCCAGAGCGTCGTAATGGTAGTGCGTCGACCCTTTTTTGAAATCGTCAATCAGAGCCAGGTTACCGCCAACGTCGTAACTGTAGCGACGCTCAATGATGCGTTCTTTGGTCTGGCGACTACTTACTTGATGACGGACCAGGCGACCCATGACGTCATATTCATAGCGAGACTCGACAGCGCCCTGTTGTCTTCGCATCTCACGGCCTTCCTGGTCGCGCTGAACCTTGGCGAGCAACTCGCCATTGAAGCTTGCGCGATTAAACAAGCCATTGGATTCGTATCCAAATTCCAGTCGACGCCCATCAGGCAAAGTTGTTTGGGTGCGGTGGCCAAGCGCATCATACTGATGACGAAGGACAGCATAGTCCTGCCGTTCTTCTACTAGCTGTCCTAGCGTGTTGTAGCCAAATTGAACGCTGCGATTGGAGTTTGCAGCTTTGGTTAGCTGACCGTTGGCGTCATAGCCAAAGCGGGTGACCTCACCATCAGGGCTGTGTTTTTCCAGCAGACGCCCCATGCGGTCGCGTTTAAAGAGGGTGATCTGCGCCTGTTCGTTAGAGTGCAAGCCCTCGATATGAGCCTTCAAATATCCGGCAGGGTCATACTGATATTGCTGCACACGCCCATCGAACCCAACTTCGCGGATCAGGCGCTCATTACGGTCATAAGCAAGCTCGTAGCGCTCGCCTTTTTCGTTTATCAGGCCAACCAGATTGCGTTCATTATCGTACAGGTACTCGAATACGTTTCCGGCCGGATCAATTTTTTTCCGTACCTGCGATAAACCATCGTAGACATATTCCGTAGTGCGTCCGGCGCCATCAATAAAATGCGTCAACTGATCATTGGCGTTATACCGCAGTCGAACTAGAGAGCCGTCTGGTTGTTTGACCTCTGTGATATTTCCGTTCAGGTCATATTTGTAGGCGGTAACCTCACCCTCTGACGTCGAGGCGACGCTGATATCGCCGTTGTCGTTGTAGGTGAACTTCGTGGATTTATTGTTATTAGTTTCGCTAATCAGCTGTCCTTTTTGGTCCCAGCGATAGCCTTTCTCGTTGCCGAGGGCGTCTATGACCGTTTCGAGATTCCCTTGGTCGTTATATTTATACTGCGTTTTGTGGCCGGCAGGATCGATAAGCGCCGTCATTAGTCCACGTGGGTCATACTCTCGCGTCCACTTATGCCCGAGCGCATTAGTGATGCTGATAGGTTGGGCGTTTGCGTTGTAATCGATCTTGTAAATACCGCCATTCGCATCAACCAGGGTCGTCAACTTTCCTTGGTCGTTATAGGCGTAATGAGTGCTGTGTCCATTGGGGTTGGTTTCCTCGATGAGATTGCCCGCTGCATCGTATGCTCTGCGGGTGACGCCGCCCTCTGGATCAATCTCTTTTACTACTTGCCCTCGCTCGTTGTAATGGTAGGTGGTGACCCCGCCATTACTGTCGGTGGCTTGAGAAATACGGTTCTTTAGGTCCCATTCAAAGCGATAGTCATAAATGCCGTTGTCACACCATTGACGTAAGCAGCGAGCGGATTTGTCATAGCGATTCCACTCAAAATAGACGCTGAAGCCAGTCTTGAGGGTGTGACGGGTAATCACGTGATTACGATAACCAAAGGTTTCGCTATTGCCAGCGGGATCGGTTACTGCAACCAGGTCTTGGGCTTCGTCATATTGATATTTAATGAGGCTATCTACGCAACCATCGTCATGGACATTCTGGACTTCACAGATCAGACCGTATGCGTTATGCAGTAGATGCAACCGTTTGCCGCCGGAGGTGGTTACAATCGTTACCGGACGCTCATGCTCTTCTAACTCCACCCAATAGCTGACATCAATACGGTTACCCAATGAGTCCAGCACAGACTCAAGTCGATAGACGCCGTTATTGCCTGAGAAAGCCAGATTGGGTTTGCCCAGTTGTTTCAGTACGAAGTGGCGCTCGCCCAAGCGATGCAGCTCAAAGTGCTCTGCACTGTTTCGGACCATCTCGCCTTCTGAAGGCAAAGGGAAGTCAATGTAACGTCCTTCATCCGTTGTAAAGACGATACGGCCATCAACTTCTTCTAACTGCTGGCTAAGAAAGTGTGTCCAGCCATGACCTAATCCGCGCTGATTATGGTTGGAGGATTTGTACGTTCTTTTCCAAATCAGAGGGAGGGGGCCTGAGAGTTTAAAATCCAGTTGGTCTAATAACTCTTCGCCAGTGACCATACTGATGGGGTGGCCGTTTTTGCAGGAATTGACGTTATCCTGCGAGGTTTCGCCATTGTCGTTTACGCCCGTCTTATTACTGGTCGCGGGGGAATCCTCAGACTTGGGTGCGCTCGCTGGCGCGGCGGCCTTTTCGCATTCCTCACAAAACGGCAGCCCTTCCTGAGCGGTATTCTTTAAGGTCTGCGCTTGCGCTTCCTCATCGGGCCCTTTCGCCTGCGCTGGGGCAGAGCTTGGTGCGGCGGCGGGCGCTGCAGCAGCGGAAGCTTGATGGCTACTGGACGCTCTTTTCTCACTAGACCAACCGGGATTGCCAGCTAATTGCGTGACCTCCATAACTTCTCCAGTCACCGCTGGAGGCGGAGGTGGTGCCGGATTAGCGCGAGCAATCAAACGCTCGGCAAGTCTTACCTCCGAACTGGTAGGTACTGGTCCATCTTCGCTCTCGTTGATAACTGGACAGAAAGGCTTCTTCTTGTCAGTAAATATCAACAACACCTCACCACGCTCAACGCCTCTGACGAAGTCATCCTTCCACTTGCGAAAGTGGGGTGAACCACGCCCAGGAAAAGCCCCAAACCCCGAGCGGAAGTGATAGCCGCATAAATTGCTGGCGACGTCACTGACCTTGAAGTCGTTGCTCAAGCAACGGTCGGCAAAGCTCGCTGCAAAAAAGGGAGACTCGATAAATGGAAGGTCGGCGACAGTGATATCAGACCAGTGCTTAAACGCGTAAGAGCGGGTGGAATACATGCAGGAAACATCCCTTGTATTACGCCTTTCCTGACCCTTGAGGCGGAGATGACGCAGAGCTAAAAAAGTGTTACGTATTAGTGCAATGCAAGAACATTTTACAATTCGGAGACGTCTGGATGTATAACCCTATCGGCATAGGAGGTAGGAGCCGGCTTACAATAATAGCTTGACGGGATGATTGTAAAACACACGCTACAAAATTGTTTTACCTTGGGTTAAGGGGCGGCGCTGCATATAGACTCGCACAGTCAAGAGTCTCCCCTACAAATTGCGGAAGAAACGATTCTACAATCCGCCCCGGAATATGTGCCTGAGGTAGCACGTTGCGGCCTCCTTTAAACGCCCCTCCTAAGTGGCAAAGCCTCTCACACAAAAGTTTAGACATATTATGGATTGAGCTTAAAGGAAGACCCTCGAGCAATGAATCTATCGTCAATAGAATATCCACTATTCCAACCACCCCAAATATACCCAGCCTCCAATTCATGAATAAACGCTATCTCTCAAACCACTTTTCAAGAAACTGAATGCAATGGGTTAACGCTGGCGGTACGTAGCGTCGCGCTGGGTATAACGCATACAAGGTGAGATTGGGTTTGGTTTCACCTGCGAGAATTTCCACCACTTCGCCTTTGTCTATCGCCTCGCGGCAGACAAATTCGGGAATAAAACCTATGCCCTGTCCGCGTTTAATGGCCTCCATCATGAAGATGGTGCTGTTTGCTCTAAGTTTACCCTCTATCGTGACGCCTTCGCCGATAGGCCACAGATTTTTACCTTGAAAGTAGCTGTACACGAAACAGTTATGCTGGCTCAAATCTGCAGCTTTGGTGATTGCCGTGTGGCGTTCTATATAGCTGGGGGCGGCGCATATACGGTATTCGAAGCGAGTAAGTGGTCGGCCCACGTATTGCGAATCGAAGGGGCGGCTGGAGGCGCGAAAGCCCAAATCAAATCCTTGTTCCACTAGGTCAGTGTTTTCATCTCCCAGATGTATGTCCAGATGAATATCTGGATAAGCTTCCATAAAATCGGCAAATACCACAGATAAATCTGTCAGGCCCAATGCCATTGGCGCATTGATTTTCAACTTACCTTTAGCGTGCTGTTGCAAGTCTTGCACGAATGAATCTGCGTCATCCAGTTGCGCCAATATGGCTCTGGCCCTTTGTAAATAGCCTTGGCCTACATGAGTCAGCTCTATGTTACGGGTAGACCTGTGAAGCAATCGTGCTCCCAGGCTTTCTTCTAGCTTGGAGATTTCCTTGCTGATCATGGATTTGGTGACATTGGTTTGCTCGGCCACTCGCGTAAAGCTGCCGAGATCAGCCAGTCGAACAAAGAATTGAAGCGCTCTGAGTTTATCCATGGGCTTTAAGTGGGTGGTTATTATCAAGTTGAAAGTTTCCAAAATGGAAACTATAGGTTTGCATTGTAGTCATATATCCAGCCAATTAGAAACCCTAGACTTGCAGCTGTTGATCTACAGACTGGCCCATCAGCAGCAACGATGAAGCTGCCGGCTACACGTAGGACGACGGACTATCTATCAAACCAAACAGCTTCAGAAGAAGGAATACATCATGTACACACTCTATTACGTTCCAGGCGCCTGCTCCTTAGCGACTCAGGTTGTACTTCACGAACTCAACCAGCCCGTTCAGATCATTAGCAAGCAGGCTGTGGGGGACTTTCACGCCATTAATCCCGTTGGCACAGTGCCGGTTTTGCAAAAGGACGGTGAGACCTATACAGAAGGAGCCGCGGTCATGCTGCATTTACTGGAAACTCACCCAAATGCTTTGTTCCCGACTGAGAAAGCAGCACGGGCGCAGGCCATTCAAAATATCATGTTCGCCAACGCCACTATGCACCCCGCCTATAGCAAGTTATTTTTTGTGGCCCATACAGATCTCAGTGAGCCAGCTAAACAATCCGCTTATGCCTCAGCAGCAAGTAACATAAACCAACTATGGAATGTGGTTGAAGACCGATTGGCTAACCAGAATTTCCTTGGGGGCGAAACCGTGTCTGCAGCTGACATCATGTTGACGGTGTATTCACGTTGGGGCGCCAGTTTCCCTGTAGATATTCATATTGGACCCAACGCACAAAAGATGATTGACCATGTCTTGGCAATGCCGAGTTTTCAGACTGCTTTGAACAACGAGCAACGCCAAGCTGCGGCATAACGTCTGTTTAATCATCATCACCGACAGCAATCGAAGGGAAAGAGCATGGACAATGGGTTAAGTCATAGATCGGGCGAGCTTGATTTTGGTCAGACAGATTTCACAACCATCATCAACATCATTGGAGCCTATTTTGAAGGACTTTATTATGCGGATACTACATTGCTAGAACGCATCTTTCACACTGACGCGATACTAAAAGCGCCGGGGTTAAGACGCTCTCTTAAAGACTGGCTCGACGCAGTGAAAAACCGCCCAGTCCCTTCTGAACAGGGCTTACCCTATGAATTTCGATTACTTTCGGTGGAGATAACCGGTGAGCAAGCCATGGTAAAAGTGGCTTGCCCCTTGTTCGAATACAACTACCTGGATTATCTGGGTTTGTTAAAAGAAAACGGCCAATGGCTAATCGTCAATAAGATGTACGCAGATCTTTCCAGCAACTAACTCATCTAAAACCGGTAAAAATATGCCTTACATAAATATTAAAGTGACAGATGAAAACGTCACCCGCGAGCAGAAGAAAGCGCTTATTAAAGGCGCTACTCAGCTAATGGTGGATGTACTTAACAAAAATCCAGAAACCACATTTGTAGTTATTGATGAGATCAATACGGATAACTGGGGAATTGGGTACGATCAGGTTACGGATTTGCGAAATGGAAGTAATTAAAACGTAAAATGCTTATGCGGAAACACAGGGATTGTGTTTGTAAGTGTGAATCGTGCTCCTGTACTTCGCCCCCGCCAATCGAACGGCTGGCATCACAATCCAGCTTATGGTGTTGCGCTTCTTTCGGGCTGACCAAAAAAAACGCTAACAGTTTTTGCTGCGCTTTGGTAAATAAAGCATCTCCAACGCTTGTTGATGGCATAGTTGATTTTCGCTCTCTACGAGACCCAAGCCCCAAAGAAAGAGCAGACCCTTTAGGTTTTAGAGGGTCTGCAGGCAACGGGCGCTCGTTATTGGCAAGGCGCCCTACATCTGGAGGTCGCCACGGCCCCTACTCGATGGCTCGTAAAACAACGAAATAAGGGTTAAAGCATTAGCCTGCGTCTCCCAGGATCATTATGCCGGGCGACCTATGGACAGGCTTCTCACCTCAGCTTGGCATGTCCATAACCGGGGGTTTGCATGTAATATGCAGTCCCGAATAAAGGCTTAGCGCAACTAAAGTTACTTTCATGGCAAAAAGAACCGAAAAAAGCACAGCGAACAAGAAGCAAAGAAGTTTCGAGCAAACTCTATGGGACACCGCCGACAAGCTCCGCGGCAGCGTGGAATCGTCTGAATATAAGCATGTGGTTCTGTCTCTGATCTTTCTGAAATTCATCAGCGACAAGTTTGAAGAACGTCGGCAGGAGTTGATCGCGGAAGGCCACGGCAACTACGTGGATATGGTTGATTTTTACACCATGAAGAATGTGTTCTATCTGCCGGAGGAGTCCCGCTGGGAGTTTATCAGCAAGAACGCCAAGCAGGATGACATTGCCGTCAAGATCGACACAGCCCTGCATACCGTGGAAAAGAACAACAAATCCCTGCGCGGTGCGCTGCCGGATAACTATTTCTCCCGTCTGGGACTGGATGTCAGCAAGCTGGCCGCTCTGATCGATTCCATCAATAACATCGACACGGTGGAAGACAATGAAACAGACGTGGTCGGGCGCGTTTACGAATACTTCCTGGGCAAATTCGCGGCGACCGAAGGCAAAGGCGGAGGCGAATTTTATACTCCCAAATGCGTGGTCAAGCTGATCGCCGAAATGATCGAACCCTACTATGGCAAAATCTACGATCCTTGCTGCGGTTCCGGCGGCATGTTTGTGCAGTCGGTGAAGTTTGTGGAAAACCACCGGGGCAATAAAAAGGACATTTCCATCTACGGCCAGGAGCAGACCGGCACCACCTACAAACTGGCCAAAATGAACCTGGCGATTCGCGGCATCTCCGCCAACCTGGGGGAAGTCCCCGCCGATACGTTCTTTAAAGATCAGCACCCGGATCTGAAAGCCGACTTTATCATGGCCAATCCCCCGTTCAACTTGAAAGAGTGGCGCGGCCCCGATGAGCTGACCAACGACCCGCGCTGGTCCGGCTATGATGCGCCGCCCACCGGTAACGCCAACTTTGGCTGGATTCTGCACATGGTCAGCAAACTGTCCGAAAACGGCGTCGCCGGGTTTGTGCTGGCAAACGGTTCCATGAGCACCAACACCAAGGGTGAAGGGGAAATCCGCAAAAAGATGATCGAAAACGACCTGGTGGATTGTATGATCGCCCTGCCCGGCCAACTGTTCTACACCACACAGATTCCGGTGTGCCTCTGGTTCCTGACCAAAAACAAAAAAGAACAGCACTTCCATGATGACCGGAAATCTTTTCGCAATCGCCAGGGCGAAACCCTGTTTATCGACGCCCGCAATATGGGCTCCATGATCAGCCGGGTCCATAAAGACCTCACTGAAGAAGATATCGCCGAAATCGCCCGCACTTACCACGCCTGGCGTGGCGAGGCCAAAGATGGCGTTTATGAAGATGTCCCCGGCTTCTGCAAAGCCACCAGGTTAGAAGAGATCAAAGCCAACGACTATGTATTGACGCCGGGTCGCTATGTGGGCGCTGCCGAAGTGGGAGACGATGGCGAAGTGTTTGAAGTAAAAATGCGTGAACTGAGCCAAACCCTTTATCGGCAAATGGCGGAATCGAAAGAGTTGGATTCTGTGATTAAGCGGAATTTGGAGGGATTGGGTTATGGAAAATGAGTGGGAAGAAATAACCCTCGGCCAGTTAGTCAAGGCTGGTGGAGGGATTATCCAAACAGGACCTTTTGGCAGCCAACTACATGCTTCGGATTATGTTGATCAAGGCATCCCCGTGATTATGCCGGTAAACTTGATAGACGACCGAGTGAATATTTCTGATATAGCTAAAATTTCAAAACATGATGCTGAGCGTCTATCCAAACATTTAGTTCAGAGTGGCGATATTGTTTACAGTCGTAGGGGGGATGTGACTAGGAAAGCTTTGATAAGAGAAGCTGAGGCCGGAATGTTTTGCGGCACGGGCTGCCTCTTGGTGCGCCCAGGAAACCATGTCAATTCGCAGTTTCTAAAATACCACCTTAGCACCCCAGAGAATCAAGAGTGGATTATTCGCCATGCGATTGGCGCGACAATGCCAAACTTGAATACAAGCATCTTGTCAAAAATACCTTTACGTATTCCGAACATAAAACTGCAAGATAGAATAGCGGCGATATTAGGCACCCTAGACGACAAAATCGAACTAAACCGCCAAATCAACACCACTCTGGAATCCATGGCCCAGGCGTTGTTTAAAAGCTGGTTTGTGGATTTTGATCCGGTCATCGATAACGCCCTCGCCGCCGGCCATCCCATCCCCGAGGAACTGCAAGCCAAAGCCCAACGCCGCGCCGCCCTTGGCGACCAGCGTCAGCCGCTGCCGGCGGAGATTCAGAAACTATTTCCCAGCAGTTTTGTGTTTAATGAAGAAATGGGGTGGGTGCCGGAGGGGTGGGCACAGGCTCAATGGAGAGACATTGCGGAACTAAAATATGGCAAAAGTTTGAAGGGGTACCGCGACGGAAATGGTTCAGTACCTGTATTTGGTACAAATGGTCCTGTCGGTTATACGGATCATGCGCTATGTAATCATGAGGGGATTATCATAGGTCGCAAAGGGGCTTATAGAGGTGTGAAATATTCAGCAACACCTTTTTTTGTGATTGATACAGCATTTTATATAGAGCCGATTTTGCCCATAAGTATGAAATGGGCTTATTACGAGATAAGTAGATTTGATATCAACTCAATGGATTCTGGTTCAGCAATCCCATCAACTAGCCGTGATGATTTCTATAATTTATGGAGTGTGGTGCCGTCAGAGACAATTCACAAAGAATTCGATCAACTGATTTCTCTGTTGTATAAACGCAGAGAGATCAATGAGAGTGAAAACGCTACTTTGAGCTTACTCAGGGACTCTCTCCTCCCAAAACTCCTCTCCGGCCAACTCCAAATCCCCGACGCGGAAGCCGCTGTCGAGAACGCATTGGAGACGTCATGATCCACCTTCACTGCACAAAAAAACTGCTCGCCAAGCTACCGGTAAATGAAAGCGGCACACTTCCCAATCAGGAAAGTAACTCCACGGAAAGCCCATTAAGCGGTTGGCACGCCAACCTGATTATTCTGCAACGTCGTCAGTGCGTGTTGTTCGTGCATGACGCCACCCGCTTTCCGCTGTTTGCGCCAAGCTTGAAGAAAGCGGATTTTGCCAGACTGGATTGGCACTTTACCGATGTGTTCATGAATACCCTGCTCAAGGTGGGCGCCAGCGAGCAGGCTTTAGAGAACGCGCAACGCTTTCTGGCGCCGTTAGTGTGCGACAGCGTTTGTAACCGCTCCGTGCAAGGCACGATGAATCAGATGACGCAGGATCTGGAAAACCGGCTTTGGTTTGACAGAAGTTCTGTGAAAGATCTGTTGCCTTACAGCACCAGCGCCTGGCTGACTGAGCGCCCCTGTAACGTCAAGGGAGTGAAGGATTGCATCTGGCCTACTAAGGCGATGTTGTCTTTGTTGGAAAAGGCGATATAGAACAGCCTGGGCCTGCCCCGAACCTTATGTTACGAAAGCTCATTGAACATGCCTCGTCCCTTGCGGACATCTGTTTTCAGCATGGTTGCGCTTTTTGACACGCATAAGCGCCCAAACCGTTTCTATTCGTTTTAAGGCCTCCTCAACTGATTCCACGCCTATAAATCACAACTTCACCCTACGCAGCCAATAGCCGCCAGGCGACAAGGAAGTGTTTGGATTTGCTGGAAATTTTTTTTATTTATGCGACAGTAACAACTATAAGCTGTTTAAGAAAAATTTCCTCAAGCCCCATTAGTTTGGTTGTCACAACGCTCAATCCATTGGGGTCAAATGACATGTGGGCGCCACGTTAAAAATTCATACGCAGGCGCTTAAAACCAATAGGAAATCCCGACCTGGAATGGGTCTGGTGGGTAGGACATCAATGAGTTTTAATGAAGCCAAGCTGGAACAGGCCATCATTCAATTACTGAAAGAACAAGGCTATCGGCATTATTCAGGCCGTAGCCTGGCCAGACCCGCCACTGAAGTTCTGTTGAAAGAGGACCTGCGGAATTTCCTGACGATCCGGTACGAAGGCGACGACATTACCCCCGGAGAAGTGGAGTCCATCATTCAGCAGCTTGAAAAATTACCGGCGGCGGACCTCTACGACAGTAATAAAACTATTCACAAACGCATCGCGGATGGCTTTCTCCTGAAGCGGGAAGACCGCAGTAGAAAAGATCTTTATATCCAACTGATCGACTACGCGGGTCTACCTGAACAACGAATTCCCTCTTCCGACGAAGTAGAAACCCTAGGCGTTGATAATCAGTCCTCTGTTTACGACAGCAATATTTACCGGCTCGTCAGCCAACTGGAAATTGAAGGCAAGGAAAAGCGCATTCCCGACGCCATTCTCTATATCAACGGCCTGCCATTAGTGGTCTTTGAATTTAAAAGCGCCATACGGGAAGAAGCTACTATCTACGACGCTTACAAGCAGCTCACTATCCGCTATGCCCGCGATATTCCCGAACTGATGAAGTATAACGCTTTGTGCGTTATCAGCGATGGCGTCAACACTCGTATGGGGTCGCTGTTCGCCCCTTACGACTTTTACTACACCTGGCGCAAGGTGACGGGTAATGAGCCCATTGAGCAGGACGGTATTAACGCCCTGCATACCATGATTCAGGGGCTATTCGATAAAACCCGCCTGCGCGAGGTCATTCGCCACTTTATCCATTTCCCGGATGTCTCCAAAAGTGAGACTAAGATCGTTTGCCGCTATCCGCAGTATTACGCGGCGACAAAGCTCTACGCCAACATACTCAAACATCGCAAGCCAGAAGGCGATGGTAAGGGCGGCACTTATTTTGGCGCCACTGGCTGCGGCAAAAGCTTCACCATGCTTTTTTTGGCCCGGCTGTTAATGAAAAGCGTGGCCTTTGAAAGCCCCACCATTGTGTTGATTACCGACCGCACAGACCTGGACGACCAACTTTCCGCCCAGTTCACTAACGCCAAGGAATATATTGGCGATAACACTATTATCAGCGTGGAAAGTCGCGAGCATCTGCGAGAGCTGCTTAAGGGACGCAACAGCGGCGGCGTTTTCCTGACCACGATTCAGAAGTTTACTGAGGATACAGAACGGCTTACGGATCGCACAAACGTGATCTGCATTTCCGATGAAGCGCATCGAAGCCAGATTAATCTGGATCAAAAATTAAGAGTCACCGAAAAAGGAGTCAAACGCACCTACGGCTTCGCCAAGTATCTGCATGACTCTCTCCCCAACGCCACCTACGTCGGCTTTACCGGTACGCCTATCGACGCGACCCTGGATGTATTCGGCGAGGTGGTGGACAGCTACACCATGACCGAATCCGTCAAAGATGAGATCACTGTCCGCATTGTGTACGAGGGCCGCGCAGCCAAGGTTGTATTGGACAACGATAAACTGAGAGAGATTGAAGAGTATTACGCTCAGTGCGCCGAAAGTGGTAGCAACGACTATCAGATTGAAGAGAGCAAAAAAGCCAGCGCTAATATGCGTCTGATTCTAGGCGATCCTGATCGCCTGAAAGCGCTGGCTATAGACTTTGTTCACCATTACGAGAAGCGTATTGAGGAAGGCGCCAGCGTAAAAGGCAAAGCGCTGTTTGTATGCAGCAGCCGCGACATCGCTTATCAGTTCTGGCAAGAAGTCACCGACTTACGTCCAGAATGGGACAAGGAATTAGTCTGCGAGGCCGGAGCGAGCCTTTCCGAGCAAGAGCGGAAAGAGATCAAGCCCATCGAGCGGATCAAGATGATCATGACCCGCAGCAAAGACGACGTTAAAGCTCTCTATGCAATGCTGGGCTCACAGGACTACCGTAAAGAGCTGGACCGACAGTTTAAAAACCCAAAGTCCAACTTCAAGATCGCCATTGTCGTGGATATGTGGCTCACCGGTTTTGATGTCCCCTTTCTGGACACTATCTACATCGACAAACCTATCCAGCGCCATAACCTGATCCAGACCATCTCACGGGTTAATCGCAAGTATGAGGGCAAAGAAAAAGGCCTGGTAGTGGATTACATCGGCATTAAAAAGCAGATGAATCTGGCGCTGGCCCTCTATAACAAAGCCGACCAGCAGAATTTTGAGGAGATTCAGCAATCGGTGGTGGTGGTGAAAGATCATCTCGACCTGTTAAGCAAACTCTTCCACAAATTCGATACCCAGCCCTATTTTGCGGGAAGCCCGCTTGAGCAGCTCAACTGTTTGAATATGGCGGCTGAGTTTGTTCAGATTACAGACAAAATCGAAAAACGTTTTATGGCCCTGGTGAAACGTTTAAAAGCCGCCTACGACATCTGTAGCGGCTCCGAAGCGATTAATCAGAAGGAAAGGGACTGGATACACTTCTATTTGGCCGTGCGCTCTATTGTCTTTAAGTTGACCCGCGGAACCGCGCCGGACATCACCCAAATGAACGCCCGCGTACGCGAGATGATTGCAGAGGCCTTGAAAGCGGACGGCGTGGAGGAGGTCTTTAGATTAGGTGATGAAAACGCCGGCGAAATGGACATTTTTAATGATGACTATTTGGCCAAAATAGAAAAGATCAAACTGCCGAACACCAAAATCAAACTCCTGCAAAAGCTATTAGAGCGGGCGATTGAAGACTTCAAAAAAATCAATAAAACCAAGGGCGTCGACTTTGCCGAGAAGTTCCGGAGACTCGTTGATCATTACAACGAGCGCAAAGAGGATGACGTGCTGGTAAGCAATGTGCTGGAAGACTTTTCCGACGAAATCATCGATCTGATTCAAGCGCTCAAAAGAGAGAAAGCCTCCTTCGCCGACCTGGGCATTGATCTCGAAGAAAAAGCCTTCTATGACATTCTGAAAAAACTGGCCGTTAGATATGATTTTTCATACCCGGAAGACAAGATGCTGACGCTGTCATCCGCGGTGAAAGATGTGGTGGACGACAAAACCCAATACACCGACTGGAACCAACGCGAAGATATCAAGGCGGAGTTGAAGGTGGCGTTGATTCTGGTGCTCGCCAAGCATGGCTACCCCCCCATTGCTCACGATGAGGTGTATAAGGAAATTTTTGAGCAGGCGGAGAATTTTAGAAAGTATCACAAGAATACTCTGAAAACTTATACCTATAACGGCCACCTGTTCTTCGATATCGAGGATTTTGATATCGCCCAAAACGCCTTTGAAAAATACAAAGCCTTTGTTTGGTCCTGCGGCATGGCGCTGTCTGATGAAGGCGAGTTTTATCAAGGTTCATGGATACGCAAAGGCATCAAACTTATTCAGAGAGCCTACAACTCTGAGGAAGCCCAGCAAACCTTGATGAAAGCGCAAAAGGCTATCGAACTAGCCAACATAGAAAAAGTGCAATCCGAGGTGAATAAAAATAACTCGGAAGCTGCCGCAGCCTTAATCAACTCACTGAAAGACATCTCGCAAGCAGCGACTCTGATAGGCTCACTCGTTATTATTAAGCTCACAATAAACGGCGAATCACAGGTGATTTCACAGTTACTGACAACAGAACAACTCCTGGTGTTGGAAAAGAACCCTACCCTGTTGAATCAACCCGCAAAACTGCTTGAGCAACTGAAGAAACCGGATTAGAGCGCGCCCTCTCGGGAAAACACAATTAACCAAAGCAAGGAACTTATTAAAGATAAGATTATTGCACTGGATGCCGACGAAATGGAGCAGCTTATAGCCACAGTACTGCGTGGAATGGGCTTTCGCGCTCGCGTATCGCCGAAAGGGCCGGATAGAGGAATAGATGTGTTCGCTTCACCCGATGGACTGGGTTTACAGGAACCCCGTATAAAGGTGGAAGTTAAGCATCGCAGCGGCACAATTGGCGCTCAAATCCTGCGTAGTTTCATTGGCGCTCTTCGTCCCGGCGACAAAGGCATCTTCGTCAGCACAGGCGGCTTTACGCGAGAAGCCCGCTACGAGGCGGACAGAGCAAATATTCCTCTTACTCTAGTTGATATCGACATTCTCGCGGAGCTGGTAGTCGACTATTACGAAGAGTTCAGTCTTGAAGGCAAAGCGCTTATTCCGTTAATTAGGATTTACTGGCCAGCTGAGTAGTTAAAAACCGATAATTAGACCGCTACATAACTTCAATTTAGATACTCGGATGTATAAGGTAATTCAATGAATCCCTACCAGGCCCCTCAGGCGGAATTGACTCCAGAAATTCATCAGGAAGATATGGACTATGTCGGTTTCTGGGCGAGAACCGGCGCCAGCATTATCGATTCACTGATTATGATGGCGATCACCTACCCGATTCTGATCTCTCTATACGGCTTCAATTATTTCGATGGGGAGACATTTATCGCAGGTACGGCGGATGCGTTGCTCAACTATGTTTTACCGGCGATCGCCGTCATTCTGTTTTGGGTCTACCGCTCTGCTACGCCAGGAAAAATGCTGGTTAACGCGGTCATTGTCGACGCCAAAACCGGCGCAAAGCCATCAAAGGGACAACTCATCGGACGTTATTTCGCTTACTACCTGTCATTACTGCCTCTGGGCCTGGGTTTCCTGTGGGTCGCCTGGGACCCGAAAAAGCAAGGCTTCCATGACAAACTCGCCGGAACCGTCGTTGTACGTTCCAGCTAAGTAAACCCAACCGCCCACTTTTACGTTATTGACTAAGTTTCGAGGACTCTATGGCTTCTATCATCGTGGTGAACGGCGAGCAATACTGGCCTAAATACCTGACTGGTCATGAGGTGCATTACCGTCGCCTGCAAACCAGCAAATGGCTGTATCACGAAAACCGACTGTGGGTGTTTGACGCCTCCGGCGTCGTGCGGGCGGACGCGGTATTATGGCGGCTTGGCGCGGTTAAGCCGGACGAGTCCCACCGCAGTGTGCTAGAGCTGATTCGTTTCGCCGGTATCCCCTGTGTGAATCCGGCGCGCACCTTGTTGCGAGGCTATGATCGTCTGTCAATGCTGGCGGAGCTGAGAGAAGCGGGGTTGACTGTCTCCCCTGACACCATCGCCATCGGTGAAAACCTGTTGGATAAAGTCGACCCTCCCCTGCCCTCGGTGGTGAAAGTCGGCAATTTTCACGGCGGTTATGGCAAAGCCCTGGCGGAAACCGAAACGGCCTGGTCGGATATCAAAGATCTGACGTTCATTTCCAACGATTACGTTACGCTGGAAAAATACATCCCCTATGTCCGCGACATCCGCTGTCTCGCTATCGGCGACCAGATGTGGGCCATGTCCCGCCGTGGCGCTCGCTGGAAAGCCAACATCGAAACCCAGGAGTTCCAGGTAATTCCTGTACCCGAAACGCTGCGGGAACAGACCCAAGTCGCAATGAATCACCTGAACGCCGACATACTCGGCCTGGATTTCCTGGAAGACGAAAACGGAGAGTTTATCTTGCTGGAAAGCAATGACATTCCCGGCCTAAGCGGCTTTCCCGAAGACGCTCTGGAAGCGCTGGCGAGGATTGTGAGGGAAAGAGTTGAGGGCGTTTAGGACTTTTGTAACGTCAATTCTGATAACGGCAAAATGGAGTTGCCGTCAGAACTGACACACAGATTTAAAGCTTTGCTATTTTCATCAGAGAAGCCAAATTGCAACCCAACCTGCCTGATAGCTTCCGCCACCAACTTCGGTGTTACAGAAAAGGGTGTGTCAGGAGTAGTCGCGGCAATCTCAGGGGAAAACCGCCACGGAATATTCATGTCTCTATCCAGCGTAAACCAAGGCGCTCTCTTTTCCCCTTCCCGCCAGACTTTCAACCTGAGCAGGTTCCATTCAACTTCATCAACTAACCAGACATATCGGATATCGTTGACAGTTATTAATCTAGTTCTGGAGTTCATATAAGAAACGTGCGATAGCTAAACGAGTACAGAAGATGGCGAATGGGAAGCGACTTTTCCGTGCTCCAGCCACGCAGCACATTCTGGCGATAGAGTGCGGGCGACGGCGTACTTATATTGAGCTATTTCCTGCTCCGTCAGTACATCCTTCCAGCGGCCGTTGCTTCCTTTATGAAAAAAAGCTTCCGGGCCACCCTTAAATTCCCCTTCAAATAAGGGAGCATATTTTTTGGCATCTTTCTTCATATTCTCAAATGTCACTTCTTCAGCAATTTCGGTTCGCCGGGTAGCAGAAAGCGAAACCTCAAGATGATCCGCGATACGCTGGATTTCCCCAGTCAGATCGGCCAGTAAGTCCGTAAAGTGCACAAAAAGGATATTGGGCAGATGCTTAAACTCCCACCAGCTTTGAATAAAGTGAAAATGTGACCAAAAGGGATATCCGTCCTGTTCCCAGTCAAACCACCCCTTACTGATCCAATCCGCCCAAAACTTTTGAAAGGTTTGCGGCCTGGGCGGGAATGACACCCCTTCATGGCTGTTTAAAAGAGCAAGCAACTCATCAGAGTAATTGCCGTAGTGGTTCCACAAAGACATGGCGATGTCCCGTCCATCGCGTCCCAATACGATATACCTGACCTGGGGGAAATAGGGCAATCCATCCAGGGGCAGATGAGTTTTAATAATACGGCGGTGCGGTTGAGCTTCCAATAACGCGATCAAATCCTGCAACGGGTCTTGCTGCGGATCGGTGCGCCAATCTAACCAGGGCGCGATATCCAGCAACGATTTTGGATTTTGATCAGGTAGCAACAATTTCACTGCAATCCACTGTGTCCATGTCGTGCCGGATTTAATGGAACTCGCTACGACAACATCGCCGGTACGGGGAGCAAATGCGTTCCAGCGCGTACTGTCCAGATGATGATGTTGATAAGTGCGAGAAACGGTGGGCAGCGATTGTTTCAGCATTTGGCGACCCTTTCCAATATATCAACCGCTCTGCGCACGTGGTGTTCTTCTGTTCGTATTTGCCCGACACAAAATCGTAATACATATTGTCCGTTTAATTTTGTGTGGGTCAGATAGATCTGTCCCTCTTTGTTGATTTTCTCGAGGATTCGCTGGTTGGTTTGATCGTCCCCTTTGTGGCGGAAGCAGACAAGGTTGAGGAAGGGCGGAGCCGCCAACTCAAAGCTATCTGATTCTTCTATCAAGTCGGTAAATAGCTTCGCTAATCCTACGTGTTTGCGGATATGCAACTGCAATCCTTCGATTCCGTAATAACGGATGGTCAGCCATAGTTTTAGCGAGCGGAACCGCCTCCCAAGCGGGATCTGCCAGTCTCGATAATCGATTACGCCACCGGCTTCAGTCGCCACATTTTTTAAGTATTCCGGCAAAATAGCGAGCGCATTGGTCAATGCTGATTTGTCAGCGACATAAAAGCAGTCGCAGTCATGATTGACTAACAGCCATTTATGCGGGTTAAAACAGTAACTGTCTGCGTATTCCAGTCCCTGATGCAGATATTGAAACTCAGGACAAACAGCCGCCGAGCCCGCCATAGCGGCATCCACATGCAGCCACAACCCTTCTTGCTGGCAAATACGACCGATTTCAGGAACAGGATCGACCGCTAACGATGAGGTGGAGCCTATCGTAGCGCATACAAAACAGGGAACCAGACCTTCACGTCTATCCTTTGCTATCTGCGCGGCGAGCACATCGGGGAGCATAGCAAAGTTATCGTTTACTTCGATTAAGCGCAGATTATCACTACCAAGACCAGTGATACGAACGGCCTTTTCTATCGAGGAATGGGTTTGGGTGGAACAGTACGCAACCAGTTTTCCCTGGTAGCCCGCCCGGTTGCTTCGTCCTTCGGTGGTGCGTTCGCGAGCCGCCAATAAAGCACATAAAGTGGCGCTGCTGGCGTAATCCTGCAGCACACCGCCCCCCGAGCCGGTGGATTTAAATTTGTCCGGCAGATCTAGCATATCCACCAACCAGTCCAGAACATGGGTTTCCAATTCAGTGCAGGCGGGACTGGTCGCCCATAACATACCCTGGACCCCTAATCCGGCGCATAACAACTCTCCTAACACCGAAGGTGCTGAACAAGAAGCAGGGAAATACGCAAAGAAATTTGGTGATTGCCAATGAGTCAGGCCGGGTAAGATGATGTTTTCAAGGTCTTTGAACACCCTCTCCAAAGACTCTCCTGCACTGGGAGGTAAAGGGGGTAATTGTGAGCGCACCTCATTTGGAGCCACCTGGGAAAGAACAGGGAAATCCTCCACCCGCTCCCAGTAATCAGCAATCCAGTCGATAATCTGGTATCCATGTCGGCGAAATTCCTCTGAGGTCATATGGGGACCTGTAGAAAAAGGAACTTTATTTTCCATAAAAGCTTTCCCTAATGATTTATTAGCTGTCGACAACTATTCCTTAATGCCGTTTTGATTCGCGCACGATTATGCTGTGTATACTCGGCCAACAGATTCAATATTTCCATATCATAACCGCCACTGCCCTGCGTATTCCGTACCCTTACACTAAAATTTTCCTCGGCCACTTTGATGTGTGGATATCGAAATTTAGCCAGCACAGTCAAAATCTCTAACAAGGCAGTGGCCACCGCTTCAGCCCTATACGGACTCATTCCTTTTAAAGCTTTCTCGGTTAGGGAAATATACGATTCCGTCAACCCTTGCTGACGCTGGTAATCTCTAATAATAGCGGGTGAATATTCGATATTGTGTTCGAAGTAGCTGCGGTAATCAGTATCAGAGCAATCGGCCCCCCACACAGCCCAATCAATAAGAAGCAAAGGCATTTGTGCTGCACTCTGCCCAACCCATGAACGCCCCCCTACCTGTAGTGGCTCAAAATAGGGCCGAAGCTTATAGGAAAAGACTTCCGGTGAAATTTTTCTCTTTACGGTAACAATCGATGGAGTCAAAACCTCCAGCCGTCCGGCGCAGCTATGCAATGCCTCCGCGCATTCCTGACTTTCAGGGTCAAACATTTCTCTTCCTGGAAGCAGGCAAAGTAGCTTCAAAATTTCCTCGATTGATATGGTAAGAAGTTCTATAAAAAGAAGTTCTTCATCCAAGCCGGTAAAGCTGCGCCTTCTTTTACCTGTTGGGTTACGTACGGTGTAACTGTAGAGATTGTCCCTCGGTATCTCTTGAGAGATTTTGGAAATATTCATCAAAAACGGCTCCAGCCCCGAAACCTCATTCAAACTTGCTCCATGCCTAACCAAAGAAGAAGCCAAAAAACCTAAATCTCTCGTCATGGCTTGCGCAGTTACCTGTGAGATGTGTTGCAGCTGCACGCCAGCCAGCTCCAGGCCATTTCCTTTTCTGATAATGCCTTTGACATGACATAGGCGATTGCAATGATGAAACTCATCCATAAAGAATTCATCTAGTAAGAACGGGTCAAGGAGGGATACTTGTTTCGTTGACTCAATCAATCCGTTGATCATTTTGCATCTTCCTGATTACGTGTAACATTTTGCCAAATTAAGCATGTACATCGTGACTATAAAACCAACGCCTCAGACCAACGATATATGGCCTTAGCGTGCGTACAGCAGGTTCTGTCTCAATTAGGAAAAGGCTTTAGACCTTTGCATCATTCGATGATCATTTAAAAATAGTACGAAATTCAACCAGCATCAAAGGACGCACTCATCAAAAGTGGTTACCACTCCGCCACCTCTAAATAGGTATGAGCTATGCCTGTCAGGCGTGCGAAGAGGCCTTCCCGTTTCTTTTTCGGCGCGACCTATCAAATATCGAGTGTCGTCATATCAGACGGAGGTTGGCTGGCGCCAAGAAACAAGGCTGAAGTAGCAGGAACAGCCGCAGAGGACGTAGAAAAAATTAAGCTGTGAGCCGCCACAGCATTTTATGTAAGTCCTCGCAAAAGCTTGAACAAAACGCCTCTACAGCCCGCATTTTTCGGCTCGATTCGAGATAAGTTTGAACAAAAATTTCGAGAAAAGATTGAACAACCCCCCAAAAAACGCCTAATGCCCACGTGCCACGCGGCTTCGACATAAGTTTGAACAAGTTTCTTACCAACCCCTGCTCACTATCTCTTCACAACCATGCGCTGAAATTCTATGCTCAAAACATGAGCAGACTACTAATTCGACCCCATCGACAACCCGATGAGTGCATGGTCAGTTATCTCATCCGGGTCAGCGAGCAAAATGGCTTTCACCATATCGGCCATTTGCTCCAGCATGCCGGTCTACCGTGGAAAAACCTCAGGATACCGGCCCACCAGATAATCACTGGAGAGTATGACATAGAGCCTTACTTTTCCAAGCTGGGGCTCGATTATACTTATCCAAGAACAGCTGACACCTTCAAATCGTCCCAAGAGCCACACTTTACCACCAAGATCTTCGTCAAAACTCCGAAAATCTGTCCGGAATGCCTCGAAGAGAGGGGGTATTCTTCTGATCTATGGAGTCACATCGCCTATACAGCCTGTATCAAGCACAAGCTGTTACTCGTCGATACTAGTCCCAAGACAGGAAAGAGCCTGAGCTGGTACCGCCACTCTATCAATGAATTCAGTGAAAGCGACCCATTCCCACCGGTCAAATCGATTCCGAAGGCCTCACCTGCAACCTTAGCCTTCACCAGGGCAATGACTCATCTGATCGAGGGACGTGACCCACCAAAATCGATTCCCGCCGTGCTTAGGGGCCTGAACTTCGCTGAAGCCTTGTCTCTAATCCATTTCATTACACACTACCAGTACCGGCTGTTCCACAAAACACTGTTCACACCAGCTAGTTTGGACAACCTGACTGTATCTCACCATTACACCCAGGCCTGGCAAGCCTTGAAACGCTGGCCTCATGGTTTCCATCTGCTGCTTAGCCAGTACATAGATAACCCGATGAGCGAACGTGGTCAGTCGGGTATCAACAAGCACTTCCGCGACATTCACGAAAAGCTGTATCGGCAGCGAGAGAACAAAGGTATTGCTCGCCTAAGAGCCGCGTTTGACCAATTCATCGAGATCAACTGGCCGAATGCAATTCAAACCCATCGGCTGACCAGAATATCTTTGTCATCCGATGAGCGCCCGCTAATAACCCAAAAAGAGGCACAACGCCTCCTTGATTGTCGAGAGCCTAGAATTCGTAGCCTGATAGCCCAAGGTAAGATCACGCTACACAAGTTCAAAGGCAAAGCCTACTTCAACAGAGAGGAAATCGATTCCCTGGCTCGGCTGTACCAAGACAACTGGTCAATGGAGCAAGCTGTCATTGAGACCGAACTTTCTCGCTACCAGCTTAAGCAGCTACTTGATGCAGGGCTTGTTAAAGCCTTGCAAAGGGCTGACTCACAGAACCGTGATTGGTTAATCTGTAAAAGGTCATGGCAGCGCATGATTAGGAACTTCAAAAAGTCCGCCCACCAAAATAAAAATTCACAGGGCAAATCGCTTAGCGGACTGCAAAAACAGGGCTTCATGATAACCGACGTATTTATTAACCTGGCATCGATATAGATATGATGCCCATATGATTATAGAAGACGCTCGCTCATTACCTGCCGCAGCGCAGGAAGAAAAAAGAAAACAAGCCGTGCGACTGCGCAAGCAGGGATACAGCTATCACGAAATAGCCGATAAGGTCGGCGTCCATAACCTGACGGTGGGGAAATGGATCAGAGCTTATGAAGCGCAAGGGTTTAGCGGGATTAAGTCCAGGCCCCGCGGACGAGAGCCCGGTTCGGGACAGCGACTGACGCTAACCCAGGAGAACCGGATCAGGCTTTTGATTACCGATAACAGCCCGGATCAGCTCAAGCTGGAGTATGCGCTTTGGACCCGTAAGGCGGTGCAGCAGCTCATTGCGCAGGAGACGGGAGAACAGCTGGCGATCCGAACGGTCGGCAATTATCTGGCCGCCTGGGGTTTCACGCCACAGAAACCGGCGAAAAAAGCGTATGAGCAAAAAGGGACGAGCCAAGGCGGAAGGGGCTGAGATCTATTGGGGGGACGAGACAGGGCTGCGAAGCGACGCCCAGCATGGGCGGGGCTATGCGCCCCAAGGGAAAACGCCGGTGATTCGCCTGAACGCCAGGCGGGAGTCGGTCAATATGATCTCGGCGATCAGCAACCAGGGCAAAGTGAGGTTTCAAATCTATGATGGAACGATGGACGCGGACCGGTTGACAGGGGTCATGAAGCGGCTGATCAAAGACGCCAGACGCAAGGTTTTCCTGATACTGGACAATTTGAGAGTCCATCACGCCAAGGTTGTGAAGGCTTGGCTTGAGGAGAATGAGGATCGTATGGAAGTGTTCTATTTACCCGCCTATTCCCCGGAATTGAACCCGGACGAATACTTGAATTGTGACTTAAAAGCGGGAGTTCACAGTGGTAAGCCGGCGCGAAAGAAAGGGGATCTCAAAAAGAAAGTTCGATCACATATGTGTATGTTGCAAAAGAAACCTTCGAGGGTGAAAAAATACTTTAACCACCCAAGCATCAAATATGCGGCATAGAATGCCTATATCGATGCCGGATTAATAACATGCTGGCAAGCTCAGAACTAAGCTACACAGTCAAAATATCAGAGAGTAAACCTTTGAGTTTTAAACAGCTGGATAATTTCAATTCAATTTCGGGTAACAGATAATCCACGCCGACTTGAAAGCAATGCCACATCCTTGTTTTTACTAACTCGCTGCAATCTCGCAATAACGTTATGCTGAGTTTCTGGAGTCCAAAATATCTTTAATCGATCACGAGTCCTAGTGATGGCGGTATAAAAAATACTATGCGTTATATCCTCCTCATTAGCGTCGGTAATGACCACCTTCACAGAATCATATTCAAGCCCCTGTGCTTTGTGTATTGATACTGCGTATGCAACCTGAAATGGCACCGTTATATTAAGTGAATCATCATCATCATCACTATTACTCATTTCATACACGCTAAAACGTACGGTAGACCCTACAACCCACTCCAGGTCAGTTCCTATAACATCCAGCTCAGTTAGTGGCCTATCAAGCTCCACATCAAATTGAATCCAACCTCGATCTCGCTCAATCTTAACAATCCGGCCTTTCAGGTTATTATAAATGACTGGTTTAAACCTCTCTGCATCAAAAAATAGAACCGGATCTCCCACCTTATACGTTGAGTCACCCCATATAACCGGCTCACTTGGGTTACCGCTCTGTAAGAATCGGTTTATGTTGTTTATCCCATAAAGCCCGTCGTAATTTAGGCACAATATTATCTCGTCATGTCCTTGTGATTGGAAAATACTGGCATCCAAAACAGAGGAGTAATTGTTTCTCGCCATCACCTCAGTCAGATCATCATCTATTGCCCTAACTTTGTTCCAAAATAGTAATAAATTGCTGTTCTGCGTTCTAAACGGTGTCGTTAGCTCAAAAATGGACGTATTTGGAATAAACGAACGAACCACCTCAAACCAGTTGCCAAACTGAATAGACTCAATTTGATAGACATCCCCAACAAGCACTATCAACTTAGCAGTTGTTTTTTCCAACACCTTTAAAAAATCAGAATTACTAACCGTGCTGCATTCATCAATGACGAGAAGGTCGTAATCTGGAGAAAAAGCGCTACTGCTTCGTATTTCGCTACTCACGGTGCGAAAATCTGAATTTTGTGCTGTAACCTTCCTCTTCAGGTTGTCAATTGCAGGATTAGTATGCGCGAGAAACAATTTCCGCTTATCGCTGAAGTAATGGGCAATGTGATCCACCATGGTGGACTTTCCAGTTCCAGCTGCACCATAAATCAGAGCAACTCTTGATTGGCTGAATAGCTGCTTTAATGCATGGCTTTTTGCCTGGTCATCAATATTTCGAGCAGACTCCCTCAGCCAACGAGTCACAGCATCACTGTAGCCAGCAACTCCCGCTGACGAAAACTCCGTAAGTTTGCTCAGAATCTTATACGTGTCCTCTTCATAACCGTTGATAAACACATGCCGTTTATCAATTACAAGTTTTCTAATTTCCCTATGTTTGTGATAGACCAAGCTATTGTAGTGACCAACCAATTGGTCGATATCCTCACCAAAGCCCTGGAGTTCCCCCACTGGGGTATACAAAATCCCTCGTGTTTCAACATTAGCCCTCACCCTACGAGCAAGCAGCTCATGGTGGCGCTCATTCACATCAATACAATCGGCAAGATCCCAAAACCTCGGGTTATGCCCGGGAAGTGATGTACAAAATGGCATTTCATCAAATGGTATGCAGCCATAGGAAAGCTTTAGATCTGATAGCAGACCGCACCCGTCTCGATGATATTGAGATTTCAATGTCTGATTGTGCATCCTTAAGAGAAGGTACCGAAGAACATTACAACCTGGGCGAGCATTGCTAATCAATTGACGCGCTTGATCTAACACAGGAAATATTTGGGGAGATGCTGTTGTACTCGTTGCCTCTGCTTTGAGCAGCTGATAGAGGTTGGCAGGCATCCCCATCAAATCTACCAAATTTCGATGCCCTTGCGTTAAAAACCCCATCAAATAACGGTATTCATTAGAAGATGTGCTTCCTGTTACAGAAAGACCTAATATTCGAGAAAAATTCTTTAATTCGCATGAACGAATCGATACCTCCCAGTCAAGGATCAGGGTTATCGGCATAATTTGCCCCAACACCTCAATTTGGGCACGCCTTAGTGTTAGGTTTGCGGCATATTTATCCGATAGATCCAGATCAGTAAAGGCGATAATACGGTCGAACTTGCTTACCTTGTTAACCGCTCTGCAAAAGGTAACTTCATAATATATTCGTCCTTGGGTAAAGAACGGGCGAATCCTTTGAATGTAGTAGCGGTCCGTTCTATCACCAGCCTGGCTGAAGCCTCGCATAGCATCGATTCGAGATGCTATTTTCTCATGGTACTCCCGTAACGATGGGTCCAAATCAATTGGGAAAGACTCAAGGTTGGGTATTATTTGAAGTGCGTAGTGTTGTAAAACGCAGGCCCTGATCCGATACAGATATTCGTAATATTTGAGCATCAATCGCTCTGATGCATCCCCATCCAATGTGTAATGCGACGCAATTTTCTGGATCAGGTTATGAAACCGACTGATAAAATTTAACCGTCCATTTCCCTTTACGTATGCAAGACCAGATTCAATTTGGTCATATCTAAATTCCGCACTTAGAGATCTGGAATTAAAAAGTACGGCTACCCCTTCAACCAGATTTCTAATTTGGGATAGCACATTCTGAGACAGAAGTTCGCGATTATCACTTAACACTGCAATGTTTTGAGTGATTGCGTTGCTGGCATTTTGTATTTGACTCTGCACTGAGATCATTCGCCGCACCCCCTTCGACGCTCAAACCAAAAAGTTAGCAGAAGATATTCATTTAGAAATTACCCGTTGCATACTCTGCATCCACGCAGCTTTAAAAGCGGCGTCCCCAGCAAACAATTTGTATAGCTCCAACTCGTCTTTCCGCCTGCGCAACATCACTTCCTTCAGCATTTTTTCAAAGGCCAGCTCCCGATTGTGTGGATCAGGATTATTCTGATATTTGGCCTCAAAATCCGGGTGCTGCTTGATGCTCTCGGCAATATTGATAAACTTCACTTTCTGCTCTTCAGGTGTTGCACTCCAACCCTGGAACCAGCGTTCATTGAACGTTCTAATGATGTCGTCCAAAGGGTCTGTTTGCTGGTCTCCACCGTGGGCGCCACGAGGATTTGGATTCTGGGGGTCGAGCTCAGTATCCGCCTCATCCAGTTTGATAGTGTGATTCAGTTTTACCCTTTGCAGGCCATAGGAACTCAAATCAACGGATTCCAATAGTTCGTCGATAGTGTTCGCATCCGGGTCTGCCACCTTCAGCTTGGGTATTAGGAACTTCAGGAACCAGAATAGTTTTTCCCATGCCACTATTTCATAGGGCATGATGGACGCCATTTGCCCGTAGATTTTTACGTACTGTTTAGCCTTTATTTTGAAATCGACTTTTTCGTCGTCTTCCAGTTCCAGCTCATGCTCGAAACGGGCCGCGGCTACATCAATGATGGGGCTTAATGTTTGGGCATCTTCGTTATTGAAGTAACGTTTTACAAAGTCCTCAACCTCGCACCACTCATACACACCCACGTCGTCCATTGCGTCCTTAAGTTCATGGAGCACGTTGATATCAGTGGCCCGCGACAAAGAAGTTGCTGTATAGAAGGGATCAAACGCGGCCTTCACATCATCAACTGAGTTGAAGAAATCCAGAATAAACAGGTCTTCGGTTTTCTTGCCCAGCTTGGGCGCGGAGCGGTTCAGGCGAGAAAGGGTCTGAACACAAAGTACCGACGCCAGCTTTTTATCCACGTACATGGCACAAAGCTTTGGCTGGTCAAACCCGGTGAGGTACTTATTGGCCACGACTAACAAGCGGTATTCATCGGTATCGAACTTGTCCTTGGTGTCGGATTCCGAAAATCCGTTGATTTCCGCTTCTGTATATTCAATACCATCAACCTCTTTCGTTCCCGAAAAAGCAACTAGCGCTTTGAAGGGATCACCTTTCGCTTCCAACAAGCGAGTAATGGCCTTGTGATACCGGATGGCTGTTTCAATATTCTGCGTCACCACCATGCCTTTGGCTTTGCCCTTGAGCTTCTTGGCATTGACTACCTGAGGAATGAAGTGCTCCAGCATGATTTCCGCTTTGGTATCGATGGTCTGCTGGCTACGCTCTACATAGGCTCGAAGCTTCTTCTGCGCCTTTTTGGTGTCGAATTCCGGGTTTTCCGCGATGGACTTTTCGATCTCGTAATAACTTTTATAGGTGGTGTAATTGGCGAGCACATCCAGAATAAAACCTTCCTCGATGGCCTGCTTCATGGAGTACAAGTGGAAGGGTGTGAATGTACCGTCTTCCTGCTTTTCACCAAACTTTTCCAAGGTGGTGTTCTTGGGCGTAGCGGTGAAAGCCAGGTAGGACGCATTGCCACGCATCTTGCGGGATTTCATGGCTTTGAGGATCTTGTCCTGATCGTCCTCTTCCTCGTCCTGCCCCATTACCCGGTTCATGTTGTCGTGTGCGGTGCCAGACTGGGAGCTATGCGCCTCATCAATGATCACGGCAAAGCGCTTCTCACTGAGGTCTTCAATACCATCCGCAATAAACGGGAATTTCTGAATGGTGGTAATGATGATCTTTTTGCCATTCTCCAGTGCGCTCTTCAGTTCAGATGACTTATGGGCCGGGGCAACGATATTTTTGACCTCAGAGAATTCCTTGATGTTATCCCGCAACTGCTTGTCCAGCAGTCGTCGATCCGTCACGACGATGACCGAGTCAAACAAAGGCTGCTCGATGCTTTTCCCATTCGCAACCTGCTGTGACGCCGGATAGGTCTCAATTAGCTGGTAGGCGGCCCAGGTAATGGAGTTGGACTTACCCGAGCCTGCCGAATGCTGAATTAAATAGGTATGGCCAACACCGTGTTTGGACGCATGCTCAACCAGTTTACGCACCACATCCAACTGATGGTAACGGGGGAAGAACAGAGTGCGCTTGGGCAGGGGGTCTTTGCTGCTGCCATCCAGCCGCACAAAGTGCTGAACGATGTTGGCAATGCTCTCCTTGGTAAACACCTCCTCCCACAGATACGCCGTCTTATGGCCATGCGGGTTTGGCGGGTTCCCTTTCCCATGGTTGTGGCCCTTGTTGAAGGGTAGAAAGTAAGTCGCTTGCCCGGCCAGCTTAGTGGTCATGTACACCTCATCGGTGTCCACAGCCATATGCACCAAACAACGCCCGAAATTCAGCAGCGGCTGACTCACATCACGATCTTCCCGGTACTGCTTCTGGCCATGGTAGCGGGCGGTCTGGCCGGTCCAGGCGTTCTTCAGCTCCATCGTCACCAGTGGAATGCCGTTAAGGAACAGCACCATGTCGATTTCCTGGAGCGGATTGGCGAGGGAGTACCGTACCTGCCGGGTGCAACTGAAGATATTGGCAGTAAAGTTCTGCTTAACCTTTTCGCTACTGCTGGCCAGGGGAGCCGGATACATCAGATGGAAGTAGGCGTCATCTACCGGAAGCCCCTTCTTGAGCAGGTGGAGAATGCCGTGCTTCTTCATCAGCCGGTCATAACGCTCCAGCAACTTGCGCTGCCAGTCTGAAGGACTGTGTTTTTGCAGCTTGGTCAGCTCAAGCTTCTGGGTCTGTTCCAAAAAGCGCCAAAACAGTTTTTCATCAAGCGCGTACTGAGCGTTAAAATCGGTGGGCAAGCCCAGTTTGAAGCGCTGATTGCCTACCAGATAGTCTGCAGGCGTCTCCTTGACCTGAGCTTCGGCACCCTCGGCAACGCCACCCGCTGCCTTGACAGCTTCTACGGTGGTACCGGTTAAAGCCTGCTCAATCGCAGCCTCCAGCGCCTGTTCGTTGGTATTGCTAACCATAAACCATCCTGCTCCTTAGTCGTTACAGCCCTAAGAATAGAGCCTCAATCAAATGAGAGTGACAATCTAACTGCTTGATTTATATGGATTTTGTGCAAATTCTCAGTCTTTTCGTCAAATGACCATCAAATGAGCTTGGCCAGATTTAGCTAAGGAAAAAATGTTTTCTTTAACTAAGCTACACCCTTAGTTAAAGTTCATATCATTAGCAAGAATCTATACCACGGTAGCTGTCTGCTGACTTCTGTCAAATGAAAACCAACCGTAAGCTATTGATTTTAAAGGGACACACCCTACCTGCACTGTCTCCTGTCAAATGGCCGTCAAATGAGAACGGCCTTATGCCCAGAAGGGGACATAGCGATAGGCCTTTCTATTCGCTTTGGGGTCATAGAGGTGAATCAGGCCAGCCTCCAGAGTTTGCTTGATCACTCTGCTTGCAACTGCACTATTACCCTCATCAATATTGAAACGCTCCCGAAGCGAAGTATTATTCATCGGCTCCCGATTCACGTATTTCAAACAACAATGCTGATAACAGGCCCTTATACGATCCTCAGACTCCATATCTTTAAAGCGTTTATATGTAAACAATACAACACGGGTATGCTGCTCTGTCTGTTCGAAGATGGGCGCAGGCAGCTGATAAACTTCAACCTGAGCAATAACCTTATCGACGCCACTACCCCGCTCTTCACAAATGTTGATTCGCCGCATAAACGACGCCAGAGCCTCATTTCGGCTTCGCGGAGGACTATCAAGGAACCGCTGCGTATCAACCAATGGCACTCCCGGGTTAGTAATCTCAAGCCTGTTATCAAAAAGCTCAATCATTGGGCCGGTTCCCGTCAGGCTGAAATCCTGGTGAATCATGGCGTTGGCTACCAGCTCACGTAGTACTAACTCCGGAAACACCGGGACTTCACGACGAAAGGCTTTGACGATTTCCTCATTAGACGGCAACAAGGCCTTCAAATAATCGATCAACCCTTCAAAGCCAACGGCATAGCCCTTATTGCCTTCAATTTCCCGAACAGTTTCGATGCGGCTGTTGCCACGATATAAAATGAGCCTTACCGCCTTACCGCCTTACGGCCTAGGTGCTGAAAGCTTTGCAATTTTTTCGCAAACAGAATGGCACCCAAATTCGCGATACCCCATTGACCACCCGGCATTTCCTGAATCAGTTGCTCTGCTTTTAATGCATTTAGAATTCCGGCGCGATTTTCCGGCAAGGGCAAGCCGGTTAGTTCAAAATAAGCAGGATAATCCAGCAACTTCAGAACCTCATCGGCACTTACGTTAGAGGCTGCCATTTGTCGTTCAAAAGGCGTTTTATCGAACACGCGCCATAGCGCACGCTCTTTTTCTGGATACTCCTTTAACTTCTTTTTATAGGAGCCGACACGGATGAACTCAACACCATCAAATTGCACCGGGTTATGTGCAGCTGCCTGCATTTCCAAAACAACAACAGGTAACTCGTTAGCACTGATGAACTCAAAAAAGCGAAAGTGAATCTTTGGTGATATTTTCTGTAGCAACCAACTTTCCAATTCCTGCTGTTTGTGGCGCACCGACGAAGGCTTGAACCTGGTGCCAATCACCTCATGGGTATTGTTCTCAATACCCCAAACCACATAGCCAGACTCCTTGCCCAGCAAAGCGGCCGAATTCGCCAACGCTGAAATATATTCACCAATCATTGGGGCATCATCGTTGTTATGCTTGAACTCCACCCACTCGGTTTCCTGCGGCAGTGAGCACAGTTCTTTTAACAAAGATTGTAAATATTCCAGGGGGCGATCTAATGTCATCAACGTAACCTACTCAAAACTCTGTTGCTTAAGCGCCTCGGCGGCTTTTTGCAGTGGCTTCTTCAATGCCTGCTCAAACTGGGTCATATGCTTAACGTGCCAGGCAATAGCATCAGGCCAGTTTTCCTGACTGTACCCGTCTATTTCTTTCGAAAACTGAATATTCGAAGCCTGTTTATCATCCATGCGTCTCCATGTAAGGGCGCAGCCAAAATCGCGCTCAATAGACTCTTTGTGCTCATTCAAATAATCAAACAGGAATTTGTTTTCCTGCTGACTACTACGCTGCAAACTCAGGTCAACACGCACTTCGGACTTACCAAAAATCAATTGAAAAGGACACTGCCTAACCCCCGAACCCGCCGACAGCCAGTGATCCTTACTCGGGTTGATGTTTTCGTATAACCGACAGGTACTATTCTGAAACGCCTCCAGCGCTTTTTCCCAGTACTTCAACCTGACTGAATGGCGGTTCTTTACCACCACTTCAGTGTTTTTCTCTTCCGCCTCTTTGGCATTGATACCAATCATTAACTCTTTGGCTTCCGGCGTGGGGATGATCTGATCGATGTTAATCAATAGCTGCTCACCCAAGGCATAGGGTGTGATTTTAAAGCACTGAATGCTGATACCCTGGCCTAACAGCCACAGGGCCGTACTGGTGACTTCTTTACGGAAGTTGGCAGCCACCAATATAATGCGCTGGCTGTTGCCCAAGTTGAGTTTGACTTCATCCAGATCGGGTGCATCGAGAAATTCGCAAATACGGGTCGCAGCATCGATTGGTTGGCCCGCCTGAGCGAGTGACTCACCGGCTTCAATCGTTGGCAGATATCGGTGCAAATATTGCTGATAAATCTCGACAATCTGGCCTTTGGTTAAACTGGCGCAGTAAGAGGCATACTTCAGCGCCTGCCACACCACATCGCGGCCACTGTCATCCAGTTTGTTTTCGATAATCACCAAATTGCCATCCTTATCCAGCGCCAACAGGTCGAGGCGCTCGCGGGTATCGTCAAAGCCATCAAACTCTTTCTGGATAATCAGCAGCTCTTCGCCCAGCGCATCGGGCTGATGGGCCAGCCACTCCTGCAAGTGTTTGCGCTCGGTAAAACCCAGCTCGCTGAAGGTCTTGATTTTTACCGGACTGATGCGATTGGTTTGATGGTTGACGGTAAACATTGCCCTATGCCTCCACTGCACCCTGCGCATTTCTGTCCATACCGACCATCTCTGGCGTGACTTTTATTTTTCCTGTTACGGCGCTGTTGATCAGGGTGGTTTTGTATTCTTTGAGTTTTTCAATTTGTGATTTAAGTTGAGCAATGCCGTCATCTGTTTTGATTTTCTCTACCTCTATAAACTTAACAATCTCCGCCTGCTCACTCGCTGGCGGGACCACCATGAATCTGGAGGCTAAATTGTTATATCGTATTCTAACCGCACGCTGCCGAACGGCATTGCAAATCACCTGAATATACTTCGCCAACGCCATTTCACGGAGCAGATAGGCAAAATAATATTGAGATATTCCAGCTCTATTAGGGTCGCAAATCACGTACTCTGGAGTGCACTTGCCATCGGATTCAGAAACACCAATTGCCCCTTCAAATGCATCCATAGAATTTAGAACAAGCTGCCCTTTCCTAATGCCTTGATAGCCGCCTTCTATAATGGCTTCGGTGTATCCATCCAATCGGCGATTCGAGCGGAGAGTGACCTGGCCATCTCGATACGATGTGACAACTCCATCATCCTTTTGAACTGGGAGCCGACTTTGTGAAAATAAATTTTTGAACCGAACCACGTCCCAATGCGCCGGAATACTCCCAATCCAATCCACACCGGAATCTTTCATGGGCACATTGGGGTCAAGCCCCTGGGTGACGGCTTTTTGGATAATGATTTGCTTACGCTCTTTCAGCAGGGCGATCTGCTGTTCTTTGATGGCAATGGCTTCGTCGATTTGGGTAGTTTTTTTGTCGAGGAAGGTGGCGATCAGCACCTGTTCCTCAAAAGGAGGAAGCGTGACAGGGAAGTCTTTCAGAGCACTTGAGCTAAGCTCTAGAAAAGTGGTTCCTGAACCAATACTATTAAGCTTTTCTGGCACTACTGAAAAAACAAAGTACAAGAACCTCTTCTCAATGAGATCTCTCAAGACGATTGATTTGCAACCTTGATTTGTACAAAGGCTAACACCAGCAATCGTCACTTTCCCAATAGGTGCTCGACAAGTAACAATCAAACTTCCAGCGGGAACCATAGTAGTTCCACAGCTTTCATAGCCTCTCTTAGTTAGCCTTCGCGCGGAATCGAACAAATATTTAACATTATTAATATCTGTCGGTGCCACCCAAACAACTTCGCCATCCCAATAGGTTGCAACCCCTGAACTAGGTGTAGCACCATTTATTACGGTACCTAAGTTTTTAATTCTTTCAACAGACCACTGAAGAGGTATCTCCCCAAGCCAATCAACACCAGAATCCCTATAAACCTCATATTTCGGCAGTTCAGCAATACTCACCATACCCATATCACCCCTGCACCCGCTCAACATCTACACCCAGAATCTGCGCGATCAAGCCCTCGGCCTTTTGTTCCAGGTTGATAATATCTTTCGCAACCTCTTCCAATGAACGCAGCGGCTTATGGCGGTAGAAGTATTTGTTGAAGCTGATTTCGTAGCCGATTTTAACGGAATCAAGATTGACCCAAGCTTCATCCACATGGGGCTTTACTTCATCCAGAAAATATTGATGAATGTTTTGCGGCTCATCGTCTTTCCGCTCTTGTTTATAAGAGAGTGACACCGATTCGCTGTCGCGCAAGTCGCTGCTGGCTTCATAGGTAATGTATTCGTTTTTCTTATTAGTTGGGTAGAGCCCGAAATCTCGCAGTTGCGCTTGGGTGCAGCCGTAGCGCTCCAGCAGTTCATCCAGCTTGTCACCGCTGAGTTTTACCACTTTCTTAATCACTTTAGCGGCAGATTCATCGTACCAACTCACCGCATTCAGGATGGCGTTCTTTTCGGTGGCAGAGAGTTTGACCTTAAGCGCCTTCAGCTCTGCATCCACCTGATCTTTAAACAGATTGAAGTCATCAAACTCATCACTACCTATTGCAGCCATAAGCGCCTGGGCCGTCTCGTAAACCGCTTTCAGGGCTAGCCAGTGCTTCACATCCAGCAGCTTGGCTTTAGCCTTTGCGTTCAGGCTGATGTCGTTGTCTTCACACCAGGCAAGGACGCTTTTCTCGATGGATTTTAAGAAGCCCTTCTCGTAAAGCTTCTCACCATATTCGGCATACAGGTGTTCCATCACTTCGCTTAACTGCTTGTCAAAACGCAGGCTGGCAATGCGCTCTGCGGTGAACTGGGCTTTACGGCGATCGGGCCGCTCGATGGTCACTTTGTAGTAACCGAAATCCTCATTGCGGAATACCTGGCTGGCAATGCCGATTGGGTCGCCCATCCCTTCAGGTGAAGAGCCGTCCAGCTCTCGCTCTATAGCGGCGCAATCCAGGTAGGTGCGAGTGATCTGTTCGATATGCTCCGGCGCAAATTCGCAGTTCTTGTTGCCCAGGTTTTTGCGCAGCTTTCGATACAGCAGGCTGGCATCAATCAACTGCACCTTGCCCTTGCGGGATTCCGGCTTGTTGTTATTGAGTAGCCAGATATAGGTGGTAATGCCGGTGTTGTAGAACAGGTTGTTGGGCAACTGCACAATGGCGTCGAGCATGTCGTTTTCGATAATGTAGCGGCGGATATTGCTCTCACCACCACCGGCATCACCGGTAAACAGGCTGGAACCGTTATGGACCGACGCAATGCGACTACCGTTGGCGCCTGTGGCTGGGTCTTTCATTTTGCTGACCATTTCCATCAGGAACAGCAGCTGGCCATCGCTGGAGCGCGGTGTGGCGTCACACTCTTCGATATTGCCCCAATAGTCTTTGAGTTTGACCTTAAAGCGCGGGTCAATCACGTCACTGCCGTCTTTGATGTATTTTTGCTCCGATGCCCAGCTTTTGCCGTAGGGCGGGTTGGAGAGCATAAAGTCAAAACGCAGGGAGGCGAATTCATCGGTGGACAGGGTGGAGCCGACCTTGATGTTCTCGGGGTTGTTGCCCTTGATCATCATGTCGGATTTACAGATGGCGTAGGTTTCGTCGTTGATTTCCTTTCCGTAGAGGTAGATGTCGCGCTGACTTTTCGCGGATGGGTCGGCGGGATACTTTTCCTCAATAAAATTTTGCGATTCGGTGAGCATTCCCCCACTGCCGCAAGCCGGGTCATACACGGTCAGCGTTAATGGAATGCTGTCTTTGATCGGATCGAACACCAGGTGGGTCATCAGCTCGATCACCTCACGTGGCGTGAAGTGTTCCCCTGCTTCTTCGTTATTTTCTTCATTGAATTTTCGGATCAGCTCTTCAAACACATAGCCCATGCCCAGGTTTGAAAGCGCGGGCAGTTTGTAGCCATCCGGGTCTTCGGCTGCTACAGGTGTCAGGTTGATTTTCGGAGAAATGAACTTTTCCACCACATCCAGCAGCACGTCTTTATTGGCCATATGCTGGATTTTGCTTTTCAGTTCAAAGCGCTCGATGATTTCCTGCACGTTGGCGCTGAAGCCATTGAGGTATTCATCAAAGTTGGCCAGCAAAATCTGGCGGTTGTTGGTGGCGGTGTTGTGCAGGCTGGTGAGCGTCCATTTGGACACGTTGTAGAACACGTAACCAGAGGCTTCTTTAAGCGGCTCTTCATCCAGTTCGGTGGCCTGCATTTCTTCCTTCTGGTAGCGCACTTCTTCCAGTACGGCTTCTTTGGTCGGCTCCAGCAGGGTGTCCAGTCGGCGCAATACCACCATCGGCAGAATAACGTCACGGTATTTGCCGCGCACGTACACATCGCGCAGGCAGTCATCGGCGATGTTCCAGATAAATGAGACAAGTTTGTTGTGTACGCTGTGGTCCATTGTGTTTCCTGGTGTTTGAAATCAGAGTTCAATTTATTTAGCGATTTGATTCAGCCCGGCGGTTGCTCGGTTCTGCCGGGGGCCAGAATCAGGTTTTGCACGCCGTATAGCGCCTGGCTATTACGGAGCCATAACTGGTATTCGGGGCCTGTAAGCGTGTGGGCCGGTGAACAGTCCACATGCCATTGCCGCAACAGGTACCCAGCTGTAGCGGCTCGAATCTCGACCTTCATTACGCCGCCGTCCATACCGTAATCCAGCTCGATGGCTTCCTGGTGCTGAATACGCGGGTGCGGCACCAGTTCCAACTCGACAAAGCGGTTCCACTGGCGATCCTGGCTTTCGGTTTCCTGCTCATCGATGGCGGAGGCTTCTACCAGCGTGGCTTCTTTAATGCGGGTGAGCACAAAGTCGCGGAATTCGCCGCTCTTGCGGTCGAACCCCCGCACATGCCAGCGCAGGCCGTTATCCACCAGGGTGTGGGGCACGATCTCGCGCCGGGACTCACCGCTGGACAGGGATACATAGGTAATGGCCAGGGGCTTGGCCTTGTGAATGGCTTCGGTCACTTTGGCAACGGTGGCCAGGCTGGGCTGGTTCAGATGGTACGGGGCTTCACAGGCCAATGGCGGCTTGAGCTTGCCGGTAAAGCCGTCGCCATAGCCCTGACTGATGGTGGCCAGGGTGCGCACCACGTCGTAGTCGAACAGGGGCTTGAACTGGTCTCCACGCAGGTGGGTTCTCAGCTTCTCGTTATAGCGGATATTGGTCGGTGCGAGTTCACGGTACTGGGTGAAGTCCTTGGTGGCCTGGGCGGGCGTGATACTGAAGCGATCCACCAGGTCGGCACGGTTGGCTTCCCCCTTGAATAGCAGGGTGAAGTCGATGTGGGCGATGCGATCGCGCTGGGCCTGAGTTAAATCCCGAAGCGTGCTATTCATGCTGCATGACCATAGACTGAACATGATACCTAATAGTTTTTATTAGGTATCATCCTATCACAGCATTTCTGGCTTGAGATATAAAAAATTGCCCTTTGGATTGGGTGTGTTTGTCACCCGGAGGTGTGGGGCTTTGCCGCAAAAACTCCACTAAAATCTAAAATTGGACGTATCTTCCCGCCCGAAACATATCGAAGGCAGAGCGTAAATTCTCTTCAGTTGGTTCAAATTCCCGCAACCAGCGTATTTTTAGCCCAACAAATCGCGCCCACTCAACGCCTTTCTTGAACCGCCTCATATCCTTGTTCTTTGCTGCAAGCTCGACATAAAGGTTGATTAAGTCATATTGCTTTCTACCAGCACTATATTTCGCATGATTGAACGCACTCTCTGCAAAGGGCATTGCTCCTTCATAATCCTCGTTTTTATATCGGATCACTGCCCTGAGCCAAGGCCCAACCCACTTCAACTGCTCCTCAAGGTCTTGCTTCTTTAGATCAGTTTCATAGCCATCAACATCAAGATCAGTCAGCGCCGATGACTTTAAGGTGAGGGCACGGCCAAATGCTTCAACAAATCCATCAGGGATTTTCTTCTGATAGCGCTCCTCTAGGCAGGACATACATGCCCGCACAGGATATTCACCAAACTGCTTTATCAATTTTCCTTCAGCAGCGCCTACTGCTTTTACCTCTCCACTGCCATCAAGAATCTCTTGAATCTTTGCACCGCACCCGTACATTCGATCAGCGACCTTTCTCCAGTATCTATCAGAAATCTGATACCAGACTGCATCCTGTTGGGACCGCAGGCCTTGGTACTTTTCTAGAACCCCTTCAACCATACTACGGTTCATCTGGACTTCGCTTTCCAACCACTTTCGGCGCTTCTGATAGCTTTCGATACACTGTTCTAAAAATGCTACCCCAAATGATTTTTCAATTCTCTTGGACAGGTCAGTGGAGAGCCGTGCGATAAAAAGTATGCAGTAGAGGTTGTCTCTGTAAGCTATAGGAAAGTTGCGCCTTTCAAATTCCTCCTCGCACACAGCCAGATTCTCAAAAGCTCGGGAGAAGGTCCAATGCAGTCCACCCCAGGATGGCACATGCGATCCTTTGAGCCACTTTCTGGCATTCTCGATGTTCTGCTCTTGCTCTGAGTGATTTGCATCTTTGGCTCGATTTGAGTAATGGAATCTATCCAGTTTTATATCAAGCAGGTCATAAATCCAACGCATTACTTTGGCAAGGGGCCAGCTGATACTCCCATTTTCTACAGTGGGAAGATACCAGTCATCATCAGAAGGGTAGATGAACCCCAGCCCAGCCATATTTGTTCGAAGCAAATGCTTGGGAACAGAGAACGCCAACCGAGGGATCGCATGATTGATACAAAACCATTCGATCGTTTCCTTTTCAGAGAGGAATGTGCCATCTGACTTAATCGTCGAGTTGTAGACCTCATACACATCCCACAAGGTTTCGCAGATCGCAAACCGGATTTCATCGCGCCTTACAGCACTTCCAATTATTTCGGACAGCTCGGCGATGATTTCAGTGATGTTCTCCTCCAGCCGACCCTCTTCATTCGCAAGTCGCTGAAGTTTCTTCTGAATTCGCTTTTTCGCGGTCTCATCGAGACTTTCGATATCACTCCTTTTACGAGGCAAGACACCTAGGACATCAACGGCAAACCGAATCGTTTGACCAAGTGATGGGAAAGAATAGTTGGTCATATAGATCTCTTTATCTGCCAGTCTCCGTCGACGATCCGACGGAGACTGGTGGTCTTATTTCCTGTTTGGATTAAGTTGACCACCGCGATTTCCATGAACCATGGCATTTGCTCTGTTCGTGCCTTTGGTTCCCGAATTGGAGTTCAGTTGGTTCGCATGGTGATTGCGTTGCTGCTGGTTCATGGTACTGCCTTGCTTTGACTTAGACATAATGTCTTCTCCATCAGTAAGTTGAGAACCGATCATAAGCCTTACCTTTCCCAAGGATCACTGGGGATTTTGGAGACGAACTTTCACGACAACAAAAAAGCCCCGGCAAATCGAGTTTGGCGGGGCTTTTGTTCAAACTTATGTGCTTATTTGTTCAAGCTTATATCGAACTGTTCAACTTTATGTGCTAATTCACAATCAAACAGCAATCTCAGCCAGGTTCCCTTTGCTTTCGAGCCATTCGCGTCTGTCGGAGGCGCGTTTTTTGGCCAGGAGCATGTCCATTTTTTCTTCGGTGTCGTCAGCGACTTCCACGGTGAGCTGCACTAGACGACGGGTGTCGGGGGCCATGGTGGTTTCGCGGAGTTGCAGGGGGTTCATTTCACCCAGGCCTTTGAAGCGTTGGACGTTGGGCTTGCCCTTTTTCTTCTCGGCGGCGATACGGTCGAGGATTCCCTGCTTTTCATAGTCGTCGAGGGCGTAGTAGACGTCTTTCGCCACGTCGATGCGATACAGCGGCGGCATGGCGACGAACACGTGGCCGGCTTCCACCAGTGGGCGGAAGTGTTTGACGAATAACGCGCAAAGTAAGGTGGCGATATGCAGACCATCTGAGTCGGCGTCAGCCAGAATACAAATCTTGCCGTAACGCAGTCCTTCCAGATTACTGGAGCCTGGGTCAACGCCGATGGCGACGGCGATATCGTGTACTTCCTGTGACGCCAGAATCTGCTCGGAGTCCACTTCCCAGGTATTAAGGATTTTTCCGCGCAATGGCATCACCGCCTGAAACTCTCTGTCGCGAGCCTGTTTCGCGGAGCCGCCCGCTGAGTCTCCTTCCACCAGAAACAGCTCGCCGCGCATGGCGTCGCCGCCGCTACAGTCGGCCAGTTTGCCGGGCAGCGCCGGGCCGCTGGTGATCTTCTTACGCGCGACTTTCTTGGCGGCGCGCAAACGGCTTTGGGCGTTGTTGATGGCCAGTTCCGCCAGTTGCTCGGCTTCCGCCGTATGTTTGTTCAGCCACAGACTGAAGGAGTCTTTCACCACACCGGAAACGAAGGTGGCGCATTCACGGGAGGACAGACGCTCTTTGGTCTGGCCAGAGAACTGAGGCTCCTGAATCTTCACTGACAACACATAAGCGCAGCGATCCCATACGTCTTCGGGAGACAGCTTGACGCCGCGGGGCAGCAGGTTGCGGAATTCACAGAACTCCCGCAGCGCTTCCAGCAGGCCAGTACGCAAACCGTTGACATGGGTGCCGCCCTGAGCAGTGGGAATCAGGTTGACGTAGCTTTCCGCGATCAATTCGCCGCCTTCCGGCAGCCATTGCACCGCCCAGTCCACCGCTTCTGTGTTGCCCGCCATCTGGCCAATGAAAGGCTGCTGCGGCAAGGTGACGAATTCGTTGGTGGCGCCACTCAGATAGTCCTTAAGACCGTCTTCGTAATACCACTCGTCTTTCTCACCGGTATTTTCATCTTTAAAAGTGACTTTCAGGCCAGAGCACAATACTGCTTTGGCGCGTAGCACATGACGCAGACGCAGAACGGAAAACTTGGGAGAATCGAAATACTTGGGGTCGGGCAGGAAAGTCACCGTGGTGCCGGTGTTGCGCTTGCCGCAAGTGTCGATCACTTCCAGATCAGAGGCTTTATCGCCGTTGGCGAAGGTAATGCGATGCACTTTACCATCGCGACGAATCAACACTTCCAGATTCAGGGACAATGCGTTGACAACGGATACGCCCACCCCGTGCAGACCACCGGAGAACTGGTAGTTTTTGTGGGAGAACTTACCGCCTGCATGCAGCTTGGTCAGAATCAGCTCAACGCCGGGCATCCCTTCTTCTTTGTGGAGGTCCACCGGCATGCCGCGACCGTCGTCGGTTACAGACAGGGAACCGTCTTTGTACAGTACGACGTCCACTTGACGCGCGTGTCCCGCCAGCGCCTCGTCAACGCTGTTGTCGATAACCTCTTGAGCGAGGTGGTTGGGCCGCGAGGTGTCCGTATACATACCCGGACGGCGGCGAACCGGGTCCAGGCCATTGAGGACCTCAATGGAGTCGGCGTTGTAGTTGTTTGACAAAAGCTTCTCCTGAATACAACTCATTACTTGCCGACGCGCTTTCGGGCGGCGCTCCCTGCCCGCTGTTGACTGATTGGGCCGGACAACGGCCTTTCCCGGAAACGCGCCTGCATGCGCTTGTGACTGTCTCCGGGGGCGCAGGGGCCAATCGCCGGAGATTGGAATTGGGCATTAATTTATAGGAATGCCGCCAAAGATCAACTGGGAAGGGGTGAAATTCCTTTCACCCGCCCTGCTTTACTTGTTAAGAAGCCGGTATTCCTTATGCGCCTGCGAGCCACCCGCTCCGGCGCTACTGATGTCGCTCTGAAAGCCCGTAGCGAAAGACAATCCTGATTTGGACTCATTAACCACGATGGTCTCCAGCGCGTTGCGAACCGGATACTCGGCGCAGGCTTCGCCTGAATCACAGATTTTACCGTCATTATCCAAATCTGTGCCGGCCACCAAGAGGTAGGTTCCTGCTTCCACACCGCTGAAGGCGAAGTTGTAAACGCCGTCCGAAGCAGTGGCGCTGATCTGATATGGAACATCTGATATGTCTTCTGGGTTAACCAACAAAATATAATGCTTGCCGGCATCCGGCTTAGCATTTGGATCAGCCAGGGTCAGCGTGGCGGGGATCGACAGTTTGACCGCCTTAGACGATTCATCAATCACATAATCCACTGTAATTTCGCCTGGATAGCTGACTCCCACGTCCAAACCGGTGGCGTCCGCACTGATGCGATAAGTTGAGTCATCAAGGTCGCCATTGTCATCCACGCTCAGCCATACGACGTCACCAGACGCGGACGTAGATACGGTTACGCCACTGACACCAGACGGAATGCTCAGGCTGATGACCGTCGAACTGGTATTGGTGAATTTCAAGTTGTTGGCGGATGCTTTTACGACAGGCGGCGGTGAGCCTCCTGCCGCCGTCACGGCTTTAGCCGCATCAATTAAACCGTAACCGTAGATGTCGTCTCTCCCGGTCGCGCCGATATCAACCGTCAGCTCGCCATTTGTCAGATAACTGTCGATATCCGATGGCGTCACATCGCGGAGGGACTCCATTAATGCGAAAACTCCCGCCACATGAGGCGACGCCATGGACGTGCCCTGCATCTGCGAATAAGCGAACTGGACAGAGCCCGAGCTGTCATTCCCCCATGTGCTTAGCACGCCGTCTTGTTGGCCGTCTCCATCCAGATCAAGGAAGAAGTTTCCGCCAGGGCCGCGACATCAACCGCGGAGCCATAATTGGAATAAGGCGCTTTCAGTCCATCGGACCCCACCGCACTGACCGAAATCACGCCAGGGTAGGCCGCCGGATAAAACGGAGAAGAGGTGTTTTCATTACCTGCGGCCGCCACCACGATCACGCCTGCATTTAAAGCATCTTGAACAGCGACGCCCAACGCTGTAGAAAACCCAGCGCCGCCAAGGCTCATATTTATGATGTCAGCACGTCGGCTGGGGAAAGTCCCCGAAGCATTGGAAAGTCCCGCGGCAAAACGAATCGCCTGCACCAGATCCGCATCAGAACCACTCCCACCCTGCCCGAGTACTCGGATCGGCATTACTTTAGCCTCAAAGGCGACGCCTACCCCTCCAATGGAATTCGAGGCGGCTGCGACGGTTCCGGCGACATGCGCGCCATGAAAACTGCTGCTTCCAAACACACTATCGCCAGGATCTGTGGGGTCGCTATCAATACCATCGCCATCTAGAGACGAGGAAAGGGAACTGACAAAGTCGAAATCATCGTTGGCGCTCACTAAACGCCCAGACAAATCAGGATGGGTTAGTAATACGCCAGTATCTAAAACCGCCACAACAACTCCAGAACCATGAGTGACATCCCACGCACTGGGCAAACTGATCAAAGGATAATGCCATTGCAGTCCATAAAGTGGGTCTGATGGCGTTTCCAGCGCTTTACGAATGTAATTGGGTTCGGCGAACTCGATATCCGGCCGCTGACGTAAAGCTTCTATCAGCTCAATTGTGCGCTGTCTTTCATCCACTTTCTGCGCCAGGGACTTTAGCGCCGGTCCCTGCACTATCTGGGCGTCATCGAAGCGGAACAAGCCTGTATTAGCGTCGCCGAATCTTTCCAGAAAATATCCCGGCAGCGCCTGTGCGGAATATCCTTTCGCAGCCTTGTAGCGGATAATCGCCTCACCCGGCGCAAACTCCGCCTGGGCCGGTATCGATAGCGCAGAATAATTATTGAGCGCACTGCTTGAAGCTGCCTCGCCAACTACCAGGATGTAGCTGGAAGGGCCTGAGAAACCTTCAACTTTGATATAAAAATCACCGTCAGCGGGTACGGTAAGCGTTTTAACGCCAATATTCGTTGCAACTAAAGGGTCTGTAGCGCCGTCGACCCGAGACAGGGTTAAGCGCTGAGTGGATACACCCCCTTTTGCAGACGCTTCCGCGTTTAATTTAACCGTCTGACTAGCCAACAACTTGACCCGGTAGTAATCAACCAAGTCTCGGCGATAGGAATGCTCGCCGTCGTAAGCGCCAGATGAATCGCTGACGTAGCCTCCGACGATTGCCGGATTCGAAATGATCTGCGCTTCACTCTCACTGTTGTTAGAAGTAGTGCCCACTGAAACGTCGGAAGAATCCGAATCCACCTGCGTAAACGACGGAATGCTGATAGAGCCAGACAACGTATAGGTTACGGCGGCGGGCGTATCACCGCTATCGCCGCCCCCGCCGCCGCAGGCGGTTAACGTCGTCGCCAGAGTGAGCATGAAAGCTTTGCCGGTAAATGAGAGGCTTCGCATATAAATTCCACAACGCAAATGGGTCATATATGTATATCCTAGCAGGAGACAGGAGGACGTGAGCGCCAATTACAGCGCCGTCGTCATCATTTGGCGTTTATACTAAAGCGTTCTATATAAAATATAACCAATTGCGTCAGAGCATAAAAACGCAGCTTCACCCCGGAATGAGTTTTATGTCTTACGATTTGAAGTCTTTGAAGTTTCCCCGCCTTGCCGGTACGCCTCTGAAAACCCTGGTTGGCCTGCTCGAAAGCAACTACTCCCGGCGCATTCTGGGACTGGCGTTGCTGCGGGAAGGCGGCGCCTACAAGCTGCGCGAGGCGGAACTGAACACCACGCCGACGCTATTCCCCAAGCATCCTCCCGGGCGTGCGCCGGAAGCGGCCTACGCCCGAGCCAGCATCGCCATGGCGGAGGAAGCGATTAAAAAGGCGCCAGCCCCCTTCCCGCTGACTTCAGCCAGAGACCTTATCCAGGCTTATCGCAAAGGCCAGACCACGCCGCTGGATGTTGCGCGCCGGGTCATCGCAGCGCTGCAGCAAAGCGACGCCGGTCAGCCGCCGCTACGCGCGGTCATTTTCAGCTCGGAACAAGACATATTGATGCAGGCGAAGGCCAGCGCGCAACGCTATCAGGAAGGGCGCCCCCTGAGTTTGTTGGACGGCGCGCCGGTCGCTATTAAAGACGAGCTCGACGCAGCGCCTTACGCCACGTCCGTAGGAACGCAGATATACGGACAGGACTGCTCCGTCGACCAGGACGCCACTGCCGTAGCGCGGCTGCGAGCTGCAGGCGCCATCATCATCGGCAAGGCCAACATGCATGAGATTGGCCTTGGCGTCACCGGGGCCAATGTACACCACGGCCACTGCCGCAACCCTTACAATCTCGACCATTACGCCGGCGGCTCCTCCAGCGGCAGCGCCGCAGCGGTCGCGGCGGGTCTGTGCCCGATCTCCCTCGGCGCCGATGGCGGCGGCTCCATCCGTATTCCCGCGGCATTATGCGGTGTAGTAGGACTCAAGCCGACCTGGGGACGCGTCAGCGAGCATGGCGCTTTTCCGCTGTGCTGGAGCGTGGCGCATGTCGGCCCCATGGGACGCTGCGTCGACGACGTGGCTCTGGCTTACAGCGCCATCGCCGGCGCAGACCTGATGGACCCCTTTTCCATCGATCAGCCGCCGCCCCACCTTTCCGGCTATATGAAGCAGGACTTATCCGACCTGCGCATCGGTATCTATTCTCCCTGGTTCGGACACGCCGACCGGGAAGTGGCGCAGTCCTGTCAGCTGGCCGTAGAAAAGCTGAAAAGTCTGGGCGCTCAGGTCCAGGAAATCACCCTCGAAGGTCTGGATTTGCAGCGAGTCAGTCACGCCATCACCATTGGTTCGGAAATGCTGGCGGCGGTGGACGCCGAGTATCGCCGCAACCCTCAAAGCTTCGGCCTGGACACGCGCCTTAACCTGGCCGTGGCGCAGCAGTTTTCCAGCACGGATTACATCAAGGCGCAACGCTTTCGCACTCAGGCCATGCGCGACTTCGACAACCTCCTGCAAAAAGTGGACATCATCGTCACGCCCACCACCGCCATGACGGCGCCGCGTATTCGGCCGCAGAAAGAACCCAGTGGCGAATCCAACTTGCAGGTATTGACGGAGCTGATGCGTTTCGCCTTCTCCGCCAATCTCACCGGTCTGCCGGCGCTGACGCTACCGGTGGATTACGACGCCAAAGGCCTGCCGATCGGGCTGCAACTTATGGGCGGGGCCTGGCGCGAACACACATTACTGCGGGTGGGACGGGCGCTGGAAAGCAAGGTGGAACTGCGACGCCCGGCGCTGTACTTCGATCTGTTACAGTCCTGAGCGTCGCAAGAAAAAGAGCAGCGCAGAAAAGGCGCGGCTAGTCTTTCACGAAAGGATTGGTTCTGCGTTCTGCGCCAAAGGTGGACATGGGGCCATGACCCGGAATGAAGGAAACGTCATCGCCCAATGGCCATAATTTGGTTTTGATGGATTGAATCAGCGTGGCGTGATCGCCTTTGGGAAAATCAGTGCGGCCGATGGAGCCATTGAACAGAACGTCCCCCACCAGCGCCAGACGCGCGCCCTGATGGTAGAAAATCACATGTCCGGGCGTATGTCCCGGGCAGTGCAACACTCGCAGCGTTTCCTCACCAACGCTGACTTCATCGCCATCGTTCAGCCAGCGATTCGGAGTAAACTGCCTGGCGCTGGGGAAACCGAACATCATGCTTTGCTGCGGTAAGGCGTCGATCCAGAACTTGTCCTCATACTCCGGCCCTTCGATCGGAATTTCATGAGAGTCCGCCAACTCTGCTGTGCCGCCGGCATGATCGATATGCGCATGGGTCAACAATACTTTTTCCAGCGTCAGTCCATTGCGCTTCAACACAGCTTCAATCTTGGCGAGGTCTCCGCCCGGGTCCACCACGGCGGCCTGACGCGTTTTTTCACACCAGAGTACGGTGCAGTTCTGAACAAAAGGGGTAACGGGCACTATTTCGTATTTCATGACTACTCACTAAATCCAAGTCCTACAACAGGCGCCGCCCCATTCTATTACACCGGGTCACCGACGCAACCGCTGGATTTATAAGGCCCCGCTCTCTTGGCCTGAGCCGCTCAGGTAGTCTTCCTCAAACTGCTCCACCGGCATGGGACGGGCGACATAAAAGCCCTGGATCAGATCGCAACCCTGTTGCCGCATGACGCGGATCTGATCAATAGTCTCAACCCCTTCCGCCAGTATCTTCAAGCCTAAGGTTTTCGCCATTTGCACAATCGCGATGACGATCGCCAGATTGTCCTGATCATGTGGGATATCGCGAATAAAGGACCGGTCGATTTTCAATAAATCCACCGGATAACGCTTTAATGAAGCCAGATTGGAAAAGCCCGTGCCGAAATCGTCCACCGCCACGCCAACGCCCAGACAACGCAGCTCCATCAGTTTGGACACTGCCGTTTCTATATCCTTGGCCAGTGCGCTTTCCGTGATTTCCAGCTCCAGCAGACGCCCGTCCACATGGAACTCCTCCAACAGCAAACCAACCTGGGACACAAAATCAAAACGTCCAAACTGGCGCGGCGACACGTTCACCGCCAGACGCACGGCGCGGCCATACTGACGCTTCCAGTCAGCAATCTGCTTAATGGCGCAGCGCAACACATATTCGCCCAGTTGATCGATCAGGCCATGCGCCTCCGCCACAGGAATAAACTCCGCCGGCGACACAGGACCGCGCACCGGATGGTTCCAGCGCAACAGCACTTCCGCGCCGAATATGCGATGGTTGTACAAATTGACCTGGGGTTGATACACCAGATGAAACTCGCGGTTGACCAGCGCCTTGCGCAGATCGCTGGTCATGCTCACCTGGGCTTTCAGCTCTGACGCCATGTGCTCTTCAAAGATCACGAAGTCGTTCTTGCCCATTTTCTTGGCGGTGAACAACGCCATGTCAGCTTCTTTGTAGAGCTCGATGCCGAAGTTGGATTTGTGTTCGCGACTGTAGGTGGCGACGCCAATACTGAGACCGATACTGATTTCATCCATGCCGATATTGAACGGCGTCTCACAGGCCTCCAGCAGTCGCTCGGCATATTGAATCACCTGCTTCTTATCCCGCACGCCTTTGAACAGAATGGCGAACTCGTCCCCTCCCGGACGACACAAGACCGCGCTGTGAGGAATCAGGGATTCGAGTCGTTTGGACAAATCGACGATCAGTTGATCCCCCAACTCGTGCCCGTAGGCGTCGTTGATATGCTGGAAGTTGTCCACATCGATCAGAAACAATGAGAACTGATCCCGTACGCCATACCGGACGTTGCGAATCGCCAGCTCCAGGCGGCGCTCCAGATGCAATCGGTTAGGCAGCCCGGTGAGCGCATCGTGCTGCTCTTTGAACGACATTTCCTTGATCAGGCTGCGCACATACATGCTCACCATGCGGGCCCGGCGCGCGCGCGCAATGAGATTGATGCGCAGCACTTCAGGATCGATGGGCTTCATCAGAAAATCGTCGCCGGCCAGTTCGATGGCGGACAGTTGCGCGCTGGAGTCAGACTCCGCGGAGAGAAACACCAGCGGCACATTGGCGAACTGCACGTGCTGACGGATGATCTGACCAACCTCTAATCCCGAGCATTCCGGCATATGCAGATCGAGGACAATAAGCTCCGGTTTGAACTCTATGATCACCTGCAGCGCTTTTTTTGGATCGCTCAGGGTGCGCGCCTCCACGCCCGCTGCTTCCAGATGCGCACGGTAAAGGGCTGTAACGTCCTCATCATCGTCCACCAGCAGAATGCGATACGGTTCCGCCGGCTTCTCCTCCACCATGTCTTCAATGCTGGCCAGCAGACTCTCGGAGTCCAGAGGCTTGGTGAGATAGTGGCGCACTCCGGCCCGCACCGCCTGCAGACGCGCATCAAAGTCCGTGCGCTTGGAAATAACCACCAGAGGCACGCCGCTGAATTCGGATGATTCCTGATTAATGGCGAAGTCCAGTCCGGCGTTCTCCCCTTCCGGCAATATAACGTCCATCAGAATCGCCAACGGCGTTTCTTCTTTTGGCCGCTGTCCTAACGCCGTCAGACTATTGAAGATACGTGCGCTGTAGCCATGCTGCTCAATGTGGGTTTTCATCCACTGCGACAGCATCTGATCGTCTTCGACAATGTAGACCAAGCGTCCCGGACGAGGGTGGCTCTCCATCTCGCTAGCTCCAGACGCGGCGTCGCCGGTGTGCGGGCGACGCATCAGTTGTAAAAGCAGGTCCATGCGTCCGTTGTACTTATCAAACGCAATAGAGCCTTCTCTGATTAAATCCTGTAAATAGGCGTTTAACTCCGCCGCCGCCGCACTGAGCTCGGGAAGCCCAAACGTTTTTCCCGATCCCGCCAGGCTGTGCAACGTCATACAAATATCGTTCAGGCGTTGACGATCACTCTTTTTCAGTAATTCGTCCCACCATTTTTCCAGCGCATCCGCCCTGGCGCCCAACGACTGCCGATAATGTCGCTGAATCTGCGCCAGCTTGTTTATCAGTGCACCGTCCATGTCCTTGTCGCCGCTCCTGTCCATCAATCCGAAGTCTTGGGTTTATATATGCAGACTTTGTTACGCCCCTGCTGTTTGGCGTCATACAAAGCGTCATCCGCCGCCTTGGTAAGCGTCGTCATGTCGTCAATATCGGGAAAGGCGGCGATGCCTGCGCTGAAGGTCACCCGAAGAGGGTCTTCCGCAGTGTTGTGATTGATGGAGGCGAAGCTCATCCGCATGGACTCGATGACAAATCGGGCGTGCTCTTTGGTGGTGTCCGGCAATATCACGACGAACTCTTCGCCGCCGTAACGCCCGATCACATCGCTACGTCGCAAACGTCCCTGCAGATAACGCGCGAAATTCACCAATACGCGGTCGCCCATCAGGTGACCGTAATTATCATTGACCTTTTTAAAGTGATCCAGATCCACCATGACATACGCCAGACTGCTATCCATCCGACGAGCCCGGGATAATTGTTGCGATAAATACTCTTCCGCGCTGACGTGGTTGAGCAGTCCGGTCAGGCCGTCCCGGCTCAGCATGCCCCGCAATTCCCTGCCTCGCCGCGCCCGACTCTCCACTGACGCCAGCAGAAAGGGCGCCGGCACCGGTTTGATAAGGAAATCGTCGCCGCCAGCGCGAATCGCGCCCAAATGGCGGGCGATATCCTGCTCCACCGAAACAAAGATGATTGGCACGCCATAGAGCGTGGCGTCCTGGCGTATGGCCACGGCCAGCTCGATGCCGTTGTACCCGGGCAAATACAAATCCATCAGAATCACATCAGGAAAAAATTCCAGCAATACTTCGGGAATATCTTCGGGCTGAGACACCACCCGCGCATTCATCTGCGCCTGTTCCAACAACTGTGCGTGATACATGGCCAGCTCACTGTCGTCGTCGATCAACAACACTCTGTAGGGCACGTCTCCTTCAGAAATAAAGCATTGATCAAATTTACTCAGTAACTGGGAAATATCCGGTGGCGACTGCAGCACTTCTCGTATTCCCGCCCGATACGCCTGCACACGTAAAAACAGATTCGGCGTCTGATGTAATACGAACACAAAAGGGACTTTGGTTTTGCCCATTTCAATGGGCGCCGGGCAGACCTGGGATTCGCTCGGCTCTTCATACACGACAATATCCGGCTCGAACCGCAGCGCGTTCTCGATCACTTCCTCCGCCGGACAGGCGCGCACTTCATACCCGTAATGCTTCAACTGTTCCGGTAGTGAATTGCAGACGCTCTTACTCGACAAAGCCAGTAACGCCTTGGGCGCCGCCGGACGTTGAATGCGTTGGGAGGAAATCAGGGAAAGTTCTTCATTGCTTTGTTCGTCCGGTTGCGCGGAGGAATCAACCTGAGTCAGCAGGTTATCGATTTCCAGCACCAAACGCTTGGCGTTCTCGGGAAAGTCAGAGAGCTGATCGATTTTTTGTTCGATCTTCTGCATCAGCGCGGAAAGTCGGGCGAACCCGTAGGAGGCGCCAGAGCCGGCCAAACGGTGCACCAGATGCCGGAAGGGCATCAGAATTTCCCGATTGAAATTTTGCAGCGTTCTAACGGAACTCCAACTATCGCGCACATTGGTCAGCTTTTGCGGCAACGCACTGGCGTACGCCGTGCGCAGAGCCTGCATTTTTTCCATCGGCGAGCGTGAATCGTCTTTCGCGTTCTCCCGCTCATCCCCCATGCACCTTCTCCCAGAGCCGCTTAACCTCATCGGAAAGCTTCATTGGATCAAAGGGTTTGGGTATCACGCCGACTGCCCCCAGACTGATAAACTCATCAATTTCCGACTTCTGCACTTTGGCGGTCATAAACGCGACGGGCAAGTGCTTGCATTCCGGCACATCTCGTAAAGCCAGCAATGTGGAGGGGCCGTCCAGTTCAGGCATCATCACATCCATCAACACCAAGTCCGGCATTTCCTTGGGAATCACCTCCAACGCCTCTCGGCCAGAGCTGCACAGTATGACCTCGAACCCGCCAATCGCCTCCAGGGCCATCTGCGCTATAGCCTGAATATCAGGTTCATCTTCCACATAGACAATTTTCCGGATAGGCGGAGCCACATGTATCTCCTTGTTCGTTCGCGCTCACCTGAAGCGCTTTCATCGGCGACTGGACGCACATCGACATTTTCTTGAACCTTAGCTAAAAGCATAGACCCCGTTTACGATGCGGGACAATTTTTTGTTTGATTTTAAAGGTGTTACTCCGCTGCTTCGAATGTCTGCGGCCAAGACTCCCGCAAATGTAGCCATTGCGGCTGCAGGCCCCATTTTTTGTAGATGCGCTCCAACTCTCCAGACTCATACAATTGCGGCAATTTGCGGGCGAAAATAGCCTCGAACAAACGCCCACGCTCGTTATCCGCAAAGCCCACATAAAGCTTCTCGCCGCTTTTGACCGTCACGGATTTGTAATCCTGCCCATCCAGTTTCAATTCACGCATCGCTCGCTGAATATTGAACGAATAATCAATGACATATTTGACTCTGCGCCGCGCCAGCAAGCCAATGCCCTGTTCGATGCTTTCCAGCTCCACAGGTTCTATATCCGGGTTGAACCACTGTTTGAAATCGTAACCGCGTATCCAGGCCGCTTCTCCGCTGCGCACACGCCCGACGCCACGCCACTCCTGCTGCAGTCCTCGCAGAAACAACGCGACGACGGGATCATCCACACAGAAATGTAATTCAGGTATCAGCATGACTTCCTTGCGGCTGCCGTAAACGCCGACCAGCGCGTCCCTCTCCTTGTTGGAGACCCAGTACAAGGCGCGCTTCCAGGGTACGATCTCACAAATAACTGTAACGCCGCCCTGCTCGTAAATCGCGGCGAGAACATCCCAGTAGAGGCCAGTGCAGTCGGCGTTGGAGTATGGCGCCCACTCTTCAGAAACCGCATGAAGCCTGAGTTCAGATTCAGCGGCGGATGGCAGGGTCTGTAGCCAGAGAAGCGCGCAGCATAGAGCGCTGCTGCGGATAGAAGTCATGGCGGTTTTCCCAGCTGGGGTGACAAGCGCCGGATATCAACGCGCCATCCCCCTCAGCAGATTTCCAGACAACGAATTTCAAGGAAAACTATAGACCAAGTTGACGGAGAACGCGTCGTTGGGCGCGACAGAAAACAACCTAATCTTTGACCACCAGATACAGCGCCTGCTGCGCCAGATCTTCCACCGTCATGCTACCTTCTGATTTGAACCAAGTGATGGTCCAGCTCAAGGCGCCGGTGAGAAAGCGTCGCAACACCGCCACGTCGCCTTTGACCAGTCCTGCGTCGCGGGCTTCGCTCAGCGTGTCCAGCCACAGGCCTTCATATTGATCGCGCAATTTGAGGATTTCTTCCTGACGTGCGTCCGACAGGCTGCGCCATTCATACACCAGTACGGTCATCGCCTCGCCGGTGCCGCCGAGTACGGACTCCAGTTCGCAGCGCAACAGCGCCAGCAATCGATCACGAGGCGTCGGCGCCTGCTCCAGGGCCTCGCGCATTTTGGCGGTAATGTAGAGGATGGTTTCTTCCATCACCGCAAACAGGATGTCTTCCTTACTGCGGAAATGATGAAAAATACTGCCGCTTTGAATGCCCACGGAAGCAGCCAGATCTCTGACCGTGGTGCGTTCGTAACCTTTTTCTTTGAACAGGTGCGCAGCCTTGGCCAGTAACCTGCCCCTGGCGCTCTGAGGGTCGGTGATGCGTCCCTCTTCGATAAGTTGCGCAAGTTGTTTCATAAGCAATCACATTCCTGAGCTGACGGATAGAAGACCCGCGGCGGAATCCGGGGCGCCAGGCGGGGCCGCACATTCTAACGGCAAACGTCGGAAAAAACTCCCTTAAGGCGCTTAGCCGAAGATCTAGGTCGCTCCTAAGTCTATCTCAATTCGGCCCCTTTACAAACCAAGCGCTTGCTTGGTATCGTTGACCGGGCTCGCATCATCGACAATAACCACTCAAAACGACATACCAGGACGATACGCGCATATTCGCGTTATCGACCAGAAAGGAACGGGCGACGATCATGACCACCAAGTCTACTCTGCGCATTGGCTGCGCAGCCGCATTTTGGGGCGACACCAACACCGCCGCGGCGCAATTGCTGGAAAAAGGCGATCTCGATTACATGGTGTTCGACTATCTGGCGGAAATCACCATGTCCATTCTCACCGGCCAGAAGCTGCAAGACCCGAACAAAGGCTACGCCACTGACTTCGTTGACCATGTAATGAAGCCGCTGCTGCCGCAGCTGAAGGAAAGAGGCGTAAAAGTCATCAGCAACGCCGGCGGCGTAAATCCCCAGGCCTGCCGCGACGCCCTGCAGGAAGTCATCGATAAGCTGGGCCTGGATCTAAAAATCGCCGCCGTCATGGGAGATAACATTCTGCATCGACGCGCGGAGTTTGAGCGCCAGAATCTGACCGATATGTTCTCCGGCGCGCCTCTGCCTCCCGTGAGCGTCAGCATGAACGCTTATCTGGGCGCGCCGGGCATCGCCGCCGCCCTGGCTTACGGCGCGGACATAGTAATTACCGGACGGGTGGTGGACAGCGCGCTGGTCCTGGCGCCGCTGATTCATGAATTCGGCTGGTCCATGAAGGACTATGACAAGCTGGCTCAGGGCAGCCTCGCAGGCCACATTATCGAATGCGGCGCTCAATGCACGGGCGGCAACTTCACTGACTGGCGCAATGTGGAAGGCTTCGACAACATGGGGTTTCCCATCGTGGAAGTTGACGCCAACGGAGATTTTACTGTCACCAAACCTGAAGCCACCGGTGGTCTGGTGAGCATTGGAACAGTCTCGGAGCAGTTGGTCTATGAAATCGGCGATCCCGGCGCCTATCTGCTGCCGGACGTCACTTGCGATTTCACCCAGGTAAAACTGCAGCAAAGCGGCCCGGATCGGGTGCGCGTCACCGGCGCCCGGGGACGCGCGCCCACCAGTCGTTATAAGGTATGCGCCACGTATCCAGACGGCCATAAATGCGTCGCCACCTTTCTCATGGCCGGCATCGACGCCGCCGCCAAAGCCAAAGTCACCGCTGACGCCATTATTGGTAAAACCCAGAGACAGTTCGAGGAGCGCGGCTGGCCAGCCTTCACCGAAGTCGATATCGAACTGCTGGGAACAGAAGCCACTTATGGCCCCCATTCCCGCAGCGCCGGCAGTCGGGAAATCGTGGTGAAAATCGCCTGCGCGCATCCACAAAAAGAAGCCCTGGCGCTGTTTTCCCGGGAGATAGCCCAGGCGGCCACGGGCATGGCTCCAGGCATTACCGGCATTGTGGGCGGCAGGCCGACCGTATGGCCCAAGATTCGTCTGTTTTCCTTCCTCACACCGAAGAACGGCATCACCATCACCGCCAATATGGACGGGGTGGGCAAACCAGTGAAGGTCGAGTGGGATTACGAGGCAACGCCCTCCCCGGCGAACAGAACTGAAGTTGAAGCAACGCAACTGGAAGCGACCACCTCTCAGGCGCCGCTGGTCAAACTGGCCTGGGCGCGCTCGGGAGACAAAGGCGATCACGCCAATATCGGCGTCATTGCGCGCCGGCCGGAATATCTTCCCTATATTCGCGCCGCCCTCACCGAAGCTGCGGTGAGCGACTATATGAGTCATGTATTACACCCTGAAAATGGCCGCGTCACCCGCTGGGACTTGCCAGGCGTCTGCGCCCTGAACTTTCTGCTGGAAAACAGCCTGGGCGGCGGAGGCGTGGCCAGTCTGCGCATCGATCCGCAAGGGAAAGCCTTCGCACAGCAGTTGCTGGAATTCCCGATCCCCATTCCCAACGCCATTGCAGAGGAGCTGGCCTGATATGCCCTATCAATCGGTATTCCGGGAGAACACATTCGCCGACCGCACCGTCATCGTCACCGGCGGCGGCAGCGGCATCGGGCGCTGCGTCGCTCACGAACTGGCGGCGCTGGGCGCCCGAGTCGCCATCATTGGACGCAAGCAGGAAAAGCTGGACCGTGTACTGGGGGAGATCCAGGAGGATGGCGGCCGCGCCAGCGCATACGTCTGCGATATTCGTGAAGAGGACAAAGTCAAAGCGGTCATCGCTGAAATTCTTGCGGAGCTGGGTCCGGTCCATGGCTTGGTGAACAACGCCGGCGGCCAGTACCCCGCGCCTCTTTCAGCCATCAATCAAAAAGGGTTTGAAACCGTCGTGCGCACCAATCTGGTGGGTGGATTTTTGATGGCTCGCGAGCTGTATAACCAATGCCTCAATAAACAGGGCGGGGCCATCGTCAACATTATCGCCGACATGTGGGGCGGCATGCCCGGCATGGGGCATTCCGGCGCCGCCCGCGCCGGCATGGACAACTTCACCAAAACCGCCGCCGTGGAATGGGCGGCGGCGGGAGTCCGCGTTAACGCCGTGGCGCCGGGCTGGATCGCCTCCAGCGGACTGGACCATTACGACGCCAGCATGAAACCCATGCTGCTGTCACTGGCCAATGGCGTGCCGTTGAAACGCCTGGGAACGGAGGCCGAAGTTTCCGCCGCCATCTGCTTCCTACTCAGCGAGGCGGCGGCGTTTATCAGCGGAGCCACCTTGAGAGTGGACGGAGCCGCCTCCCAGGGCGGTCGCGTATGGCCGCTGCCGAAAGCGAAAAACGTACCGGTCTACAACGGCTTCCATCGCGCCGTCCGACCCAAAGTCCTCGACGATTAACAGCCGGAACCGCGCCATGCCGAAGCTCACCTCTCAAATTGACATTCATTCCGAAGAATTCGCCGCCAACCGCAGCGCTATGATGACGGCGATCGAATCCTTCCGCAGCATAGAAAGCAAAGTGCGCGAGAAAGCCCTGGAGGCCCGCGAGAAGTTTCATAAAAAAGGCAAGCTATTGCCCGGAGAGCGCCTGAATCTATTGCTTGATCGCGGCGCGCCTTTTCTGGAACTGTGCTCCCTCGCCGGCTACAGGATGCATGACGACAAAGACGGCTCCTACGCCGGCGGCGGCTCCATCGTCGGCATCGGTTATGTGCAAGGCGTGCGCTGCCTGATCATCGTCAGCAACAGCGCCGTCAAAGGCGGGGCGATTTCTCCCGCCGGACTGGAAAAAACCTTGCGCGTACAGCAGATCGCCATGGAGAACAAGCTGCCGGTGATCACGCTGGCGGAATCCGCCGGCGCCAACCTCAATTACGCAACGGATATTTTCGTGCAGGGCGCGCGAGGCTTCGCCAATCAGTGCCGCCTTTCCGCCGCCGGTCTGCCCCAGGTCACGGTGGTGCATGGCAACGCCACGGCGGGCGGCGCCTACCAGCCCGGTCTTTCCGATTATGTGATCGCAGTAAAGAACAAAGCCAAAATGTTTCTCGCCGGTCCGCCGCTGCTGAAAGCCGCCACCGGTGAGATCGCCGACGACGAAACATTGGGCGGCGCGGAAATGCACGCCGCCATCGCCGGAACCGCGGAGTTTCTGGCGGAAGACGATGCTGACGGCGTACGCCTGGCGCGGGACATCCTGAAACACATCCCCTGGAACGAACAGCTAACTCCAACGCCCACGCGCACTTGGAAGGAACCGCTATACCCGGCGGAAGAACTACTAGGCGTGGTTCCCGCCGACGCCCGCAAACCCTATGACGTGCGTGAAATTGTCGCCCGTATTGCGGACGGCTCAGAGTATCTGGACTTCAAGCCGCTCTACGATAATCAAACCGTATGCGGCTTCCTCCACATCCAGGGTATGGCCTGCGGCGTCATCGGCAACAACGGCCCGATCACGCCCAAAGGCGCCGCCAAGGCCGCGCAGTTCATCCAGCTCTGCGAACAAAGCAATACGGCGATCCTGTTCTTCCATAACACCACCGGGTTTATGGTCGGCACGGATGCGGAGCAGAACGGCGTCATCAAACACGGCTCCAAGATGCTGCAAGCGGTGGCCAACGCCAAGGTCCCCCGCCTCACCATGGTGGTCGGCGGCTCTTATGGCGCCGGTAACTACGCCATGTGCGGCCGAGGCCTGGACCCCAGATTCATCTTTTCCTGGCCCAACAGTCGCACCGCCGTCATGGGCGGCGCCCAGGCGGGCAAAGTGTTGCGCATCGTCACGGAAGAAAAGCAGGCCAAACTGGGCCTGACGCCGGACCCGAAGATCCTCGACGCCATTGAGAAAACCGCGGCGGAAAAAATTGAACAAGGCTCCAGCGCCCTCTACGGAACCGCGCGTTTATGGGATGACGGGCTGATCGATCCCCGCGACACCCGACGCGTACTGGCGCTGTTGCTGGACGTATGTTACGAGGCGGAGCGCAGGCCTTTGCGTTCCAACACTTTCGGCGTGGCGCGCTTCTGACGCAGGCGCGGCGAGGCAGGTTTACACAGAGGAAAAATAACAATGATATTCACTCAGGAACACAGCGAATTACGACGCACCGTACGCAATTTCGTGCAGAACGAAATCAATCCGCACATCAATGAATGGGAGAAAGCCGGCGCCTATCCCATGCGGGAAATCTTCAAAAAGCTTGGCGAGCTTGGCCTGCTTGGCATCCACAAGCCGGAGGAGTATGGCGGCCTGGGACTCGACTACAGCTATAACTTGGTCGCAGCGGAAGAACTGGGCGCTTGCGGCGCCGGCGGCGTACCTCTTTCCATCGGCGTACAGACCGACATGTGCACCCCCGCCATCGCCCGCTTCGGTTCCCATGAGCTGAAAACGGAGTTTCTTACTCCCGCCATTCGCGGCGAGATGATCGGCTGCATCGGCGTGAGCGAAACCTCCGCCGGCTCCGATGTCGCCGGGCTGAAGACCAACGCCCGCAAAGACGGCGACGACTATGTGATCAACGGCTCCAAAATGTGGATCACCAACTCGCCGCAGGCGGATTTCATATGCTTACTGGCCAACACCAGCGACGACAAGCCGCACAAGAACAAAACCCTGATGATCGTCCCTATGAACCTGCCGGGCATAGACGTGGCGCCGCATCTGGACAAGCTCGGCATGCGCTCCTCGGAAACCGCCCAGGTGTTTTTCGATGATGTGCGCATTCCTCAGCGTTACCGCATCGGCGCCGAGGGCATGGGATTCATGATGCAGATGGTGCAGTTCCAGGAAGAGCGCATGTGGGGCGCCGCCAACACTATCAAGGCGCTGGAAGCCTGCGTCAATCAAACCATTGCTTACTGCCGGGAGCGCAAAACCTTCGGCCAGCCATTGATCGACAATCAATACATTCACTTCCGCATGGCGGAGCTGCAAACAGAAATCGAAGCCCTGCGCGCCCTGACCTACCAAGCCTGCGAGCTGTATATCCAGGGCAAAGACGTCACCCAACTGGCCTCCATGGCGAAGCTCAAAGCGGGCAGGCTCGGTCGCGAAGTCACCGACAGCTGCCTGCAATACTGGGGCGGCATGGGCTACATGTGGGACAACCCGGTATCGCGGGCGTTCCGCGACGTGCGTCTGGTGTCCATTGGGGGAGGCGCTGATGAAATCATGCTTGGCATCATCTGCAAGCTGATGGGAACGCTGCCGGGCAAACGCAGCGCCAGTTCCACAGGAGAATAAATCATGAATCCGCCCGTCACCGAAACCCTGCTGGCCGAGCGCCGCGATCACGCGCTGCATATCACCCTGAATCGCCCGCAAGTGCGTAACGCCATGAGCTTGCAAATGGTGCGCGAGATCGTGGCGCTGTTCGACTATGCCGACACAGATCCACACATTCGCGCAATCGTCCTGCGCGGCGCCGATGGCCATTTCTGCGCCGGAGGCGATATCGCCGACATGGCCAACGCCCGCGCAGCGGCGGAATCTGGAGACGATGACCCGTTTCAGGCGTTGAACCGGGAGTTCGGACGGATGATCACTCGCGTCAATCAGGCCCCGCAAACCGTCGTCGCTATCTTGGAAGGCGCCGTGCTGGGCGGCGGCTTTGGACTGGCCTGCGTCAGCGACGTCGCCATCACCCTGAACAACGCCCGCTTTGGCCTGCCGGAAACGGGACTGGGCATTCCCCCCGCGCAAATAGCGCCTTTTGTGGCGCGCCGTATTGGCCTCACCCAAGCCCGCCGTCTGGCGCTGCTGGGCGTGCGCTGCGACGGCGAAGAAGCGACGCGCCTCGGCATCGCTCATGAGTGCGTCACAAACGCCAATGATCTGGCGGAAAAGCTGGCGACGATCCTGGCGCAAATCAAACGCTGCGCCCCCCAGGCCAGCGCCGTCACCAAACGGTTGTTGCTGGATGTGGAGGGCGACGACCTGGAAACGCTGCTGGATCGCGCCGCCGCCGACTTCTCCCGCGCCATTCAAGGCCCGGAAGGCAGAGAGGGCGCGCAGGCGTTCATGCAGAAACGTAACCCGGAGTGGGCGCAATGATCACCAAAATACTGGTCGCCAACCGGGGCGAAATCGCCTGCCGGGTGATCCGCACCGCCCGCGATCTCGGCTTTCGCACTGTCGCCGTGTACAGCGACGCTGACCGCGACGCTCCCCATGCATTACTGGCGGATGAAGCCGTGCGACTGGGCGCTGCGCCGGTGGCGGAGTCCTATCTGGACGCCGGTAAAATCCTCGCCGCCTGTCGACTGAGCGGCGCTGACGCGGTGCATCCTGGCTACGGTTTTCTCTCAGAGAACGCCCGCTTTGCGGAAAAGTGCGCTGACGCAGGCGTAACCTTTATCGGCCCTCCCGCCGACGCCATCGCCCTGATGGGCAGCAAGCGCCTGTCAAAACTCGCCATGCAGGAAGCAGACGTGCCCTGTATTCCCGGCTACGAAGGCGAAGATCAAAGCGACGCAACCTTCATCGAAGAGGCGCGACGCATCGGCTTCCCGGTCATGATCAAGGCTTCCGCTGGCGGCGGCGGACGCGGCATGCGTCTGGCGCAGAGCGAAGCGGAGTTACCCGCCCAGATAAAAACCGCACGCTCGGAAGCCCTCAACGCTTTCGGCAGCGACGAACTGATTCTGGAAAAAGCTCTGCTGCAACCCCGTCACATTGAAATCCAGGTGTTTGCGGATACGCAGGGCGCCGCGCTGTATCTGGGGGAGCGGGACTGCTCCGTGCAGCGCCGACATCAGAAAGTGGTGGAGGAAGCGCCCTCGCCCTTCGTCGATGCGGACCTGCGCGAACGCATGGGCGCAGCGGCGGTGAAAGCGGCCCTGTCCTGCGGCTATGTCGGGGCTGGCACCGTAGAGTTTCTGGTGGACCAGGACAAGCGCTTTTATTTTCTGGAAATGAACACGCGCCTGCAGGTGGAACATCCGGTCACGGAAATGGTCACCGGCTTCGATCTGGTGGCGTGGCAGATTCAGGTGGCCGCCGGCGCGCCCTTACCGGTCACCCAGGATCAAGTGCGCATCCAGGGCCACGCCATGGAAGTGCGTCTGTATGCGGAAGACCCACAGCAGAATTTCCTGCCGCAAACCGGCCGTATTCACCGTTGGCGACCCGCATTGAGCGAAGGCGTGCGCATCGACGATGGCGTGCAGGAAGGTCAAACCATCACGCCCCACTATGACCCCATGCTGGCGAAAATCATCGCCTGGGGCGCCGACCGCGAACAGGCGCGCCGTCGTCTGCAACGCGCGGTGGAAGACAGCCTGCTGTTCGGCGTCACCGGCAACCAGCGTTTCCTGGCCAATATACTCAAGCACCCCACTTTTCAACGAGGCGAAGCCAATACCGGCTTTCTCGCCAATGAGTTCAAGGACGATCCCTCGCTGTCGCCCCAAAAACCACCCGACATGATCGTCGCCCTCGCGGTGCTGCTTTTTCACCATCAGACCGAGCTGGGCCAGCCTTACCGCCATTGGCGCAGCGCTGGCTATTCATCCTGGCCTTACGAACTGCGCAACGGCGACGACATTTGGGAGCTGGCGCTGGAGATGCAGGAAAACGGAGCTTTTCAGGTCAATCTGAACGACTACGCCCTCACCCTGGGACTGCAGCTTATTGAGTCCGAACAGGCCCTGTTCGAATGTGACGGACTACGCCGCCGGGTTCGCTATCTACATCAGGAAAACCGGCTATCTTTGCATCTCGATGGCGTTGTTTATAACTTTGAAGATCTAACCCATGCGCCAGCGGAAGCCGGCGACGCGACAGGCGACGGCAGCATCCGCGCCTCCATGGACGGCCGTATCGTGGATGTATTGATCGAGCCGGGACAACGGGTGGAAAAAGGCGCCACGCTGGTGGTGCTGGAAGCCATGAAAATGGAGCATCCGTTAAAAGCGGATATCACAGGCGTAGTCGCGGACGTCAGGGTGAAAATCGGCGATCAGGTCAGAATCCGGGAGCTGCTGGTCGCCCTCAGCGCAGAATAAACCGTCAATAAAAACAACAAACAAGGACAGGCTCATGTCGCCTCTACATAATAAAACCATCATTATCACCGGCGCTTCCCGCGGTATCGGCCGCGCTATCGCGTTACGCTTCGCCCGGGACGGCGCCAATATTGTCCTCGCGGCGAAATCCGCCGAACCTCACCCTAAACTGCCCGGCACCATTTACAGTGTGGCGGAGGAAGTAGAGCAGGCTGGCGGCAAAGCGCTCCCCATACAACTGGACGTGCGTGACGACAACGCAGTAATAGCGATGGTGGAGCGCGCCGCCGCTGAGTTCGGAAGCGTGGACGCCGTCATCAACAATGCAGGCGCTATTAAGTTGTCCGGGGTGGAACATACGCCCATGAAGCGTTTCGACTTGATGCATCAGGTCAATACCCGCGCCGTCATGGCGACCGCCCAGGCCGCCCTGCCCTGGCTGAAAAAATCCGGGCTGGGGCATATCCTCAATCTGTCGCCTCCGGTCAATCTTAATCCCAAGTGGTTCGCTCAGTACTCGCCCTATACGCTGACCAAATACGCCATGTCCATGTTGACCCTGGGCATGGCGCAGGAATTCCGTCGCTATAACATCGCAGTGAATTCCCTGTGGCCGCAAACCCTGATCGCCACCGCCGCGGTGGAATTCGAAGCCGGCGGCAAACAGGCGCTGGACCGGGCGCGCAGCCCTGAGATCATGGCGGACGCCGCCTACGCCATACTGACTGACAGAGAACAGCGCCGCAGCGGCGAGTGGCTCATTGACGAGCAGGTGCTGCGCGACACAGGAGTGACGGACTTTTCCGGTTACACCTACAATCCCGGAGCCGGTCAGGCGTTGATGACCGATCTGTTTATCGACTAGCAGAGACTGTCGACTAACCGGGCTTATTGACTAACATTGAAAGGCGGCGCCAAACCCGCTAACTATTGATATACAGGCAAACAGGAAAATAAGAGGACCGAACTATGCCGCAGGAAGGCCGCATATCCACGCGAGATCTGGCCCGTCAGCTGCCCTTTGTCGCCCAAAAACTGCCTTCCCTGCTCAAAGGTTATTACTACTACGCCCTGCTCAAGCCGGATAAAGCCCTGGCCATCGGCGACATCATCGAACGCAATGCGGACACCCACGGCGAATGCGACGCAGTGCTCTACCGCGACCGGCGCATCAGTTATGAAGCTTTCAACGCCTGGGCCAACCGCTTCGCCCATTACTATCGCGCTCGCGGCGTGGCGCGTGGAGACGTGGTTGCCCTGAACCTGGAGAATCGACCGGAATTGCTGGCGGCGCTGGCAGGGGCGCTAAAGCTGGGCGCGGCGGGAGCGATGATCAATACTTCCCTGCGCGGAGAGGGGCTGGCCCACTGCCTGAACCTCACTCATCCCAAACTTGTGGTCGTGGGCGAGGAGCAATTGGAAGCCATCGCTTCCGCTGCGCCGCTACTGAACGTCCCCGCCGACTCGCAACGCATGCTCTTTCTCGCGGATGCGGATACGCTCAAAGAGGATTCGACAGCCCCGGAGGAATACGTCAATCTGGGCGCCGTCATTAAAAACCATCCCGACGGCAATCCGATTGTCACGGACCGTCCCCTCGCCGGCGATACTGCCGTCTATCTGTTCACCTCCGGCACCACCGGCCTGCCCAAGGCCGCGCCCAGCAGCCATCGCAAATGGTTCAAGGCGTATGGCGGCTTTGGCCATATGTCGCTGGCGTTGACGGAGAAAGACGTCGTCTATGCCCCCCTGCCCTTGTATCACGGCACCGGATTATTGGTGTGCTGGGGCGCGGCGCTGGCGGGCGCATCCGCCCTCGCTATCCGACGCAAATTTTCCGCCAGTGAATTCTGGAGCGATGTGCGCTTATATGGCGCCACTTGTTTCGGCTACGTCGGCGAATTATGCCGCTATCTGCTCGCCCAGCCGCCGGGACCCCAGGATCGCCATCACAAACTGAAAAAAATGATCGGCAATGGTCTGCGCCCTTCCATCTGGCTCCAGTTCAAAGAGCGCTTCGGCATTGAACAGATTGCGGAGCTGTACGCCGCCAGCGAGGGCAATGTCGGCTTCACCAACTTTTTGAATCTGGACAATACCGTCGGCTTTTCCACTGCGCCTTTCGCCTTGGTGAAATTCCATGAAGGCTCCCGCGAGCCGGTCCGTAACGGCAAAGGCAAACTGCAAAAGGTCGCCAAGGGCGAACCGGGATTACTGCTGGGTAAAATCACCCCCAAATGGAACTTTGAAGGTTACTCCCAGCCGGAAGCAACAGAGAAAGCCATCATCCGCAACGCTTTCCGCAAAGGCGACGCCTGGTTCAATACCGGCGACGTTTTACGGGAAATAGGCTGGCGTCATCTGCAGTTCGTGGACCGCATGGGAGACACCTTTCGCTGGAAAGGCGAAAACGTCTCCACGACTGAAGTGGAGAATGTGCTGGACAAGCTGGACGATGTGGAAGAAGCCGTCGTCTATGGCGTGGAGATTCCCAACATGAGCGGCAAAGCCGGTATGGCGGCTATCGTGGCGAAGGATAAACAACGCGGTCCGGATATGCGGCGGCTGGCTCAGGCCATGCTGGAAGCCTTGCCGACTTACGCCATGCCGGTCTTCATTCGCGTCACGCCGACCATAGCCAAAACCGGCACCTTTAAATACCGCAAGGTGGACCTGCAAAAAACCGGCTATCAATTGAATGAGCCGGAGGATCAGGTTTATCTATGGGCGCCGGAAGCCGGAGAATACCGTTTATTGACACAGGAAATGATCGCCACACTGGAGTCCGGCGGCTATCGGCTGTAGCGCCTGCTTAATATTACAGTTGTTCACGTTTCCCGCTTTTAACGGGGCGCTGCATCGCCTATTTTAGTGGCCTTCCATTGCAGTATCCCCAGGTATGATCCAGCGCTCGATAATTTTTCAGATATTTCCTAAACCACGCTTTGCGAACACGCTGTCAGCCGTTGTCGCTATGGCGTTGTTTTGCTTGATTTCGTTACACGCGAGCGCCGACGACGTAATTGTATATGCTGGCGAGTTTCCGCCGACCACTCCACAGGTTCATCACCTCGCCACAGAAGTCGGTTCATCGCCACTGGAGCAGGCGCGACAGGCTCTGCGCACGGCGCCGACCGTCTCCGCGTCGCAGATCAACTTCGGCTTCACCGGTAAAGAACACTGGTTCGCGTTCAAACTTCTGAATCGCAGCAGCGACAGCCGCGAACTGTTTCTTAGCCTGGGCAATCCACTGCTGGATAACATTGAGCTATTCCTGTTCCGAATCGGCGAAACCCAACCGGAATACGCCATCAGCAGCGGCGATCAGAGGCCATTCCATGAGCGCCCGATCAATCACCCGCATTTCGTCTTCCCCCTGCAGCTGGCGGGAGACACTGACTATGAGGTGGTTTTAAAGATCGACGCTACGTCCTCCATCCAGGTTCCCATGAGCCTGTGGGAGCCGTCTCAGTTCACCGCCTACAACCACAAAGAAGCCAGCCTGTCCGGCGCATTGCTGGGCATCATCGGCATCATGGCGGCGTACAATCTGATGCTATTCCTGTTCCTGCGCGACAAAGGCTATCTGTATTTCACCGCCGCACTGGCCAGCTACGCCCTGGCGGAGGCGACGCTATGCGGGATGGCGTACGCGTATTTCTGGCCGGACAACCCCGTATGGAACGACAAGAGTCTGGCGTTTTTCATCAACCTCTGTCTTGCGGCGTTGGCGTTGTTCACCCGTAGTTTCCTGTCGTTGCCGGAGCGTCTGCCGGCCATGGCGCAGGGATTCGTGCATATCGCCGCCTGGTGTCTGCTGTGCGCGGCGCTGGCGTTATTCGCCTCCAGCGCCGCCATGCTCAAGTTGTCCCTGCTTAACATCGCTGTGACGCCGATGTTCGGCTACTTCACCGGATTGTATCTGCTGCGCTCCAATTTCCGTCCAGCCCGATACTTCACCCTGGCCTACACCTTTTTGGTGTTCGCTTCCCTGGTGTTCTGCGCGGGCAAAATCGGGCTGTTGCCGTTAAACGGTCTGACCGGGCACGCCACGCAGTTCGGCGTCGTCGGCATGGTGCTGGCGCTCAGTCTGGCCCTGGCGGACCGTCTGAAAGGCGAAAAATCAGCCCGCGAGTTCGCGCAGTTGCAGGCGACGGAAAACCTAGAAAAGTATCGCACCATCTATGAAAACTCTTTGGAAGGGATGTTCCGTCTGGACGCCAAAGGCGCCCTGATGGCATGTAATCCGGCGTTCGCACAGTTACTGGGCGCGCGCAATGAGAAGGAGCTGGTCAGCAACACACGCGACCTGACTGGCATGATCCCTCTTCAGGAAGACGCCCGTCGTTTGTTCTTCCTGTCGCTGAAGCAGTACGGCCATGTTTTCGGATTCGAGGCCCGGTGCCAACGTCTCGATGGCAAGCAGTTCTGGGCCATCATCTTCGCCCGTCAAATCATCACGCCCGGCGGCCCCGGCTTTGTGGAAGGCTCTATTGTCGATATCACCGAGAAAAAAGAAAACGAGCAGCAGCTGCACTATCTGGCCCGTCACGACCCGTTGACCGGCCTGCTTAACCGTACTGAGTTTGAGTACCGTCTCAACAACGCATTGGTGCGCTCCCGTGAACAGGGGCTGCATCATGCGCTGCTGTTCATGGATCTGGACCAGTTCAAGATCGTCAACGACACCAGCGGCCACGCCGCCGGCGATGAGCTGTTGCGCCAGATCGCCGTTATGTTTCGTCAGCATCTGCGGGAGCGCGACTCTCTCGCCCGCCTGGGTGGAGATGAATTCGGCATCCTGTTAGAGCGCTGCGGCATAGAAAAAGCGTCAGAGATCGCCCATCGCTTACGTAATGAAGTCAGTGAATTCCGCTTCGCCCTGAAAGAAAAAGTATTCAGCGTCGGCGTCAGCATCGGCATTGTGCCGATTACAGCGGCGACGCCTTCCATCGAGGAAATTTTCAGCCTCGCCGACACCGCCTGTTACGCCGCCAAGGACGCCGGCCGCAACCGCATCATCGTACATAACGAGAAGACGGGGGAAATCATTCGCCGTCAAAGCGAGATGCAGGTGGTCACTGCACTGCAGGAAGCGATCAAGCAGAATCAGTTGGTGCTCTACAAACAGAATATCGGCGCGCTGAAACCGGAATTGTGCGGAGAACGTTATGAAATTCTGGTGCGTCTGAAGCAAGGTGCGGACATTCTTCCTCCCGGCGCCTTCCTGCCGGCGGCCGAGCGCTACAATATCATCCGCTCTTTGGATCGCTGGGTGATTGACGCCTACTTTAAGTGGCTGCATGCGCGCCCAGGACAGTTGGAACGGCTCAGTCAGGTCAACATCAACCTGAGCAGCCAGACCATCAACGATTCGGAATTCGCCGACTTTCTGCTGTCCGCATTCAGCAAATACAGCATTCCTCTGGATAAAGTCTGCTTTGAAATTACGGAAAGCTCCGCCATCTCCAGCCTGGTGGAAACCACCGCCCTGGTGCAGAACATGCGCGCGAAAGGCATCAAATTCGCCCTGGATGACTTTGGCAGCGGCTTTTCCTCTTATTCGTATTTGAAGAGCCTGCCGGTTAACTCTCTGAAGATCGACGGCAGCTTCGTCCGCGACATCCTCAGCGACCCCGTGGATCTGGCCATGGTGCGCTCCATCACAGAAGTCGCCCATATCATGGGGCTGAATGTAGTGGCGGAATTCGTGGAAAATGAAGAAACGGTGGAACGTCTGAAAAGCCTCGACGTGGACTTCGTACAGGGCTACCACATCCACAAACCCATGCCATTGTAAGAGCGCCCTTCCGTTATATTAACATGGCAATGATATTGGCATGTTAATCACCAGGCGCATGGACGCGCCTGCGCGGCGACAAGCCGCGGGAGACAGGGCCTGACATGTGCAGGCCCTGTCGTTGCAGACAAATAGAAGGAAGCTATTTGTCTGCCTGATTAATAGATACAGGCGGGCGCGCTCCTGGCCCATCACTCCGCAGTACGACTTACTTACCCCATACCCACTCATATCTCTCTTGCCTCTTTTTATATCTCATACGTCAGCGGCTACACACAGGACGATCTCTGCGTCGAGTTAGAGGCAAATAACGTCGTAAGCATGTGCGTTATGACGATCTGAAAGCTCTAAAGAGTCATTGATGCAGGCGCTGCGGGAATGCGGAATGCGGAATGCGGAATGCGGAATGCGGAATGCGGAATGCGGAAAAAAGTGTGGGAGTATTGCTGAAGAAAACAAAAACCAGTGGGTGGCGAGAAGCCATCCCACTGGTTTGAATGCCGCTGTTAGATCAGCGGGCTAAGTCTTACGAGCGCGGACGCTTAGAGGAAGGACGAGGACCGCCACGACCACTACCGCTGCGGGGCTTGCGCTCTGGCTTACCGGCATCCGGCTTCATGTTGATCAGCTGCTGACGAATGCGTACTTTCTGCAGGTGCTGAAGCACTTCTTTCGGCATGCCTTCTGGCAGCTCAACGGTACTGAAGTTGTCGTAAATGGCGATGTGGCCAATGTACTTGCTTTCAATATTCGCTTCGTTGGCGATAGCGCCGACGATATCGCCAGGGCTAACGTCATGGGAGCGACCCACTTCGATACGATAGCGTTCTCTCGGTATGCCGTCGTCGCGACGCGAATCACGACCTTCGCGGCCTTCACGACCACGACGATCGCGGTCCCGCGGGTTACGGCCGCGACCATCACGGTCCCGATCACGTCCACGGAAGTCTTTATCCAGCTTCGGCAGGTCTTTCAGAATCGGGAACAAAGGCTGTTCCACCTGCAGACGGAACGCCAGCGCTGCGGCGACGTCTTCCAGCGACAACTCATTTTCCTGACAGAAATCCAGCACCACCTTTTTCATAGACTCCAGATCCTGACCGTCCAGAGTGCGGTGCAGGTTTTCCTGGAACTGCTGGATGCGCTGCTCGCTGATTTTTTCAGCGGAAGGCGCTTCGTAAGGTGTCAGCGGTTGCTTGGTGGCCATTTCAATTGCGCGCAGCAGGCGACGCTCTTTCGGCGCAGCAAACAGGATAGCTTTACCTTCGCGCCCGGCGCGGCCGGTACGACCAATACGGTGAACGTATGCTTCAGTGTCGTAAGGAATGTCGTAGTTCAGAACCAGACCGATACGCTCTACGTCAAGACCACGGGCCGCAACGTCAGTCGCGACAACGATGTCCAGACGGCCTTTCTTCAGGCGGTCGATCGTCTGCTCACGAATCTTCTGAGTCTGGTCGCCATTCAAGGCTTCAGCCGCGTAACCGCGCGCCTGCAGCTTCTCAGCCAGTTCCGTGGTGGCGGACTTGGTGCGCACGAAAATAATCATGCCTTCGAAGTTTTCAACTTCCAGTACGCGGGTCAGCGCGTCCAGTTTGTGAGAGTTATCAACCATCAATACGTGCTGGCTGATGCGCTCAACGGTGGAAGTCTTAGCGGCGATACGAACTTCTTTCGCCCCTTTCAGATATTTTTCCGCCACGCGCTTGATAGCGGGAGGCATGGTCGCAGAGAACAGCGCGTATTGGCAGGCGCCGGGCGCGTTGGAGAGGATTTCCTCTACATCGTCGATGAAGCCCATACGCAGCATTTCGTCAGCTTCGTCCAGCACGACTGCGCGAATTTGCGACAAATCCAGGCTCTTGCGCTGTAAATGGTCCAACACACGGCCAGGCGTACCGACAATAACTTGCACGCCGCGCTTCAGAGAGCGCAATTGTCCGCGCATATCCTGACCGCCGTAGATCGGCAGTACGGTGAAGTCAGGCAGATAACGGGAATAGCTTTTGAACGCTTCCGCCACCTGGATGGCCAGTTCCCGGGTGGGAGCCAGCACGATAATTTGTGGAGACTGGATCTTTGGATCAAGTCTTTCCAACAACGGCAGAGCGAAAGCCGCTGTCTTGCCGGTACCAGTCTGCGCCACCCCTAAAATGCTCTCGCCCTGCAGCAACAGGGGAATACTTTGCTCCTGGATCGGTGAGGGTTGCTCGTAACCCACGTCTTTTAGAGCGGACAAAAGAGAATCAGATAAACCAAGAGAAGCGAAATCTTTCGACAGCGCGGTTGCAGAATCAGTTGAAGACATTAATTCGGGACCTATCAGGGGGGCTGCTTTGCAGTGAATAAAAAATGGTCGCTAATTGTACAGATCTAGCTTGCGGAATAACAGTAAAATTTTCAATGCCGAAGAAAAGTTACACGCGCTTACAAATGCGTAATCAATAACTTGAGTGGCGGGAGGGGAGTTTTTACTATGGAGTCGCCGCTTACCTGGGGCGAAACGGGAAATGTCCGGGGAGGCGGCTACTGCAGACGACGCGCCAGCCCCGGAGAGGGAGAGCCATTCGTCATACTACCGGTTCAACGACAACCAGGCGCATTTTGCGACCTTCGAAGATGCGATCCAGGATGTCATGCAAGTCGGCGACGCTTTCGCTCTGGATACGGAAGCGGAATTTGGCTCCTTTTTGGGTAAACGCATTGACTCTATACATTTTTCTTTCTCCCGAGATGGTTTATTTCGTCTACAGGAGTTAGATTAGGAAGTAAAACGACCATTGATGTCGCAAAAGAATGTATTCTTTAGTCTTCGCAAAGTTTTTATGGGGAACTGATGAGAACTTTTCTACGCCGCTTATCCATCCTGGCTTATCTGAAATCGGCCAGAACGCCCAAATCCACCGAAGAAATCATCAACCACCTGATTTCTGCGGACTATATGGAAGAGGGCGGCGATCCAAATTCACAGAAGCGCCTGATCCAGCGCGACATGAATTTCCTGTACGGCAAAAACGAAATGGAGGACGAAGACGACGAGCCCGGCAACGAGTTCGGCCTGGAAGTGGTGAGGGGCGTAGGCAAGAGCCTGCTATGGAAACTCGACCCCTACTCCACCCTGCAATATGACTACGAGAAGATGCCTCAGTACATGGCCATCGCCTTCGCCATGGCCAAGAAGCACCTGTCGAACCTGCTGCCGCGCAACACCATATCCGAACTGGAGCGCTTTTTCGCCCAGGCGGAAGAGCGCCTGGAACAGTCGGAGAAATCCTTATCTCCGCAGTTGTATAACCGTCTGCGCGATTCCGTTGAGTTCTATCAGCGCGGCCAGCGTCTGCAACCGGCGGATTTCGATATCGAGCATCTGGACACCATCTATCGCGCCATCCTGAAAAACAAACAGGTGTTGTTCACTTATCGCGGCAAAGAGTATCGCGCTCATCCCTTTGGCGTTGCGATCCTGCTGCCGAAAATCTATCTGGTGGCGAAAAAGGACGAGGACATCGACACCCCTGGCGCCTATCGCCACTTCCTGCTGCATAAGATCGATCGCATCACCATGGATCAGCGCAGCTCCCGCGTGCCAAAGAAGTTCCGGCTGCGGGACTATCTGGAGGCGGGCAAAATGGACGTGTTCATCGATCCCGAGGACAACTCGGTTTATTCCATGAAGTTGCGCATCACGCCGGCTAATCCTTACAGCAACCTGATATCCGACCTGAGCGAAAACCCCATCGCCGTGGACCAGAAAATCAAGCCGTCTACTGACGAGAGCGGCTCTTATATTCTCACAGCCAAGGTGCGGCGCACTATTCAGTTGCGGAACTGGCTGATGAATCTGGGCGCGGAATGTAAAGTGATGGAGCCGCAGGAAATTCGCGACGATCTGATTGCCGCGCTACGGGATGCGCTGAGTAACTACGGCGCCTAAGCCAGCCACAGGAGTCCGCCATGCAGACAACCACCCCGACGCAGCCCTCGCCCGGTACGCGCGAGCTCAACCTGGCGCGATGGACGGCCGCGTCGTTCCTGCGTCTCATGGCGGCTTTATTGACCCTGCTCGGGCTAGCCGCCTGCGCCCATCAACCCACGCCAAGCAAACCGGGTTTAATGACTCCCGGCGTTCATCCTATTGCGCCGACGCAGGAGCAATTCTGGTGGCGCGCCTGTTTCAAAATGCCTTTTGATGATAACGGCGATCCCGATTGGAACATGGACTTACTGTTGGCGGATCAAGTCGTCGCACCTGTGTTGGCGCAGCATGCGGGCGCTTTACCGTTATGGCGCTTTCATCGACGCGCCGCGCCGGACGCCGCCGGTCACCAGTTCAGCCTGCTGTTTTACACAGACCCGAACACCGCCGGTCGCGTCTTCAAGGGCCTGGAAAATTCGCCAGTCGTCGCGCAGCTCCTGCAAAGCGGTGACCTCAAGCAGTTGGTCATTAAATGCGGTTACCGCGACCTGACGTCCGACCTGCAGGCCACCAGCGATCCCAACTGGGAGCCTCATCTGCAAAAAACCTGGCCATATTTCATCATGGGCGTCAGCGCCCACTGGCTGGCGTTGATTCAATCTTTTGGCGAGGATATCCCCATGCAGTCCGACGGTACCGCAGCCATGCTGGAGCGTTACGGGCAAATACGTCAGCAAATCAGCGGCGTCTGGCAGGGACAAGGCCAGCATGCCTACCTGCACCACCTTAGCGCCCTGTTTGGTTACGAGCCAATGCTGATTCAGAAGTTTATCCAGTTCTGATATGACGTCCCTCCCCCACTTTGACTACTTCGCTTATGGCTCCAACATGTCCCTGCTCCGGTTGCGTGGCCGCACGCCCAGCGCCCGATTTTTATGCACGGGCCGGTTAACGGGTTATCAGCTGCGTTTTCATAAAGTTGGAAAAGACGGCACCGCCAAGTGCGATATTTTTCATACCGGAAGCTATGAAGACGTCGTCTACGGCGGCCTCTTTAAGATTAACGCGCAAGATCGACACGCCCTTGATCTCGCCGAAGGCGCAGGCAAGGGTTATGACCCCACCGACCTGTGGATAACGACGGAAAGCGGCGCTCTTGTGCAAGCGCTCACTTACGTCGCCACGCTCACTGATGTAAACCTTCGCCCTTTCGACTGGTATCTGGAACATGTGCTGCGGGGCGCAGAAGCACTGCAGCTGCCGCGCCACTATATTGAGAGCCTGCGCGCGATCCAGCCGATGGCGGATTCGGATACTGATCGCGTCCAAAGAGAGTTGGCGATCTACCGCCGCGATTAACCCGCTTATCCTGGGGCAAGGCTTTCTTCGTTAGATAGTCTTCTTTAATTTCCTAACATTCCCTGCATCAATTTTCCGCCTGTAAATTAACCAGTCGTTAACCTCCTCCTTCGAAATAATACGCTTATCCCGATCATCAATCTGATTGTCGCCACGGGCCGCTGCGCCTCAAATCAGCATCGGGAGCAAAGGAACCGCCAAGCCAAACATAAGAAGGAAACCACTATGCCGACACCGTTCACTCTTCCCCGCTAGCCGTAAGCGGCTGGCGCGATCCGATCAATTCGTTAAAGCAAGATCGTAAAACAAGAATGGCGATTTTTCTCGCCACTGAGATATAGCAAGCGCTCACATACAGGAACTATTCACCAGCCAAAAAGGGAACTGATATGAAAATACGCTCGATCTCCATTCGCTCTATCGCACTCCCTGCCGGACTCGCCGCTGCAATAACGGGAGTCTGGATAACTGCGGCGCAGGCCCAGGAAATTCAATACGGGAGGGGATATTTCTTTCCTGCGCTCATTCCTTCCTATTTCGATAAAGAGCATTTCCTGGAGGATATCTCCATGGAGCGCTGTGAACTGAATAACGGCTATCAGTCCTGGTGCTACAAGCTGAAAGTCAAAAGTAACCCAGTGGAAAACGGTCCTTATTGCCCGGAAACCATCAATGATATTGGCGGCGTTTATCCTTATGACGGCGCAACCAATCCCGGTTTGCGGGTTCTGAAAAGAGACTTGTTCGAGGACATGGAGGCGGACGGCTACGATATCGTGGACGACGACGGCAACATCCGTTTCATCATGATCAAAACCGGAGAAATACCTAACCTGGACCCGGATTTGTCTTACTGCATCGAAGTCGAACCCGACAACGAACTACAACTCTCCTACATGATTCCGGTTTTCTCCTGGCATGCCCAGGAATCCACGCCCATGGACGACGCCTCCAAGATTGTCGGCTTATCCCTGATCGGAATGCCTATCAATGGCTTGCCGCCCTCAGTGGCCAACGGCATTCCCGGCGCGCCCACCGGCGTTGGCAGTATGCCTGCGCTGGACGCCTGTGGCGGACACATTAACGAGGGCTTCTACCACTCCCATATTTTCCCGGAAACCATCAACGAGATTTACGCCAAGCACCATATTGGCGAAGTTCGCTGCGAAGCGGTCTATCCGAAAGGTTCCGGCGACCTGGTGGCGTACGCCATGGACGGTTACCCCATCTATACCAATCTGGATATGAACGGCGCCACGCCAACCAATCTGGATGAATGCAATGGCCATTTCGGCCCGACCATCCATTACCCGACCGGCATGTATCACTATCATTCCTCCTCAGCGGAAGACGTGAACATTCCCCGCTGTCTGAAAGGCGTGTTGGCGAAACAACAGTTGATCGTGGAGTGACAATGGTTAGATACAAAACTTTCGCTCTAACGTTGTTCTGGCTGGCGCTATCAACGCCGTCCGCTTTCGCGCATTACCCGTTCATGTCGTTCTTCAATCTGTCTCGCGGAGAGGACAATGTCTGGCGACTGAACGCTGTCCTCGCGCAAGCCAGCGTTTCCGCCACGCTGAGTCAGCTACAGGCAGAGCAAAGCGGCGCGCGCTTCACTCGTGAGGAACAGGAGAAGGAACTAACGAATTACCTGCTGGACACGGTCAAGCTCAAGGTGGATGGGGTCGAAATTACGCTGACGCCAACCGTCGTCAATCTGGGCGACCATGAAACCCGGGTGGTGTTTGAACTGAACAACGCGCCTAAATATTTCCACCGTATAGATGCGAGTATTCGCAGTTTTTCCGATGACGCCAATCACCACAATATCCTGACCCTGTTCCAGAAAGCCGGACGCAGCAAGGTCGTGTTGTCATCCAGGAATAATTACAGCTCGCAACTCAATGCGCCGGAGAAACTGGCGGAAGGCTCATGAGTAAATCGTGACGCATCACCCTATCAACAGCATGCAGGCGTATGTTGATCCGAGGGGGAGTACTCGCCTGCTCTTTCGGGTCTGAAAGCCATGGCCGTTTACGACGCCGGAACGTCGGCGGCGCCAAGCGCTTTGTAGTACAGACCCACTTTTTCGCCGTGATAATCCAGTTCTTCCAACAAGCGCCAGCCACCTCGGCGCATCAACGAGGCGGAAGTCGCCGTGCCGCAATAAAGTTTGTCATACCCCATCGCTAACGCTGCGTCTTCCAACGCTGTCAGCAGCGCTGCGCCCAGTCCGCGTCGGCGCAGTTCGGGCTTCACCCAACCCGCCGCCGCCCAGGGACCAAGATGCGGATGCGTGACAATGGATTGCGCTTTCAATGCCGCCACGCCGACCAGTTCACCGTCCAGGAAGGCCACCATCCCTACCGGCAAAGCGTCCCGGGAACAGAACTGACGCAAATCCGCTGCCGCGTCACCAGGCCCTTTCGGGCCATACCAACCTGGCCACTCCGTCTCAAAAGACGCCGCCAGGGCGGGAACCGCTTCCGGCGCGTCCGCCAGGTATTTCACCACTAACCGCCGATCCATACGCCCTCTGTCTGGCTGTTGAGAACCGCTACTTGCGCCCGAGGCTCCGAGCGCATCAGAGGCCAGAGTATATCGCTCTAACCTCGCAGATAAATCACTTTGCCAGTCTGCGCGCCTTCTATGGATTTTTGAAACGCTTTCGCCACCTTCACAGCGTCCACTGGCGTTTCACCGGGAAAAAACGCACCGTACTGATCCCAGGATTCCGTTAATACTGTCGGGCTGATGACGTTAATACGCACCCCGCGAGGCGCTTCGATCGCCGCCGCCACGGCGAAGTGCTCCAGGGCGCCGTTCACTGTGGCGGCCGCTGCGCCCCAGGCGATAGGATCAATGCTGAGAATACCGCTGGTCAGTGTGAAAGAACCCTGATCGCGAACATATTTCAAACCATGACGCACCAGATTAATCTGCCCCATCAGCTTACTGCGCAACCCAACGTCCCATTGCTCAGAGGTCATTTCCCCCAGCGCCGCAAACGCCAGATCGCCCGTGGCGCTGACTAACGCGTCAAACTCGCCAACCTTTTCAAACAGCGCCTTGATAGAGGATTCATCCGCGATATCCACCTGATAATCGCCGCTGTTCTTGCCGACCTTGATCACTTCATGCCGATCCTGAAGGTTCTCTACAACCGCTTTGCCAATTGTGCCTGAGGCGCCGATCACTACGATTTTCATTGTGCTTTCTCCACGCTGATTGTTGATGAATCCACTTTAATGAAAAACACCTTCGAGATAATCTAGCTAAAAACCAACTCACTGTTTCCATACAGAAACAATATGCAGAACTTATTGACTCACCTAGACCTAATCGCCGCCTTTCATCAGGTGGCGCAGGACGGTAGCTTCACCCAGGCCGCCACCAGCCTGAACAGCTCCAAGTCTCAGGTCAGCAAACAGATCAAGGCGTTGGAGGCGTTGCTGCAGACTCAACTGCTGCACCGCACCACCCGGAGCTTGCGGCTTACGGAAGCCGGCGAAGCGTTGTTTCGTTATAGCACGGAAATTCAGGCCCTGTTTCGTCAGGCGACAGAGGTGGTGAATGATTTAAATGCGGATGCGGTTGGCGTGCTGCGCTTTACCTGTCCGGTTTCTCTGGGCATTTCCATGATGCCGGAGATCCTCAAACTGTTTCGGTTGCGTTATCCCCGGGTAAAAGTGCAAATCGACCTCGCCAATGAGAGCCGCAACCTGTTCGCGGAGGAGTTCGATCTCGCCATTCGCGCCACGCCGCAACCAGATCCTTATCTGATCGCGCGCCCCTTGGGAGCGATGGTGGACGCCATCTGCGCCAGCCCGGAATTCATCGTGCGCCATGGCAAACCGGAAACCCCGGAGGAGCTGACGCGCTTTCCCTGCATCGCCCACAACCAGCATCAGCAACTGAGCCAGTGGAGATTTACCGGTCCCGAGCGCGAGATCAGCATACCGATACAGGCGGAGATCGCCGCCAATCAATATCCCATGATGCGGCAATGCGCAGTGGAAGGGCTTGGCGTCACCAAGCTGCCGCTTTATGAAGCCTATCGAGATATTCAAAGCGGGCGGCTGGTGCGACTGCTGGAGGACTACCCTTCCCACACCCACACGCTATACGTGGTGTTTCCCGCCCAACGCTATCAACCGAAGAAGCTGATTTATTTCAAGGAGCTATTGATAGAGTGGTTCAGCGGGCGCCCGGAATTCTTTCACCGTTTATAAGGCCACACGAGGCTCGGGGATTATTCCTGCTCTTCCTTGACGAAAAAGCGCTGGAACAAACGCTCGGATTCCTGCATGCCGCGTTCGGTCAAAGCGACGGATTTGGTTTTTTCTACCGGGTCGTGGATCAGCCCCTTTTCGTAGAGCCGGTTCATGACCTCCCAATCGAAACCTTTCCAGGCCCGGTTGCCCTGGTGCAGCGTCAGATGCAATAGAGCCAATACGGTTGCGTCAATTTTCTCCTCATCAATCACCATCGTCATCGCCCGATCTCCTCTGTTTCGATAATAAAGCAATCACAGGATGCGTCTGCGCGGCGACCCGCCACAGAATCCAGAACCCATAAAGATCCTGTCGTTTTCAGACAAATGAAAGAACGGCTATTTGTCCGCCATAGCAGCTTATTCGCCAGGCAGTAGGTAGAAGGAAAACGTTCAAATATACGCTACCGGGGCGCAGGCGTTTTCACAAGAGGCGCCCCGCCAAAATAAAAAAAGCCACCGGGACAGGTGGCCGCCTGATTTTTAACATGCCAATACCATTGCCATGTTAATAGGCTAAGCGCCTATGACGCTCTACAGGTCGCAGCGAGAGGGCTTCATGATGAGGACAGAATCCATTCGTGGTCTGGATCGTTGTGAAACTTCCAGTCACGAACCGGTCCCGCCATCACGTTGAGGTAATAAGATTCATAACCATGAGGCACGCCGACCGGGTGGTAGCCTTCAGGCACAATCACACAATCGCCGTCGTACACGGACATAGTTTCATCGAGAGAGCGGTCGTCGTTGTAGACCCGCTGAAATACAAATCCCTGAGCCGGATTGATGCGATGATAATAGGTTTCTTCCAGATAAGACTCTTCCGGCAGACGGTCAGAGTCATGTTTGTGCGGCGGATAACTGGACCAGTTGCCGCTGGGCGTGAACACTTCCGTCAACAGCAGTCGCTCCGCCGGCTGATCCAGCATCAGGATATTGTGAATGCGGCGCAGATTACTGCCCTCGCCACGGTTCATCACCGCCACCTGATCCGGTTTGATCAAACGCACCGGATACTGGCCGGATACCTGGGAAGACAAGCCAAGACCGACTTCCAGATCCGTTTGCGCGCTAATGCGAATACGCATGGCGGGCGGGACATACACCGCATAGGGCGGCAGCTTTTCAAAGGGCGACAGGCGCTCGCCAATGTTCTCGAACGTCTCCGCCCCGGCCTCTAATGTCGCTTTCCCCGCCACCAGCACCAGGCAACATTCAGCATCGGCGAACGCCCCCTCCCAGGTCTCCCCCGCCTGCAACGCCAGCGCCTGAAATCCCACGTATTTCCAGGACGCATTTTCCGGCGTGACATGGATACGTTGCTGTTGCTCCCGTCTGGCTTTGCGTAACAGATGCGACATCGGGCTCTCCTCTACGAACTTATTGAATGATTAATCCTGTTGAACTGCGTCTCGCGGCGCATCAAGCGATCTCGTCGATACTGACCCAGCGGCGCTCCTGATGAGACAACTCCACCGCATCCAGCACCCGGTTCACTTCATAGGCATGGCGAAACTGCGGCCACATGGGGCGTTCTGCGCAAAGGCCTTCCACCAGATCCCGCACTTCCACAACTTTTTGATCGTTGTAGCCCAGACCATGACCCGCTGACACGCAGAAATTGGCGTAATCCGGATGTTCGGGGCCAACTAATATGCGTCGAAATCCTTCCCGCGGCCCGGCGTCTTTGCGGGAGTAAAACTGCAACTCGCTCAACCGCTCCTGATCATAAATCAACGTACCCAGGGTTCCAGTCACTTCGAACCAAAGCGAATTCTTGCGTCCGCAGGCAATGCGGCTGGACTCCAGCGTACCCTGAGCGCCGTTAGCAAAGCGCGCCAACAGGTGAACCTGATCGTCGTTTTCCACTTCGCCAAACTCACCGGGCGCGTTGGCGATGGGGCGTTTCTTGTGCACGGTTTTCAGGTCCGCCACCACTTCCGTGATATCGCCGACCAGATATTGCGCCATATTGATAATGTGAGAGCCCATGTCTCCCAATGTTCCAGAGCCGGAAAACTCACGCTTCAGACGCCAACTGAACGGAGCTTCGGGATCGCAGAGATAGTCTTCATTGTGCGTGCCGCGGAAGTGCACGACTTCACCCAGTTCACCGCTGCGGATAATTTCCCGAGCCAGACTCACCGTCGGATTTTTCGCATAGTTGAAGCCAACCAGCGTCTTTACCCCGGCTCGTTCCGCCGCCTCGGTCATCATGCGCGCATCCGCCGCATTCAGCGCCAGAGGTTTCTCCGAGTAAACATGCTTGCCGGCGGCGATGGCCGCCAGCGCCATCTCTTTATGCAGCCAGTTGGGAGAACAGATATCCACTACATCAATATCAGGATCGTTGACCAGTTCACGCCAGTCTCCGGTTGAGCGCTTAAACCCCATCACCGCCGCTTTCGCCGCCGCCTGCTCAGCGCTGATATCCGCCAGCATATCAAGCTCGATGTCCGCTGAGAGTTCAAATACAGCGGGGGCTGAGCGAAACGCAATCGCGTGCGCCTTGCCCATGTAACCGCTACCGATCAGGCCGACTCGTAGTGTCTTCTTACTCATACCCACCTGCGAATTAGATACCGTCTGCTTAACACGGAAATTGTTGTTTTGATGGCCGCGCAGCGCAACTCCGTCTGTTACTACAGGCGCCGTGATGGCCAATGCGAATCAAGATTAAAACAATCATTTCACAAACGAAACAAAAATTTCAATAATTTTAATTTCAGACAAACTTTTTCAAGCACCCGAAGTCAGCTTTCGATCCCATATAGATAGGCCATATTGCGCCATATAGATAGATTAGAGGCGGAATAGAACAAGCTATCCCAGAAAAGAAGGGAAAATTCCATTTCAATTAATTTTGGAACAAAAAGTTTGAAAAGCGTGTTTTTTTTAAATAGGATGGATCATACGTTCCATTATTGGAGCGCCGTAGAACAACAAGAAGCCAACAAACCGGGGGCCGCATGAACGCCTTGAACCAGCCATTCCAAAACCACATTCACGTTTTTGCGGCGCTGGTTTGTTCTTGCATCGCCTCGCTGGCGCGGCCTCAGCGCAATCTGGAAGTGAATTTACACTCGCTCCGCACTGAAATTTTCTTGTAGGATTGGCGACACTGTATTTCATTTTCATTGCCGGAGAATCGAATTGTCCACCGCGATTAAGCCCACCAACTTACTAGAACTGCAGCAGGCCATCACTGAGCGCTACAACGATCTCAGCAAACGGCTCAAGCAAATCGCGCAGTTCGTCATGGACCATCCCAGCACAGTGGCGATGGAGACGGTGTCCGTCATTGCGGAACAGGCGGAAGTAACGCCTTCCGCGCTGATACGCTTCGCGGCGGCGTTTGGCTACGATGGCTTCAGCGAAATGCAGCAATTGTTTCGTCAGAAACTGGTGGAAAACAGCACCAGTTACCGCGAACGTATTCGTCTCTCCAGTGCGCAACCGGTCCATTCCGGCAAAGTGACCTCCCACGCCATCCTCAACGAATTCGTCAACGGCAACCTGCTCAGTCTGGAGCACCTGCCGGAGATGGTGTCCGACGAGAGCATGGACGCCGCCATCAAGCTGCTGCATAACGCCAAAGCCATTCACGTACTGGGCATGCGCCGGTCCTTCTCCGTCGCGTCTTACCTCACCTACGCGCTGCGTCAGATCAAACGCAGGGTGTATCTGATCGACGGCAGTGGCGGCATGTTGCAGGAGCAGGCGTCACTTCTGGACAAAAGCGATGTGTTGGTGGCCATCAGTTACAGCCCTTACGCTCAGGAAACTCGCGCAGCGGTGATCAAGGCTTATGAAAACGGCGTTCCCATTATCAGTATTACTGACAGCCGGCTGAGTCCGCTGGCGCCTATTTCCTCCGTCTATTTCGACGTGAAGGAAAGCGAGGTGCGCGGATTCCGCTCGCTGACATCCAGTCTGTGTCTGGCTCAGGCTCTGGTTATCGGCATGGCCTACCAGATTGAGCAGCAACAGCTGGGCGACGGCTGACGCCGGGCCGACTCAGGGATAACGCGAGCTTCCCCGCCGGTCGCGCCGTTTGCATCGTCAGTATGGATGAAAGGCAAACCTTATTACTGTTGTGATAACCAGCGTATAAAGTAGAGGCGCAATTTTATGATTCGAATCAGTCTTCTCGGCGCAGGCCGCATCGGCGTCATTCACGCGTTGAACGCCAAGGCGAACCTGAACGTGGATCTTCGTTACATTGCCGATCCCCGGGAAGAGGCGGCGCGGGATCTGGCGGAAAAAGTCGGCGCGAAAGTGGTGGATGTAAACGCCGCCATTAATGCTGATGACGTGGACGCCGTGATCATCGCCACGTCCACCAACACCCACGCGGAACTCAGTCACGCGGCGCTCAATGCGGGCAAAGCGGTATTTTGCGAAAAGCCGATTGATCTGGATATCAACAGCGCCAGCGGCGTAGCGGAACACGTGCAACAAAGCGGCCTGCCCTACTTCGTGGCGTTCAACCGCCGCTTCGATCCCTCTTTCGCCGCCCTGCAACGCGGTCTTGGCGATCTCGGCAAACTGGAGCAACTGGTGATCACCAGTCGCGACCCTTCGCCGCCGCCCGTGGAGTACATCAAAGTGTCCGGCGGCCTGTTCCGGGACATGACCATTCACGATTTTGACATGGCGTTATGGCTGTTGAACGAGCCCCTGCGGGACGTTCACGCGATCGGCAGTTGTCAGGTTGATCCCGCCATTGGCCAGGCTGGCGACATCGACACCGCCACCATTACCCTGACCACCGTGAGTGGCGCCCAGTGCGTCATTCTTAACAGTCGCCGCGCCGCCTACGGCTATGACCAGCGCGTGGAAGCTTTCGGCGCAAAAGGCATGTTGCAAGCGCACAATATCAAACCTACTCAATTGCATCGCTTCGGCGCGGAAGGGGAAAGCAGCGACAGGCTGGAAGACTTCTTCCTGCAACGTTACGCCGCCGCCTATCAGGCTGAAATGGCCGCTTTCGTGCAGGCGCTGGTGACGCAATCTCCGATGCCCGTCGGCGTACAGGATGGCGTTAACGCCTTGAAGCTCGCCAACGCCGCCTACGCGTCCCTGGAACAGGGCAAGCCAGTCGGCTTCTAGCCTCTTAAGACCCCGGGCGTCGTCGACGGACCGGGGTTTTCGCCTCTTGTTGCAAGCGCTTTTGCCGCGATAACGCGACCCGTTCACCCTTCCAAATTCAAAACAAGTCATCAGATTGACGGGGCTCCCGACATTACTTTAATGTAGGACCTGCAGCGCTAAAGGGGTCGATAGCGCGCTCATTCTAAGAACTGAGTTGGAGAAGGAAGCCATGCGATCACACGCCGTCATGCGACTTGGCGACGCCCTGCTTGCGGCCAGGGCGCACAAACAACCCAAACTTACCTCTAAATTTCTAACCCTGCTGGCGATGTCACTCGCCGCCACTACGCTTTTTTTAGCGACATTACTTTTCACTACACTGCTTTTCCCTGCTTTCTCCCACGCGGCGGAAGTCACGCTGCGGATGCATCATTTCCTGCCGGCGACCTCTCTGGATCAAGAGGGCTGGATGGAGCCATGGGCGGAAAAGATTGAAAAGGAATCCGAAGGACGCATCAAAATAAGCATCTACCCCTCCATGCAGTTGGGGGGCAAGCCACAGCAATTGTTCGATCAGGTCAGAAACGGCATCGTCGATATCATCTGGACTCTGCCCGGCTATACGCCCAGCCGCTTTCAAATGACCTCGGTGTTTGAACTTCCTTTCGTGGCCTCGTCTGCGGAAGCGACCAGCCAGGCGTTTCATACCTTCATAGAAAAGTATGCGCCGGAGGAGTATCAGGATGTGCACGTGTTGTCCCTGCATACCCACGCCGCCGGTTCTTTCCATATCCTCGGCAAGCCCATTGAGCAGATCGCTGATTTAGAGTCCCTCAAAATACGCGCCCCCACCAGAGCGTCGGGGGAAGCCCTGCGTCTACTGGGAGCCAATCCCTTGTTCATGCCCGCCCCGGAAGTGCCGCAGGCCATTTCCAAAGGCGTCATCAACGCAGCGTTGTTGCCGTTCGAAGTGGTGCCCTCACTGAAGCTGGACGAACTGGCGGAAAGCCATACCCTGCTCAGCGGCGCTCGCGGCCTGTACACCGCCACCTTCATCCTGGCGATGAACAAGAAGAAATACGATTCCCTGCCCGAGGACCTGAGAGCCATTATCGACCGTAATTCCGGCATCGCATTGAGCAAACAGATCGGCAAGGCCATGGACGATTTCGAGAAAGTGGGAATAGAGTTGGCCAAGAAAAACGGCAACCGTTTTTATTCCATCAAGGCGGATCAGTTGAAGGAGTGGGAGAAACGGGTGAAGCCTGTGCGGGAAGACTGGGTCGCCAAAGTGAATTCCCAGAACAAAAACGGCGAGTATCTACTGCGGCAAGCTGAAGATCTGGTTACTCAATATGAGAAGTCGCGACAGTTATGATTGCGCTGTCGACATATCCCGCCTTGCGCCAAAGCGTCCGCACCGCTGACGCCTGGCTTGCCATCGCGGCGCAGTGCAGCGCTTATCTCAGCGGCGCTGCGCTGGTCGCCATCGTCATGATGGTGACCATTTCCGTGTTCGGACGCTGGTTGTTCGGAACGGCGGTGACGGGCGATTTCGAAATTGTCGAAATCGGCGTCGCTACCGCGATCTTTTACACCTTCCCCGCCTGCCAATACGGCTATAAACACCTGGCGGTGGACCTCCTCATCAAGCGCCTCCCCCTTGGGTTGGAGAAAGCCGCCTGCATGATCGCCGAATGCGCGCTTTGCGCGATCTTCGCGTTCATCGGCTGGCGCCTTGTGCACGGCGCCGAGGAGTTCTTTTCCTACGACGAACAAACCATGATCCTCGCCATCCCGTTAGGCTGGGTGCTGCTAGCCTGCGCGCCGCCCTGCTTTCTGTCGGCGCTGATCGCCGTGAGTAACTTATTGCAGAAATTAGTCACCGATAAATAGCCAAGGACAAGGCCCTTATGGATGATCTGTATATCGGCGTAATCGCCTTCGCCTCGCTGCTCGTGTTGATTTTTCTGCGCATCCCGGTGGCTGCGGCCATGTTGTTGACCGGGGCGGCGGGTTATACCGCCATCCTGGGCTGGGATGCGTTGATGAATCATTTTAATTCCGGTCCTTTCTACCGGTTTTCCTCATATGATCTCGCCGTCATTCCCATGTTCCTGCTGATGGCGCAATTCGCCACCGTCGCCAACCTTAATAAAACTCTGTTCAGCGCCTGCAACTCCTGGTTCGGCTCCGTGCGCGGCGGACTCGCCATGGCCTCCATCACCAGTTGCGCGTTTTTCGGCGCCATCAGCGGCTCTTCCCTGGCCACCACCCTGACCATGTCGAAAGTGGCGCTGCCGGAAATGCAGCGCCATGGCTATTCCAATCAATTAAGCGCGGGCGTCCTCGCCGCCGGCGGCACTCTGGGGATACTGATTCCGCCATCCATCGCGCTGGTGATTTACGCCTTATTGACGGAGCAGAACATTTCCAAGCTCTTTATCGCCGCCGCCGTGCCCGGCATTATCGCCACCATCGGCTATTTGCTGGCGGTGCAGGTTTACGTGCGACTGTTTCCTTCCGTAGGACCGCAAACTCACAAGGCGTCCGCCGTAGAAAGACTGTCGGCGTTGCTGCGAGTCACGCCGGTGCTGGCGATCTTCCTCGGCTTGTTAGGAGGGATTTACGGCGGTGTGTTTACCGTCACGGAAGGCGCCGCCATCGGCGCTTTCGCCACCTGGCTGCTGGCTCAGCTCAAACGCCAGCTCGACAGGCAGGCGCTGATGAAAATCTTCAGGGAGACCGCCGTCACTACCGGTCTGGTGTTTTTCATCATACTGGGGGCGGACCTGTTCAACTCCGTAATCGTTCTCTCCAACATCCCCAATGCCTTCGCAGACGCCATTACCTCCATGCACCTGAGCGCCACGGCGGTGATCATCATTCTGCTGTTGATCTACCTTGCTTTGGGATGTTTCCTCGACAGTATGTCGATGCTGCTGCTCACCGTGCCGATCTTCTTCCCGGTAGTGATGTCGCTGAATTTCAACATGCCGCCGGAGCACACCGCCATCTGGTTCGGCGTGCTGGCGGTGGTGGCGATTGAGATTGGCCTGATCACGCCGCCGGTGGGTATGAACATCTTCGTGCTCAAGTCTCAGGCGGAGCACATCAATCTGCTTGAGTGCTACAAGGGCGTGACGCCCTTTATCATCGCCGATATATTGCGCCTGGCGATTCTGGTGGCCTGGCCCGGGATTGTGCTGATATTTCTCTAAGCGGGTTATCTGCCTTTAAAAACAGCGTCGCGTCGCTCCAGAAAAGACGCGATGCCTTCCTGCATATCCTCGCTGTTCATCAGGCTTTTGATCTCGCTGAACAACTGCGCTTTGGCGACCTCTTCTCCCTGCAGACGCGCCAGCTTAGAAGAGGCCAGGCTACCCTGCACGCCGAGAGGCGCCGCGTTGGCGATGCGCTCTGCGATTTCCAGGGCCTTTTCCAACTGCGCTCCTGGCTCGACCAGCTCCTGCACCAGCCCCCAACGATAGGCGTCCTGGGCGGTCCAGACGTCCCCGGTTAACAAATAGCGCTGCGCATTCGCCCAGCCGATTTCCTGTTGCAAACGTAGTGTGGCGCCGCCGCAGGCGAATAAGCCGCGTTTCACTTCCAATTGCCCGAAACGGGTATTATCCGCCGCGATACGCACATCCGTGTTCAGCATCATCTCCACACCGCAGGTGTAGCAGTACCCTTGCGCCGCCATCACCACCGGTTTACGCAGCGGTTCGCCACTGATGAAAAAGGGATCGATTTCGCCTGCGCTCAATTCCGGCGGCTGTCCTGTCGCGAAGGTCTCCGCCCAGTCGTTCAGCTCCAAACCCGCAGTGAAGTGGTCGCCCTGCGCCCACAATAAACCGACTCGCAAATCAGCTTCACGCTGGAGTCGTCCATACGCCGCCGCGATGTCGTGAAACATCGCCACTGTCAGGGCGTTCATTTTTTCCGGGCGATTCAGCCCGATTAACAGAATATGCCCGCGCTTCTCCACGTTGACCAATGACATGAAATGTCTCTCCTGAGTGATGGTTGAATTCCTTCTGCGCCGTCATGCCAGAAAGACTATAACTCACTTCAGTATCATCCTCGTCGCCGCTTTGCGAGCCTATTGTCTACATCGACGAATTTTAGGCTGATCGCGCCATCAACGGATTTAGCGTCCCAGCACGCCCGTGCCCGCCATCAGGCTCCATAGCAATCGCGGAGGGGAAAGGTCTTTGTAGGCCAGATACCATTTACGCTCCTCTCCACGATAGCGGGTTTTGTGGTATGCCAGGGGCGCAAAGGCGTATAGTCCTGAGCCGTTGCGATACAGCCATTGGCCGAGACGCCGCAACAACAGACTTTCTCCCGCTATTTCCTGCAGGTTATGTAAAGGCGCAATCCCCAGTGAGAGTCGCAGCACGCCTTCCCTGCGAAACTGCTCAATCGCCTGCAACATGGTGTAGTCCAGTAATCCAGCAGGTCCAACGCCAGGCAGACAACGCAAGATATTGGCGCAGTATCCGGTCACCGCGCCTTGCGAAAAGTAAGGATCGAAGTAGATGTATCCCAATAATCGCTCTCCCTGAAAACAATAGAATCGGCGCGTCAGCCATTCATCCTGGCGCTGCGGAGGACGCGTCAACAGACGCAGCTCACTACGCTTCACCGCCTTCTGCCTGAGCCAACGCTGCGAGATCGCCTCCACCTCCTCAGCATCCACCTGCGAAGCGCGCCGCTCCTCCACCCTCAACTCGTGGCGCGCCCCCAGATTGGCGGCGTGGCGTAACTGCTTCTTGTGCTTGCCTCGCACGCAAAAGTCCTGCAGAGAAAAACTGAATTCCACGCCCATTTCATTGACCACATAGCCCTGCTGCGCCAGCGCCTCCGCCACCTTGCTCTCAATGCCGACAAACACCGCAGGACGCTCGCGGGACGCCAGAAAACGATTGAGCAGCCAGGTCAGATTCTGGTCCGCACATACCGGATTATTGAAGACGACATCCACCCCACCCTTCCACCTGTCTAGCGGACAGTAGCTGACAAAACCATGCTGAGCGGAGCCAAAAAACTGCACTCCTGATTGAAAGCTGAAGTAAGCGCTGGACTGGGCGCCATATTGCAGAAGCAGATGTCGGCGCTCAGCTACGGAGAGCGGCGCTTCCCATGGAGCAGAGTCGAAAGCGGATTCCGCATAGAGCATATCGGAAAGGACAGGCTGCATAGACGCCCCCGTTTAACTGTTGTTCTTATAGGCTCCGAGGAGCTTAACAACTGCCTTGATAGGACAAATCCGCCTTTAGAAGGAGCGGACGGAACAAGGACATGAACCAATCGACAGATTTTGATGAACAGGCAAGTTAGATCCGGCGAGCAAGAGCAAGAGCAAGAGCAAGAGCAAGAAGAATAGAAGACGAGAGAAAGGAAAAGGACAGAAGAAAGTAACACCGGAGAACGCCACTGCGCTCTCCGGCGTGAGTTTTACATCGCGTAATGGGCCAGCATATAAACGCCGGCGTAACCGACGGAATAAGCGCCCAGCAGTGCAGGCACGTACTTGGCGTAGCTGCCGAAAGTCAGGCCGCGAACTTTGGACATCGCAACAATCCCCGCCGCAGACCCGATAACCAGCAGAGAACCGCCAACGCCTACCGCATAGGTCAGCCCCATCCACTCCGCTTTGCTCATGGTGATGCCGGACTTGAGCAGCGCCGCCGTCAGAGGCACGTTGTCGATACACGCGGACAGCAGACCCATCAGGTAGTTCGCCACCAGCGGCGACACTTGCGAGTACATGGCCAGTAAGGATTCCAGAACATGCACTTCTTTGAGTACGCCAACCAGCAGCAGAATACCCAGGAAGAACAGCAGGGTTTCAAACTCGATAACGCGGATGTATTCCAGTATTGGGTCGTTTTCGATGTCGTCGTTAAAGAAGCGCGCCACCAGGAACATCGTTGCAAGACCAAACAGGAACGTCAGAACAGGAGGAATCTGGTACACAACGTTCAGAACGATGGTGCCCAGAATCGTCGCCAAAAACACGCCGGCGATGGCCATATCAACACCGCGCACGTCAGTACGGTGCTGCTGCACGATGACATCGCCGGACAGGCCGAAACTTAACATAGTCGCCATAAACATAACGGCGACGAAAGAGGGAATACTAAGCAGCAGCAGATCCAGAATGTCGACTTTATGCTGCAGGAAGATCATCAGTGTGGTGACGTCGCCGGTGATCAGAGCGACGCCGCCGGAGTTAACGGAGAATACTACGAGAGCGGCGAAGCGCAGTGTCTTGGCGGTGTCCATGCGCAGGGACAGAATCAGGGTGACGGAAACCAGGGTCGCGGTGATGTTGTCGGCGAGAGAGGAGAAAACAAAACAGAACAGGCCCGTTAGAAATAAAAGCTTGCGCTCCGATACCCGTTTGGGAAGAAACAGATAAATAAGGTTCTCAATCATTCCCTTTTTGTTGAGATAGGCGACGAAGGTCATAGCCGCCAGAAGGAAAAGCCAGAGCCCGGCTATTTCGGCGATATTGCTTTCCAGTCCATGAATGACCGCTTCTTGATGTTCGGGATCGCCGCTATTGAATGCAAAGAGTAGAATCCAGGCCAATGCGCCAAGGAAAAGGGTGATTTTGGCTTTGTTTACGTGAATCACCTCTTCCAGGACCACGCCTAGGAGAGCGAGAACCGCCAAGCCTATCACCGCGTAATTCAACCACATAACAACAATTTCCTCTTTATTGGGAAGTCTTGATCGCTCCGGCCGCCGACGCCTGGCGATGAAAAAATGGACAATTATTGGAATCAGGCCCCCAATAGACCATACGCACTGTTACTCACAGGCAGGCGGGAATATCAGAAAATGACGCAGGCGGGCGCTATACCCAGGGAGCGCGCCAATGATACAGGTTTTGATTAAAATTTTCGCCACTCCAATGGTATCGAATTTAACCAGTCCAGAGATTCCAGCAATTGCAATACCTCTCCCGTCAGTGGCGCACAGATTGTCAGAGGTTCGCCGCTGTGGGGATGGGGCAAACGCATTTCCACCGCATGCAATAATAGACGCTGTACGCCGAATTGCTCAGCGAAGAAGCGATTATGCACGCTCTTCCCGTAACTGGTATCGCCGATCAGAGGGTGCGACAGCGATTTGAAGTGGCGACGAATCTGGTGGCGTCTGCCAGTTTGCGGATGCACTCTGACCAGGGAATAACGCGCAGTGGGATAGCGATCCACCGCATAAGGCAACTCACACGTCGCCAAACGCCGATAATCCGTTACCGCCGGCTGTTCCGGTTTGTCCTTGCTGACGTTACGGTCGCCCAAACGATCCCAAGGCTCTTTTAACGGTTTGTCGATGGTCCCTTCTTCTGCGGGAGCGCCGCGCACAATCGCCAGATACGTTTTATCGACGCCTGACTCCCAGGACTCGCCACACGTCTTTGCAGTATCGGAATCCAGCGCAAACAGGAGAACGCCGGAAGTCGGCTTATCCAGGCGGTGCAACGGGTACACCCGACGCCCGATCTGATCGCGAAGCAGCTGTATTGCAAACTGAGTTTCATGGCGATCGATTTCACTGCGATGCACCAAAAGGCCGGAAGGTTTATCAATGGCGACGAGCCATTCATCTTGATAAAGAATGCTGAGCGGGGTCAAAGTCCGCCATCCAGATTGTTGTCAGAGGGTTGTCGGCGCGCTCAAGTTGAGGGACTGAGCGAATTTAGTCTGGTCAAACAAACCGGGACCGCTAACTGCGGCCCCGTTTGCTATGGGAAGCGTCTTCCTCTCGACGAAGCTTATGCTTCGGAGTTGGGAGTGGAAGGCGCTGCCGGCGTTGAAGTCGACTCAGTCGTCGCTTTGGGCGCTTCTGGAGCCGCTTCCTTCACTGCTGGCGCAGCCGGTTTCTTGGCGGCGGCTTTACGCGGCGCCGCAGGCTTTTTAGCGGCTGGCTTCTTAGCGGTAGTGGAAGTTTTAGCTGCGCTTGAAGCCTTCGCAGCAGGCTTCTTGGCGGCGGGCTTTTTAGCTGCAGGTTTTTTCGCTGCTGGCTTAGTTGCCGTTGTCGATGCAGTTTTGCTGTCCGCTGCCGCCGGCTTCGCATCAGCGGCTTTGTCCGCTGCGCTCTTTGCAGCTACGGCTGGTTTAGCAGGCTTAGCTGCAGGTTTTTTAGCGGCCGGCTTCTTGGCGGTAGTGGAAGTTTTAGCTGTGCTTGCAGCCTTCGCAGCAGGCTTCTTAGCGGCTGGCTTTTTGGCCGCAGGTTTTGCCGCAGCGGTTTTAGCCGCAGATGCGGTAGAAGCGGCTTTGCTGGCGGCGGCTGGCGCTTTCTTAGCGGTCGTCGCAGCGGGTTTCTTAGCGGCTGGCTTCTTGGCTGCGGCAGGTTTCTTCGCAACTGGCGCTTTAGCGGCTTTGCTCGCGGCCGGCTTGGCGGCGGCCTTGGGCTTAGCGGCTGCAGGCTTGGCGGTTTTACTGGCGGCGGCAGGCGCTTTACCAACAGGCATAATGGCTTCCAGCATTTGCTTTTGGAAATCCAGCACAGCGGCGAATCTCGCTTCGAAATCTTTCTGCCATTTATGCATGTTATCGATCTGTTTCTTTTGCAGATCTTCGATGCGGGCGAATACTTTTTTCAAAGACTGATCCACTTTCAGGTCAGCTTCAGCCTTAGTCACCCATTGGCCCACATGAGTGTTGAGTTTGTCTTGCGCGCTGCGCAATTCCTCAATAGCCTTGTCAAAGAGTCGATCAAGGCCGATTTTGCCTTTTTTGCTGGTCGCCATCTTGTCACCCCAAATTAATTAAGCAAAGGAGAGAGGAAACACTTCCTCTTTAAATGTAATCGGAAAGTACAATTTGTCTAGAAAACGCCCAATAAGAATGCGTTTTTTCTATCTTTTTTTCGCGAAAAAAGATAATTCCGCACCTTATATCAAGCGATAGTTCAATTGACTGGCAAGTATGTACAAAAAAAGATTTGAGGCAAGCGATTATTCGCCTGAGAGGTCGATTTTACGTGATTTATTCACAAGTTAGACCGACTAACGCGCCGCCTACATCGCATTGTAACGACGCGTCAATGACTCAGACTTTTCCAAGCACGGTTCCCTGCGCGGAGGCGCACAGAAATTCTTCCGCATCATTCAGGCAGTAAATTTCACAAGTGCAGCACACCACTTTTTTACCTGAAGCTTCCGCCTTCGCTTTGGCGATAAGCCGCTGTCCTTGCGCCGGTCGTTGGTAATTAATTTTAAACTCCACCGTTAACGCGTCACCGAACAGACTGCCTCCGGCGAACGTCAGCGCATTGTCCGCCAGATAACTGATGACGCCGCCGTGCACATAGCCATGCTGTTGCAAGAACTCCGGTTTGATATCCAGCTCCAACTGCGCAAAGCCCGGTTGCAGTCTCTCCAATCGGGCGCCCAATAAGCGGCTGAAAGGCTGTTCATTTAGAATCTTGTTTCCGACCTGCATGATGTCCATGCTGAGCCTCCTGTTTGCTGTAGCAGCTAATGTCTAGCAGCTAACGATGTTGATTTTTCTCACTCAACCACATGGTGATCACTGCGCGCGACACGGCTTCGCCGTGCGTATTTTTCACCATGACTTCCACCTCATAATCTCCCGGAGATAACGTCTTTGGATCAGCAATCACGGCGGTCGCCACCAGATCCGTCGTCGCTTTTTTCAGGTACTCAATCTGCATGCCTTTGGGAATCCAGCGCAGGCGCGACGGCAATGACGCCTCCATCAGCGTTCCCGCGCACAACTCCGCCAAGTTGCCCATCGCCAGCGCGTGCACCGTTCCAAGATGGTTGCGCACACTACGACGGTTCTTGATCTCCCACTCGGACAGTCCTGGTTTTAGCTGCCGTATGCGTGGCCGAATGCTGCTAAAATAAGGAGCTTTAATGCACAGTGCGCGGCTGAACAGCCATGCGCCCAAAGGAAGACGCGCAAAAGAGTGATATAAACGAAGCGTGGAACTCGCCTGTTCCGATGGAGCAGCCGCTGCGGCAGTCATAACAGCCTCCTGATAAATTAGAATGTTATTCTAGAATATTGTTCCAATATGAAGATTTCAAGCACCCGCTCCAAAAGTCGCCGTGACGACATTCTCAATGCGGCGTTAAAGTGTTTCACCCAACACGGTATCGCTGCGACCACCATTGATATGATCCGCGCGGAATCCGGCGCCAGCGTGGGCAGCGTTTATCACCATTTCGGCAGTAAGGAAGCTATCGCCGCCACCTTGTATATGCTGGGTATGGAAGATCATTTCGCGCAGCTAAAAGATGCGCTCGCCGAATGCGAAACCGCCGAAGAAGGCGTGAAGTCCGTCGTGCGCGTTTATATCGAATGGATAACGCAAAACCCTGACTGGGCGCGCTATATCTTCGGCTCCCGAGGAGAAGCGCTCAGTGAAGAGCAACAGCAGAAACTCAAGCAGGATAACAAGCGGCATTTCACCTATCTGAAAGACTGGTTTACCCCTTATCTCGAAAACGGCCAGATCCGCGCCCTTCCCTTCGATCTTTACCACTCTCTGTTGATCGGCCCTGCGCAGGATTACGCTCGCCACTGGCTGGCCGGTCGCGTGAAAAAGCCGCCAACGCACTATATCGATATCTTTTGCGACAGCGCCTGGTCTTCATTGACCCCTTAAGGGCAAGTTCCCGGGCATTGGCTACACTGTTTATAACAGTTTGATAAATAAGCCGGAGCCTGGAGCAATGCAAAGTAATGATGAGCGGGCCCTGGAGCGTAAGCAGCGCTCTCTCGATATGCGCGAGCAGAACCTGACTCGCAAAGAGCAGGCTCTGACCCGCCAGGAAGAGCAGTCTAAGCAGCGCGCCAAAAGCAATGATGAAAAAGCCAACGATTTACGCGACAAAGAACAAACGCTGAAAGAACGTGAGCGCAGCATGGAAGAACGCCAGCGTGATATCGATCAGCGCATGAGAGGGGTAGAGACGCAACTGGCGGCGCAGCAGGCTGCGGCGCAAGCCGCCAGGAAAGGCGGGCGTTTGCAGGCCTTGCTGACTGTTCCGGCTATCGTCATCTTCGTCGCCGTCGGCTATCTCGTCTTCCAACTGCAAGAGCGCCAGCAAAGCGTGCGCGGCGAGCTGGATAATTTGTTATCCCAGGCCCAGCGCCTGACGACGGCGTTAACGGAGTCAGCACGACGTAACGAGCAGCTTAATCAAAGCCTCACCAGCAGTCGGGCGGAAGCAAGTAGCACAGGCGCGGAACTGCAAGGACTACGCAAAGAAAAAGCGCAATTACAGCAAGAGAAGTCCACCCTGCAAAGCAGCCTGAACGCCAGCGAGACCAAGACGCGCGAACTGACGCAAGGCCTGACCAGCGCGCAAAATGAATCCGCATCATTACAACAACAACTGCAAGACAAAGCGTCGGAAAACGCCGAATTGGCGAGCAAGCAAAAAGAGCTGGAAGGCGCCCTCGCCCAGCAGCAAGAACTCATTCAGCAGCAAACCGCCCGTATCGAAACATTAGCCAGTGAACTCGCTGATACGGCCGCCTCTTTACAGCAAGCGACAGATGCGCTGGAACGCAGCAACGCGGATATCGCCGCCGCGAATGAACGCGAGCAAAGCCTCACCGCTCAGTTAGAGGAAATAAAAACCGCGCTGGCGACGCAAGGCGCCCAAAGACAAGAAAGCGACACCGCACAGGCGGCGCTGACAACGCAGGTCGAGTCCCTAACGGCGCAAGTAAAAACACTGGAAACGTCCAACGCAACGTTGAGTCAGGAAAACGCAGCGTTGACTCAAGAGAACACGACGTTGAGCAAAAATCTGGCGGGAAAAAACAAAGAGGTGGAATCCCTGACGAATCAAGTCAAAACCCTACAGCAGGAAGTCACCGAATCGCGTAAGGAACCCAAGCCGGAGGCTCAGGCCCCATTATTAAATTCTGATGCCGGCGTGTCTTGATTCAGACCAGTTCAATGAGTACGGCTGGACCAGTAATCCATTACGCCGACCAGCATTAGCGCAGGGTTTTCTATATCTTCACGGCTGGCGGAGAGGTATTCCGCCAGCGCATTGGCGGCGTCAAATATCAACGTTTCTTCTTTGTTGCTGAGCCGTTTCGCACTGCCGCTCTGTATATCCCCCGCCTCAAGATATACCGATGCTTCACGGGCCGCGCCGTTCACATTGACGCTGACCTTAACCAAGGCGTCCCGCCCCAGAATGCTGGCGAATTCCACACGGTCTTCTCCCACCTGATAAGCGCCTGAGAACGACTTATCAGAGTCAACGTTCACCGTGAGATTTTCCTGCGCCTGAACACTGCCTGCGAAAAAACCAGCTAGTATTAATCCCAGAGCCGCACCTTGCAGGATGTTCTTCATAACGCCTCCCGAATGGATTCCCACTTACCGTTTAACCAATAGCACAGAGTTTAAAACACCTGTTTGAAACAGTCGTTTTATAAGCTGTAAAGAACTGTAAAACTTTGCCGTGGGTCTGATATCGAACTGAGAGGGGCGGAGTAATGAGCCTCAGCTCATACATACGGGGATAAAAAAAACCGGGCGCACGATACGCCCGGACAATAAGGAAGGGTGTTCAAGCTTGCCAGCGCAGCCAGGGTGACTGCGCTGGAGGCTTCAACTACCGTAGAGTCAGCTGCAGGTTAACGCCGCTGTATCCGCCGTCAGCTTTCAACCACACATGGTAGTAGGTTCCGACATTAGGATTTCTCACTACGATTCTTTCGTTGTTGCTGCGTCTGGCGGACAAGTCATCGTAAGTGCTGGCGTCTGGCCAGCCTGCGTTACGCACATACAGATCGACATTGCCGCGACCGCCCCAAGTGTTCAACTCAAAGGCGCGGGTTCCCGCAGGAACATAGAACCAATAATACTCGCCATGAGCGGACTCCAGGTTGCTGCGCGGCTTACCGCTCAACAGCTCAGGCCCATCAGAGGAGTCGCCGCCGCCATCATCGCCGCCGCCGGTGTCGCCACAGTCAGTTGGCGCGTCATTCAAGCCCACGGTCACGCACAGATCACTGTAGCCGGATGTGGACGTTAGCAGCACATGGTAATAAGTACCGCCTTCAGGTGAGGAAACCTGAATGTTGTTGTCAGCGGCGCCGGAAGTAGACTTCTGGTCGTAGTCTGTCGTTGTCGGCCAGCCGTCGTGCTTCACGTAAACGGATACATCGCCATTATCGCCGCGAGTCAGCAAATGCAGCAGATCCGTGCCGCGAGGCGCGAACATGAAGTAGTACGCCTGGCTGCCTGCGCCCGCAGTCAGTGACTTGGGCTTGCCGGGCTCCAGTGCGCGCGGATCGTCGGAACCGTCATCGCCACCATCATCACCGCCATCGTCGCCGCCGTCATCACCACCGTCGTCTCCGCCATCATCGCCACCGTCATCTCCGCCATCGTCGTTGCCTTCCAGCACCGCCGCCAACCAGTTGGCGAAGTGCTCGTCGTAACGCTGACCAGTGGAGTTCAACCAGGCTTCGAAGCTCTCGTAATCACCCGCTCTGAACCAGGAAAGAATCTGGGCGGTGTCCGAGGGACGTTGCTCCAGCATGTAACGAGCGGACCAGTAGCCCCAACGGTAGATACGGTCAACGCCATCGTCATAGGTGTTGCGCAGGATCTTGGACAGCGCCACTTTCTCGCGACGAGCAACATCCTCCGCTCCCTGGTTGTCTTTCAGCTTGGACACGTATTCCGCCAGACCTTCGGTCCACCATACGGTGGGCACTTTCATGCCAGTGTTGAAATCGCCGTACAGGTCAAAGCGTCCATCCAGATAATGCGTGTACTCGTGCTCCAGGTTCCATACCCGATGCTCGCCCGGGGCGTAATCCGCCTGATAAGCGATGAAACGCGCCTGGTTATTAGGATCGGAAGGCGTGCCTTCCAGATACATACCGCCATTGTTGGTGTCTATGCCAAACAGCAGCCAGCCGAAATCGCCGTAGGCGCCACTGTTTTTAAACACGACCAGTTCCAGCTTGTCGTTGAAGTCATCAGCAACCGGCTGTTTATTGGTCTTCAACATGTCGTGGAAGATTTCTTCACGCATGCCCAGCGTTTCACAGGCGGAGGCCAGTTCTTTGGTGGACATCGCCTGTGCGTTCACGGTAATCGTCGGACTACAGTCGTGACGAATCGTAAGAACTACTTCCTTGACCCGTTGCTTCACGTTACAGGCGTCATATTCGCTGCAGTTTTCCGGATCGTTCAGTTCCACTGCGCCAGCCAGTAACGCCCACATATTCACGGTATCGGACGCCAACGGATATTTATCCATTAACGCGCCAACCCAACCGCCGACAGCCTTACGCGTGCCGTCGTACTGCAGGAAGCGACCCAGCTCTCTGGTGGCGTTGAGCACCAGATAACTTCTGTCGTCGTTCAACCATGCGCCATTCTTCATGATGAAATCATACAGCGCCTTGGCGACACGTGAATCGTTGGCGACTTTCTGTTTGAAATCATCGTAGCCATGGCCACGGAAATAGATGGTGAAGATGCTGTTCAATGCGCGAGCATAGGCATCTTCAGTCGCGGCTTTGTCTTGCAGCAGTTGCAGCCAATAGATGCTGTCGTAGACGAAGACGCCCTGGTTCAACGAGCTGTCCACCATCGTCAAGGCTTCACCCATGACCGATGCGTTTTCCCGCTTGTGCAGGTAATTTAACGCGCGGTTCATGAACGCGGTGATCGCCGTGGCGGATTGCTGCTTCAGATTATTGCTGTAATCACCCACTTCATCGGAGTGATACCACTGCACGAAGTAACCGGCGCGGAGATAAAGAATCAACTGCTCCATACCCGTGGTGTTGTCACCCTGGTAACGGCTTGATTCAGACGCCATCGCCTGCGCCACCGTAATCATTTTGCTTTCCTGGAACAGATTGCGCGCCAAATCCCCGCGCGCCTGAAACAGATCGTTGATACATCCCATATCGGATTTCTGGATGGCCTGGGTCAATGCGGACCCGGAGAGAGAAGCCAAATTCTGAGGATCGCAATCCGCCGCAATCTCTTTGGCGGCCATCATCATAAAGCTCTGATGGATTTTGGTGGGCGTCATCACTGGCGGTGGAAGCTCCGTCTGCTGCTGAGACGGAATGGCGTGTTCGTGAACTTCTATAGGACGGCTGTTAGACGCGCCCTGCACTGGCGGTAGGGAAGCCTGCGCGGCGCTGGCTAGCAAAGCAGTCCCAATAAATACCCCAACTTTTCTGTTCTTATGAAACATAAGTCAGCCCTTTTTGTAGTTTGTATCTTCGAGCGGTGGCCCAAAGTCCTTTAGCATTTTCGATAGAGCGGAAAATGCTATGCATATAACCTTAGACCCACATGGCCGGGCATTCTATTAACGTTGTTAATTTCTTTGTATCGGTCAGGCCGTCTAGCCCTAGGACTAGTCCGTTATCTCTAGTGGATAGTACACAACCAACCTAACCGGCATGAGTTTGCAGACGCATCGATCTTAAACGTTAAAGCCGCAACCAGCTGAGCCTCGCGCGTGGTAAGGGAAGACGGAGAAGAAAGGAAAATCAGGAGCCTGACTGCAGACGAAATTATCAGGCTCCAGAGGAGGACTAGACTGTCCGAGGCTTACTTATTAATACGCACCATTTGGGTGATGTCATACCCATTACAGGACGAACCATCTAACCGAATTGTGACGGACTGCCCAGTTGTCGACGCAGATAACAGCAATCCATGTTCTTAAGAGCCCCCCTCAAACCAAACTCGACCCAACTCATCCAGGAGCTGGACATATTCCGTGATAATCAAAATAACCCTACCGCTCACAAAGACCGAGCCACTATCTCCTTCATAATCTCATTCGTGCCGGCGTAGATTTTCTGTACTCGTGAGTCGGCCCAGGCGCGGGCGATGGGGTATTCCCACATGTAGCCGTAGCCGCCGTGGAGTTGGACGCATTCGTCCATGACTTTGCATTGCAGGTCGGTGGACCATTGTTTGAGCATGGCGGCGGTGGGTACGTCGAGTTTTTTGTCGAGATGGAGTTCCAGGCAGCGGTCGAGGAAGACCCGACCTGCAGTGACTTCCGCTTTTAGCTCGGCGAGTTTGAAGCGGGTGTTTTGAAACGCCATTAGCGGTTTGCCGAAGGCGTTGCGTTCTTTGCAGTATTTGATGGTCAGGTCGAGCGCCGCTTCACAGGCGGAGATTGCGGTGATGCCTACCAATAGTCTTTCTTGCGGAAGCTCCTGCATCAGGGCGATAAACCCGCTGTTTTCAGCGCCCAATAAGTTTTCCGCCGGCACCATGACATCCTGAAAGAACAGCTCGGAGGTATCCTGGGCTTTCATGCCCACTTTTTCCAGGTTCTTACCCTTGCTGAAGCCTTTCCAGCTGCTCTCCACCAAAAACAGACTGGTGCCTTTGGCGCCCTCTTTGGGATCGGTCTTGGCGACGACAATCACCACATCCGCATGTTGTCCGTTAGTGATAAAGGTTTTGGAGCCGTTCAGGACGTAATGATCCCCGTTTTTAACCGCAGTGGTTTTCACACCCTGTAGATCAGAGCCTGCGCCGGGCTCCGTCATTGCGATGGCGGACACCATTTCCCCGGTCGCCATTTTGGAGAGGTAGTTTTTCTTCTGCGATTCAGTTCCGTAGTGAAGAATATAGGGGGCCACAATATCCGAGTGCAGTCCGAAACCAATGCCGGATAATCCCAAATGGGAAATTTCTTCGGAAATCACGGCGCTGAAGCGAAAGTCCACGCCAGAGCCGCCGTATTCCTCCGGCATCGTCGGGCATAAATATCCCATCTCTCCCGCCTTGTTCCACAGGCCGCGATCCACCTGCCCGTCTTTTTCCCATTGCTGATGAAAAGGGGTCGCTTCTTTTTCCAAAAACTTGCGGAAGGAATCTCTGAACTGTTCCAAGTCGCTATCGAAAAGTGCTCTCGGTATCATGACCGTCTCCTGTTGTTATTCTGTGTGGAGGTTTTCCATGGTGTGAATATGGATTCAGTGTCGCAATAACGCCAGGGGCCACCAATAACGAAAAGTGTCATTTTGACTGACGAAAACAGACAGTTCGCGACCAGGCGAAACACCTGATTCGTTGGATTAACGGTAAGAGGAAGACGGACTTGTCAACAGAGACGGAAGCGCTGCGGGCGGAAATAGAAGCCTTGATAGGACGTTTTAAAACGGTTCAATTCGCCTGTGTGAGCGAAGACAACGAGCCACTGGCGAGCTATGCGCCATTCGTCAGACAGGATGGAGACTTTTACATCTACGTCAGCGCGTTGGCGCCCCATACGACCTGTCTGAAAACGACACCTGTCGCAAGCTTGTTGTTTATAGAAGAGGAGCAGACAAGCCGCAATCTATTCGCCAGATTACGATTGATACTGCAGTGCTCAGTGGAGGAAGTCGGTCGCGGGAGTGCGGACTACGAAGAAGTGCTCGACAGGTTCGCCGACAAATTCGGTCCGACGATCGCCATGCTGCGTCAACTGCCGGACTTTAGCTTACTGAAGCTGGAGATCACCAGCGGTCGTTTTGTGAAAGGGTTTGGAGCCGCTTATACCGTGACGGATAAAGCGTTTAACCAGCTCCAGCAAATAATCGGGAAATAGAGGGATGCATATCGCCGCTATTTCCCTTGCTGGCGGATTAGAGCTTTTCTTTCATCACCCAGCCGCCAGAACCTTTCACGTAATCTTTAGGGCCGGCTTTCTCTATCAGCAACTTACCGGCTAACTTGCCGACTTCGTCCACAGAAATACCACGTTCCGCAGCAATTTTTGCGTACTTCTTACTGCGCTTATCGTTGGTTTCCGACACCAGCGCGTTAACCTCCGCGCCAGATTTGACTGCGCCCAGGTAGCCGTCAGCCTGCTCGCCGACCAGGCCTTTCGCTTTGGCCTCGTCTAAATCCAACGCCCACGCGGGCATGCTGACAAACAGACTACAAAATAAAGCCAGAATGATCTTTTTCATACAGAAATCCTCTCTCGCGCCTCTACACACAGGTATGCGGTCGTTTGGTTACTTTTATCGCAACGTAGGGGCGCTGCTTAGAACAAATCATCTTCTTCGGAGAAGAGCTTCTCGAGATCCTTCTCAACCTTCACCCTGATCTCATGCTCAATTTTTACATTGAGGTTAATCGTGATGGGCTTGTCAGGCACCGCCACTTCAACCCTTGGAGCGCATGCGACGATAAGCGGTAAGCATAACGCACACAATATTGAGTTTTTAGTATTCATCAAATAACTAAGCCTTATTTACTTCAGTTAACTATAGCAACCGTAGCTGAACATAAACTGAACTGCCGCCACGGTTAATAAGTCCCTTTTTCCAACTTTTTCTGAATAGAGCCAGGGACCAATATGCTCCGCAGATTATCAATGATATTGGTTTGCAGATTCACGTTCAGCGCGATAGGAGCGCCGGAGTAGCGTTTATTCGCGCTCCTTCCCGCCAGCTCAATATCAAACAGCAGAACGCCATTCTGTTGGTAATCCACCCGGCTGACCAGAGAATTGTAGTTAAAGTTCTCCAGCGCATCGACAGCAAACTGCAAACTGGGATTGGCGGCGCTGAGCGCCCGCCAGTAGTCCACATCCACCAGATTTATCGAACCGGACGACTGGGCCGCGATGCGGCCATTATTGGCGATGACGCCGCCGTCCTTAATGGTGATCGGCAACAGACCGGCAATGCGGCCGCTGGCTTTGATTTTATCGCTCTCCAGCGCAACCAGCTTACCCAGGTCCAGATTGGAGACTTCCACCCAAAAGTCGGAGTGGGTCAACGGGCACTGTACTTTCGCTGGTTGCACCAGCCTCGCTTTGCCGTCAAAAAGCCCAATGGAAGCGCGATCCAATTGCAGGTCGCATGTGAGTCCCTTGCCGTATTCCACACGACCGGAAATATCCACCGCCGCATCGCTGGTCTGCAACATATCCGCCGCGTCAACCGAGGCGACAGTAAGTCGCAGCGGCTGAGTAAAGGAAGCGGCCTGCCCGGTGAATTGCACATCCGAGGTCAGACTAACGCCTTTCGCTTTAATTTCTTCATAGGTCGCTCCCCAATTGGACAGCGTGACATTCGAGCGCCCATCAATAGCCAAAGCGTCTTGCATTGACCAGTTCAGGGCGCCGCTGGCGGAGACTTTGCCAAGACTGATCGTCAATGCTTCGGGAAAAGCGGCGATATAGGATTTAATAAAGTTGAAGTTCGCTAATTTGCCTTCGACATCGTAAGACAGCCAACCTTTATTTTCCGCAGTCCTGTATATCACTTCGATCGGGCTGTTCAGTCCCAATGCGCTCAACTGTCCTTTATCCAGCGCGATACGTTTGTCATCCGCTTTCACCCTGCCCGCCAAGTTCACTTCCGCATTTTGTCCCTTGTGAGATAGGCTGACTTTGGCTTTAGCATCCGTAGTTAAACTCCAGGAAAATGCGGGCTTACCCTGCCCCGGCTGAGTTTTGGACGCTCCCGTATTAACCGTCAGAGCCGTTTTTCCAAGCTCGATGTTTCCGTCCTTAAGCTCCATTGACGCTTCTTGAAGCGACCAGCCGCTCCAAGCGATACGGGCGCCTTTTTTAAGGTTCACCTGGATATCCGTCCCCAACTTAACTTGCCCATCCAGCGCCAGCTCTACTTTTTGCGGGTATTTGCGATCAGTCAGGGTTGCATCGGTTTGCAGCACCGCAGCCACGGTCTTTGTCGCCGCAGCGTATTGCAGCGACGCCTGCGCATTGAGCTGCGGCTCCTTGTCTGACGCTGGCTTGGAATGCAGCTCCAGTTTCAGGGCGCCGGGGCAGCTCGGCTCTGTAGACAGCTGATCGCAGCGCACCGCCTCCAACACACTCACTTGCCAGGAAGAGGGTAATGGGGGAACGGAATCAGGCCATTGCGGGACAGTAACCAGAATAGTCGAAGGCTGAATCACGACGGTCTCCGGCGCAGCCGCTCCATTGAGCTCAATATCCGTTTCGCCGGAAATCTTAATATTCTGCAGGGCCAGTTGCGTTTGGAACTTGGGCTTGATGTTGAACGACCAGGGAGCGCTGCCAACGACATCTGGAAACATCAGCTGCAACGCGCCGGAAGTCTGCAGTGAGGTAATGGACTCTTGCGGCATTCGAATGGAGGCGAGAAACGCCGCCCAATCCGCAGAATGTTCCCCGCTAAAACGCCAGGCGCCGTCATCGCCCAACTCTCCCTTGGCGTTTAACGTCATGCGTTGATCGCTCGCCAGACTGAGAGAGAGAGTCGTGGGCGCCGCCCAATTTAACGACACGGACAACGGCGCATCCTGGTATTGGGTCTCAGCCTGCAGATCCAGTCCTTCCGGCGTCCGCTCCAGAGACAGGCTGGCGCTCAATGTCTGATCGCCCACTGGCGCTTCCAGCTGCTCCACGTCAACCGTAATAAATGGAATACGTTGCGCCACGCTGTACAACAGCGCGCTGACAGCAACCGGCGTGCTTTGCTCCTCCGAGATCTGCGCTGCTGGCGTATAGACAATCCGCTGCGCTTTCGCAGTCAGTGACTCTTCAATTTTCTGGCAACAGCGCCAGCCGATTTTGACGTTTTCCCCATAGACGATCGCGCCGCCGTCCAGACCGAGTTCGACCTCCCGTAAACGCCAGCCTCCCCAGCCGGGACGACCAATTTCCAGCTTGCGGATATCAACGCCAGCGCGGCCCGCCAGTTCCTGCGCCAGAGGCGGCAGCCATTGCGGCGCAAACCACCAGGCCGCTCCCGTCAGAATACAAAGCGTCAGCAAGGTAATCAGGCCACCCCACGCCAGCCGCTTGCGCCACCTCATCGACTAATTTTCGCTATGTTGTTTGTAGAACTGAAACGCCACCCGACCGCTACGACCGCCTCTAGACGTAGCGAACTGGATAGCCAGCCTGTGCAGCGTTTCGCGGTCGCCGGTATAGTCATGAAAGTAGTGATCGATAATATTCAGATAACTATCTTGATTGAAAGGATAGAAAGAGAGCCACAAGCCAAAGCGATCCGACAGCGAGACTTTTTCCTCCACCGAATCCCCCTGGTGAATCTCATTGTTAACCAGCTTGGCCTCCAGGTTTTCCGACATGTACTCAGGCATCAAATGACGACGATTGGAGGTCGCGTAGATCAGCACGTTTTTTGGCGGCAGTTCGATAGACCCTTCCAGTACGCTTTTCAGGACCTTATAGGTTTTCTCCCCCGCTTCGAACGACAAATCATCGCAAAAAATAATGAAGCGCTGAGGCAGGTCGCGGACTTCATCGACGATTTCCGGCAGGTAAATCAGATCGTCTTTATCCACCTCAATGACGCGCAATCCCTGGGGAAAATATTCGTTCAGCATCGCCTTGATCAGCGAAGATTTACCGGTACCGCGAGAGCCCCAGAGCAACGCGTTATTGGCCGGCTTACCTGCCAGAAAGCGCTCTGTATTGCGCTGTAGCGCGGCTTTCTGACGATCAACATTCAATAGCTCATCGAATCGAACAGGATCTGTTTCGCGGACCGCGCGGAGGCTTCCTTTAAACTGGCGCCAGATTGCGGCGGGAGTGACGTTCCAATCAATACTCATAATGCTCTCGCGATTTTGATTTCAAAGACTTACGGGCGACGACAGATCAAGCGTCTTCGTCGCCGGGAGTCGAAGACGCCCTGCCCCACGCGGGGGTAAGGTCCTGGTCAATGCCGAGGTGGTTTAATATGCGGGCAACGATGAAATCGATCATCTGCTCGACCGATTCCGGCTTGTGATAAAAGCCTGGAGAAGCAGGCAGTATAGTGACGCCCATTTGCGAAAGCTTCAGCATATTCTCCAGCTGCACGGTGGAGTAAGGGCTCTCTCTCGGCACCAGAATCAGCTGTTTACGCTCTTTCAGCACGACGTCCGCCGCACGTTCGACCAGATTATTACTGGCGCCGGTGGCTATAGCGGATAAAGTTCCCGTGCTGCAGGGACACACCACCATCCTGGCCGGGGAACCCGACCCGGAGGCGACCGGAGACATCCAGTCCTCTTTGCCAAATACGCGCAACTGCCCGGGCGCTGCGGCGAACTCCTCAGTCAACGCCTGCTCCAGCTTCGCCGCCTGACCCGGTAATTTAATATCCGCTTCCACACTGGCGACCACATATGCCGCCTTCGACACCATCAAATAAACCTGATGCTGCTTTTGCAGCAGCACCTGCAACAAGCGCCAACCGTACTGAAAGCCGGAGGCGCCGGTGATCGCAATAGTGATCGGCTCCTTAAACGTCACGACGACACCGCCTCTTCTTCAGCGAGCAGGCTTTTCAGCTTTGCAGGCAAGCCAGCGAAACCACCATTGCTCATCAATACGATATGAGCGGGGCCTTTCACATCGGCAAGCAAACGCGTGATGTCATCAACATTATTTACGCACTGATGCCTGGGGGCCGCATTGCGCACCGCATCATCAAGCCATTCATAGCTATCCAGGTTGGCCCAGATCACGTGATCCGCCAGCTCCGCAGACGCTAATAACGTGTCCCGATGCACGCCCATTTTCATGGTGTTGGAGCGCGGCTCGATGACCGCCCAGATCGGCGCATCGCCAACCCGTTTGCGCAGCCCTTCCAGCGTCAGTTGAATCGCAGTGGGATGATGAGCGAAGTCATCGTAGGCAACTACGCCGTTACGCTCACCCAGCTTTTCCAGGCGGCGCTTTACTCCGGGAAAGTCAGACAGCGCCGGAATCGCATTTTGCGGCCGAATGCCGATATGACGCGCCGCCAGCAAAGTCGCCAGGGCGTTCTGTACGTTGTGAGCGCCGCTCATGCCCCACTCCACAACGCCGCATGATTCGCCGTTCAAAAACACTTCGAAACGACTGCCGTCTTCCGCCAGACACTCGGCCCGTATGTCCGCTTGATCATCGCTCAACGAGAAAGTCTGTCGCGGCGACCATAGCCCCATCGCCAAGGTTTCCTCAACAGCCGGGGTCTGCGTAGGCGTAATCACCAGCCCCTGGCGCGGCACGGTACGGACGACATGGTGAAACTGGCGCTGTATATCGCTAAGATCGCGGAAGATATCCGCATGATCAAATTCCATGTTGTTGATGATCAAGGTGCGCGGACGGTAATGAATAAACTTGGAGCGCTTGTCGAAGAAAGCGCTGTCGTATTCATCCGCCTCGATGACGAAAAACGAGGTATCGCCCAGTCTGGCGGAAACATCAAATCCCTGGGAAACGCCGCCGATCAAAAAGCCTGGCGCCAAGCCAGCCTGCTCCAGCACCCAGGCCAGCATGCTGGTGGTAGTGGTTTTACCGTGAGTGCCGGCTACCGCCAATACCCAGCGCTCCTGCAACACGTGCTCCGCCAGCCATTGTGGGCCGCTGGTGTAAGGCAAGCCTTTATCCAGAACATACTCCACCAGCGGATTGCCCCGGCTCATGGCGTTGCCGACAATAATAAGGTCGGGCTTGGGATCAAGATGAGAGGGGTCATACCCTTCGCGCAACTCTATTCCCTGCGCCATCAGCTGCGTGCTCATGGGAGGATATACATTTTTGTCGGACCCGCTGACCTTGTATCCCATTTCCTTGGCGAGCAACGCCAGGCTACCCATGAAAGTCCCGCAAATGCCTAGTATGTGTACATGCATGTTTCTTGCTAATCGCTATCTTTTAATCTGTGAAAAGAATCAGTGTCTCATCCGTCCGACCGCCAACACGGGCGGCTTATTTGGCGCAGATTGCGAATTGAACGTCAGAAAACTGAGCTTCGGGCGCATATCGGTCAATTATTACTGACGGGTTCCCTAAGCGCCAGCGCCGGACCGGAAATGGCCCTATCTATTGAGTAAATTTAAGGAAATCCGTTCATGGCGCGCTTAGAAAAGACCCGCGCAGGTTAGTTGACTACCCGGTCAAACGCCCGTCAACGCCTGTAAAGGGACATGAAAATGGCATTAAACTCGCGTATGATTCGCGCCCATAAGACGACGAGAGGCGACAACGAATATGACGGTTAAAAACGCGTTTTATGCGCAGTCCGGCGGTGTGACCTCGGTCATCAACGCTTCTGCCTGTGGCGTACTGGAAACAGCGCGCGCCCATTCCGATAAAATCGGCAAAGTTTACGCTGGCCACAACGGCATTATCGGCGCATTGCGTGAAGAATTGATCGACACCAGCCTGGAGAGCGACGCCGACATCGCCGCGCTGAAACACACTCCCGGCGGCGCTTTCGGCTCTTGCCGCTATAAGCTGAAAGACATCAAGACCCACAAAGCTGAATATGAGCGCCTGATCGAAGTCTTCAAGGCCCACAACATCGGCTACTTCTTTTATAACGGCGGCAACGATTCCTCCGATACCGCCTACAAAGTCTCTCAGATCAGCGAGCAGCTGGGTTATCCGATCATCAGCATCGGCATCCCCAAAACCGTCGACAACGACCTGCCTATCACCGACTGCTGTCCTGGGTTCGGCTCCGTCGCCAAATATATCTCCACCTCGATTATGGAAGCCTCACTGGATATCCAGTCCATGTGCGAATCCTCCACCAAGATATTCGTCATGGAAGTCATGGGGCGTCACGCCGGCTGGATTGCGGCGGCGGCGGGCCTGGCGCAGCGCGAAGAAGGCGGGGCGCCACAGATTATCCTGTTCCCGGAAACGCCATTCGATAAAGCCTGCTTCCTCAGACGCGTGGATGAAGTCGTCAAACGCGATGGTTTTTGCGCCATCGTGGTGTCGGAAGGCGCGCAATATGCGGACGGACGCTTTCTTTCAGACGCTGGCGTCACCGACGCTTTCGGCCACACGCAATTAGGCGGCGTGGCGCCGTTCATCGCCAATATGATCAAAAGCGAGCTGGGCTATAAATACCATTGGGCGGTGGCGGACTATCTGCAGCGCTCCGCCCGCCACATCTCTTCCGCTACCGATCTGGATCAGGCCTACGCTGTGGGCAAAGCCGCCGTGGATCTGGCCCTGGCGGGTAAAAATGCGGTCATGCCGGTCATTGTGAGGGAGCAGGATAGCCCCTATAAGTGGTCGATTGGCGAAGCGCCTCTGGCGAAGATCGCCAACGTGGAAAAGAAAATGCCGAAAGAGTTTATTACTGAGGACGGCTTTGGCATTACTGAGGCGGCGCGCCGTTATTTGCAGCCATTGATTCAGGGCGAGTCCTACCCGCCCTACAAAAATGGCGTGCCGGATTACGTGAAACTGAAAAATCAGTTAGTGGCGAAGAAGCTCGCGCATTCTTTTAACGTCTGACGACGAAACCCATATCGCATTAACGGCGGGACATTCTCCCGCCGTTTTCCAAATTGCATCTCCCGCTTGTTTAATCCCCGTCCCTTTTCAAGATTCCGTACAGCGAGATTTTCAGAGAATCCAGAATCATCGACTTTTCGCCGCTGCTCTCCGTGCATTTATACATACCGTCTATCCAGAGGCTGGCGATGCCATGCACCATTGACCAGGCCGCGTGGGCGATCAAAGAAACATCCCGATCAGTAAATACGCCTTCGCTCACCCCTTTCGCCGCGATGTTCAGGATAACCTGAAACGCGCTACTGCCCGCCTCCGCCAGCTCCGGATAGTCCATCGGACAAGCGATTACTGGACCGAACATCAATTTGTATTGTTCAGGGTTATCTCGCGCAAATTGAATATAGGCATTGCCGGAATGGCAAAGTTGTTGCGATGGGTCGTTGTGTGCGTCAGCGGCTTCCTGGGTTACCCGCTGCAGCTCTCTATACCCCTGCGCCGCCAGCGCAGCCAGCAATGCATTCTTATCCGCGAAGTGGCGATAGGGGGCGGTTTGCGACACGCCGATCTCACGCGCCAGCGCACGCAGACTGATTTTGTCCGGCCCGACCTGCTTAAGCTGCGCCAGGGCTTTGTCCAGCAACTCATTCCTTAGGTTGCCGTGATGGTAGGGCTGGTGCGCGTCAACACCTGCGACAGCTTCTCTCAAATTACTCACCTTACTCTCTTCTACTTATTTGTGTTTATTGGTTCAGGATAAATCCATCTCAAAGTCTCTCCCATGATCCACAGCAGCTTAACGCCGTTTCGTGTGATGCTTCCGAAGTTAAGCGTTAATTTCCGCTTTAAACCGGATATCTCAGATAAGTGTGGGGCGCAAAACCCCAAGCGTCAACATTGTTGACACAGAAAACATTTTAGACGCACAATGTTTTCGCCGACAACATAAACAGGAAATCACCTAATGTTCCTTCCCATCGCTCTAACCTGGCTCCACTTTATATGCATCTTTGCGCTGGTCAGTCTGTTGCTGCAAGAGCGTAAAATCCTGAGTATGAATTGGTCACTGGACACCGCCAAGGCGTTGTTGGCGACGGATCGCTGGTTTGGGCTAAGCGCAATGACAGTCTTGGCAAGCGGGTTTGCGAGGGTATTTTTTGAGAAAGGCGAGGCGTACTATTTTTCCAACGTCTTCTTTTGGAGCAAGCTTGCGATGTTCATTATCGCCGGGCTGATTTCCATTTATCCAACAGTGCAGTTTCTGCGCTGGCGCAAGCCGGTTCAGGCCGGACAAACACCAGAGTTTGGCGCCGACGCCCGCCGCAGAGTCACCCGCGCAATCCATGCGCAAATGCTGCTGGTTCTGCTTATTCCGTTATGCGGCGTGCTCATGGCGCGAGGGTATGGTTAAGCGCCCTCAGGCATTAAGAAATTCATTGATGTACTCAGACATCACCACATGGGTTTTGATTTTCCCCACGCCCTGAATCGCAGTAAGACGGTCGCGGATTTCATGAATCCGCGCCATATTCGGCGCCTTCAGAAACAGCATCATATCCGTGTCGCCCGCTACTCCGTGGCAGACTTTGATTTCGGGAATAGTTCTGAGTATCTGCGCCATTTCCGTACATTGAATTTCGTTATAGCTGATTTCCAGATACACCGAGACCTGATCCTCCCGCGCCTGGGTGACGAGCACCTGGTAGCCGCGGATAATTCCCGTCTCTTCCATTTTGCGGATACGATCCGTCACCGCCGAGCGGGACAGACTTACTTTCTCCGCGATGGCGGATACCGGCTGTCTCGCATTTTCACGCAATAACTGAAGAATTTTTTCGTCGAATTTGTCCACAGGCTCTCCCACTAAAATACTCGACAAATCAACTATCAAGCGTCGTTTCACCTGCATTTTGGCGACGCGCCGACGTTATGTCGATCAAACCGGCATTTTGGCGGCGTAAAGCCGCAATTTGCAACGAGGGATTTGATTATTATTGCAAGGGTCCGTCGCCGTTTCGTCATTGACAGCACGACGCTGTCCATAGACCCCGCATACACCTCAAGGAAAATTATCATGCAGTCGCTCCACCGTTCGCTCAGTTTCAGTCAGGGTCTCGGTATCCTGGTGTCCGCCCTATTGGGGACTGGCGTCTTCATCGTTCCCGAGCTCACGGTCAAACAGTCTGGAGCCAACGCGCTGTGGGGGTGGGGCTTGCTGGTGTTCGCCATTATCCCTGTCGCCTTCGCTTTCGCCAGATTAGGTAAACGTTATCCTCACGCCGGCGGGGCCTCTCACTATGTGCATTCCGCCTTTGGCGCGACACAAGGTCGCATCGTAGGCTGGGTATTACTGGCCTTGGTGCCGGTAGGGTTGCCCGCCGCGATGGAAATGGCGGGCTGGTTTCTCACCTCTCTGGTGACGCTGACGCCGGCTGAACTCCTCGCTGTCAAACTGGCGCTGGTGGCGGGCATGCTGTGGGTCAACCTAAGAGGCGTCAAGCTGTCAGGCTCCTTACAAACTGCCATCGCCTTCAGCGTGGGCGGCATTGTGGTGCTGCTGTCCGTACTGGCCTGGTTTGACGTCATACCGCCGATCCCTGCTGAGCCTACTTCTTTCAACTGGGGCCAGGTTGGCGCAGCGGCGGGACTGGCCTTCTGGAGTTTTATCGGCATTGAAACCCTGGCTCATTTATCGACGGAGTTCAAAAACCCCGAGCGGGACTTTCCTCTGTGTCTGATTATCGGCGTGGCGCTGGTTGGACTTGTGTATTGGATGGGTAGCTGGGTGACGCTGCACTATGCGCTGGGCGCGGACTACTCCGGTCCCGCCATGGTTTATCTGTTTGATGCGTTGATCGGCGGACACGGAAAACTGCTGATTGGCCTGTTTGGTTTCCTGTCCTGCGTGGCCACCATGAATATCTATCTGGCCGGTTCTTCCCGTATGTTATGGAGCCTGGGTAAGGATGGCGCGACCTATCCCGCTTTGGGCAAGGTCAACCGCCATGGCGCTCCGGCGAATGCAGTGTTCGCCATGTCCATCGCCAGCGCGGCGAGCCTGCTTGTTTTCTCCGTGTTACAGGTTCCTCTGGAGGAGCTGATTCGCATGGCTAACGGCATGATCGTATTGGTTTACCTGCTGACGATGCTGTCCGCTGTACGCCTGTTCCAAGGCAAAGACCGTGTTTTGCCGGGCCTGGGAGTGTTGGTGTGCCTCTATCTGGCGTATACGTTGATGAGTTCGCTGTGGTGCATCGCCGTGGTTTACACCGGTATTTTCATTATTTTGAGAATACGCAAACCCAAGCAAACGTTGATGGGAGCGCAGGCGTAACGCCTGCCTCTCCACTTTAATTCCGGCTTACCCCAGCGCTTCGTCCATGATCTCAATCCAGTGTCGGACCGGCACCCTCGCCTCGGACGCCAGGTGCAACTGACATCCCACATTCGCGGTGACAATGGTGTCCGGGTCATCCTGCACCAGCGCCGCGACTTTCTTCTTTAACAGCTGGCGGCTCATCTTCGGCTGCAACAGCGAATAGGCGCCGGCGGACCCGCAACAGAGGTGCTTGTCCCGCGCCGAGGCGAGATCAAACCCTACATCGGTCAGAATCTTTTCTACTATACCCGGCAATTTTTGCCCATGCTGCAACGTACAGGGGCAATGCACGGCGATTTTGGAGTAATTCCTTTTTATAGACAGGATGGACAGATCCTCCGCGGCCACCACCTCACTAAGATCACGGGCCATTTGCGACACTCTATGGGCCTTCTGCGCGTACTCGGGATCATCCTTTAAGATATGCCCGTACTCCTTCACCAGTTCGCCGCACCCTGAAGCAGTAATAACAATGGCTTCCAACCCTGACTCAATGGCCGGCCACCAGGCGTCAATGTTCTTTTTCATCAGTCGCTTGCCTTCATCCTGCGCGCCCAGATGGTAACTGACCGCGCCGCAACAGCCCGCCTCGTTTGAGGCGATCAGACTGACGCCAAGCCGGTCCAGCACCCGCGCAGCCGCAGCGTTTGTGTTGGGCGTAGTGACGCTTTGAGCGCAACCATGCAATCCCATCATGACTCTGGGCTGACGTTGGGGGGGCCAAGTGATCGGAACCTGCTTCTCAGGAATTTTCTTACGCAGATATTCCGGTAGCGCCGGCCTCACCCACTGTCCTACGACTATCAGGAAACCGAAGCGCTGGGGGTAAGGTAAAAGCAGAAGCAATATTTTGCGCAACAGACGCTCACGCCAGGTGCGAGGCGCTTTCTTTTCCACCACGCCACGGCCGATATCCAGCAGCTTGCCGTATTCAACGCCGGAGGGACAGGTGGTTTCACAGCTTCGACAGGTCAGGCAACGATCCAGATGCAGACGGGTGCTTTCCGAAGCCTCATCCGTCTCCAGCATTTGCTTGATTAAATAGATGCGTCCCCGGGGGCCGTCCCGTTCATCACTCAGTTCCTGATAGGTGGGGCATGTAGCGTTACAAAAGCCGCAGTGCACGCAGGAACGTATAATCTTTTCCGCTTCATCGCCTTCTGGCGTGTTCTTATATTTAGCGTGGATTTCGGTTTTCATCAGTGACCTTTGAGTCCCGGACTTGCTCGCTTCAAATCCGGCTGAATACTAAAGCCAGGAATACAGCCTGCCTGGATTGAATATGCCATCGGGGTCCAGCGCCGCTTTTAATCTTTGATGCAGCGCCCGCAGCGGCGGAGAGAGTCGATGGTAGACTTCGCCGTTACGGTCGCCATGACGGTACAGGCTGGCCTGACCCTGAGCGGAAACCGCATAACGCTCCATGGCCGTTAACGACGATTCAGCCCGCACCCATCTCAAAGCGCCGCCCCAATCCAGCAGCACCGGCGCGTCATTTCCTAACGGCGGCGCCGAAGGTTTGACGGATAAGCGCCATAAAGGCATCTCACCTTCAAAGAATTCATGTGTCTGCTCCTGAATCTGGCGCCAGAAGTCCGCCGCCCGCTCCAGAAGTTCGCCCCCCCAATAACCAATAGTGCTGGCTACCGCCTGCTCTGCGCCGGACAAGCGCAAGTACAAGCGTCCGCCCGTCCAGCACACGGCTGATAACGGACGCGGCTGTCGGCACAATTCCACCATTTTAGTGATCGCCGTGGCCTCATTGCATTCCTGCACCAGGGTAGTCTCCAGCTCCGGCTTGGGAATCACCCGAATACTGAGTTCGGTAATGACGCCCAGCGATCCCATCGCGCCGCATTGCGCCCGCGATAAATCATAGCCGGCGACATTTTTCATCACGACGCCGCCAAAGCGCAGGTGCTCGCCTTTGCCGTTGATAATGCGGGTTCCCAGCAGGGCGTCCCGTACCGATCCTCGCCATGGGCGGGCTGGACCGGAAGTATTGGCGGCCAAGGCGCCGCCCAACGTCGCCCGCCCTTCGTATTCCGGAGGCTCAAATGGCAGCATCTGACTTTGTTCGTCCAGGATGCGCCGGACATCCGCGATGCGTGTGCCGGCTCTGACGGTGATCACCAGTTCAGAAGGCGAATAATCCACAACGCCGCTATGTTCGCTAAGGTCCATCGCCTCGCCAGTAGCGGTGCGCCCCATGAATGTTTTACTGCCGCCGCCACGTATCATCAGAGGCCGACTCGCCGCTCTGGCTGTCATCACTTGGTCGACCAGTCTGTCAGCTATGTCCGTCATTTATATATGTTCATCCGGGACGGAGCTTCCGCCCACACTATTAATTGCCTATCGAGCGATATTCCTGACATCGGCGCAATATGGGAACGCCTTTGCCTGGGTTCAAAACCCCGCCAGGATCAAAGGCTTCTTTCACGGCGTGAAACTGCTCCAGCTCCGCCTCTGAAAACTGCGCACTCATTTGCCGTATTTTTTCCAGGCCCACGCCATGTTCGCCCGTGATGCAACCGCCGACGGCGACGCACAGCTCCAAAATTCTGCCGCCAAACTCTTCCGTCTTTTCAAACTCGCCCGGCACATTGGCGTCAAACATAATCAACGGGTGCAAATTACCATCGCCGGCATGAAATACATTGGCCACACGCAGCCCATATTCTTCCGACATTTCCCGCATTCGCGTCAGCACATAGGACAGCTGACTGCGGGGAATAGTACCGTCCATGCAATAGTAGTCAGGGGAAATACGCCCTACCGCTGGAAACGCGGACTTGCGCCCCTTCCATAACAATGCGCGTTCCGCATCGCTTTGGGACGTCCGCACGGCGACAGCGCCGAGCTCACGAAACAGGCCTTCCACCTGCTCCACATATTCCAGCACTTCTTCCCGTACGCCATCAATTTCACAAAGCAGAAGCGCTTCCGCGTTGGTTGGATAGCCCGCGCGCACGAAATCCTCCGCCGCCTGAATAGCATAACGATCCATCATTTCCAGCGCGGCGGGAATTATCCCTTTGGCGATAACCCCCGCCACTGCGTCGCCCGCCTTCTCCACACTGTCGAACGCCGCCATGATCACCTGCGCGGCGTCTGGAGAGGGCAGCAGCTTAACGGTGATCTCGGTGATGACGCCCAAAAGTCCTTCCGAGCCAATGATTAACGGCAACAGATCGAAGCCGCAGTTATCCAGCCCCTGCCCGCCGACGCGCACTCTCTCGCCTTCCGCAGTGAGCATTTCAAACGCCAGCACGTTATGAACAGTCAGTCCGTATTTAAGACAGTGGGCGCCGCCGGAGTTTTCCGCCAGATTACCGCCAATGGTGCAGGCGATTTGCGAGGATGGATCAGGCGCGTAAAACAGCCCCATAGGCTCCACCGCCTGACTTATCGCAAGATTCCGCACGCCGGGCTGCACCGTCGCGGTGCGTGCTTCCGGGTCAATGCGCAGTATCCGGTTAAAGCGGGCCAGAGATAGCAAAATCCCATCCGGGCTCGGCGTGGCGCCCGCCGACAAGCCTGTTCCGGCGCCGCGGGCGACCACCGGAACGCCCCAGCGGTGACAAAGTTTGAGAATCTTTTGCACGTCCTCTACAGAGTCCGGCAATACAGTCAGCAACGGGCGTTCGCAGTAGGCGGACAAGCCGTCGCACTCATAGACCCGCAACGTTTCCTCATCTGCGATGATGGAATCCGAAGGCAAGAATTTCGCCATTTCTTCAATGAGCAATTTTTTGCGGGTTTCAAATGAGCTTGCAGAAGTAACGGATGAATACATGGAAAGCCGATTATGATGGAAGGTCTCTCGCCAACAGTTTCCCCTTCGGAAAACACGTATTTTTTAGCATAAAAACGGACTGGCTTGCACCGAAATTTAATCTTTTTCCGTATCGCGCACCAACATTAAGCACAACCGTATTTCATCATCTACACTTTACTTTGGAATTAGTCCGTGGTCTGCAGCCATATTTATGATGCGCCACGATATCAATAAAATCATGGAGTTACGGCATTACAATTGCATTAACCAAGGCGAAGTTCATTGGATACGTAATTACCGAAACGCCGGAATTTTTGTGTTTACGCATTCTCGTTTTTGCGAAAACACTATGCTAAGTTAAATCCGGTAATAACAATGAACAACAAACAACCAACCGAGGGTAAAAAATGAAGAAGACATTCGTTTCTGCAGTTGCAGCGCTTGGGTTTATGACGGCTACCGGTGCAGCGATGGCTGACGGCACACTGGACGCTGTAAAGAAAAAAGGGTTTGTTCAGTGTGGCGTGAGCACTGGTCTTCCCGGCTTCTCCAACCCGGATGACAAAGGCAACTGGATGGGCCTCGACGTTGATCTGTGCCGCGCAGTTGCAGCTGCGACGCTAGGCGACGCTTCAAAAGTTAAATACATCCCACTTACCGCCAAAGAGCGCTTCACAGCTCTGCAATCCGGCGAAATCGACCTCCTCTCCCGTAACACTACCTGGACACTGACTCGCGACGGCTCACTGGGCCTTAACTTCGCTGGCGTCAACTACTACGACGGTCAGGGCTTCCTGGTAAGTAAAGATCTGGGCGTGAAGAGCGCGAAAGAACTGGACGGCGCAGCCGTGTGTATCCAGGCGGGAACCACTACCGAATTGAACCTGGCCGACTACTTCCGTGAGTTCGGCATGAAATACCAGCCAGTGGTATTCGATACTTCCGACCAGACTGTAAAAGGTTTCGAAGCCGGACGTTGCGACGTTCTGACTTCTGACCAGTCTCAGCTGTACGCCCTGCGCATTCAGCTTTCCAACCCTGACAAAGCCATGGTTCTGCCGGAAGTTATCTCTAAAGAACCTTTGGGCCCTGTGGTTCGCCAAGGCGACGACCAGTGGTTCAACATCGTGAAGTGGTCTCTGTTCGCAGCGATTACCGCTGAAGAACTGGGCGTGTCTTCCGATAATGCAGACAAAATGAAATCCAGCACCAACCCGAACGTACAGCGTCTGTTGGGCACTGAAGCCGGCCAGGGCAAAAACCTGGGTCTGGACGATGCATGGGCTTTCAACATCGTTAAGCAAGTCGGTAACTACGGCGAAATGTTCGAACGCAACGTTGGTAAATCCTCTCCGCTGGGCATTGAGCGCGGTCTGAACGCACTGTGGACCAAAGGCGGTCTGCAATACGCTCCACCTATCCGCTAATAAAAGCCTTAGTGTCTGGGCGCACATCCGTGCGCCCTATCCTGTTCTAAACACCCAATTTAATAACTCCTTGCCGATCCTCTGGAGAACATTGAGTGGATATTCAAAACAAAGGACAGGATAAAGCGAAAACAAAAATCTGGAACGATCCTGCAGTACGCTCTGTATTTTTCCAAGTACTTGCTGTGGGCGCCGTAGTCGCTTTTTTCCTGTACATAATTAATAACGCGCTAACCAATATGGAGCAGCGCGGAATAACTACCGGTTTCGCCTTCCTTGGCGACCAAGCCGGATTCGGAATACTTCAATCTCTTATCGATTACAACGAAACAAACTCGTTCGGCCGCACCTTTTTCGTAGGTCTGTTGAATACTGTGTTGGTCGCCGTACTCGGTATTATCATGGCGACTCTTCTCGGCTTCTTTATCGGTATCGGGCGTCTGTCGCATAACTGGTTAATCTCAAAACTGGCCACCGCCTATATTGAGACTTTCCGTAACATCCCTCTGCTGTTGCAGATTTTCTTCTGGTATTTCGCTGTACTGCAAGGTCTTCCGAGCCCTCGCAACAGTATGCAACTGGGCGAATCCGTATTCTTTAATATCCGCGGGCTTTACCTGCCCAAACCGGTTTATGAAGACGGCTTCGGCGTTGTCGCTGCCGCGATCGTCATCGCCATCGCCATAGTTATCGGTCTGGTGAGGTTCGAGCATAAAAGACAGCGGGACACAGGAAAGACATTCCCGTTATTCCTGCCTTCGCTGGGCGTGTTGATCGGTCTTCCCCTGATCGTTTTCTTCATCGCCGGCTCTCCCATGCACTGGGATTTCCCAGCGCTGGCGGGCTTCAACTTCAAAGGCGGTTTGACCATCATTCCTGAGTTGATCGCTCTGCTGATCGCCCTGACCGTTTATACCGCGGCGTTTATCGCTGAAGTTGTGCGTTCGGGTATCGAAGCGATTCCCAGAGGACAAAGCGAAGCGGCCAACGCACTGGGCTTGTCGAATGGACAGCGTCTGCGTCTGGTTATCGTGCCTCAGGCGATGCGGGTCATTATTCCTCCGATGACCAACCAATACCTCAACCTGACCAAAAACTCCTCGCTGGCTACCGCTATCGGTTATCCCGATCTGGTATCCGTGTTCATGGGCACGACCCTGAACCAGACAGGTCAGGCAATTGAGATTATATTTATGACAATGGCCGTCTATCTGTTCCTCAGCTTGAGCACCTCCGCTCTGATGAACTGGTACAACAGCCGTATTGCATTGGTTGAGAGGTAATCGACATGAGCAATAAATTTGTTCCATTGCCCGACTTGCCCCCTCCATCCAATACGGTGGGAGTCGTCGGCTGGCTCAGAACCAATCTGTTCAGCAGTCCAACGAACAGCATTCTGACCATTATCGCCTGTTATCTGATTTATTCGGGGCTCTCCTGGTTTGTCTCCTGGGGAATCATTAATTCAGACGTCATTGGAACCTCACGGGAAGACTGCACCTCCGGCGGCGCCTGCTGGGTATTCATATCCGTCCGTTTGCCTCAGTTCATCTACGGCTTCTATCCGTCGGATGAGATCTGGCGCATCAACGTGATGTTCGCGATCGCCATCATCGGCATCGCAGCGTTAATCATCGACAAGACGCCCAAGAAAGGGTGGATTGCGCTGTTTATGCTGGTCATCTTCCCGATCATTGCGTACTTCCTGCTGTATGGCGGCGCGTTCGGTCTGGAAGTAGTGGAAACCCATAAATGGGGCGGTCTGACTCTGACGCTGGTTATCGCCACCGTCGGCATTGTGGTCTCCTTACCGATAGGCATCGCACTGGCGCTGGGGCGCCGTTCGGACATGCCCATCGTGAAGAGCATCAGTGTGGTCTATATCGAGTTCTGGCGCGGCGTTCCCTTGATCACTGTGTTGTTCATGGCGTCGGTCATGCTGCCGCTGTTCATGAGCGAAGGCACAGAAACCGACAAATTGTTGCGCGCTATGATCGGCGTCATCATGTTCCAGAGCGCGTATATGGCGGAAGTCGTACGCGGCGGTTTGCAGGCGATTCCGAAAGGTCAGTATGAAGCGGCTCACTCTCTGGGCCTGAGCTACTGGAAAATGATGTTCTTCATCATTCTTCCGCAAGCGCTCAAGCTGATGATTCCCGGTATCGTCAACACCTTTATCGCTCTGTTCAAAGACACCAGTCTGGTATTGATCATCGGCCTGTTCGACTTGCTCGCCATCGTGCAGTCAGCATTGCACGATCCCAAATGGCTGGGCTTCTCCGTTGAAGGTTATATTTTCGTGGCTTTCTTATTCTGGGTGTTCTGCTTCGGAATGTCCCGCTACAGCCAGGCGCTGGAGCGTAAACTGAATACCAGTCACCGATAGGCAAGTTTTCTGGAGTACGACATGAATACGAATACTAACAGCGCAGATTCCCGCAAGAGCATGATCCACCTGCGCGGCGTCAACAAGTGGTACGGTAAGTTCCATGTACTGAAAGACATCAATCTGGAAGTGTACAAGGGCGAGCGTATCGTTGTGTGCGGCCCCTCCGGTTCGGGCAAGTCCACCATGATCCGCTGCATCAACCGTCTGGAAGAGCACCAGCAAGGGGATATCATCGTTAAGGATATCCCTCTGACCAACGACCTTAAGAACATCGACAGCGTGCGTCGGGAAGTAGGGATGGTGTTCCAGCACTTTAACCTGTTCCCTCACCTGACGGTGCTTCAGAACTGTACGCTGGCTCCAATCTGGGTGCGCAAGGTGCCTCAGAAAGAAGCGGAAGCGAATGCGATGATGTATCTGGAGAAAGTTAAGATTCCGCACCAGGCGCATAAGTATCCTGGACAGTTGTCAGGCGGTCAGCAGCAGCGTGTGGCGATCGCCCGCAGTCTGTGTATGAACCCTGAAATCATGCTGTTCGATGAGCCTACTTCGGCGCTCGATCCAGAGATGATCAAAGAGGTGTTGGACACCATGATCGAACTGGCGGAATCCGGCATGACCATGATCTGCGTCACCCACGAAATGGGCTTCGCGAAAACCGTGGCCAACCGGGTTATCTTCATGGACGCCGGTCAGATCATTGAGGAAAATGAGCCGCACGAGTTCTTCAACAATCCACAGAACGAGCGGACCAAACTGTTCCTCAGCCAGATCCTGCAACACTAGGGACAAAGCTTGCAAACATTGACGTTGCGCAGAGCGGAGGCGGCTGACGCCGCCGCTCTTCTACCCCTGATCGAGCAGTTGGGGTACTCCCTTACCCTGACTCAGCTTGATCGTACTCTCTCTACTTTAATCCACGATTCCCACGCGCATTTTATGGTCGCCGTCAGCGGCGATGAGCTCCTCGGCTTCATTCAGAGCAACCTCAAACGCACCCTGGTGGCGGGCGGCTATGTTGAGATCGTCAGTCTGGTGGTCGACGAGCGCGCGCGTGGACAAGGCGTCGGCGGAAAGCTGATCGAATCCGTAAAGGAGTGGGCAAAACAACAGGGAGTATTTAAAATTCGATTAGGGTCGCGAATTCATCGGGAGCAGGCTCACCAGTTTTACGAGGGTCTGGGTTTTACCCGCATCAAGACACAACACTGGTTTGAGATCACTTTATGAGTAAGCATCAGTACTTTCAGGTTGACGCATTCACTTCTAACGTATTTTCCGGAAACCCCGCCGGGGTTTGCAGCCTGGACGACTGGCTGCCGGATGACACGCTTTGCAAAATCGCCGCAGAGAACAACTTATCGGAAACGGCGTTCTACGTACCGCGCACCAATGGCTTCGATCTACGCTGGTTCACGCCAGAGGCGGAAGTGGATTTATGCGGCCACGCTACGCTGGCCACCGCATTTGTCCTTTACGAATTGAAAGGGTTCAAGGGACCTCGCATTCAGTTCCATACCCGCAGCGGCACGCTGGAGGTGTCCCCTCACAAGCAAGGCGGCTACGCCATGTTGTTCCCCAGCCGCAAAGGCGAACCGGTTGAACCGGAGCAAGCCCTGCTGGAAGCGCTTGGCGGCGTGAAACCGCTGGAGGTGCTTAAGTCCAGGGACTATATGGTCGTACTGGAAAACGAGGCCGCCGTACGCGCCGTCTATCCAGACATGCGCATGCTGAAACTCGTCGACTCTCTGGGAGTGATTGTCACCGCCAAAGGCGACAAGGTCGACTTCGTATCCCGCTTCTTCGCCCCCAAAGTCGGGGTGCCGGAAGACCCGGTCACTGGCTCCGCCCATTGCACACTGACGCCTTACTGGTCAGAAAAACTGGGCAAAGTGGAGCTGTCTGCCCGCCAGATCTCCCAACGCGGCGGCGAAGTCATGTGCCACTACCGCGGCCCTAACGTACTGCTGGTAGGCCAGGCGCGACTCTATCTCGAAGGCGTGATTAACGTTCCTGGGGAGAGTTGATAGCCCACCCCACACCCGCCGTTTTTTATTCAACAAAGCCAGCATTCGTCTGGCTTTGTTTTTATCAACCATAGCTGTCGAAGCTCCGGCTGCTCATTCACTTTCCGCCCTCAACTTTCTTCCGACTTTACAAATTCCTGTAGTCGTTTTTACAAAAAACTGAATAGCGTTCAGTAAAACAAGTTCTTGTTCTTCATGATGAATTCCCTCTCAGCCCAGTGATTCCGCGGGATTACCGCCAATCAGCACTGCATTTTTCATTTCAGGCATGGTTCCTGCGATAGGGGGATAACGACTCAAGTTCACGCGGAGCGTTGGAGTTGAGACGGTCGGTCGCTGAGAGCCCGGTTTCGGCGGTTGTACGAACAAAGAGAGCTAACTGTAGAAAATAGGATGAGCATGATGAACATGGTGAAAGGAACCTGGAAACAAACTTTTTTGGCGCCGTTGGCGTGCGCAATCGCCCTGTCGGGCTGTCAACTGAGCGATGATGAAGAGAAGGAGACCTCTGAGTCCCGCCCCTACAGCGCGCTCTATGTATTTGGAGATAGTCTGTCTGACACCGGGAATATTGGCGGCTACCTCTCTCTGGAAACGGACCTGCCCTCCCCCTTTTACAACAACCGCATTTCTAACGGTAAGTTGATTGTGGATTACGTGGCGGAGTCCCTGAATGTAGAAGTGGAGCCATCCCTGTATCTGGGAGAAATCACCGACGGCACCAATTACGCCGTAGCCGGTGGACAGGCGGACGCAGATCAGAATATCGACCTGGATTTCCAGGTGGACACCTATATGGAATATCACTCCGAAGAAGCGTCACCCAAAGCGCTGTACCTGTTCTTCATCGGCGGCAACGATATTCTTGAGCAACGGGGAGAGACCTCTCCCAACAACACCAACGCCCTGAATCTTGCCGCAGACAAAGTCGCCGCCAACGTTCAGGAAGTGATCGACAAAGGCGGAAAAAACATCGTCGTACTGACGGTCCCGGATGTGGGCAAAACGCCCAAAGTGTTGAAAGAGTCAGCGGAGCCCGGACAGGAAGGCCGCTCGCAACTAGTCAGCGATCTGACCAATTACTTCAACAGCCAAGTGGAGCTGAAACTATCTGCGCTGAATATGGGTGATGCGAAAGTCACGATGATCAACTCCTATCAGATCGCCCTGGATATCCTCAACAACGCCGCCGACTATGGCTTCACCAACACGACCGACGGCTGTTACGTGACGGAAGACCTGCAGTTCAGCGACATCTGTAGTGAAGAGCAGTTCGACAGTTTCTATTACTTCGACAGCATTCACCCCTCCGGTAAAACCCATCGCCTGATCGGGGAGAAAGTAGCGGCGGAAATCCCGGCTCCGGCAGGTTCCTAACCGTCATCGCAAGAGATGCAGCAGCCACAGCAGCGTAGCAAGCTGAGTAAGCAGCAGTATCCCGCTTAGCGTGCGCCAGAAGGCCAAAGGATTGCGCTCAATGATGGGTAGCGCGTTATCCGGCATAAGCCGGGAGTTGGGATAAGTCATGTCCTGCAACCATTCGGAAAAGCTGTCGTAGCGACGACGCGGGTCCAGTTGCAGGGCTTTCTTCAACGCGCCGTCCATCCATACCGGAACCATCGGATTATGATGATAAGCAGGCGTATATTTTAATTTGGCCAACGCTGTCGGCGAGGCGGCCTTTTCATAGGCTTCGCCGTATGGCAAATGGCCGGTCAACATTTCATACCCGATCACCGCCACGGAGAACAGCTCGGAGCGTGTCGTGGCTTTCGTTCCCAACACGTATTCCGGCGCACTATAACTGGCTGTGCCCAATGCTCTTTCCCGCGTAATGGGCAGATACATTTCCTCCACCCCGGGAATACGACAGGAGCCAAAGTCCACCAGAGTGACGTGATCCTCATTGGTAATCAGGAGATTGTCCGGTTTGATATCCTGGTGCAAAGTCTCTTTGCGATGTAACGCCCGCACGCCTTTGACTATCTGCTCCAAAATACGCGTCACCCGGTGAATGTCCGGGCGAGAGTTGTCGCGAATCCACCGGGACAAGGGCGCGCCCGGTACGAACTCCGTCAAATAGTACAAGCAGCTGCGCGCCCGTTTGCAGGGAACCAGCCCCGCCACATGGGGATTCTGCACGCGTCGGGCAATCCATTCCTCCATGGAGAAACGTTCGATATAGGCGGGATCGTCGACAAAATTAAGTGACGGGGTCTTCATTACCGCACGCATACCGGTTTCCATATCAGTGACCTGATAAACCTGACTGCGCGCGGTTTCGTGCAGAATACGCTCGACGCGATAGCCGTCCAGACTCTGCCCCACTTCCAACGGCGGCGGAAACGGCAGGCGACTAAGCTCGCGACAGCAGGCCTCCGCATCGCGCAATCCCAAGCTATCCACGCGCAGAATCTGACAACTCAGGTTATCGTCACTGCCCGCCTGCAGAGCTGTCTGTAAAAGGTCCGCCGCAAGCCCCTGAAAAGACGCCTGCGCCGCACCGCGCAAACGCTCTCGCAATTGACTCTGCGAAATAAAGTCATGCAGACCATCCGTGCTCAACAAGAACACATCTCCGGCCTGCACGTCCAACACGCGGTAGTCAATGTCCAGATTGGGGGAAAATCCCATGGCCCGGGCCAGATAAGTACGCTCCGCATCGACGCGGGCGGTATGATCCGTCGTGACCTGTTCCAATTCGCCATTTCTGTACAAATAAATGCGGCTGTCGCCCACATGAAAGATATGCGCCTGCGTCGACTTCAGCACCAAAATGGACAAAGTGCATACGTAACCTTTGTCGTCATTGAGCGTGCGCAGGCTTTGTCCATAAAGCCAGCGATTCAACGCCTGCAACACTCTTTGCGCGGCGTTTTTCACCGACCAGGAATCCGGGGTGCAGAAGTAATCGCTCAGGAAATTGGTGACGCAGGCTTCGCTGGCTTCCTTGCCCGCTTCCGCTGCGCTGACGCCATCCGCGATGACCGCCACAGCGCCTTTCAGTTGCAATGTCTCCCGATCAGGAATGCGTACGCCGATGCAGTCTTCATTGCGAGGTTTCACGCCCGCAATGCTATGTTGATCAACGGATAGCGATAAATCGCTGGCGAATATCATGCGCCACTATTCCTGCTGGGAAAGTTAAAGGTAGTACGCCGCAGCGATACGCCCATGTCAATCAGTTCACTTCAATCAGTTGCACGCTGCCGTCTTCGCCCACTTCCACCATATGACCTTCGGGCTCATCCAGAAACTGCACTGCGAGAAAACAAACCGCCGCCGCCCCGGCGATGGCCATAAAGAATGTGGAAGCGTCGACGAATGAGTACACCGTCAGGAAAGTCACGCCGCCCACATTGCCGTAGGCGCCCGTCATGCCTGCGATCTGACCTGTCATACGACGCTGCACCAACGGCACCATGGCGAACACGGCGCCCTCTCCCGCCTGCACGAAGAAGGAACAGAGCATCACCGAAGCCACCGCCGCAGCGATCATCCAGGTCGAGGAAATCTGACTCAACAACAGATAGCCCACCGCCAAGCCCGCAATTAAAATGGACAATGTCTTTTTGCGGCCAAAGCGATCCGACAACAAACCTCCGCCGGGGCGCGCCACCAGATTCATCAGCGCGAAAGCGCCGCCCAGTAAACCCGCCTGCACCGGGGACAGCCCAAAGGTTTCCATAAAAAAGGCGGGCAGCATCGACACCACCGCCAGCTCTGATCCAAAGGTCACGAAATAGGCCCAATCCAGCACCGCCACCTGCTTGAACTTGTAGCGCTGCATTTCCGGCACGCCCTGCTTCAAACGCTCATGATTGACGTTGTAGATCTGCCAGAACTGAACGATGAACAACGCCCCCAGCCCCGCCCACAAGATCAGCGCCGTGGAGTCGGACAGCAGTCCCAGACCGGCGGGAGACAACTTCCAGGTCAACACCGCCAAAGCGATATACATCGGCAGGTTCATAGCGATGTAAAACCAGAAGTCTTTCCAAGAACTGACTTCCAGTCCGCCGCTCTTTTTCGGTTTGAAATAGGTGGAGCCCTTCGGGGTGTTGCGGACTTTGCGATAAAACAGCAGTCCATAGAAGAAGGCGACGACGCCCGTGGTGGCGATCGCATAACGCCACCCTTCATCGCCGCCATAGATATAGGCGGCGATTGAAGGCAGCGTCCAGGCCGCCGCGGTGGAGCCGAAGTTACCCCAGCCGCCATAGACGCCTTCCGCCACGCCGACGGTTTTGGCGGGAAACCACTCTCCAACCAGACGAATGCCAATGACAAAACCAGCGCCAATGAATCCACACAGAAAACGGAACAAAGCGAGCTGTTCAAAGGTGGTGGAAAACGCAAATCCCCAACACAGGAAAGCGGATATCATCAGCAACAGACTGTACACCGCACGCGGGCCGAACTTATCCACCAACATGCCGATAACGATGCGCGCGGGAATGGTCAGCGCCACGTTCAAAATAAGCAGCGCCTTCCACTGCTCATTGGACATATTAAACGCCTCTACAATGAAGGGCTTCATCGGCGCATGAGAAAACCACATGACAAACGTGAGAAAAAACGCGAACCAGGTGTAATGCAAGGTCCGGACGCCCCCTTGGGACAGATCCAGAATATTGAGTTTATCGGATGACATAAATCTTCCTGTCTTATTGGCAGTTGGGTTCTTATAGAAAAGCACTCACTGGAACTACAAAAGCTGTGCCAACCGACCAAACAGGCCTGACCAATCTCCTTTCAGGCTTTCTGGATATTTCGCTCGCAGCCGGAGAAAAACTTAAATACCTATGTATATCAGATAATTAAATTTATCAGGCAGGACGTTAGGTGTTTTCTTCGCAACAACAACGCACCAAATAGGCGCAACACAAAAATCTCAAGTCGCACCAAATTAATCACTCTTGTTGGGCGCCAGCTAAAATTTGCGCACTTTTTTAGAACAAAACTTGGACGAGAAACCGCACCATTTGTAGGCAAACTTCCTCGAAAAGCATCAAAAGTCGCTTTTTATCTCTTTAATTACAGTCACTTAAAAATAACGAGATTTTGGTTGGCGCCATTCATGCTCTATCACGGTCAATTAGCCTGTAGCGGATTCAGCGAGCTGGAGAAGGTCCATGAAAGAAAAATTAGTCGTCGTCGGAAATGGAATGGCTGGAATGCGGACGGTCGAGGAGCTGTTAAAAATAGCGCCGGATAAATACGACATCACCGTGTTCGGATCAGAGCCTCACGGCAATTACAACCGCATCATGTTGTCGCCGTTGTTGTCCGGAGAAAAGACGCTCGAAGACATCATGATCAACGACATGGAATGGTACAAAACCCACCAGATCACCTTACACGCCGGATGGGAAAAGCGGGCGTTGAAAGTGGATCGCCGCAACAAGATCGTGTATGCGGCGGATGGAACTGAAGCGGCCTACGACAGGCTGTTGCTGTCCACCGGCTCCAATCCCTTCATTATTCCCGTGCCAGGTAAAGACCTGAAAGACGTCATCACCTTCCGGGATATTTCCGACGTGGACACCATGCTTTCCGCCGCCAAATCCAAACAGCACGCCATCGTGATCGGCGGCGGCCTGCTCGGTCTGGAAGCCGCCAACGGATTGTTAAAGCACGGCATGGACGTCACCGTCGTGCATAACCTGGAAATTCTGATGAACCGTCAGCTGGACGGTCCTTCCGCCCGTTTTCTACAAGCGGCCCTGGAAGAGCGCGGCATGAAATTCCGCATGTCCGCCAACACCTCTTGCCTGGAAGGCGACGAGCATGGCGGCGTCAAAGCCATCAAGTTCGACACCGGCGAGACGCTGCCCGCGGATATCGTGGTGATGGCCGTCGGTATTCGCCCTAACACCGACCTGGCGCAATCCTGTGGTCTGTATTGTGAGCGCGGAGTGGTGGTCAATGACACTATGCAGACCTTTGACCCCAGCATCTACGCCATTGGCGAGTGCGTCCAGCATCGGGGGGAGCTATTCGGCCTGGTGGCGCCTATTTGGGATCAGGCCAAAGTCTGCGCCAACCATCTGGCGGGTTATGGCATCGGCATCTATAAACAGAAGGAAGTCTCCACCAAGCTCAAAGTCACCGGCATCGATGTGTTTTCCGCCGGCAATTTCCTGGGGGACAACGACAGCGAAAACATCGTGTTTCAGGACCCCAAGCGCGGCGTCTATAAAAAGGTGGTGATCAGAGAGGACAAAATCATCGGCTCCGTCATGTTCGGCGACACCGGCGACGGCTCCTGGTACTTCCAACTGATGCGCGACAAAACCAACATCAGCGACTTCCGCGACACCTTACTGTTCGGCCAGCACTTGGTGGGCGACTCCGGGCGCCAGGGCATCAACGCCGTCGCGGAGTTGCCTGACGATACCGAGATCTGCGGTTGCAACGGCGTCTGCAAAGGCGACATCGTCAAAGCCATTACCGACAACAAACTCTTTACCCTGGACGACGTGCGCGCCGCCACCAAGGCCTCCGCGTCCTGCGGCTCCTGCACCGGACTGGTGGAACAAGTGCTGGCGGCCACCGTCGGCGGCGACTACAGCACCGCGCCCAGCGAAAAGCCGCTCTGCAAATGCACCGGCTACGGCCACGACACCGTCCGCAAAACCATTCTCGATAACGGCCTGAAAACCTTTCATGAAGTCGCCGCCTTCATGGAATGGGACAAGCCGGATGGCTGCCATGTCTGCCGCCCGGCCATCAACTACTACCTGGTTTGCGCCTGGCCGGACCAGAAAGTGGACGATCCGCGCTCCCGCTTCATCAACGAGCGGGTGCACGCCAACATCCAGAAAGACAATACTTACAGCGTCGTGCCGCGCATGTGGGGCGGCCTCACTACGCCCAACGAGCTGCGCGCCATCGCCGATGCGGCGGACAAATACAAAGTGCCCTGCGTCAAAGTCACCGGCGGCCAGCGGATTGACCTGCTCGGCGTCAAGAAAGAAGACCTGCCCCATATCTGGAAAGACCTGAACGACGCCGGCATGGTGTCCGGCCACGCCTACGGCAAAGCCTTACGCACCGTGAAAACCTGCGTCGGCTCGGAGTACTGCCGCTTCGGCACCCAGGACTCAACCGGCATGGGCGTCAAACTGGAGAAGATGACCTGGGGCTCCTGGACGCCGGCAAAAGTAAAAATGGCGGTATCCGGCTGCCCGCGCAACTGCGCTGAAGCCACTATCAAGGACTTCGGCGTGGTGGCGGTGGACTCCGGCTGGGAGCTTTACGTCGGCGGCAACGGCGGTATGAAAGTACGCGTTTCCGACTTCCTGGTGAAAGTCTCCACCATGGACGAAGTCATGGAGTACGCCGGCGCCCTGATGCAGATGTATCGCGAACAGGGCCATCACAACGAACGCACCGCGCCCTGGGTGGAGCGCGTCGGACTTAGCTACGTCAAATCCGAGCTGGTGGACAATCCGGAGCAACGCAAGGCGTTCCACGCCCGCTTTCTGGAGTCGCAAAAACTTGCGCAGATCGATCCCTGGGCGGAACGAGCCGCTCAAGGCGTGGAGAAGCAGGAGTTCATCCCTCTCACGCAATTGAACTGAGCTGGCGCAACGGCTAGCTGCGGGATGATTAATAAATCAAAACGTGAATACTCCAGAGACGTAAGACAGAAGAGATATCAGCTATGACACAGTGGATCGAGGTAGGCAGTCTTGAAGAAATACCGCGCCTGGGCGCCCGCGTAGTGCAGTCCCGTTTCGGCGACCTGGCTGTGTTTCGCACCAAGGACGACAAAGTGTTCGCCCTGCGCGACAAATGCCCCCATAAAGGCGGCGCCTTGTCCCAGGGCATCGTCCATGGCGACAACGTCACCTGCCCCCTGCACAACTGGGTGATCAGCCTGCAGAACGGCGAAGCCCAAGGTTATGACACCGGCTGTACGCGCACATTCCAGGTGCGCATGGAAGGCCGGCAAATATTCGTGGCCCTCACCGCCACGGAAGAGAGCGATTGAAAATGGTGAGCTTGGGGACTTTTTCCCCATTGAAACGGCGGGACCGCACTCCCCGCCGCGGTTTCGCCGTTTCACCCTTTTTGCATCAGGCCCGAGTTTATGACTTCTAATCGCACTCTACACACTACCTGCGCTTACTGCGGCGTAGGTTGCGGCATCCAGGCGCAAGTGATTGATGCGGCGACGCGAGAGACCCGCATTGCCGGCGATCGCAGCCATCCCGCCAACTTCGGGCGTTTGTGTTCGAAAGGCGCCGCGCTGGCGGATACGTTGACCTTGCAAGGCCGTTTGCTGCAACCGGAGATCAATGGCGAAACTGTTTCCTGGGACGCCGCGCTGGACCTTGTCGCAACCACCCTCAGCGACACCGTGCGCGAACATGGCCCCGAGTCCGTCGCATTCTACCTCTCCGGCCAGTTGTTGACGGAGGACTATTACGTCGCCAACAAACTGATGAAAGGCTTCCTTGGCTCCGCCAATGTGGACACCAATTCACGTCTGTGCATGTCCTCCTCCGTGGCCGGACACAAACGCGCTTTCGGCGCAGATGTCGTACCGGGATGCTACGAGGATCTGGAGCTGGCCGACCTGATTATCCTGACCGGCTCTAATACCGCCTGGTGTCATCCCATTGTGTATCAACGCATCAAAGCCGCCAAACAGCAGCGACCGCAAATGAAAGTGGTGGTGATCGATCCCCGTCGCACCGCCACCTGCGACATCGCCGACCTGCATCTGCCGCTACAGCCGGGAACCGACGCCTGGCTGTTCAACGGCTTACTGGCCTACCTGGCGCGACTGGGTGCGCTTGACTACGAATACCTTGAGCAACATACCGAGGGATTCGGCCGTGCAATCAAGGCCGCCCGCGCCGAGGATACTGCAGATATCGTCGCCGTGGCGCGACATTGCGGCCTGAAAGAAGGCGAAGTGGCGACGTTTTACGACTGGTTCCGCAGAACGCCAAAGACCGTGACGGCCTATTCCCAGGGCGTCAATCAGTCCAGCAGCGGCAGCGATAAGGTCAACGCCATCATCAACTGTCACCTGGCCACTGGCCGTATCGGCAAACCCGGAATGGGGCCGTTTTCTCTTACCGGACAGCCCAACGCCATGGGCGGTCGCGAGGTGGGCGGACTGGCCAATCAGCTCGCCGCGCATATGGATTTTACCCCGGATAATGTCGAGCGGGTCGGCCGCTTCTGGAACGCCACTCGCATGGCCAGCCAACCCGGTCTGAAAGCGGTGGACCTTTTCAACGCCGTAGCAGAGGGTCGCATTAAGGCGATCTGGATCATGGGCACCAATCCAGTAGTCAGCATGCCGGATGCGGACAAGGTCGCCCAGGCGCTGTCCCGCTGTGACAAAGTAATCGTGTCCGACTGCATACGACGCACTGACACCACGGAATACGCCAACATCCTGTTGCCGGCTCTCGGCTGGGGAGAGAAAGACGGAACCGTCACCAATTCCGAGCGGCGCATCTCCCGTCAACGCGCCTTTCTGCCCGCTCCCGGCCAGGCCAAAGCGGACTGGTGGATTGTCAGCGCGGTGGCGCAACGCATGGGTTTCGGCGCAGCGTTCAATTATCGCAACAGCCGGGATATTTTCATTGAGCACGCCGCCTTGTCCGGGTTCGAGAATACGCCAGAGCAAACAGAGCGCGCTTTCGATATCTCCGCTCTGGAAACCCTGACTGACGCCGCTTACGACGCGCTGGAACCGATACAGTGGCCGGTTAACGCCGCCACGCCGCAAGGCGCCGCCAGATTGTTTCAGGACGGCGGTTATTTTAATCCGCATAACAAGGCGCTCCTGCTGCCGATTACGCCACAGTCGCCGCAGGGAAAACGGGATGAGCGCATGCCCTTCGCACTCAACACCGGCCGTATTCGCGATCAATGGCACACTATGACCCGCACCGCCCTGGCGCCGCAGCTGAACACGCACCTTTGCGAGCCATATTGCGCCATGCATCCGCAGGACGCGCAGCGGCTTGGGGTCGAGCAAAACGATCTGGTCAGACTGCGCTCCCATTATGGCGCGCTGATCGCCAGAGCTGATCTGACGGATGAGCAACAACCCGGACAGCTATTCGTCCCCATGCACTGGACGGCGCAATTCAGTGCGGCGGGACGGGTCGGGGCCTTGGTCAACCCTGTGACCGACCCTCACTCCGGCCAGCCCGAGAGTAAGCACACCCCGGTAATGCTGGAGCGCTTTGAGGCGGCCTGGCACGGTTTTATTTTCTCCCGGGAAGAATTGAACCTGGAAGGAGCGCCCTATTGGACAAAAATCAGCGGCGCCCGCTTCTATCGCTATGAGATCGCCGGGACTGCGTCCATCGCAGACTGGAGCCAGTGGGCGCGCGCCTTACTGAGCCCATCCGATCAGAGTGAAAGCGAATGGCTGGAGTATCAGGACAGGGCGACGGGAAAATATCGCAGCGCCTGCTTTGCCGGCGACCGTCTGACGGCGTGCCTGTTTATCGGTCCTACGCCGGAGTTGCCGGAACGCTCCTGGCTGGCGAGTCTGTTCGACCTGGAAGCTCTGACCCACAGCGACCGCCTTGGTCTGCTCGCCGGCGTTCCGCGCTCCGACGCCGCTCATGCCGGCCGCACCATCTGCGCCTGCTTCGGCGTGGGAGAAAACACCCTGCGCCAGACGATTCGGGACAAAGGGCTGCAGACGGTGGAGGCCATTGGCCAATGCCTGAATGCCGGCACTAACTGCGGCTCCTGCATCCCGGAACTGCAAAAGCTGCTGTAGCGCAGCCCATCAGAATGGGCATAGCTATTTTTGGAAGAGACATTCAGTTTGGGGAGAAACCCTCACCTCGGTTGAGGAGAAGCAAAAGCTCAGGCTTCATATAATTCCAGCGGCAGATCATCCGGATCAGCGAAGAAAGTGAAACGCTTTCCGGTGTACTCGTCCACTCGGATCTCCTCCACCGCCACGCCTTGAGATTCCAGATACGCCTTGGCGTCCTCCACCGAGGGCGTGACAAAAGCCAGATGTCGCAGTCCGCGCGCTTCAGGATAACTGGGACGAGGCGGGGCCTCAGGAAAGGAGAACAATTCGACCTGAGAACCGTCCGGCAGTTGCAGGTCCAATTTGTATGAATTTCGTTGCGCGCGGAAATTCTCAGCCAGGATTTTCAGCCCCAGCACTTCCGTATAAAAACGTTTCGACGCCGCATAGTCCGAACAAATAATAGCGGCATGATGAATGGCGGTGAGTTTCATATAACGCGAAGTCCCGAAATAGAATGTCAGACAAGCCTCTTATTCTCGCGACTTTAGCAACGCTTTTCAAAATTCCCGCCAGCAAGCGTCTTACCCGCGACGCCCTAAACCGGAAGCGCCCTGTCGACCCTGCGGTGAAAATCTAACGTCCACCCCACGCATTTCATTCAAGGTAACACTGTGTAACTTATCCCCAACAAGCCCTTGCCATTAGACCTACATCAGCTAACATGTCGAAATAAATAATAAAATCAGCGTATGTGCAGAATAATAACCAGATCTCAAAACAGAGCCTGCTAAGACACAATCTGTATTCACTTTCCCATAAGGAAAACATATGTCGACATACAATGCCTTCAGAGCGCTGGCGCTTTTTCTTACTACTCTCTTCCTTTCCAATCTCGCCGCCGCGCAAACAGACATCGTCTTCTGTAGCGACAACAACTACTGGTACCCGTTCACCTACGTAGACGAACAAGGCGAAGCCGCAGGCATGCATGTGGACATCGTGAAAAAGGCCGCCGAGAGCCTGGGCTACAAAGTCGAATTCAAACCCATGCTGTGGCAGGAATGTCTGGATTCCGCCCGCGGCAATCTGGTGCACGGCGTCGTCACCGCCTCCTATAAAAAAGAGCGCGCGGAATATATGAACTACCCCGCCGACGCAGCCACCGCGCAGCGTTCCGCCTCACGGGTGGCGCAAGTGGAATATATTGTGGTGGTGTCAAGCGACACCAAATACGAGTACAAAGGCGATCTCAATACACTGCCGGAGCCAGTGCGCGTGGCCCGCGGTTACTCCATCGTCAGCACGCTGCGGGAGTCCAACCGGCGCATCTATGAAAGCCAGACCGGGGAACTGCGCAACATCGAAAAGCTGGCCAAACTGGGAAGCGGATCGGTGATCACCACCCCAGAGGTCTACCAGCATCTGATGCGGCAGGCGGAATACAAAACCAAACTGAAATCCGACCTCAACCCCCTCAGCAGTAAATCCTACCATCTTACTTTCGCCAAAGGCTCGCCCCTCACTACAGCAGAACAAACCGCGATCTGGAAAGAGATTTCACGTCTGCGGGATGACCCTGAGTATATGAGCGCGCTGACGGCCAAGTATCTGAAATAATTAAACCCGATCGACGCGCATCAGGATCGACAGGGAAAGTGTCATCCCGATGCGTGTATGCTGTGACCGGATCAAAAGAATTGGGCGATAACAACAAAAACGCCTGACTAAAGGGGCGCAAGCTCCATTATCACATCAATCGACTATGCAATAAGGAAGTCTATGCTAAGAAGAATACATTCTTGGAAATTATTGGCCAGCGCAGCAGCAATTTCGGCCTTGATGGCGGGATGTCAGTCCACTATGGACAAAAAAGCCACCGCCAAAGAAACCGAAGTTAAAAACGTGATCATGATGATCGGCGACGGCATGGGGCCGCAGCAGATCGGCTTGTTGCACGAATACGCCATCAATGCGCCGGATTCCATTTACCACGGTCAACTCACCGGCATGCAGAAGTTTATGGACGCCGGCGTGATTGGTTTATCCCGCCATACCCCCGCTTATAACCTGGTTGTCGACTCCGCCTGTTCCGCCACACAGCTGGCGACTGGCGAACCTGCGCCATCCGAAGTCATCGGCGTGGACAAAGTGGGCAACCACGTTGAAACCGTACTGGAAAAAGCCAAGCGTATGGGCAAATCCACCGGTCTGGTTTCCGACACCCGTCTGACTCACGCCACGCCTGCGTCTTTCGCCGCTCACCGCGCGCATCGCTCCATGGAGAACCAAATCGCGGAAGACATGCTGGCCGACGAGGTGGACGTCATGCTGTCCGGCGGTCTGCGTCACTGGCTGCCCAAGTCCGTGAACGACAAAGGCGAGCTGTATCAGCAGTTGGAGAAGCAAACTGAAGGCGCCGTGCAGTTGAAGTCCAAGCGTAAGGACGACAAAAACCTGCTGGCGGAAGCGGAGACCAAGGGTTACCAGTTGGCGTTCAACCGCCACCAGCTGGACGCCGCCAAAGGCGACAAGCTGCTGGGCCTGTTCAACTACTCCGGCATGATGAACGGCATCCGTTACACTCAGACTAAAGACGATCCCAAGCGCACTGAGCCGTCATTGAAAGAAATGACCATGAAGGCCCTGGACATTCTGTCCCGCAACGAAAAGGGATTCTTCCTGATGATTGAAGGCGGCCAGATCGACTGGGCGGGCCACGACAATGACGCAGGCACCATGCTGCATGAGATGCTCAAGTTCGACGAAACCATCAACTACGTTTACGAGTGGGTGAAGAACCGTCAGGACACGCTGGTCATCATCACCGCCGACCATGAAACCGGCGGCTTTGGTTTCAGCTACTCGCGCTCCAACATCCCGGAAGGCGAGAAGCTGACTGGCGAAGCGTTCAAAGAAGCGGCTTACGCGCCTAACTTCAACTTCGGCTCTTTCGAGACCCTGAGCAAACTGTATCAGCAAAAAATGAGCTTCCCTGACCTGTTCGCCCAGTTCGATGGCGGCAAGCCGTCTCCAGAAGCCCTGATGAAGCTGGTTAACGCCAACAGCGCCTTCCCTATTACATTGGAGCAGGCCAAGGCGGTTCTGGAGCAAGAGCCTAACTACTATCAGGTTGAGGGCCACGACTACCTGAGCGCCAAGATGTTCCCGAAAGTGAATGACTTCAAGTCGTTCTACGTGTACGGCCAGGAAGTGCGTCACGACCTGCTGGGTCGCGCCATGTCCGAAAGCCAGAACGTCGTCTGGGCTACCGGCACTCACACCAGCACGCCAGTGCCGGTGATGGCGTTCGGTCCCGCCAGCGCGACTGAGGGCTTCTCCAAGCTGCTGCACCACACTGACATCGGCCAACTGGCCAAGAGCGCGATTCACTAATTCGCGCTGAGGTTGATAAACCGATAAGGGGACCTCTGGTCCCCTTTTTCTTGTCTTGATGTTTGCTTATCGACCTTCCACAAGGGGACTCATCGCCCCCTAAAAAACCCTCTTCCCAACCTCATTTTCGGGCGAAATCCTGTATTTAATTTTGCAAAGTTTTTCACCGCAATGTACGGCGAATCTGGGCGATCTCTCACCCGCCGTTTTCCTTTGCCTTCTCGATTTAAGCAAAATCAGAAGCTTAGCTGCATACGTGAATACGGGCACGCTTTCACCATTCGTAACAATTTTCCCTCTCCAATTACATCCCGAAAAGGGAACCGCGAATTCAAACGTCAATTTGTCGACGTTTATTACCATTGTTTACGAGCATGTTTTTGACAAATTTAACATTCATTCCAATAATCCAGGCAACAGTGATTAGTTTTTAATCACATCGGAGCAGTTCACTTAGTCGTTTCGTAATCAGACCCAAAGGAAAGACCGCAAGGTCGAGGAGAGGGTTTCATGGACAAGATTATTATTTCGCATGTGGGGCTAATGGAGAAAGACTTGGTCCTGCTTCGGAACCTGTCTCATCTGGACGAAACCTGGTTCGGCAACTTCCAGCTGGCCAGCGAGCCCGGCGCCATGGAAGGTCAGATTCTACTGGTGGATGTGGATAAGCCAGAAAGCCGCAGCCTTTGGCAACGAATGAAGGCCGCCACCCATTTCGAAAAGACCATCGTCATCAGCCGCAGCAAACAGCCTGTGGACGACGACGCGATTCATCTGACCCGTCCCCTGATTTTTCGTCGCCTGCGCGAAGCACTGCAGCAGGCTACCCAATCGGACCAACAAGAAGCGAAGACCCACGTAAAGAACATTCTCGTTGTCGACGACAACTTGCCGGTGCGCACCTTCATGAAACAGAAGTTGCACGAAATCCTGGATTTCGAAGCCGGTGTGGATGTGGCGGAAAGCGGTGAGGAAGCGCTGCTGAAAGTGCGCGACTGCCGCTACGACCTGGTGTTCATGGATGTGATGATGCCTGGCATGGATGGTTATCAGGCTTGCCGCTCAATCAAGCAACAAGTGAAAACCAAAGTGGTGATGCTGACCAGCAAATCATCCACGTTAAACCGCGTCAAAGCAAAAATGTCCGGGTGCGACGGTTATATCACCAAGCCCCCGGAAGACCGGGAACTGGCGGAAGTCGTTCGCCGTTATCTCGGCGCAACCAAAACGGAAACGCTCATATTTCCACAATTAGCAGCTCTAGGGAGATAACCTATGAACAAGAAAGTACTTATCGTCGATGACAGCGAAACCGATCTGAAACATTTGGAGCAGATCGTCTCCGGCGCCGCCTATCAAACGGTGACCGCCCGTTCCGGCGAAGAAGCCATCAGCAAGGCGCGCAAAGAAAAGCCCAGCCTGATTCTGATGGACATCATCATGGGAGACATGGATGGATTCAGCACCTGCCGGGAAATTTCCCAGGACCCTGAGCTGTCCAAAATCCCCGTGGTCTTCGTCTCCAGCAAAAACCAGAAGGTAGACCACATCTGGGCGGCCAAGCAAGGCGCCAAGGCGTTGGTGTCCAAGCCTTACAAAAATGAAGAAATCATCAGTCAACTCCACAGCTACGCCTGAAGCCGATTCAGGGACGAGGTGAGACGCAATGAACAGCGTGTCAATCCCGGTAGAGAGCAAGCGAATACTGCGGCCTTCCGAAGCATTCGCCCTGCTCCGGCAAATTAACGCGGAGACCCGGGAGGAAGTCCGCGAAAACCAGGCCACCGCATGGTTCGCCCTGCGGCTGGCCGTCAAGGAAGCCGACGCGGAAACAGCTGATCAGGGCAACCTGGGCCTGCTGATTCGCGAGGACTGCTACAAGGAGCTGCTGGAGTCCCCGGAAATCTGCCCGGTCCCCTACGCTCCCAAGTGGTTGAGCGGTTTCGTGAACGTCCGCAGCCAGGTAACGCCGGTTGTCGACCTGGAGATATTTTTCGGCCTGCGCGAGGACGCGGAAGCCGTCGCGCCGCAACGCAAAGTCGTGCAGCGGGCCAGCCCCTCTTACCTGTTGTATTTCGATCAGGGGCAGGAATCCTTCGCCATTAAAGTGCGTCGTTTTCCCAACAAATTGATGATGACGGCGGATGAGCGCATGACTCAGCCCCCGCCCCTTTCCAACGCTCTGATGGCCTGCGTCAATGCGGTCTACAGACAGAACGGCATTTGGTGTGAATGGAATCTGGAAACATTCAAAAGGAGGCTGACCGATATGCTGAGCACGAGTTAAGCCTTACCCCCGATAGACAAGCCTGTCAGCGATAGCAGTAAACATCCGCCCCTCAAGGCGCAGGCTGAACCCTGGTTGCTTAAACGGAATTTCCGGGAAAGTCAGGACCGGAGAGGGTTGGCTACGCCCAAAAACCCACTTCGGAAGCGTTATTAAAAGGAGTCCCATGGGAGGATAACATGAGAAAGACCATCTCACTCTTATTCGGTCTGGCCCTGAGCCAACTTGTCGCCGCACAATCACCCGGCGTCTATGGAGATCGCATTGTCGTCGGCGGCGTACTGGACCTGGAAGGTCAGTCCCGCGGTCTGGGCCTTAACATGCGCGACGGCGTGCTCGCGGCGTTCGAAGGCGTCAATATCAAGGGTAGACGCCTTGAGTACGTCACCCTCAACGATTCATACACCCCGGACCTCACCGTTGAGCAGACCAACCGTCTGATCAGGGACGGCGTGTTCGCCATGATCGGCAATGTCGGCACCCCAACCGCACAGGTGGCGCTGCCTATCCTCGCCGATAACAAAGTGCCCGCCGTCGGCTTCTTCACCGGCGCAGGTCTGCTGCGTCCCGGCATCGGCGACGTTATCAACTTCCGCGCCAGCTATGTGCAGGAAACCGCCAAGGTAATCGAACAAGGTTTCCGCGCCGGCCTGCAAGCGTCCGAGATCTGCGCCTACGTACAAAACGACGCCTACGGCATGGCGGGAGTGGAAGGCATCAAGCTGGCCCTGCAAAACAATGTTCGCTCCCGCGACATCGTGGAAAAACTGGACACTATCCTGGCCAAATCCGGCGACTCCCCTGAACGCAACGGCATCGGCCCTGTCGGCGTCTATCAACGCAACACCCTGACTTCCCGCGCCGGCTTCGAGTCTCTGAAAGACTGGGAAAAAGCCAGTAACAGTCGCTGTCGCCTGGTGGTTACTGTCGGCACTTACAACGCCATCGGCCGTTTCGCCGCCTACTCCAAACAACGTGGCGAAGACTGGTTGATCAGCGCGGTATCCTTCACCGGCGCGGAAAACCTGCGCGACACCCTGGACCGTTTCGGGGTGACGGACAAAGTCATCCTGACCCAAGTAGTGCCTGATCTGGAATCCGATCTGCCGATCATCAAAGAAGCCAGATCCGCCCTGGGCGAACGCCTGAACGTAGTGAGCCTGGAAGGCTATATCGTCGGCAAGATGTTCGTGGCCATCATGCAAAGCATTAAAGGCGACCTGACCCGGGAAAGCTTTGTGCGCGCCACTCGCAACGCGGAGTTCAACATCGGCGGCGTCGCCCTCGACTTCCGCGGCGACAATCAGGGGTCGGACTTGGTGACGATGACCTACTTCAACAACAAGTCCTACCTCCCCATAGAAGGCTCGCAATTGGCCAGATTGTTCTGAATGGCATGAAGCAACGGGTTTTACAGGCTCGATAAGCAGGAGCATTATCATGAAATTGAACCGTACTTTTTCTCTCAGCAAACTCAGCGTCGGACAACGACTGCTGTCGCAAACGCTGGTTATGGCGTTAACGCTGGTGGTCATCGGATCTCTGGCCTTCTTCGCCCTGACGTATGCAAGAAACTCATCCGAGAAATTGCACAACCAGGTCAACGAAACATCACGACTGACGCACTTGATCAACACCCTGCAGGAAGGCATGGTGGAAACCATCAACAGCCTGAACACCGGTGTGGTCACCTGGGCGGACGCCGACGCCAAACTGGCGCTGGCCCGCAAGCAGTTTGAATCGGACTGGCAGGCTTTGAGCGCCTCCACGACCTCCCAGGGCGGCGAACAACAGTCCGGCTTCACCGACATGCAGAGAACCGTCGCCGGCGTATTCTCAGCCTTCGATCAGTTCAAAGCCATGGGCGGCAACCAGTCCCGCGCCGATTTGGAACTGTTCCTGTTGAACGACTTGTCTGAGTTCATCGGCCCCTTCAACGATGCTTCCACTGCTTATGCAGACCAATTGACCCAACAAGCGCAGGTCGCATTTGAAACCTCTGAAGGCGTATTGAACATCGCCCTGATCGCCGGCTCCGCCATCATCCTGTTGAGCCTGGGCGGCGCTATCGGTCTGTCGCAGTACATTCGTCGCTCCATCCTGCGTCCGGTCAACGTCATCGCGGAAACCGTGGACAAGGTCAAGCAAGGCGATTCCGAAGCCCGCACCGCGCTCACCGGCACCGACGAGCTGGTGACTCTGGGTCAGGCCCTCGACCAGCTGTTGAACGAGAAAGTGGCCACTTTGATTCGCATCGAAAGAGAGAACGAAGTCCTCAACAACTCGGTTATCGAGCTGCTGGAAGGCACCTCCAAACTCAGCGATCGCGATCTCACCACCAAACTGACTGTACGCGAAGACATCACTGGGCCGGTCGCGGACGCCTTGAACCTGGTTACCAAGGAAACGTCTGAAGCCTTGGGCAAAATCCGTTACGTCAGTAATCTGGTCAGCGCTTCCAGCGTCATGGTGGATGAGCAGACCCGCAAGGTTGTCGGCGTCGCCGATCAAGAGCGGAAACTGATCGAGCAAACTATCCAGAAACTGGATGGCGTGGCCAAACACATGGCGCAAATCGCCAAATGGTGTCAGTCCTGTAACCAGATCGCGCAAAGCGCTTCTTCTTCCACTGACAAAGCGTATGAAGCGGTAGGAAATACCGTCGAGAGTATGGACGAGATTCGCGACTCCATCAGCGAAACAGAAAAACGCATCAAGCGCCTGTCAGAACGTTCATTGGAGATCAGCGGCATCATCGACATCATCAACAGCATCGCGGAACGTACGCACGTACTGGCCTTGAACGCCAGTATGCAGGCGGCGGCGGCAGGTGAAGCCGGTCGCGGATTTGCGGTGGTTGCGGACGAAGTACAGCGTCTGGCGGAAAGCTCACGTAACGCCACATCCCAGATCAGCAGCTTGATTCGCAACATCCAGACCGAAACGGCGGATGCGGTGGACACCATGAACAACAGTATCACCCAGGTGGTCAATGGTTCCAAACGCGCCACACAGGCCGGTTCTCAGATGCAGGAAACGCAGAAGACGACTCGCGAACTGGTAACAGCGGTAGAGAAGATCGCGCAGAACTCTCTGGCCCAGGCCAAAGAAACCCAGAGTGTGTGTCAACAGACCGGCGAAATCGAAGCCAGCACCCGCGTCACCGACATGGAGTTGAAACGCCAGTCCCTGCACACAGAAAGACTGCGCACCGCCTCTGGCGTACTGCAACAAACGGTGGAATTGTTCACCTTGCCGGCTTCCGTATCCACCAATATCCGGATACCGGAGCTGTCCACGGAGTCGCTGGAAACCAGCGCCTCTGCGCCAAGCAAGCTGATGATTCCCAGCGCCGGCGCCCCAGCGAAAGAAGAGCCGGGCCGCCTCAAGCAGGCCAGCTAGGAAGTAGGAGGATTGCGGCTGGCGTTATCGCAAGATGCGCCGGCCGCCGGGAAAAGGTTGCTGTTTAAACCTGATGTTTGGCGCGCTCCACCCGGAGCGCCCGCAACCACTAACCAGGATGGATTCCGTCTATGCACAAGCAAGACCCTGTTTCACCCACCGTCGAACTCATCCGCACCTTTACTGCGGAACTGGAGGATGTGGCGGCGACGCAACGGACCGTCGATGCGGAATTAGTCTTCGCCGCTCTGGAAAACGTCAATGACGCTCTGGAGATGGCGGCCATGCCGGAATTGCAGGCGCGCCTGCAACGCCTGTATGCGAACATCGCCAGCGACGGCCCCAAAGATCCGCGAAGCAATGAGACCATGCCGAATTTCCCCGTCGAGGCGAAAAAGGTCTGGTCCATCATCGACTGGCTGCACAGACTGGAACCCCTGGCGGAAGAACAATTATCACTGCAAGCGCAGCAAAACACCGCCGGTCCCGAAAGTTGGAATGACTACAGCGCGTCACAACCAGAGGGCGCCGTAGCGGACACAAACGCTTCCGCCGAGACTATCCCCGCGATGGAAGTAACGGAAACTGAAACGGACAACGCCGACGAGCTGGTCGCGGAAGTCTATGAAGAAGATTTCGTCGACATTGCGGCAGAACTCGGCGTCACCTTGCCGGCGATGGATGTGGCGGAAGTTACGGAAGAGGAACCCGAAATAACGTTCGACCTTTCGGATTTCACGCCCCCCGCGGATCTTCCCGAATCTCACCAGGAAATCCTGGCTTCGCTGTGGGAGGAAACCGCCGCCCTGCTGCCGGAGTTCGCCAAGCAGGCGGAAAAAATGCGGGACTCCATCAAAGCCCGTCATTGTTATTGCGAGCTGCTGCAAACCCTGGGCGAAACCTGCGCCTATCTGGGACTGTCCGGCCTGCAACTGCTTTTCGATATGGTGGCGATTCGCCTGCAATCCCTCGACCAGGTGGACCCGGAGCTGGCGGATTTACTGGAACAGTGGCCCGCCTTGCTGCACGAATATCTGCAAAGCGGCGCGTCTGAAGAAAGCTGCCTGTGTCTGATGCAGTTTATCGACGACGCAACCTGGGGCGAACGTCTGGACGAAGAGACGCAGCAAGCGATTCTGGAAAACCTGGTGGACTTCCAGCTCAGCGACGACGAGTTTATGGAGGAAACAGCGGAAGACGCCGTGTTAACGCCTGATGATATCTCTCTGATTCCGTCTGACGGCGCTAACCAGGAGGTATTCCAGGCGTTTTTGCTGGATTCGCCCAACCATACTCATGCGCTTTTCCACGCACTGTCCTCCCTGCATGGAGACTTATCTGACAAGAAAGCCTTCCTGCAACAGGCCCAGCGCGCCAGCCATACATTGAAAGGCGCCGCCAACCTGATCGGCATCAAGGGCGTCGCCAACATCAGCCACGCCATGGAGGAGATCTTTGAAGCCCTGGCCGACGGCAAGGCGGAGTGGAGTGTAGAGATGAAAGACATGCTGCTCAGCGCCGCGGATTGCGTCAGCAGCATGATTGACCACCTGCTGGGACGGGATCAACCGCCGGAAGACGCCCTCCCCCTGCTCAACGCTTTGGTGCACTGGCGCTCTCCAGAAAAAGCCGAGGCCGCCTGGGCGGCGCTGCAGGAGCATCATGCAGCCACTAACGTCGACGCCACATCGGCGGATGACAAAGTGGTGACGCTGCCCTCCCGCGACAACGCCGCGGAACGCGCGCCGACTGCGCCCGCACAGGAAGAGGCCTCAGCCGCTCCCGCACAGCAACAGTTTGCGGCGCCGCAGGACAACGCCGGCCTGGAGCAGTTGCTGCAGTTGGCGGAAGAGATGAGCATCAACACCGTACAGGCGCAGGAACTGTACAAGCGCGTGCAGCTCACTGGCTTTGATATGAAAGGCCACGACACCCGTCTGAACGAAACCCGCCTGGAACTGGAAGGCCTGATCGACAGCCGCAGCATGGCGCGCAAACTGCGCCCGGACAGCGAGCATGCGCAGGATCTCGATCCGCTGGAAATGGACCGCTACGATGACATGCATCGCTGCTCCCACCAGTTGTTCGAGGCGATCGCCGACGTACGCGAGCTGAATCAGAAGCTGCAGGACCAACTGGCGATGATGGATGCGCTGATGCGCCAGCAGCATCGTCATATCGACACCTTGCAGCACCAATTGCTGTCACGCCAACGGGTCGCCGCGCAAGTACTGAGCGGCCGTCTGCAGCGCTGCGTGCGTCAAGCCTGTCGCGCTGCCGGCAAACTGGCGGACCTGACCATTGTCGGCGAAGACATTCAGGTGGACCGGGAGTTAGTGGAAAAACTGGCCGACCCACTGATGCACCTGCTGCGCAACGCTGTCGACCACGGCATCGAAGACGAACAAAGCCGTCTCGACGCCGGAAAATCCGGACAGGGCTCAATCAGGCTGAACTACCGCCAGGACGGGCGTTTCCTGGAGATCAGCCTGAGCGATGACGGTCGCGGCCTCGACTTCGACACTATTTACGAGAAAGCCAAGCAACGCGGCCTGCTGCCAGCCGACGGCGGACGTCCTGACAATCAGTCTCTGGCGCAGTTGGTCTGGCTCCCAGGCTTCAGCACCCGAGACAAAGCCACGCAACTATCCGGCCGCGGCATTGGCATGGACGCGGTACGTAGCCAGGTTGAACTGCTCGGCGGCACGGTCCGCTTCAGTTTCGATGGCGAAGGCGGCTGCCGTCTGCTGGTCCGGGTGCCAGTGAAAGAAATCACCCAATATATGCTGCTGGTGCTGGTGGGCGCACAACGCTTCGCTCTACCCACCGCCGTGCTGAAGCAAATACTGCCGACTCATACTGGCGAGTTGGAAGAGGTGGCTGGCAAGCCCTATCTGGAGTACGACGGTCAGCTTTACCCTTATATCGATCTGGCGCAGCGTCTGTATGGGCAACCTGCGCCGCAAGGCGCCGGCAAGCCGGTGGTAATCGCCGAGCTCAACGAGCGCACCGTGGCTATCGCCGTGGACATGCTGCTCACCGGCGAGCAGCTGGTAGTGCGGGCGCCGGGCAAACTGATTCCCGGTCTGCGCGGCGTCTTCGGCCTGACCATCCTGGGCGACGGCTCGCTGGTGCCGGTGCTGAACCTTTCAGATCTGTTGCAACAGAACCAATCCAAACAGGCTTATCAAACCGCTCACATCATCACCGAAAGCCAGGTTGATTCCCCCAAAATACTGGTGGTGGACGACTCACTCAGCGTCCGCAGCACCCTGAAGCAGCTGCTGCAGGACTGTGGCTTTGAAGTCGTCACCGCCAGCGATGGCCTGGACGCAGTCGAGAAACTGCGGCACATCACCCCCAACCTGCTGTTGGTGGATATGGAAATGCCGCGCATGGACGGACTGGAGTTGACCCGACACCTGCGTCAGCAGCAGGACTGGGCCAACATGCCTGTGGTTATGCTGACCTCACGCAGCCACGAAAAACATCGTAGTCTGGCCCACAAGGCCGGGGTGACGGCTTACGCCACGAAGCCCTACAACGACAACGAGCTCATGGATACCATCAGGGAGTTGCTGACATGATTGGAGAAAAGTCGAGCTTAACCGCGTATTACTCACTGGTCGTCACGGGCAGGACCTTGTATCTGCCCGCCAGCGACATTCTCTATCTGGCGGGAAAGGAAGAAGTGCTGGATATAGAACATATTCCATGCATCCGTTTTAACGGAGAGCTCTATCCCGTCTACGGATTTCGCGAAGGGTTCATTCCCCAGCCAGGACTGCAGGGCGGCGATTCCCGCGCCGCATTGATATGCAGCCCCGAAAGCGGAACCGAACCGGCATTGGCGCTGTCCTGCCGCGCTATTTATAAGCTGCGCGCCAATCACCGACCGCGTCGCCTGCCGGACTTCATGGTCGGCTCCAGTCCGATCGAAGGCGTCCTGCGCCACAACACCGGCTGGGAGTGTTACACCAGCGCCCATCAACTGATCGACTACTTTGAGAAGGCATTACGCTATGAACTCCCCCAATTCCAATTTCAAAATGTTCGTTTGGTTAGCTGACGCTGGCGAGCGCCAGAGCATCGCCTTTGTCGCTGATACGCTTTGCGAATATCTGCAAGATGTGGAAGTGCAGGATTTGCCGACTTCCGCGCCAAGCTGCTCGCATGTCGTGGAGTGGATGGGGCATGTGGTGCCGGTGTTTCGTCTGCGTCCCGGCAATAGCAACGAACACGTGAATGTAGTGGTGCTGCGCGCCGCCGCCAACCAGGAAAACGGCTATATCGCGCTGGAAACCCGTAATGCGCCAGTGAAAGTGGAGATCAGTGACGACCAGTTCGAAGCATTTAACGCTAACGAACGCCCGTTGTGGCGGGAGGCGCTGATCTCCGGCTTTGTCCACGATGGCCAATCCATTCCCATCGTGCATCCGGATCTGCTGTGCTCCAAAGGCTTCGTCAGCACCGCTAACTCATACTTCATTAAACATTTGCGCCTGACGGCGTGATGCGCTTCCCGGCTCCCGCGTTCTATTTTCAGGGTGGACGACGCGGGGGCCTTTTTTACGCCCTGGACCCGTCCTGAATAGAGTTGGGGTTATACCCCTTGCGCAGCGGTCTGCGGGTAGAGATAACGTTCGAGAATGGCGCTGCCGTTGAACTCCGCATCCAGCACGGAAACAAAGGTGTATACCCCAACCAGCTTACGATTGAGGAAAACAAATTCCTTCGGGGGAATCTGGAAATAACGATTAATCGCCGATTTGGCGGCGCGTTTGGCGATACGGGTCGGCAGGTCGCTGCGTCGCCAGCAGTATTCATTATCCGCATTCAAAGCGAAGTCCGGTACATCCTCCGCCTCCGCCGCCAGCGGCTCCAATACCGCCATGCAGACCTTACCGAACTCATCCAGCACGCTGGCTGGCCAATCAAGGCGCATAAACCGCAGTTTCACCGCGCCTTCGATCACCCGTTCAAGATCCCGCTCATAGGAGGCTCGGATCATGTCGCACACGGGACGGATAAAAGAGTCAGGGTATTTCTGCACAGCGCCGAAATCCAACAGCACTATGCGGTCCGGCTCGCCCGGGTTGGCGCCAAGGCGAATGCGGTAGTTGCCAAAGTTGGGATCAGTCTGCAACTCGCCCCAGACAAACAGCTCGCGGAAGAATAATTCCAAAGCCGCCTGCGCCAGATGGTTGCGCCGCGCCAGGGACAATTCCTGAACCTGCGCATGGGTGACGCCCAGACCCGGCTCATAGGAAGTCGCCATGACATGGGAAGTGGAGTATTCGGGGAAAACCTCGGGAACCACAAAGCGGTCGTCATCTTTAAGCATCTCGCCGAAGCGGCGGGTGGTTTCCAGCTCAAGACTGTAATTCACTTCCCGATGCATCATGACGCGGACTTCTTCCAGCCACTCATCGAAGTCAGGACCGAAAGACACCATGCGGGCGACTTTCAACAGGCGGGCGACGGAATCCAAATCCGAATCCACCGCTTCCGCAACTCCGGGGTATTGAATCTTCAGACATAGCTCTCGGCCGTCGGACTTGCGTCGCGCCCGATGCACCTGCCCCAGCGAGGCCGCGCCGATAGGCTCATGCTGGATATCCAGCTCCTTGAGCTTATCCGCACCCAGCTCCTGTAACAGGACCTGGTGAATCTTGCTCCATCCCAGAGCGGTAGTGCGGTCTTCCAGAGTATGCAGGGCTTCGGTCACTTCTACAGGCAGGAAGTGCTCCCCATACAACGCCATGACTTGGCCGATTTTAACGACGCTGCCTTTGAGCTGCCCCAGTTCCTCTACCAGATACTGAGCTTGACGGGACAACGCTTCGCGACGGCTTTCCTCACGTTTTTCACGGGACTTGAACAGATTGGCGGCCATATTGCCCGCCAAACGCGATCCCGCGACCAGACCCGCCCGCGTCAGGCTAAGGCGTCGTTCAAAGCTTCCTGTCTTGATACGGTCAACCTCCCGGGCATTGTTCTTGGCGTTTGGTTTATCACTCATGCCGCATTCAATATTCCCTTTAAAAGTTTCGCGTCAGGAGATTTTCTCGCCAGCGGCCTGCTTGTCCGCGTGATAGGAAGATCTCACCAACGGGCCGCTCGCCACTTGCTTAAAGCCGATTTCGTAACCGTAATCCGCCAGTTCCTTGAACTCATCAGGATGCACGAAACGCACGACCGGCAAGTGGTCTTTGGAAGGCGCCAGGTACTGGCCCAAGGTCAGCATATCAGTATTGTGCGCGCGCAGATCTCTCATGACCTGCTTAACTTCTTCGATTTCTTCGCCAATACCCAGCATCAGGCCGGATTTGGTCGGCACATCCGGCGCCGCTTCTTTGAAACGTTTCAACAACAGCAACGACCACGCGTAATCAGCGCCAGGACGCGCCTGCTTGTACAAACGGGGCACCGTCTCCAGGTTATGGTTGAAAACGTCAGGCGGAGACTCACGCAGAATATCCAGCGCCACGTCCATGCGACCACGGAAGTCAGGCACCAGCACTTCGATTTTCAGATTTGGGCTGTATTTGCGGGATTCGCTGATGCACTTGGCGAAGTGCCCTGCGCCGCCGTCACGCAAATCGTCACGGTCTACAGAGGTGATGACCACGTACTTGAGATTCATTTCAGCAATGGCTTGCGCCAGATGCGTCGGCTCGTTTTCGTCCAGCGCGTTGGGACGGCCATGGGCCACGTCACAGAAAGGACAACGGCGCGTACAGATGTCGCCCATGATCATGAAAGTAGCGGTGCCATGGCTGAAGCACTCGCTCAGGTTAGGGCAGGAGGCTTCTTCGCAGACAGAGTGCAGATTCAGCTTGCGCAGCTTTTGCTTGATGGCTTCCACACTGGGGGAAGAGGACAGCCGCACCCGAATCCAGTCCGGTTTTCTGGGCACAGCGTCAGTAGCGATAATCTTGACGGGATTGCGGGATACTTTATCGTAACCGCGCAGTTTGACGCCCTGCTCCACCCGCTTGACCGCCGCTTTCGGCGTCTCAGCCAGAGAACCTTGTACGTTGGTTTCACTCATCTCCGGGTAACCCTCTCTGCTCTACAACTGATTGGAAGCCCGCTACGCGGACAAATTGGCTCAGCCACGCATCGGCGACTGATGCCCAGCTCACATCCGGTACGAATTCTTTTATCTGCGTCATTCGCAATCCCTGATAGCCGCAGGGATTAATGCGCAAAAAAGGCTCCAGATCCATATCCACATTCAAGGCCAGACCATGGAAAGAGGAGCCGCGTCGAATTCTCAACCCCAGGGACGCTATTTTGGCGTCTCCCACATACACGCCGGGCGCATCTTTGCGAGCATGGGCTTCTATCCCATAACCCGCCAACGTATCCACCAGCGTGTTCTCGATCATTGTCACCAGATCTCGGGCGCCCATTTTGAGACGCCGCAGATCCAAAAGTAAATACACCATTAGTTGGCCGGGACCGTGGTAAGTCACCTGGCCGCCGCGATCCACCTGCACAACCGGGATATCGCCGGGAAACAATACATGCTCGGCGTCGCCAGCCTGTCCCTGGGTGAATACAGGTTCATGCTGCAACAGCCAGACTTCGTCGGTGGTCTCAGCGTCGCGCTGCTGAGTAAAGTCCTGCATCGCCCGCCAAACCGGCTCATAAGGCATCAGACTAAAACGCCGCACAATCAGCGTCTGCGTCGACGTCACGGTTTCCATCTCGACAGAGCCCTGCTGCATCACTGTTTACAGCACCATTTGCACAGCGCTATGTGCTTTCAGATCCAGAAACAGACGACGAATATGCTCTTCGCTCTGGGCCTGAATACTGAAACGCAAGGAAAGATATTTACCGTTGCGACTGTCGAGTACGTCAATCGAAGACGCATCAAACTCAGGCGCATGAGCGCGTACAATTGTCGCCACGGTTTCCTGAAAATCAGGCCCCGCCACACCGATGACTTTCAACGGATAGTCGCAGGGAAATTCAATTTTGGGAGCCTCTTTTTGGCTATCGGTCATGAGAGCACCTTTAACAACAACCAAGACAAACCGCCTGGGTTAAAAATGAACAAAACCTCTGGTCGCCGCGCGGCCAGAGGTCTGCTTATTATACGCTTTTACAGGGCGTTTTGGCTCGCCCTTGTCCCGGCGTTTGCGCTTATTCAAATAATCCCATAAAGAACAGCACGATAGCATGCCAGATACGCTTGAAGAAGCCAGCCTCTTCAACCGCTTCCAGGGCCACCACCGGTTTTTCCAGCAGCAACTCGCCGTTCAGCTTAACAGTTAGCTTGCCCAGCTCCGCGCCCACTTCTATCGGAGCCTTAATCGTCTTGTCGATATCAACAGTGGCTTCCAGCGCGTCTTTCTTGCCGCGTGGAATAGTCACCACAATTTCTTTGCTCAGGCCAAGTGGAACCGTATCGGCGGAACCGGCCCAAATGTCGCTGTCCACCAGTTTTTGCCCGGCGGAGTACAGCTTATGAGTTTCAAAATAACGGAAACCATAGTTCAGCAGCTTCAGCGTCTCGCGAGCACGGGCTTCTTCACTCTTGGTGCCCATCACCACACTGATCAGACGCATGCCGTCACGCACGGCGGAAGACACCAGACAGAATCCCGCTTCTTCCGTATGACCGGTTTTCAGACCGTCCACGGACTTGTCGCGCCACAGCAACAGGTTGCGGTTCGGCTGACGGATATTGTTGTAAGTAAAGTATTTTTCAGAATATATCGGATACTGCTTAGGAAAGTCGTTGATAATCGCTTTCGCTAATTTCGCCAAGTCATGCGCGGAGGAGTAATGATTCTCCGAAGGCAACCCCGTGGCGTTTTCAAAATTGGTGTTGCTCATGCCCAGACGCTGCGCGTGCTGATTCATCATGGAAGCAAACGCGTCTTCACTGCCGGCGAGAAACTCCGCAACGGCGACGCTGGCGTCGTTGCCGGACTGAATGATAATGCCCTTGATCAAATCACCCAGACGAACGCTGGTGCCCTCGCGCACGAACATTTTAGAACCGCCGGTCTTCCAGGCTTTTACGCTGATCGGCGCTTCATCGTTGAAATTGACGTTGCCCTGATTAACTTCGTAATCCAGCACGTAAGACGTCATCATCTTGGTCAAGCTGGCGGGGGGAAGACGTTCTTCAGAATTGTTCTCAACGATAATGGCGCCGCTTTCAGCGTCCATCAGGATATACGAAGAGGCTGCGATTTGCGGAGCCGAAGGAATCAGGGAAGCTTGGTCCGCCCAGGCTGCGCTGACGGCCCAGCACAGGAAAAATGCAATATAAACTCGCATCCTTGGTAATGACATGATTGGTTCTCTGGCTTTTACTTGGATTTGTGTGTGATTAGGTCGCGGTTTTGCTGCTGAATAGTAACGGAAAGCCGGGGTTAATTCACCCCGAACTGAAACTCTGTCGCATTAACTTGCGGTAACCCGTAACCCTGCGTTCAAATGCTGGGATTATTCAGCGACCGCTTGATCAGCATGGTTTCCGGATAGGCCGCGCGCTGCAGAATATCCAGAAAACGAGCGGCTTCTTCCTCTTTTACGAACGGCCCTACTCTCACCCGATAGATCGAATCTGTTTCCGGTTTGCTGACAAAAACTGGCGCATCCAGCAGTGAGCTGATGTGGTTGCGCACCTTGATCGCCCCCAGTTCCGTGCTAAACGCTCCCACCTGCAGAAAATATCCTTGAGCTGCACCCGAATTAGTTGGCGTTGGCGTCGGAGCAGACGTCACAACGGGCTTGGAAGTCGCAGCATGCGCCACCTGGGCGGGCGTCGTGGCTTCCGTCACCACTTCCACTCTTACGCGGGCGGTGCCTTTCTTGTCATAACCCAGCTTTTTCGCCGCCGCGTAGGATAAATCAATCAATCTACCGCCATGGAACGGACCCCGATCATTCACTCGCACGATCACGCTGCGGCCATTTTCCAGATTGGTCACCCGTACATAGGTAGGCAAAGGCAGGCTTTTATGGGCGGCGGTGTAGTCATACATGTTGTATGTTTCGCCGTTGGACGTCTTATAGCCGTGAAACTTTGTCCCATACCAGGAAGCCACGCCTTCTTCCGCATAGCCGTCGCTGGTGTTCATTACGTAATAGGTTTTACCCCAAACAGAATAAGGGCTTTTGTTACCGCCTCGACTACGCGGCTCTTTACGGGGAGTCGGCTCTTTCAAGTGGCTCAGGTCCACATCGCCGTCCGGTCCCCGGTCGTTCTGAATATGATAGCGGGAGGAAGGCGTCGTGGAGCACCCCGCCGCCAACAGGACCATCAGCAACGCCAGGGCGTTAAGCCCCAGTCGCGTCCGCTGGCCCGTCCGTATTGCTCGAATCATCGTTTCGTATCGCCTCACTGAGTTGGAACACCGCCATGGCGTATAAATCGCTGTGGTTATAGCGGGTTATCACATAAAAATTCTGTAGTCCCAGCCAATATTCCTTGCCGGATTCCGCCTCCAGCGCCATCAGTCTGGCGCGAGTTTTATCATCCAATGACTCAGGGACGGGCACTCCCGCCTTTTTCAATTTACCGACGCTTTGCGCCGGCTTCTGCTTCTTCGGCAATAACGATGCAGGCGGCGCTTTCTCCATCTCGACCTGCATCGCCACGCCTTCCCCCTGACGCCAGCCATGCCGCGCCAGATAGTTGGCCACGCTGCCAATCGCATCCGTTTTGTCAGTCAGAATATCAGCAATCTTATCGTCATTAAAATCAACGGCATAGCTGCGGTAACTGCTAGGTATAAACTGCCCATACCCCATTGCGCCCGCGTAGGAGCCGGTCAGGCTCATGACATCGAAGCCTTGCTCCCGACCGAGCAACAGATATTGCTCCAGCTCACTGCGGAAGAATTTGCTGCGCGGCGGATAATCAAACGCCAGCGTAGATAAAGCGTCAATAACCCGGTAGCGTCCCTTATGGCGACCATACAGAGTTTCCACGCCAATAATCGCCGTGATGACCTGCGCGGGGACGCCATATTCCGCTTCCGCCCGGATCAACGCATCCTTGTTCTCCTTCATGAACTCCTTACCGCCGGCAATGCGCTGGTCGGTGAGAAATATCCGGCGATAATCCTTCCATTCCAGCACTTTCTCCGCCGGCCGCTTCATAGCGTCGATAATGTCCTGCTTTTTCTCCGCGCCTGAGAAAATCTGCTGCAGCTGCGCCTTATCAAAGCCATGCTTCGTCGCCATGCTGGCGATAAACTTTTTGGCTTCGGAGTGAGTCTTATACGCGACGCTTTCTTCCGCCGCATTCGCCGCGCCTGCTCCCAACGCGCCGAATACAAGCATCGCCAGCGCAGACTTTTTTATTCTTTGCGGTATGTCATTCCAGGATTGCATAGATCCCCTTCGTCTCGGAGAAAGTCCGGCCACGCAGAACCTCCTCGTGAGTTTATCTGGACAGCATTTTCTTATGAGTATGGATCGACATCAGTATGCCGAACGACGCCATCAAGGTAAGCACGGACGTACCGCCATAACTGACCAATGGCAAGGGCACGCCAACGACCGGCAGAATGCCGCTCACCATGCCCATATTGACGAAAACATAAACGAAGAACGTCATGATCAGCGATCCCGCCAGTAGACGGGAAAACGTATCCTGGCCGTTAGCCGCGATATACAGCCCACGACCGATAATCATCATATACAGCGTAAGAATACAGGCCACGCCGATATAACCGAACTCCTCCGCCAGCACGGCGATAATAAAGTCCGTGTGGCTCTCAGGCAGGAAGTCCAGGTGGGATTGAGTGCCTTCCAGCCAGCCTTTACCGCCAAAGCCGCCTGAGCCTATCGCCGTTTTGGACTGAATGATATTCCAGCCTGTGCGCAGAGGGTCCGACTCGGGATCAAGGAACGTCAACACCCGCTGCTTTTGGTAGTCGTGCATGACGAAAAACCACATCGCCGGCGCCAGCGCCGCGACGCCCGCCAGGCAGCCAAGAATCCAACGCAGACCAAGTCCTGCGAATAACAGCACAAAAACGCCGGACGCGGCGATCAAAATCGCCGTTCCCAGGTCAGGCTGCTTGGCGATCAAAGCGGCGGGGACAAAGATAATGATCAGCGCCCCGATAATATGTTTGAAGGACGGGGGCAGAATACGATCTGACAGATACCAGGCCACCATCATCGGCACCGCCAGTTTCATGAATTCCGATGGCTGCACCCGTACACCGACGCCAGGAATTTTCAGCCAGCGCTGCGCGCCCTTAGCGTCGCTGCCGAACACCAATACCGCCACCAGGCCAGCCAGTCCAAGAAAAAATACCCAAGGGGCCCAGCGGCGAAATACTTGTGGATCAAATCGAGCCAGAATCAGCATCAAAGAAGAGGCGACAGCGAAGTGAATGCCTTGCCTGGCTACATCAGACATGCTTTTTTCACTGCCGCTATACAGCACGAACAAACCGCCAAGCACCAGAGTCAGCAGCAAAGTGAATAGCGGAACGTCGATGTGAAGAATGCTGGCGAGCGTGCGAGGTCGACTGAAATGCGCCTCACCGCCGGGTAACTGCCTTACGAAATCGCTGCTTTTCATATCCCAAGTATCGATCTGCGTCGCCCGACTCTGGCCGGGGCGAATGTTTATAGTAATAGTCGCAACGGGACCCGCCCGCGCATCAATACAAATCTAGTTCAGGGCGAAGCCGCCTGCATCTGCCCCGGCTCCAGTTTGGGCCCAACCAAGTGAGCGTCAAACATCTTGCGCGCCACTGGCGCCGCAGCACCGCTGCCGCCCCCGCCGTTTTCAACTAATACGGCTACGGCGATTTTGGGATTATCCACGGGCGCAAACCCAACAAAAAGGGCATGGTCGCGATGACGTTCAGCGATGGCTTCCGCATCGTACACAGCATTCTGTTTGATGCCGATTACCTGCGCCGTTCCGGTTTTCCCCGCCATTTTGTAAGTGGAGTCCTTACCACTGGAGCGAGCGGTGCCGTGACGTCCGTGCATGACGCCTTCCATCGCTTTGATCACATAGTTCCAGTACCACTCCTGCTTAAGCGTGACGTCAGGAGGCGACTCAATATCCGCCACTTCACTCTCATTGATGGTCTTGATCAAACGGGGACGCACCCACTTGCCACGATTGGCCAAAACCGCCGTCGCCGTGGCTAACTGCATGGGGGTGGAAAGCATAAAGCCCTGGCCAATCCCCATATTCAACGAGTCGCCAGGGAACCAGGGAAGCCGGCGCGCCGCGCGCTTCCACTCCCGTGAGGGCAAGATGCCGTCCTGAGCCTCGTCGATGTCGTAAACCATCTGCTCGCCGAAGCCGAACTGCGCCATGTAGGCGTACATATTATCGACCCCCATTTTGAAGGCCATGTCATAGAAGAAAACATCGCATGACTGCTCGATGGACGCGTTGAGGTCCACCCAACCATGGCCGGAGCGCTTCCAGTCGCGATACTTGCGGTCATCGTTTTTGAGTTGATACCAGCCTGGGTCCCATACCCGGGAATTGACGTTGATGGTTTCCGTGTCCAATCCCGCCAGGCCAAGAAACGGCTTAATGGTGGAGCCAGGCGGATACTGTCCCCGCAGCGCGCGGTTAAAAAGGGGAATATCCGGCGAGTCCTGCAATGCTTTATAGGTCGCGGAGTCGATGCCGGTGACAAACAGGTTGGGATCAAAACTGGGCGTGCTGACCAGCGCAAGAATCCCGCCAGTGGAAGGCTCTATCGCTACAACCGCGCCCCGCCGACCATCCAGCGCTTCGATGGCTGCGCGTTGCAAATTGACGTCCAGATACAGGGAAATATCCGCGCCAGGGGTTGGCGCAACACGATCAAGGACTCTCAGCACACGACCGCGTGCGTCAGTCTCCACCGTCTGATAGCCAACAGAGCCATGCAGCAGGCTCTCATAATGGCGTTCCACCCCAAGCTTGCCGTAGTACTGTGTGCCGCTGTAATTGGCGGGGTCGACTTGTTTCAGTTCGCGCTCACTGATGCGGCCGACATATCCCAGCACATGAGCCAGGGTGTCGCTCAACGGATAATAGCGGATCAACTCCGCCTCGACTTCAACGCCCGCGAGCCGGTGTCGGTTAACGGCGATACGAGCGATCTCCTCCTCCGTCAGACGCGATTTCAACGTCACAGACTCATAAGGCCGTCTACGCTGCCCCATACGTTTTCGGAACGACTCCACATCATCGTCCGTAATCTCAAGAATGTCCTGCAGTTCCGCGATGGTGGCGTCTACGTCTTTAGTCCGCTCTTTCACCAACGTGAGGGAAAATGTGGGCTGATTATCCGCCAGCAATACGCCGTTGCGATCATAGATCAGGCCACGGGTGGGCGTGATGGATTGCAATTGCATGCGGTTGCGGTCGGAAAGGGTCTTGTAGACTTCGTGTTGATTGATTTGCAGGTAGTAATAGCGGGCGAACAGCGCAAGACTCAGGGCGATTACCCCCAGTGCAGCCCAAATGGCCCGTTGGAAAAAAATGCGTTGCTCGCGGAAGTGGTCTTTCAGCTCTCGAGAAGCCATGGTTTTTTGTGGTCAATACCGTCAGTTGCTGGTTATGTCAGGCTCCGCAGGTAGATATTATTCTGATCGCGGACGCAGGCGCTATTATCTTAGTCCTATCTATCCGAGGACGGTACTTACTATCTTTCCATTTTTCCCATACTTACCTTTTATTTTCCCTTTTCCTTAGCTTCCTTTGATTGAAAGGCGACCATGCCCAGTCTTCAGTCTGGAATCAGGCTCAGGGTCGGGGCCGTCAATACGACCCGCCCGCTGTCACCCTCGGTCAGGCCAGACGCCCGTATAGCGATTACTCCCGGTGGTAAGGATGTCCTTGCAATATGGTCCAGGCTCGATAAAGCTGCTCTGCAAGCAGCACCCGCACCAACGGATGCGGCAGCGTCAGCGGCGACAGCGACCATTGCTGATTCGCTCTCGCTCGACACGCGTCGCTCAACCCGTCCGGCCCCCCCACCAGCAAAGCGACATCCTGTCCGGACATACGCCAGCGCTCCATTTGTTGAGACAATTGAGGGGTGGACCATGGCTTGCCTTCGACTTCCAATGCGACGACATGATCGCTGGAGCCCAGCGATTGCAAAATGCTCTCTCCTTCCTGGATCTTGAGCTTTTGCGGGTCCGCGTTCTTTTGACGCCTGGGCATGGGGATTTCGATGAGCTGCAAGGGCATGTCACGAGGCATACGTTTAACGTACTCGTTATAACCCTGCTCAACCCAGCCAGGCATTTTACCGCCCACTGCGATTAGCTTTATCCGCACTGTAATTCTTTAATCGTCAATAAATACTTTATCGCCGGAATTACACGTGATGCGACATGGATTCCGCCACAGGCGAGTCGCGCCAGAAGCGCTCCAGATCATAAAACTCCCGGGACGACGGCAGCATGACATGGACCACGATATCGCCCAGATCCACGAGGATCCAATCGGACGCCGCGCCGCCTTCAGAGCCCAGCGGACGACCGCCGTTGGCTTTGACTTCAGCAATGACGTTATCCGCGATGGATTTAACGTGACGATTCGAGGTTCCGCTGGCGATGACCATGTAGTCCGTTACGCTAGTGCGGTCTTTTACATCCAGCACGGAGATATCTTTTGCTTTGATATCTTCCAGTGCCTTAATGACTATCTCTTTCAGATTTTCAGTCTCCATAACGCCTCATAGAGGGGGGGTTAAAGAATATTTAAATAATGCGGCGCCCGCCGCCCGCAAGCGGTTTCCAATAACTGTCGCGTTGCAATAATTAAGGAAAAGCGCCCTAGGCATTCACAGCGCCATATAGACGATGCTGGCGAATATATCGCCACACCGAATCCGGTAGTAAGAAACGGGGGGATAGGCGCAAGCCGATTAGCTCACGCACCTTGGAACTGGAAATTCCCATTTGGGTAAGCGTAATGAATCCAACCTTTCCGGCAGGCTGGCGTATCAGGTCGTTATTGCTCTCTGCGGAGTGCTGACGCAAAAAATCTCCCAACTCACCTTGCTCACAAAATGACCAACCCGGTCTGTTAACCACCATTATATGGGCTAATTGAATAATTTCCAGCCATCTTCGCCATTTTGGCAGCGACTCAAAGGCGTCTGTCCCCATAACGAATATCAACGGCCGCTGATTACCGACCTCCTGACGCAGCTCCAAGAGCGTATCCACCGTATAGCTGGCGCCGGTTCTGCGCACCTCAACTTCGTCAATGCGCAAGCCTGGCTCTCCTTCCAACGCCAGTCGCAGCATCGCAAGACGATGCTCTCCGGAGGCCTTGGGCGCAGCGCGATGACGGGGATCGCCACAGGGAATCAGGCGCACTTCCGCCGTCTCGCCGAAGTGCTGCTGTAATTCCAGCGCCGTACGCAAGTGACCGAAGTGTATAGGGTCAAAAGTGCCACCAAGCAGCACTATGGGAGAATGTTCCTGCATGATCAGGTAGGAAATCTTTCCTCGCGCCCGTTACTGCCGAATATGGCCATCCCCGAGCACCACGTATTTTTGTGAGGTCAGTCCTTCCAACCCGACGGGACCGCGCGCGTGAATTTTATCGGTGGAAATGCCGATTTCCGCGCCCAAACCATACTCGAAACCATCAGCGAATCGAGTGGACGCGTTGATCATCACTGAGCTGGAGTCCACCTCCGCCAGAAAACGACGCCCCTTGCTGTAGCTCTCCGTCACGATCGCGTCAGTATGTTGCGAGCCGTAGTGATTGATATGAGCAATCGCGTCGTCCAGGTCTTCAACTACCTTAATCGCCAGAATCGGCGCCAAGTATTCTTCAGACCAGTCCGCTTCCACTGCGCTCAGCGCCTGCGGCAGGATTTCCCGGGTCCGCTCGCACCCACGCAGCTCAACGCCTTTCTCGGCATAGGCCTGCGCCAACTGCGGCAAAATGGTTGCGGCGACAGGCGCGTCCACCAATAGCGTCTCCATGGTATTACAGGTGCCATAACGCTGGGTTTTCGAGTTAACAGCAATAGTCAGCGCCTTGTTCAGATCCGCATCACGATCGATAAAAACATGGCAGACGCCATCCAGATGCTTGATGACGGGCACCCGGGCCTCGCGACTGATGCGTTCGATCAATCCCTTACCGCCACGAGGCACGATAACGTCGACATAGTCAGGCATGGTAATCAGCTCGCCCACAGCGGCCCGGTCCGTCGTCTTGATCACCTGCACCACCGACGCCGGCAAGCCTGCGGCTTTCAGGCCTTTTTCGATACAAGCGGCGATCGCCTGATTGGAATGAATGGCTTCGGAACCCCCACGCAGAATAGTGGCGTTGCCTGATTTTAAACACAGGCTGGCCGCTTCAACGGTCACATTGGGACGAGACTCATAGATAATGCCCACTACGCCCAACGGCACGCGCATTTTGCCAACCTGAATTCCGCTGGGACGATAGTTAAGGCCAGTGATTTCGCCTACCGGGTCCGGCAGCGCGGCAACTTGATGCAGCCCTTCGATCATGGCGTCGATACGAGCCGACGTCAGTTCCAGACGATCCAGCAACGCTGCGTCCAGGCCATTCGCCCGACCGGATTCCAGATCCTTGCCGTTAGCGGCCATCAGTTCTTCTCGCGCGGCGTCGATAGCTTCCGCAGTAGCGATCAGCGCTTTGTTCTTGACGCCGGTGTCTGCTTTAGCAATCAAACGGGACGCCGAGCGGGCTTCGCTCCCCACTTCGTGCATGTAGGCATTTATATCCATGCAGTCTAAGACCTCTGCTTGGTATTTCCGAAACATGATGTAAACTGGCTATTATACATCAGCAAATGCTGAATAATACTGACAACTTATACTCAAATCCCCGATGCATAACATAAAACAACATGACGCCCGTTGAGCTAAACAACCAACTGCGCAGTAAAGCTTATTCTCTCGCGGCGGTGGTCGCCGCACTTCTGGCGCTGGGCGCCGCCCTTTTCGCAGAGTGGTTGATGGCTGGCGTCTCCGGCGTATTCGCTGGCCTGCTGCTAGCTAACGGTAAGCTCAATCAACGCCATGGAGAGCAGCCAGCTCCATTATGGTTGTCTCATGTGATAGTGGTATTTCTGGTGCTCGTCACTCTGGCGGCCATGGTGCGCTACCCGGGCACCGCCGAACAATGGTGCTACATTGTGCCGTTGATCGCCTTTCTGATTTACCGGATTCAAGTGGCGACTATCGTCACTTCCGCTTACTCCATCGCGCTGGCGCTGGCGCTTATCGGCTACTATCAAGGGCCGGAAAAAGTGCAGATCTTCTTCATCTATCTATTAAGCCTGGCGATGTCTCTGGCTTTTGTGTATCTGCGTGAGATCAAAGAGCAGCAGCTCAAACCATTACGTCGCACCGATAACCTTACCCTGGCTTCCACCCGCGAATATCTGACGCAAGACCTCGACAAGGAAATTCAGCGCAGCGAGCGGGAAGGCACCGACTTGTCCATTCTGGCGTTGAGTATCGACAGCAACTCACTGGAGCACGCTTCCGCAGATGATAAAGACCACATCCTGCACAGGCTGGGGCGTATGTTGCACGAGAATCTACGGCTGTTCGACAGCTATTACCGCTATGAAAACGTAGACTTCATTATTCTGCTGCCTCACTGCAACTCCAGAGAGGCGGCGAAGAAGGCGTCACAGCTGAGGGTGAAAGCCAAGCAGGCGCTGAGCACGCGCGAAATCACGGTCACCGTTAGCCTGGGGCTGGCGACGCTGAATGTGGGCGATACTCCGGAAACCCTAATCGCCAACGCTCGCCGCGCGCTCACATTCGCACGTAACAAAGGCGCGAATCAACAGACTGAATTCCTGGAAATGGAATCCGAAGGAGGGGCGACTCTTGCTGGCTGAGTCCTATCTACGCACCCGTACGCGCATCGCTTTATATCTGGCGACGCTGTTCCTGCTGCTGTTCATGTCCGTGCAAAATGTGCGCTACGGCCTGTATGACCTGTTTTACATGAGCATTCTGCTGGCGCCGGCAATGCTGTTCGGCGCTATCTACGCCTGGGCTCGACGCAGCGACCTGAACGCCTACGGCGGCCATCTCGCAGTGCTGACCGTCATGCTCGTGGTTGTCGCTTTGCAGCTAAGCGGAGGCCAAAAAGCGATTGTGCATTGGCTTTACGGCATCGGGCTGTTCAGCTTTCTGCTTCTACCCCTGCGTCCCGCGTTTACTTTCAACATCGTCACCCTGCTTATCAGCAGCGTCGCCCTGTCATACAGCGACTCTTTCTATAGCACGCTACGTTTCGCCACCAGTTATGCGCTGTTAGTCGGGCTGGCCGGCGTCTACGCCTACCTGTATCACCATAAATCGCGCTTTCTGGTGCATGCATCCATCAAAGACCCACTCACCGGGGCCTATAACCAAAAGCATTTGGAGTTCTCACTCAAGCAGGAAATTTCTCGCTCAGAGGCCACATCTCATCCCTTGTCTCTGGTTGTACTGGAGGTCGACTTTTTCGATCAGCAACGGGAAGTGCAAGGGCCGAATTTCATCAATGAACTGCTTTCTCAATTCGGCGCCCAGCTCCTGCAAATGACCCGGGCCGGCGACAGCATCTATTACGTCGATAACGGCCGCTTTTTCATCATGCTGCCGATGACGCCGGAAGAAGGGTTGCTGGTGATTGCGGAGCGTTTGCGCCGCAGTGTGGAGGAACGCACTTGGCCAATCATCGACAGCCTCACCGTCAGCGTAGGCTGCCTGACGCGCAAATCCGGCGAAACGGATGATCAGGCGCTTACAGACCGTGCGTTGACCGCCTTGAAACAGGCCCAACAGTCTGGCCATAACCGCGTGGTGCTGAGCAAATCCAAATAACAGGAGCGATTCAGGCTCCTGTCGCCGTCTGGCGATTAACTCACCGCCCCTTATTCTCACCTGTTGAGTACGTTTGCATTGAAGCCAAACATTACCAGTCTTTCAGGGCGGAAAGTTAGAAAAACGGCCGCCTGCAGCTTAAAATAGCCCGCCGAAAAGCGCTTTCCTGAAAAGTCTTACCACAGGATGAGGCGTCAATAGATCCGTTGCAAAGGAAACACTGTGTCTCCGAACTCTCTTCTTATTTGGGTGCAACAACATCCTGACTGGTTAGCCATCGCCGTATTCCTGGTGGCGTTTCTGGAATCCCTGGCCATCGCCGGCATTATCATTCCCGGAGTCGTATTGCTGTTTGGCCTCGCAGCAATTTGCGGCGGCGGCGCGCTGGCGTTGCAATGGACGATCATCGCGGCCTTCCTCGGCGCAGTCCTTGGCGATGGCCTGAGTTTCTATCTGGGTAAATATCTGGATGTACGCGTTCGCGGGTTGTGGCCTTTGTCGAAATACCCTGACCTGCTGACGCAAGGGGAAAGCTTCTTCCAACGCCATGGCGGTAAAAGCGTTATCATCGGGCGCTTCATTGGCCCTGTTCGTCCAGTCATTCCTCTGGTGGCGGGGATGCTCAATATGAGCGCGCGCCGCTTTTTCACCTTTAATCTGCTGTCCGCTCTGGCCTGGGCGCCCTTTTACGTCGTCCCCGGTTTTCTGGTCGGCGCCGCTATTGATACGCGCGCGCCACTGCCTCCGCATTTCTACCCGGCATTAACCGTCGTCATCCTCGTACTGGTGAGTCTGGCCAGTTTGTTCACCCAGTTTCATTATCAACTGCGCCCCAGCGGCAAACTTTACCGCTCCTTGCTCCGTTTCGGCGCCAGGCGTCCAGGAGTCAGCCGTTTGTGGTCCAATAGTTACAGCCTTCGCGACGGCGTCAAAGAATATCCCATCAGCTCCTTTTTACTGGGTTCCTGCGCATTGTTGCTTTTCATTCTGTGGACGTTGCTGGTGATGAATTCTGACGCGGTGTCCCATCTGAACGCCTGGGTCGCAGAGAACATGCAGCGCCTGCACACGCCTATTCTGGATTATCTCTTCATAGGCATGACGCTACTGGGCGACCCTACATTTCTATATATCGCCTTCGGATTCTTCGGCCTCTTATTACTGTTGCAGAAAAATCTGCGCCTGATGCTGGGTTGCGTCGGCGCTGGTTTGGTCACTCACGCCGCCACCACCGGACTGAAACACTGGCTGCAAGTTGCGCGACCGGAGGCATTGCTGGCGCCGGAGTCTTTCGCCTACCCAAGCGGCCATACCAGCGGCGCAGTCCTTGTCTACGGATTAGCGACATCAATGCTGGCGCGGGAGTTCAGTCCACCACGACGCTGGCCGATCTATATTTCCGGCGCGATGGCCGCCTTGCTGGTGGCGTTCAGCCGTCTATACCTGGGCGTGCATTGGTTTTCGGATGTCGTCGGCGGAGCCTTACTGGGACTGACAGTCTGTGGCTTCGCACGGGTGGCGCAGAGCCATTTCGACAGGACCCCAATGTGGCGGGGCAGCTGGCGTTATGTGCTGTTATTTGGATTTGTTCTCGCGGCGTGCGCCTATCTTGGCTGGACCATGCCAGAAGCCGTCAGTATTCAAATGCAAAAATAAAACAGAGATAAGACAGAGACAAAAGACGCCCAGGGCTACTCCGCCAACGCGTGAATAAGGTAGCGAATTTGCTCAAGCCGATAGATGGGATCGTCAAGGGTCAACAGATACTGTTTATCCTCCATCGCCAGCGGCAACAGCTCCACCAAGCGCCACCCCACGTCGCGGGCGTCTTGAAAGTCCACGCTCATGCCCAGCGCCTGTATCACTGGATGACGCAAAAGATCCCCTAGAAGATCCGCCAGCTCAGAGTATTGTTCAGGGGTTTCCGTCGGCGTCTCCAAACCTAACGCTTCGACTTTCGCCACATACAGTCCATCGCTTTGTCGGTGGGCATGGGAAATGCTCACCTTGCACTCGCCTTCCACGGTGATGCCCAAAAAGCCGTTAGGCAGCTGTTGGAAATCGACGACCCTTGCGTAGGAGCCAACGTCAAAGAAAGTACATTCTCCACTCGCCTCCTTGCCGTCTTTGATCAGCACAATGACGAACCCTTCGTGGGATTTCAGACAACGGCTGATCATGGACAGATAACGCTGTTCGAAAATCTGCAGCGGCAACCGCCCTTTTGGGCACAACACGGAATTCAGCGGAAATATAGGGAACTCTTTCGTCATTATCGCAGTATCCACCCCGTTAAGCCGGGGAACAGCGCCTGTCTGTTCGCCTTGCGTCGCTCCTTACGCGTCAAAGCGGCCTAATCTCAGATATTAGACCGCCTATGTGAAATGGCAAGTTACTGAAACAAAAGGCCCTGACTTGCGTCGCCACGCTGGCTATATTTGTTTCATAATCATGAAAACAACGCACCAGGCAGAGTTAACCCAAGTCCAATATGTCTTTATCCGATCGCCTCCCTATCGTCACCGGCCTGGCCGGCGTATCCGCCACCGAGAATTCACGCGCCCGATTCTGGGGACAGATTTTGGAGTGGCCAATGATGCTGCTGGCGATCTGGATCATTATCGAGTGGTATTTACAGGCCAACGATGAGTTATCCGGCGACGCCCTGCTTATCACGGACTGGCTGATCTGGCTGTTCTTTATTGTGGAGACCCTCCTGCTCACTGCGCTGGTGAACAATAAAACCTATTACCTGCGCAATAATTGGGTCAACCTGATCATCATTCTGTTCGGCTGCCCGCTGATCTGGTGGTTCTCGCCGCTGGCTGGCGCGTTACGCACCCTGCGCTTGCTGGTTATGTTCAGCCTGTTGCTGCAGATTTCCGGCACCGCGCGACGCCTTCTATCCCGTCACAATCTGGGCAACACGCTGTTTATCGGTTTTATTGTCATTGTCATGGCCGGGTTTATCATCGCAGGACTGGACCCGGCCATTGAAACGCCCTGGGATGGAGTCTGGTGGGCCTGGGTGACGGTGACGACGGTCGGCTATGGCGACATCGTGCCGACCAGCACCATCGGCAGGCTGTTCGCCTCCTTTTTGATTCTTCTTGGCATGGCGTTATTTTCATTACTGACAGCGGGTTTTTCCGCCTTTTTTGTTTCCCAGGACGAAAAGGATCAAGTACGCCGTGACCTGGAAATTCTTAACAAGCTGAATGATCTGGAAATGAAGATGGAGCGGCTGGAGCGCCACATGACTGTATTAGCGGAGGAAGTTAGCGTCAAAAACAACGGTCGTTCCGATGGGGCGGAAGGCCCTGACCCGCAAGAAACGCCGGACGTTTAGTCCGTCAGCAAACGCCGCACGCTGTTGATTTCTTCTTCCGCCATTTGCAGCACCTGCAGGCTACGCTGCGGCGATAATTCACCCAGGGCTAATTTGTGGAAGGCGGGGACCTGATCCAAGGGCGGTATGACGCCGTGTTCCGGCTTGCCAATGTATGAGTGTATCTGCGCTACGATCACCAGGTCCGCATAGGTGGGCGTTTCCTGGCCGGAATCGTACATGTAGTCTTCGGCATGACGCGCCGCCGCTACGAAGGCGTCAGGAAACTCCCAGTTCTCAAGCAAGGCGCAGCCGATTTCCTGCCGCAGCTCCATAATCAGGCTCTCCAGCATGTCCTCGTGAGTCCGCAACGCCGGATGTTCTTCCGCATACATGATCACCGGCACCACGCCGATGTCATGGAGAATACCCGCCAGTAACGCCTGCTCCGGCTTGATGCCCGGCGTCATGCGCGCCAGCACAAACGAAATCGCCCCCACATCGGAGGAGTGTCGCCAGAGCTTAGTCATGCGTTTTTGCAGCATGGCGTTCTTGCTGCGGAAGATTTCCCGCAGCGTGAAAATCGTAATCAGTTGCCGCGTGGTGTCCAGCCCTAAGCGCACCACTGCGTCCTCACAGCACTCAATTTCTTTGAAGCCCCGGTACAAAGGGCTGTTGGCGGAGCGAATCAATTTCGCCGTCAGCACAGGATCGCGCACGATCACTTTGGAGATATCGTTGAGGTGAAAGTTGGGTTGTTCTGTGACATGACGAATACGCATCGCCATATCAGGCAGACTGGGCAAGGTCAGCCGATGCGCATTCAAGTCCTGGTAAAATGAGGTGATCAACGAATAAGCCGGATGCTCCGTGCGGTCCACCTGCGACACGCCTTCGCCAATCTGGTAATCCAGCGGCGCGTCCTTCAGCATGCGGGTCAGGGTCGGCTGATCCACCACCAGCATCACACAGGGCGACTTCGCTTTGACCTCATAGCGGCGCGGTTGCAAATGCGCGACGGGTTGGCGCGCCGCCTGCGACGCAGCGGCGATCAGCGCCGTACGTCCATCTTCCGCCGTCAACGCCACTTCGCCTTCCAGCAAAAAGTAGTCGTAGCTGTCCTGACTTCCCAAATCGAGAATCTTGGCGCCTTTGGAGTAGCGCCGATAATCCGCTCGCGAGGACAAAACCACCAACTGCGGGTCGGACAGCTTGGCCAGTAGAGAAAAGTGCTTCAGTCGCGACAAGTCCGAGCTTGCCTGATCAAGGGATTCTGATGACATGGGAGGCGCATTCCGGTTGGCTCACACTCTACAGTAGCAAGTCTAGACCTATATCCAAGATGCGGCGACCCGGATCGGCAAAAGAATTTATGGGGTCAGGCAAGTTTGCTATCCTGTAGCCGATGAGTGCTTTTCGTTAGCTGTTTTAATAACCACGGAGTATAACCATGCCCGAATACCGCTCCAGTACCACTACCAAAGGCCGTAATATGGCTGGGGCTCGCGCTCTTTGGCGCGCCACCGGTATGAAGACCGAAGACTTTTCCAAACCCATTATCGCCGTAGTGAACTCTTTTACTCAGTTCGTTCCTGGGCATGTTCATTTGAAAGACCTGGGCCAACTGGTGTGCCGGGAGATTGAAGCCGCCGGCGGCGTTGCGAAAGAGTTCAACACCATCGCGGTGGATGACGGCATCGCCATGGGACATGACGGCATGCTATACAGCCTGCCCTCCCGGGAAATCATCGCCGACTCTGTGGAATATATGGCTAATGCGCATTGCGCCGACGCCTTAGTGTGCATCTCCAACTGCGACAAGATCACTCCCGGAATGCTGATGGCGGCGCTACGCCTGAATATTCCAGCTATTTTCGTCTCCGGCGGCCCGATGGAAGCCGGTAAAACCAAATTGTCCGAGCACAAACTGGACTTAGTGGACGCCATGGTCATCGCCGCGGACTCCAGCGCGTCCGATGAATTGACCGAAGAATACGAACGTTCCGCTTGCCCGACTTGCGGCTCCTGTTCCGGCATGTTCACGGCGAACTCCATGAACTGTCTGACTGAAGCTATCGGCCTGTCACTGCCCGGCAACGGCACCACGTTGGCGACTCACTCCGATCGTGAACAGCTGTTCCTGAACGCAGCGCGCCGCATCGTCGACTTGACCAAACGCTACTATCAAGACGAAGACACTTCCGTATTGCCGCGCTCCATCGCCAGCTTCAAGGCTTTTGAAAACGCCATGACCCTGGATATCGCCATGGGCGGCTCCACGAACACCATTCTGCATCTGCTGGCGGCGGCTCAGGAAGCCGAAGTGGATTTCAGCATGACCCACATCGACCAACTGTCGCGGAAAGTCGGCCAGTTCTGTAAGGTCGCCCCCAACACGCCCAAATATCATATCGAAGACGTGCATCGCGCCGGCGGCATCATGGCGATTCTGGGTGAGCTGGATCGCGCTGGACTGCTGCATACCGACGTTCCCACGGTCCACAGCGACACCATGAAAGACGCGCTGGATGCATGGGATGTCATGCGCAACAACGATCCGGAACTGCACAAGTTCTTTAAAGCCGGTCCGGCGGGCATCCCTACCCAGCAGGCCTTTAGCCAGTCTACACGCTGGTCATCGCTGGATCTGGATCGTGAGAATGGCTGTATCCGCAGCGCAGAGCATGCGTTCAGTCAACAAGGCGGCCTGGCGGTGCTGTACGGCAACATCGCTGAAGACGGCTGTATCGTAAAAACCGCGGGCGTCGATGAAAGCATTCTGCTGTTCAAAGGCAAAGCCAGAATCTTCGAAAGCCAGGACGACGCCGTAAAAGGCATCCTGAACGATCAAGTGAAAGAAGGCGACGTGGTGATCATTCGCTACGAAGGTCCCAAAGGCGGTCCGGGCATGCAGGAAATGCTGTATCCCACCAGTTACCTGAAATCCAAGGGGCTTGGCAAAGCCTGCGCCCTGCTCACTGACGGACGCTTCTCCGGCGGCACCTCCGGTCTGTCCATCGGCCATTGCTCTCCGGAAGCGGCGGCGGGCGGCGCTATCGGACTGATCGAGGAAGGCGATGAAATTATCATTGATATTCCCAACCGCGGCATCAACGTCAGTCTGACGCCAGAGCAGCTCAACGAGCGCCGTCAGGCGATGGAAGCCAAAGGCGCCGACGCCTGGAAGCCTGCGCAACCACGTCCGCGTAAAGTGACTACGGCACTGAAAGCCTACGCACTGCTGGCGACGTCCGCCGATAAAGGCGCCGTGCGTGATAAAGAGCTACTTAAGTAATCTGTAGAAGTTCAGGTCTGATATCGCCCTACCAGTGCGGAGCCAGCCTCCGCGCTGGCTTCACATTGACGGCGCGTCTAAAACAACGCCCCCCCCAACTAACGCGTCCTTGGTTGCTCAACCTTTCAGAACTGCTGCTTCTTGGTTCCCTGCTTGGCTTCCGCCGTCAACGGGTCTTCCGGCCAGGGGTGTTTGGGGTAACGGCCGCGCATGTCTTTACGTACATCCGGATAACTATTGCGCCAGAAGCTGGCTAGATCACTGGTCACCGCCAGCGGCCTTTGCGAAGGCGACAATAAGTGAATCACCACAGGAACTCGCCCTCCGGCCACCCGCGGCGTTTCTGTCCAACCGAACAGCGCCTGTAGTTTGGCCGCAAGCACAGGACCGCTCTCCGCCAGATAATCCAGCGTCACTTTTTGCCCCGTTGGGATTGTCAACGCAACCGGCGCCTGCGTGTCGAGAGTTTGTTGCGCCGCGTAGTCAATCAATGTTTTCAGGGCTGACAGCAAATCCAGTTTTTGCAGACCCGCCCAGTTGGATACGCCATTGAGGAAAGGACCGAGCCAGTTTTCCAGATCCGCCAGCAAGGCGGCATCACTCAACTCCGGCCATGCGTCCGGTTGTTGCCTACGCATTAAAGCCACTCGGGCGCGCCACTGCCGCGCGACATCGCTCCACGGCAGGCTGTCCAGGCCTTTGCTGCGTACAGCGTTCAACAGCGCTTCCCGGACCAGCTCCGGACTCACCGCAACCGGCCGTTCTTGCAGAATCAGCGCGCCCAGCCGTTTGACTCGACGCGCCACCACCGTGCCGCGCTGATCATCCCAATCCGCCTGATCTTCCGTGACGATATGAGCGCTCAAATCCAACTCAAAATCACCAGGGCTCAGCGCCGCCGCCAAGTAAATTCGAGACTCCCGCGCTTGTCCATCAAGATCGGCCGCCACCAGCCAGGTCTCTCGCCCCAGGGGGTCTTCTTCCGCCAGCGCCGCACCGCGTCCATTACTGAGCTGGTAACGGGGATTTGAGCCAGCGCGCCGCCGGGCGATGCGGTCTGGGTAAGCCAATGCGAGTAGGCGGCCGACCGCATCCATTCCCAGCTCGTCAGAGGCTGTGCCGTCGATAAGCTTGCGCGCGTCCTGACGCACGCTTTCCAGGCGTCGCCGATCCAGTCCGGCGCCTTTGTATTCCCCGCGCAGGGCCCGCACACGCTGTTGTAGATCTGCGCCGGCATCACGCCCCAGCAGATCGCGCGCTCCCAAAAGCGCGGCGATTTCAGCCGCCAGGACTGGCGCGCCTATCGCTTTCCCCTTCACTACCATATGCGCCAAACGGGGGTGTACGCCGAACTCACGCAGGCTTTCTCCGTGAGAAGTAATTGCGCCACTCTCATCCAGCGCGTCCAACCAGCGCAGCATGTCGACCGCCTGCCGCCAGTGCGCCTTCGGTGGTAAATCAAGCCAGACTAAGTCCTGTGGCTGACGCACGCCCCATTGCGCCAGCTCCAGCACCAAGGGAGCCAAATCCGCTTCCAGTATTTCCGCCGGGGTAAAAGGGGCCAGCCCCTGCTGCTCCGTCTCCGACCAGAGACGATAGCATACGCCGGGCTCCAGCCTGCCGGCGCGCCCTTTGCGCTGCTCTGCTGACGCTTTCGACACTCTGCCCGTTGTGAGGCGGGTCATGCCGCTATTGGCGTCAAAGACCGCGCGACGCTGCAGGCCTGCGTCAATTACCACCCGCACGCCTTCAATAGTCAAACTGGTTTCGGCTATGGCCGTAGCGAGAACCACTTTTCGTTCCCCATCCACGCAAGGCAGAATCGCCTGATCCTGCTCTTCCGCTTTGAGGTTGCCGTACAAAGGCGCTAATCGCACCCCGTTTGGCAAGTACTCCGCCAAGGCGTCATGGACTCGTCGAATCTCGCCCACGCCGGGCAAAAACACCAGCAGCGAGCCGCTTTCTTCCGCCAGCGCCTCTCGCACCACCGCAACCGTTTTCTCAACTGGTCGCTGCTCCCGCTGCGAGGGGCGATAGCGCACTTCCACGGGATAGGCGCGCCCTTCGCTGGTCAGCACTGGCGCATTTTCCAGCAGCTTGGCCAGAGGCGCGGTATCCAGGGTTGCGGACATGACCAGCACTCGCAAATCTTCCCGCAGCGCCTGTTGGCTCTCACGCACCAAAGCCAACCCCAGGTCCGCCTGCAGAGAACGCTCGTGAAATTCGTCGAACAGCACTGCTGCATAGTCTTCCAGGGCGGGATCAGATTGAATCAGGCGGGTCAAAATGCCTTCCGTCACCACTTCAATACGAGTATCGGCGGAGACTTTGGTGTCTTGGCGAGTGCGATAACCAACCCGACGCCCAACCGGCTCTCCCAGTTGCTTCGCCATAAAGCGAGCGGCGGAGCGCGCCGCCAACCGGCGCGGCTCCAGCATCAGAATTTTACGGTCGTCGCGCCAAGGCGAACCCAGTAGCGCCAAGGGAACCCGAGTAGTCTTACCTGCCCCTGGCGGGGCCTGCAAAAGTACCGTGGAGTGAGCTTCCAGAGTGGTTAGAAGCCCAGGGATAATGTGATCGATGGGGAGCATGGAGAGTGAGGCGTTATGAACGCTCAAAGACGACAAAGTCATGGGGATATTGATTTTTCTCATCCGCCGGGTGCGAATCGCGAGACGTTTCACGCCAGTCAGCGGGGTCAAGCTCCGGGAAAAACGCATCGCCCTGCACGGAAGTCTTCACCTCCGTCAGATAAACACGCTGCGCCGCCGCCAGCCCCTGCCGATACAGCTCGGCGCCGCCAATCAGCATAACCTCGTCTGTCTGCTCCCGTCCCGCCAGAGATACCGCCTCATCCAGAGAGTGAGCCACGCTGACGCCATCGTGACGCCAGTCTTTATTACGGGTCACCACAATGTTGGTTCTGCCCGGCAGCGGACGCCCAATCGAATCGAAGGTCTTGCGTCCCATAATAATCGGCTTGCCCATGGTGACTCGCTTGAAATACTGCAGGTCATTGGATAAACGCCAGGGCAACGTATTTTCCACGCCAATAGCGCCATTCTCCGCGCGGGCGACAACGATTGATAAAACTGCGCTCATATCTTCGCTCCTTACACTGCTACCGGCGCTTTAATATGAGGGTGCGGGTCGTATCCCGTAATCTCAAAATCTTCAAACTCATAGTCAAACAGCGACGCCGGCTTGCGACGAATCTGCAATTTTGGCAGCGGACGCGGTTCACGGTTTAGTTGCTCATCCGCCTGATCCAGATGATTGTTGTACAGGTGCACGTCGCCGCCGGTCCAGATGAAATCTCCTACCTCCAGGTCGCATTGCTGCGCAAACATATGCGTCAGCAGCGCATAGCTGGCGATATTAAAAGGCACGCCTAGGAAAATATCAGCACTGCGCTGGTACAACTGGCAGGATAAGCGTCCTTCCGCCACATAGAACTGAAACATGGCGTGACAGGGAGGCAGCGCCATCTGATCCACAAACGCGGGGTTATACGCCACCACCATATGACGACGGGAGTCCGGATTGCTTTTGATCTGCGCCAGCACATTGGAAATCTGATCGATATGCTCGCCATTCGGCGCGGGCCAGCTGCGCCACTGGTAGCCATAAACAGGCCCCAGGCCACCGCTTTCATCCGCCCACTCGTCCCAGATTCTGACGCCATTGTCCTTCAGATATTTGATATTGGTGTCGCCATTCAGAAACCACAGCAATTCATAAATGATCGAGCGCAAATGCAACTTCTTGGTGGTCACCAGGGGAAAGCCCTGCTGCAAATCGAAGCGCATCTGATAACCGAATACGCTACGGGTGCCGGTGCCGGTACGGTCAGTTTTAACGGCCCCTTGCTCGCGCACATGGCGCATCATGTCGAGATACTGTTTCATATGACGTCTACTAACTCCGCGCCGCTTTTGCTTCCGCCCCATACACGGTGCGGCCATAAATAATGAAAGCCACCCCAATTACAATCATCGGAGTTGATAAAACCTGCCCCATGGTCAGCCAGCCCCACGCCAGATAGCCTAACTGCGCATCGGGCTCGCGTACAAATTCCACCAGGAAGCGGAAACAACCGTAACACAGCAGGAACAGGCCGGAGACGGTCATGCGCGGGCGGGGTTTAGCGGAATAGAACCATAGGATCAAGAACAGGGCGACGCCTTCCAGGGCGAACTGATATAGCTGTGAGGGGTGGCGCGCCAGATGCGTCGGATCACGTGGAAACACCATGGCCCAGGGAACATCCGTCGCTCTGCCCCAGAGTTCGCCGCCGATAAAGTTGCCCAGACGCCCTGCACCCAATCCAATTGGCACCAGCGGCGCGACAAAGTCCGCCACCTGAAAAAATGAGAGTCCTAATGAGCGACCATAGGCCCACATAGCGATAATTACGCCGATCAGCCCACCGTGGAATGACATGCCTCCGGTCCAGACTTCAAACAACCAGATGGGATCATCCAGAAACTGTTCAAAGTTATAGAAAATGACATAGCCAACGCGTCCACCCAACACGACGCCAAGCGCGCACCAGAAAATCAGGTCCGCCACTTGCTGCTCCTGCATAGGCGCATGGGGCTGATGCGAACGGTGTTTACCCAGCATCCAGGCCGCGGCGAAGCCCAGCAGATACATCAAGCCATACCAATGCACACTCAGCGGCCCAACGGAAAAAGCCACCGGGTCAATATTCGGATAGTCAAACCAACGTTCTGTCACAATTGTCCCCACGCTTGATATAGAAACCGGCCGCCCACAATAAACAGCAGCACTGAGAAAATTCGTTTAAGCACGTCTCCGGGAAGACGGTGAGCCAATTTGGCGCCCAGACTCGCGAACGGCATGCTGGTTATCGCGATCCCCGCCAAAGCCGGCAGATAAATGAACCCCAGACTGTATTCCGGTAGCGACGCTTCGCCCCATCCTTCCCAGATATTAGTGACGGCGCCCATTAGCGCTATCGGCAACCCACAAGCGGCTGAGGTGCCCACCGCCTGCTGCATGCGCACGTTACACCATGTCAGATAGGGTACCGACAGGGAGCCGCCGCCAATGCCGAATATGGCGGACGCCCAACCGATGCCGCCGCCAACGCCCACTAATACGCCATCGCCAGGCAAGCTCCTATGGGGTTTGGGCTTCAGCGCCAACGCCATTTGCACGCCGATGGTGATGGCGAATATCCCGATGACCAGCTTCAACTGCGCCGCCGGCATAAGAGAGGCCGTCTGCGCGCCCAATACCGCGCCAATCATCAGTCCTACCGCCATAGGACGAAACACGCGCCAATTCACCCCTTGCTTCTGATGATGCGCACGGATCGAGTTTATGGATGTGAAAATAATCGTCGCCAGGGATGTGCCGACGGCCAAATGCGTGGCGACGCTCGGGGCCACGCTCTGCAGTTCGAAGCTGAAAATCAACGCAGGGACAATAATCAATCCGCCGCCGATGCCGAACAGTCCGGCCAACACTCCCGCTAGCGCGCCCAAAGCCAAATACGCCAGGAATACCATTTCGCCCCCATAGGATCAGGCCGCTCCGCCAGGAGCCCCGTATAAAGAAGGTGGTATGATACATAAATTAAGGACTCTGTGCTTTTCGAATTCCACGCACGTCTGGGAGCAAGCCTATGTGCCTACTATTTGTCGCTTATCAAGCGAATTCCCGGTTTCCACTGATCGTCGCCGCCAATCGTGACGAGTTCTACGCCCGCCCCACCCAGCCTCTCACGCAATGGCCAGAGCGCCCGCGCATTTACGCCGGACGCGACTTGCAGGAAGGCGGAACCTGGATGGGCGCGACCACCAACGGCCGTTTCGCCGCCATTACCAACCACCGCTCCGGCCCCCGCGAAGCGGCGCAGCTTTCCCGAGGCGCTCTGGTCAGAAACTTCCTGGAGTCTGAATTATCAGTGGACGATTTCGCCGCCGCCCTGGAGCCAACCAGCCACTCCTATGGCGGTTTTAACCTGATGATGCTCGCGGGCTCCACCCTGGCTTATTTCAGTAATCGTAAGGAGCCACAGTATCAGCGCTTAACGCCAGGCGTATACGGTTTGAGCAACGGTTTTTTGAATACGCCCTGGCCCAAGTTGACCGCCGGCAAGCGCCGATTCGCCTCTGCAATTACCGGACCGAACCAGGATGACCTCTGGGCGTTACTGGCGGATGACGCCGCCGCGCCCGACTATCTGTTGCCAGATACAGGCGTGGGAGTTGAAGTAGAGCGGTTGCTGTCCTCCGCCTTTATTACCTCGAAGGATTACGGCACCCGCAGCAGTACGCTGTTGCTGCATGATGCAAACGGCGTCACGCAGATGTGGGAGAAGACATTTGAGAAGGGCGTTTATCAGAATGAAGTCAGCCTTTCTTTTCCTTCTCCTCTCGCCGCTCCCGCAACTGACGGGTCTGACACTTAAGAACATGTTGAATCAGGATTTCCTGATTCTGTTCTTCAATGTCCGTGAAATCCGCCCGCAGGACAAAGCCATCTTTGTCCTCATCATCAGCTCTGGGCTTGTCGCAGGCAATAACGAGCGCACGCAGGGACATTGAGATATTGCTGGGATATAAGATGATGTGAAGTTGCAGCGTCACGCCGACGTTCAGGCGATCGTCCACCGGAAAAGCAATGCCGCAGGCGCTGAGACTGACCCGCTTGGCGCGTCGGGGTTCCGACCATACGCCGTCGCTGCGATTTTCCAGGGTAAGCGCCAAATTAATCTTACGATTGAACAGCTCAAGCATATGAGCCAGCCCTGCGTTCGCCGCTCGCATGCTTTCCAGCGCTTTGGAAATATCATTTTCCAGACTCAACAAAGAGGCTGAACTAACGTGGGATTCCGATGACTCTTTCTCCGTCGCCTCTCCGCGCTGCAATACTCGATACGCCAATCCCACTGTATCGCTAATTCGAAAGAAGCGACGTCTTTCAGCTAACTCAGACATAGATTCTCACCCGCGCTCATACGCCAATACTCTCATACGCCTCCTGCTCTTCTCTCCCATCTTTCTCTCTAGATACGCCCTCGCCCCATCCAATGCGCACCATTCGGCACACGGCCTGATCAGAATATTTCGTCCGGCGCCAGGCCCTGCCATTCCTCCGATTGGTCGCTGGGCAAAATGCCTGGAGCGACATCTCTCGCCTTCTGAATTTCTTTCTTGGTTTCATCATCCAGCGGTTGTTGCAGAATAATCTCCACCCGTCGATTGCGGGCGCGATTTTCCACCGAATCGTTCGGAGCCAGGGGTTTGGTGTCCGCGTAACCGGCGACGCTGAAACGGGAGGGGTCAAGCTCTCCCGACTCAAACAATGCATGGGCCACTTCCAGCGCCCGCGCCGCGGAGAGATCCCAGTTGGAACGAAACCGGGCGGTATGAATGGGAATACTGTCCGAATGACCTTCCACGGAGATACTCCCGTCCATGGACTTGAGCAGTTCCACCAGCTTATCTATCACCGGAAAAAACTCGGGATTCAAGTCTGCGGAGCCGCTATTGAATGAACCTTTTTCCTGCACGCGAATGACGATCTTACGCCCCCGGGTCTCCACTTCCACTTGATTATTACGAACCTCCGCTTCCAATGCGGAAGCCAGTGTAATGGCGTCGTTCTCCGTCTCCTCCACCAGCATCTTGATCTTTTCCAGCACAATGTCGCTGAGTTCCTCGCCTTTTATCTTCGGACACTCTTCCTTTAATGCGTCCGCCACCTGCTGTTCGCAGAGCTGCTCCAGGTTGGGCAAGTCCATCTGGGTTTGCTGCATGATGGTCTGCAGCGGTGTCGGATCAGGTTTACCAGGACTAAACTCCTGGGCGATGATGCTGGTGCCTTTAGGGATACTGTCCACACTGACGATAGCTTGCACGCCGAAGGCTTCCCGCATGGAGCCGGCCAGACGTTTGAACTTGAGCGCATCCATCTCGGAAAAAGACAGCAGCAGCACAAAGAAACACATCAGCAAGGACATCAAATCGGCGAAAGTCGCCATCCAGGCAGGCAGCCCGGGGGGACATTCGCACTTTTGCTCTTCTTCGTCACTCATTGGCGCAACTCCCGTCAGGCTTCTTCAGTCTGACGTTTACCTTCAGGCAGATAGGTGCGCAGCATGGTCTCAATCACGCGCGGGTTCTGTCCCGCCTGAATCGCCAACAGAGCGTCGATGATCATGGACTTGATCTGCTCTTCCTCCCCCATTCTCAATTTCAATTTATCCGCAACTGGAATCGCAACCATATTCGCCAGCATGGCGCCATATAGCGTTGTGAGTAGCGCAACAGCCATCGCTGGCCCAATAGACTTAGGGTCATCCATATTGGACAACATGGCCACCAACCCCACCAGTGTGCCGATCATTCCCATCGCCGGCGCCACATCCCCCATGGAGGTAAATACGGAAGAGCCCTGCTTATGCCGGTCCACGGTAAGATTTCGGTCTTTAGTCAGCAACGCTTTCACCACATCGCCATCGTGACCGTCTATCAGCAGTTGAATACCTTTAGAGAGAAACGCGTTGGGAATTTCCTTACCTTCCAGAGAGAGCAAGCCGCCTTTTCTGGCGGCGTCCGCCAGCTCCACGACCTGCTCGATCAATTCTTCAGGCTTATCCAGCTTGAACATAAAGGCCTTGGCCGCCACCTTGCCTGCGCTGAGAAATTGACCAAGCGAAAACTTCATCAAAACGACCAAAAGCGTGCCGCCAAATACAATGAGAAGCGACGGCACATCAACAAACATTCCAATTGAGCCGCCTAACATCATCGCCATCGTCACGATCGCGAAACCGCCGATGAGGCCCAAAAGCGTAGCTAAATCCACAAAGCGCTCCTTTACGGGTGGACAGTACAGAATAAACCCAGAGGACGCCGGCGCAGGAACAAGCGGCGCCGGGCTTCTCCAAAGTATAGACAGGGAATTTAAAAACTGCTGACTTATCCGGGTGTTAGTTTGTTGAAGCAGACGCCTGCAAAGCCCGGCCCGGCTGAATTTTAACGGCGACCGATTGACCCTGACGACGCTCTCAGGTAGGGTGGCTCTGCGCAAAAACCCGGCATAAGAACACCATGACTGAAAAAAACGCCAACTCTGATGTAAGCCCCTCCACCAGCGGCTCAACGCCCGATTTCGAAGACGCATTGCAACGTCTGGAAGTTCTGGTGAGAAAGCTGGAGCAAGGCGATCTTAAACTGGAAGAAGCTCTAGTCGCTTTTGAAGAAGGCGTCCAACTCACTCGCCACTGCCAAACCGCCTTGCAGACTGCGGAACAAAAGGTTCAACAGTTAATTGAAGAGCGCGGAACCCCGCTAACCAAACCTTTTGACCAGAATGACGCCGAAGACTGATTCTCTCGACGACTTTTTCCAGCGTAACCGCGCCCAGATCGACCAAGCCCTAGCCAACCTGCTTCCCAATCCGGAAGGCCCCAAGGCCAGGCTGAATGAGGCCATGCGTTACTGCGTGCTTAACGGCGGCAAGCGAGTGCGTCCTTTATTATTGCTCGCTACGACGGAAGCGTTGGGTGGAGACCCGCAACAGGCGTTACCCGCCTGTTGCGCAGTAGAACTGATTCACGCCTACTCTTTAGTGCATGACGATTTACCGGCAATGGACGACGACTCTCTGCGCCGGGGTAAACCCACCTGCCACATCGCCTACGACGAAGCCACCGCCATACTGGTCGGCGACGGTCTGCAAACGCTGGCGTTCAGCGCACTAACCGAGCCATCTGGCGCGTCAGCGGAAAGCATGTTGCAAATGGTGCGGGAACTCGCCCGCGCCAGCGGACACCTGGGAATGGTCGGCGGACAGGCTATCGATATCTACTCAGAAGGTCATACGCTCAAGCTCGAAGAATTGGAACGCATGCATCTGGAAAAAACCGGCGCATTGATAGAGGCGAGCATCGTATTGGGCGCCCTGTCCAGCGGTCGGTCTGACGCTGAAACCATAGAAGGCTTACGCCGATTCGCCCAGGCCATTGGCTTGGCGTTCCAGGTCCGTGACGACATCATAGACGTGGAAAGCGACACCAGCGTATTGGGCAAAACCGCCGGGAAAGACGCCGAGCGTAACAAACCCACGTACACATCTCTGTTGGGCCTTGAACAGGCGAAACTGAAAGCGCGCCAGTTGTATGAAGAGGCCCTCGCGCAGCTACAGGCGCTGGGATTGCAGAACTCCCGCTTGCAGGATCTTGCCAGCTTCATGATCGAGCGCACGCATTGATCGCCAATTGCCCGTGTTCTCCAACCCAACATCGCTTATAATGGCCGATTGCTTTTATAGGCAAATTTTTTGCGTCCGAGGCTATAATCCGGCGGCTAATCCCTTAGAACCGAGCGACTACAACTGCAAGAATGCAAAAACCATACGTATTTCAAGAAATTCCAGTGCACCGGCCCAATACGCCGCTGCTCGACAAAATCGACTCTCCGGCCCAACTGCGTCTTCTCAATGAAGCCGAACTCCTGCAGTTGGCGCACGAACTACGTGCATTTTTGCTGTACAGCGTAGGCCAATCCGGCGGCCATTTCGGCGCAGGCCTTGGCGTGGTGGAGTTAACCGTAGCCCTGCACTACGCCTTTAATACTCCTGACGACCGACTGGTTTGGGACGTGGGCCATCAGGCTTATCCTCACAAAATACTTACCGGCCGCCGTGAGCAAATGCTCACTATTCGCCAAAAGGATGGTCTCGCCGCTTTCCCCCGCCGCGAGGAAAGCCCATATGACACCTTTGGCGTTGGTCACTCCAGCACGTCTATCAGCGCCGCACTGGGCATGGCGATCGCTGCCCGCATGCAGAACCAGCCCCGGAAAGCCATCGCCGTCATCGGCGACGGCGCCATGACCGCCGGTATGGCGTTCGAGGCCCTGAACCACGCCGCCGACACCAAAGCAGACCTGCTGGTGATTCTAAACGACAACGACATGTCGATCTCCCGCAATGTCGGAGGCCTGTCCAACTATTTCGCCCGCTTGCTGGCAAGCAAGACCTACAACCAGATGCGCGACAGCGGCAAGCGCGTGCTGCAAGGCGCGCCGGGTCTGATGGAGCTGGCCCGCAAAACGGAAGAGCATTTCAAAGGCATGGTCGCTCCGGGCACGCTGTTCGAAGAGCTTGGCTTCAACTATATCGGCCCAATAGACGGCCATGATCTGCCTCGTCTGGTCGAGACTCTGAACAATATCAAGGAACTGAGCGGACCTCAGTTCCTGCATGTGGTCACCAAAAAAGGCAAAGGCTTCGCCCACGCGGAAAGCGACCCTATTGGCTATCACGCCATCAACAAAATTGAACCTAAGCCCAAGGTGCAGGACACCGCCAAAGCGCCGAAAAAGCCGCGTTACTCCAATATTTTTGGACAATGGCTGTGCGACATGGCGGAACGGGACCCCAGCTTAGTGGGCATCACGCCCGCTATGTGCGAAGGCTCCGACCTGATCGAATTTTCCAAGCGTTTTCCTGAGCGTTATTACGATGTCGCCATCGCGGAACAGCATGCAGTGACTTTAGCCGCAGGCCTGGCTTGCGACGGGGCCAAGCCGGTAGTGGCCATTTACTCCACCTTCCTGCAGCGCGCCTACGACCAGCTCATTCACGATGTCGCGATTCAGAATCTGGATGTGCTTTTCGCGATTGACCGCGCAGGTCTGGTCGGCGAAGACGGCCCTACCCACGCCGGCAGCTTCGACCTTACCTTCCTTCGCTGTATCCCCAATATGGTGATCATGGCACCGTCGGATGAAGATGAAACCCGCAAAATGCTGACTACGGGGCACCAATTCAAAGGCCCCGCTGCGGTTCGCTACCCCAGAGGCAACGGACCAGGCGCGGAAATCAGCCCAGGGCTGGAGTCATTGGAGATAGGCAAAGCCAATCTGCGTCGCCGTGGCGCGCAGACTGTCATCCTGAACTTCGGAGCCTTGTTGCCTGCGGCGCTGGAAGTGGCGGAAGAGAATAACTTCACTGTCGTGGATATGCGATTTATCAAACCTCTGGATCAAAATATGATTCTGGAGATGGCGGGAAGCCATGATCTTTTGGTGACGCTTGAAGAAAATAGCATCCTTGGCGGCGCCGGCAGCGGCGTTATCGAGTTTCTTGCTTCACAAGGCATCGCCATGCCCGTATTGCAGCTGGGTCTACCCGATGAGTTTATCGAACATGGCAAGCCTGCAGAATTGCACAAAGAAGTCGGTCTGGATGCGCAAGGCATCGCAGCTGCTATCAAAAAGCGTCTGCAGAGCCTGAACCTGGCGTCGCCCAAGACTGGCACCAGCGCCTGAAAACGCAAACGGGGCGTACTACACGCCCCGTTTAACCTTTCTCAAAACTGTCTGTCTTGAATTCTGTTTTACTGCCTGTCCGCATTATTTCGCAGCGACAACGTAATCGTCGTCTTGGTGCGTCGTCAGCAAATGACCTAATTTGCCGGCTTTAGTGGCCAGATAGTTGCGATTATGAGGATTTCTTCCCACTTCCAGAGGCACCCGTTCGACGACTTCAATTCCCAAACCAGTCAGCGAATTGACCTTGCGAGGATTGTTGGTCATCAGGCGAATGCGGCTTATCCCCAGGTGATACAGCATCGGTTTGCACATACTGTAGTCGCGCAAGTCCGCCGCGAACCCCAGCTGCTCATTGGCTTCTACCGTATCAGCGCCCTGATCTTGCAGATTATAAGCGCGGATCTTATTCAATAAGCCAATCCCACGGCCTTCCTGGCGCAAGTACAGCAAAATACCGCGCCCTTCGGCGGCGATACTGCGCAACGCTTCGTCGAGCTGGTAACCGCAGTCACAGCGCATACTGAACAGCGCGTCACCGGTCAGGCATTCTGAGTGCGTACGCGCCAGCACCGGCGCTCCGTCGCCAATATCTCCCAAAGTCAGGGCAATATGTTCTTTTTGCGTACCGGCTTCCTGGAATCCGTGCATATCGAATACACCAAAGGGAGTTGGCAGCTTGCAACTGGCGACATAGGTGACAGACACTCGATACTCTCTCTAAAACTTGGCGGGGCGGAAATTCTATCAGATGCGCCGCCCCACCCCAACACTTAGACTCATGGGCGCAATCTATGGCGTCAATAACTTACGCCAATGATCCGCCCCATAGGACTGGCCTCAACCACCGGTCATATTCATAAAGCGAACGATCTGAGCTTCTTCCTCTAGATTAAAATAGTGCCGTTCCGGCTTAATCGCCATAGCGTCGACGATTGCCGGCTTCAATTGGTCAGGTCTACCACGCAAAACTTCGCGCAAATCAACGGAATGCTCATTGCCCAGACACAGCAGCAAGCGCCCTTCCACCGTCACTCGAACCCGGTTGCACAAATGGCAGAAGTTATGGCTGTGAGGTGAAATAAACCCAATTCTGGATACGCTATCGGACATTCTGTAATAACGAGAAGGGCCCCCTGTATTTTCACTACAGGGAAACAGCTCATAATCCTGACTGATGCGCTCACGCAATTCAGCGCTGGAGACAAATGAAAGTTGTCGGCTATGCTCAGTGATTGCGCCCAGCGGCATTTCTTCAATGAAAGAAATATCCAGCTTCTCCGCTCGCGCATAGCGCACCAGGTCCATCACCTCGTCTTCATTGCGCCCGCGCAGAACCACAGCATTAAGCTTAATTCTCTCTATACCGGCGGTTTTGGCGGCTTCGATTCCCGCCAACACCTGCTGCAAATCCCCTGTACGGGTCAATTCTTTAAAACGATCGGTATTGAGACTGTCGAGACTGACATTAATACGTTTGACGCCAGCTTTATGGAGGTCCGGCGCCATTTTGACAAGCTGGGAGCCATTGGTGGTCAGGGTTAATTCATGCAATTCCTGCAAACGCCCAAGCTTCTCCACCAACTCCAGAATGTTACGACGCACGAGGGGCTCTCCCCCGGTCAGCCTCAACTTACGAACGCCAAGCTCAACAAAGGCTTTGCCCACGTCATAGAGCTCTTCCAATGAAAGGATTTGTTCACGGGGAAGGAAGGTCATATCTTCCGCCATGCAATACACGCAGCGAAAGTCGCACCGGTCGGTTACAGACAGCCGTACGTAATTTACTTCACGGCCAAATCGATCAATAAGGCGGGCTGAAGACATAGCGAAACGCACTCCCCCTCGATAACTACCAACTCCATTTATACGCCACCTGATCGACCGAAACAAATCCGGTCCAACAGGCGGCGAACTACAAACCGCGGGCTCTCACCCACCAGTCACAGGCGGAAAGAATGCGACCTCATCACCGTCTGCAACTATCGCGCTCAAGGGAGCCATTTCCTGGTTTATCGCCGCCAGAATATTTCCCTGCCTCAAGACGGGTTCAGCCTCTGGTATTTCCGCAACCACCGCATCTAGCAGCGCAGCTACATTGCTCCCCGAATCCAAAGCAGGCAGCTCTATTTCAGAACGACCAACCTGCTCTCGCAGCTTCGCGAAAAACAACACCTTTATCATGGCTTACTCCTGAACCTGCCAATGGCCGCTGCGACCGCCTTGCTTCTCCAGCAAGCGCACCGACTCGATCACCATGCCTTTATCTACCGCCTTACACATGTCATAAAGGGTCAGCGCCGCTACACTGGCCGCTGTCAGCGCCTCCATCTCCACACCGGTTTTCGCATCAAGCTTACATATCGCTTCAATGCGCACCAGGGAAGCACTCGAGTCCGCTTCCAGATTTACTTTCACCGAAGTCAGATTAAGGCTATGGCATAGGGGAATCAGGTCAGACGTTTTTTTCGCCGCTTGAATGCCAGCGATACGGGCGACAGCAAAGACGTCGCCTTTTTTGTGCCGACCTTCGGTAATCATGGCCAAGGTTTCCGGCTGCATTCGAATCAATGCCTCCGCTCGCGCCACTCGGGTTGTCGTTTCCTTATCGGAAACGTCCACCATATGTGCTGCGCCCTTCTCATCAAGATGGGTGAGTTCAGCCATCCGCACTCCTCATTCAGGTCACTAACTGGCTTGCCGCAACGCCGCGATGATCTCACGATTAGCGGCGGGAAACGCTTCCGGGTCAAGCTCATTCAGGTCCAGCCAGGCGACATATTGACCTTCACGGCCTTGCGCCTCGCCAGAGAATCGGGATACACGCCACACATCCAGTAATACATGCTTATCGGGATAGTGGTGTTCTATTTGGATCAAAGGGTTTGTTGCGTCCTCAGATACATCCACTTGGACGCCAACTTCTTCAAAAAGTTCACGCTGCAGCGCCGCCAAAACCGTCTCACCGGGTTCGACCTTACCTCCAGGAAACTCTAACAGCCCTCCCTGGTGCAAATGGTCTGGTCTGCGAGCCACCAACACTCTATTGTGCTGATCGAGAATCACCGCAACAGCGACATGAACGGCTTTCATTCTCCGTCTCCATAGCACCTGTCACAGCGATCAGGTGCGATATTCCGCATTGATAGTGACATATTCATGGGAGAAGTCGCAGGTCCAGACGGTGTCTTCCACCTCTCCGCGTCCCAGATCGACTCGGATTGTAATATCCTCAAGATCCATCACCGCTTGCCCAGCCTCCTCCGTATATGAAGCCGCTCTCGCTCCGCCCTCAACAATACATACCTCGTTAAGGTAAATATTGATGCGCTCAACCTCAAGGCTCTGCAGCCCTGCGCGCCCAACCGCCGCCAGTATGCGGCCCCAATTAGGATCGCTGGCGAATAACGCGGTCTTGACCAAGGGAGAGTGTGCGATGGTATAGGCGACATCGAGCGCCTCACTAAGCGTCGCCGCGCCCTGAACGTTGACGGCGACGAACTTGGTCGCTCCTTCCGCGTCCCTGACAATGGCGTGAGCCAGTTGTTGCATCAAGTCATCCAACGCTTCCTTGAATGGCCGCCAGAGTTCAGTATTCGCCTCGGTAAATCTGGGTGCGCCGGAGCGCCCTGTCGCTACCAGTACGCAAGCGTCATTGGTGGAAGTATCTCCATCTACGGTGATGCGATTGAAAGATTTATTCGCGGCCGCCGTCAGCATGCGTTGCAGCAGTTCCGGCTCGATATCTGCGTCCGTCGCTACGAAGCCCAGCATTGTGGCCATATTCGGCTTAATCATCCCAGCGCCTTTACTGACGCCACTGATATGAACCGCCACGCCATCAATTTCAAGACGCACTGTAGCGCCTTTCGGCCGGGTATCCGTCGTCATTATGCCTTGAGCGGCTTCAGCCCAGGCGTTGTCACTGAAATTACCCAAAGCGCCGGGTAATCCCGCTACGATCTTATCTACAGGCAGCGGCTCGCCAATGACCCCCGTGGAAAATGGCAATACTTGCTCAGTCGCCACTTCGCCAAGCTGCGCCAACGTCTGGCAGCATCGCATGGCGTTATCCAGACCTTGCCGACCAGTCCCCGCATTGGCGTTACCAGTGTTGATTAGCAAGTAACGAGGCGCGCCCTCAGCAAGGTGACGCTTAGCCAGCGTGACTGGAGCGGCGCAAAAAGCGTTACTGGTAAAAACGGCGGCGGTTTGCGCCCCTTCACATAGCTCAAACACTACTAAGTCTTTACGACCCGGCTTTTTAACGCCGGCGGACCCGACCCCAATACGAACCCCCGCTACAGGGTGAAACTCGGGTAAAGGCGCGTGCCCCACAGCCATCTCAATTACTCCAGGCGACCATGACACTGTTTATATTTCTTGCCGGAACCACATGGGCAAGGCTCGTTACGACCGACTTTCTTGTGGTCGCGGACATAAGGCGCGTCAGAGCTTTCATCCTGCTCCTCCGCATCGGCATCTTCTTCTGACGCTTCAGGGTGAGTCGCCTGGGCGCGCTGCATTTGCTGCGCCAACGCCTCACGACGACGGCGTTCCAGCTCTTCCATTTCTTCCTGTTTCTGCACCCTGACATGGCAGATCACTCTGACTACGTCATGCTTGATGGTATCCAGCATATTCTGGAACAGCTCAAAGGCTTCACGCTTGTATTCCTGTTTGGGATTCTTCTGCGCGTAACCACGCAAGTGAATCCCCATACGCAGCAGGTCCATATTGGAAAGGTGCTCTTTCCACAAGGTATCCAGAACTTGCAGGAATACCTGCTTCTCGAAGTTGCGCATGACGGATGCGCCAACCACTTCTTCTTTCTCACGATAAGAATCGACTACCGCCTGCAGGATTTTCTCGCGCAAGGTCTCTTCATGCAGACGCTTGTCTTCGTCCAGCCATTGCTGCACAGGTAAATCAACGCCAAAATCGGACTCTAATTGCTTCTCAAGGCCTGGAATATTCCACTGTTCGGCCAAACTTTGCGGAGGGATAAACTGGCTGACCGTAGCGTTGACCACGTCGCCACGGATCGCATCGATCATTTCCGAAATATCGTCAGTCGCCATGATTTCGTTACGCTGTTCGTATACTACATGACGCTGATCGTTCGCCACGTCGTCATATTCCAGCAGCGATTTACGAATATCGAAGTTGCGGCCTTCTACTTTACGCTGAGCTTTTTCGATAGCGTTGCTCACCATACGGTGCTCAATCGCTTCGCCTTTCTGCATACCCAGCGCCTGCATAATATTTTTCACCCGGTCAGAGGCGAAAATACGCATCAGGTTATCTTCCAAGGACAGGTAGAAACGTGTCGAGCCAGGATCTCCCTGACGTCCCGAACGTCCTCGTAGCTGGTTATCAATCCGCCGCGACTCATGGCGCTCAGAACCAACGACATGCAGACCGCCCGCAGCGATTACTTGATCATGGCGTTTCTGCCAGTCGGCTTTGAGTTTAGCGATCTGTTCTGGTGTTGGGTCTTCCAACTCAGCGACGTCGGCTTCCCAGTTTCCACCCAAGACAATGTCGGTACCGCGACCCGCCATGTTAGTGGCGATGGTGACTGCCCCAGGACGACCTGCCTGCGCGATGACGTGCGCTTCACGCTCGTGCTGCTTCGCGTTCAAAACGTTATGGGCGATGCCTTCTTTTTTCAGCATAGCCGACAAATACTCGGACGCCTCAATAGAGGCCGTACCCACCAACACAGGACGATTTTGCGTCACAGTATCCTTGATATCGTCGATGACCGCCTGGAATTTCTCATCCACGGACAGATATACCAAGTCATTGTAATCAATACGCTTAATCGGCTTATTAGTTGGAATAACGATGACGTCCAAACCATAAATCTGGCGGAATTCAAAGGCTTCGGTATCAGCGGTACCGGTCATACCGGCAAGCTTTTCGTAAAGACGGAAGTAATTCTGGAAGGTAGTGGAAGCGAGTGTCTGACTTTCAGCTTGGATTTTAATGCGTTCTTTCGCTTCAATCGCCTGATGCAGACCTTCGCCCCAACGACGGCCCGGCATGGTTCTGCCTGTATGTTCGTCAACAATCACTACTTGGTCGTTCTGCACGATGTAGTCAACGTCTTTACTATATAAATGATGGGCGCGCAGAGCAGAACTGATATGGTGCAGTAAACCCAGGTTCGTGGCGGCGTAGAGGCTGTCGCCTTCTTCCAGCAACCCGTTTTTGGTTAACAGCTCTTCTACATAGGAGTGACCTGATTCCGACAGCTCAACTGAGCGACTTTTCTCATCAACAGTAAAGTGCCCGTCTACTGGCTGTCCTTCCTCTGGCTGCTCCCCTTTCTTAAGTTGAGGAACCAGCTCGTTAATTTTCCTGTACAACTCAGAGCTGTCTTCGGCTGGGCCGCTGATAATCAGAGGCGTCCGCGCCTCATCAATCAAAATCGAGTCAACCTCGTCGACAATCGCAAAATGCTGCCCGCGCTGCGCCTTGTCAGTAAGACTGAACGCCATGTTGTCACGCAGGTAATCAAAACCGAATTCGTTATTGGTTCCGTAAGTAATATCTGATGCGTAAGCGGCGCGCTTGGTTTCACTGTCCTGCCCGCTTACCACAACGCCAACGCTCAACCCCAAGTATTCGTACAGAGGTCTCATCCAGTCCGCATCACGACGCGCCAGGTAATCGTTTACGGTGACTACGTGTACGCCTTTTCCAGTCAGGGCATTCAGGTACACGGGAAGCGTCGCTACCAGCGTTTTACCTTCCCCGGTACGCATCTCTGCAATTTTGCCTTCATGCAGCACCATACCGCCGATCAACTGAACATCGAAATGGCGCATGCCCATCACACGCTTACCCGCCTCTCGCGCTACCGCAAAAGCTTCCGGCAACACTTGATCAAGTGCTTCTCCCTTCTCAAGTCGAGAGCGAAACTCCTGAGTTTTTGCTTTAAGAGCGGCTTCGTCTAATGCGCTGATTGACTCTTCCAGTTCGTTGATGCGTTTGACAACTTTGCCCATGCGCTTAATTTCGCGGGCATTTTTGCTGCCGAAAATTTTCCTGGCGATAGATGAAAACATAACTAACGAAATTACCTGTCTCTTTGAAGCGTTTATGGAGGCTCCGCTCGTGGCGGAATCGCTTACTCGTTACTTTATGGATTTGGAGCCACCTTGCCGAAGGAGATATAAATTCAGCGGGAGCGTAATTCCAAGCTCCGCATTCTAACCTCAATTTGTTACAGCAATAAAGGGATTAGTGCACACTTGTTACCCCTAGTAACAAGCAATGCGCGCGGTAGGGAGATAGAAGCGCCTTAAAATGGCTAGACTGAAAGTGGGGGAAAGCCTGTAATAGCAAGGCCTTGACGGGTATTACATCAAGGCCCTGAAAAAGTGTTACCGACTTGCGCGGTGAATAAATTTTGTGGGATTTGCAGAACGCCCATCCTGAAGAACTTCAAAGTGGACATGGGGCCCAGTCGAGCGCCCAGTGCTACCCATCTTCGCCAAAATTTGACCTTTTTGCACCACATCTCCGGTTTTAACCATAAGTTTGGCGCAGTGCGCATAGCGAGTGACCAAACCTCCGCCATGGTTAACCTCAACCAGATTACCGTAGCCGAAGCGCTCTTCTGAATAGGTTACAACACCACCAGCAACCGCAACGATATCGCTGCCCTCTTTACCGGCGAAGTCTACGCCAGAATGCCATGCCCGTTTGCCGGTGAACGGATCTGAGCGAAAGCCATAATGGGAAGACAGCCAACCTTTCTTGATTGGACGGCCCGCTACAAACTGCTCTCGTTGAAAGCGCTGGTTAACGAACAGCTCATCCATCACCCGCAATTGCTGCTCTCGCGACTCAGCCTGCTGCTCAATGGACTCCAACACTTGCGTTAACATAGGAACAGAGAAAGATTGTTCTAAGGCGGGCTCTTCTGGTCCACCTAATGCGGGCGATGATTCGAAGTCAAACTCCCCTTCATCCAGACCGGCGACATCGGTAAGACGCTGCCCAAGCGCATCAAGCCGCAACAGTCTCGCCTGCAATTCGCCCATACGCAGAGTCAGCGCGTCTATATTCTGTTGCGCAAGCGACTTATAAGTGCGGATTTCTTCTTTCTGTTGCTTCAGATTTTCCTGCCAGGTTTTAACCAGCTCAGGAGTGATAGAAGCGTCCGACGCGGCGGATTGTCGTCCAAGCCAAAACGCCGCCGCCAACAACGCAGCCACCAGAGACAGCGCAAGGACCGTCGTCAGCACAACTGCGCGCGCGCCCATAGAACGGGCGCGTGACTGACCATGTCCATCTCTCAGGAAGATAATATTCATGCTTTTCCAGGGTTTTGAGTTGCCTGAATTATATAAACGACGGAGGTTATCTAAAAATACTATACTTGTAAATTGTAACAGATGCTGTGATAGTTGATGTCTGCAAATGTAACGAACCTTTAATCTTTGGTTAACCGTAATGCCTGATAGAGATCGAAAGCTGGGAGATATTTTGTCGTCATCCTCCCCTACGCTGGAGTCTCTTTTTCACCGAGCCCTTCAACTGGATAAGCTGCAGCAGATATTCTCACAATGTCTGCCCGACCAACTACGCGGCAAAGTAATTCTGTCATCAGTTAAAGATGGCGTAATCCGCGTAACTGTCCCCGATGCCGTCACCGCAACTCAGTTGCGCATGAATCAACACACGTCGCTGCCGGAACTACGCAAGCACAAAGATTTCGATTTTGCTTATCAGTTCAAGATTCGCGTGGAGCCAGCGGAAGGTAAAGTGAAAACAAAAAGGAAGGCGAAACCAATTTCGCAAAAGAATGCTGAGCTTCTTAAACAAGAAGCTCAGCTCTGTGACGATCCTGAGTTGAAGAAAGCCCTAGAGGCTCTTTCAACTCATACAGAGGACTAGAAATCTTAGGCCAGCACTGGTTTCAGGTAGGAAATCGGCGCTTCACTGGCGTCTTCAAAGGTCACAACCTCCCAAGCATCCTTTTGGGAAATAAGCTCACGAAGAAGTTTGTTATTTAAGCCGTGACCCGACTTGTGCCCTTTAAACTCACCGATCAGACTGTTGCCTAACAGGTACAGGTCTCCAATCGCGTCCAACACTTTGTGCTTGACGAATTCGTCTTCGTAGCGCAAGCCGTCTTCATTGAGAATTTTGAAGTCATCGACAACGATAACGTTATCCATGCTGCCGCCCAAAGCCAGATTCATTGCACGTAATTTTTCAATATCGCGCATGAATCCAAATGTCCGCGCACGGCTAACTTCTTTAACAAAAGAAGTGCTGGAAAAGTCGATAACTGTCTCTTGTGAGCGGCCTTTGATCACAGGATGATCAAAGTCTATGCTAAAAGTCACTTTGAAACCGTCGAACGGTACAAAGGTAGCCCGCTTGTCTTCGTCAGTCACCGTTACTTCGCGCTTGATGCGGATAAATTTCTTGGGCGCGTCCTGCTCAGCAATGCCCGCCGATTGAATCAGAAACACAAACGGACCGGCGCTGCCATCCATAATAGGCACTTCGGCTGCGCTCAACTCAACGTAGCAGTTATCGATACCAAGACCGGCCAGAGCTGACAGCAAGTGTTCAACCGTTGCTATCTTCACTCCGTTTTTTACGAGAGTCGTAGAGAGAAGGGTTTCGCCTACGTTCTCAGCACGCGCCGGGATTTCCACGATAGGATCGAGATCTGTACGGCAGAATACAACACCCGTGTCCACTGGGGCCGGTTTCAAGGTCAGGTAGACCTTCTCCCCTGAATGCAGACCAACGCCAGTGGCTCGGATGATGTTTTTAAGTGTGCGCTGTTTTATCATTTCAATGATTTACCAAAATCTGGATAAAATTCGGCCAAATCATACCAGAAAGGTATTAGGTGCACCAACCTAAAAGACCGAACTCATTCTCATTTAATCCGCCTGACGACGCAAAAACGCAGGTATATCCAAATAGTCCACGTTTTGCTCATCCCCTACGGCCCGACGATCCACCGCCGCATTGCCCACAACTGAAGTAGCGCGTTTGCGCATCACAGTCGGACGCTCCAGCTGATGATAATCAGTTGTGCCGTTCATAGTCCGGGAAGAGTTGTCCACCACTTTGGTCGGCCGGTCATGCACACCGCCCAAACCCGTGGCGACCACTGTCACCCGCAACTCATCCTTCATTTCTGGATCAATTACCGTTCCAACAACCACTGTCGCAGCGTCGGAAGCGAACTCTTCAATGGTGGCGCCCACTTCAGAAAACTCGCCCAAAGACAGATCCATGCCTGCAGTAATGTTGACCAGAATCCCACGCGCGCCCTGCAGATTGATATCTTCAAGCAGCGGGCTGCGTACGGCTCTTTCCGCCGCTTCGCGAGCGCGATTGTCGCCGCTGGAAACGCCGGTGCCCATCATCGCCATGCCCATTTCGGACATAACGGTGCGAACGTCCGCAAAGTCTACGTTTATCATTCCGGGACGGATAATCAAATCCGCAATTCCCTGTACAGCCCCCAAAAGCACATCGTTAGCAGCGGCGAAAGCATCCAGCAGACTGGTGTTTTTGCCCATGACGCTCAACAGCTTCTCATTGGGAATCGTAATCAATGAATCGACGTGCTGCCCCAATTCACGCAGGCCAGCTTCCGCAACTTTCATGCGCTTGCCGCCTTCAAATGGGAATGGACGGGTGACTACTGCAACCGTCAAAATACCCATTTCACGAGCGATTTCCGCCACGACTGGCGCGCCGCCCGTTCCGGTACCGCCGCCCATACCAGCAGTTATGAAGACCATGTCGGCGCCTCTCAGCGTTTCCGCAATGCGCTCTCTGTCTTCCATCGCCGCCTGACGACCGACTTCTGGATTGGCTCCGGCGCCCAGCCCTTTGGTGACGCTGCCGCCGAGTTGAATCACGTGCTTGGCGTCGACATCACGCAACGCCTGAGCGTCGGTGTTCGCGCAGATAAACTCCACGCCTTCCACCGAAGAGGCGAGCATGTGACGAACTGCGTTGCCGCCGCCGCCGCCAACGCCTACAACTTTAATGACTGCATTTTGTGGTACGTTATCTACGAGCTCAAACATTCCCCTTCTCCTTCTTCGTTATAGTACCTGCGACCTGAAACTAATTTCCGCAAGTTGGTATAGACCTTTGAGTTGACTCTATTTGGGCTGATTAAAAATTCCCCATAAACCAGTTCTTCAGCCGTTGGAACAGGTTTTCTGCAGGTTCTCCCCGGTGCTGAGCGCCCCGGCCGAGATCTTGCTGTTTAAATCCATAGAGCAGTAATCCGACTGCGGTGGAGTACATAGGATTGCTAACCACATCGCTCAGGCCGGTGACCCATTGCGGCACCGCCAGCCTTACCGGCATGTGGAAAATCTCCTCCGCCAACTCCACGACCCCCTCCATACTGGAGGTTCCTCCAGTGAGCACGACGCCGGCGGCGATGAGATCCTCATATCCGCTGCGTCGCAACTCTGATTGGATCAAGGTGAACAACTCCTCATAGCGCGGCTCCACAACTTCCGCCAGCGACTGCCGGCTTAAGTCCCGCGACGGGCGATCTCCCACGCCCGGCACCTTGATCGTCTCATCCGCGCCTGCCAGCTGAGTCAGCGCGCAGGCGTATTTGATCTTGATTTCCTCTGCATTCTGCGTTGGCGTTCGCAACGCCATCGCAATATCGTTAGTGACCTGATCGCCAGCGATAGGGATTACCGCCGTGTGACGAATAGAGCCTCCAGTGAATATTGCGATATCAGTCGTGCCCCCGCCGATATCGACAACGCACACGCCCAATTCTTTTTCGTCATCCGTCAGCACCGCGTAGCTGGAAGCGAGCTGCTCCAAGATGATTTCGTCTACCTCCAAACCACAGCGCTTCACGCACTTTTCGATGTTCTGATAGGCGTTTACCGCACAGGTAACCAGATGCACTTTGGCTTCCAGACGCACGCCAGACATCCCCACAGGCTCTTTCACGCCCTCCTGGTTGTCGATGACGTACTCCTGCGGCACGACGTGGAGCACACGTTGATCAGCGGGGATCGCCACTGCCTGCGCCGCATCCAGAACTCTTTCCAGATCCGCCTGCACCACTTCCCGATCGCGCACCGCAACGATGCCGTGAGAGTTCATACTGCGGATGTGACTGCCAGCGATGCCTGCATAGACGGAGTGAATGCGGCAACCGGCCATCAGTTCAGCCTCTTCCACCGCGCGTTGTATGGCCTGGACCGTTGTTTCGATATTGACGACGACGCCCCGTTTGAGTCCGCGTGACGGATGGGAACCGATGCCAACGACTTCAATCGCTCCTTCCTGATTTCTCTGCCCGACAATGGCCACCACCTTGGATGTGCCAATGTCCAGCCCCACAATCATATTCCCACTCGAACTCGCCATATATTTCGACTCTGTCTTAAAGTTCACATTCAACCTTGTTCCGGAGTAACGTCTGCTTTCCATTTCACCGCCACCCCCCGGGTGTATCGTGCGTCAACACTCGCTATTTTTTCTCGCTCCTGGTGCAGTTTCTTCTCAAACAGCACAGTAAAACGGTGTAGCCGTCCCTCAACATCCTGCTTCCCCAGGTTAAGCTCCCACCCATCCGTAAAGCTGATCAGCCATGCGCCTCTGGACTCCATGATCACACCGTTCACATCCAGTCCCACTTTGGCCAGCTCCGCCTTCCATTTCTGGAAGTTATCAAACACCAGCCGCTCGCTGTGCGGCGGTCCAATCAGCGCTGGCAGGCCATTCACCACGACGCCGGTTTCTTTAACGAACAGCCGCCCGGCTTCGTTGATATAGCCCTGGTTGCGCCATCTGACAAAAGGCTCTTCTTCTTCCAGATCCACTTGCACAGCGTCCGGCCATAATCTGGAGATGGAAGCCCGTTTTACCCAGGGGTGGGCTTCCAGACTTTTACGCACACCTTCTAGGTCGGATGTAAAAAAACTGGCGTGGAGTAACGGCGACAGCAGCTCTTTCACCTCTCCGCGGCTCACGTAATTCAACTCGCCGACTACCTGAACCGTGGCGACTGGACGGTCCAACCATTTGACGCCGGCGATCAGCGCACTTAACACCAATAGCCAAAAGCAGAAGATCGACACGTGCAGCAGCACCCGATTCCACGGGATAAAGGCCAGCAGTCGCACGATCGCAGCCGGCCCGGTATTCCGGTTGTCGGCGCGCTCCTTTGCGCGGGTCGCAGTTGCGCCGCGTCGGGAACCAAGCGATTTGTCGAGCTGCTTCTTCATTGGCGTCATTAGCTGTAGCGACTCTCAGTTACTTGCCTTGGCGCAACTATCGTTACGCACGTCCGTACATTTCAATTTTGCTCAGTCGTCCTTGACTGCCATCCAGGTCGACAACCGCCTGGGTTACAATGTCGTTCCGAGTATGCTCAAAACCAGTTGTTCAAAGCTTAATCCAGATGCTTTCGCCGCCATGGGAACCAGACTATGGTCCGTCATCCCGGGCACCGTGTTCGCTTCCAGCAGCCAAGGCTGGCCGGCGGCGTCGCACATGATGTCCACCCGCCCCCATCCAGAACAGCCAATGGCGCGGTAGGCGCGCAGAGCCAGCGTTTTGAGCTCGTCTTCTTTGTCCTGAGGTAAGCCGCAGGGCAGAATGTAACGCGTGTCGTTCACCACATACTTGGCTTCGTAATCGTAGAACTGGCGGTCTGTCTCCAGTTTGATAGCCGGCAACGCGTCCTCTCCCAAAATAGAGACCGTGTATTCCGCGCCGGTTATCCACTGTTCTGCGATCACGACCGAGTCAAATTTCGCTGCTTCCAGATAGGCCGCTTCCAATTCTTCAGCAGTGCCCACTCTGCGCATACCAATACTGGAGCCTTCATGGACCGGCTTGACCATCAGCGGCTGCCCAGCACCTACTTCATGCATGATGGAGCCCCAGTCACAGCCGGCGTCCAGCACAGCATACTTGGGCGTCGGAATGCCCACGGTTTCCCACAACTGTTTAGTGCGCAGCTTATCCATCGCCAAGGCGGACGCCAGAACGTCGCTACCGGTGTAGGGCTTGCTCAGCAGGGTTAACAGTCCCTGCATGGTTCCGTCTTCTCCGCCACGGCCGTGCAATACGATGAATGCGCGATCAAAGTCGCCGTCCAGTAAGGGCTGCAGGCCATCGCGCGGGTCGATATGAAAACAGTCCACACCAGCGTTACGTAAGGCCGCGAGCACTTGCCCGCCACTTTTCAGAGACACATCCCGCTCAGCGGATGCGCCTCCGAACAGCACCGCCACTTTGCCGAAATCGGCAGGCGGCAGGTCTTTTACTTTTTCCCAACTAAGGACCGTCATATACGCTTTAATTACCTTGTTGCTTCGTTACGCCAGCCGCTTAGTTTCTGGCGTCATCGTTCACTCTTAATTTCTATCGGCTCCAGTCGCTACTGCAGCCCGCCTTCAGCCAATACTCCCGCTACAGAGCCGATGTCTCCCGCACCTTGCGTCAGCAGAAGATCTCCATCCTGAAGCACGCCGCTCAGCACTGCCTTCACATCCTGACCACGCTCAATGAATATCGGGTCAAGCTGACCGCGCTGCCGGATACTGCGACAGAGACTGCGTCCATCCGCTCCGGGGATTTCTTTTTCGCCCGCGGGATAAACGTCCATCAGCACCAGTACATCCACTTTGGATAACACCTGCACAAAGTCTTCATACAGGTCGCGGGTGCGTGTATAGCGATGGGGCTGGAATACTGTCACCAGACGCTTGTCCGGCCAGCCGTCGCGAATGGCTTTGATGGTGGCGTCCACCTCTCTGGGGTGATGTCCATAGTCATCAACCAGCATGACCGAGCCTTCGGCCACCGGATAATTTCCGTAAACCTGAAAACGGCGCCCCACGCCCTGAAATTTATTCAGCGCGGAGACAATCGCTTCGTCGGCAATACCTTCATCAGTCGCTACCGCAATCACCGCCAGCGCATTCAATACATTGTGCTTGCCCGGCATGTTCAGACTGATACGCAAGTCGGGCTGACCGCCAGGACGCTTAGTAGTAAAGGACGTCTGCATCCCCAGCTGTGCGATATCCACCGCCCGCACGTCCGCTTTCTCGTTAAACCCGTAGGTAATGACGGAGCGCCCTACGCGGGGGATAATTTCACGCACCACCGGGTCGTCGTAACACATCACCGCCACGCCGTAGAAAGGCAGGTTGTGCAGGAAGTCGACGAAGGTCTGCTTCAGCTTCTCGAAGTCGCCGCCATAGGTGTGCATATGGTCTGCGTCTATGTTTGTCACCACTGACACCATTGGCGTCAGGTGCAGGAACGACGCGTCGCTCTCGTCCGCCTCAGCCACCAGATATCGGGAGGCGCCCAGCTTGGCGTTAGTGCCAGCGCTGTTCAGACGACCGCCGATAACGAACGTTGGGTCCAGACCCGCTTCGCCCAAAACAGACGCCATCAGACTGGTTGTCGTTGTCTTGCCGTGAGTGCCCGCGATGGCGACGCCATGTCGGTAACGCATCAACTCCGCCAGCATTTCCGCACGGGCGATGACCGGAATACGCTGCTCGTTAGCCGCCGTCACTTCCGGGTTATCTTTGGCCACGGCGCTGGATGTCACCACCACATTGGCGCCGGCAATATTCTGCGCGGTATGGCCGAAGGTGATGATCGCCCCCATATCGCTCAAACGTCTGGTCGTGGCGGACTCTTTCAAGTCTGAGCCACTGATTTCATAGCCCTGGTTCAGCAGCACTTCCGCGATGCCGCACATACCGGAACCGCCGATCCCTACAAAATGTATGCGTCTGATACGGCGCATTTCGGGCGGTCCCCAAACGGTATTCTTCATAGTTGTCTCAGTCATTGGCGCATGCCTCCCAACAATACTTGACCACTTCTCTGGTCGCTTCGGGCTTGGCTAACGTCCGTGCGGCGTTCGCCATTTCCAGCAGTTTCTGCGGCTGCCCGAGCAGGGAAGTCAAAGTCTCAGCCAATCTTTCCACCGTTAAATTATCCTGTTGAAATATCTTCGCCGCTCCCGCCTGCTCCAAGTGCCGGGCATTCGCGGTCTGGTGATCGTCCACCGCATGTGGGTAGGGCGCCAGCAGCGCTCCCAGCCCCACAGTACAAAGCTCGGCAAGGGTCAACGCCCCTGCTCGACATAAAGCCAAATCAGCATTCGCGTAAACGCCAGCCATGTCTTGTAAAAAATCGTGGACTTCCGCCTCTACGCCCAAACTCGCATAGAGTTCACGACAGGCCTGGTCCTTACCCTCGCCCGCTTGATGCACAATTCGCGGACGCAAAGTCTCTGGTAAAGCCGCAATCGCTTTAGGCGCCGCTTCATTTAACGCCAGAGCGCCGCGACTGCCGCCTAGAATAAGCAGCGTAGGTTTTCTGGTTCCAACTCCGCGCTCCTGCGGCGAAGGCAACGCCGCCAATTCGTCTCTAACCGGATTACCCACGGTCACAACCGATTGCGCCTGAGCAAAGGTTTGCGGAAAGGCTTCCAATACATAGCGCGCGCCGCGGGCTAACCAACGGTTGGTCATTCCGGCAATCGCATTCTGTTCATGAATCACCAAGGGAGTGCCGGTCAAACAGGCCACGATGCCGCCAGGTCCTGACGCAAAGCCGCCCATTCCCAGCACACAATCGGGCTTTTCCTTACGGAACACGCTAAATGCCTGCCACAGGGCGCGCATCAGATTGACCGGCGCCATCAACAACGCAGCCGCGCCTTTGCCCCGCAAGCCGCCAATAGTGATTAATCGCATAGGAATGTCGGTGCGACCGATAATACGCTCCTCCATCCCTCCACGCGCCCCCAGCCAGACGACGTTCGCCCCCTGCTCACGCAGCGCCAGCGCAGACGCCAGCGCTGGGTACACATGCCCGCCTGTGCCACCCGCCATAACCAGAAAAGTCTTGCCGCTCATCGCTGCGCGCCTCCCCGGTTTTTCACTTTTGGCGACGTATCTTCATTCTGCTCGCCGCTCACTGCTTCGGAGCCAATTCGCAGCAAAATCGCCACGCACAGGCTACTGATAATCAAACTACTGCCACCGTAGCTGATCAGCGGCAACGTCAAACCTTTGGTTGGCAACAGCCCTGTGTTCACGCCCAGATTGATCAAAGCCTGACCGCCCAGCAACAGCGTGACGCCATAGCCGGTGTAGGCGTTAAACAGCTGACCCGCACGCTCCGCCATCCGCGATACATGCATGCCGCGCCACAGCAACACGCCAAACAACACGATAATCAACAAGCTACCCAGCAGACCCAACTCTTCCGCGATAATCGCGAACACGAAGTCGGTATGCGCTTCAGGCAGATAAAAAAGCTTTTGTATACTATTACCCAGACCTACGCCGCTCCACTCACCACGCCCGAAAGCAATCAGCGCCTGAGTCAGCTGATAACCGCTGTCAAACTGATCCGCCCAGGGATCGGTATAGGCCGTCAGCCGCTTCAAACGGTAGGGTTGTGATACCGCCAGCAACGCCACGCTACCCACGCAGAACATCAACAATGCGGCGAACCGGCTTAAAGCCACGCCGCTCAAAAAAATCATTCCCACCACTGCGCACATGGTGACGACCAGTGCGCCAAAGTCCGGCTCCATCAGCAGCAGCAACGCCACCAGCGTCAGCACCAGCAACGGCTTGGCGAAGCCCCACCAGCTACCGCGCACTTCGTCCAGACGACGCACCAGATAGCTGGCGGTGTATATCGCCAGACACACCTTGGCGATTTCCGACGCCTGGATATTGATTACTCCCAGACTGATCCAGCGGGTGCTGCCGTTAACTGTGCGCCCGATACCGGGAATCAGCACCGCCACCAGGAAGCCCAGCGCCACCACCAGCAATATCCAGCTTTGCTTGTGCCACCATTGCAGAGGCAGCCGCAAAATCACAAAGCCGACTGCAACGCCAGCCAGCAGGTACGACAAATGTCGCCACATGTAATACAAGGCCTGCCCATTAGCGTCGTCAGCGAAATCAACCGACGCCGAGGTCACCATAATCAAGCCAATCGCCGCCAACGCCAGGGCGGAGCCTAGCAAGGGCATATCCAGCGTCATCGTCTGGGTGTTTTTGGAAGCGGTAAGCGTTAACGCACTCATAACGCCCTCACCATTTGCTTGAACTGGTCGCCGCGATCCTCATAGTTTTTGAACATGTCAAAACTGGCGCAGGCTGGAGACAGCAACACCAGATCACCAGGCGAGGATTTTTCCGCCGCCAGCTTAACCGCCTCTTCCATCGTTCCGGCCGACAAAGCCATTGCGCCGCCAGCAAGGGCTTCTTTTATCTTGGGGCCGTCTTCACCAACAATAATCAGCGTGGACACCCACTCTTTCACCGCCGGAGCCAAAGGAGCAAAGTCCTGCCCTTTCCCTTGTCCGCCGCAAATCAACACGATTCCACCGCTCGTAACAGGGCCCAATCCGGCCAATGCAGCTTGAGTCGCTCCCACGTTGGTGGCTTTGGAGTCATTGATGTAGGCGACTCCGTCTTTGTCAGCCACCCATTCGCAACGGTGGGTCAGCCCCGTAAATTCTCTCAAAGCCTGCAAACAGGGCTCGCGCTCCAAACCTGCGGCATCCGCCAGCGCCAGCGCAGCCAGCGCGTTGCTCCAGTTGTGCTTACCGCGAATGCGCATCTGCTCTACCGGCAAAAGCTTCTCCGCGCCGTACGCCAGCCAGGCGCCGTCATTTTCTTCCAGCACGCCATACTGTCCTGGCTCAGGCTTCTTCAATGTGAACCAGGTAACATCCACGTCCCGGCTCAGGGGCGGTTGCGCCAACGCGTCATCGCGATTCAGTACTTGACGGCGGCAGCCGTAAAACACCCTCAACTTGGCGAGGTGGTAAGCCATCATGTCCGCATAACGATCCATATGGTCTTCCGACAGATTCAGCACTGTCGCCGCCAGAGCGCCCAAACGATCAGTCGTTTCCAGCTGGAAGCTGGACAACTCCACCACATACAACTCCACCCCATCCGCCAGCAGATCCAGCACAGGCGTTCCCAGATTGCCGCCCACGGCGACATTCACGCCGCAAGCCTTCGCCATCTCGCCGACCAGCGTGGTCACTGTGCTTTTGCCATTGGAGCCAGTGATAGCCAGAATGGGGGCATTAGCCTCGCGGCTGAATACATCTACATCGCCACAGATCTTGACTTGCCCTTTCACCGCCTGCAGGTCTGGATGACTCAGCGGCACACCAGGGCTCAACCAGATTTCGTCGGCGCTCGCCAACATGTCCTGATCAAGCTTGCCGGTCACCACCTGCACACCCGGATTAATCGCATTCAGCTCCGCCAGCCCAGGAGGATTTTCGCGCGTATCCATCACGCAAAAGCCATAACCGCGCCGTGTCAGATAATCCGCGCAGGACAGCCCGGTCTTACCTAGCCCGATAACAGCGATATTTCGGTCGCGCGCCAAAATCGACATGAACGAATTACCTGATCTTCAACGTCGCCAAACCAATCAGCACCAGCACTACGGTTATGACCCAAAACCGTACGATAACTCTCGGCTCCGGCCAGCCTTTGAGCTCAAAATGGTGGTGCAACGGAGCCATGCGGAATATACGCCTTCCGGTCAGCTTGTATGACGCCACCTGTAGAATCACGGACACCGTCTCCATTACGAACACGCCGCCCATTACAAAAAACACCAGTTCCTGACGGACGATGACCGCCACAACGCCAAGCGCGGCGCCAAGCGCCAGTGCGCCAACATCGCCCATGAACACTTGCGCCGGATAAGTGTTGAACCAGAGAAAGCCCAATCCTGCGCCGACCAGCGCCCCGAGGAAGATCACTAGTTCGCCGGTTCCCGGCAGATAAGGAATATGCAGGTATTCTGCAAACTTCACGTGACCGGACAAATAAGCGAACACGGCCAAGGCGCCGCCCACCATGACGGTTGGCATAATCGCCAGTCCATCCAGGCCGTCAGTCAGGTTGACGGCATTACTGCCGCCCACGATGACAAAATAGGTCAACAGGACAAACCCCACGCCAAGCGCCAAGGTGACATCTTTGAAGAAGGGAACGATCAACGTCGTTTCCTGCGGCAAATGAGCGGTCTTGAATAACACGACGGCCGCGCCAAAGCCGAACACGGACTGCCAGAAGTACTTCCAGCGCGCCGGCAGACCTTTAGGGTTTCTCTCGACGACTTTGCGCCAGTCATCCACCCAGCCGATAGCGCCGAACAACAGGGTCACGCCCAGTGTGATCAGGACGTAGCGATTGGTCAGGTCCGCCCACAGCAAGGTGCTCACTGCAATCGCCACCAAAATCAAAGCGCCGCCCATGGTCGGCGTGCCGGCTTTGCTGAAATGGCTCTCGGGGCCATCGTCTCTGACCGCTTGCCCGATCTGGTAATAGCTGAGCTTGCGAATCATTACCGGACCCACCAGCAAAGAGATCAGCAGCGCCGTTAAGACACCCAGGATCGCACGCAGCGTGAGGTACTGGAACACACTGAAAATGCTGAAATACTGCGCCAGGAAATCAGCTAACCAGACTAGCATTTAGCCCCGTCTCCCATCGCGTTTGATGAACGGACGTTCATACGATTTCATTTCTCCACAATCTGCTTCACAACATTTTCCATCGCCGCGCTCCGTGAGCCTTTCACCAACACAGTAGTGTTAGGGTCCAGGCGCTCGCGCAACCATGCGGCGATGTCGTCATGAGTAGTAACAACCGGGGACGCATCCCCGAAGCCTTCACGATATTCCGCCGCCCAGCGGCCTATTCCCAATAACATCTCTACGCCACTGTCCCTGGCGTATTGAGCAACCTCCCTATGTGCTTCCTCCGCAGCAGAACCCAGTTCCGCCATGTGCCCCAGCGCAACGATTCGACGCCCTGGATAGCGGGCCAGGACGTCAATCGCGGCCTTCACTGAAGTTGGGCTGGCATTGTATGTGTCATCAAGAATGACACTCCCATTAATTCCCAGTAACTTGTTCATGCGGCCTTTCACAGGAGCCGCCGACGCGAGCCCGTCGCGCACTTCACTCAAAGTCCATCCCAACGCCAGTGCGGCGGCCGCCGCGGCCAATGCGTTGCGAACGTTGTGTGCGCCCGGCAACGGCAGCGTCGCATCAATGTCTCCCTCCGGCGCGCATAACCGAAACGTGGAGCCGTTCAGCTCCAGGCTCACGTCTTGCGCTCTCACCATCGCAGACTCATCCATACCAAAGCTGATAACTTTGCGCGCCCCCGCCATTTCCACCCATGCGGAAAAGTTAGCGTCATCTTTGTTCAGCACCGCCACGCCATCTTCAGGTAAACCACAGACAATCTCGCCCTTGGCTTTAACGATGCTCGCCAGATCCCCAAACCCTTCGACATGCACGGCTGCCGCGTTATTCAGAATCGCCACTTGCGGGCGCGCAAGCGCCACTGTGTAGGCGATCTCTCCCACTGCACTGGCCCCCAGCTCAAACACCGCGCTTTTGTGAGCGTCAGTCAACTGCAGCAGGCTCAATGGCGCGCCAATGTGATTGTTGAAGTTGCCCTGGGTCTTACAGACCTCGCCGCGCTGAGACAATATAGAAGCCAGCAGCTCTTTCACCGTGGTCTTACCCGCGCTACCGGTGACAGCCGCCACTGGCCCGTTAAAGCGCTTCCGGTTCAGAGCGCCCAGCCGCCCCAGACCGATCAGGCTGTCGGGGACAATAATCTGCGCCACATCCACCGCCACTTTGCGTTGCGCCAGTATGGCGACAGCGCCCTGAGAGACGGCGGCGTCTACATATTCATGACCATCGAAGCGGTCGCCTTTCAGCGCAACGAACAAAGCGCCGGAGCAATCCGCCCGGGAGTCGGTCGTCACGCAGGTAAAAGCAACGTTGTCGCCTTCAGCCGCGCCGTCGACCGCTTTCGCTATGTCATTTGTCAACCAGTCTCCGATCATCGTCACTATCTCTTTTTCAAATTTCGCCGCTGGCGGAACTACTCTCGCCTCGTACGCCAGCGACAGAGGCCAGACAGTCACGGGCTATCTCAATGTCCGAGAATGGCATGCGCCGCCCTTGAATCTCCTGGTAATCCTCATGCCCTTTGCCAGCCAGTAAAATCACATCCTCCCGGGCGGCATGCTCTACCGCGAAACGAATGGCGTCATTTCGAGGACGCACCACTTGAAAGTGCGCGCCTTGTTCCACGCCTTTCACAATCTGCGCGACGATACTTTCCGGATCTTCCCCGCGAGGATTGTCATCAGTCAGCACCACCTCATCCGCATATTGCGCGGCGACAGCCCCCATCAAAGGCCGCTTGCCTGGATCACGGTCGCCGCCGCAGCCAAACACGCACCAAAGACGCCCGGGGCAGTGCCTGCGCGCCGCCTTCAATGCAACTTCCAAGGCATCCGGCGTGTGCGCGTAATCCACCACAACAGTCGGAGCCTTGTCTTCATGCAGCGGCTGCATGCGACCAGTCACTGGCGTTAATCGCGCCATCTGCTGACGCACGGCCTGCGGTTCCGCCTTCAATGCCGACAGGGCCGCACACGCAGCCAACGCATTGGATAAATTAAACTCGCCAACCAGCGCTAAGCGCGCAGGTTCACGGGTCGCGCCAAAATCAAGCTCAAAGCTCATTCCATCCGCGTCAAAATGTACGTCTTCCGCACAGACGTTCGCCGCGGTCTTATCTCGTTTTCCGACGCTGAACGTCAGCGTTTTCGGCCCTTGCAGTTCTTGCGCCCAGCGCGCGCCGTATGGGTCATCCTGATTGAAGACTTTCCAGCGCACTGAATCCGACAGGAACAGCCGCTTTTTGGCTTCAGCGTACGCCTCTAGCGTGCCGTGATAATCCAGGTGGTCCCGAGTGATGTTGGTCAACACCGCCACATCAAAGTTAACGCCCGCCGCTCTGTCCTGATCCAGCGCATGGGAAGAGACCTCCATCGCCACCAGTTCAATGCCTTCGTTGCGCAACTCCGCCAGCACCCGATGCAGAGACACGGCATCCGGCGTGGTGTGCGTCGTCGCCTTCAGACTGTTCGGGCGACCGTAGCCAAGTGTTCCGACTACCGCCGCCGACATTCCCATCCCTTCCGCCAGTTGCGCAACGTAATGGGTGACGGAGGACTTACCGTTGGTACCAGTGACACCCACCACTTTCATGCGATGCGTCGCCTGACCAAAGAAACGGTGCGCGATAATCCCAACTACTGGCCGCACGTTATCGAGCTCAATAAAGACCACATCGCCTTTTTCATAAACATGCTGACGCGTTCCTGGCAGCAGCACTGCACGCGCGCCTCTGGCCAACGCGTCCTCTACATACTGAGCGCCATTTGAGCTGACGCCCTCAGCCGCGACAAACAAAGCGCCACTGGTGACTTTTCTGCTGTCCTGCTGGATATCAGACACCCAGCAGTCCAAAGCGGCCGGCACCTCCGCAATTCCCTTTAACAGTTCCGCCAGTCGTTGTTGCGCGACACCCGGCATATCAGCCTCCATTCCTTTTGCTATCGGAGCCGCTTGCTCCTGCTACCACAGGGATAGCCCGATCCGGCGCCACATTTAGCAGGCGCAACGCATTGGCCACCACTCTGGCGAAAACCGGCGCGGAGACTTCTCCGCCGTAATATTCCGAGCCCTGTGGTTCATTCATCAGGATCGCCATGGCCAGTCTGGGCTTCTCAACCGGAGCCAAACCTGCAAACACCGCGTTATAGGCGTCATCCGCATAGCCATGCTCGCCAACTTTGTGAGTGGTGCCGGTTTTACCCGCCACACGATACTCGGCGACATGCGCCCGGGTTCCCGTGCCGCCTTTCAGCACCACTGTCTCCAGCATTTCTCTGATCTGCTTGGAAATACCCGCTGGCATAACCTGTTGCGGAGAAACACCTTGCTGCCCGCCCCTAATCAAACTTACTGGTCTGCGCACGCCATCTGCGGCGATTGCCATGTATGACTGCGCCAACTGCAGCGTCGTTACAGACAGCCCGTAGCCGTATGACAGAGTAGCCAGACGAATGGGCTGCCATTTGGTGAAATTCGGCAGCACGCCCACCGCTTCACCTGGAAACTCAATACCGGACGACTGTCCAAAGCCAGCTTGGTAGAAGGTTTCAAAAACCGCTTCTCCGCCAATTTTCAGCGCCACTTTGCTGGTGCCGACGTTACTGGACTTGGTGATGATGGAAACCAGGTCCAGCGAGCCATAGTCACGAGCGTCGCGAATAGTCTGCCCATTTAAACGCAGGAAACCCGGACTGGTGTTGATCCGGGTTTCTGCTGTAACACTCCCTGTCTTAAGCGCTGCGGCTATCGACAGGGGTTTGACAGTGGACCCGGGCTCGAACAAATCCGTCACCGCCCGATTTCGCAACCCCGAGGGGTTCATACTGTCTCGATTGTTGGGGTTGAACGAGGGTTGATTCACCATCGCCAACACCTCGCCGGTCCTCACATCCAATATCACCAGTGATCCGGACTTTGCGTGGTGCGCCTCAACCGCCGCCTTTAATTCCCGATACGCCATATACTGCAGGCGCAAATCGATACTGAGCTGTAAATCCGTACCGGATTGCGCGTCTTGCAGCAGACTCAAATCCTTAATCACATATCCGCGGCGGTCTTTTAGGACCTTTTTGCTGCCATTAACGCCGCGTAGATATTGATCAAAAGCCAGCTCAATGCCTTCCTGGCCTTTTTCGTCGATATCCGTGATGCCAACAATATGCGCCGCTACTTCCCCGGCAGGGTAATAGCGTTTAAATTCGCGTTTTGCGTAAAGCCCTTGCAGCTTCAGGTCCATCGCCAAACGCCCGGTTTCCGGGGATAGTTGACGCTGTACGTAAATAAACTCTTTGCCCTTATGCCGACGCAGTCTCTTCACCATCTCGTCGGACTGCATACCGAGCAACTCCGCCAGCTTATGCCAACCTTCATCATTCTCCTGCGCTTCTTGCGGGTTCGCCCACAAGGTCACAACCGGAGCGCTGACCGCCAAAGGCTCGCCGTTACGATCCAGTATCTTGCCGCGCGTCGCCTGAATCGGCTCAACCCGAACAGTGCGCATGTCGCCTTGCGAACGCAGGAATTCATGATTGATCACCTGCAAGTCGATAACACGCCAGACCAGCACGATAAAACACGCGACCAACACGATAGCTACAGCGTAATAACGCCAGAGCATCGCCGGAGCCGCTTGTCCGCTCTCGGCCTGCTCCATGGCGCCACGCTGAGCTGTCCGCCGGTCGTTGGCTTTCATCTCACTATCTCTATCTTGGTGGCGTCAGGCACATGCATGCCGAAACGCTGATCCGCAATCTGCTCCACTCGGCTATGCGCGCTCCAAGCGCTTTCTTCCAGCAATAGCTGGGTCCATTCACGCTCATAGCGGTCTTTATCCCGCTGCAGCGTCTGTAGCTCAATAAACTGCTGCCGGTTCAAATGCACGGCATACACCGTAGCGACGCCGGACACCACCAGAGCCGCCAACAGTGACAAAGTTATCAGCGCCCGTCCCTTGACCATGCTGACGGCAAGGCGACACGTCTCACCCCACCACTCCAGTACGACAGGCAAAATCGGCTCACGAACCGTTTTGCTGCGTCTTGTCGTCAGTGGCGTGGCCTGACCTGTAGAACGAATCAAAATCATCAACATTTCTCCAATACACGCATTACGGCGCTGCGCGCCCGTACATTGGCCGCGAGCTCAGTTTCGCCTGCGCGGATTTTCTTACCTACCAATTTGGCTTTTGGCGGCGCATCATCCACCACCGGCAGCCATTTCGGAGTCTTAGGCCCTCGTACAATATCCCGCATGTACTGTTTGACCATGCGATCTTCGAGAGAATGGAAGCTGATAACCGTCAGACGCCCGCCCGGCTTAAGCACTCCGAACGCCTGCTCCAACCCTTGGGCCAGATCGTCCAACTCCCTGTTGATGTATATCCTGATAGCCTGAAACGCTCGCGTCGCCGGGTTTTTGCCTTTCTCCCAACGTGGGTTAGCCGCCGCGACTATTTCCGCCAACTGCAAGGTTCGAGTAATGGGTTGGGTCTGACGCGCCGCCACAATGGCTTTCGCCATCCGTCGCGCAAAACGCTCTTCACCCAGATCCCAAAGCACCTTGCTAATCTCTTCTTCTTTTGCGGTATTCACCCATTCTGAAGCAGACTGGCCGCTGTCCGGGTCCATCCGCATATCCAAAGGCCCGTCCTGCATAAAGCTGAAGCCCCTTTCGGCTTCATCCAACTGCGGGGAGGAAACACCCAAATCAAGCAGTACGCCATCAACTCCAGGCCATTGCAGTTCCGCAACAAACGAGGCCATGTCAGCAAAGGAGCCTTGCCGGAATAGAAATCTGTCATCGCCAGAAAACCTTTCCATCGCCGTCCGCCTCGCACGTGGATCTTTGTCGATACCCAGCAGTCGCCCTTGCGGCCCCAGCGCTTTCAATATCTCCGCACTGTGTCCGCCGCGCCCGAAGGTGCCGTCTATATAAAGCCCATCCGCCTCGACGCCCAGAGCCTCAACAGCCTCGGCCAATAAAACCGTTACGTGTCCGTATTGATTACTTTCCATAGTGTTATAGCGCGATGTTCATCAGTTCTTCTGGGACATCCTGACCAAGCGCATCCTCGTCCAAATATTCATCGCGCCGCTTCGTCCAGTGATCTTCGTCCCACAACTCAAACTTCTTACCCTGACCCAATAGAATCAATTTTTTATCCAGATATGCGTATTCACGTAACGGCTGGGACAACAACACGCGTCCCGCACCATCAATTTCAAGTTCAGTGGCGTGGCCCAATAAAAGCCGCTGGATACGCCGAGTCGCCGGGTTATACGCGGGTAGCGCGGCGATTTGGCTTTCAATCTGCTCCCACTCCGGCAGTGGATAAATCAGAAGGCAGCGTTCTTGTGTATCAATGGTTGCAATCATTTGGTTATTGCTTATTTCGGCAATACGATCCCGGTAACGCGTCGGCATAGCAAAGCGCCCCTTTGAATCCATGTTGATCGCATTGACCCCTCTAAACACTTATTTGCCCATCTCAGAAGGTTTTCGCCACAAAAAACCACAATCATCCACTTTTACCCACTTTTACACACTATAGAAAGCGGAAGGCAACATTTCAAGATGATTAAGTTACGGATGGGTCAATAATTTCCTCTTAAAAGACAAGTAGTTACAGAAAAAAAGGGGAAAAAATAGACAGATTTGAGACAAAAATAGCTTTGCAATCAAAGCGCTAGGGGAATTTCTTTAGATACAAGCTCGCATCTAAGAATATTTAGCTATAAAGACTGCATTGGTAAATAAAACGAGGTATGTGCACGCCCAATTATCGGCCGCACAGTTTCATTGTTAAGGGAAGTTAACCCTGAAACTCTCATACGCAAGAGTTTCAGGGTTATAAAGAGAAAAGAAGAGCTTGTCTGTAAGCCGGGTTCTGTCGTGGACAGTCATTCATCTGGGATGCATGTCGCCATGCACCTCTAGCGACCTACCCGGACCCAGCGTGGGCCACGCCATTGGGTCCCTATTTGGTCTTGCTCCGAGTGGGGTTTTCCATCGCCATGGACTGTTACCAGCCATGCGGTGCGCTCTTACCGCACCATTTCAACCTTACCGTTCTGCCGAAGCAGACTTAGGCGGTATACTTTCTGTTGCACTTTCCGTCGACTCGCGCCGCCCAGGCGTTACCTGGCACTTTGCCCTGTGGAGCCCGGACTTTCCTCCATCCCGCGCCCAATAAAGGATGCGAAACAGCGACTGCCTAACAAGCTCTGGCGGCAAGATTAGCGATTTCCCTCTCCCGACACAAGCTTTGCGCCAGCAAGTCACAAAAGAAGTCGCAAACTTACTCGCCCTTTAAGGCCAGCGCCTGCTGATAAAGCTCATTTTTACCGACTCCCGTCAATGAAGACGCCAGCGCCGCCGCCTTTTTAACAGGCAATTCTTTAAGCAACGCCTGCAACAGTTGCGAGACTTTGATTTCCACAGAGTCGCCTTGCTCTTTACGCTCCCCCTTCACCAACACGACGAACTCACCGCGCTGCTGATTTCCATCCGCCAGCATCCAGGCTTTAACCTCCTGAACGCAGCCAGCCTTTATCGTCTCAAAGGTTTTGGTCAACTCTCTGGCGATCACCACCTCCCTGGCGGGCCCCATCACAGCCTCTAAATCTTCCATCATCGCCAAGATCCGGTGAGGAGACTCATAAAACACCATCGTCCGAGGCTCTTCAGTCAGCTCCTGCAAACGCCCACGTCGTCCGGAACCCTTGGCGGGCAGAAACCCCTCAAAGACAAACCGTTCACTCGGCATACCTGAGGCGGACAAAGCCGCCACCAGCGCACAGGCGCCGGGTACTGGCGTGACGACGAAGCCCGCCTCTCTGGTCGCCCGCACCAAGGGAAACCCTGGATCCGATATCAGCGGCGTCCCGGCATCAGATATCAGAGCGATAGATTTCCCTACCGCCAGCTCTGACAACAAACGCTCTGTTTTCGACTCTTCATTGAATTGATGCAAAGAGGTCATCGGCGCATCAACGCCAAAATGACTCAATAACTTGCCGCTGTGCCGAGTGTCTTCCGCCGCAATCAGGTCCACCGACTTCAAGATCGCGACCGCCCTGGGAGTCATGTCATCCAAATTACCAATTGGGGTCGCTACTATGTATAAAACACCCTTTGCTTCGCTCATAATTCTTTCATCTTGTTAATAACTGAAATTTCCACCCCAACCTTGGCCTTTGCTAGAATGGCCGTTGCTTTTATATTTACACTCGGCTTCTCGCATATCGCCGCCATTATATAACCGCCGCGGCCGGCCTAAGTTAACCATAAAACCGGCCTGACTTATAACTATTGCTCTCTGGTAAGCGCATGCAGCGAAAACATAATTATCCATTGCACGTCCTGCTTTTAACATTACTCCTGTCTTTTTTAAGCGGCTGTGAGGGCTTACCCGTCAAAGGCGGCGACTCCAGCTCGCAAGGCGCAACTTCTCAGGACGAAGCGGAAAGAGAGCTCCAGCTTGCTCAAAATACGCTACCGCCCGAGCAGGCCAACCATAAATTAAAAGCGCTGGACATTTACCTGGCGCGAGGCGACCACGCAAACGCACAAAAAGTGGTGGACTCCATCAATTCCACCACCCTGACCCTGCCCCAAATGGAACAGTATATTATCCTCGGCGCCACACTGGCCCTGGAGCAGAACCGACCAGACCAAGCCCTTTCTTATTTCAACGCAGCCCCATCAGGCGCTTTCGCCAGCCGACCAGTGGACATTCAGCTTCGCGCCAATGAATTGCACGCCAAAGCGCTTATGGCGACAGGCTCTTCATTGGACGCCGCACAGCTCCTTGTTTACGCATCAGGCCTCTATACTGGAGAAGAGTATTGGCATGTACTGGATGACGCTTGGAACGCCTTGCGCGCCACGCCCAGCTTGGAGCTGAGCCGCGCGCTGGAAACAGCGCAAGACTATGACTGGCGCGGCTGGCTTGAACTGATTACCGCCGTACGCCAAAACCAGTTCAGCCTGGAAATGCAACTGGCGGCCCTGAAAAGCTGGCGCCAGCAATGGGCCGATCATCCCGCAGCAAAAAGACTCCCCGCCGAACTCAAGATGCTCGCAGAGCTGCCCAATGAGCGCCCCAGCAAAATCGCACTGCTGGCGCCGCTAAGCGGCAATCTGGCCAAAGCAGGGGAAGCTATTCGCGACGGCTTCCTGGCGGCCTACTACCAGGATATCAACAGCAGCGAGAGCAACGGACAAGGACCGGAAATTCAAATTATAGACTCAGGCTCTATCGAAAATATCGCCGACCTCTATCTCTCGTTGCAGCTGGAAGGCTACGACCTGATTATTGGCCCACTGGAGAAAGAGGCCGTCGCCCAGCTCGCAGGATTCCCCGAACTTGATCCCCCTGTGCTCGCATTGAATTACCTGGACGAAGGCGTCACTCCACCTCCCGGCATGTACCAATACGGGCTGGCCGCCGAAGACGAAGTTCGCCAAATAGCCAGAAAGCTGATGTCGGAAGGAAAACGCGGCGTCGCAGTGATTTATCCTGACTCGCCATGGGCGATAAAACTCGCCAGCGTACTGGACAGAGAATATGAAGCAGCCAACCTACCTTTACCCATCCCATACAAATATGTAGAGGGCGAAAACTATTCAGACGGTATCGCCCATCTGCTGCAGATCAACGCAAGCAAGCAAAGAGCCAGAAAGCTGAAGTCAGTTGCTGGTAAATTTGAGTATGAGCCGCGCCGCCGACAGGACATTGATGCGATCATCATGATCTCTACGCCTTATGTGGCCAGACAGCTAAAACCCTTACTGCTGTTTCACTATGCCAGCGACTTGCCTGTTTACGCCACATCGCAAATTTACGGTGGCGTCCCTCAACCAGACAAAGACCATGATTTGAATGGCATTCATTTTACGGAAACGCCCTGGTTATTGAGCCAGTCATTGCCACTCAAACAAGATATTCGTTATGTCGCGGACACCACTCGCTATGAAAGACTGTATGCAATGGGCGCCGACGCTTACACTATCGCACCACGACTCAGCCTCATGCGGCAATTCCCTGACAGCCAGATACAAGGCGCAACAGGAAATCTATTTATGAATGACGCCCAGCAAATTCGCCGCATTCTGGAATGGGCGATCTTTGAGAGAGGCGTGGCGAAAGCAGAGTTAAACAGCCCAGAGCCAATCTCTCAATAATGCCCTTTAAGCGCCTGATCAAGTCTATTGATATTGGCCGCGCAGCAGAAAGCCAAGCGGAGAATTTCGCACGCGCTCAAGGACTCACTATCATTGAGCGCAACTTTCGCTGCAAAGGAGGAGAGATTGACCTCATCGCCAAACACGGCGAGCACTTGGTATTTATAGAAGTGCGCCACAGAAGCAGCGATAAGTTTGGCAGCGCAGCAGAATCTATTACTCAAAAAAAGCAGCAACGCATTATCCTTGCCGCAAACATATACCTTCAGAAGAAAGGTTTAACAAACATGCCATGCCGATTTGATGCTATCGTGGGAAACCTCAAATCAAACACCGGCTTTCAATGGATACCAGACGCATTTAGCTGCTGGTGACGCACACCCTATCGCACCAACGCACATCACCGTTAATTCCGGATTTTTATATGAACAGTATTGAACGCATCATCCACCTCTTCGAAGAAAGCATTAAAGCGAAGCAAGTTTCCGCTCAATCACTCCCCCCACTGATTGAGGCGGCAGGCCAGTTGATGGTTCACGCTCTTCTTAGCGATCACAAAATTCTCTCCTGCGGCAATGGCGGCTCCGCTGGAGATGCGCAACACTTCTCCTCAGAACTGCTAAACCGCTTTGAGCGTGAGCGCCCCAGCCTACCTGCAGTTGCTCTGACGACTGACACCTCGACGCTGACATCCATCGCTAACGACTACAGCTACAATGAAGTATTCTCCAAGCAGATCCGCGCCCTAGGCTCTGAGGGGGACGTGCTTTTGGCTATTTCCACAAGTGGCAATTCTGCGAACGTGATTCAAGCGATACAGGCAGCCCATGACAGAGGGATGAGAGTGGCTGCTTTGACGGGAAAAGATGGCGGAAACATGGCTTCCTTACTCCAGGCTGAAGATGTTGAAATCCGAGTTCCAATGACATCCACCGCACGTATCCAGGAAGTACACCTGCTAACCATTCATACTCTTTGCGACTACATCGACCGCGAAATTTTTGGCCCAATCGACTAACTCAACAAAAAAGCCGGAAGCATAGCTTTCACCATACTTCCGGCTCTTCAGACTCTAAAGCTTTAATCGCTTACTTAACTATCTTCAAGCTCGGTTTTGAGCCATCTCGCCCTCCGCCTTTCGGTGGAGGCGTTGGAGAAGATCCCGGCTTACCTTTATTGCTAGGCGGCTCAGGCGCTCCGCCCGGCTCAGAACCGAAGACCATGCCCTGACCGTTTTCCTTCGCGTATATCGCCAATACCGCCATTATCGGAACGGACACTTGACGCGGCACGCCGCCAAAACGAGCGCTAAACTCAAGATAATCATTACCTATGTTCAAACCGCGCACGGCTTGTGGACTGATGTTAAGCACAATTTGGCCGTTGCTCACAAAGTCACGTGGCACATCTACGCCCTGAAGCGACGCATCCACAACCACATAAGGCGTTAGATGATTATCAAGAATCCACTCGTTCAGAGCTCGCAACAAATAGGGACGACTGGGAGTCATTGGTATTGCCAATTCAATTTGAGCTTTAGGGGTCTTGCATAGACCCCTTCAGTTAGAAGTATCAGCTAAACATTTCCTGTTCGATATCGGACAGGCTAGCTTTGAAGGACTCACGGGAGAACAGGCGGTCCATATACTTGATCAGCGGTTTAGCCGGCTTTTCAGGAAGCTCAATCTTCATGAGCTTTAGACGCCACAATAGTGGGGCGACGCAGCAGTCTACAATTGTAAACTCTTCGCTCATGAAATACGGCTTCTCAGAAAAGATCGGGGCGGCGGCTATCAAACTTTCACGAAGCTGTTTGCGCGCCCCTTCAACCTCGGCAGTATCTGATTTACCTTTCAGAACGACATCCGCCAGACTGCACCAATCTTTTTGGATTCGGTACATCAACAAACGGCTCTGCGCCCGCGCAACCGGATATACCGGCAAAAGCGGCGGATGAGGGAAACGCTCATCCAGATACTCCATCATGATGTTTGGTTCGTACAGCGACAGCTCACGATCCACCAAGGTTGGCAGCGTGTTATAAGGATTTAGGTCGGCAATCTCCGCAGGCTTATCATCAGGATCAACATCGATGATATCCACCGCCACACCTTTCTCAGCCAAAACAATACGGACTCTATGACTGTAGTGGCTCTGCGGATCAGAAAAAAATGTCATTGATGACCGTTTGGTCACGACTCCCATAGAATTACCTCGGTCGCTTGTAACTCAAATTATTCAGAAAGAAAAATTCCAGCATCGGGGCAACCGATGCTGGAGCTTTTATCCAAGGTCGAACATTATACACGAAAAGACTAGTGAACGTCTTTCCAATATTCTCTGTTGAGGAGGTATGCAGGAACGAACAGAATCACCAGGAACAACAATACAAACGGAGCGATGTCTTCACTTTCCAGTCTCGACGGTTCACCCACATAGGCCAGGAAATTGACCATGTCGCGTATCGCAGCATCATACTCCTGGGGCTCCATGCTGCCCGTTGTAGCAAATGACTTACAACCCGGCGCGCCAACTACAACACCACTTAAAGGATCAATACCCGCTTTGCTGCCCAGTTCCGGCTTTTCAGCGCACAAGCCCTGCAGACCAACCAGAACATGAGGCATACCAACGTCTTTAAACACAACGTTGTTGACCCCCCATGGACGAGACTCATCTTTATAGAACCCACGTAGATAGCTATACAACCAATTTGGTCCGCGCAATCTGGAGACCAACGTCAGATCAGGGGGCGCGGCACCAAACCAGCCTTTCGCCATGGAAGGAGCCATAGCGATATCCATCAACTGTCCAATCTTCGCATCGCCAAAGATCAGATTCTGCTCGTAAAGATTGTGCGGAATGCCGATATCATCCGCTACACGCTCATAACGAGAGTATTTTAAAGAGTGACAGCCCATGCAGTAGTTGGTAAACAGCGCGGCCCCTCTTTGCATAGAAGGCTTATCACGAATATCAACATCCACATGATCTAAGTGGACATCTCCACCGCCGGAGGCGTATGCAAGAGACGTCACACACGAGAGAAGCAGAACTTTCAGTATGCTTTTCATTAGTGAGTCACCCTCTCTGGTACAGGTTTAGTCTTTTCAGCTCTGGTATACCAAGGCATTAATAGGAAGTAAGCGAAATACAAGCCTGTAAACAGAGGAGCCATCCAGCTGGGTTGCTCGTTAGCGGGCAGTGCGCCGCAAACACCCAGAATCACAAAGCTCACTGCAAATACCAGCAATGCAACCTTACTCATCACACCTTTGTAACGGATAGACTTAACAGGGCTGCGATCCAGCCACGGCAACACGAAGAGAATCGCAATCGCGGCGCCCATTACAACCACACCCCAGAATTTCGCATCAACACCAAACAAAGGATAAGTAATTGCCCGCAACATGGCGTAGAAAGGCGTGAAATACCAGACAGGAGCAATGTGCTCAGGCGTCTTCAGAGGGTTGGCCGGTTCAAAGTTCGGCTTTTCCAGGAAGTACCCATTCATTTCAGGGAAGTAGAACACCACCACACAGAATACGAAGAGGAAGACAACCAAGGCCACGATGTCATGCACCGTGTAGTATGGATGGAAAGGAATACCGTCTTTCGGAATACCATTCTCATCTTTGTTCTTCTTGATCTCAACGCCATCAGGATTGTTAGAGCCGACTTCATGAAGAGCAAGAATGTGCAGAACAACCAGACCAAGCAGTACGATTGGCAAAGCGATAACGTGTAGAGCAAAGAACCGGTTAAGAGTAATACCTGAAATCAGGTAGTCACCCCTGATCCACTGAGCCAGATCTTCACCCACATAGGGTATTGCGCCGAACAGAGAAACGATTACCTGCGCCCCCCAGTACGACATCTGCCCCCAAGGCAACAAATAACCAAGGAAAGCCTCAGCCATCAAACACAGATAAATTGTCATACCGAAGATCCAAACTAACTCACGAGGCTTTTTATATGAGCCATACATGAGCCCGCGGAACATATGCAGGTAGACAACGACAAAGAATGCTGATGCGCCAGTTGAGTGCATCAATCGAATGAGCCACCCAAACTCCACGTCACGCATAATGTACTCTACTGAAGCGAACGCCCCTTCAGCAGTAGGGTTGTAGCTCATAGTCAACCAAATACCTGTAAGTAGCTGATTAACAAGAACAACTAAAGACAACGAGCCGAAGAAATACCATACGTTAAAGTTTTTAGGCGCATAGTACTTGCTCATGTGCTTTTCGAAGGCATCGACGACAGGCAAACGATCATCGATCCACTGAATAAGCTTCTGCATTATGCGTTCTCCTTGTCTTCACCTACGATGAGGTTCACGTCATCAACATACATGTGGGGAGGCACTTCAAGATTCTTGGGAGCAGGTACGCCTTTGAAGACCCTTCCAGCGAAGTCAAACTTGCTGCCGTGACAAGGACAATAAAACCCACCAACGGTTTCATCAGGAATAACTTCCGGCATGAATTTCGGAGAGCAACCCAAGTGAGTACAGATTCCTACGAGTATGACGTATTCATCTTTGATGGAGCGGTGAGCGTTTTGAGCGTAAGCGGGTTGTTGCGGCTTTTCAGATTGCGGGTCCTGCAAATCGTCCGTAATCGAATCCAGCCCTTGCAACATTTCTGGCGTTCTGCGCACCACCCAGACAGGCTTGCCCCGCCATTCAACCGTCATTTGTTGACCGGGTTCAAGTTTACTGATATTAACCTTAACAGGCGCACCAGCGGCTTTCGCTTTCGCGCTTGGGTTCCAGGAAGCGACAAAAGGCACCGCCGCGCCGATGGCGCCGATACCTCCTACGACCGAGGTTGCTCCCACCAGAAAACGACGGCGGCTCTTGTTCACGTCGTCTTTCGTCATACTAGGTTTCTCCCATCAGGCAGCAATTTGAGGCCAAAATCAGGCCATTATGCTCTTATTTCTTCAGGCGTAAAATCCGGCTGACATACTAATTAAAATGCCTTATCGATACAAGGACGACGCGCGTGCGACGTGGCGTTGTCTCAACAATATTGATCCAAGTTAAATATCCGTCGGACGGTTTTCGCTTATGCTCAGCGGAAACAAAAAAGCCCGGACTACCGGGCTTTTTATTTTTAGCGTATCGATTAACGCTTGGAGAATTGCGGACGCTTACGCGCTTTACGCAGACCGACTTTCTTACGCTCAACTTCACGAGCATCGCGAGTAACGTAACCGGCTTTACGCAGCGGAGAGCGATTCGCTTCATCATACTGAATCAGCGCACGAGTAATACCGTGACGAATTGCGCCTGCCTGACCAGAAGGACCGCCGCCTTTAACGGTAACAAAAACGTCAAAGTTGCCAATAGCCTCTAACAGCTCTAAAGGCTGACGCACAACCATGCGAGCAGTTTCGCGACCAAAGTACGAATCCAAATCAGTCTGGTTCACAGTGATTTTTCCGCTACCGGGTCTCAGGAAGACGCGAGCAGTCGAAGTTTTACGACGACCGGTACCGTAGTATTGAGTAACAGACATATCCACCTTCCTTAAATTTTCAGTTCAATCGGTTGCTGAGCGGTATGCGGGTGTTCAGCCGAAGCGTATACCTTGAGCTTTTTCAGCATCGCACGACCTAAAGGATTGCGCGGCATCATGCCTTTAACAGCTGTTTCGATAACACGCTCTGGAGCATGTTGAATCAGCTTATCGAAAGACATTTCTTTCAAGCCGCCAGGATAGCCTGTGTGGCGATAGTACATTTTGTCTTGTGCTTTGTTGCCAGTCACACGCACTTTTTCTGCGTTTACTACAACGATGTAATCCCCAGTGTCAACATGAGGGGTATATTCCGCTTTGTGCTTGCCCCTCAAGCGACGGGCGATTTCAGTAGAAAGACGTCCAAGCGTCTTGTCGGTCGCGTCTATAACATACCAGTCACGCTTTACGGTTTCTGGCTTAGCGCTGATCGTTTTCATTTAAATCCCGCCTTACTCTTAAATTCTCGGCTGATTAATCCAAATAAAACGCACGCAACTCCTTTCCTTCAGGGAAAGTTGCAACGACGTTCTGACTTTTCGGAACTTCGGCTTCGGGGCTTCGCCAAAGTTCCTAACTATATTGCAAATCCGGGCGCAGGATTATATTGCACTTCCTGCTCAATTGCTACTCTAAATCCAATTAATTACGCGGCAACGCAATGCCAAGGTCACATATCAAGATTTGGTAGACCGAACGTCTCGATTGTGTTTTGCAGAACAGCATCGGATATCTGTTCTGGGGGCTCTTCTCTCAAGGCGCACAGCGCATCAAATATTTGGGGAATAAACTCAGGAGAATTACGCCGCCCTTGCCGACCACATAAAGGCATATCCGGGGCGTCAGTCTCCAACAGCAAAGACTCCAATGGAAGCCTGGAGATCGCTTTTCTGGTTTTCTGCGCTCGCTCATAGGTGATAACGCCGCCAACCCCTAATTTGAGCCCCAGTTTCACAAACTGCATTCCCTCTTCGTAACTTCCCGAAAAGGCGTGCACCACCCCCCTCTTAACGCCAGATTCCTTGACCAGCCTGGCAAGCTGGCTATGGGTCTTTCTTGAGTGAAGAATTACGGAAAGATCACTCGCTTTCGCCATCCTGAGCTGTTCGCGCAAAAAAAAGCGCTGCACGTCAAAGGCAATGTCTACCGTTGCGTCAAGCCCGCACTCCCCGACCGCTGAAATATCCTCACGCTGACTACACAACCTCTCAGCTAGGTCATCCAGATGAAACACGGAGTGCTCGTACAGGTAGAGAGGATGAATACCCAGCGCGAAATTGACCCCATCATAACGCGCAGCCATCTGAGATATACGCGCCCAATTTTGGACGCCTACAGAGGGTGTAATAATTCGCTTTATCCCCAACTCCTGAGCATGGCGCAGGACTTCTTCTCTGTCGTTATCGAAGCCGGGAAAGTCAAAGTGGCAATGGCTGTCAATGTAAACCGCCATCGCCAATGTCCTTAATGTTCCCTTGTCTTCCTGAATTGAACATCCGGATAACGCTCCATCGCCAGCTGCAAGTTGACATTCGTCGGAGCCAGATAGGTCAGGCTGTCGCCCCCATCCAGAGACAAATTTTCGGACACTTTCCGTTTAAACTCATCCAGCTTTTTCGCATCTTTCGCTTCAACCCAGCGTGCAGTGGCAACGTTGACTGGCTCATACACCGCGTCCACTTTGTACTCAGATTTGAGACGATGAACTACCACATCAAACTGCAACATTCCCACCGCCCCAACAATCAAGTCATTGTTATTGAGTGGCCTGAATACCTGCACAGCACCTTCTTCAGACAACTGAATCAGACCTTTTTGCAATTGTTTGGACTTCAACGGGTCCTTCAGACGAATACGGCGAAACAGTTCAGGGGCGAAGTTAGGAATACCGCTAAACTTAAACTCCTCCCCTTCGCTAAACGTATCGCCAATCTGGATAGTACCGTGATTGTGCAAACCAATAATGTCGCCTGCGAATGCCTCTTCCGCCCGAGTTCGATCTCCCGCCATGAATGTCAGCGCATCAGCAATACGAACGTCTTTACCCAGACGCACATGCTTTATTTTCATGCCCTGTTCGTAGCGACCTGAACAGACCCTCAAGAAAGCAATACGGTCACGATGAAGCGGGTCCATATTCGCCTGTATTTTAAATACAAAGCCAGAGAACTTTTCGTCTTCCGCTTCAACAACACGCTTGTCAGTCTCTCTGGGCTGGGGAGATGGAGCCCACGCCACCAAGCCATCCAGCATATGATCAACGCCAAAGTTACCTAGCGCAGTGCCAAAAAATACTGGCGTCAACTCACCCGCCCAAAAGGCCTGATGATCAAACTCATGAGAAGCGCCTTGCAGTAATTCAATTTCACCACGCAAATTCCCTGCATCCGAGCCAAGCACCTGATCCAGTTCAGGGTTATCCAGGCCCTTAATCGTGCGTCCATCCTGGAGAGTATGCCCCTTACCAGTCTGGTATAAAATGACCTCATCCCGAAGAAGGTGATAGACACCTTTGAATCCCTTGCCCATGCCAATGGGCCAAGAAATGGGCGCGCACTTAATTTTCAGTACGCCCTCGACCTCATCCAGCAACTCCATTGGATCTCGAATATCGCGGTCGAGTTTATTCATGAAAGTAATGATTGGCGTATCGCGCAACCGCGTAACTTCCATAAGTTTGATGGTGCGCTCCTCAACGCCCTTTGCGCTGTCTATGACCATTAAACACGAGTCAACCGCAGTCAAAGTACGATAGGTATCTTCAGAGAAGTCTTCGTGGCCCGGAGTATCAAGCAGGTTTACCAGAGAATCGTCATAAGGGAACTGCATAACGGAAGTGGTTACGGAGATCCCCCGCTCTTTTTCCATTTCCATCCAGTCGGACTTCGCAAATTGGCCGGATTTCTTACCTTTTACTGTACCGGCTTTCTGCAGCGCCCCACCATGTAAGAGTACTTTCTCAGTAATGGTGGTTTTACCCGCATCAGGGTGAGAAATAATAGCGAATGTACGGCGGCGTTTGATTTCTTCACGAAGTTCCATGACAAACCTTGAACATCTGGCGAATTGAGGGCGAACATTATAGCGCCGCAAACAGAGTGTCAAAAGCTATTGGTAGCGACTGGAATCAAAGGTTCTAAGCACGTCCGGGAAATATACCATCATACCTGTCGCCAACATTCCATTAATCACGCCTTCAGGCAAGGCTATCAATGGGAGGTAAGCAAACATTAAAGAGTGATCCTGACTCCACTCCCCACCTACTAGCCAGCAGATAGTCATTCCAAACAGAATACTGGCGACTATCGACAGCCCTCCGCCCAAGAAGCCGTTCACTAAAGGGTAAGCAAAAAACAATCTTCCACCAGACTTCCTTTCCCTATCCACTACCCATTTGGTCACCATAACAGGAATGAGCACTGCCCCTAGAAAATTCAAAGGGAGCAATAGCCAAGGCGTTGCGCCCTGAAGCGCAAGAAGCAATAGCCCGACAAAGCCAGCAAACATCGCCAACTCCCAATCCAGGATCAGGGTCAGTGCACTTAGAAGGAGAAAATGAAGAGAAACGCCAAAATCGACATCAATTCTGAGGCGCCAGGACAGCCCTACGGCCAACGCACATCCCCAGAAAATGTGCTGCAGCCTGTTATCTCGCCGCAGCAAAACATGACAACGCCCAACCCACAGCAGAGCAATACAGACAAGCATCGCTCCCCACAATCCCAGCTCTACAGCAAAAGGCAGTGAATCCGCGCTAATATACTCCACGCCCTAATCTTCGCCCCCCAACTTCATCGACATCACGATAGCGTCTTCGCGACCATCAGAGGCAGGGTAATAGGCCTTTCGATAACCAATTTCATTAAATCCCAACTTTCTGTACAACTGCACCGCAGCGGCATTGCTGGCGCGAACCTCTAAAAATAGCTCCACCATATTTTGCGCACGAAAACGCTCCAGCAAAAACGTCATGAAGGACAACCCCACGCCGTTCCCTTGTAACGCGCGCGCTACACATAGATTAAGCAAATGCGCCTCATCTATAACCATGGAGGTCACCGCATGCCCGACTACCTCATTGTTATATAAGGCGACCCAACATTCGGAAGCTCCCGCAAGACACTCTTTAAAAACGCCTTCCGTCCAAGGGTGGGAATAAGCCCCTCGTTCATTATGTAAGACAAGGGATAAGTCTGCTTCGGTCATTAACCTAAAAGCGAGATCGGGTTTGAAATCAGTCATTGGAGTAGAGATATTGACGAAGCTTGCGCCATACAAGTTTTTTGATAGAGGGGTTCTGAAGCATCTCGTCTAGAGACGGCAATTGTAGGAGCCTGTCGCCCTTCCACACAGGATCTAAACCTCCCAAAGTCGCTGCGATGCCTCCATCACAAAATAGAATACAATGCTTCAACCCATCAAGGGGCGACCAACGCGCCAGAATTCTAGTCAGCATCGCGTCGTCTTGCATCGGCAACCCTTTACGCTCGAATGGCGGCCAGGCAAAAAGACTATATGCATCCTTCCATTCCTCTCCCAGGCTAACCGCCAACGCAATATTGGCAAGCAGCTGGCCACTGGGCGACTCAGGCGTTATATCTACTTCGCCCTTAGACAGCGCCACCATACAAATATCGCCAGCCTTTATACTCATCGCGCGCAGCCGATCGATAGTAGCAGGGGATGATTTTACCAATACAGGTGTAGGGGAAGCGTCTTTCTTATCCGGTTCCAGGATCTTCTTCTGTTTAACTTGCTCAGGCTGAGCGATAGCAGACATCGTTTGGCGAAGAGCCGCTGCTTGCTGAGCGCTTTTTAATGATGGTGTTTTTGGCGGGCTGACCTTATTCGCGCACCGTTCTACATCCTGGTTATCCAGCTCTTCAGGTGTCTCATCGAACTCAAACAGCGTGGAAGGCGCAGCATTCGACAACGGGCGGCGTGCGTACCACACCGCAATTCCCATTTCGCTCAAATATGTCTGTCTGTCGTTCTCGTACAAAAAGTTCATAATTTTATGCGCAGAAAAAAAATCACACTTCACTCTGCGGATGTTGTTTCCTCTTATCTGAAGAAATTAGATTCAAGGCGTTGATATAAGCCTTTGCTGAGGCAATAACAATATCAGTATCCGCGCCAACGCCATTTACAATCCTGCCTCCACGCTCCAAACGAACAGTCACCTCTCCTTGTGAGTCAGTCCCGCTGGTTATGTTATTAACCGAATATAGCTGCAAGTTCGCTCCAGAAGAGGCTATTTCTTCTATCGCCCGATAAGTTGCATCAACAGGCCCGCCCCCTTCCGCAGATGCTGTTCGCTCATCACCACTTATCATCAAGGTGACTTTCGAAATAGGCGTAACGCCGGTTTCACTGCAAACAGACATACAGACCAATTTATAAATTTCGTCATCTTCTGATAGCTCTACAGCACTAACCAAAGCCTGCAGATCTTCATCGAAGATTTCGTGCTTCTTATCAGCCAAGTCTTTGAAGCGGGCAAAAGCTTCGTTAAGCGCAGTTTCTGAATCAAATTCATAGCCAAGCTCGTGTAGCCTGGTGCGAAAAGCGTTACGACCAGAGTGCTTGCCCAACACCAGACTGTTGGTGCGCCAACCTACATCCTGCGCCTGCATGATCTCATAAGTTTCCCTATGCTTGAGCACGCCATCCTGATGGATGCCAGACTCATGCGCGAACGCATTGGCGCCGACTATCGCCTTATTCGGTTGCACAGGAAACCCCGTAATTGTTGATACCAACCGAGAAGTTGGCACGATAAATTGCGTATCCAAACGAGTTTCAACGGCAAATAGGTCTTTCCGGGTTCTCACCGCCATAACGATCTCTTCAAGCGCCGCGTTTCCGGCCCTCTCTCCCAGGCCGTTGATAGTACACTCTACCTGACGAGCGCCATTCATCACCGCCGCCAGGGAATTCGCTACGGCCAGCCCCAAGTCATTGTGACAATGCACAGAAAATATTGCTTTATCAGCATTAGGCACCCTTTCCAATAGAGTTTGAATCGTTTCACCAAACTGCTGCGGAATCGCATAGCCTACTGTATCAGGGATATTAATTGTCCTTGCACCAGCGGCTATCGCCGCTTCTATGATTCTACAGAGAAAATCTATTTCTGAGCGCCCTGCATCCTCGCAAGAGAATTCAACATCATCTGTGTACATCCTAGCGCGTTTAACTGCTCTGACCGCCTGCTCCACAACCTGGTCAGGCTGCATCTGCAATTTGTACTTCATGTGGATTGGGGAGGTGGCGATGAATGTATGAATACGAGCCAATTTGGCGGGCTTCAAAGCCTCAGCTGCGCGATCTATATCCTTATCCAACGCTCTCGCCAAACTACATACGGTGGACTCATTGACAGACTCAGCTATCGCTTTAATCGCCTCAAAGTCCCCAGGACTGGCGATAGCGAAGCCTGCCTCTATAACATCCACCTTCATCTTTTCCAGTGCCTTGGCGATACGCAGCTTCTCATTCTTTGTCATGGAGGCCCCAGGACTTTGCTCTCCATCACGTAAGGTTGTATCAAATATCACCAAATGCCCGCAGCTCATCACGACTCTCCCACTTCATTTAAAAGGCGTCCGCCACTATCAGAAAAGTATTATACGCTCTGACATAAACACGACTACTAGTATGTCATGAGAGTCCCAATATAAGCCCCCTGTCTATGCCTGTAGGCGCTACTGGTAAAAAACACTATACCGTTCAAAGACTTTACACTTTGTCAGCGTTTCCTATTACTCCACTCTTATAATAAATAGGAATAAAAAACACTTAAAAATGCAGAGTATCTTGAAAAGTCTGCTTTATAAACTCAAATCCGAACATTATGACCTAGTCCAGCCTCCGCCCTCTGCCAGATGGGAATAAGCCTTTAAGAATAACCCGTCACAAATTCACCGAGAATGCTTCCATTTTTCATGTCCAATGGATTTACATCTGCCTGACAACCAAATATCCAGAAGTCAAACAGTAAGTCATTATCTTAATTAACATTTCAACAAATATGGCCAGGTTTGTGCTTAATGGGACATCGAGTCAATTCCAAACACTTCATTTATTAACAAGCTTACTAACTACAATCGACATCAGGAGATAACAATGAAACGATTGGCGTGCTCTTTTGCGCTAACGGCACTATTGCCACTTTCGGCAATGGCGGACTCTATTTCCCCCTCATCCTACTCCACAACATTAGGTGTAGGCGAAAGCGTAACTATTACCAAGACCGTAACCATTGACGCAGAAGCCACTACATCTAAAGTAGACGTATTCTTCCTCATGGATGAAACCGGAAGCATGGGTGGAGAAATAGCAGCCGTAAAAGCAGCGGCAAGCTCAATATTAAGCACTGCAGCTGGCTTTGGGGATATCAACTTCGGAGTTGGCGGCTACCGAGATATCAGCGACGCATTCACCTATCGCACACTTACTGATATGACCGCTGACACTTCTGCGACGCAAGCAGCCATTAATAGCTGGGAACATGGTGGGGGCGGTGATCGTCCAGAGGCGAATATCTATGCTCTCGAACAAGTGGCAAACACTATTTCATGGCGCCCAGATGCCGAGCGCATCCTTCTATGGTTCGGCGACGCAACAGGCCACGATCCATCACTGGGCTCAACCGAGGCTAGCGCTACAGCTGCCCTACAAGCCGCCAGCATCCAAGTTGAAGCAATCGATGTAGCTTCCAGCTGTATAGTAGGGCACTGCTTAGACGGCACTGGACAGGCCAGCCGCATTACAGCTGCAACTGGCGGTACCTATCACGCAGGTATTGACACATCCTCACTCGTAGACACAATTAATGCTGCAATTTCCGACGCCATCTCCACTTACTCCGAAGTGGCGCTTGATATTTCTGAGGCCCCTGCAGGCATGGTTTCCGTTTCTCCAGGCGTATACACAGGCTCATTCTCTCGCGATACGGCCGCAACTTACGAGTTTGAAGTCACTTTTACTGGCACAACCCCAGGAACTCACGACTTTGATATCTATGCCACCGTTGACGGCGGCCGAGTCGCCACAGAGAAAGACCATATTGTAGTCGCCTCTGCAGTTCCAGAACCCGCCAGCTTAGCGCTGATGGGACTTGGTCTGGCAGGCTTGCTGGCTCGCCGCAGAAAGAGCTAATCTTTCCTGCTTTGAAAGGGCGTTGAACAACGCCCTTTCACTTCTAGGAGTTATCGTCAAATCTGGTGTTCAGGCATTTGATCAAGCTGCGCTCTGATCCATCTGTTTCACCTCTTCTCCATCCTTGAATTTCACTCCGGTAACAACCTTGGCGAGATAGTCAAAGCCCCGCAGTTTTCTCCATTTCTTTTCTGCGCACATGCCCAGCTTGAATATCATATGCAGCATGCCTGTTTTCGACAGGCAACCCTTTGAGCGCCGGGTCCTGTGACGTATCGTGCCGAACGTAGACTCAATCGGATTCGTCGTCCGAATGCTCTGCCAGTGATGAGCCGGATAACTGAAGAAGGTCATCAGCTCCTCATGATCCTTCAGCAGGCACTCAGCCACCTTCGGGTATCTGGCTTCATACGTCCTGATGAAGGTGTCGAACGCTTTCTCCGCGCTCTCACGGGTTTCTGCCTGCCAGATATTATGGAGCGCCTGCTTCGCTTTGGGCTGACTGGCTTTCGGCAGCCGGTTCAAGATATTCGCCATTTTATGCACCCAGCAGCGCTGCTGCCGTGTCGATGGGTACACATCCTCCAACGCCGCCCAGAACCCCATGGCGCCATCGCCAACCGCCAACTCGGGGGCATTCATGCCTCGCCCCTTGAGGTTCTCCAGCACCGCCTTCCAGCTCAGCGTCGACTCACGCTCACCATCTTCTATGGCCAGAAAGTGCTTTTGTCCTCGCTCATTGACGCCTATGATCACCAGCGCACAGAGCTTGCTCTGTTGCGAACGTAGCCCGCTGTAGACGCCATCCGCCCAGACGTAGACCCAGCGATCCTTATCAAGCGGTCGCTTAAGCCAGGCTTCATACTCGCCGGCCCATTGACGCTTCAACTGTGATACCGCGCCAGCGGAGAGCCCCTTCGCTTCAGGTACAGCCAGGGCAAGGACGCTTCCAGGCTCCGCGTCTTGCGCACATACGGCGGAACCAGGGCTGACCGAAAAGTGACTGGGACGCCATCCTTGCTGCGAACCTTCAGCACTCTTACTGTAACCGGACCAATACCGGTCTGGATCTCGCGCTCCGGCAGGTGACCGTTACGCACTACGGCGGCTCTACCGCCTTCCAGCTGGCGCCCTTTGTATGTCTCCAGAAAAGCAGCCAGCTCCGCTTCAACGGCTTGCTGAATTAGCTCGCGCGCACCTTGGCGCAACAGCTCTGACAACGGATCGCTCGTTTCATCTCGACGGGAAAACTCGACAACGGTATTCTTGTTCATAGCGGTGTGTCTTATGTGTTGATTGACTTGTTTGGCGACAACAAATCAACCAGATACGCCGCTTCTTTTCAAACCTCCCGAACACCAGATTCAGTTATAACTCAACAAGTTGGCCTCAAGACCTATGTCGCAGGCGTCGTCATCAACAGACAGCGCCCAAAAACCTCGACCGGGGTCACTTTTCTCACCCTGGAAGATGAGACGGGCTCAATCAATATCATTGTCTGGAAAAGAACTGCGATGGCGCAGATGGACGCTCTCGTCAAGGCGCGGCTGCTGATGGTGTACGGGGAGATCGACAAGGATGACGAAGGGAGGATCGCGCACGTCATCGCCCACCGGTTGATAGACCTGACGTCACATCTGGAAGGCCTGGAGTCGCCCTCGCGGGACTTTCACTGAGCTGGGGGGGGGTTGCGGGAGGGAAGAGTCGTGGCGCAGGGCCGCGCGGGATGCCGTTTGCATGTCCTGCCCTGCGATAAATTTCAGGCATAAAAAAACCCGTCACGAGGACGGGTTCTTCGTATTAAGAGCCTGACGACGACCTACTCTTGCATGGGTAATCCACACTACCATCGGCGCTGGACTGTTTCACTTCTGAGTTCGGAATGGGATCAGGTGGTTCCAGTCCGCTATGATCATCAGGCAAAACCGTTAAGCTTTGTCTTAGTCTAGCTTGTCTAGTTGGCGCTTGGTCAGAAGACCTTTAACTTGGATAAGCAGTTATACTCAATCAATACCGGTAAATTACTTCGGTGTTATATGGTCAAGCCTCTCGGGCAATTAGTACTGGTTAGCTCAACGCCTCGCAGCGCTTACACACCCAGCCTATCAACCTCGTGGTCTACAAGGGCCCTTTAGGAGGATCAAGTCCTCAGGGAGATCTTATCTTGAAGGGGGCTTCCCGCTTAGATGCTTTCAGCGGTTATCCCGTCCGAACATAGCTACCGGGCAATGCGATTGGCATCACAACCCGAACACCAGCGGTTCGTTCACTCCGGTCCTCTCGTACTAGGAGCAACTCTCCTCAAATCTCCAACGTCCACGGCAGATAGGGACCGAACTGTCTCACGACGTTCTAAACCCAGCTCGCGTACCACTTTAAATGGCGAACAGCCATACCCTTGGGACCGGCTTCAGCCCCAGGATGTGATGAGCCGACATCGAGGTGCCAAACACCGCCGTCGATGTGAACTCTTGGGCGGTATCAGCCTGTTATCCCCGGAGTACCTTTTATCCGTTGAGCGATGGCCCTTCCATACAGAACCACCGGATCACTAAGACCTACTTTCGTACCTGCTCGACGTGTTTGTCTCGCAGTTAAGCGCGCTTTTGCCTTTACACTAACCGTACGATGTCCGACCGTACTTAGCGCACCTTCGTGCTCCTCCGTTACTCTTTTGGAGGAGACCGCCCCAGTCAAACTACCCACCACACAGTGTCCTCGACCGGGATTACCAGTCAGAGTTAGAACCTCAAACATGCCAGGGTGGTATTTCAAGGATGGCTCCACGAGAACTGGCGTCCTCGCTTCAAAGCCTCCCACCTATCCTACACAAGCAGGTTCAAAGTCCACTGTGAAGCTATAGTAAAGGTTCACGGTGTCTTTCCGTCTAGCCGCGGATACACTGCATCTTCACAGCGATTTCAATTTCACTGAGTCTCGGGTGGAGACAGCGCCCCCATCGTTACGCCATTCGTGCAGGTCGGAACTTACCCGACAAGGAATTTCGCTACCTTAGGACCGTTATAGTTACGGCCGCCGTTTACCGGGGCTTCGATCAAGAGCTTCGCTTACGCTAACCCCATCAATTAACCTTCCGGCAC